>JAFDZV010000004.1:67437-325350 GCA_018266795.1 Bacteroidota bacterium | reverse complement strand
ATGGGCGCAGATATGGGCGCAGGCTGAAGACCTGCGCCTACGGGACCGATCCCACCCGGGTTTGTATCGGCCGAACATGCGCCGTCACGTTCCATATTCCCTATCTCACATTTTCCGTCAATGCCGCGCTACACCGCCATCCACGTTCAATGTCTGGCCCGATATGATGGATGATTCGGGCGATGCAAGGAACGCAACCACGGCGGCAATGTCCTCCGGCTCGTCCGCGCGATGCACCGCCTGCTGCGGCAGAAGATGCTCCAGAATGCTTCCAACCAGCTTCTCGTTGGGAGGACGCTGCGTTGCCGTAAGGCCGACGGTGATGGCGTTCACTGTGATTCCGTACTTCCCGACTTCGCTGGCAAGCGATCGGACAAAGCCGATCACTCCCATCTTCGAAGTCACGTAGTGCACAAGATACGGAGTGCCGAGCCAGATCGTATCGGAGCTGAGCGCAATGATGCGGCCGAAACCCTGCGACTTCATCGCCGGCAGCGCGGCCTTCGTGGTAAGGAACAGGCTGTCCAGGTTCACCGAGAGCATGCGCCGCCATTCGTCGAAGGAGATCAACTCGAACGGCTCCTCGTGATAGAGCCCCACGTTGTTCACCAGGATATCGATGCGGCCGAAACGCTCAATGGTCTTGCGCGCCATCATCTGCGTCTGCTCTTCGCTGGTTACATCCACATGAACCGCCTCGATCTCTCCCCCCTGCTCACGCACTTTCTCGATCGCCTCCGATGCATCGGCAATGTCCGCAATCATCACACGCGCCCCTTCACGGGCAAGCCGCTGGCAGAATGCCTGGCCGTTGCCTACGGCCGCGCCTGTAACGATGGCCACCCTATCCTGTAATCGCGCCATTCAATGATCTTCCTGTTGTTGAACCGTCGAACATCGTGAGCCGCAGCTTCCGCAGGCACCGGAGTTCAACCGTTCCCGACCGAAAGCTGTTGAATCGTCAACTCTGCGAAGAATATACGGAGCGATGATGCGCACGCATGTGAACGTACGCAACGCGGAGCGTGCCGAGGGAATGTGCGGTTCGGATCGAGACCGGAACGTCGGGCACGCCGGCTGAGCCGGATGCCCTGGACGGCTATCGCACGGCGTAGTCCGCCGGGATGGAGAACGCTTCCCCCGGAACAGGCCCGGGCTCCAGCGTTGCGGTATACGACGAGGTCACATAGCGCTCGGTAACGGCAAGCCTCATCACCAGCCCGTTGGCGCCGCCGATAACCAGAGGAAGCGGGAAGAAGCCGCGGAAGCCGCTCTCGTCGTTGTCGAACTCGGCGCGCTCCATCGGCACGTGAACCGAGTCGTTGATCCAGACGTAGGCGATTGCGTTCTTCCGGATGAACGGAGAGGCAAGCACGAGATAACGCTTGCACAGCACGCCGTTGATGGTGTCGGTGGCGCCTGTCTCGCGAAGCTGCGTCGGGGCGAGCGCACTATCCACGCCGTTGCGCGTCAGGATGTAGGCGCGCTTCTCGCTCCGCTCCACCTGCAGATAGCGGGAGTGGTTCCGATCCACAATCATGTCCACGCGGGCGTTCGCCCCCTCCTCCGTCACCCTCACCCGGCCGGTGCTGTCGTAGAGGACAACGTATCTATCGGGCGCAAAGCTTCGGAAGAGTTCGAGCATCGAGGAGTCCGGGCTCTCGCTGGTTACCTGATAGGTGATGCGACCGGAGAACATCCGGTGCCTGGGATCGGCCGGACGTCCGGTCTGCGCAAGGGCCGCCGTATGAAGGAGTGCCGGGAGAACCAGCAACAGAAATGCTTTCACTGCCTGAGCGTATTGAACGTACACGTTGATGCGCCGGCGGTGCATCTACGCACCGTCACCGCGCCGGAATCGAACAGCCGGCTAATCGTCATCGCCGGATGAGTAGGAAACGTTATCCGTGCGTGTGAGCTTCCACTCCCCCTTCTCGTTTCGCCAGAACTCCACCCACACCGTCGCCGTCTTCAAGCTGCGAATACCGACGGCGAAATTCGTGACCGTATCTGCATCCATCATCGGCGTTGGAACCGCGTTCGGGAACGTCCTGCGGGCAGTCCGGTCGAACAACTGATTGAAGTAGCGGAGGAACTCCGCGCGCGTGAACTCCGGACCGTGCTTCGGCCGGTGAATGAAGCCGGGGAGATCGTGACTGATGAACGGGAAGCTCGTCATGGATGCAACGGCCTTCCTGTTTCCCTTGGCCACAGCCATCTTGAATGTATTCCAGAACGCGGCGAAGCCTGCCGTATCGCTTCCTTCGCTGAAGCTTTCGTCCGGCTCATAGCGCGCGTGCACCAGTCCGAAGCTGTTCCGATACTCCAGTTCCAGCGAGCGCTCCTTCAATGCCACCACGTCCATCCAGACTGTGTCCTTCCGACGGAACGTGCCGGAGGTGAGGCCGGTAACGATGATGGCGGAGCCGTCGTCGTCGAACGTCCAGGAGCCGCGCCATTCGTCGCTCCCCTCGGAGATCGCCATCGTTCCGTCGTGTCTGAACCGCACTGTCCACGATCCCGTTGCCGTGCCGCTTGGCGACTGCACGCTGTCTGCGCGCCACAGTTTCTCGCCGGTGCCGGCAAGCAGGCGGAGACGTCCCGGCTCCTGCGCCCGGCAGTGGGCAGCGATCGGGAGAAGGACGAACAACGTCAGTAACAGCACGTGGATGCGCCGCGAGCGCGGGCCGAAGTAACGCGAACCGTGTGGGGACAGCATGGTGATCAACGGTCAGTGGTCCATTGTCATTGCTCCGGAGTTGGCGAAGTGTCAGCAACCAACTCCCGATGCGTCATGGAATCTACAGCATCGATCGATTTTCGCAAAGGTGTGCCCGGTGCAACGGCAATGGGGGGGTGCGGCAATGAAGAGATCGCAACGGAGGGAACGATCGACTCACTCCCGGTCTCCATCGCGGCCGGACGGACGCGACGGCCGACGTGTGCCGATGACGTTGTTCGAGGGTCTGCTACGCTCCGGACGCCTTGAACACCTTGAAGAGATAGTAGAGAGATGGAATCAGAAGCACGGCTCCACCCCCCAGGCAGGCGATCAGGATCCAGAGCACATTCGCCGGAGCGGCCGCCTCATGAAAGGAGAGGCTGCCCGGGACGAGATCGGGATACTGCGCCAGCGCCCAGCCGAGAATCACCAGCGTCACCTGCACAATTGCCGCCGCACGCGCAACGGCGAAGCGGCGCCCGAAGAGCGCGGCAAGCGCGATCAGCGCGGAGATACTGGTAAGGCCGAAGAGCGGCGCGGCCCACCAGAATAAGGTGGCCGCGTGAAGCGCGGGCGCCTCGTAGCGCGCCAGCAGGAACACGAGCAGCGCGGCCGGAGCAAGCATGATTCCGCTGAACAACGCGCGCAGGCGGAAGTCGTTCTGCAACGGCGGATCGTCCGCAGTGTCCAGCGTGAGATAGACGGCGGCGAGAAACGCGAAGAGCCCCTGCGTGAACAGTCCGCACGCGAGCGCAAACGGAGTGGTCCAGCCGGCAACGAAGCCGCTGGTGAGGTTGCCGTCCTTCACAACGATTGCGCCGGTTGCGAGGCCCCCAACGGTAACACCGAGCATCAGCGGCGTCAGGAAGCTCGCGATGCCGAAGAGCGTGCTCCAGCGGCGATGCACGCGATCGTTCTGCGCATCGTACTTGCGGAAGACGAAGGTCGTGCCGCGCATCACGATGCCGATGAGCACAAGGGTCAGCGGAATATGCAGCGCCGTCATGATGGCGCCGAACGCCGACGGGAACGCCGAGAAGAGCAGGACGATCACGAGGATCAGCCAGACGTGATTTGCCTCCCACACCGGACCGATCGCCTCCGCGATCGCATCGCGCTGCCCGCGGGCGCGAGGCCCCATGGCAAGCAGATCCCACATGCCTCCGCCGAAGTCCGCGCCGCCAAGCAATGCGTAGAAGATGAGCGCGGCAACCATCGCGATGAGAACAATCCACTCAGGCAGCATGGCGGGCCTCCGATTCAGTGGTTGCCATCGGCGTCCCGGACACATCGTCCGGGGTGCCGCCAAGGAAGATGCGGCGCAGCAGAAAGACGAGGACGGCGGAGAGCAGTACGTAGAGAACCGTGAAGGAGACGAATGGAATCACCAGGCCGGTGATTGGCGTTACCGCCTGCGCCGTGCGCATCACTCCGTAGATAACCCACGGCTGTCTGCCCAGTTCCGTCACCATCCATCCGGTCTCGATCGCAATGAATCCCAACGGGCCGGCGGCAACGGCGGCCAGCAGGAACCGGCGGCCACCGGCAACGGGTCTCTTCCTCCATCGCTTCCATGCTGCGGCTGCGGCCAGCAGCAACAGCAGCGAGCCGCATCCCACCATTGTATCGAACGAGAGGTGTACCAGCAGAGAGTTCGGCCACTGGTCCCGTGGATACGCATCGAGTCCGGTCACGGAGGCGCCGAAGTCATCGTGGGCGAGGAAGCTGAGGAATCCGGGAATCTCCAGGCCGTAGCGTACGGTGCGCGTGCTGTCGTCCGCGAGGCCGCCGATCACAACGGGCGCGTTCGCTCCGGTACGATAGTGCCCCTCCATCGCGGCGAACTTCGCCGGCTGGAGCGATGCGACAACGCGTGCGGAGAGATCGCCGCTGGCCAGCTGGAGCGGGATGGCGATGCATCCCACGGCGAGCGAGATGGTGAAGGCTCGGCGATGGAAGAGGCTGCTTCGATCGCGCAACAGGAAGAAGGCATGCACCGAAGCAACAGCGAACGCGGTGGCGACGTAGGCTGCGAGCGTCATGTGCAGCACTTCGTGCAGGCTTGCGGGGTTGAGCATCGCCGCAACCGGATCGATGTCGGCCGGAGCCCCGTTCACCACACGGAACCCGGCCGGCGCGTTCATCCAGGCATTGGCGGTGACAACGAAGATCCCGGAGAAGATGCCGCTCGCCGCTACGATAACCCCGGCCAGCCAGTGCATCCTCGGCGAGATGCGTCTCCACCCATACAGATAGATCCCGAGGAAGATGGCTTCGGTGAAGAATGCAAAACCCTCCAGCGAGAAGGGCATGCCGATGATTGCCCCGGCATACTTCATGAAGCCGGGCCAGAGCAGCCCGAGCTCGAAGGAGAGCACGGTGCCGGAGACTGCTCCTACCGCGAAGAAGACTGCCGTCCCCTTCGCCCATCGCTTCGCCAGATCCAGATAGCCGGCATCTCCGGTCCGAAGGTAGCGCCACTCTGCGATCGCCATCAGCATCGGCATCCCCATGCCGATGGCAGCAAAGATGATGTGGAACGCCAGCGACACCGCCATCTGCGAGCGCGCGAAGAAGAAGTCGTTCATCACATTCTCCGGAGTAGAGGACAATTCTGTTATCCCGCTGCGCCCCGCCTACGCCGGCCGCCGCCGGAAGTTGAGATAGAAAGGGTATCAAAGGATGTCGCGCACAAACATCCAACACGCCGGTTTCATCGTAGTCACCTTGGCAGCCGCCGCCTCCCGATGGCCTTGCCCCGTTTCTTTGGGTGACATTGCCGGGTACACAAAGATGTACTCTCCATGAGGTAGAGCCGATCTTATCTTGAGCAAGATTGAAGAGAGGCCATTGAATTCCCGGCTCCACGGAATCTGCGCCGCATCGGATATCGATCGATCATCCGCACGCAGAGGGGGTCTCCCCGCTCTCGGAGAGCACCCCTCGGGTTTGGAGTTCCCAACAAAACCGGCTGGCGATAGCCTGCCTGCCGGTCTTGCAGCGACCATAGATAGGAACTCTTTGCAGCCCAGGCACAAATTTCACGACCGCTTTACGATCAGTCGCCGGCCCTGACCCGCGCCGCCCGATGACTCTGTTCCCCGGGCGGCTCGCCGTCTCTAGGTTCAAGAACGTATTCGCGAGCTCTCCCCGATACAACGTCTGCTTCGGAATACGGTACGACACACCGAAGCCGATATCTTCAGAATTGTTCCTGCCCTGCGTTGTGGGCATGTCGTCACGCAGTTCGGTTCTGCCTGCCCCGGTAGGCGTGGCAGCAACCATCCTGTTGCCGACGCGGGCTTCCTGCCGCACCGAACCGCGCTTAGGCCTGCAGATTCTGCGGCACCGAATGTCGCGAGTTCGGAACCAACACCAAGAGATCCTGATATGCGGCGCTGCAAGGCCTGTAGGCTCTTGAAGTCCGATCCGGTTTTGACGGGAACTCTGAATCAACCTGACGCTCCAGGGGTACTCTCCGGCCCATGAAGACGCTGATCATCGATAACTACGACTCATTCACGTTCAACCTCTTCCAGATGATTGCGGAGGTGAACGGCGAGGAGCCCATTGTCGTCGCGAACGACGAGGTTGCCTGGGACGAGCTGAAGAAGCTCCGCTTCGACAACATCGTCATCTCGCCCGGCCCCGGTCGTCCCGAAAACGAACGCGACTTCGGCGTCTGCCGCAACGCGCTGGCGGAGGCAACCGTGCCGCTGCTCGGCGTCTGCCTTGGGCACGAAGGGATCGGCCATCTGTTCGGAGGGGCGATCGCGCACGCTCCGGAGGTGATGCACGGGCGCCTGAGCCCGATCTACCACGACAACTCAGCGCTGTTCAAGGGGATACCGCAGGAGTTCATGGTGGTGCGTTACCATTCGTTGATGGTAGCCGATGGGTTGCCGGACTGTCTGGAACGAATCGCATGGACCGGTGACAACGTGCTGATGGGACTGCGCCACCGCTCGCGGCCGATGTGGGGCGTTCAGTTCCACCCGGAGTCGATCTGCACCGAATACGGACGCCAGCTTCTCGAGAACTTCCGCGACATCACGCACGGCATCGGCGGCAACGGGAACGGCCTGAAAGCGTTCGTTCCCTTCACGCCGCGCCGGCGCGAGCAGGCAGGCGAGTTCGAGATCCGGAGCCGGAAGCTGAATACGTTCTACGATTCCGAACGGGTGTTCGTGAATCTGTTCGGGGCCGAGCCGCGGGCATTCTGGCTGGACAGCAGCAGGACGGAGCCGGGTCTCTCGCGCTTCTCCTACATGGGCGCGCCCACCGGGCCGCTCAGCGCAACGATCCGCTACACCAGTGCGAGCCGCGATCTCACCATCGAAGAGGGAGGCGCCGTGCTGCGCCGCACCCAGAGCATCTTCGACTACCTCGATCGTGAGCTTGCGCGCCGCCGTTGTTATGCCGACGAACTGCCGTTCGATTTCAACGCCGGCTTCGTTGGATATTTCGGCTACGAGTTGAAGCAGGAATGCGGCACATCCGCGGAGCACGAATCGCGATGTCCGGATGCAGCATTCGTCTTCGCCGACAGGATGATCGCATTCGATCACCAGGAGAAGGCCACCTATCTCGTTTCGCTGGTACCGCAGGAGAACGGCGCATGGGCCGAAGAATGGTTCGACGAGACCCAGAGGAAGCTGGAGGAGCTTGCGCCGCTTCCCGACCTCGTGCATGAGAATCGCACGCAGCCAACCACGTTCCACCTGGAACGGAATCACGCCGCATATCTGGAGAGCATCCGCGAGTGTCTGCAGGAGATCCACGAGGGGGAGACCTACGAGGTCTGCCTCACGAATCAGATCTCCACGACCACCGCGCCCGATCCGCTGCTCACCTATCGCACGCTTCGCTCCATCAATCCCGCGCCGTACGCCGCATTCATCCGCCTGGAGGAGATGGCGATCGTCTGCTCATCGCCGGAACGCTTTCTGCTCTCCGATCGCGATGGATGGGTGGAGTCCAAGCCGATCAAGGGAACGCGCAAGCGCGCGGCCACCGAGCGGGAGAACGAGGCGATACGCGAGGAGCTGCGCACCTGCACGAAGGACCGCGCGGAGAACCTGATGATCGTGGACCTGCTGCGCAACGATCTGGGAAGGGTGTGCGAGGTGGGAAGCGTTCACGTGCCGAAGCTGATGAACGTGGAGAGCTATGCAACGGTGCATCAGTTGGTCTCCACCATCCGCGGCCATCTGCGGCAGGATCGCGACGTGACCGATTGCATCCGGGCAGCGTTCCCGGGCGGCTCCATGACCGGCGCACCGAAGCTGCGGACGATGGAGATCATCGACCGGCTGGAGCTGAGCGCACGCGGCGTCTATTCCGGATCGATCGGGTTTCTCGGCGTAAACGGAACTGCCGATCTGAACATCGTGATCCGCACCATCGTGATGACGCCCGGGCTGGCGACGATGGGCGTAGGCGGAGCGATCGTTGCGCTTTCCGACCCGGAGGAGGAATTCGAGGAGACGCTGGTGAAGGCGCGAGCGCAGATGAATGCGATCGTTCTTGCGGCACACGGATCGTTGAACGCGGAGAACTACTCGATCGAAGGGATTTAGAGTTCCGAACAAAAGGCTGCTCTCGTTATCCGCGGCCTCTCGTAACAAGGGTCCGGTTCTTTGTACGCTCGCCTGCGGCTCGCTGCAGATCGTGGTCAGTTGCAGGTACAGGCAGAGCGGAGGAGAACAACATCCTGTTTTCCCGGGAACTCTCAGCACAACACCAGAGCCGATGGAGCGCATCGTGAAGGAGGGCAGACGATGAGCATCATGTTGGAACCATGCCGATGGACATATGTGGCCGGCAAGCTGCTGCCGGCGGAGCGGGCCGTACTGCCGGCTGACTGCCATCCGGTTCACTACGGAAGCGCCGCGTTCGAATCGTTGCGCATATATCGTACTGCGATAGGAAGCAGACTGGTGGGACTCGATGGGCATCTGGATCGCCTGGAGGCCACGATGCAGCAACTCCGTCTGATGCCGGTTGATCGCTCCGTGGTGCGCCAGGCCCTGCTGGACGTTATCGCCGCGAACGAGTTGGAGGACGGATACATCCGTCTGCTTGCCTATCCCAACGGCAACTGCACGCGGCTGGATCCTGCTGTCCAGCCGTCCGATCTGCTGATCGTTGCCTGGCGCGTGAACGGCGCCCGGTTCTCCCCGCCGCTCACGCTCGGCGTTGCCGACGTACGGCGCCCGCCGGCCTTCACCTCCCTTCCACTTGCCAAACATTCCGGCATGTACGGCGTGTACGCCGCGCTGCACAGCGCGGCACGTGCCGAAGGGTTCGACGATGCCCTGGTGCTCCATGCGGACGGCACCGTGTGCGAGGTGACGGGCGCGAATATCTTCCTTGCACGCAACGGCCGCCTTGCCACACCAACCATTCCGGACAGCATCGACGGGCTTACACGCAGGCTCGTGATTGAGCTTGCCGCCGACATCGGCATTGCCACGGAGGAACGCCCGCTGCGTCTGGAGGATTTCGCCGAAGCGGACGAGATCTTCATCACCGGCACGTTCCACGGCCTTCGTCCCGTAAGCGCAATCAACGGCATGGCGCCGGCGCTGCCTACGCCCGGACCGCTGACGCTGGCATTGCAGAAGCGCTACGAGCAGATGCTGGACTCGCCGGGCGGGAACGACGGACGCTGGGTAACGACGATTTCCTCCGCCGCCCGCAATGGTAACGGCAATGGTCACGTCCCTGCCACGTTCAGGGTACGCCCGGCACAGCGCGAGGATATCCCGGCTGTTGTGGAGGGTGTGCGGCTTCTGCTGGAGGAACTGCGCGGCGTGCCCGGCATTCAGCTTCCGGCCGGCGCCGAGACAGTCTGCGCGCGCACCATCGAAGGCCGAACGCGCGGCGCCATCTTCGTTGCCGCCCCGAACGGACCCGGCAGCGGTCTGATCGGGCTGCTCTGCCTCAACGTGCTGGAGTCCGTTCATGTTGGCGGCGCCTACGGTCTGATTCAGGATCTCTGGGTGCGCAACGAACACCGCAGCGACGGAGTAGGTGCGGCGCTGGTAGCGGCTGCAGAGAACTACTGCCGCGAGCATCGTCTGAACAGCATGGAGGTGTGCCTCCCCAGCCATCGCTTCCCGCGGCTGCCTCGCACGCACAACTTCTATCAATCGTGTGGCTTCATCGAGCTGGGGCCCCGCATGCGCAAGGAGGTTTCATGAGGGAGAGGGGCGCCGTATCCACGTTGGACGTTGTGCTGCAGCAGGACATTCGCGGCGAGCTGCCGTTGATTCTCGACCGGCACGGCAATCGGATTCCGTGCAACGAGACAGAGGCCCGCATCGCGCATCTGGCCGAGGGTCTGGGCCGCGTGCCGGGCGTACGCTTCGGTGCCCCTGCGGCCGGGGATACCGAGCTGGATGCCGCCATCCATGCGGTCCACGACGCGGAGTACCTCGCCTTCCTGGAACAGAGCAGCGCCTCGCTTCCCGAGGGGGAGATGCTCCTTCTGGACCATCCCTATCTCCCGAAGGATATCGCGGCGGACACGCCGATCATCGGCGGCATCCATCACACCGCACGTGAGAGCGCCCGCACGGCTGTCTCGGCCGCGCATCTGGCAGCCCGGAGCGGCGGCATGAGTTATGCGCTCTGCAGGCCGCCTGGGCATCACGCGGGCCGGGCGTTTCTTGGCGGACATTGCTATATCAACAACGGCGTGCTGGCATTGCAGACCATGATGCGCTACGGCCACGAGCGTGTGGGTCTCATCGATTTCGACATCCATTTCGGCAACGGCAGTTCGGCGTTGATCGAGGGGATGCCGAACGCATTCTTCGGCTCGGTGCACGGAGCAACGGACATCAGCTATCCCTACGTCCCGACAAGCCCGCCGAATCGAAGGCAGGCATTCGTTCCGTTCAGCGTTCCTCCCTCGCCGCAGGAATTCGTTGCTGCGGTGGCCGGCCTTGTGCGCTCGGCACTGGCATCCGGATGCACGGCGCTGGTGGTATCGGCCGGCTACGATGTTGTTGCGGACGATCCCCACGGCATCTGGACGCTTGACCCGTCGGTGCTCTCTGAAATTGGAATGGTATTCGCACATGCCGGCGTCCCGATCTGCGTTGTACAGGAAGGTGGCTACAACCCGGAACGCCTTGCTGCATGCGCCTTTCACTTTGCCAGCGGCCTCCTCTGTGTCGCCGAACGGCCGGCCGGCCACCAGGCCGCGCACGATGTGCACGCCACCGGACATCACCCCTACGGCAGCGATCTTCTCCACGAGGATGCACATGCCGCCCGTTACTCCCCCGTTACCGATTCACTGAATCAAGCATGAGGAGTATCCAGACGATGAATACCCTAGACAACTACCGTCACCAGATCGATGCTCTCGATGCCGCGCTGATCCGTACGCTTGGAGAGCGGTTCGAACTCTGCCGGAAGATCGCGGAGTTCAAGAAGGAGGCCTTCGTCCCGATGATGCAGCCCGGGCGCGTGGAGGAGGTGAAGCGCCGTTGTGCCCGGCTTGGCGCCGAGCACGGCGTAAACCCGCAACTGGTTGTGGAGATGTATACGCTGATCATCGGCGAGAGCTGCCGCGTGGAGGACGAGATCATCGGTACGCCGGAAAAACAGCAGGCGGCCTGAAGCGCACTGCATGACCGGCATCGAATGTGCCTCATGATGGCCGGCGATTGCGCGCGCCGGCGCACGCCGATTCGAAATGGAATGGAACAACGGAGACGTTATGAGATTCGCAACGCTGGGTCCGCACGGAACATGCCATGAAAATGCCACGCTGAATTATGCCCGCCATTTCGGCATCGAGGATCCGGAGATCGTGCTCTTCGGTGATTTCAGCACAGGTCTGGAGCTGCTGCACGATCACGAGGTTGATTATCTGGTGCAGAACAGCGCTCACCTGGAGGTGCATCTGATCACGGAACGGTACTTCAAGGAGATTTCCGTGGTCGATTCCTTCATCTATCCAACCAGAGAGATGGTGCTGCTGGAGCGGATGGATGTCGAGCACCCGCAAACGATGGCATTGATGCCGGCGTGCGAGGGATATCTGGACGGAATCGTGTATCCCGAGACGCGAATTGTCCCGACGAAGCCGGCGGCTGCCATGCTTCTGCATGCCGGCGAGGTGGACGCGGCGATCGTGCACATCGAAAACTACACGAACCACCCTGGACAATATCGCCTCCGGAAGTACATCGGATCGGTGGTCACCGCATGGATCGTGTACGGATGGGAGCGCACATTCAGCGGCAAGGTTCTCTCCACACTCCCCGGCGATTATTTCCGAAACACGCACACGTCGGCGGCCGATCGGCAGGCAGTTCCGGCAACGGCCTAGCAAGAACAGCACGTCAACATATCTGATGCGACAGAGGTTCGCACACATCGCGTAATTTCGGCGTTGAACACGGCGCCGTGCGGAGCGTGCACGCATCGGAATATCGACATCCGAAATTTCGCAACTCCCCTGGAACGCTTGCATGGCAAGGCCTTGCGGGCAACGTAGCCGCAAAAATATTCCAGCGCCACCGCATCTTTTTCTTGCGTCCGGGATAACAAACATCTATCTTTATCGCGGTCATCGATCGCCCCCCGGAACGAGCTCGACGCTCGTATATCAATCAACAACAGCACATTTCATTTTCATCTTCCGACAGCTCTCGATTGAATCAGGCAACGGGACAATCGTACTGATTTTTATCGGGAGATTTCGCGGGGGATACCATTTGCGCCTGTAGCTCAACCGGTCAATGGGTAAAACGCTGAGATAGGAGGAAGGCGGAGCGGAGCCGGGCATCCAGAAAAATGTCCCAGGGAGGTTCGCCTCCTGTGATCCGAGGTGGCAACGAAACAATAGAAGAGGGTGGTACTATCGCGCGCGTCGGTGCAACACAATCCTAGGCAGTTGTACCGCAACTACACAAACCTCTTCGACAACGTCGTTGCAATACCAAAGGTCTACCCGGAAGCTCGAGGAAACTCCGTTAGTAGCCCTATCAAGGTACACGCCTAGAAGAGCAGTGGTCTTTTAAACCGCAGGTGTGGGTTCGAGTCCCATCGGGCGCGCAACATCGATCGCGATGCCGTTGACAGCACGGCGGCATCGGATCAATCCTTTCGGAAGAACTCCGGCGAGCATTCGTTTCGCGCGGAGTTTTTCCTGTGGAACAACCAGGTTCCAATCCTCATGGAAGGCCCAACCACCATGCTAGCAGATACTTCCGCCAATCTCGTCGCGGCGCTGGAGTCATTGATTCCGGAGGAAGCCGGATGCCAGACAGTCGAGATACGTCGCCGTGACAACGCGCCGGCCGATGCCCGCTTCTTTTTCCGTGACCGCTCGTGGCTCGCCTCGCCGGTCGGGAAGGAGACACTGGAACGCATCGCCGCTCATGAGTCCGTTGCGGACCTGCGCGCGAAGGGGCCCGCGGTTTCGCTTCGCTTCACGGACGAATTTATCGAGGAGCTTGGCGACCGGATTGCGAACGCCCGCGACGCAGGGCTCTCCACGGCGCATCTGCTCGCCGGCCGGCGATTTGTTGTCGGCTTTGCCGGCCCGAACACCTCCAAGGCCCTGCACATCGGTCATCTCCGGAACGTGTCGATCGGCAATGCGCTGGCGGCCGTGATGCGCGCCGCCGGCGCCGACGTTGAACGCGGCAGCCTTGTTGGCGATATCGGCAGGAACATCTGCGAGGCGATGGCAGGCTACAGGCTGTTTCACGACGGCGATGACCCTGCCGTGCTTGGCCGCAAGCATGACCACTTCATCGGCGAGTGCTACGCACGGTTCATCCGCGAGCACTACACGCAGGGCGCATCGGCCGCCAGCGGCGACCCGATCGAGCGCGAACTGGCGAACAACGGCGACCTGGCGGACAGGCTGATGCAGGGCTGGCTTGCGGGCGATCCGGACACAAGGCTGCTCTGGAGTACCATACGGGAGTGGGTGATGCAGGGCCACGCCCGTACCCTGAGCCGGTTCGGCGTGGCGATCGAGCGTCACGACTTCGAGGCGGATGCAATGGAGGATGTGCCGGCGTTGATGGAGCGGGGGCTGGCGCTCGGCGTGCTGGATCGCGAGGCAGACGGCACCATCGTCTACCGCAGCGGGCGCGAGGAGTTCGAGACGATGATCCTCGTGAGGAACGATGGCTTCCCGACCGAACATGCCCGCCTGCTGGGAGTATACTTCCGGCAGCTCGACGAACGGCGCGACAACGAAACGTATATCGACCTCGCCGGCACGGAGTGGCACGCGGCAAGCGACATGCATATGGAGTTGATGGCGAAGATCCATCCGGAGCGCCCAAATGTGCGCCACGTGCAGTTGTTCCACAGCATGGTGACGCTGCGCGACGCGAAGGTGAGTTCGAGCGACGGCGAGGCGGTGTTGATTGACGATCTTCTGGATCAACTGGTTGCGCTTCCCCGGATCGATGCGCTGGTGGACTGCGCCGGCGGCGGGATTCACCGCGACGCGGTTGCGTCGATCGTTGTGAAAAGCTTCTTCCTCTGCCGCCCGCACATGAAGGTGATGGAGTTCTCGTGGGATCTGCTCGTTCAGCCGGACAATCCCGGCTGGACGATTGCCGGCGCATGGTGCAATGCAATCGCTCCGGACGCCGGAACGGGGCTCGAGACGCCGGACAACGACGCCGCTGCTGCACTCTATCGTCTGCTGGTTATTCGTTCGCAGGAATATTTCCGGAACCTCGAGGAGGCGGCCACAGAGTACAATCTGGCAGGGCTCACAAGCTACCTGCTTCACTACTGCGAGGAATATCTTCGGATGCCACAGCATCCGAAGGTGAAGCGGCTGGTACGGCCGGTGCTGCATCGCTCGATGCGCGCACTGGGGCTGTTGGAGGAGTAAGACATTGCACCAACGCGTCTGTGACTGGCTCGGTGGCCTGGTGCCTGCGAGCCAATACAGGCAGCCCACGCCACAACGGACCGGGGAATGCCACGCTACGGTACATCGCCGCTGCATTGATCGCCAACCCTGCAACAGGCACCGCTTCGCCATATGCTTGATGTCTTCACGCAGGAACCGCCTATGATAATCCCATGTGGTGATCCATTCGGCACGATGATGTGACAGCAACAGCTCCTATCCGCCATTCACGTCGAGCCGCCGAAGTGCCCGTGAATAAATGATGGCGGTACCGCCGCCCAGTATCACGGTCCAGATGGCAGCACGCAGAAGCGTTGCGCCGATCAGCGCCGGCTCGGGGCGCACCAGCAGCATCGCCGGATAATACATCATCGTGGGAAACGGGGTCAGTTCCACCAGCGTACGCGCCCACGAGGGCCAGAATCCGATGGGTACCGCACCACCGCCGAATGTGATTATCAGAAGATTGAGTATCCATACGAACGCAGTGGCCTTCTCCACCCAGAAGGTGGCCAACCCCGCCATCGCCTGCAGCGCGAGGAAGAGCGCGGTGCGCATCACGAACGCCAGCATAAATGCAACTGCTCCGAGCGGCGTCACCGCAACGGTTCCCGAGACAATCCATGCAATTGCAACGGCGGCCGGAAGCGCAACGGCAAGCGAGAGAACGGTGTGCGCCATGGAGGTTGCGAACCGCAGCATCAGATAATCGTACGGACGCGCCAGTACAACAGCAATATTTCCGGAGATGACATCGTGCTCGATTTCAATCTGGGCCTCCGTATGTACGGCGAAATAGAGCGTCTGCGCGGCGGCGAGAAACCAGATCAACTCCGGCCAGTTCAAGTGTTCCCCGGGAAGCGCGGCAACATTTCCCGGCGTCACCGTTGCCTGCCATACCTGAATCAGCACAAGGAAGAAGAGAACGATAACGGCATTCCCGAGAACGAAATCCCAGAAATACGTGGTCTGCTGCCGGAGTTCGATCCGGAAGACCGCCCAGTATTTTCGGAACTCTGCAGGAAAAGTGCCCACGGTTTATGCAATCTGTATCGACTCGAACCCGGCTTCATTCCCAATTGTTAATCAATAATTATCAATGAGGAATTATCAATGTCCGACCGGCCCCTCCACCTTCCAGAAATCGATCTCGAGGCTGATCGATTCCGGCGTGGCGCGCCGCTCCGCATGTGTGAGAACGATCTCGCCATCCATCAACGGTCCGCGGCAGACGAACGTATGATATTCGCCGCCGGCGCCGGCGGGGTCCATGCCGCGCTCGGCGAGATATTCGATGAACTCCACTGACAGATCCTTCCCCAGATACGATTCACTGAGCGATCGATCGATCTGCACGATCACCGAGCGCATCAGCCGCCGTTGTTCCTCCACGAGCAGCGCGGGCGGAATCCCCCACAACGGATAGAGCGCCCGCATGGAGTAGTCCGCGAACAGCATTTCGTACCAGTCGCGGCGGTCGCGCCGCGCGGCGTCGCCGAAGATGCAGCGTGCGATGCCGTCGCTTCGGATATCGAACAGAAGATTGCGCAGCACGCGCTCGTACGTGGCATAGCGCGCCCGCACCTTCATCAGCGGTATGCCGATCAGCCGCGCCTGTTCCTCGATCAGCTCCGGGGGAAGCCGGTGCGACATCACCAGTTCCGTCTCCTCGTCGATCACTGTCACCAGCAGTTCGCACTCCATCCCCGCCTGCATGGCGCGCTGCAACGCATACTGGCATCCCTTCCCTCCAGACCACATTGCGAACGCCACGCTCATTGCTCCTCCCCGGAGACAGGACCGGAACGCTCCAGCCAGTATGACGTTCGCGCCTCGTCGAAGACCGGCAGGTCCGTATCACCGGTTTCGAGAACGGACTGCATGTAGGGAATGCAGAGTCCGCAGCCGGTGCCGAGCGGCAGGTACTGCTGAAGCGCGGCAACCTGCGTGCAGCCGTTCATGCGCGCCACGGCAAGCGCGGACGCGAATGGAATCTTATGACAGATGCAACGATCGACCGCCATGCACGATACCTGGATCCGAAGTTGCTCATTCCGGCGAGCAGTGAAGAAGTACGGGCCAAAGATAGCGCTGCGAAACGCGCGGCGCGTCACTACACCATCATCATCAAAATCGCAAGCACGGAATAGCCTGCAGCCACCGTCGGCCCGTAGATTGCAGACCGATGAACGAACGCAGCGAGAACAGAAATGCGCGAAGGCGCACCGATCACGATCACCGGGAGCGGATGGGACGCGTACTGAGCTACATCGCCGAACGGCTGGAAACCCGGCTCGACCTGGCGGAGGTGGCGAAGGTGGCCTGCTTTTCGCCCTACCACTTCCATCGTGTCTTCGCCGCATACGTCGGCGAACCACTGAGCGAGTATGTGCGCCGCGAACGGCTGCTGGCGGCGGCGGCACGCATTGCGGAGACCGGCGAAGCGATCGCGGAGATAGCCCTCACCAGCGGTTACGACACACCGGCTGCATTCGCTCGTGCATTCAAACGATACTTCGGGATCACCCCCTCGGCATATCGCATGCTGGGTGAGAGCAGATTGCTCCACCATCCCGAACGTCCGCTCAACAAACCCTATATCAGGAGACTGGCGATGCAATCGGAGATGCGCGAACTGGAGGATCTGACCGCGCTGTGCGTAACGCGGCGCGGTGTGGTGGACGGGAACTTCACCAGGGCGGCCGATGAAGCGTTCGACGCGCTCCTCGCGTGGCTGAAGGAACGGGATCTGCTCTCTCACACACGCATGTGCCTTGGCATATGCCCGGACGATCCCGACATCGTTCCAGCCGCTGAAGGACGGTACATCGCCGGCGTGGTGCTCGATTGCGACGCGCCCGCGGATGGAGAGGTGACGATCGAAACCATACCGGGAGGCCGGTGGGCGGTGTTCATGCACAAGGGACCGTACAACACGCTGGGGGAGACCTGGGGGGCAATCTATCGCGACTGGCTCCCCTCCAGCAATGCCCAGCTTCGCGATACGGCACCGTTCGAAGTCTATCTGAACAACAAATGGACCACGAAGCCGGAGGATCTGCTGACGGAGATTTATATCCCGGTACGATAGACGGGCTCGCATCCACCGCGCGCATGGCCCTCAGCCCGGGGCGGGCCATGCGGTTTCGTTCCACGTTGCAGCGGGACACACGGTGCGGCTGCCGCGGTGCACGGGAACCGTAGCCCGTTGCCGCTCCGAACCGCAGTCAGCGATTCCACCCGCACGGCTCCTCCCGTCCTGCATTCCTCCGGTATTCATCCGCATCACTTCGGCGGCTCGCTTCCGGCATTCGCACGGCGGCTGCGGGCCGGCAAGGCTGGCGGAGCACGATCGCTCATACCTTCTCAGCTCGCCAGGCAACTTCATCGCCAATCGGCCCGGCGGCAAGCGCTGCGAGAACGTCCTCCACGTATTCAAGGCGTCGCATTCCCACCAGCACCGTATCAACCCCCTGGACGCCAAGCAGCATACGGATTGCGAGGGAGGAGAGCGTTTCTGCCGGCGCTGCGGCCGCCGCGCCCACCGTGTCCGCCCCCTTCGCACCTGCATCCCCGGCGCCTGACGCACTCTTCAGATCACGATGCAGCCGCGCACGCATCCTGTCCGAACGTCTCTGCGCCGAGCGAGCATAGTAGAGCCCGACAACGCGCAGAAGGTCGCGCACAGCCGGCAGGTACTCGGCGCTCCACGCACGCACGTCCACTCCCGCGCTCTCCGTATTCTCACTATCAGGCGCATCCCCGTCGCCGAAGAGACGCAGAAGCAGATTCAGCCGCGGCGCGAACACCTGGGCAAGGAGATCGTTGTATCGCTCGATGCCGCCGAACGATTGCCAGTGCTCGTCCAGCACGCCGCCAGTCGTGGCGCACTCCGCAACGGTCTCGTGCGCTTCCGCATCCAGACCGAGACCGGGCAGGATATCCTTTCTGAACCGCTCCTCCAGCTCCACGGCCCGCGCAATCGAGGGCTGCACATCACCTTCGTTGAACGGCTCGTTCGCGGCAGGGAAATCCGCAAGGCGCAGGAGTCCGCTCCCGGTGATGGCGTTCAGCGGACGGTTGATCAGCACGCCCAGATTCTTCTCGCGCGCGCACGCCATCGCTGTTCTGCCGCCGGACTGGTTGGGCTCCGTAACGAAACCACGCTCCAAGAGATTGGCCGGGAACTGAACGGCGGCGAAGTGATGGACCAGCGAAAGCATCTCCGCGATGCGCACGCATTCCTCCAACGACGTGAAGTCCGGATCCTGGGCGGCGTGCGGAATGCTGTTGGAGGAGATGCCGTACCACGCGATACGTCCCCGCTCCACCTCGCTCTCGAGGTACTGAAATGCATTGCGGATGCGGCGGTAGTATTCGGCCCGCGCCTCCTCCAGCGGTACCTCGTGCTTCGCGGCCCATGCAAGGTAGTACTCCGGATTGTGGAGCAGATAGAGATCGATGCCCGGCATCGCAAGGCGATCCAACGATCGCGTGATCTGATCCTCCAGGAACTCCGGAGCAATGCAATGCCACAGCCCCTCCGCATAGTCAACCACCTCCAGGAAGCCGCTGCCAGCCTCCACGCGCTCGCGCGCCATCGCATAGTTGCTTCCCTGAATGTAGCCTCCCTTGGTTACCACCACGACCTCCTGGCGCGCGATGGTACCTTCGGCCACGAGCCGCGCAATCGTTTCGCCGATCAAACGCTCGCTTCCGCCGTCGGCATAGTTGGCGGAGGTATCGACAAGGTTGATGCCGGATAGGAGCGCGGCCTCCAGAGCGGCGCCGTGCGATGGGATGCCGGCGCTTACGCGATAGCCGCCGAAGCCGGCGCCTGAAACGACCAGTCCCGTGCGGCCAAGCACGGACCGATGATATCCGGGGAAGCGTTCATGATAATGGGCAGTGGCCTGGGGTGTTGCGAACACGGGGATATAGGACTGGTTTTTGAAACTGTTCGGTTGTTGGTAGTTATTCGTTAGTGGTCAGTAGGTAAAGGAAGTGCCGCGCCTGCTGGTTGGCAGTTGTACTACCAACCTTCCGCTTGGTAGTCAGTTGGCAACTGACAAATGGCTACCAACAACTGACCATCCTACTGTACCGCCAGAAGGGCGGCCGTATCGGCACCCCCGAGAAGTGCAAGCAGTCCCCACATCGTAAGGCCGAAGGCCATGGGAATGGTAAGATTGTCGTCGATGTTCACGCCGTAGCTCATGGCCTCCGCCACCGCGGCAACGATCGACGCAACAACCCCGACGATCACGAAGACGGACGATGCGTGAAAAACCGCCGCAACTACCAGCACCACGGCAACTGCCGTCACAACGAACGCCGCGGATCCCTCCAGGCTCTTGGAGAGGAACTTGTGGCGGCCGAAGCGGCGGCCGTAGAGCGCGGACGCCGTGTCGCTGACGATGAGCACGGCGAACGCCGCAATGGTCACGACCTTCGGGAAGATGAGGATGCAGAGCGCCGCTGAGAGGACTACATAGGTTGCACCGCTCAGCCTGGAATTCTCCGATGCAAGCTCGTGGGTTCGAAGCATCGAACCGAACCACGTGTTGATGAAGTTACCAACGGCGGGCACGTTCAGACGCAGGTACTCCGTTGCGAACGCAACAATGGTAAGCGGTATGAAGATCCAGAGCATCAACGGCCGCGTTGCCCAGACATAGACGATGGGAATCGAGATGGAGCTGAGATGAATCATCTTTCGCTGGATCTCGCTCCGCATCGAAATACGGGCGCTCGCCACTGGATGTGCCTGACGTTCTACGTGTTGATTCGGCTGAGGCATGAAGGCTAGCGATCTGAACGATGAAGGGCCGGCCGCATGGCAACATGGAAGGATAATGAACAGCGCCCGTTCATGAGACCACGAACGGGCGCTAACATAACGCATTGTTAACGAACGGGATCAATCTGCCCGAAGGAATTCGGGCGACGATCGGGCCGGGAGTTCACCGATCACACCCCGGCATTCACGTCGCGCGCGGGGGGAGGCGGAGCGCTCCCGTCCGACGCAGGGCCAACGGTCTGCTGCTGCGCCGACGCCGTGGCCGCTCCCTTCTCGGGTGCAGTCTGGCCGGTAGCCATCCGCGCCTGCAGCATCTTCTTCACTTCCATCGGAGGAAGCTCCTCACCGCGCACAACGGCCTCGATCTCCTCGGCATCCAGCGTCTCGCGCTCCAGAAGCAGCAGCGACATTCTGTGGAGGATGTCGATATGCTCGCGAAGCACATCCTGCGCGCGGCGCATTCCATCATCCACGATCCGGCGAACCTCCTTGTCGATGATCTCCGCCGTGGCCTCGCTGATATCGCGATGCGTTGCGAAGTCGCGGCCAAGGAACACCTCGCCGTCGTTCGATGCGTAGTTGATCGGGCCAAGCGTCTCGGACATCCCGAGCTCGCACACCATCTGCCGCGCGAGCTGCGTGACGGTCTTGATGTCACCCTGCGCGCCGGAGGTGTAGTTGCCGAATATCAGAAGCTCCGCTGCGCGGCCTCCCATCGCCATGGCGATCTTCGCCTCGAACCACTCGCGCGAACGCGAATGCGAATCGTCGTTCGGGAGAAATGCCGTCACACCAAGCGCGCGGCCGCGCGGGATGATGGTGACCTTGTGCAGAGGATCGCCCTGCGGCATGAAGTGTCCAACCAGCACGTGGCCAACCTCGTGATAGGCGGTCATCTTCCGCTCATCCTCGGACATCACCATCGTTCGCCGCTCGAGGCCCAGCATCAGCTTGTCCTTCGCCATCTCGAAGTCGTACATCGTGACGCGATCGCCGTTCCGGCGCGCGGCATAGATGGCGGCCTCGTTGCAGAGGTTGGCAAGGTCGGCGCCGGAGAACCCGGGCGTTGCCTGCGCGATGGTCATCAGATCCACGTTCTCCGCGAGAGGCATGTTGCGCGTATGCACCTTCAGGATCCCCTCGCGTCCGCGACGATCAGGACGGTCCACCACGATCTGGCGATCGAAGCGGCCGGGACGCAGCAGCGCCGGATCGAGCACATCGGGGCGATTGGTTGCCGCGATGATGATAACACCAACATTCTGCTCGAACCCATCCATCTCCACCAGCAGCGCGTTCAGCGTCTGCTCCCGCTCATCGTGGCCGCCGCCGAGGCCTGCACCACGCTGCCGGCCAACGGCATCGATCTCGTCGATGAAGATGATGGCCGGAGCGATCTTCTTTGCCTGCTCGAACAGGTCGCGCACGCGCGATGCGCCAACGCCCACGAACATCTCCACGAAGTCCGCGCCGGAGATCGAGAGATATTGCACGCCGGCCTCGCCGGCAACGGCGCGCGCGAGAAGAGTCTTGCCGGTTCCCGGAGGCCCGAGCAGCAGCACGCCGCGCGGGATCTTGCCGCCAAGACGCTGGAACTTGCCCGGTTCGCGAAGGAACTCAACGATCTCATGCAGTTCCTCCTTGGCCTCGTCGGCGCCGGCCACGTCTGCGAACGTGACGCGCGGAGCGGTTTCGCTCAGCATGCGGGCCCGCGACTTGCCGAAGGAGAAGATCCCCTTGGTGCCGGCTCCCTGAACGCGGCGGAAGAGGAAGAACCATGCGCCTATCAGAAGTATCCATGGGATCGAGCTCAGCAACGCGGTGATCAGCTCGTTCCCCTGCTGCTGAACGCTGACGGTGAGGCCGTGATCCATCCACTGCTTCTGCACGTCGCTGTCGATCACGAGCAGCTTCGTTGAGATCACGGTGGCGGGAACCTTCTTGCCGGCATCGCTCATCACTTCCTGCCGGGAACGGAGTTCGCTCTGGAACTCGTAATCGTCAAGCTGCCCCTTGTAGACCGTTGCACGGCTCATCTGATCGGTCTGAAGCAGGCGCACGTACTCGTTGTAGGTAACCGGCACCGGCTGCGCGCCGCTGTTGCGCGCGAGCATGTAGATCACGATGCAGCCCAGGATGATCATCAACCAGATCAGAACGGTTCTGACGATGCGGTTGATATTTCCTTCGTCGTCGCTGTTGTTCGGAGGGCGCCGCTGCGGCATCGGCCGCATGGGCTTCCGTTGATTCATATCATCACTCATCGGACGTATCGATCCTTATCAAGTCAGACAACATTCATCGAGAGCTCTCCCCTGCCCCGGGGTCTGCTCCTCATGCCGCGCCGCCGGCGTCGAGCACGTAGACAGCGGGGAGGTTTCGCCCCTGCTGCTGATAATCGAGCCCGTATCCCACAACGAAACGATCGGGGATCTCGAACCCGAGAAACTCGGGAGGATGGCCGGTGATGTCGGCCTCACGCTTGTACAGAAGTGCCGCCACCGCTACCGATGCGGCCCCTTTATGCTGGTAGTACCTGCGAAGATGATCAGCGGTTCTTCCGGTGTCGACGATGTCCTCGACCAGTATGACGTTTCGATCCCGCGCTGAAGTGCCCGGCGCCGCGGTAAAATTTATCCGGCCGGTAGAGACCATGCCGCCGTCGTAGCTCCCAACCCGCAGGTAATCCACCTCGAGCTCGCCGCCGATGGCGCGAATCAGGTCCGCATGAAACAGCGCCGCTCCGTTCAATACGCACACAATCAGCGGATTGGCGTTCCCGAACGAGGCACGGATCTCATCGCCCAAACGCCCAACAGCGGCAGCTATCGCGGCGGCATCAATCATCGGCACGAACCGATGCCCGCCGATCACCAGGCCTTCGCGCGGCTCAGCGTTTGCGCTCATCGGCCGGCTTTCCCGGTTTGGAGACCCGCAGTTCCATCCGCAGCACGCGCTGGGTCTGCGGCGCAACCTTGTAGCGCTCATCCAGACGCATTCCGCAAACCCAGATGATGGTGTCGCCATCGGCCACAACAAGCACCTCGCGCTTCTTGTCCAGCGATACCTTGCTGTCCACGAGGAAGTCGCTCACCTTCTTTTCACCGGTCATGCCCAGCGGATGGAAGCGGTCACCCTCACGCCATGTACGCAGCGTCAACGTCTCCGGGAGCTTGTCCGCATCGACAAACTCAACATGGCTGTTGCGCGTGAAGCGAACGCTCGCGCGCTCCATCAACTCCGTGTTCAGAACACCAAGCTCCGTCTGCACGGCCGCGCCAACGGCGAATCCACGCTCCACGGGAAGCATGGGGGGCGGCTCGCAGCGAATCAGAATCCGTTCACGATCGCGCAGAGCCGTAAGGCCGCCGCCAAGCTCCGCCTTCGAACCGGTCTCCTTCCAGATCAGGGCAAGCGTGCGCTCCAGCGCGCCGTGCGATACCGGCGGGATATCGAACACCTTGGAGACGATGCGCTGCACAATCTCCGCCTGGATGGCCGGCAGATAATGCTTCAGGTGATTGATATCCAGATCCACCTGCTCCTGCGTGGTTGCGAGAACCACGCTCCGCATCGAGAGATCCACGGAGTGGCTCAGGTACTGATCCAGGCCCCGCATGATCTCCGCGGTGGAATTCAGCGTGCTCAGGATGGCGGGGTTGTACTGCGTCAACAGCGGAAGCAGTTCGTGACGGACACGATTGCGCGTGTGCTTCATGGAGGCGTTGGTGGCATCCTCACGCCACTTCAACTCCACCTCTTCGGCATACTTCTCGATCTCGCTCCGGTCCGTGCCAAGCAAGGGCCGGCATACAACCACCTCCTCCACAAGCGGGCGTACGGGCGGAATGCCGGCAAGCCCGCTTACTCCGCTGCCGCGCAGCAGGTTCAGCAGCAGCGTCTCGGCGTTGTCGTTGGCATTGTGCGCCGTCAGAACAACATCGTACGCATGCTTGCGCGCCACGCGGGAGAGGAATTGATACCGTGCCTTCCGCGCAGTCTCCTCGATCGACAGGCTCTGAAGGGAGGCAAGCTTCCGGATATCACCGCGGCCGACATAGGATTTCAGACCGCGTGCCTTGGCCTGTTCCACCACGAACATCGCGTCCTCCTGCGACTCCTCGCCGCGAAGTCCGTGATCGAAGTGTGCAACGGCCAGCTCCAGTTTCATTACCGGTGCCAGACGCGCCATGAGGTCGAGCAACGCCATGGAATCGATGCCACCGCTTACCGCGACGAGCACCTTTTCCTGCCCCAGCAGCATCTCGTGTTGGCGCATGAATCGCCGGATCTGCTGGAGGAACGTTATCAGGGTACGGGAGAATGGAATCATATATGAGGGGCCAAATTACGGAATGCTCCGCACGTGCGTACGCCCTGAATCGTATCGCTCCATAAAGCATGGAAGATCGCCGCCTGCCGCTGGAACAACGTTCCGACGGCGGAACGGGAACCGGGACTGGCACGCGGCGCCCGAAGATCGTATGTTTCGCCCGGCGCCCCCGACCCGCGTTCCGCCCCGGCGCTGCGGACGCACGCCATCCGGATCAACACACGTAACCAGGATGTTCCATGTTCCCTGCGTACCCCATGCGCAGACGGCACGGGCGGGCTGCATTGTTCGCCCTCGTATTGCCGCCTGTACTCGTACTGCTGTTCGCCGCCGCACCGCTTGCCGCACAACATCACAGGCCGGCCCGATCCGCAAGGGGAGCACCGTTCGCGGCGTTTCTCTCCCCCCACGACACCATCCGCTGGCTAGATGCGGCTCCGCTGTCCGTCCGCATGCTGATAGGCCCCCGTGCAGCATTGAAGGCATGCTTCGCCCCGATGCGCATGATTGCCTTCGATGAAGCGGATAACATGTATGTGGGAATTGTGGACCGGCCGGAGACCGGAGATTCCCCCATACGGATCAAGGCAGTTGCCGCCGGAACGGTCGCGGAGGATGAACGGATTCTCTCGGTGTATCATCCCCTGTTGTGCGGTGCGAGATTCAAGGATGGATCCGTCATCGACAACGGAACGGACCGCTGGCCGGCACTCCGCGGAGTGATTGGTCAGGTCTACGACCCATCCACGCAGTTGTACACGCCGTACATCGCGGACGCAGACTATCAGACGGTGGTGACGTTCAAGGGAGCGGAGGTGCTGAATCGCGCAGGGACGATGTTCACACCCTCCGATCCGCACGGGAGGTCGCCGCTGACCATCACATCCGATCTGCGTCCCGAGGACGTGGTCACGAAGGTCTACTGGAAACCGGGTGGGACGGAGGAAAGGTCGCGCTGGGTGCTGCTCCTCTGCAATCAGCCCGGCGTGACGCCCCAACCGGTCATACCGCTGGAAACGAGACGCATGAGCATCGAGGCGCCTCCCGTGCAGGCGCCGGCAGAGATGCCCTCCGCGTTCGTGCTCTCGTTCAACGCCACCACACGAACCTGCAGCACGCCCCCGCTGAATCTCTCGTGGATGGTTGACGCTCACGACAGCACTGCCACGGCGAGCATTCAATGCGCGGAGTGCGCCGCATTCCAGTTGAAGCCGCAACTGATACCGCTTGGCGGAGGGCGCTACCGCCTGAGCGTCGGCGCATCGGACTACGACCTGTTGGAGAACAGCCGCACCCGCCTGAGCGACAAGTCGATCGAGCTTGGGCTCGTGATGTCCGGCCGCAGCGGCGCGCGCACGCACACGATACGCCTGTACGTGGCGCTTCCGGAATCACAGTAGCCGGGCATGCACCGGTGCCGGCGGAACGGCGGACAGCGGCCGCTTCGTTCGGGATTGCGGAGGACTGCTGCGGCGTTACGTGCCGGGATCCGGCCTCCTGCACCATCTTGGTAAATCAGTCCCCCGCCCCCTGTCCATGTTGACGTAACGAGTCGGGCGCCGATCCATCGCAACACACCGGCGCCAACGAAGCGGCATCTCGGATGCACATAATGGGAACGCCCCGGCGATCACTCGATCCCGGGGCGTTCCATGCTCATGGCTACCGGCCGGCACTTCTACGGCCTGGTCCCCACCGGCCTCCTGGTCTTCGAGGAATCGCTCACGGCCTTCGTGGAGGTCGCGGGCTTCGGCGCGGACTCCGTGCCGGTGGGAGCGGAGGTGCCGGATGCCGGCTTCTTCGCGGTGCTTTTCTTCGTCTGCGCAGGCGTCGCGTCCGATGGCGCCGCATTCGATGGCGGCGTCTCGCCGTTGCCCTTCATCCGCTCGCTCTGCGGGGCGGCCTTTCTCCTGCTGCGGGAGGATCCCTCGGACGGAGTTCCTGCCCCCCCCGGAATCGGCGTCTCCACGGTCACAGTCACCGTACGCGAGTAGTAACGCCCTTCGGGGAACTGATTGTCGTAGAGGAGATTCTTCTCGCCCATGCCGACAACCTCCGCCCCCTTCAGGTTCAGAAGCTGTGCGGCGTACTCTGCACGACGCTGCGAGAGTGCCTTGTTGTAGTACGGCAGACCGATCCTGTCCGTATGGCCCACCACGATCACCTTGGATGTGGAATCGATTTTCTGCTTCATCACGCCGGAGGCCTGCTGCGAGAAGGCCGTGGCCTGTGAGCTGTCGAAGCTGAAGAGAAGCAGATTGTAGGTGTCCACGTACCGTCCATCCTCCACGTTCCGCTCCTCCACGTACGTTCCCTCACTCTTCATGACAACCTTGCGGCTGTTGAGCCGGGCCAGGTCCTGATAGAGTGTATCGCGGATCGTGAGCGTGGAGGAGATCTCCAGCGGCGCGCGCAGATCCAGATCCGGACGGTTGACAATCTGGTAGTCGATCTGCTTGGGCGGCTGGCCGGAGCCGGTCACCGCCTTCTTGATGAGCGAGTCGCCGATTCTCACATCGAGCGACCAGCCGTCCACCAGGCCGCTGGTGTCGGGCTTCGATGGCGGGGGAAGGAATCGAATCGTGCCGAGCGGCGCAAGGAACGTGGTGTCCGGCAGTTCCACGGGTCGTTCTACGACATAGCCCTCGGAGGCAATCTCCACGCGTTGATTCTCGCGCGCGGCCTCCGCCGTATCCACTTCGCTGAGGGACGGGTTTGCCGGCAGGCCGCGAACAACCACCTTCAGGCGCTTCTCCGGAATGCGCCATGCCGTTATCAGGTAGCTGCGTACCGCCTCCGCACGACGCCGGGCAAGCGTCGTATCCTTCTCGAACTGGCTCACGCAGCCGGTGATCGTCACCTCCTGCACCCTGTCCTCGCGTATGCGCTGGCCAACGATGTTGAGAAGCTGGTAGTAGATGTCCAACGTGTTGCCGCGCGGCAGACGCTCCACCTGGAAGTTCTTGCGTCCCTTGGCATCCAGCCGGATATAGCGTTTCGGTATCTCCGCAGAGTCACGGTCGAAGAAGATGTACGGCAGCAGGGCATGCACCTCTGTTGCCTTCACGGTTTTCTTGTTCACCACGATCGTATCGGCAAGGCCACCGGTGGTAACGCCCTTGGCATCGAACGGACCGGTCTCCGGCTTGCGCGCCACCGTGGTATCCTTCTTCGCAGGCGGCGGAGGAGGAGGCGGTGCAGGCGAATGGACAAGGCCCAGCCTCAGGCCAACGAGAATGCTGAGCGACGCTCCGGTGAACGACTTGCCGCTCGGAAGCGGGCTCAGATAGTCACCCAGCAGCGGTTGAAACTGAAGCTCTCCGAACAGACCGAGGCGGCTGCTCAACGGGTGTTCGTACCCGATACCGGCTGTGGCCGCGAAGAGCGTGGCCATGTTGGTGAAGGAACGATTGGCGAGCGTGCGCGAGATCCCCTTGAACGGCGCCCTGAACTGCGCGCCGGTAGGCCCGCCGATACGCTCCACGTAGTTGTACGTTCCCTGCGACGGGATGAGCATGGTGGGGCCGCCGTAGACATAGAGCGGGAACGAGAACGGAGCAACACGACCGTAGAGCGTTGCTGCAAGATGGCTGAACGAGGTGGAGACGGTTCCCTGCACGGTGCCGCTGCTTGCGCCCGCGAGATCGGTCGATGTATAGGTTTGAACCAGCGATCCGCTGTGAAGCTGGTAACTGAGACGCGCGCCGATGTTGAACGTCTCACCAAGCGGAAGTTCCACGAGCCCACCGATCATCCCACCGGTACCGCTGCCCGACGCAAAGTCCGGAGCCGACGGGAGCGAGACGGTTGTGAGCGACGATGGCGGCAGTGCCGCGCTGTAGGAGATGAACGAGAATCCACCGAAGCCGCCGATGTACAGCCAAGGAGTTCTGGGCACCGTTGTATCGGAAGGCGATGTTCCTTCTTCGGAGGCGACCTCCGTCGGCTGGGCCAGCAGCGTGTTGTGCGCGACGCACAGCGCCAAGAGGGCGAACGCGATCGCAAGGAGCGATCCGCGCTGTAGTTGCGGTAGCCGTTGTGGCGAGCGCTTCAGAATCATACGGTTCCGATCTGATACGTGGATGACGTTCTTCTGCATGCTGCGGCCTGCCTACGGCGCGCCAACGGGGCGCAGCGAACATTCCGCTGGGATGATTGCATGTCCCGAACCCCTCTATTCCCCCGACGTTCGTCGATCACCATGCAACGAGGATAACGGAATTCCGCGAGTAATCCAACGTTGTCCGGTTGCCAAATATAGAACGGACATGCGGCATTGCGTGATAGTCGCAGAGTCTGCCGTCAGATCCGAACGCCCACCAGATTCCCGCTCTCGTAGTGGCGCATCATGCGCCTGAAGAAAAGCACGGCAATCACCGGAGCAACGGCCGCGAGCCCGAGAAGTCCGGCAATCACCGCAGCAGTTGGATGAAACAACTGACGGGCCTGGACGGAGCCAACGAATGCCGCAGGTATGATGGTATAGAGCACGAAGCGCACGGCAGCCGAGAATATCGCGGCAGGCTTCTTCGAGAAGTGCAGGATCACCGAGAGGAGTTTGTAGATGAGCGTGATGTTGCCGAGGCGGAAGGTAAGCGCCTGCACCAGTATTACCCAGGAGGTAAAGATGCTGGTGCCGGCAATCGTCCCTGCGATGAACAGAACCACTGTCCCCGGCGCCGGACCTACGGCAACGAAGAAGACCGTCGCGCCAACCAGAATCTGCACCGCGCGCATCGGCTGCGCACCGGAGAAGAAGAGCTGATAGATGGCGGACTTGGGCTGCGTGAGGAAGATGTCCAGCCGCCCCTTGACGATGTGCTCGCCGGCATCCCAGACATTGTTGCCCATGAGCGTATCCGCCCCGGCATAGATCACGTGATTGAACGCCACCAATGCCACGAGTTCCTGATAGGTTGCGCCGGGGATGCCGCTCGAGATGGTGAAGAAGATCTTCCAGTAGAACAGATACATCCCTACTTCGATGATCGAGAGCAACGTCTCGAAGACGAAATTGGTTCGATACTCCAGCGCGCTCCGCCAGTTGACGCTCATGTACGCGCCGAGCAGACCGAGATATGAACGGAGCGTGTTGAACATCATGGCATGATAATCATTCGGTCTGCTGTCAAATCGGAACGGCAACACGTTTCACAGACGCTGCGCGATGTTCACGGCACCGATTGATCACGATGCCGTTACGAAGCATGGCGCACGATGTCGTATCTTTGCCCGACTATCTGCAGGAGTACGCAACTCGACGATGATGACGATTCCATTTTCCGTTGACGGAAGCGAGAAGGAGTGCCTGATTCAGATCCGCGATCTGGTGGATAACCGTGTGGTGGCCGATGTGTTTCACGGCCGGTGCCAGCCCGGCGTTCACAGCGCGGAGTTCGATCCGAAGGTTGTGTTCGATGGCCTGGACGCAGGCTACTACGCGCTCTACCTGATCATCGGCGACGAGGTTGAATCCTACCCGCTGCAGTACATGCCGTAGGCTCCACCGGCTGCCGGCCCATTCGCGGCACGGAGGTTGGTTATTCCTCCCCTCGGCTGCGCGTTGCCGCCGTCTGTTGTCGGCATGGGTATGCGGCAACGCCGTGCAATGGTCCGCGCATACCGCTTCATTCCATCCTCATTCCTCATTCGTCACATCCCGATCTTCTTCAACGCGTCGGCCTCCGGCGTGCCAAGCGCCAGATCCTGCGATAGCTGCTGCAACTGAGCCTCCGTTCCCCCCTTCCGAATGAACTGAACCAGACCGGCATCCGAGATTCCGAAGGCCTTCAACTGGCCGTACTCGGGCCCGGGAAGCAGTGTCTTCTTCTCGTTGAAACGCAGCTTCGCCACCTCGACCAACGTAGCATCGGCAACCTTGGCATCCTTCAGGGCGCGCAGGTCATCGGCCATTCGCGGGATCGCCCCCATGTCCACGAGCTGCACCAGCACATCGGAGGCCACTCCTTCCTGCTTGAGGAGCTGAAGCGCGAAGCCGATGTCGAACTTCTGATCGCGATCGTGCAGGCTCGTCACCATGTGAAGCACCACGCTGTCCTCCATGCCGCCGCGCTTGGCCTCCGCCACGGACGCCATCTCATCGCCGTTGAGATGCATCGAGCTCAACTCGTTCGCGGCGTTCTCGGAGAAGCCGCTCGAGGCCGCCTGCTTCCTGATCTCCGGGTCCGACCCGTTGCAGCCGACCATAACCATCGCCACTGCACACGCGATAACTCCAATTGCCTGAAACGTTCTCATGTTGGTCTGCATAGAATTCGTTGTCGGGAATCGCGGAGCCCGTCCGGCGCTCCCTGTCCGGGCTTGGCCCGATCGGCACCGGAGGCGGCTATTCGCGAGCGTCGATCCGCTCGCCTACCTCAGGCATATCCTCGTGCGCATCGGCATGCGGATCCGCGGCATCGGCCTGGCTGCCGCCATCGTGCGGCTCGTCTCCCACAGCCTCCACGTCTTCGCCGGCGCCATCACCCTCGATCCCAGGCTCCTCCCCACGCGCATCATTCTCGTCCTCCATATCATCCACATTGACATCAGCCTCTTCATCTTCCGGCATATCCTCATCATCCGGCTCCTCCTCATCACCTTCGTCTTCATCGTCGATCTCCCCACCCGCATCCTCTTCGTCACCTTCCTCGCTCTCGCCCACTTCGGCGCCATCCGCCTCATCATCTTCATCATCGCCCCCATCTTCTTCTTCATCCTCCCCATCCTCGGCGGCATCGGCCTCGTCACCGGCGACAGTCCCGGCGGATTCCTCCGAAGCAGCCTCCGCCGCCTCCCCGTCCGGTTCGACAATCGTATCCTCGGCAAGCTCGATGCTTCCGTGCTCCTCGTCGCTCACATGGCCGGCCGCGCTCACCAGGGCTTCGATCTCCGATGCATCGGAATCGCGATCCACGGTGATCACCTCGGCCTTCTCCGGCGAGAACGCCCCCTCCTCCATCAGCTCCTCGATCTCGCGCAGCTTCGGCAGATCGCCCAATCCCTTCAGCCCGAACACGCGCAGGAAGTCCTCCGTCGTGCCGTACAGCAACGGGCGTCCAACTCCCTCGGAGCGCCCCGTGATCGCAACGAGATTCTTTTCCATCAGGGAAAGGAGCACCTGATCGCAGTTGACACCGCGGATCGCCTCCACCTCCGGTTTGGCAACCGGCTGCCGGTAGGCGATGATTGCAAGCGTTTCCAGAGCCGCAGGGGAAAGACGGCGGCGCAGCTTCTCCTTGGAAAGCAGGGCAACATATTCACCGAAGTCGCGCGTGGTGGCGAACTGAAATCCACCGGCTACCTCCACGATGCGGAAGGCGCGCCCGGTTGCATCGTACTCCTCGTTGAGTTCCGCAATCAGCACACGCACGTACGCCTGGTCGATCACCTGCGTGCCGGCGTTGCGCGCATCAACCTCCTGCATTGCCTCGGCAAGTGCGTTCGGGTCCTCGGCGTCCGGCTCCGTTGCAGCTGCCACCTGCACCACGATCTCCTCCTCCAGAGTATCGTCCACGGGTTCGGGCTCCATCTCCGCATCCTCCACCAGCGCATCGGCAATCGCCTCGGGGTCGAGGCCGTGCTCGCTTGCTGCCATCATCGCCGTCAACGGCGGAATCGCCGCCTCCTTCTCCTCACGCTCGCCGGCAAGCAGGCGCATCAATGTGCGCACGGGCAACGGCTCCTCGCTGGCGAAGATCATCGCCTCTATAACCGGCTTGAACGACTGCGGGTCGATGGCAACACGAAACTGTTTGGACATCTCTCTCTACTACGTGAATGCGGAATGGATATGCTACAATGGAAGGGAAGACGCGGTCAGGGGCCTCAGAGCTTGTAGAGCAGCACGTCCTCGAACGAGTCGGTCTGTTGAAACGCGAGGAACTTGTTCTTGATCAGTTCCAGGAGCGCAAGGAAGGTGACGATGATACCGATCCGTTCCAGACGGTCCACCAACTCGAAGAAGGTGACCTGCGACCGGTGCGAGAACACGGAGAGAACATACTCGGTCTGCTCCTCCACCGTGTAGCTGATCTGCTCCACCACGTGGACGGTCTTTTTCGGAGCACGATCCAGCGCGCGCTTGAAGGCGGTCAGCAGATCGAAGAGTGTCACGTTCTTCAATGCCTCCTCGGGCGTCTCCTCGGGGAAGATCTTCTCATCGGACCGGAAGTACTGGCGATAGTAAACGAAGCGCTGGTCATCCTCGCGCTCGCGCAACCCGTCGGCCACCTCCTTGTACTGCTTGTACTCCAGCAGGCGGCGCACCAGTTCCATGCGCGGGTCCTCCTCGTCCTCGTCATCCGGCCCGCGCTCCGGTTTCGGAAGGAGCATCTTGGCCTTGATCTGCATCAGCGTCGCCGCCATTACGATGAACTCTCCGGCCTGCTCCAGATCGAGCGCCTGCAGCGCCTGGGTATAGAGAAGAAACTCCTCGGTGATCCGGGCGATCGGAATGTCATAGATGTCCAGCTCGTCCCGCTTGATGAAGAACAGAAGGAGATCCAGCGGACCCTCGAAGTTCGAGAGCGAGACAACGTACTGATTGGCACTCATTGCCGATGAAGATACGAAAATGGTCCCGGCCCGGCGGACGGTTCGGGCCGCTCAAGGGTTGCAGATCGTGTATCCCAGGAACCTGGCGGTGTTCAGATACGCACCGGCAACGCAGGAAGCGGCGTGCCGATCGGATTGCGAGAGGCCGATTCGCATGCCCGTACGAACGCATGCCGCCCTCGCCGCTGCCGGCGTAAACCACACCGAACCAGGCACCGCGGCAGGAGGCATGGCCTGGAGGAGTACGGTATCCCGCAGCACACAACGAACCGGATTTCGCACACGATAAAAAATAAACCCGCCTCAGCTCCGTATCGGCTTTGTACGGAGGAGAGGCGGGTTCCTGCACGAACTCCCGATTCCCGTTATCAGAGAGTCCGAATGTACGCCGCTATCGCGTTCACTTCCTGATTGCTGAGCTGCGTGGTCGACCAGCTCGGCATGTACTTCCTGCGATTCGAGTAGGTGGTACCTCCTTCGCCGGAGCGCACCTTCTCATTGATATCGCCAAGCTCGTTCTTGATGTTCTTCCCCACGGGTCCGCCTCGAGCATTGGAGCCGTGACAATTCAGGCAGAACCGTCCGTAGAGCGACTTCCCATCCGTGGGATGCGTTGCGCTGTGCAGCCAGTCGAGGATCTCGCCCAGTTGCGTGTCCGAGAGCTGCGAGGTCGTGTACGAGGGCATTGCGTTCGCGAACGGCGATCCCGGCCTTCCGGAACGCACGACGTAGGTCGCGTAACCAGTCACGGGGTTGCGGATCTCGTAGCCGCGCGTTGTTCCCTCACCGTCGGCGCCATGGCATCGGGCACACTCCCGTGCATAGAACTGGCGGCCGGTCAGCTTCGTGACATCCACGTTGAAGCTGAGAAGGTACTCCTGAATCTTCGCGATCACGCTGTCCGGTATGTCAACGGGCTTCATGTCTCCCTTGCCGTTGCGCACCACGTTCGCAATGGTGTCGTGCCCCTGAAGGCTTCCGGCGAAGATCGTCGTACCGGTGGCGGAATCGCCGTGGCACGACGCGCAATAGGCCTTGAACAGTTCCTGACCGGTCTTCCCGGTGACGTCGACCTTGAACGAGCTCAGATAGAGCTGGATCGAAGCGATTGCACTGTCCGAGAGATTCGGGAAGGAAGGCATCGCACGACGCCCCGAGCGAACGATATCGTGAATGGCCAGATGTCCCTTCAGGGAGGCGGGCCAGATCAATGTTCCCTGTACGCTGTCGCCATGGCACCGTGCGCAGTACTGCAGGTAAAGCGTGGAGCCCCGTTCCACCGTTGCCGGAATGGTATCGCTGGCAACGCCCGGATTCACGGTGGTATCGCTGCCGTTGGGGGTTGGAGCTGTAATGCCCGGCGGTCCAGGATTCGGATCCAGCAGCTCGCACCCGGCGAGCACCGCGAGAAGCAGGACGCCCCCTGCGAGATAGACCATGCCGATGCTCTTCAACAGAGCCCGGCGCATTTCGATTCGTCTTGTCGTCATAGAAGTACGATGAGATGGGGGGATGGCCCATCGCCTTGTTTGTGTTTGACCCATAACAACCCAGGAACATCACGGTTACACCAAAAAAATATCTCGAGAGGTGATCGAACCGTCCGGATGCGGATTCTCGAGCAGTTTTCGGGGATGCCGGATGATAATTATCTACTTGGGACGTGAGCACGCCGCACTAAATTGCGCGCCATCCTCCATCCAATTCCCGGAGACTCTAGCGTGGCAGAGACCTACAAGAACTATATCAACGGCACCTGGACAGATGCCATCGCCGGCGCGACCTTCGAAAACCGCAACCCGGCCGATCACGACGATCTGCTGGGCACGTTCCCGCAAAGCGATGCAGCGGACGTTCACGCCGCCGCGCAGGCCGCGGCCGATGCATACAGAACATGGCGACTGATGCCAGCGCCGAAGCGCGGCGACATCCTCCGCAAGGCTGGAGACATCCTGAATCAACGTAAGGAGGAGCTTGCCAGGGCAATGACACGCGAGATGGGAAAACCTGTCTTCGAAACGAAGGGCGATGTTCAGGAGGCGATCGATACCGCGTATTACTCCGCCACGGAGACGCGGCGCCTGTTCGGCTACAATGCGCCCAGCGAAATGGAGAACAAGGTGAACCTCTCGTTCAGGATGCCAATCGGCGTCTGCGGCATCATCACGGCGTGGAACTTCCCGATGGCGGTGCCGAGCTGGAAAATCCTCCCCGCGCTGGCATGCGGCAACACCATCGTCTACAAGCCCTCGCAGGATTCACCGCTCTCGGGAAATCTCCTGGCCGAGGTGCTCGCGGAGGCCGGGCTCCCGGCGGGAGTGTTCAACGTTGTTCACGGCGCCGCCGAGTGCGGCTCGGCAATCGTTGAACACCCGCTGATCAAGGTGATCGGATTCACCGGATCCACGTCGGTGGGAAAACATATCGCATCGCGATGCGGCGATCTGAACAAGAAGGTGTCGCTGGAGATGGGGGGAAAGAACGCGCAGATCGTGATGCCGGATGCGGATCTGGATCTGGCTCTGGAGGGTGTGCTGTGGGGCGCCTTCGGAACCACCGGGCAGCGCTGCACCGCCACCAGCCGTCTGATCCTGCACGAAAATATTCATGATGACTTCGTCAACAGGCTCATCACGCGCGCCGGCAAGCTCAGGATCGGTCCAGGACTGGATGCGGCAACGGAGATGGGACCGGTGATCAACGAGCGCCAGCTTGCGCGCATCGAGGAGTACGTCCGCATCGGCCGCGAGGAGGATGGTGCGCTCTGCGTGATCGGCGGCGATCGTGCCACCGATACCCCGGCCACCGCACGCGGCTGGTTCTTCAAGCCGACGATCTTCATCGATGTGACACGCAACATGCGCATCGCCCGGGAAGAGATCTTCGGTCCGGTGCTTTCCGTGCTGAAGGCACGCGACCTTACCGAGGCGATCGATATCCTGAATGATACCCCGTACGGCCTTTCGTCGAGCCTGTACACTTCCAACGTCAACGATTCGTTCCGCGCCATTCGCGACATCGAGGCCGGCATCACCTACATCAACGTTCCCACGATCGGCGCCGAGGCACATATGCCGTTCGGCGGCATCAAGGGAACCGGGAACGGGCATCGTGAGGGGGGATGGACGGTGTTCGACATCTTCACCGAGTGGAAGACGGTCTATATCGACTACTCCGGCTCGCTGCAGCGTGCGCAGATAGACAACTACTGAGAGAGCGGAGGCCCCGGCTCCTCACAGCCCCTGCGTGAAACGTACAGCCGGGGCCTGGTGCTTTGTACTCTCGCCTGCGGCTCGCCCTAGTGCTTTGTCAGTCGTAAGAGAGAACGTTGGGAAGCAGCGGCACGCAGTTCCTTCCCGCAGATTCATGCGTACAACTTCATCTGTAGAAACCCTGTGATCAACAAGAACGAGACGCTGAGCGCACGGAGAAAGCGTGCGTCGGAAATTGTCCGTATTCTTTCGGAGACCTACCCTGGCGCCCACATTGCGCTGAACTTCGGAACCCCGTTCCAACTGCTGGTTGCAACGATACTTGCGGCGCAATGCACGGACGTCCGTGTGAACATGGTAACGCCGGAGCTCTTCAGGAAGTACCCAACGCCGCAGGCGTTTCTGGATGCACAGGTGGAGGAACTGGAGCAGGCCATCTTCTCCACGGGATTCTATCGCAACAAGGCCAAGGCAATTCGCGCTGCGTGCGCAGCACTGATCGATCGCTTCGGCGGCGAAGTTCCATCCACGATGGATGATCTCCTCTCGCTTCCCGGCGTTGGCCGGAAAACGGCCAACGTTCTGCTGGGCCATTGCTTCGGCACACCCGGGATCGTGGTGGACACGCACGTGAAACGCATCAGCAACCTGCTGGGGCTTGTGCACAACGAGGATCCGGTAAAGATCGAGTTCGAGTTGATGGAGGTGGTGCCGAAGGAATCGTGGGTGCCGTTCAGCCATCTGCTTGCTGATCACGGCCGCGCGATCTGCATCGCCCGGCGGCCGCGGTGCCAGGTCTGCCCCATTGCCCCGCTCTGCCCGTCGGCAATGGTGTAACCTTCCATCCTGCGGAAGAACTCGGTAGAAAAGAAGCGGGCGTATCGCAACGCGATACGCCCGCTTCATCAACAGACCGCCGCGCAACTCCGGTTGCAGGTCAGCGCACCACGGTCATCGTGCGCGAGGCAATGAAGGCACCGGCACGAAGCGTGTAGGTATACATTCCGGACGGGAGCCCGTGCAGATCGAGCGTCGCCGCATGCTCTCCGGGTTCCACCAGCCCGAGATCGCTCTGGCGCACCAGAAGCCCCGCAGCATCGTACAGCGTGATTGCCACACGCTCAGGACCGGCGATCACGTAGGAGATCGCCGCTGCATCGTTCGCAGGGTTCGGCGTGCTCTGCTGCAGACTGTAGCCGCGCATCACCGGAATCGAAGTGATCCCCGCAACCGGACGCGGCGTGGAGCCTGCCTGCGCCACTTCCTTGGTGTCCTCGTTCTGCACGAAGGCAATGGTATAGATCTGATCGGGCTGCCAGCCCGATTGCAGGTCGTAGCTCATCTGGAAGTTTTTCTTCTCGCCGGCGTTCAGCGTAATGGTGGTTCCGTCGGGATCGGGAACCATCGTGCGCATGACATCGTAGAAGTCCGACTCGCCGTTGTAGCGTGGATTGCCCACGTACGAGGCATCGTGAATATGCGCCTCCACTGCAACAACGCGCAGCCTGTAGTCGCCGCTCAGGCCGTCGTTCGGTCCGGCCGTTACGTCAACGGAGACGTTCACCTTGTTCCCCTCGCGCGACTGCGTCACCTCCACCTTCACGGGCGATTCCATAGCCAGACGCTCGTTCACCTTGTCCTGCACTTCGCCTTCCTGTGTCACGACAACGGAACTTATTCCATCGGCGCGACCGTGCGGCAGGGCGCTCACACCGTAATATGTCTGGCGGGCATCGTTCTGCGACTTGTTGGCATTGTAGAACGGATCGCCGCTGAGAGGAAGATTCGGATGGAACCGGATCATCGCGATATGATTGGCCTTCGCGATCTCCAGGGCGTTCAGAATCGGCGTGGCCGTTGTGCACGGCTTGCACGTGAGATTGGTGAACTCCTCGAAGAGAACAACGCGCGGATATTGAGCGAACCCATGAGTATGCGCCGCAAACAGGAGCAACAGTGCAAGGGCGGGGTAGAGTGAAGCACGTTTCATGACGTCTCGAGAACTGAGGTTGATGTGCATTTTCGAGCGGGCACGGGTTACGCTCCGGTACGCACCAACAGAGAATCACGACTCATCTGCCATGCAATCTCGTCGCAGAACGAACCAACACGATCTGCCGGATCACAGTCGATGGAATTCGTTGCCAGCCAGGCGACGCGGCTTCCCGCCGTCTCGACGAGCGTCACGCGATACCCCATATGGTACGTCGTGACCGTATCGCCGCCGGCCTGCCGCATTGTGGTCATCGTTGTCTCCTGCTGCACCGAATCCTTTACATCCTTCCGATCGGCACGCTCTTTCTTCTCGTGCGTCACCGTCGTCGTGGACGTAACAGGCGTAACCTTCTGGTTGACCGTCAGGGACGCAACCGTGAAACGAAGGTATGCATCAACGCCGTTCCTCGCAAGGGCGGCACGCACGTCCGCCTCCGTCCAGGAGCGTGTTGGCGGTGTGATTCTGAAGCTTTCGATTGCGTTCATGCCCCGGTTCCGCATTGCAACCACCATCTGCGATTCCAGCGTGTGCCGCCATTCGAGATCGGCCGTATCCACGAACACCGCAACCTGCCGAAACGCAGTGCCGGCGAAATCCGGATCCTTGAACGACGTGATCGGTGCCGGCGGGCGCACAACATCCTGCGTATAGCCGCATCCGATCATGATGGGAGCGAAAAGGAGCGCGAGTAGGATCAATCGAGGGATCATGGTACACCTGTCGTGCTTGATTGTTCAGGACTTCGCGGCTCAGGCCGCGCACTCGAGAAGCGTATGCCCCTGAAGACCCATCCGACACGCCCGGGATTAACGGGAACCGGATCCTCCATCAACAACAATGGGCCGATGCCTTCATTCGAAGGCATCGGCCCATTGCGGCATCATTCAGAATACGGTACACCGGAAGCCCGCGACCAACCCGGCAGGCGCACGGCGCCCGTGCTGCAGCGCCTGCGCTACAGCTTGCTCGTCACGGTGAGACGAACGCCGTTGAATGGATTGATCAGGCGGCAGACGCCGCCGGTGCAGACAACGCCCCCGCGCTCCGCGCCATACTGAAGGCCCACGGTATGCGAATTCCCGATGCGATACGTCGCGCCAAGCACCGGCCACAGACGGCGCCCGCCCTGTTCGTGATCGGTGGTGGTCCATTCCAACCGTCCGTTCACGGCCCAGCGCGGCGAGTGCGTGTACTCCAGCGTCAGAAGCACATTCTTGTACTTCCCATCGAACTCGGCGGTGGAGTCCGTGGCGGGAAGCGCCTTCTTCGAGTCGTACACCTGCTGCAGCTCGAGAATGGCGTGAAGATTGTCCGACTGCCCCACGGAGGAGATCGACTCCAGCATCACCGTAGAGGCCTTGTACGTCTCCGACGACGGCGCCACATCACCATTCCCCTCGCCGTAGAGGATGTTGTCCTTGCGCTGAATGCCGATCGCGAACGTCTGGCGATCGCTCAGCTCGTACTCGCCGTGGGCGAACACTTCCCAGAACGGAGAGTACCGGATATCCTTCAGCTCCGGGAACGAGAGCGGTGCCGCATTGATCCGCTCGTACACGGTCTTGTCCACACCCGTGGAATCCTTCACCAGCTTTGCCTGCCATGCATTGTGGCGGCTTCCGCCGTTCGCGATCAGCGTGACGGTAAGCCCATCCTTCGGATAGAGAAGCGTCTCGAGCTGGAAGCCAAGCTCGTCGCTGAAGTCGATCGCATGCGGATTGCGGGCGAGCAATGTCTTGTCGTGCTCCAGAATCAGCGTGGGGCCGTTCTGAAACGGAAGCGCACGCGTTGCACGTCCGCTTGCGTTCTGTTCGTTCGGCTCAATCAGATCGTAGCGGTAGTTCTTGTACTCCGCGGTAATGCCCACGTCGGAGTTGCTGTATCCAAGCAGGCCGTATGTGGCGTAGCCGTAACGAAGTGACGTGGTGCGGGCACGATCGGCGCTGTCCAGCTGGGTGCGCTTGTCGGCATAGTTCAGATAGGCGCGCAGGCCGGAGTAGTTCGCATCGAGATATGCCTCGCGCATGTAGGCGTCGAACGGACGGGTAAAGCCGCTCGGCGTTTTGCGGCCGCTCGCTGTCATCACCGATCCGCCAACGCCGATCTCCTTGAGCGGATGCACCTCGCCTGAAATTCCGCGCAGCAGATATTGTTCCGTGCGCGTGAAGGTGAGGATGTCCGTGTAGTTCATGATGCCGCCGAACGCCTGCGCGCTGACATCCTGACTCTTGTAGTCGACCTTGACCCCCTCGGTCTCGGTATCGAATCCCAAGGGCCGGCTTTCGAACGTGTTCATCAGAAGACCGCGGCCCAGGAGGTTGTAGAACATGCCGCCGCGAACGCGAAGGTTGTCCCGTTGGAACTCGCCGAAATATTCCTTCAGACCCAGTGTATCGCGTCCGTACTCGCGAGGCTTGTCCACCTCCAGCCGGAATCCCAGCGTGAAGTCACCTGCGTAGACGCGAGTGTTGAACATGTTCTCCAGATACTCCTTCCCGATCGGCACTTCCTGCTCGTAACGCTCACCGGTACCATACCGGAACTCGTTGGAGATAGAGTAGTCGATACCCTGCTGCGCGTGTACCGTCGCAAACGGGATCATCAGAAGCGCTGTGAGCGTTGGCAGCCACATGAAGCGCTGAGTCGAGGGAAGTCGGCGCACGTTGTTCAAGAAATTTGTGTGAAGTCCCTACCGATCGGCGCAACGAGGCCTGTAGGCATCTGGCGCAACAAGGGTTCGATAGGAGTTGCTGTTGCTTGCGGGGTCTGTGTTCCGAAAAGCGGTGAGCAAAATAACAAGAATGCCCCCTACCACCATCGTGCGGCGCAGGGACATATCGTATTGGTCCGAACGCAGAGCGCCGGAATACGGAGACCGCATTCCGGCGCCGACCGGGTAGAGGATGAGGCGTTATTCCTGCGCAGGCACCGGGACAACGCACCTGCTGCAACGATCGCCGCATCGTGTGCAGTTCGAGACTTCAACAGCCGGGCACGGTACGCCGGCAGGAGCAATTACTGTCCGCCGGAGCCGATCATGGTCTTCAATTCCTCTTCCAGCTTCGTGGCGTCCCCCTCGAAGTAGCCATCGTGCTTGGAATGCAGCGAGCCGTCTGCGTTGAACACCAGCGTGTACGGCACGTTGGTGCCGTTTACCGCGTTGAAGAACTCGCTGTTCGGATCCAACAGGACATTGAACGTATAGCCCTGCGACTTGATGTAGGGCGCCACCTTGGCCATCGTCTTCGTGTTGTCGATGGAGATGGCAACGTAGGTAATCTTGTCCTTCAACTTCTCGAAGATCGGCTGCATCGCCTTCATCTCCTCCTTGCAGGGCTTGCACCAGGTCGCCCAGAAGCTCACAACCGTGACGCGCCCCGCTCCGAGCGCTGCAACGGTGGTCTGGTCTCCAGTGACCGACGTAAGCTGCGTTGTAAGTGAGGAGAGTTTCTGCGCCTGCACCTGGAGCGCCGCGAGCACCAGAAGAAGAGATGCAATCAGGAATGTGTTTCGTATGCGCATATCGGTACCTGTTGAAGATCGTGCAATAGGAGACGGATGCCGGGGCGGCATACCGTTCCGGTTCGCCCCTGGCCCGCTCCCCGGGTTCGCCTGCCCGGGAGGCTGGCTGCTGCCGGGAACTCTTAGTTCATGGCGGCATACAATGGGTTTAACCGCGCCTGCGGGACTACAAGAATACCCACGCCGCCGGAGATACACAATGTCCGTCAGAAGGCCACGCTGAGCCCCAGTGTGGGAAGAATCGGGAGCATCCCGACATCGTGCTCCACGAGAGTTCCCGAAGTCTTGTCCACCGTATAGCTGCGCGAGAGGATGTTCTTGTGATTGTAGATGTTGATGACGTCCAGATAGATGGACCATTTGAGATCCCACCAATCGGCATACCACGTTGCCCGCACGTCCAGACGGTGATAGGCCGGCAGCCGTGCGGAGTTGATGTTGGCTACCCCGCCGCGATCGATCGTGAAGAGCGTCTCACCGAACACGTTCGTGGCGATGGCGGGTTTCTTTACGCCGGTTGAATCGGTGTTCATGACAACCACCGGATAGAAACCAACCGGTGGTGTATACGGGAATCCGCTGCCGAACTGGAAGTTGGAACCCAGCTCCAGCCAGTCGTTCACCCGGTAGTTCATCACCAGGTTCACCGTATGCCGCTGGTCGTAGTCGAACGGGAACGTAATCCCATCGCGATATCGGTTTGCAAACGACAGCGTGTATCCCAGCCAGCCGCTCCACCTGGACGTACCGGGCGTGCCGATCTTCTGTAGAAGTACCTCCACACCGTATGCGGCCCCCGTCGCGTCGTTCACGGGGATCGGCGTCAGCGAGTCGCCGGCAACGGCTACGGGATCGGTCCATCCGGAAGGATAGCGTACGCTCTCTCCGGACTTCGGAGTGCTGACGTATTTCACACCGGTCAGCTTCTGCTGCACGATCAGATCGGCAAAGTCCTTGTAGTATCCCTCCACCCGCACCTGCCAGTCCTCCGTGAGTATCCGCTCGATGCCGAGCACGTAGTGCGTGGCCCGCTCCGCCTTCAAGTCCGCAACAGCCGGCGACGTGAGATCGAAGTACGTGGCGCGATCCAGCAGCTTCTCGTAGCCGGGCGATTGATAGTAGATGCCGAACGCCCCGCGAACCGTGGTCAACGGATCGATCGCGTACGATGCGCTGAGCCTGGGCGCGAGATAGGACCGATCGATCAGCCGGTAGTAGTCGAACCGCAGCCCGGCCTGCAGATAGAACCGATCGGAGAAGTTGATCTTGTCCTGCGCGAAGGCATTGGTTCGGTAGTAGTCGATGGAGGATACGATGCTGTCCGGCACGGCAACGCGCCGCGTTGCGAGACGGATCGCCTTCAGCAGCGAGTCCGGCGTGGACTTGAAGGTGATCGCCGTGTGTATCTCGTCCAGCGTTGCGCCGAACTCGAACAGATGCGCGCCGCTCCTGATGCTGGTCTCGTTGCGCAGCGTGAACTTCCTGAAGGAGAATCCGGCATTGCCGTCGCTGATGCCGAGCGCAGGCGGGTTCTCCGCGGTGATGCCGAGCTTCCTGAGGGAATCCTGCACCGCCTGCGGCAGCGCGCGTATCATCGCTCCCACGGAATCACGCGAGGCGTCGCCATACAGAAGCCGGCTTCCCCCCTCTCCTCCGAACTCCGTCTCGCCGGTGTTCTCGTACCAGCTTCCGGTTGTCTTCGAGAGGATATTCGTGTTCGGCGTATAGCGCCACGACAGGCCCGCAAGCGAGTTGGTGGAACGATCGTTGATGCTGAAGGAGTCCACGCTTGTCCGCTCCGACCCCGATATCAGCTCGGTGGCGTCGCGGCTGGTGATGCCGTCGAGCACGAAACTGCTCGTGGGCCATGGGCTCAGCACCGCTTTGAACTGCAGGTCGCGAAAGTTGGGGAAGGCAACATCGCCATCAACCAGCTTTGCGGAGCGTGCCACCGGCCCCAGAATCAGATCGTAGTAGGTGCGGCGTCCGGAGAGAAGCCAGCCACCGTTCAAGGCGGACGGCAACTCTCCCTCCAGCACCAGATTCGCATTGGTCATGGAGGCATTCAGCTTCCCGGTCACCAGCTTTCCCTTCCCTCCACCCTCGCGGTTCGTGACATCCAGCACGGCGGAAAGCCGGTCGCCGTACTTGGCCGGGAAGCCTCCGGTCAGGAGCGTGATATCGGAGACCGTCTCCGGATTGAACATCGAGACGAATCCGTACAGCCGGTACGGGTTGAACACTTCGATGTCGTCGATCACGATCAGATTCTGATCCGGCCCCGAACCGCGCACAACGAGCTGCGAGCTGAAATCGTTCGGCGCCACAACGCCGGGAAGCGAGCGGAGCGAACGCATCACGTCCTCACCTGCACCGGGGAGATACTTGGCATCGCGCGGATCGATCTTCGTAACGCTGGTTCGCGTGTCGCTCTGCAGCTGCCGCTTCCCTTCGGCGCGTACTTCAACTCCCTGCATCTTCACGGCGGACTCCTTCAGCACCACATCCGCGTGCGTGCGATCGCCGGCGCGGATCGGGACGCGCGTACGGACCATCTCGTAGCCGACGGCGCGTGCAACGAGCGTGCGATCGCCGGCAGGCACGTTCTCGATAAGGAAGCTGCCATCCTTCCGCGTGACGGCGCCGAGACGGGTTTCGTCGATCTGCACCGTAACGCCAACAAGCGCCTCGCCATGGTCATCGCGAACGCTCCCCTCCACCGCACCGTTCTGAGCATGCACCGTGCTGCTCATCGTAACGGACAGGATTGCAGAAACGAGTGCAGGCAGGGAGATCGTGAGAAGCGATCGGCGGAGCCGACTCCAGGGGATATGATTCACAACGGTGCTACTCGTGGACTATCGGGAGGGAAGCGTGTATCATGACGTACGGTTCCCGTTGTTGACGAACAACGGAGCGTCCGATTTTCGGAGGCTCACACGCCGAGGATCGGCCCAGCGTGCCGATGATACTCCTGAGCGGGTTCGGACTATTGAACACCCGAATCGCGCTGCTGCTGACACGGCATCATAGCAGTGTAACGCATCTGCCGCAAGACCGAACGCTTTACTCCGGGCGGATACACGAAACGACGTGCGGCATAGCAACGCACCCCTGGGAATCGGCAACGGGACGGCCTCCCAATTTTTCTCCTCACCATCGGGCGACAGCGTCAGAACGGCGGGAGAGCCGGCAGGTCCGGCTCGATGGCGCGGCACGGCAATATCCGGACGTATAAGCTGTAGCCAACAACGACGACGGGCACAATCATGATCTCCATGACCGCGCCCGCCTCCATGCGTATCGTTCAATCGGCTGTGAATACTTATCGCACAAGCAGAACCCGTCCCTGGCCGATCACCTCGTTGCCCTGCCCGAGCACCCGCACATTGTATGCGCCGGAAGGAAGCCCTGCCATGCTTACCCGCACGCCATCCGAGCCTTCGGCCAGATCGCTCTGTGAAACCAGGCTGCCGAATTGATCGTGCACCATCACGCGCGAGCCGGCTGGGAAGGCACCTGCAAGATGCAGTTCGCTTCCGGAGCGAAGCGGATTGGGAGCGATCGCAAGCTGCGCAGGTGCATCGGCACGCGTAACCGGTACCGCGGCAGCACGATTGTAGTTGTAGTATACCGTCATCCGCAGCGTCCTGATGTTCGGATTGGGAATCAGGACGGACCCACGATCCGTGAACGTAGTGTGGAAGTCCGCACCGGCCTGAGTGCTCTCGAACACGAGAGAGTCGATCCCGCGCAATGGAGGGAACGGATAGACGATGGAGACATTCTGCCCAGCGTATCGCTGGATGTGGATGATGTATTGCTGCGAGAAGTAGTTCACCGTATCGGACTTCACGGAGTCCGGTACGCCGCGAATATCCTTCGTCCCGAAGTCCTCGCCTCCGGTGGCATCCTTGATCCCGAAGTAGGTGTAGAAGCCGTCCGGTGGAAAGAAGGGAGGGAGGATCTGTTCCCCCTTGTCGAAATCCGTGCTGTCCGTATAGTCCGATCCGAACCCGAACGTCAGCGACTGCGTACCGTCCGCCTCGACATCGGTCTTGAATTGAATGCCGTCGATCACCTGCACCTTGGGCTGTGCAATCGCCGGAGCGATCGCGAGCACCATCACCGCCACAGTGGATAGAGCCTGACGAATCATGTGCGTATGTACCTCGAATATGTGAGCATCGTGACCACTCTCTGTTCGCACCCTTGCATTCACACCGTTTCAGCCTCGCTCGAAAAGCGATGGGCAGGCTCTTCGCAGAGCCCGCCCATCGTATTCGATTCAATGACCTGTGTACTCTCGATTACTTCGAGATCACAACCTGGCGGACCTGCGAGAAGCCCTCGGTCGTCATCTTGTAGTAGTACACACCAGCCGGCAGACCGTTGGTCGAGAACTCGACCGTCTGCTTCCCCTTGGCAACGCCGTTGAACAGACGTGCAACCTCAACTCCAAGCGGGCTGTAGAGAGCAACGCTCACATTCTGCTCGCTCGGGACATTGATGTCGAAGCTGAACTTCGTGCTTGCCGGGTTCGGGAAGGCCGAACCAAGGCTCATCTCGGTGGATTCGACACCCTCGATGCGAACCGACTTCGTCAGCGGGTTCGAGATCGTAATGGTGTTGAACTGGCCGGCATGGAAGGTGCCGAGCACCTGACCCGTAACCGCGTCGCTCACGACGTAGTCGGCATCAGGAGTCTGCACCGACAACACCACCGGATACTGGACGCCCTGCATGTTGACAACACGTGCCGCCTTCACATCCTTCGATGCGCTCACGAAGCCGTTGTTGTCGAAGCGGACGTCGAACATCTCGCTGGCCGGAGTCGGCGGAAGCTCGAACCGTGCATTGTCGATGCTCGATGTCGTCTGGCCGAAGTACAACGTGCCAACCTTTTGCGCATCGTCGTTGATGCTCAGGCGGTTGAGCGCCTTGTACGGATCGTCAGCCGCGATCGTCTTGCCACCGGAAAGCTGGCTTGGCGGTGCGCTCAGACGGTAGTAGCCGTCGTTGTCCACCTTGATCCAGTAGCCATATCCAGGCACGATGAGTGACGCCTGCTCGTAACCGCGATCGGTAACGTAGCGGTATACCTCACCGGTACGATTCGGAGTGGCAAGCGCTCCGATCGGACCGAAGGAGATCGAGTCGATGATCGTCGGAACCGAGAGGCCGCCGACGGTGTTCCAACCCTTGTACAGACGAACCACGAACGGCGTGGTCAGCTCGTGAATCCGCGTAACCCGCGTACCGGCCACCGTCTTGTCGAGCAGCGGACCGTACTTCACGAAGTAGCCGATACCCACCTGAACCGTATCATCGAACTGATACTGGTTCTGGGAGAAGCGCGCCGGCTTCGCCGAAGAGATGTTCGGGAACACAACGGAGGAACGTGCATCAGACGGAAGCACCGGCAGCGAGACGAAGTTCCATCCCGTACCGATCTCCGGGAACTGTACGATCGAAGGAAGCGTGTACTCGAGGCAGAAGCCCGTGATGTTCGGGTCCTGGATCGTGAAATACCGGCGCGTACCACCAAGCGAGGTGGAGTTGCGCAGGTTGGTGCTGAAGAACCGGCCGTTGATGTTGTCGCGTACGAAGATCTGTGCTCCGTTCGGGAAGTCACGGGTATCGTATTCGACGATCAGCGGATAGTTCTGCGGTGCACCCGCGCTGAACTTCACGCAGTAGACCAGGGTCGTATTGCTCTTGAAGTTGCGGATGTCGATGCTCGACTCGCCATTGGTTGTATGCGGCGTCACGCCACGGATATCAACCATGCCGTTGAACGGCGGATTGGCACTGTCGTAGACAGCCGGGAAGAAGCGGGCGTAGAACGTGCCCGGTACGGGCGGCGTTCCGGCCTGTGCCTCACCGAAGAGCAGGTCAACACTATCACGTGCACCGATGCCGGTACCGAACGTCAGGAACGTGGTGTCCGGCGACGGAGCGGAGTTCCGCACCAGAAGCTGAATGCCATGCGAATTGACCGGCTCGGTGCCGGAGTTCAGGCTCGGCTCCAGCGGATTGCGGAAGACGATGATGGTCACCTTCAGCTTCACGGCGCTGTTGGATGCTTCCGGCGAGCGGAGCGTCACATAGCCGGTATAGAGACCCGGTGTCGGATATCCATTTCCGTCAAGCGTCGGCAGAAGTGCCGGGTTGACAACGACATTCAGGTTGATCTGCGAGTTCGGAACCTCACGGATGAAGAGGCCGCGATCGCCCGGAGGCGTGCCGCCTGCACCAACCTGGGCCGGTGCGTTCGTATCCACACGCAGCCACGGCTGATCGGTCGCCACCTCAACGTTGCGCAGGATGGCACCCGGCACGCTGTTGCGGAGAAGCAGGTTCCTGAAGACGAAGTTGTTGTTGCCGTAGGTCGTCGTCATGAGCGTCGACAACTCGTAGCGCGAAGGATCGCTGTTGACCACCTGCACCTGGCCCGGGGGGAAGAGCTCCAGACGAGGTTGCTGTGTGATCACGATCACCGACGAACCGTAGTTGTTCGGATAGCTGATCGGGAAGATCGGCGTGGGGGCAATGCCCTGCTGTGCGCGCGGGTTCGGATCGAATCCACGAGCCACCATGTCCGGCGGAACCACCTTCACGAAGGGGCCGGTGCACGGATATGCGTTCCACTGCAGCGTGTCGTTCGTGATGATCATCTGATCGCGGTTGCCAACGCCGCCGCCCGAAAGCTGCGCGCGCCCGACTACCTCGAACAGAACGTACACGATCACAGACGTATCACGGAAACGATCGTCCGTACGTCCCGGAGGAGCATCCGAACGAAGAGGCAGCGGCAGCGGCAGCGAGGAGCTGCCGGTGATCATGATGCGCTCACCGTTGGCTGACTTCGAGCCGATCGTCTGCAGCTTGTATGTGCTGTCCTCGTCGATATCCCAGCTCAGATTGAAGTTCTTTGCCGCGACGTTCGTGTCCTGAGGAAGGACACCACGCTTCTGAACGCCAACGGCGCGCAGAAGGGTGCGATTGTACTGGATCTTGAAACGGAAGCTGTAAATCGGCTCGCCTCCGGTTCCCTTTACTGCATTGGGAATCGAGTCCAGTGTGTTGTTCATGTAAACCGGGAGCAAGAAGTAGCGCTTCTCGCCCGGCCCCGCTTCGGCCACATATTGAGTGTCCTGCGAGGTAACGTCGTCCGTACCGACCCTCAAGGCCTTGACCAGGGTCAGGATGGGAAGGCGCTTGTACACCTGCGCCTGGCTACTGCTGGCGGCAACCAGCAGCATCGCCATTAGCAGGAGCACTTTCGCTCCCACGAACCAATACCGATTACGCATGGATCGTATCTCCTTTGCTAGAGATGTTACTTCTTTATAGTGAACTGCTTATACACAATTTCATTCCTGCCGCGTAGCCCCACGAAGTAGATTCCGCTGGGCGGAACCTCTGAGAATCGTACCCTCAGTGTTGAAGCGCCGATACGCTCGCCCTGCTGCCGTAGCAGCATCCTGCCGGTCACGTCGAAGATCATCACCTCCCCCCCGAACTCACCACCGGTTTCAATCCGAAGGCTTGCATCGGCAAGCTCCGGTATCACTCGAATGGCCTCGCTTCCACTCCGATATCGATCTTCGGCAACTCCCGATGAGGAGTCCTTCCTGATCGCCTTGGCAGTCATCTCTCCGGACTGCGTCACCAGTTTGCCAAGGCACGACCGATCGTTTACCACGAACCGCTTCACCGTGAAGGCGCTTGTGAACGCGCTGTCGGTCTTGCGGCGAAGCACCAGTTTCAGGAGTGCTCCATCGGTCGTCAGATTCGATTGCGCCACCAACGTTCCCCAGACGGAGTCCGCCGTAACGTGGATATCCTTCGTGCTCCAGATCCCCTGCCCCGCAATCGTACCCGCCGTTATCGTGTCAACGAACGCGGCATAACTCGAATCGAGCCCTACCGCAAACTCAACCTCGTTCACACGACGGTTCTTCAGGTTTGCAACCGTCAACGTCACCGTATCGACTCGCGCAGTATCGAACGTTGCCGCAGATATACTGAGCGCGCCGGTATATGTCGGTGTCGTATCCCTCACCACTCGAACCATCCCGGCATTTTCAATGTCGACTGGATGACTATCCACCACCATCGACAACACCCTGATCCAACCATTGTTTCCACCAACGACATCAGGTGCCTTTACGGACCCTTTCAGGTAACATAACGGCTTGCCTGAACCGACAACCGGTACTGCGTCGGTGGTCGGGGTGCCCATCTCGATGACCATGCTCACACTGTCGTGCTGAACATTCTTCTCGCTGAACTGGTAGCCCAGCGTGGAGGTGCTCGTGATCACCAGATATTCGAGATCGATGACAGTGGTATCCCAGCTCAGATACAATCGTGCGCTGTATACACTGTCGGCGGTCTTGAGATCCCCGATGTTGATGGGCATCAGAAAAGTCTTCACGTTGTCACAAACGTTGAACTCCACCGTGTCCATCGTAACTGTCAAAGGCCGATCCGGTTGAGCCTGAGCAACCAGGGAGCAGAGACAGATCAGAACTGTCGTCAGTGCTATTGTAAGCCAATACCGCACTCTACTGCTCCCTGGTTCACTCTTACTCATTATCCGAGGTACAATTCATCCGTTCGTGATGCCGTTGCCGGGCATTACTTGCGGACCTGCATCGCGGTCGTACGGCTCTGGCCGTTGGACTCGATGCGGCAGTAGTACACTCCCGACTCGACAGGCTTGCCGAAGCTGTCTACGCCGTTCCACTCCACGGAGTAGGTACCGGTCTTCATCTCGGCGTTGACGAGCGTCTTGACCTCGTGGCCAAGGACATCGTACACGCGAATGACGACATTACCATCCGCCGGCACCGCGTACCCGAGGGTAGTGGTGCTGTTCGGAGCAAACGGGTTCGGGAAGTTCTGCGTCAGGCTGACGCTGTTCGCCTCTCCGGTGGTAGCACCGAAGATGTTGAACTTGCGCATCGCCTTGTTGTCCGCACCAACCTGGATGTTATTGAACGTGACGTCACCGTCGTTATTGGCCTCTACGACCAGCGTTGCAATGACATCGTTCGGACCGAAGTTGCCGGCTGCGGCAAGGGCAAGGCGGTTATCCGTAGCAACTGCCTCAACCCATGCGTTATCAGTCTTCTCCGGGGTCTCGACGCGAACGATACGGGTACCGTTCGTAGCCTCCATTCCAACACCCATGGCACCACTCAGATAACCGTTGAAGGTCACGGGAATCTCGATCGTGTGCGTGCCTGTAACCGTGCTGTGTGCAAGCTGGATATCACTGGCCACGTTCGTCGGAGCGAACTTGCCGGTGAAATGCGGCAGCGTGTCGGGCAGCCACGGAAGCATCGGAAGCTTGGCGGCAAGGTAGAGCATGATGAGCGATGCATCGAATGCATCGGCATCGAACAGGAAGCCGTTGAACGAGTTGTCGTTCGGGAACGGCGTCTGGTAGTCCGAGCTCTTGATCGGATACTTCACCTGGTAACGAACCACGCGACCGAACGAATCCAGCGAGTCCGCCGTGTTCGTCGAGTTGCGGGTCGAGAAGTAGAAGCGCCCGTTATGATTCACGTCACCATGGTAGCCATGGCGACCGAAGCTGTAATCGAACGGAACCGTGGTGCGCGATGCGTCGTGGCGAAGGATGCGGATGACATCCAGGAAGCTCACGAAGCGACGCTGATCCTCACGGATATATGCAGGGAGCGTGTTGTCCAGCTGGCTGAGATCGGCATCGCCATCACCCCAGTCGCGGATGCGGCCAACGCCGTTCGGCTCGAACACGAAGGCCAGCCCCGGGTTGTCCGTCGGCGGCCATACGCGGGTAAGGCGACGGCTGCGCTTGGTGCTGTCCAGACGGTACGGCGAACCGCTATACTCTGCGTAGGCAACACCGTTCAGGAAGCTCGGCTGTCCGCCGTTGACTCCCGGACGTCCCTCGATACCAACCGAGGCACCGCTGGTCTTGACCACCGAACCGACCGTATCCGGGAACGGAATGGGCGGATGCGGGCCAACCGGACCGTAGTGGAACTCGATTCTCGGCTGCTGAACAGACGCGGTCGGTGAAGCCTGGATGATCCAGAGCTGGAACGAACCAACCGACGGAGCCTGCGGCTTCACGTTTGCCACCGGTGCATACGGATTGTCCGGCTGCGTCGGATCGAAACGATAGTTGATGTTCAAGTCCTCCCATTCCACGATCAACGTGGAGCGACCGGCCGTATCGGGCGGAAGGCTCACGTAGCGGATCGTGCTCGGGGTATAGAACCGGCCCTGGGGATCGGTATCATCGAAGCCCGGGGTGCGGAGGTAATGATCGCCGAAGAACGGAGCAAGCGTCTCGTTCGGCGGCGCATCATTGAATAGCGCGTAAGGGTCATCGGTGATGAATGCTCCCGGATTAAGGAAGCTCACCCATCCGTTCACCGACACGTAGAACTGCGTGTATTCCTGATTATCGAACTGCACGGGGAAGCCGATAGGAATTGCGTTCGTAGTGCCATTGTCGGGATCGACAACACCCGGAGCGAAATTGTCGTGGAACTGGCTGCGCGTGATCTGAATACCTTGATTCGTCTGCGGCTGGTAAAAGCGCGGCTGGATCGAGATCGTGTATTCCTCATCGATCTGCGCAACAGCTCCGGTCGATGCCAGGGCAACGAGTGCAGCCCCGGCAACGGCTCCGAAGATTGTTCGACGCAGCTTCATACTCTGTCTCCTGTTTTATATCTCAACTGTATTGTTTGCGTACCCATAGCTACCTGCCACGTTCATTCCCCTCTCCTGCCTTCTCTCGAGCTCCCCGATGGCCCCCTTGCGGAAGCCATCGGGGTTGCTCAGTATCAGCTTGGATCAGGTCATGATTGCAGCACCTGTCCGCCTACTTCACCAAGACCATGGTCTTGCTCAGAACAGTCGAGCCTGCCGACAGACGGTACGTGTAGGTACCGCTTGCGACCGCGCGTCCCTTCTGATCGTCGCCGTTCCAGATCGCTGTATGCGCTCCGGCCTCGACCACACCGTCAACCAGTGTGTTCACGAGTGCACCCTTCACATCAAAGACCTCCAGCTTCACAGCTCCATGCTGCGGAGCGAAGAAGTTGATCTGAGTCGAATTGGTGAACGGATTCGGAACGTTCGACGACAGGTTGTAGCTGCCAGCCACACCCGGATCGGTCTCGACACCCGACGTGAGATCGTAGACGATCTTGAAGCCGTCCAGCGTCGTCAGGTTGATCGTAACCGCGATCGTATCGCCGTTCTTCTGAACCGTGATACCCGTACCCGCCTGGTATGCACCAGTCTTCATGTTCACGCGGAACAGACCGGTCTTGGCGTTGTCGTTGAAGAACTGGTCTTCAAAGTAGATATCATGCGGCGACTTGTAGGCGTCTGCAGACGACCACTTGAAGACCACCGGATAGTACGGGCTCGTGTTGTTGAGATTGCCGGCCTGGAACGTGCCCTTCCATGCAATCTTACCCGAGTCGCTCGTTGCAGGATTATCCGGGAAGATATCCCTCAACGTACCGTTAGTCGTAATGATCGTCCAGCGTGCGTCGAAGACGTCTGTCGGCGGCTTCGGCGGCAGCTCGTACTCGCAGTAATTCGAGTCGAGACGTCCAAGAGCGCTGGGCTCTTCGCCGGTGGTGGCGCGCTGGCCAATACCGAACCAGAGATCCTGGTATGCGTTGCTTGTATTGCCGTTGTTCGGATCGACAACCGTGTTGCGGACACGGATCGGCATGCTGAACACCATGAGATCGGAGACCGAGATCTCGTAGATCAGAGTGTCGGCGTTGCCAACTGCATCCACCACGCGGATCTTGATCTTCAGCTTGCCCTGCTGGTTCGGAACCGTTCCGTTCACAGCAAGCTTCACCGAATCCTTGCCCGGGCCGTTGATCGTTGCCGGGGTCACCGTGAAGCCGGCCGGCTCGAGGACGCTCAAGGTCAGCGTTTCGCTGTACTTCAGGCGCGCAAGATCCACGTCGGTTACGTTGACCGTATCGGTGTACGGCTTGTTCGCCTCCACGCACTGGATCGGCGGACGGCCGAAGAGGCGCGGACGATGGTTCGTCGAATCGGTCTCCAGGATGTACTGGCGAACGTCCGTCAAACCGAACTCATCCTCTACCACCACGGTGACCGTGTCCGGTCCACCCAGAGCGCTGGTATGCGGAGCGTCGTTCAGACCCGGCGTGCCGTAGAGCAGACCCGAGAACGGGTTGACCTTCAGCCAGCTCGGCGTCGTCTTGCGAGCGTAGTACAAACCTGCCTCGTCGTAGCAAGCATCGCGGCGGACGAATGCGGTGTCCGCATTGTTGACGCGCGTGACGTTATTGCTATCGAGAACCTGCTGGCCGTTCTGATACTTGCCAACGTTCAGCGCATCGTCGCGATAGACGAGCGTGTAGCGCAGACGCTGGTTGTAGTTCAGATCGACAGCAACGATCCGGCGAGTCGAGTCGAGGAGCTGCGGGTTGTAATCGAAGTCCTCCTTGGCGCCCGGCAGCGTTGCCAGTGCCGGCGGCACCGGAAGCAGCTGCGGAGCGACGTTCACCTGGACACGCAGATCGCGACGGTTCTGGCCGGTGTGTCCGTCGTTCGCAACGATCGTGAAGATCGAGTCGAGGTTGAACACGTTGTTGGCCTGAGCCGGGTTACGCAGGAGGTTGATCGCCTCCAGCGAGTCGATACGAACGCTCAGACGTCCGGTGCGCATCAAGGCCGCGCCCTGATCGAGTGTCTTGCTGGTGTCACGCAGGAAGCGATCGGCCAGCCAGACCGGACGGATATCGCGGATGTCATCGACACCGATGACGCTGTTGTTGTCGATATAGCTACGATCCGTGAAGACGAAGCCGTACGTCGTGCGGCCGTAACGGAAGTCCCAGCCTTCCTTGTCCGCATTTGCATCCTCACTCTCGTCGTCCGTGTTCACGTCGTAATCGAAACGGAGCTTGTTGGTCAGGTTTGCCACTGGCAGACCCGGACGACCGCAGAAGATGCTGTCACCCTGGAATACCGGCGGGGTATCCTGGACGAAGATGCGGAGACGATAGGTCGTCGTCGAAGCACCACCCACATCAACCGTATCCTGCTGCAGGTAACGAGCGTTGACCGGATCGTATACCTGGCAGTTGAAGTACGGCGGATAGAGGTAGATGTAGCGCGCGATCACGTCGGCACCCGGGCGGAGCGAGTCCGCAAGAGCCTTCAACGAATCGATCGTACGCTGGCTTGGCGGGTAGTTCGACACGCGGATCTGGAGAACCTCACCGCCCGGCACGACGTCCGGATTGTGCGGCGTACCCCAGAAGCGGAGGAAGCCCCATGCGCTGTCGCGAATGCCCGGCTGATTCGGGTACACATACTCCGACTTCAGCCACGATCCGAGACGCACCTGACGTGGGTCGCTGGTCTCGGCCGTGGTGCCGTTGGAGAATTCACGAAGCGGAGTCCACTCGAAGTTCAACCCCGTGTAACGGTCAGGGAAGAAGAGCGAGCGCGGATCATAGAATCCATTCGGATCGTATGCAGTTGCCTCGAAGATGCGCGAGGTATCCTGACCGGTGGGATCGCTCTTGTACTCCTTGTCCTCGACAAGGAAACGGTCGTTGCGAAGTTCCGCCGGTGTACGTGCCTGCAGCGAGTCGTACTGACCGAAGAGGATCGGCGCCTGAACGCTGTTCCCCAACGTGTCGATGATGAACTGCAGACCGCGGAAGCGCGACTCGTCGAGCACCTGCACGAGCGAGTTGTCGGTGTTCCAGAGGAGCGTACGTGAGATCACCCAGATACGATCGCCCGTCTTCACCGGCAGAGCACGATAGCGCTCGCCTGCGTAGACATCGGCGAACTGAACGCCGTTCGGACGATTGACGTAGGTGAAGCCGTTGCCACCGAGCTCCAGGTTCGCGGCGGTCACGTTGCCACCGTAACGACGGCCGGCAAGCGCAACGGAATCCTCGAACTGAGCAGCCAGATAGCGTGCTGCCTGCAAGCTGTCCAGATGGGTCACGAGCGGACCCGTCCACAGTGAAAGCTCTCCCGGATTCTCCATGTAGAAGCGCGGGGTCAGGCGATAGAGTTCGCCGATAGAGAACTGTGCACGCTCTTCACGCGTACGGCGAGCAAGCGGATCACGATTGATCGAGTCGGCCACGAACTCAACGCGCGAACGATAGAGCTCGTTGCCGTTGTCCTCGCGGACCTGCTTCATCACCGAACGGATCACTTCACCGGTCTCGACGTTGATCACGAAGAAGACGGTGTTGTTCAGAGCGTAATGGTCATCGTTGACCGTGTCCATGTTGCCAATGTAGTTGGCATTGGCCTCGAGGAAGAGCGGGTAGCCGATCGGATGGTTGCCAACGAACTCACGCTGGAGCTTGTTGATGTTGCTGTCGATCTCCGCATCGAACGGATCACGAGTCAGACGACGAACCACCTTGCCCTGATACACGCCGCTCGAGTAGACGCGGAGGCGCTTCGGGATACCAACCGAGAAGTCCTCGATCGGAGCCATACGACGGTTGGAGTAATCAACCGACTTGATATCGACGCCCTTATCGAAGATGTCGTACACACGACCTTCCATGAGGAGCGTGTCCGGGATCGTGTAGATCGGCACGGACGTGTAGACGTAGTAGTTGTTACCATCGCCCGGGCGGCGCATGGACTCGAACGGTCCCTGCTCGTTCACGTTCGCCGCATTCTTCAGCGGCAGCGTGCAGCCGTAACCGTCCACGTAGAAGGTGCTCTGCACCGTTCCGCTCGGAAGGATCGTCGTCACCGGAGCCTCAGTGCGGCCCCAGTAGTTGCCACGAAGCGTGTCGGCACCGCTCTGGCCGAAGCCAACCGATCCAGCAGGTGCATCCGGTGCGCGCACCAGGAAGCGCCCCTCGTTGTCATAGATCGAGTTCGCGTTGACATGGTAGGACGTTGTCGGCAACGGACCTTCCACATCGGCGAAGAAGAGCGCTCCGGCAGTGCTGTCAGCAGCCGGCGACGTGCGATAGTTGTCGATCGAGTCCACAGTGCGGCCAACCGTGGAGGTGGCAACGTTGCGGGCGATGAGCGACTTGTTGAACAGAACGCGAAGCTCGTAGTTGGCCGAGTAGACGGCCGAACCGGACCATGCGCTATCCTGCTCGATACGAACGCGATGGCAGATCACCGAGTCAACACGCGGCGTGCCAGGGTTCGGGCCCGGCGGCTGACGATCGTTGATGTAGAGTGCGCCACCGAGACCGGTGTAGTTGCGGTTCGGATCCAGGAGCGTACCACGCGACGACGCCGGGTTCGGATTGAACGTCTGCGGGTTGATCAGATCACGGACGGCCACGTTCTGGATGAAGCGGGTCATCTGGCGCTGATCGGTCGGCTCGGGGCCGTCATCGAATGCTACCGGAACTCCGGTCACGAAGTCATAGGCGACATCGCCTTCGGAGACGAAGTAGCGATTCACACGAACCGGCGTAACGAGCGAAACCGCACCACCATTACCACCCTCGGTCGCGTTCCGGAAGAACTCCACCGAACGGAAGAAGTTGGTGTTGCCGTTGTACGAGAACAGAGCACCGCCACCGAGCACTTCCGTCGACAGGAGGAGGATCGGCATGTGATACTCGTCGAGTACGGTATAGACACCGTGCTCGTTGCCCGGACGAATCGGGCTCGCAACCGGATTGAAGAGCTTGATCTGACGAATGGCGTCAACACGCGCCGAGTCACCAACGACGTTGTTGCTGAACAGAACGCGCTCAACGCGAGCAAGGCTGTTCGTGGTATTGGTGCGGTTATCGATAGTGATAGCACCACCCGAGAGACCTGCGGCGTTGTTGTCGAACAGGATACGATGATCGATCAACGGGCTGCCCGGGGCATCCGTATGAACACGCGTGAGATACTTCGCCTGAATGCGCGTGTTGCGCTGGGTGAAGATCGCACCACCATCGTACTCGGCCTTGTTGCCGGTGAAGTAGACACTGTCACCGAGCAGGTTCGGCGAGAGGAACGGATCGGATGTCGGCAGAGCAACTGCAGCGACATAGATCGCACCACCCTGACCCGACTTGTTGTTCCGCATCGCGACATTGTCGTTGATCGTCAGTTCAGGCGAGGTCGTCGACATGTAAATGCCACCGCCCTGCGAGTACTTCGATGCGCCGATATAGTCACGATCCGGAATGTTCGGGACGGCCGTGAAGTTGTCGTTGAAGCGCGACAGTTCGAAGACCATCGAGCTCGAATCACCAATGAAGAAGGCACCACCCTTGGCGCCACTGGTACGGATAGTGGTCGGGACGTTGTTGATGTTGAACGTCACCGCATTCGTATCCTGGTAGTTGACTGCGTAGTTACGCTCGCAGACGATCGTGTCGGTCGGGTCGGTGCCGAGGCCGAGGTTGCGCAGAGCGCTGCCGCCGCCGAAGAACACCTGCACGAAACGACGACCGCTCACGTACACAGCACCGCCGTATGCTTCGTTCTTCGCAACGGTATTGGTGGAGGTGGCAGTGACCGGGTAGATCGGCGCAACAACCTTCTCGTTGTCACGATAGCTCTGAACGTCGTTGATCACCGCACCCACAACCACGCGATTGTCGCGGAAGTAGAGGCGGCGAACACGGCCCTTGTTGACGGCGATACGGCCGTCATCGTATGCCTGACGATACTGCGAGTTGGGTCCAAGTGGCGGAGTAACGGTAAACGCCGGGAAGTTACCGAACGGCGTCACCACTGCTCCTCCGTAGAGGTCATAGGATTCGGGGTCGACTGCCGGATAGGCAGTAGAGGCCACCGGAACGCCCGGAGCAGGCTGATAGAACTGTCCGGTAGCGTCGAACGGTGCCTGGAGGAACTGCACTGCACCGCCGTGATAGCGGGCAAAGTTGCTGTCGAAGCGGCAATCGAGGATCCATGTCTTCGAGGAGAAGACCGTCATGGCGCCACCGCCACCGCTCGAAAGGATCTGCATCTTCCGGTTCATGTCGAAGCCGGCCAGAATCTGCGTACCGCTGTAACCCGCCAGCGCGTTCGGCTGGTAGTACTGCGTGCTCTGCACCACCTGGGTATCCTTGCGGAAGTTCACAAACTGGCAGTTCCGGAAGATTGCCGTGTCGGCACCCGGAAGCACCACGATGTGGCCCCATTCGGTGGAGAACTGGTTTACCGGCCGACCGCGGAAGACGATCGGGTTGCGAACCACGTCACGTGCGTACGGAACATTCTTCTTGTTGTTGTCCGTTGCGCAGTTGTCGCGCTGGTTCGCGTAGTAGAATTCGATGTACGGGACGTAGAAGGTCCAGTTCGGACCTGGAGCCGTGATCTCCGGCTTGCCACCTACGGTGACGTGCGCGCGCATGTAGTTCAGATCGCAATAGCGATCCGCATACGAATTCACGTCGGTCGTATTACGGTCCCAGATAGCCTGAAGCTCACCGTCGGCGATAATCTTACCGCCGACTGAGTCGATCAGACGTCCGTTCGGAAGAAACTCGACCGTCGTTCCCGGCTCAATCATGAGCTGACCGGCGACGACGTAGTTTCCGGAGATCTGATACAGCGTGTCCTTGATGAAGACCCGGTGTACTCCCTGTGCAAGGCGACCGCTTACGATGCGGATCGGTTTGGCAACCTGAGCCGTAGCCAGATCACCAACAACGATAAACGCCATTACCAGGAGTAACGCCCTTAGCAAACGTTGCATAGTTCCTCCTGCATTGAGAGAATCAATGAGTAACCGATGTATTCTGTTCTGCGATTTTTCTCTGTTCGAAGCGCTGGAATCGCATCGCGGCGACTCGCAGGGAGTCTCAAGCATCATGAGCGTCTTAAGATTGTTCACGTATCCTTGATTCAGCGTTAGTCCGATTCCAGGCGGGGGAAGCCGCCCTAACAGCGAAGCGACTCACGAGCCATGCCGTGAATCGCTCTGTTCGTTATTACAGCTCGACGTTGTGCCGAGCCAAAGCCAACCTGGCCTGCGCATTGGCCGGAGATTGTGGAAACTGCGTAGCGACCTTGCGATAGTTCTCCGTCGCTGCGTCGTTCTTGCCGGCGCGCTCGTAGTTACGAGCGGCGCCCAGCAGATACTGTGGCGTGTTCAACTCGACATGGTCGTGCGAAGCAGCCTCTTCGAACTCCTTTGCAGCGGCCTCGAACTTCCCTGCAGCCTCATTCATCTCGGCGAGCCCGGCATGAGCCGGAGCAACCACCAGATCATCATCAGCACGTGCGGCCGTCTCGAACGGCTCAGCTGCCTTTGCAGGCTGGCCCATTGCCATATAGGAGTTGCCCAGAAGAAGTGCGGCGACCTTCCCTGCGGAAGTGGAACCCCACTCTTCGACGATCGATTGCAACCCGCGAATCTTCTGACCATTGATGGTCTTGGTGGCATCGCCACGCACTGCGGATTCATACTCTCCACGATCGTAATACGGGCGAATGGCGCTGAGTGCGGCGGCTGCCTCCTCATTCGCCTCAGCTCCCTGAGAACGGAAGAACATGACTCCACCTACAATAAGAAGGACGGCAACAGCAGCGATAACGATCTGACGAAGGTTGTTCGTCAGAAAGTTTCCGTCACGTTCGCCGTCCAGCGTATCGATCGTATCAGTGTTCGACTGCCGAGTAGCCATTCCTGATTGTAGCAAGTAGCAAGAGTGCTGTGTATTGATTCGGAGAGTTTTTTCAGGGAGCAGGGATCATGAAGATCGGCTTCATATCCCTTGGACCGAAGAGATACAGGAGCATTTGGTTGGCATTGCGCGCCCGGAGGGACTCGAACCCCCAACCCTCAGAACCGGAATCTGATGCTCTATCCATTGAGCCACGGGCGCAATATATTCAAGTAGCACTTGAAGTCAATAGCCTTGCCTTCTTCAGCTACTTTATTTTTCTGCCTCATACCGGGAGAAGAACGCTTACAGCCCCCTGTAGGAGGGCCCAAATATATCCTTACCCCGTCGATCTTGCAATCATCACATTCACCCGCCGCGGCTTCATCGATCCATTATCCCTGTCAAAGAACCGTTGGTGAATCGTGTCCCTTTCGTTCGCAAAGGGGGAAACGATCCGGGGTGATTCAGAGCAATTGGGGTGCCATGTTTCGAATGAGCCGAATCCTTCGTTTTTCGTCGAATTTGCTGCCCGGAGGTGATTCACCTGCACGCACCGTGACGATCCGTCACGCCCTGCATTCACATTTTGATTCGTTCCTCCCAGTGCAAACGAGACGCCTCTTTCCCTTGTTAGAGAAAGAGGCGCAATTCGAAACAACCTCCGGGGCCTGCGGCTCCGGCGCAAATGGCCGGGCCAGAATCAGTTCCTCTTGGCAGCGATCGGACCTCTGGTGCCGGAGTATCCGGTCAGCTCGCCATCGATTGAACCGATCACCACCTTCGTACTGACCTTCACAGGGATCTTCCGATCATCGTCGGTCAGATACACCACGATGCGCCCCTCGTTCTTGAACAGGCCACCTTCCACCACGAGCGGCTCCACCACGATGCAATCGAATGTGCCGGCATCGACTTCAACCTGCTCCCTGCCGAGGATGCGGATGCGAAGATCATAGGTGTTCTTTCCATAGAAATTCTTGAGCGTGAAGCTCTGCCCCTTCTTCAGGCTGTGAAGGTCGAGCGCACGAGTATAGTAGAAGGCGCTCAGAATGTCGTGCACGAATGCCGGGACCTTGAAACTCCCTTCGGTGGTCTTGGCAACGTTTGCGCGCTGATCAACGATCGCCGAGAAGTCCCGCGAATAGTTTCCTTCGCGAACGCTCTGCTCGAAGCGCCATGGAAAGATCCCGTCGATATCGATATAGGTCTGATAGCGGTCACGAACCTTGAAGACCTTGTCGAACGCGGAAGTCGTGCGCACGTCGAATCGCACATCATAGCAGTTGCGCCCGCTTACCGCCACAGGCCCCGAGCCGATCTGCATAACCGCCGTTCCGGCCGTGATGAACTTATAGCCGACGTCGAACTGCAGCTTCTCGTCGAAGCCGTACGCCGTATTCGGCATATACCTGAGAGCGCCGTCGGCGTAGGCCTCCAGAGCCGGCGTCGATTCCGGCCCGGCCGACATCAGCGCCACAACGACGACTCCCGTTGCCAGAGCCGAGGCTGCGTACCCCACACGCCGAAGCAACGTTCCCTTCAGATTCATCTTCATACTATACCTGTTGATCCGTTATCTGAATCTTGATTGCGATTCGAGCTGTTTGTCGTCCCGACACAGGGAAAGGTTTGACGGCCTTGGCAGAATTCAATGAAATTCAACGAAATGGGCGTCACGAGATGTAGTCGGTGGTGCCGGCGTCCTTGCCGATCAGCATTCCGCGGCAGGCCTCGATTACGCGCTCGGGAGCAATCCGCTTGACGCAATTCTCCGGCTGGTGCTTCTTTCCGCACTCCGGACAGAACGATTCATCAGGATGGGGCACCAGGGTGGTCACGTGATCGCCCAACGGCTTCCAACGTGCCGGCCAGACCGGCGGCAATCCCGGATAGAGGCCGACAACCGGAGTGCCCACCAAAGCGGCCAGGTGCGCCGGGCCGCTGGAACTGCCAAGGAAGCCATTCGCTGCACGCAGAAGTTCGCTCAAACCGTCCAGCGACAGTTTATCCAGCACAACCACACGTTCCCGCGCAGCAATTCCACTCGCAACGTTGCGCGCAAGCTCCTCCTCCCCCGGCCCGGCAGTTATCACGATCGAAAGGCCGGAGTGCTCGGTCAGCAGCGCGTTGGCAACACGGGCATACTGATCCGGAGGATAGAGCGCCGCAGAACCACGGCTGCCGGGATGCAGCACCATGAACTCACCGACATGCCCGGCATCTGCAAGACGCCCTTGATACTCGGACATGCCCGGGGAGGAAATCGGAAGCTTCGGCATTGTTACCGTCAGCTCGCCGTTCAATATCGGCGACAGCAGATTCACGCCGTACTGTGCCTCGTGCTTGGCGCCCGTACGCCTGTGTTCGTACACCCAGCGCGTGAACAATCCGGAGTACCATCGATACCCTGTCCCCACACGCACATCCACACGGGCAATCACAGCCTCCAGGGCCAGACGGAAGTCCGGCTTGGCGAAGATGATGGCATCTGGCTTGTAAGCCTTCAGCACATGCAGCCCACTCCGCACTTCGGTTATCGTCAGCACCTCGTCCACCTCGGCGATCCGACGAACGATCGGCGCGGTATACGGCGTCACCAGGAACGCAATCTGGGCGCCGGGAAGCCGCTGCTTCAACGCAACGGCAATGGGCAACGTTACGATCACATCCCCAAGGCCGTCTGTACGAGCCACAAGGATGCGCCTGAGCTGGTCGGTTGGTGTCAGAACTGGCATAGTAGTAGAAAATATGGAACTCGTCCACGAGAATCCATCCCCCTATTGCCAGCAATCACACATCCACGTTTCTCTTCTCCATATCTTCGCAGCTACCATGAGCAATCCGCAGAGCAGATCAACCCTTCGTGTGGCGCTGATTGGATACGGCAGAATGGGGCGCGAGATAGCAGGGCTTGCACCGGATCACGACGTTTCGATTGCCGCACGCTTCGATGCCGACACGCCGCTCGGTACCGAGCCCGGAGCGGACTTCGATGTTGCCGTGGAGTTCACCCGCCCGGATGCGGCTCCGGCAAACATCAGGCGCGTACTGGAATGGAATCGCCCGGTAGTTGTGGGAACAACCGGCTGGCTTGGGGAACTGGAGAGCATTCGTGCAGATGTTGCACGTCACGGCGGACGTCTGCTGTACGGGAGCAACTTCTCGATCGGTGTCAACATATTCCTCTCGCTGATTCGCACCGCGGGAACGTTGTTCAATGAATACGCGATGTACGACGCGGCCGTTCACGAGATTCACCATACCCGCAAGGCGGACTCGCCCAGCGGCACTGCGATCTCGATTGCCGATGTACTCCTGGCAACACTCGCGCGCAAATCCAGAATGCTCGCAGAGCCTGCGCACGGCCCGATAGATCCGCACGATCTGCACGTCAGCAGCCAGCGCATAGGCACCACCGTGGGGACGCACACCGTGACGTTCGACTCGGAGGCTGACACCGTGGAGTTGACGCATCGGGCAAAGAACCGAACCGGATTTGCACTCGGGGCGCTGCTCGCAGCCCGTTGGCTGGTTGCACAGCCTGCAGGGCTCTACCGGTTCGAAGACATTTTTGAACAACCGGCCCAGAGCACGCGATGATTCGCACCGGACATCGTTCCCGAAATTCCTCTCGCAACTCATACAGAACATCAATATGTCCATGCCACTCTTTCGCGGCACCGGCACCGCGCTTTCAACGCCGTTCAATGCCGACGGCTCCATCGACTTCGGCTCGTTCGGCACATTGATCGACACGCAGCTCGCCAACGGAGTGGAGGCGCTGATCCCGTGCGGGTCCACCGGCGAGAGCGCAACGATGACACACGATGAGAAGCTGGAGGTGATTCGCTTCACCATCGAGCGTGCGCGGGTGCATGACGGCCAGCGTCCCGTTGTTGTTGCCGGCACCGGATCGAACGTTACCGCCGCAACGATCGAGCTGACACGGGAAGCCCGGGAGCTCGGTGCGGACGGAGTTCTGCTGGTATCACCGTATTACAACAAGCCGTCGCAGCGCGGAATCATCGAGCACTTCAGTGCCATCGCAACGGCAGTGCCCGATCTGCCAATCGTGCTCTACAATGTGCCGGCACGTACGGCCAGCAACATGACGGCTCAGACCACGATCGAGCTGGCGCGCCGCCACGAGAACATCGTCGCGATAAAGGAGGCTTCTGCGGATATGGACCAGTGCAGCTCCATCATTCGCGATGCCCCGGGACACTTCGTTCTGTACAGCGGTGAAGACAGCCTTACGCTTCCACTTCTCGCTCTCGGCGCACAGGGAGTCATCGCAGTAGTCAGCAACGAAGTGCCGGAGATGTTCGGCTCCATGGTACGCCTCGCGCTGGCCGGCGACTTCAGCGCGGCACGCGCACTGCATATGAAGTTGTTTGCTCTCATGAAACTCAACTTCATTGAGACGAACCCTGTCCCGGTGAAGGAGGCGTTGCATATGATGGGCCTGTTCCAGTCCGCCACGTTCCGTGCCCCGCTGGTTCCACTGGAGGAAGGGAACCGTGCCCAGCTTCGCGCCGGACTTGCCGAGCTTGGATTGGTGTAACATCGTGCCGCACATGACGGCAGTCTCTCATCCTCCACACCCGGCCCTGCATCCCGAAAACGCACGGCCCGGATGGTTTTCAAACCTGAACAATCCCGGCATCCTTCAACAGTGCCCCTTATCGCCGTACCTGCCCGGAAGCCTTGCGGTGCCGAGCGTTCGGAACATCAACATTACGCTATTCACGTGGACGCAACGGAATTCTGGTCGATATGCTCTACCAACGGTCTGGTGCTCTCGCACGAGCAGATAGATCAGTTCGAACGCTACGTGAGCGACCTGCTGTATTGGAATGAGCGGGTAAATCTGATTTCACGACGCGATACGGATTCCGTCTGGCTTCGTCATATCCTGCATTGCGTGGCAATTGCATTTACCGGCGAACTTCCGAAGTCCGGTCGCGTGCTCGATATCGGCACCGGAGGCGGACTTCCGGGCATCCCGCTGAAGATCATCAACCCGAAGTTCGACATCACGCTGCTGGACTCGATTGCCAAGAAGGTTCAAACCGTGAGCATGCTTGCCAGCCATATCACGAAGCATGGCCTGCAGGCTGTGCGTGAGCGTGCGGAGGAACTGCCGAATCACCCGAAGCTGCGAGGCCCGTACGATCTCGTTGTCTCGCGCGCTACCGCACCGCTTGTCGATCTCATGAAGTGGGCTCATCCGATTCTCCGATCCGGCGGCAGGATTCTCACGCTCAAGGGAGGATCGTTGGAGGAGGAGATCCGGCAGGCACAGAACAAGTTCCGTGACGCTGTAATCACGGTGATCGATCTGAAGGTTCGGGGTTGCGAGTGGTTCGAACAGGAGGAGAAGAAGCTTGTCCGTGTCACATGGCCGCAGAACGGAACCGAAGGTCGGCAGCCTGCGGATGAATGACGCGGCTTCGCGCCCGGGCCCGGCGCATCGATGAGCATTCACTGCGCATCGGCGAATGGGGAGGCACGTTCACCGGATGTCTCAACATCCGAAATCACGGCTCCGCCGGGATCGGCGATCCCGGCTGTGGCAGCCCGTCGAGCAGGTTGGAAACCCGAACGAACCGGACCGGCGCCGAGCCAGGCCCCTGTGAGGCGGAGGGAATACGTACGCCCGGAATGGTAATTGAAACCACCGCATGCCTGCGCACGTGGGGAAACAATGTCACGGTCGGCAACCGTGATGTCAGGATATAGAAATGCCGGCATCACCGCCACGGGAAACCCGGTAATGCCGGCATTGTGTCTGCGATTGAGACCCCCGAAGGCAGCGCCGACGTCTGGTACGCTGCCATCGGAAGGCAATAGACGTTAACCGTTCTCAGCCATGATGCTTGAGAGAGTCGAGCGGGCCTCCATGATGGCCAAGGCTGTCATTCGGACCATGCGGGCCGCCGCCGTTCGGGCCGCCGCCGTTTGGACCACCACCGCCCGGGCCGCCACGATGACCGCCCAGGCTATCGGGGGGGCCACCGTGATGACCACCGAGACTGTCGAGCGGGCCTCCATGATGGCCACCCAGGCTGTCGAGCGGACCACCGTTCGGGCCGCCATCGCGACCACCCAGGCTGTCGTTCGGACCGCCGTGATGACCACCCAGGCTGTCGTTCGGACCGCCATGATGACCGCCCAGGCTATCCTGCGGGCCTCCATGATGACCACCCAGGCTGTCCTGCGGACCGCCGTGATGGCCTCCATTGTTCAGACTGTCCTTGGCACCACCGCCGGAATTTCCACCACCCCCTCCTCCAAGTAGACCGGTCGGGTCCAGGAGCCCGTTGCAACCGATCATAAAGAAGGTGAGTAGAAACGCAGCAATGATTGCCACGGGACGAAAGGCATTGTTCATGTTGTCTTCCGTGGTTTGTTATAGGTTGAGTTTTCTTGAAAGCACGATCCTGTATCTACGTAACACACCGCGATTCCGAATCATCACACGGATGGGAACGACTGCTGCTGACGCCGTTGGAACCGATGCAACAAGGAAGCTGTGAGCGCCTCCGTTGTAATTCCCAACCATACGGTTGTGCGATACACGGCATGCGGTAGAAGATGGCTCGTACTATCCTGACACGGGAAACCGAATTTGCATCACAGGAATGGCGACATTCGCACGATTCGATATGTGTGTTACGACAACGGGGAAGCGAATTTCTTCGCCTCCCCGTTGCATGTTGCCGGCATGCGTCGGTCATGCCATTAGGAGCAATTCGTTCCGTGAGCGCTCATCGATCCGATGCTCACAGGCAACCGTTCACGAGCAACCGCTCGTGGTGCCGCAGTCCTCGCAGACATGGCACGCACCGTTCTGCTTCACGCGCATCGATCCGCAGTTGCCGCACTGTTCCCCGGTATACCCCTGAGCCTTGGCGGTCATCACCTTCTTCTGATTCTCACCAAGCGGGCGCACAGGAGGCGCAACGGTGGTGTCCACCGCTCGCGACTGTTTTGTGTAAAGTTCCTGACCGGGAGAGAGCTTCAGCTTTCCGTTGCCGTTGACATGCGATTCGCCGCCGGAACGGGCTTCGCCGGCGCCGTTACGCGACTCCGTCGCGTTCGATTCATCAACGGCCTTCACATGGATGAAGTCCTCGCGTCCAAGGTACTCGTAACCGATTGCGCGGAATACGTAGTCGATGATGGACGTTGCGTTCTTGATTGCTTCGTGCCCGAACACAGGCCCGGCCGGCTCGAAGCGGGTGAAGGTAAACGTGTCCACCATCTTCTCGAGCGGCATACCGTACTGCAGCGCCTTGGAGGCAAGCACAGCGAAGCAGTTCATCAGCCCCTTGAAGCTCGCCCCCTCCTTGTACATGTCGATGAAGATCTCACCCAGTGTCCCATCCTCGTACTCTCCCGTGCGCAGAAACACCTTGTGCCCGCCAACGGTAGCTTCGCGAACGAAGCCGTGACGGCGCTTGGGCAGACGGCGCCGCTCCGTGCGATGATAGACCTTCTCCACAATGCGCTCATGCACCTGCGCGGGGCCGATGTTCTCGTTCCAATCATCCTCGTCGCCCACCAGATCGCTGATGCGAACCTCCTCCACCAGATCCGTGCCGCTGGTTGAATTGAGCGGCTGCGACAGCTTGGATCCGTCGCGGTAGAGCGCGATCGCCTTCAGCATCAGCTTCCACGACTCCGTGTACACACGCGCCACTTCGCCAACCGTTGCATGGCCCGGCATGTTGATCGTCTTGGAAATGGCGCCGGAGATGAACGGCTGCGCGGCGGCCATCATCCGCACGTGCCCCATGTAGTCGATGTAGCGCTGACCGTACTTGCCGCACTTGTTCGCGCAATCGAACACGGGCAGGTGTTCCTCCTTCAGGCCCGGCGCTCCCTCGATCGTCATCGTGCCGCAGACGTACCGGTTCGCCTCCTCGATCTGCTGCGCCGTGAATCCGAACGCCGTAAGGAGATCGAACATCGGATCGTTCATCTGCTCCTCGGTAATCCCGAGGCCACGCAGGAACTCCTCCCCCAGCGTCCACTTGTTGAACGCGAACTTGATATCGAACACGCCATCCAACTGCGTCTCGATCGCATCGATCTTCTCCTGCGTGAAGCCGCGCTCCTTCAGGCCGGCGCTGTTGATCACCGGGCATCCCACCAGCGTGCCATGCCCCTTGATGTAGCGCTCGATCTCGATGATCTCCGCATCGGAGTACCCCAGCGCATGAAGAGCCTTGGGCACGGACTGGTTCACGATCTTGAAGTATCCACCTCCTGCGAGCTTCTTGAACTTCACGATGGCGAAGTCCGGTTCGATGCCCGTTGTATCGCAGTCCATGACCAGACCTATCGTACCGGTTGGCGCCAGCACGGTTACCTGTGCATTGCGATAGCCGTACTTCGTGCCCAGCTCCAGCGCACGATCCCAGCATTCACGCGCTGCCGCCGAAATGTTTTCGGGGCAGATCTCGTGCTCGATCCCCACCGGAGGAATCGTCAGCCCCTCGTATTCACCGGCAGGTGCGTTGTAGGCCGCACGCCGATGGTTCGCAATCACGCGCAGCATGCTCGCCGCATTCCGATCGTATGCGGGGAACGGGTCCAGCTCCGCGGCCAGCTCCGCCGATGTTGCGTAGGCCTCACCGGTCATGATTGCAGTTATCGCCGCGGCCCAGGTACGCCCCTCATCGGAATCGTACGGGATGCCGGCCATCATGAGCACCGTGCCCAGGTTGGCGTATCCCAGACCGAGTGTGCGAAAGTCGTAGCTCTTCTGCGCAATCAGCTGCGACGGAAACTGCGCCATCAGCACGGAGATCTCCAGCACCACGGTCCAGATATGGCACGCATGCTTGAAGGACTCGGTGTCGAACGTACGCGTCTCGGCGTCGTAGAAATGCGCCAGGTTGATGCTTGCCAGATTACATGCCGTGTCATCGAGGAACATGTACTCCGAACATGGATTGCTGGCGTTGATCTCACCGTCGGCCGGGCAGGTATGCCACTCGTTGATCGTGGTATGGAACTGCAGCCCCGGATCGGCGCTCCCCCATGCGGCCATGTTGATCTTGTCCCAGAGGTAGCGTGCACGCATCGTGCGTGCCACCTTCCCGTCAGTACGGCGAATCAGATCCCACTTTCCATCGTTCTCGATGGCATGCATGAAGTCGTTGGTGACGCGAACCGTGTTGTTCGAGTTCTGCCCGGATACTGTCACGTAGGCATCGCCCTCGTAGTGCGTATCGTAGGTATCGAAATCAAACTCATCGTACCCCTGCTCCACCAGCGCCAGTGCACGAATGATATAGTTCATCGGCACGCCGCGATTCAACGCGCGCTGCACAAGCGAGTGCAGCGTTGTTCCCGGCTGAGTATAGTCCGGCCCCTCGGAGGCCGCAACGTGCATGATCTCGTTGAGGAAGAGATTGCAGACCTTGGAGCCGGCAACCAGAGCAGCAACCTTCTGCTCCTCGATCACCTTCCAATCGATGAACGTTTCGATGTCCGGATGATCGGCGTTGAGGATCACCATCTTGGCGGCGCGGCGCGTGGTGCCACCGGACTTGACGGCGCCGGCAGCGCGATCGGCCACTTTGAGGAACGACATCAGACCGGAGGATACACCGCCGCCGGATAGAGGCTCGCCGCCTGCTCTCAGCGCGGAGAAATTGGAGCCGGTGCCGCTGCCGTACTTGAAGATGCGCGCCTCCCGCGTCACCAGATCGAAGATCCCCCCCTCGTTCACCAGATCGTCATTGACCGACTGAATGAAGCATGCATGAGGCTGGGGATGCGTGTAGGCATCGGCGGAGCGATGGAGCTTGCCGGTTACCGGATCGACATAGTAGTGCCCCTGCGCAGGGCCGGTAATGTTGTAGGCAAAGGCCAGGCCGGTATTGAACCACTGCGGCGAGTTGGGAGCGGCCATCTGCTTCAGAAGCATGAATGCGTTCTCATCGTAGAACGCCGCAGCATCCTCGTCGCCGTCGAAGTAGCCGTGATCCTTGCCCCACTGAGCCCAGCACCCGGCGAGACGATGAACAACCTGGCGCACGCTGGTCTCCGGACCGAGTACCGGTTTGCCGTTCTCGTCCGTTACAGGCTGCCCCTTCTCATCAATCTGGGGAACGCCGGCCTTGCGGAAGTACTTCTGCGCAAGGATGTCGGTGGCCACCTGCGACCACGCCGAAGGAACTTCGATGTTGCGCATCTCGAAGACAACCGATCCATCGGGGTTCCGGAGAACGGAGGAACGGTACGTGTAGTCGAACATGTCATACACGTTCTGGCCTGTCTTCGTAAAGCGGCGGTTAATCTTCATGGAGCGGTTCTCCTAACGGGATTGCGTGCTGCCTCCCTGCGGCAACCATTAGCCGGCGCAGGCTCGGCATGCATGAGAGGGCTGTTGTGCTAGTCCGGCAGACGATCACACAGAGGACGAGGGAACCGGGGACCGCATCGAGAAGAGCTCAGTGCCAGGTGCATCGAGCACTTCTCGTTACGCTCGCGGAGTGTCTCAATCCGGCGTTCGTATTCCGGCTGGGTTGGCTGACCTTATTATGAGGGCTCTATATTATGAGGGCTCTATCGTTTTTGCCGCTGACCTCAATCACCACTGGAACGGAACCGCTGCCTGCACTGCATAGACGGCGTCCGCCCAAAGAGCGTGTGTGCACAGCAATGTGCCATAACAGCAGTAAGATTATTCCAGAGTGATACTTTGCGGCATGCGGACGCCGAATCGAACATTCAGCGTCGAGGAGTTCAGCGGGGCGAATATACCCGCTTTGCCCGGCGAATGGGAATCAAGATTTCATTAGGAATAACGGCTATATCGAGCCGTGCGATTCCTCCATTTTTTCAGACTCCGCCGCTTCGAAGGAGCCTAAAAACTCCGCAGAACAATTACTTGACCAGTCAACCATTCTGTGCTATCTTTGATCCATGAAGAACAAAGCAAGCGCCGTACAGCAGGAGATCAAACAGTCGCGCCCATTCGCCAACCGGGAGCAGGAGGCGATCGTTGCACTCCTGCGCACGACGGACGTTCTCCGCCGCTACCTCTCCAATGTGGTTGATCCTCATGGCATCACGCTTCAGCAGTACAACGTGCTGCGAATCCTCAGAGGAGCCGGCGGCGCACTTCCAACAATGGAGATCGGCGAGCGCATGATCGAGGAAGCACCGGGAGTTACCCGAATGCTGGACCGGCTCGAGAAAAAGAATCTGGTGAGACGGACGCGCCAGAGCACGGACCGGCGGCAGGTACTCTGCGCCATTACCGAGGAGGGGCTGCGCCTGGTGGACGCACTCGATCACCCGATGAACAGCGCCGATCTGGCTGTGCTCGCGGGACTGAGCCCGGAACAGCTCGACGGGTTCATTCGCTCCCTGGACACAGTGCGCGGCGCCTGTACCGTCTAAGCACCGATCATCAAACGGAAGAGCAATGCTCGCCCGAATATTTGACTGGTCAACATACAATCAAACAAACAACTCCACCGGGAGTAACGATCAACAGGAGACAGCACATGAACAACGCATCGGCACTTGGAACCAGGCTGTTCGCCACACGGGATGACATTATCCTGCTCATCCTTCGCCTGGCTATCGGCATCGTCATCCTTCCGCACGGGGCCCAGAAACTCCTCGGCGCGTTCGGCGGCTACGGTCCCGATGGGACACTGGCCTACTTCGCTTCGCTCGGCATTCCCACGTTCTTCGGATGGCTCGCAATCATCGCGGAATTCTTCGGAGGCCTGGCGCTGATCGGGGGCTTCCTGGGCCGCATAGCGGCATTCGGCACGGCATGCGTAATGGGAGTCGCCGTGATGACAACGCACATCAACATGGGCTTCTTCATGAACTGGAGCGGTCAACTCAAGGGAGAAGGCTTCGAGTATCACATCCTCTTCGTTGCCATCGCACTGGTCATCATGATCAGAGGAAGCGGCCCGGTATCGATCGACGGGTTGATCGCGCGACGGATTGGGCCAACCGGCCGCCGCATCGCGGCCGCACGCGCGGCATGATGTGGAGGGATCAGCCGGCGGGAGCCGCTTCCATGCGAACACAGCCCCCGCCGGCGAACTCCGCCCGGGCACAATCGTCGTGAACGGCATCATACCGGAACACCACCATCGGCAACTCCCGCCACCCTGCAGACCTCTTCACCGCCATCGCTCCCGCACATCGCACGGGCCCTCGACGTGCGGCAAATCCCTATCTTTGCTCTCTTCAGTACGATACATTCCGCACGGCTATTCAACATCCCCGTTTCAATAGATCACATGGCGAAGAACAAGACAGCGAATCCTGAAAAGGAGATGAACAACACGATCGCTTCGGCGGAGACCGGCGGTGTGAACTGGCGACGCGTTGCGCGGCTGATGCTGGTCTCGCGCGCGCTGGACCGGACCGAGGAGCAACGTCTGGTGCCGGGTGGTTTCGTCACCTATCAGTTCTCTTCACGCGGCCACGACCTGGCGCAGATCCTTCTCGGCCTCGCCATGCAGCATCCGCGCGATGCCGCAGCACTCTATTATCGTTCGCGCCCGTTCGTGCTCACGCAGGGACTTACGCCGGAGGAAGCGCTTCGCAGCACGATGGGACGTTCCGGCGGCGTCTCCGAGGGACGTGACATCGGCGTTGTACACAACCTTCCATCGCGCGGCGGCGCCACAGTGCTTCCAACCAGCGGCGACGTTGGAGCGCAGTACACGCCTGCGTCCGGATGGGCACAGGCTATCCGCTACCGGACGGAGGTACTCCGGCAGAACGAATGGAACGGTGCAATTGCCGCGGCGCTCGGCGGCGATGGATCGTGTGCAACGAACGGCTTCTGGGCCGCGCTGAACATCGTCACAACGGGGAAGCTCCCCTTCCTCTTCTTCATCGAGGACAACGGGTACGGCATCTCCGTACCCAGCAGATTTCAAACTCCGGGCGCGAGCATCGCGGAGAATCTGGCATCCTTCAAGAACCTCCACATCGTGAGCGGCAGCGGCACCGAGCCGGTTACCACATCCGCCCTCATCAACGATGCCGTTGCGCGCGTTCGTTCCGGCGAGGGGCCGGTGCTGTTGCATCTCAACGTGCCTCGGCTGAGCGGCCATTCGTTCGTGGACACGCAGGCGTACAAGCCGGCAGACCTTTTGGAGCGTGAGCGCGCTGACGATCCGCTGCCGAAGGTGCGCGACTTCATGATCGCGCAGCAGATCCTCACCGCAGAGGAATGGACGGCTCTCGAGGCGGAGGCCGACGCCGAGGTGGAGGCAGCCGCGGAGCGCGCGCTTGCAGCAGCACATCCGGATCCCGTTCATACACGCGACAATGTCTTCTACGAGGCCGGCAGCCCGCAGCGTGTTGGTGGGACGATGCCGGAGATCGGCGAGGAGGCTGTTGCAGCAACACTCCGGGGATCGCACGAACCGAAGCAGAGCGGCCCGCGCATGAATCTGGTGGATGCCGTGCGGCAGACTTTGAACGAGGAGCTCGCGCGCAACGATCGCATGCTTGTCTTCGGCGAGGATGTTGGCCTGAAGGGAGGCGTGCACGGTGCAACCATCGACATGCAGAGCCGCTTCGGCGAGGCACGCGTGTTCGATACCTCGCTGAGCGAAGAGGGGATCATCGGGCGCTCCGTTGGCATGGCGATGGCGGGCCTGGTGCCGGTGCCGGAGATCCAGTTCCGTAAGTATGCCGATCCTGCACACGAACAGATCAACGACTGCGGCACCATGCGCTGGCGTACCGCGGGAACGTTCGCCGCGCCGATGGTGGTGCGCATCCCGGTTGGATTCGGCAAGAAGACCGGCGACCCATGGCATTCCGTCTCCGGTGAGGCCATCTACGCACACCTCATCGGCTGGCGCATCGCGTATCCCTCGAATGCCGCCGATGCCGTGGGCCTGCTTCGCACGGCACTGCGCGGCAACGATCCAACGTTCTTCTTCGAACACCGGGGCCTCCTCGATACCAAGGAGGGACGGCGCCCCTACCCCGGCGAGGACTTCATGGTCCCCTTCGGCGTTGCGAATGTGGTGAAGGAGGGAACCGACATCACAATCGTGACATGGGGCGAAACCGTACATCGCGCCCTCGATGCCGCTTCGATGACGAGTGCAAGCGTGGAGGTGCTTGACCTGCGCACCGTTGTGCCGTGGGACCGCGAGGCCGTGCTCCGCTCCGTTCGCAAGACCAATCGCTGCATCGTGGTGCACGAGGACAACTGGACGTGCGGCTTCGGCGCGGAGATCGCTGCAACGATCACACAGGATGCGTTCACCTGGCTCGATGCCCCCATCGAACGGCTCGCCACGGCGGACTGCCCGATCCCGTACAACCCCGGACTGATGGAGTCCGTTGTGCCCACAGCCGGGAGCATTGCGGCAAGCATCGAAAAGACGATGCGCTTCTAGAAGTTCCCGATTAAAGGCTGATCACGTTATCGGACGCCGTTCACAACCGAGGTGTGGTTCTTTGTTCGCTCGCCTGCGGCTCGCCGTAGTGCTCGGTCGGTTGCTATGGAGAGTCGAGTGATAGAGACAATATTCTGTCTGGTCAGGAACTCCGATGCACACGCTTCATACGAGCGCATCAAACGGCAACGATGCCGGCTGATACGAACCTCGGCAGGAAGGCGGCCCCCACATCATGTGCGCGGGCCGCGTTCGTTGTTGGGCAAGAACCGAGAAGCGCGTTTCATTTCAACGGCCGCGTCGTCGTTCCTCCATACGCGAATCGATCGTATCATGCCGCGCCCTCGGAATACCGGCAAGGCCGAACACAACAATTGGAACGAACCATGCAGCGCCTCCTACCGATCGCACTTGCCCTGCTCCTTGCCAGCCTTGCGTCTGCGCATGCACAGGGCACGATCGCGGCCGAAGGCTCCGTGACGGACGCGGCAACCGGCTCGCCGATCGGCGGCGCGGTGGTTCGCCTCGAACAGCGCAACGCACGCACCTACACGTCGGGCTCCGGACGGTTCCGCATCCCGCTGGCCGCCGGCCGCCAGCAACTCACGGTCTCATCGATCGGCTACACCGACACCACGATCTCCGTCAACGCGGTTCAGGGCATGGCGCCGATCGCCGTGCGGCTGCACGCATCAGCGATCAGGATGCAGGGCGTGGAAGTGAACGCCGGTCTCAGCGCCGATCAAATCATCCAGCGCACCATTGAACGTCGGGACGAAAACAGACGCAGGGCGAAGACCGTCCAGGGGCTGCTCTATTCGAAGATGGCGTTCGATATCGACGGCAATGCATTCGGCAAGATCAAGGACGAAGATCGCCACGCAATTCTCGAAACGTTCTCCCGCGCTTACTACAGCGACAAGGGGCCGCGCCTGGTTGTTATTCAACGGCGCCAGACGCGCAACATTCCCGCGCAGAGCAACCTGCTGGCAATCGGCGACTTCGTCAGCTTCTACGACGACGATCTCCAACTGCTGAACGTCAGCGTACCGTCGCCGTTGAATCCCTCCACCCTCTCACGCTATCAATTCACCCTGCTCGATCGCAAACAGCTCAACAACGACATCGTGTACGTGATCGGCGTGAAGGCTGCTACGCGTCTGTTCCCGGCATTCGAGGGAACGATGACGATCGTTGCACAGAACTACAACCTGATTGCGGTGGATCTCCGGCCGTCCGGAACAACTGCCATTCCCTTCGTCAGCGACCTGCGACTGGAACAGAAGTTCGATCGGGTGAAGGATGATATCTGGCAGCCGACCTATCTGAACATCAGCGGCCGCGGCAAGGTGGAACTGGTGAAAGGGTTCGCGGAAGTTGGCGCATCCATCACCGCAACCAGCATCTTCACCGAGCTGCAGGTGAATGCGCCGATTCCCGATTCGGTCTATGCCGACCAGCGCATCGTCACCGCGGAGCCGGCCGCGGACTCCGCACGGCCGGAGTTCTGGGAGGGGAACGATCTGAGCGAGTTGACGCCGCAGGAGAAGGAGACCTATCACCTGATCGACAGCACCGTGGCTGCAACCCCGAACGACTTCGGCGAGCGCGAGGCCGCCAGCGCATCGTTCGACGGGCCCCATATCGATTTCAACCGGGCCGGCAGCATCACGCTCGGGCTCAACGGAAGCGCCTCTGTCGGTCCGCTCGCCGCAAAGGCAACCGCGGCCTACAGCTTCGGGCTTCAGAGGCCGGTTGGCACGCTCAGCGGAACGCTGCGGTTGCTGAGCGGCGACGAAATGCCGACCATTCATCTCAGAGGATCGCTCTTCTCCACGATCGCCACGAGCGCATACGATCGCGGCTACCCACGCATCATCAACACGATTGTTGCCGCACTCTTTCATCGCGACTACTTCGACTACTACCGCAGCGACGGCTTCAGCGGCGGCCTGGATGCGGAGTCCGGCGGGATGCGGCTGGGAGCGGGGGTGGAAATGGCGCGGCACTTCACGCTGCCGGTTGCCACCAACCGCTCCATCTTCTCCAACCAGGCGTTCCGGCCCAACCCGGAGATTGCAGACGGAAGCTATCGAACGGCGACGATCACTCTCGGGTTGGGAGAGCGCGAGGATGCGATCACGATCACGTCGAACCCGGCCTGGGAGTTCGGATTCTCGGCGGCCGGCATCTACGGCGAACGGACGGAAACCGGAACGGCCTTCCGTCTCGCTCATGGTTCACTTCGCATCGCCATTCCGACAATTCCAACCGGTTACACACCGATGCTGCTCAACATCAACGTTGATGCCGGCAGCGGAAGCACCAATCTCCCGGTTGAATATCAGTTCCGTATGGCGACCTCCAACGGCCCCATCGGCTCGTTCTCCTCCTTCTACTCCGCACCAACCGGCGTGTACGGCGGCACGCGATATCTGGCGCTCGCCGGCGAGCAGACGCTCTCCGATATCATCTGGCGCGCTCTGGACCTTCCGACGATCGACGGGCGCGGCATCGAGTTCTCGGTATCGGGTGCGGCAGGGATCTTCGAGAATGCGAACCCGGTCGGCTACGCATCAACACATGGGATCTGGTATACGGAACTCGGTGCGGGTATCAGCCACATCCCCACCTTCATCAGCAATGTGTTCTACCTCAAACTGGAAGGACGCTGGGGCATCGGGCCGATCGGGGCAGGCAACTTCGGCGCTGTGCTCAAGCTCTCGGGACCATTCTGAACGCCGCTGTATATTCGCCGGATGCCGGAGAAACCAAAGAAGACCGATGATGTGCTCTGGGCGATGCTCTCCAGTGAACTCGCACTTCCGGAGATCGAGGAGTTACGCGCCTATCTCGATGGACGCGGCGAGCATTACGACATGGGATATGGCCAGCTTTCCATCGAGCCGTACGACGCACGAGGCGGGCGCAGCGCGATCTTCAAGATCCGGCATGCCCGCTATGGTGAGACGCTTGTCAGCGCCAGTGCATTGAAAAGTGTGCTGCACGACCTTCGGCATCATCTGCTGCGTTGAACGATGCGCATCCCCACGGAAACAACATGTTCGCCTTCAAGAGATCCTGGAGCATTCGTCGATGATTATTGCCATTGCGGCGGACCACGCCGGCTACGCAATGAAGGGGCTGCTCTGCGCATGGCTGTCCGAACGCGGCCACGAGCCGATCGACCTCGGCGCCTACAACGATGCCCCGAGCGACTATCCGGACATGGCCGCAGCCGTTGCCGAAGCGCTGAAGAGCAACGGCGCGGAGCGAGGCATTCTGCTCTGCGGCAGCGGCGTCGGCGCCTCCATCGCAGCGAACAAGATACCCGGCATCCGCGCCGCGCTTGCACACGACGCCTTCAGCGCGCGTCAATGCGTGTACGATGACGACGCCAACGTGCTCTGCCTTGGCCCGCGCGTGATCGGACTGGAACTTGCAAAGGTGCTGGTGGATCTGTTCCTGGCCACCCGGTTCTCCGGACTGGAACGGCATGTACATCGTCTGGAAAAGGTGCGGGCACTCGAACGGCGTTCCGGAAACGGGTAGAGCATCGGCCTTTTGTCAGGCTCTCTTGGAGTTCCTAACACAACAGAGTGTTGTCTTCTTCTACTCGACGTATTCTCGCAACTGACCAAGAACCAAAGCGAGCCGCAGGCGAGCGTACAAAGAACCAGGCTCATGGTATCCAACAGCCGTTGTTAACATTCGGGACCGTTCTGTTAGGAACCCCTAGAAGTTCTGAATCATGCCAAGCATGATCGTGTGCATGAACTGCGTGCGCCTGGTCTGGCGGATATCGTGAATGATGTCCACCTTCCAGATCAGCCCGAGCGATTTCCAGAGTTTGAACTCCGTCGTGTTGTTCCACGTGACGGTCCATACGCTCAGGTCCTCGAACGTTCCGAACAACGCAAGCCGTCCGGTGTAGCTGATGGTGGAATCGGAACGGAACATCGCCATCGCATTGAAGTCCACCCCTGACTCCTCCTTGTAGGTCTCCACCACCGTAGGTGTCTTCCAGTCGTCGGTAAGCTGCGTGTTGAAGTGCGCGCGCGTGATGCGCCGCCCCAGACCCACCCGCATGTTCAGCATGCCGGAGGGCTGCGTGAGCGTGTAGTTGAATCCGGTACCGTACTGTGCCGTCACCGGGTCCCACAGGCTCGCACGGCGCACCAGAGCCTTGGTGACATAGTCCACGGCAAAGGATTCCGTCACCGGCGTCTGCAGGCTCCCGGCGATGTAGGGATCAACCATCCACCCGAGCGGATAGAGCACCACCTCCTCGGCAAAGAAGTTGTTGTCCCCCACGCGAATCGCATCGCCGGATGTGCCGGTACCGTCGCCGGACGCGCCGTTGTCCGAGTAGGTTGCTCCGAGAGCGAACTGCAGGCTGCTCCGCAGCTTCACGAACTCCGGTGCGCGCTGGTCGTAGATCTGCGCCGCGAAGCGAATGGCCAGATAGTTCTGATCGCCATATCCCCAGTTGCTGGAGAGCCCCTGTGAGAAGGCGACATTGATGGAGTAGGTGTTGGGATTGAACATCTGCACGGACTGCGGCGGCATCGATGGCGGCCCGCTCGGCATCATCGGGCCGCTCGGCATCGGCATCGATGCGCCGGTACCGATTAGCTGTGCCGTGGCATGGTTGCAGACGGCGATGCCGAAAAAGAGCAGAGCCATGCAGAACCAATATGGCAGGCTGACCGGGATCATCTGGCTCCAACGGGACGGGCCGGAACGAGAACGTTGCGCGCGGTGCGCGGCCGTTGAGGCAGCGCCATGAACGTGGCTCGTCTTCATTGTGTCTGAAGCACGGAGCAGGCGGAATGTAGGGAATGAAAGCAGAAGCATGCACCACCATCCTGCGGGGCTCATCTCGCGAAGGAACGTTGATCTTCTCCACGACGCACGTTTAAACGGAACGCAACGCCGCACCGTTATCGGCGCACATGGTCGATAACGGCACGGCGAGCCATTTCCTTGCGCCGTCCTGAAGAATGTAGAGGCTGCGGCCCGGCTCCGGCGCCGCAGCATTGGGGCCATGCTTTCCACTCAAGCGTGCGGACGGCACGCTAGCAGGTGCTCTCGCACCCGGTGCCGTCGGCGTTGCATCCGCCGGCAATGCCGTTCACGATGCTGCAGAGCGTCATCTGAATCGTGGGGAACAATGCCCCCACCGGGCAGCAGACGATGTACTCGCGAATGCAGATGCTCGTCTCGTCGCAGGCCGTGAAGTGGGTCTCGATCCCCTTGCCGTCGCGATGCACGCAGGCCGGAACGATCACGCGCGTGAGCGGCTGCGCAAGCAGGCAGCTTGCAACGCAATTCAGAAGCCCCTTCTGCAACGACTCCGAGACCGCGACCTGGCCAATCAGGTCGAAGATCTCCCTCGTGCTCATGTTGTCCCAGCCATCGTCCTTTGTGAATGTGATGGAGTCAACGTTCACGTAGACGTCCGTTCGGATTCCAACACGGAACACAGCAATCACCAGCGATAGATCGTGATCCGTTGATACTGTGGGCTGCTTTTCCGATGAGATATGTGGAGTCTCGACATGCACCGAATACCTGCCGATCAACTTGGCATCGGGATCGTTCGGGTGAGTTGCTGATGTGTTCTGCGACTGCGCGGCGGTAATCGCGAACAGCAGGCAGAACAGTGTAGTGGTAAGATGACATCGCATACGATTCTCTCTCTGGATTCGAGTTGTTCTGGGATTGGAGACAACGATCCACCGCGGTTGTCCGAAACAGGGATATGGCGGCGAATCGTGCCTGCTGGTTGAAGACGTGGCTCTGGACGCACGCCCTAGGGATGTATCAGCATTGTGACCGGCATGGGCACCATCATAGATGGTGCGGGGCCCATGCAACGGCACCGTGGCTAGACGCAACGGCCCGCAGTACCACTCGTTCAAACCATATCCGCTACCAGGACAGACTTCCGACACGCCGCAAGGGTGTCAGGGGTCAGGAAGGCCGGCGTTGTACGTACGGATATAACACGGCCATCAAACATACGCGTTCGATGTACCGGGGGAACAGTACATGTTTGTGTACCGTGTTGCCTCAATGTCCCCGTTCATGGCAAATGGCCGTACTCGCGAGGCAACATTGCGTAGAGTTAACGTGGCCGATGCCCGGGACTCACGGGGCCGCCCTGTGCCGAGCATCGATGGGGCCGGCGCATTCACTGCACGCGCCAAAACGTGCACGAACGGCGCGGCCCCCGGTTGTGTGATAGGCACACCTGTCAACACCGCAGAAATTATGAATGAGTCGTTGGGATGTCACGTCCGCACTGCGGAGCCGTGGTTGCCGCAACTGCACCAGGGCTCTACAGGCTGTCGTCCTCGCCCAGCCCCTCGATGCCGATGCGCGGCGTGAAGTACTTGGCGAAGAGTTCCGGAAGACTTCCGGTCCGGGTCTTCCGGTAGATGCGTTTCGTATGCTTGCGAATGGTGTCGATCGAGAGTTCCATCCGGTCCGCCACCTGCTTGTAGGAGAGGCCCATCAGCATCAAGGTCAGGATTCGTATGTCCTGTGTTGAAAGATTGGACTCGCGGGCAACCTCCCTGAGAATCTCGCCGAACACTCGATCAATCGGCCGCTCGTAGAAGTGTCGCGTAATGACATCCGAAAACGTAAAGATGATGAAGGGCTCGAGCATGGCCATTGCCTCGATGGTTCGCTCGGAGATCGGAGTCTTCACGCGCTCCCGGAAGAGGAGTATGGTCCCGATATATGCTGTACCGCCGTAGTAATAGTCATGGCACAAGGGCGGGTGGTACTCATTCAGCGTATGTCCCGCGGAGCATAACTCCGCGATGAATGTCTGGGCAGGGGTTTCGCCAGCCATCGCATACGAGGTAAGCGTGGTCAGCTCGTCCCCCTTCTTCGCGTTCGACACAAGTTGGGCAACCTCATGGGTCGGCCTGTATTCCTGGGGGTTGGAGAGATTGCAATTCGCGTTCACCCGGATCGCAACCCTGTCCACATCTCCAAGCAGCTTTCGAAGTGCCTCGCGGAATCCGTTGATCCAGTCCACGGTGTTGCCGGTCATCGGCAGAGCGTTGAGGAACTCCACCACATGATCGGGCAGTAGCGGCGCGCCGGATGATGCACCGGACAGGCCGGGATTCATGCGCACGGCTGCGGGACGCTCCGGAAGTTCGGCGATATCGCCTTCGGCAGTCTTTCGAATGATTCGTGGCATAGAACTCTTTACCTCATGGACGGAACGGGCCACGCCAATGGCGACGCCCGCCACTGGTGTTAGTGGCGCATGCAAGTATCATGGCACGCGCGCCGCAGACGCGGGTGCCCGCACGGTATTCAGAATGTGCAGGTGGGGAGAGCTATGCGCGACGGCCAGCAACTACGGAACAACTGCCGAGGGAACGGCAAACGTGTGAGAGTACTGTTCCGAAGCTGCCAGGGAAGTTCCGGCCGGGTGCCATACGAAGCCGCAAGAGTCGAATGGCGCCAAACGCCGTCAATGTTACGAAGATCGGCCACTCCAACCAAACTTTCCGGGTGTGAAGAGTTATCAATCCGTTGTGGCCCGGTCCGGTCTGAGGGCAGCCCAATATGGACCTGCATCCCACCATAACGTTGCAGGCCACCGAATAGTTTGCGGTGCCGATCGCCCCGGCTCCTGCCGCCGGTTTCCCGTCCGTTTCGCCCTTCGTACCTCCCCCCTGCTCCGGCCGGAGAGCCCGGTGTCCTGCCCGGCACGCATGTGATCAAGTGCCAACATGGGCACGGGCATGCCGGGTGCCTCCAATGATCAGTGTCGGGGCTCCCTCATAACTCATCACTCATACCGCATCACTTCCCTCCCCATCCCCTTCCTTCGGCGCATACCGCATGAAGAGCTCGAAGATGCTCGCCGCACCGGTCTTCCGCCGGACGCTCTCCAGACGTTTCTTCACGGCATGTGATGTGATATAGAGGCGGCCGGCAATTGCGGCATTCGTCAGGCCAAACGCCTTCAACGCGACCACGTGCTCCTCACCCTCGCTGAGACCATAGTCGTTGATTATGCGGAGCAACATCCGTGAGCCAAGGTACTTTGCCGGTCGTGCCACCATGAGACGCGCAACGAGGCTGGAGCAGGCGTATACGATGAACGGGCGCAGCGCCTCCAACGCGGCCTGGGTCTCTGCGGTTATCGCCGGCCGATGCCGTTCTCTGAACAGCAGTATCGAGGCAAGATGCCCTGCATTCCTGAATGCATAGTCTGTCCCAATGGGTGCCCGATACAAACTGATGTCGTGCCCGGCCTGTTGAAGCCGCATGAGCAAGTGCGCATGATGTTCTTGCTCGTCGCTCGATCTCAGGGTGATCATGATTCCGGCGCCGCCGCTATGAGCGGCATGATCCAGATGCAACCGGAACCATACCGCCCCTACAGGGATATCATCAAGCCGGCAATACGTATCCACCTCCATCGCAATCCGGTCCACATCCCCCAGTAGTTCCTGAAGCGCGGCGCGGAAGCCGAGAATCCACTCCACCGGATCCGGCGTCATCGGGATCGAGGCCAGAAAGCGGGCAACATGCGGCGGGATCAACGGCTCCGCCGGTTCGGTCTGCACCTCCGGCTCAGTAACGACAACGGCCGCCGCACCGGCATTCTGTCTCGAACGTGACCGCGCAGTACCCCCCTCCTTCCCGCGGGATGGTGGCGATGTCTTCCTCCGTTTTCCTCCAGCTGTTCCCATGATGCCCATCACCTCGATCTGCACCGATCCGCAGCGGAGCACCTGTACAACCTCACGGCCGCAGCCATTGCGCTCGCCGCATGGCCAGGCATGAATGCAACGAAGAGAATGGCGTCGCTGCAGAAACGGTTTGCGGTCATGGTGTACCTTCGGTCAATTCAACAAGCACTGACGTTTGTGTCTTTTGTCTACACTGGAGGGATACGGCGGCTTGTTACTGATCAACTACAGACTTATTACTCATGGTGAGATAGAGTCCATTGTAAAAGGCGATGCTCAGGAACATTGCGAAACAGAAATCGAGCACTCCCGCGCGAACAAGGAGAATCATCCCGATGGTCAGAACCGGAATCACCGTTCCCATGATCGCCGGATAGATATCTGTTGCCGGTGACTTCTTTTCAACAAGACGGAGATAGAAAAATCTCACAAGGAACCAACTCGACAATCCAAAGAACAGGCCGATGTTGAACGAAGCCGAGTTATAGCCCGCAATTGTGTTGACGATGCCACAGATGGCAACGACCAAAGTACATAGGATATCGTTACGTAGTGCGGGCACGGTCTTCATGGTTATGGCATTCATGTAATCCCTGGCGGTATTGATAATCAAAAGCAACGAGACCATGGGGCAGGCCGCAGCTTCCTGCCCCATCAAGTCGCGACTCGTTCAGTGGTAGTCTATACCAAGCTGTTGAGCGTGAACAAAGAATACTGCGGCGCTCGCTGAGAGCCCCCAAATAACCCCCTGGCCTATTCTTCGCCGCTGCCCTTCGGGCCTGATTCCCGTTGAGCTATTGAAGTCATCCCAAGCAGCTGACAGCCATCCGGTTATATACCCGAGGCAATCAGCAGCAATGCCGTATTGAATTCCATCGGGGTTAGGATTGCCAACCGCTATCATCGTATCCCGGCTCTTCCAATAGCTTGTTGAACCTTTCATGAGATACAGCAGGCCGCCTGCCAATTCACCGCCTGCCGGCACCTGCCACGTTGCCGCATTGTACTGCAATATCAGTGCATCCACTCTGGACGCAATGCGATCACAGATCTGCGCCTTCGTCATGTTGGAATAATTGCTACCAAAGATCTGGCGAACACTATCGACAAATGCAAGGTCTGCAGCGGAAGCAACCTTTGGAAGCGGATTCGAGTTCCGCACGCGATCCCACCACGCGAGTGGATCGGCAAGATAGTTGCTATTGAACATAGCTGCAATGGAATCCCTCAGATAGGTGGTGTGGAATTCTGTGGAATCCCAACCGTCGACACGTTGAAAGTAGCCGCAGATATCCGCGAGCATTGCATCGGCTTTCTTGGTGTTGCTCGAGAATGTGCTCTCGAACGGGAATGTACTTAACAGATACGCCATGCCATCATTATGCATGGTGCCTGCATCCGTTACGTAAATCGTTGCACTGAAGTCCAACAACTCCCCCCCACCTTTGCCGTTCACACCATGAGGCGATTCCGGGCTTGCCGTACCACCACCATTCTGATCGCATGCGACATGCGTCAATGCGCACAAGCAGACTACCGCAATCAGGATACGTTTCATGAAGATCCTCCAAAATGGTTATCGGGTAATAACTTCCCTCACATAAAGGCCAACGATTGTGATCATGTGCCGTCGATCAATTCTTCCCGGCCTGGTGGCCCCATGAGAATTTCGCTGGACATTACGCTGCACAGACCGGAATGGCTTGCAACGGACCTATGCATTGTGTGTGTTACGGTATCACTCCGGCTCGTATTCAACGGTGCACGGTCTGCAGCACACGTATAATGAGTGCGCCCCATCGCCACGGACACCGGATACAACGGGGCATGCCGGCCGTCACCACCTGGGGCCGGCATGCGCCCGCGAGGGAGAACGGCCCGGAGGTTGAACCGCCTCATGCTTCATCGGCCCAATGCCCCTCGTTTGCATATCGATGCACTGGAGCGGGCGTAATACAATCGTACCGCCGGGCCGAAACGCCGAGAGAGAATGCGCCGCGGCCCGGCGTCGATTGCCCGCGTGACCCTCGCGGCATAATCGGCTGAGGCTGTTCACGCAGGCCCGGTGCGCAGCGGCCACACGCCAATCTCAACCAGCAACACCAACGGACTGCAGGCATTCCAGAGGAGGGGGCCGGCCCGTTGCCTGCCACGGTTGAAACGGACCGGCCCCGCATGCGGCGCATGGGAAGCATGCCGCATCCTGTCCCTGGTCGATGTCACTGGCCCGCGCACGCCGCGCTGCGGCCTGCGGCGCCGCTCGAGGCGATGACGGGTGGATGGGTGTTGAACGAAGCGGCGGCAATTTGGGGCCACGAGCGGCGGGAGCGCCAGTACACAAAGGTGTAATTCCGCCGTGACAGGGAGAGCGCAGTGGAGGAAGTAAAGAGGACGAAAAAGGGCGGCCATGAGGCCGCCCCGATTTGGATTGCAACGTGTGCACTGTGACAGTGCTGTGCGGAGCCGGGGACCTATCCTGAGCCGAAGGCGAAGAATCTCGATGAGCCGGCGACCATGAGATCCTTCACTCGCTCCGCTCGTTCAGGATGACAACACTGCTTCTCATGATTACAGTAACAGTACACCACGCGCCCTCGACATCTCCGCCTACTCGTACCGGAGCGCATCGATCGGCTTCAACGCCGCCGCCTTGCGTGCGGGATAGAATCCGAAGAAGATGCCGATGGCGGCGGAGAAGATGAAGGCCGCGATAATCACCGGAGGATTGAGCGCCGTGGCCATGTTGCCGACCAGCGAGATCAGTTCGGCTCCCCCAAGCCCCAGAACGATCCCCATGATGCCGCCGAAGACGCTCAGCACAACGGACTCCACGAGGAACTGAATCAGCACATCGCTGGACCGCGCGCCGATCGCCATGCGGATGCCGATCTCGCGCGTGCGTTCGGTTACCGACACCAGCATGATGTTCATGATGCCGATCCCGCCAACCACCAGCGAGACGCCGGCGATCGAGGCGAGGAACATCGTGAGCACCTGCGTTGTGGATGCGGCCGCATCGGCTATCTCCGTCTGGCTGCGGATCATGAAGTCATCGTCATCTCCGGGCCGGATATGATGTGCTTCGCGCAACAGCGTTGTCAGCTCCACCTGCGCCGCCTGCATCTGATCCGCGGAGATGGAGCTGGTGACGATCTGCTGGATGAAGCGACGCCCGCTCAGACGGTCGAGAACCGTGGTTGCCGGAGCCAGAACGATGTCATCCTGATCCTGGCCGTTCGCCCCCTGCCCCTTCTCGGTGAGAACGCCGACGATCTTGAACGGAACGGAGCGAATGCGAAGCTGCTCTCCCACCGGGTCCGTCCCCGGGAACAGATTGTCCGCAACCGTCTTGCCGATCACACAGACCTTGGCGCGCACACTCAGATCGCGATCGGTGAAGAACTCTCCGGTGGCAAGCTGCCAGTCGCGAATGTCGAGGTAGGAGGCGTAGACACCCTGAATCGTGGTGCTCCAGTTGCCGATGCCGCCTATGGTCTGCGCCGATGCACGAACGATCGGGGAGACGTTTGCCGTAAGCGTGGCATCCCGCTTGATCTTGTCGACGTCGTCCAGCGTGAGCACATCGCGCGATCCCGCGGCCTGGCTCACACCACCCTGGTTGGTGGCGGACGGGAAGATCATCAGCACATTCGAACCAAGGCCGGCTATCTGGCTCTCCACCTGCTTCTGCACACCCTGGCCGATGGAGACCATGATGATCACCGCCCCAACGCCGATGATGATGCCGAGCATCGTCAGCACACTCCGCATTCGATGCCGTAGTATCGAATTCAGAGCCACCTTCAGAATGTTGCTCCATTTCATCCCCAGCCCTCCTTGCAGTTCAGCGTTGTTGCCCCTTCATTCAATCGGCCGGGAGCTCCGGCATCAGGCACCGTGCGCCCGGCGAACCGCTCTCCATGCACCGAACAGCAGCAGCGGAACCGCCTGCGTCAGTGCCCGTCTTCCTCACCGGCCAGCTCGCGATCCAGTTCGCGCAGTGTGACCTGCGGATCGCGCCGGTTGGCAACCATGACATCACGCCGGATCATTCCGTCGCGTACGTCCACGATGCGTTTGGTGAAGTCGGCGATATCCGGCTCGTGCGTAACCAGCACGATCGTAATTCCCTGATCGTTCAGTTCGCGGAAGAGCGACATCACGTCCACACTGGTGCGGCTGTCCAGATTGCCTGTCGGCTCATCGGCCAGAATGAGCGACGGGCTGTTGACCAGTGCCCGGGCGATGGCCACGCGCTGCTGCTGCCCTCCGGAAAGCTGGCTTGGCACGTGATCCACACGCTCGCCGAGGCCAACGCGTTCCAGGGCCGCGTGCGCCAGTTTCGAAGTGTCGACGTTGCCGCGCGTGCGATTGTACAGCAGCGGCAGTTCCACATTCTCCAACGCTGAAGTACGGGCCAGGAGATTGAAGCCCTGAAAGATGAACCCGATCTTCGCGTTCCGGATGTCGGCGAGCTCGTTCTTGTTGAGGGTGTTGACCCGAACGCCATCCAGCAGATACTCACCTCCGGTCGGCAGATCCAGGCAACCGAGGATGTTCATCAATGTGGACTTGCCGGAGCCGGACGCTCCCATGATGGCGACGAACTCTCCGCGATCGATCCGTAGATCCACACCGCGAAGGGCGCGCACCTCCACTTCGCCGTTGGAATACACCTTCTCGAGATTTCGGGTCTCGATCACCGGTGCCCCGGCGGCCTCGCTGTTCGATATCGTTTCTTCAGATGCCACTCAGAATCCTCCACGGCCGCCGCTTCGTCCGCCGCCTCCGCCGCCCGTTGGGCCACGGCCTCCGGCGGGCGAGCCGAACGGAAGCGCGCTGGTGCCGGTGCGCGAGGCACTGTTCGCAGCCGCGACATTGGTAACCACTGCCATCCCCTCGCGGACATTCGCCCCGGATACCTCCGTCCGCTGGCCATCGGTAAGGCCGGTGCGAACGGAGATCATCTTCAGATTGCCGGCGGAGTCAACCGTCCAGAGGCGTGAACGCCCGGACTTCACTCCTCCCTTCGCTCCCCCTGTGCCGGTTGGGGCACTACCCGCCGACGTCGTATTGCCACCCGCCGGTGTCGTGTTGCCGCCGCGCGATCCGCCGCGGGTGGAATCTCTCCGCCCGCTCCCCTTGCTGCCGCCGCTGGCTCCGAACATCGAGGAATCGCCCCGTTCCTGTGCCTTCTTCCGGAGTTCGTCCAGCACCTCGGGAGGCGGCTGGAACCGAAGCGCCGCATTCGGCACCGTCAGCACATTGGTCACTTTGTTCACCTCGAAGTTCACTGTTGCGGTCATGCCGGGAAGCAGAAGGCCCTCTGTGTTCTCGGCGTTGATCACCACGGTATAGTTCACCACGTTCTGCACGGTGGTCGGCTGAAGCCTGATCTGCCACACCGTTCCGCTGAACGTGCGATCCGGCTGGCTCTGCACCGTGAAGTGTACCGTCTGCCCGTTGGCGATCTGGCCGATGTCGCTCTCGTCCACGCTCGCTTCGATCTGCATGTGATCCAGGTCGCGGGCGATTCGGAAAATCGTAGGCGCAGAAAGGCTCGCCGCCACGGTCTGCCCGCTCTCCACCGCACGTTCGATGATGGTGCCGTCCGTTGGGGCACGGATCTCCGCGTACCCGAGATTGGTGCGGGCACGTGAGAGCGCAACCTTGGCCGATGTCACCGAGGCGCGTGCGGCATCCAGATTGTTCTGATACTGGTTGAACTCGATGGCGGAGATGAACTTCTTCTCGTAGAGCGGCTTGTTCCTGTTGTACTGATCGAGCGCCTGCGCAAGCTGCGCCTGGGCCTTGTCGAGATTGGCGTTCGCATCGTCCACGGAGGCCTGCAGCACACGCGTATCCAGCTTCGCCAGCAGTTGCCCCTTGTGCACCTTGTCGTTGAAATCCACCAGCAGCGACTCGATCGTACCGGATACCTGTGTGCCAACCTCCACGGTGCCCACGGCGGTGATCGTTCCCGTGCTGGTAACCGTTGCTTCCAGATCGCCACGTTCAACCAGTGCCGTCTGATACTTCTGCGCACCGCCGCCGCCGCCGCGCAACAGGAAGAATACTGCTGCCGCTGCCGCAACAACCACGATCGAAATGATGATCCATTTACGCTTCATGTCGCTCTCGATAAATCTTCGCGGAACAACCAATTGCTCGACAACTCTCCTGCCTGCACTGCACGAACCGGATATTCGTGCATGCCCTTGCCCGGACGCTCATTGCCCAATCTCTTCCGGAGTGGGCGGCGCCGGCTGCGCGCGCGGAATGGTAAGCGTGCCGATCGCGAGAAGAAGAGATGCGCGGCGAATCTCCACGGTGTTGCGGGCCTGTACCTCCTGCCCCTCCGCGGCAACGTATCGGGCACGCGCCAGCGACAGCTCCGTCAACGTGGAGATGCCGGAACTGTACCGGGCCTGCTCCACGTCCACCGCCAGCCGCGATGACTCCAGCTGCCGCGTTGTCGCCTCGAGCTGCGCCTGCGCCGCAGCCACATCCAGACGCGCCTGGCGCACGGCCAGCGACGTCTGAAGCCGCAGATCGGACATCGTCAGCAACTCGTTCTGATAATCGATCCGCGCCAGCTCCGTTGCGGCCTTGGTGCGATCCCGATCGAACAGCGGCACCGAAAGCGTAATGCCAAGTCCGGCGCTCGGGTTCTGCGAAAACAACTGCGAGCCGAAGGTGGAGCTTGCATCGCTGGAGTTGAAGTTGGAGCCGAACGATGCACTCACGCCAACCGTGGGCGCGTTGCCGGCCTCCGCCACGCGAATCTCCTCACGCGCCGCATCGATACGAGCCCGCTCCGCAGCGATATCCGGGCGCTGCGAGATCGCGCGCTCCACGAGCGTGGAATCGTTCGCCTGCAGGAGATCCGGCTGTGGCTGCGCCTCCGGGGCGGGGAAGTCGTAGTTGGCCATCGGGGCAAGCCGCAGCAACTGGACCACCGCAAGCTTCGCAACTTCGAAGTCGCGCTGCGCTCCAATCAACTGCGACTCCGCCGCCGCAACGGTTGCCTGCTGCGCGTAGAGATCGGAGATCGGCTTGGTCTGGGCGTCGGTGAAGGCATGCACCTGCTCGAGCTGGTGCCGCTCCGCGTCCAGGTTTTCGCGCGCAACGCCGATCAGCTCGCGCGCCGTCGCCACCTGATAGTAGGCGGAGACGATGGCGAAAAGCGTGGTCTGTCCAGTCCGGCCGATCGTTACGTCACTTGCCCGCGCGAGCTGCTCCGCCTGCGCCAGCGCGGCACGATCGGCATTGCCGGAGTAGAGTGCGTAAGTGGAGGAGAGCCCCAGCGAGAACGTTTCGGATGCGTGGTTCTGGTCGCCGGAGAGGCCGGGCGTTGTACCGAACTGATAGCGTGCGCCGGGTCCGCCGGAGAAGGTGAGCGTGGGTTGGAATGCACCCTGCGCTGTTTCGATGCGCGCCTGCGCGGAGCGAAGCGCGTAGTCCGCACGGATGAGATCGATGTTGCGCGAGCCGGCCATCGAAAGGGCATCCTGCAGGGTGATCCGCACGGTGTCCTGTGCGCTCATGCTTGCGCAGGCTGCAACCGCCAGAACCGTTGCGATGCATGCGCCGGAGTTGCGCCGCCCGAATCGCCTGTCACGTCGTTGTCTCACAGCCATCTCCGTTGGAAGAAATCTGTTCCGCGGAATGCCTTCCGATGTTGGAGCGCCATCGATGGAGTGCGTTCCCGCCGGCAACATCTTGCGACAACAGGCACGGTGGGAAGCTACCGATGCGATTGCCGAAGAGCCATCGAATCTCCCGCCGGGCCGTTGAAACGAACGCCGGCTCCTCGCGTCGTGGATCGACAACCGGATCGCGCGGCACGGCGGAGCCATGGCAATGACAATCCGGGGCACCCCGGGGTTGCATTCACGGACGCATCTATCGGAATGCTCCGCTCAACTCGAGGAGGTTGGTCTCGGCGATCTTGGCCTCGTATTCGGCGGTAAGCAATCTGCCGCCGGCGGCAACATACGCCGTCTGCGCCTCCCGCAGTTGCAGCGGGATGATCGCGCCTGCATTGAACCGCACCAGCGTCAGATCCAGATTCTCCCGTGCGATCGCAAGGTTCTCGCGCTCCAATGTCACCACGTTCATTCGGTTCCGATAGCTGGCATACGCAACCGTCAGATCCCCCTTCAGCTTTGCTTCGGCATCGGCATAGGCGATCCGGCTGGAGGCTATCTCAACATCGGCGTTCTCGGCATCGCGATTCGTATTGAACCCGTCGAACAGATTCATCGAGAGGGCAACGCCGTAGCTCGGACCGACCGTTCTGTTGCTCGCGATCAGACTGGCCTGATTGTCCGCCTGCTGAAAGTTGTACCCAAGGCTCACAGCCAGCTTCGGGTAGCGCGCGGCATCCACGAGACGGCGATCCACACGGGCCAGTTCGATCCGAAGCCGCAACTGAGAAAGCAACAGGTTCTCGTCAATCGCCTTGCGCTCGAGTTCCGCATAATCCAGCGCCGGCGCCAGCGGGATGGTATCGGCCACGCTGAATTCCGTTCCGACCGGCCGCGCCAGAACCACGTTGAGCTGCGTGCGCGCGTTTGCCAGGTCCGCTTCCTGCCGCATCTGCGCGGAGCGATCGGCGTTCAGATCCACGCGTGCCTGCAGCAGATCCTGCTTCGCGCTGTTGCCGGCCTCGTACCTTGTCTGCGCCAGTCGCACGCGATCCTCGGAGAGCTTCAGCCCCTCACTCAGCACCTCCAGCGCACGCTGCTGGGCAACCACGTCGAAGTAGGCAGCAACAACGGCAGCATGCACCTGTTCCCTGGTGTAGGCGTAGCCGAGCGAGGCAAGGTCGCGCTGCATGTCGAGCTGATCGTTCCGGTTGAACATCCGGAACCCGTCGAACACGGTCCAGCTTGCCGTAAGCCCGGCCGTCGCGGTGCTGGAGGATGCTCCCGTGCGTTCGGTGACGTCGCCGTTCGAAAGGCGCTGGTGTGTGTTCGAGATGGCCCCCACGATGCCCGCGGCCAGATCCAGCTTGGGAAGAAATCCCGCGTTGCCGGCGGTGGCGTTGTTGCTGCCGATCGCGGCATCGTTGCGCGAAAGCTGGATGGTTCGGTTCTGCTCCATGGCAATGCGAACCGCTTCGTCCAGCGTCAGCAGCGGCTGGGCCGCAACGCCGGAGGTTGCCAGGAACACGCCCGCAACGGCCAGTGAGATATGCTTCGGACTATGCTTCAACATCGTGGCTTGAATAGGCATGTGCATCGATCGTCTCGGCATGCGGCTCCCCAGCAGGCACCTCCCCCTCATGTGCAACCAGTTCACGCGAGAGATACGAATAGATGGCCGGGATTACGTACAGCGTAAGCCCGCCGGAGAAGAGCAATCCGCCGATAACGGCAATGCCCATCGAGACGCGGCTTCCCGCACCGGCACCGAGCGCGAGCGCGATCGGCAGCGTGCCGAGGATCGTGGCAAGGCTCGTCATCAGAATCGGACGGAACCGTGAGGCTGCGGCATCCACGATGGCCTCCTGCAGCGGCAACCCCGCCTCCTTGCGCTGGTTGGCGAACTCCACGATGAGGATACCGTTCTTGGTAACCAGACCGATCAGCATGATGATGCCTATCTGGCTGAAGATGTTCAGCGTCTGATTGAAATACCAGAGCGAGAGGAGCGCACCGGCAAGGGCCAGCGGCACCGTGAGCAGAATGATGAACGGATCGCGGAAGCTCTCGAACTGGCCGGCCAGCACCAGATAGATCAGAACGAGCGCGAAGAGGAACGCGAACAGGATGCTGGAGGAACTCTCCGCGTAGTCGCGCGCCGGTCCGGAAAGCGCGGTCGTCATGCTGGGATCCAGCGTGCGCGCGGCTATCGCATCCATCTCGACGATGCCGTCGCCGATGGTGCGCCCCGGTGCGAGGCCGGCCGAGACCGTTGCCGAAACGGAGCGGTTGTACCGGAACAACTGCGGCGGCGAACTCTGCTCGGTCAACGTAACGACATTGTCCAGAGGAATCAGGTCACCGTTCTGCGCACGCACCTTCACCGAGAGCAGGTCGCGCGGCGAGCCCCGATACTCCTTCGCGAACGAACCCAGCACCTGGTATTGCTTTCCCTCCATCACGAAGTAACCCAGGCGTTGATCGCTGAAGGCAAGCTGCAGCGTCTGTGCGATGTCGATCACCGAAACGCCAAGGCTGCGCGCCCGGTCGCGGTCGATCTTCACGTTGATCTCGGGGCGGTTGAACTTCAGATTGAAATCCACCGAGGAGAACATGGAGTCCTTCTGCGCCTGCTCGATGAATTTCGGCAGCACTGCCGCAAGCTTCTCGATATCCGGCGCGCGCAGCACGTACTGTACGGGAAGTCCGGAGCGCTTGTCGCCGATCGTGGGCTCCTGCGTTACGAAGGAGCGCGCACCGCTCAGCACGGCCACCTGCCTGGTAAGCGCATCGGCAATCTGCTGCTGCGTACGCCTGCGCTTGTCCGCATCCTTCAGCGGAAGGATCACGATGCCGGAATTGATGGTGCCGGAGCCGGGCGCCACGATGGTGACAACGCCGTCGTTCTCGCGAACGGAGTCACCGATCAGCTTGCCGATCTCATCCATGTACCGATCCATGAACTCGAACGTGGCCCCCTCCGGCGCCGTGGAGCTGACACGCAGACGGCTTCGATCCTCCAGCGGTGCCAGTTCGGACTGCAGCGAGCTGCCAACCACGTAGATCAATCCGAGCGAAAGCACCATGATCACCGGCGCCAGCCACCGACGGCGCATGAAGGTTGCGAGCGAGTTCCGGTAGCCGTTGGCGAGCGCAACGAAGAAGCCCTCGGTCGCGACGTAGAACCGGCCGTGCGCCTGATGCTTGATCAACCGTGTGCTCAGCATCGGTGTGAGCGTAAGCGCCACGAATGCGGAAATGGCAACCGAGCCCGCGATCACGATGCCGAACTCGCGGAACAGACGTCCGGTGAGCCCCTGCAGGAAGATCACCGGCATGAACACGGCCACCAGCGCCACCGTGGTGGAGACCACGGCGAAGAAAATCTCCTTCGCACCAACCAGACCCGCCTCGTAGGGACGCATTCCCTGCTCGATCTTCGAATAGATATTCTCCAGCACAACGATGGCGTCGTCCACCACCAGACCGATGGAGAGCACGATGCCGAGCAGCGTAAGGATGTTGATCGAGAACCCGAGCAGATACATGATGAAGAACGTTCCGACCAGCGATACCGGAATGGCCAGAACCGGGATGAGCGTAGTACGCCAGTTTCTCAGGAAGGCGAAGATGATCAGCACCACCAGCACGAACGCGATGGCGATCGTCTCCAGCACCTCGCTGATGGAACGCTTGATCCCCGTTGTGGTATCGTAGACGGTGCCAACAACGATATCGGGAGGGATGTCCTTCCTGATCTGCTCGATACGGCGGTATACTTCCTCGGAGATCGCAACGGCATTGGCGCCCGGCTGCGGAAACACGCCTACACCGATCATCGGAACGCCGTCGCGCTTGAGGATGGTGTTCAGGTTTTCCGGCGCAAGCTCGGCGTGGCCAACATCGTGCAGCTTCACCGCCCGGCCATCCACCATCTTCAGAATCAGCTCGTTGAACGCGTTCGTATCGGCAAGGCGGCCAAGCGTGTTCAACGTCAACTCGGTCTTCCCTCCCTCGATCTTTCCGGCAGGGAGATCCACGTTCTCGTTGCGCAGCGCATTGCGAACGTCCAGCGCCGTAAGCTGATACGCCGCCAGCCTGTCCGGATCCAGCCAGACACGGATTGCGTACTTCTTCTCTCCGAAAACCGTTACCTCGCTCACGCCCGGCACGTTCTGCAGACGTTCCTTGAACACGTCGTTGGCGATGGCGTTCACTTCGAGCTGGCTGCGCTTGTTGCTCTGGACGGTGAGAAAGAGAATGGGGTTCTGATCGGCGTCGGACTTCGCAATCACCGGCGGATCGGCGTCTGCCGGCAGGTTCTTGATCGCGCGGGAGACACGGTCGCGCACGTCGTTGGCAGCCGTCTCCAGATCCACGTCGATCGTGAACTCCACGGTGATGACGCTGCGTCCCTCACGGCTCACCGAGGTAAGCGCGCGAATGCCGGCAACACCGTTGATCGACTCCTCCAGCGGCTCCGTGATCTGCGACTCGATAACGTCGGCACTGCCGCCGGCATATGGTGTGGTTACGGTGATGATGGGTGGATCGACCGCCGGATATTCACGAACGCCGAGCGTGGAGTATCCGAGCGCACCGAACAGCACAATGACGATCGACATCACGATCGCCAGAACGGGGCGTTTTATGCTGAGGGATGAGAGACTCATGGGAAAGCCGGTCCGGTTCGTGAGGAGCGTGCGTCAGAGCTTCTGAATCGAGGAGATCTTCAGGCGCGATCCCGGCCGTACCTGAAGAATGCCTGTGGCGACAACGGTGTCCCCATCGGCGAGACCCTTGACAACCTCAACCTGCCGTTCGGTTCTCAGACCGAGATTGATCGGCCGCGGCTGCGCCGCCCCATCCTTCGCAACGAACACCTTCGCGCCGTTGGCGTCGGGGATAACGGCCTCGCTCGGAATCATCAGTGCGCCGGGACGGCGACTGAGCTCCAGGCTCACTTCGGCAAATGCACCTGCACGCAGTTCGCTCCCCGGATTCGGGCACGTTGCCCGGACGTCCAGCGTTCGCGTCTGCTGATCGATCCGGGGTTCGGTGGCATACACGTGGGCAGTGAATGTGCGCGTGATCCCCTGTACCGTGAAATTGATCGTGCTTCCGGTTCCCACCAGCCGGGCATACCGCTCCGGCACGGAGAAGTCGATCTTGGCGGGGGACATGTTGGTGAGCGTGGCGATTCTGGTAGTTGGGGAGATGTAGCTTCCCTCACTCACACTTCGAAGGCCGATCGTCCCGGAGAACGGCGCACGGATCTCCGTCTTCGCGATCTGCGCCTTCAGCAGTTCGATATCGGCGGCGGCGCTCTTCATGTCGCTCAGCGCCTCGTCGTACTCCGCCTGGCTCACGGCATCCTTCTCGCGCATCGTTCGCTGGCGCGCCTCCTTCATGTCCGCAAGCTCCTTGTGCGCCTGGGCGCGCTGAAGCTGCGCCTGCAGCTCCGAGTCGTTGATCTTCACCAGCAGCATCCCCCGGCTTACAACGCTCCCCTCACGGAAGTAGATCCTGACGATCTTGCCGGGTATCTCGCTTTGAATGTCCACCTGCTCCGACGGCGCGATCGTTCCCGTGATGCTGACGCGATCCACTGCATCGGACGGACGCACAACATAGGCTGTAACGATCACCGGACCCGCGGCTCCCTTGCGTGCCCCCTCTCCGCCTCCTCCGCCGGACGTGCGAGACGCACCACTTCCGAACAGCGTAATGAGTTTTGGAACAGCAAGAGCGGCGAGCACTGCCAGAGCGATGCCCGCTATCAGAAAGCGTCGTGAGCGTATAGTCATGGTGTTCGTCCTGTCACCCGGGATGATACTGCCGACGAAGGGAGCGGAAGCCGTTCGGTGGGAGAACGCCGTTCGGATCGTCTGGGTGGGATTGGCCAGCGCCACGGGATGTCTCTCCGCCTCGCTGGACCGAACGGCAAAAATACGACTTGCCCGTAAAGAAATCGTTATCGCCGCCCCTCCCAACCGTTGCAATACAGTGTGCAGACCGCGTTGGGGACCCCCGATGTGATTCGGTTCCCGGGAATGGCTCCGGCTCCGAAGATTTTTTCCACCTCCCCAGGCATCAACGTGCCGCCACATGCCGCACTATTTGATCGCCGCGTTCGTCTCCCCGCTCCATCCGCGATGCCTTCAGAGGCAACACTGTACAGCGGCCGGCGAAGCCGTCTCATCTGTTCGCAGATGACGAACGGAAGCTGCCGGGCATTGCGGCATGCCGCCCTCTTCTCGAAGAGGAGCGTTGGCCCAGGAACGACGGACATCCCTTCCCATTATCAATTGGAGTTCTGCGTGCAACAGCGAACACTGCGAGACCTTACCGTATCGGCCATCGGCCTCGGCTGCATGGGTATGAGCGAGTTCTACGGCACAGCGAACGAGACCGAATCGCTGGCCACAATCCACAGAGCACTCGAGCTTGGCCTGACATTTCTGGATACTGCGGATATGTACGGACCATATGTGAACGAGGAACTGGTTGGCCGTGCCGTGCGCGGGCGGCGCGATGCGGTTGTGCTGGCAACCAAGTTCGGCATCGTCCGCGATCCATCGCTCCCGGGCGGCCGCACCATCAACGGACGACCGGAGTATGTCCGGAAGTCGTGCGAGGGAAGTCTGAAGCGGCTCGGCGTGGAGACGATCGACCTGTACTATCTGCACCGCCTGGACCCGAACACTCCGATCGAGGAGACGGTGGGGGCAATGAGCGAACTGGTTCGTGAAGGGAAGGTCCGGACGATCGGACTCTCCGAGGTCTCGGCCGCGACGCTTCGTGCCGCCAACGATGTTCATCCGATCACCGCACTGCAAAGCGAGTACAGCCTCTGGACACGCGATCCGGAGGATGGTGTGCTCGATGCATGCCGCGAACTGGGCATCGGCCTCGTTGCCTACAGTCCTCTGGGCCGCGGATTCCTTACCGGGCAGATCAGCAGCCCGGACGACTTCGAGGAGGGGGACTTCCGGAAGACGAATCCGCGTTTCCAGGGAGAGAACTTCTCGCGCAATCTGCAACTGGTGGAGGCGGTGAAGACGATCGCATCGGCGAAGGGATGCACGCCGGCGCAGCTTGCGCTCGCATGGTTGCTGGGCCGCAATGAGAACATCGTTCCCATCCCCGGCACCAAACGGGTTCGAACGCTCGAGGAGAACCTCGGGGCGCTGAACGTTCACCTTACGGCCGGCGAGTACGAGGAACTGGAGGCGATCTTCCCCAAGGGAGCGGCGGCCGGCGAACGCTATGCCAGCATGGCGGCAGTGAACAAGTAGCCGGTGGTGACATGGCCCATGAATGTGCAGGCGATGCGCCCGTATACTCGAGCAGCCGTTCTATCCGGATGGTAACTCGGGAGCAACGAGGTGGGGCGCATCACCTGCGCACGCGGGTTCTCTATTCCGCAAAGCGCCATGTCAGACCGGTGCCGAGGAAGTAATCCGGGCCGAACGGCGAGATCCTGATGCCCGCCGTGAGATCGGCCTGCAGCGTCTGCGTTGTCAGGAGCGAGAGGCCCGCGTCGATGCCGTGCAACGGATGCGAGGTGGGATCGACATTGCCGTAGATCTCTGCGAACGCGTTCAGGCCCGGCTCCGGACTCACGTTGAGATGTGCGGAGTAGGAGATGCCCGGTATCGCGTTGTTGCCGTTCCAGCTTCCGCCAACGTTGTAGCAGATCCATGCACCCGGGGCAACCCCCTTCTTCATTGCGAACGTGACGGACGGCGCAGGGTACTTGGCATACAATCCCTGCGTGCCGATCGGAAGCGCAAGCATGAACGCAATCGCCATCTCCGGGCGCGGGCCCCGCTCCTTCGCGATGAAGCTCTTGCATCCAACGGCAATGCCGTGTACGCCCCGGCGCGTTGTCTCCGATCCGCTGGAATCAACCGTAGCAGTCTGATCCAGGAACTCCCCGGTGACACGTAATTCGAATGTGGGAAGCAACCCGACGCGGAGCACCGTTGTGGGATAACGCAGAATGAGCGTGCTGGTTGTGGACGTAGCCTGGCGGGCCGCAACGATCCCCGTCTCCACCTGCGCCGTGTGGGCAGGGGCGAGTGCGGGGAGCATCGTCTGCCCGGGACGATCGGATACGAGCGGCGGGTCCTGTGCATGCGCGGCGTCCGGACCAACCGCGCCAAGCCACGCGATCAACACCAACACAGATACGCGCATGTGAAGCCACGGACCTCCGAACCTGCGTACGCCAAAACGCATGCGCGATGTGTACGTCTCGTTATGCATCGTGAACGATCTCCATTTCCGTTCCACACCACAGGATGCAACAATAGTGCGGAATGATCAAACATCGGCATACGACTTTGTCCGGATGCAATGGTTTGCCGGCGCCCGGCACCGCCGGCATGGGGACGCACAGCACAGCTCTTCGGAGTATCGAATCCGCGTCCGGATGGCGTGGCGGTTGTACCTTTGCATCGATCATCCCAGTTGCCCCCGGCATATCAACCCGTTCGTTCGCACAGACACGAATCACCATGCGCTCGATTCAGGGGTTTGCGCGCTTCGCAACAATCGCGCTCTATGCCAATCTGCTCTTCATCGCGATTGAGCTGATAACGGACGTCCGTCTCATCTCACTCGGGAGCACGGCATTCATTATTCGCAACATTCTTCTCGGGTCCATCGGCAGTGCATTGATTCCGCGGATCAGCACAGCGGTTCAACTGATCTGCATTGTCGCCTTCCTGCTCTGGTTCTTTCATGCATACAGGAATCTCCAGGACACCGGCGTGCCGGACCTGAACTACTCCCCGGCATGGGCCGAGGCGGGATTCTTCGTTCCCTTCCTCAATCCCGTCAGTTCGGGTCCAGCCTGTTGCCGCTGGTCTTTGAGACGTTGAGCAACGTTTCCGGCATCGTCGCCGCCATCATCGTGATCAGGATCATCGCAATCATTTCGCAGCGACAGGAAGCAGTACTGGCGGAAGAAGAGGAGCAGAATTTTCTTCTCGAGTAGCGCGGCAGGATTACGGGATGGCCGCGCTTCGCACGGTAACGCGGCGGTTCCGGAAGCGTGCATCCCAACACGGCATCGCGGCTGCGGATCATCCTGCTCCCTCATCATGCGCACGCGCCTCTGGATCACGGCCATCCACACCTTTCTCTACATTGCCTGCTGGCTGGGCATGCGATACTTCCATACAGGCGGCGACTTCATCGTCTTTCTCTGCTATCCGATCGCCGCCGGGCTGTTCGCAGGATTCTTCTTTGCGCGGCGATGGGGATTCTCCGTCGGGACAGGCATCATGGCGATGATCGTTCAGGGAACCGGCATCCTGATCATGAACGCGCACCAGCATGCGGCGCATCCCGAGCTGAGCCGCTGCGACATGACATTCCTCGCCGTGCTGATCGGCACGCCCATCGGCGTGGCGCTCCTCTCCGCGATTGCAGCCGTTGCGCGGGGCCTGCGATGGATCGGCGACCGGCTGTACGTCGCGCAACCGCGATCGTAAACTCCGGACAGACTGCAGGCCACTGCAGCCAAGGGGCCGGCTTTCGCAGGATGGAATCAGGCAAGCGTCTTTCGCATCGCACGATGCGGAATCGTCACCTCCTCGAAGACACCGCCAACGCATTCGTAACCAAGCCGCTCATAGAAGGGGACAACGTTGAGGCGGGCATTCAGCACCACTTCGGCGAAACCATGCTCGCGCGCAACATGCTCGGAGCGTTCCACCAGAGCGCGCCCAACTCCCTGCGCCTGCCGCTCCTGCGCCACGGCCACCTGGCGCATCTTCACCGTGCGCGCGTCGACGGGGGTCAGAATCAGACAGGCCACGAGAGCATCCCCGTCGTAGCATGCCAGGTGAATGTCCCCGCTCTCGGCCGCCAGCTGCTCCGGCGTGAAGTGCAGGCCCAACGGGCGGCGCAGAACCGAGTCGCGCAGGGCAACGGTTTCCCGGTATTCCTGCGACCCATGCCGAACGATCTGGAACGTATGCGTGCTCATTGACTTCCGGTACTTCTGCAAACGAACTCGTGGCTCCATGCGGAGGCAGCCACGTTTTGCCCATCGGGGCATTACCGGCCGCAAACCTACAACCGCGCTTCCTATATTCGCAGCGCGAACGAACTCCGATCCATCCCAGTGATTATGTCTGAAACGTCGATCATCGATAGCGCGATTCTCGAAACCTACGAGCCGGTAATAGGCCTCGAGGTACATGCTCAGCTGCTCACGCAGGCCAAGGCATTCAGCCGGGCGGCAACGGAGTTCGGGCCCACACCCAACACCAATACGGATCCCGTGGTTCTGGGTCACCCCGGAACGCTGCCGACGGTGAACCGGCTTCTGGTGGAGCACACGGTGCGCATGGGTCTGGCCACCAACTGCCGGATACGCCCTCGCAGCCGGTTCTCCAGGAAGAACTACTTCTATCCCGATCTCCCCAAGGGCTACCAGATATCGCAGTACGATGATCCCATCTGCCACGATGGATGGGTGGAGATCGACTTGGACGGCGAGGTGAAGCGCATCCGGATCAACCGTATCCACATGGAGGAGGATACGGGCAAGATGATCCACGATCTGGATATCGACAACACGCTCGTGGACCTGAACCGCGCCGGCGCGTGCCTGATCGAGATCGTATCGGAGCCGGACATCCACTCCTCGCGCGAAGCCTATCTGTATCTGATGCAGATCAAGAGCATCGTTACGTACCTCGGCATCTGTTCCGGCAACATGGAGGAAGGGGCACTGCGTTGCGATGCGAACATCTCCGTACGGAAGCGCGGCGCGGAGAAGTTCGGCACGCGCACCGAGGTGAAGAACATGAACTCCTTCAGGAATGTTGAGCGGGCGATCGAGCACGAGATAGCGAGGCAGATCGAGCTGTTGGAGTCCGGCGGGCAGGTGGTGCAGCAGACACGCATGTGGGATGCCGCAAGCCGCACGACACGGACGATGCGCTCCAAGGAGTCCGCCCACGACTATCGATATTTCCCGGAGCCGGATCTGCTGGCCGTGATCGTGACCGATGAGATGATGCAGGCCGCACAGGCTGCATTGCCGGAGCTGGCGATCGCACGCAGGCGCCGCTTCGTGGAAGAGTACGGCCTGCCCGCCTACGATGCGGGCGTGCTTACCGAAACCCGGGACCTCGGCGATTACTTCGAGGCGGCAGCAGGCGCGCTGAAGCAGAAGAGCACCGAACGCTTCAAACTGGTGAGCAACATCATCATGACCGAGGTGCTGCGCGTGCTCACGGAATCCAAGATGGAGATCGCGGCCTTCGAAATCCGGCCGGAGAGGCTGGCCGGCCTGGTGGAACTGTTCGCATCGGATGCCATCTCCTCCAAGAACGTCAAGGATATCTTCGGCGCAATGCTGGAGTCCGACCGGAGCGCGGAGGAGATCAGCGCGGAGAAAGGGTTCGTGCAGATCAGCGACAACGGCTTCATCGAGGATGCGGTTCAGCAGGTGCTTGCCGCCAACGCCCGGCAGCTGGACGCCTATCGCGGCGGAAAGACGAACCTGTTCGGATTCTTCGTGGGCGAAACGATGAAGCTTACCCGCGGCAAGGCGAACCCCAAGCTCGTGAACGAAATACTCCGCGCGAAGCTGGACGAAGCCTGAGGCGACGGCGCAGCGTCGCGGCCCCTGCAGGCGTAGTGAGTTTCTTCGCGTATCCGGCTAAACCTTCCTCTTCGTTTCCCGTTTCACGGTGAACATTTTCCGGAATCGATCAATGACACGTCCGCTCAACATGCGATACCCACGGCTGTTCCTTCTTCTCGCACCGCTTGCAGTTGCTGCCGCAATCGCCGGATGCGTTGAGAAGGGGTCCAACGTCGTCACGTTCGACGAGGTTCTTCAGAACGTGACCTTCAGGAACAAACTGCTGGCCCCTGTTGTGCTCTATCGCGACGGCCAGGTGCTGGATACGCTTCCGGCACAGTCCACTCGCACCTACGATATCGGGCACCGTGGTCCGGTGCATCATGCATGGCGACTGATTGCGCCGCTGGACCGCTACGGACACAAGGCCGGCCTGGAGACAACGATCGACGTGGGCGTGCAGTATGCGATCAACGGTGAATACGTGATCGACAACAGCCTGCACGGCTCCGGTCCCGATGCCGGCCGCACCATCTTCACGCCGCTGGTGGCGAACTTCTCTCCCTACGCGCTGCGGCTTACCGCCAACTACGAGGAGGACGATCAGGTTGTCACCGACTACCTGATCCCGCACAGCCTGGACTCCACGTTGAGCCACGCGCCGTACTTCTTCTGGAACACCCACTCCAACATCCGGCTGGATGCAACCACGGCATCGTACTGGCGCTTCTATACGCGCGACGACACGACATCCGCCCAGTTGCGGATGGATGACACCGGCGACTACGACGGCTCCGGCCGCACGGTTCCGATATCGGTATACTGACAGCCTGCACATTCAACGCCGGAGTTTCAACCGGGCCAATCGCGAATCGACCATGTACATCAATCAGGAAGTGACGATGAAGCGTCGCAGCATTCGATCCATCTACACGGCCCTCCCGCTCGCCGCGCTCATCGCCGTTGCATCGGCTCTCTCGTTGCAGGCGCAGGAGCGGCACACCATCTACGATTCATCCACACCGCTTTCGGTGGTGATCGGCGTGAAGGGAGGTGTGGTTCTCACATCCGCCCGCCAGCAGTTCCCGAGCGTTCGCATCGGAGATTCGTACGCGGGCTCCGGCACCATCTCCAGCAGCTTCGGCCGTACCGGCCTTGGCAGCCGGTACGGGCTGGAGGTTCTGATCCCGTTCACTTCCAGGCTTGGAATCGTGGGCGATCTCGCCATGCAGACATCGGATGTGCGCCTTGCCGCCGACGGCAGCCGGCCGGCAGTCCGGTTCGACATACAGGCCGTGCAGGGCGAGATCGGCCTTCAGGGCAATCTCTATGTGGACACCAACGCCTTTGCCGGACCGGGGTTGCGGACGGTCTACCTCAGCGGCGGCCCAGATATTGCGCTCGGAGTAATCGAGAATCGCCTGGAGGGATATCGTGTTGACAGCAACAACGTTATGACACCGGCAATCGGAAGCTTCGACAACAACGATCCCTTCCGCACGCTGGTGGCGCTCCGCTTCGCGGGAGGGGTGCGCTATGGGATCGGCGTGCACTGGGAGATGCAGGGTGAGGCTTCGTATGCGTTTGCACTCAACTCCCTCTTCTCCAGCAACGTTGTCCGCGACAACAGCTTCACGTTCGACAACGTCGGCATCATGCTCGGACTGGGATATCGATTCTGAGAATGCAGAACCGGGGTGCTGCGACGAACCGGCAACGGCGAGGGGCTGCGGCGCTTCGATGAGATATCGGGACGCGGCTGAAACTGTAGGGGCGGCGATGCGGTGGGTTACAGTTCCGATCCGAACCGGGATGCGCTTCGCAGAGCCTGCCGGCCCTGCAGCGCCAAATGTCGGAGCTTCTACGTCAGGTACTTTACAAGCCGGAGTTCGTTGGCGTGGGCCTCGGTAATGTGGTAGGCAACGTCGTCCATCACCAGCTTGATGATGTGCACACCCAGGCCGCCGCGCATGCAGAGTTCGAAGTAGCGCTTCATGTCCAGCTTCGGGAGTGAATTCGGGTTGAAGCTGCGTCCGTAGTCGGTAAGCACCACCACGAACCGATCGTTTCCGGTGCCGATCTCCATCTCGAACTTCTTGCGCGGGTTGCCGCTGTAGGAGTGCTTGATGATGTTGGTGCAGGCCTCATCCACCGCGAGCGCCATGCGGAACGCCGTCTCGCGATCGAATCCGAAACGCACGGCCTCATCCTCCACAACCGTGCGGATTCGATGAAGCTCCTCGGTGCGGCTCAGGATGCCTTCCTTGAAGCGAACGATATACTTTGAATCGCTCTGCATCGTTGCGACTAACAGCTCCCCTCGTTGCTGAACTTTGCGCGAGCCTTCTGCTCGTCGTCGTAGATCTCGTACAGCATGGGGAACCCGAGAAGATCGAATACGTTGTAGACCTTCGGCGACATCTCGGCAAGCTTGATGTCGCCGGAGTTGCTGCGCACTTCCTCCACGAACGCCATGAACACACCAAGCCCCGCACTGGAGATGTACGCAAGGTCGCGGAAGTTCACGATGATGTTGAACTGCTGTTCGTTCAACAGGCTCTGGAATGCCTCTTCGAGCTGCGGCGCGGTGTGCGCGTCCAGATAGCCGGTGAGATCGATCACCCGCGCTGGAGGACTTTCGCGTACGGAGAGCGTAAACTGACTCATCGTTGTCTATCGTGATTAAATAGTATCAGCATGAGGGACTCAGGCCAACCGTTGCGCGCGGCAATACCATGGCACGGAACGCGGAACGATGTGCGATTATCGCCAGCGAAGAATCATGAGCGTGCTGTCGTCTGCCAGCGGCTCGCCCTGCGTGAATGCGTTGATCCGTTCGAAGATCGCCTCGCGCATCTCCTTCGGGTTCACGCCCTGTTTTGCGGCCGCCGTTACGGCATCCATCAGCAGGTCGTAGCCCAGCTCCTCGCCTTCCGGTGAACGGGCCTCCGGGAGTCCATCGCTGAAAAAGATAGCGTAATCCCCGGGACAAAACGCCATCTCCTCTATCTCGAGATTACTGTCGAAGAGCGCCGGGCGTGCAATCGCCAACCCAAGGCCGCGCGGCTGGTGATAGGCCCCCACACCGGACCGCACCACCAGCGTTGGGCAGTGCCCGGCCCGGACAACGCGCAGCGTGCGATGCTCGTCGATGATCTGGGCGCACGACATCGTGGCGAACCAGCGCTGGTCGATGCTGCCGTGCAGCGCCACGTTCGCCTTTGCAAGCAGTTCCTTCGGCGAGGCGCACTGCCCCGAAAGCGCCTGAACGATCCCCTTGATCATCCCCATGTAGAGCGCGGCACTGGCCCCCTTTCCGGAGACATCGGCAACCAGCAGCCCGATGGTGTTGTCGCTGAAGGCAACCACATCGAAATAGTCACCTCCTACGATGCTGGCAGGGAGCGACTCGGCATAGAGTTCATAGAACGGGCTCAGCGGCATCTGCTTCGGCAGAAGGCGCTCCTGCAGATCGCGCGCAATCAGCATCTCCTGTTCGAAGCGTTCGCGCACGAAGGAGGATTGAATCAAGCGCGACTGTTCGATGGCCAGCGCGATCTGATCGGCCAATGCACTGATCAGCACAACGCTCCGCCGGTCGAAACCATTCACACGATCCTTCGCAACGTAGAGCGTTCCCAGAAGATCCTCGCCGAGCTGCAGCGGCGCAGCGGCCATGGACTTCAGCTCGCCCGAGGCCTCCGCCTTGTAGAGCACGATGCCGCGGATACGATCAACCACTTCCACGCGCCGGCGCTGGGATACGGCCTGTGCGATCACCAGATCCTTCCCCACGGACTGTGTCATGAGCTGCCGGGCCACACGCAGGGTAATACGCGGTTCCCTTCCAAGACGGATTTGAATGGCATCCCCTTCGCGCAGCTCGATCCACGCCGTTCGCGCGCCGATTGCATCGCATGCGATGGAGATCGCCGTGTCCACGAGATGCTCCGTATCCAGCGACTGCGTGAGCAGGCGTGCGAAGTTGGCGAGCGAGGAGACTTCCGTATTGCGGCGGTCGATTGCGCTCGCGGTGGGAAGCGCGAGGATCGCGCTTGCGAAGATGACGGTGGATGTGAAGATCAGCGCCAGCCCGAGTGTGGAGCTGAAGTTGAGCAGGCCGGGTGAAAAGGAGAGCAGAGCGGCGCTCGTGCCGCCGGAGTGCTCGATCGCGGCCAGCAGCATGGACGACCCGGCCGTTGCAAGCATTGCATACCCCACCAGCTTCCACTTCTGCTCGCGCCGCAGGTTGATGATCCAGCCGGCCCGTGTCGCCAGAATCAACCCAAGCAGGGCAACCAGACTCCCCATCGCGAAGAGCGGCTCCTCCATCGCAAGCCCCTGCTCTCCCCCCTGCAGCGGAATCAGCTGCGCGATTACCGCCACAACGTACATCGCCATTACGAAGATTCTGGGGAGTCGCGAGCCTGCACCGGTGGCGCGATGTCGGAATATCTGCACAAGCGGCTCAACCAGCCACGGGAGCGCCATCAGCATGATCAGGCACACCAGGCGCCCGGCGAAGAAGGTCAGGATCCCGTCCGGTACCAGATCGTTGCTGTAGCCGGTAAGGACAAACGTCGGGATGATCAGCACGGAGCCGGTGGCAAGCACGGCGAGCGCGAGGTTGCGGAATGTCTTGTAGACAACCTGCTCGTTCTCCACCTGTTCGATGGCCAGCAGACGGATGATGGCCGGCAGCAGCGCAATGATCGGCGCCAGGAGGCGAAACCATCCCTGATCGCCCGGCGGGCGATCCCAAACCTGGGCGAACAGATCGTACAGGAGCAGCACCAGCCACAGCCCGGCCAGCACCGCCTGTGTAAGCAGGCGGCTGAACCGCGTCCATCGCCGCGGGGCGCGCTCGATCTGTTCGCTGTCGTTCTGCATTGGGCTCGTTCTTCGGCAAACCCGGCGGAAGGTTGCGATATCGGGCCGGCCGGAAGTTTTCCCGCAACCGAAACCGGGCCTCCGCCGGCAGTTCCTCACCCGACATCGGAATGGGGCATTTTGTCCCCGTTTGGGTGCCGAAGGCGGGCCGCAAGATACGGACCGGCATGGCCTCCCGAGCAGGAACGGGACCTTACACGGCGACACATTGTTATTCCGGTACGAAGTCGTAAGTTTCTTATCCCTGTGTTCCAACGGCGCCAAAATCAGGGCCGTGAGCATCTGAGTAGATCGAGGAGCATTTCCGTATGGCACGAGCGAAACAATCGAAATACATCACGCTCTCGAACATTTGTGAGACCTGCGTGAAGCCGACGAAGTTCGAGTTGCTTGGTGAGGCGGTTGGGCAGGAAGAGGGCAAGCGGTGGGCGAAGTGTGGGAAGTGTCATCATACCATGATGATCAACATGCTGGTGATCGAGGGGGAGCGCCGTTCGACCAAGGAGATCAACGTCTCGGTCGAGGATTGCATTCCGTATTCCCCGAAGAGCGTCTACACGATCGGCGATGCCATCTATCACAAGACATGGGATGACATCGGCACCGTGGTATCGAAGGAGCTGACCTCCAGCGGCAGCCAGGCGATCGTGGTGGCATTCAGCAAGATCGGTGAGAAGCGTCTCATCGAGAACCTTGCGTAACGCATGCAGCTGACAACAATAAACAGATAGATAAACCTTATCGAACGTCATGGAGGTGAGATAACGTGATCGGAGTGACCGTCCAGGAGAGCGAGTCGATCGACCGTGCACTGCGCCGCTTCAAGAAGAAGTATGAGCGCTCGGGGATTCTGAAGGAGTTCAAGCGTCGTACATTCTATACGAAGCCGTCGATTACCAGCCGTATGGCGCGGATCAAGGCGGTACGTCGCCAGCAGCGGATCTCCAAGGAGATGCAGTAAGCCGCCCGCCACCCGAGCGGCCATGGCTACTGAAAAATTGCATGCGCCGGAGTTGCCTCGTATTCGAGAGCAGCCCCGGCGTTTCGTTTGTGGGGCTTCGGCCTTGGGGTTTCGAGCCTAGGGCTTCCTAGCCAATCACAAGGCACAAAGATCCAAGATCCAAAACCCAAGATCCCGGGCCCTCGCCTGCAATCGGTACGTTTGGAGTGACTGGCGAAGATTCGTACCTTCATTCCGCCCCTGTGGGGGCTTTTCAATACCCCAGCCTTGAACGGCATCATTGTTCTGCAGGCTGACGGCGCAATGAATACTCAACACGAACAGCGCGTAACCCGGCTCGATTCCGGGGCGATCGAACATCAGGTTGTGAAGGGAATCGGCATTCTGCTTCTCTGCCTGGAACGTGGCAGGAGCCTGAGCATGAAGGGCTTTATCGACAGTCAGATCGAAATGGGCGCACCGTACGTTCCCGTGGTGGAGCGGATGGCAACCCATATCGATAGTCGTTTGAAGAACGCCAGTTCGCGCGAGCAGCGTGCGTTGCTACTGGACCTTCATAACTATGCCGACGCCCAGCTACGCGCGGCCCATGCCATCTGGGAGAAGCCGCCCGGCGAAGAATAGCCAACCCTCAGAATCATTCTTCCCGCGCCGTAGCCGACCAGATGTCGCTGCGGCGCGGCTGTTTAGCGGCCAGATGAACAGCGCCGATCCCGCTGCCGGCTCCGCGAGGCGCCCACAAGTTGCACGGCCCATGAAACATGCAAGCCAGGCCACGCTCCACCTGCTGGCCGATCTCCTGGAATCCGTCCGGGAGCTCCCCGGGGTAACCGAACGCACCCCAGGATGCTTCTACCGGAAGTCATCCGCACTTCTTCATTTCCATGAGGACGGTGCAGGACTCTTTGCCGATCTGAAACGCTGCGGCAGATGGGAGCGAATGCCGGTGAACACGGCCGGCGAACGGGCGGCCTGCCTGCGCGCTACGGCCCAGGCCGCGAAGGAACAGCATACGTGACGATGCACCTGCCTGAGAGCGGCGGGCGCCCAAGAACAAACCAATAGGCATATGTCGTACCCTTTTTCCGAGATAGAGGAACGCTGGCAACGATACTGGCAGGAGAACGGCACGTTCCGCACCGACGTTCACGACACATCGCGGCCCAAGTGCTTCGTGCTGGACATGTTCCCCTACCCTTCCGGTGATGGCCTGCATGTCGGCCATCCGGAAGGATACACGGCAACGGATATCGTAGCGCGATACAGGCGGCACTGCGGGTACAATGTGCTGCATCCGATGGGGTGGGATGCGTTTGGTCTTCCTGCCGAACAGTATGCGATGAAGACCAACGTGCATCCCAGCGTCACCACGGAACGGAACATCGGCAACTTCCGGCGCCAGCTCCGCTCGCTCGGATTCAGCTACGACTGGGATCGCGAGGTGAACACCACCGACCCGAGCTACTATCGCTGGACGCAGTGGATCTTCCTCACGCTCTACAACGCCTGGTACGACACGCGCGTACAGAAGGCTCGCGCCATCGACACGCTGGTTCAGGAGTTTGCAACCTCCGGATGCGCCGCGCTCGGTACTCCCGCGAACTACGAAGGGCCCGAGTGGGGCTTCGACGCCGCGGCATGGAACGCGATGAGCGCACTCGATCAACAGCAGGTGCTGACGAACTTCCGCCTTGTCTTCGAACACGAGATTCCGGTGAACTGGTGCGAAGGGCTTGGCTCCGTGCTCGCCAACGAAGAAGTGGATGAGTGGGTGAAAAAGGGCTACAGCGTGGAACGCCGCCCGATGCGCCAGTGGATGATGCGCATCACCGCGTATTCCGAGCGGCTGCTCGCCGGGCTGGAGACGCTGAACTGGCCCGCATCCACGGTGGATATGCAGCGGAACTGGATCGGGAAGTCCGAGGGGGCGGAGATCACCTTCGTCTCCGAGGCAGGCATAAGCCTCAGCGTCTTTACAACGCGTCCGGATACGCTCTTCGGTGTGACCTTCATGACGCTCGCACCGGAACACGCCGCGGTGGACGAGCTTGCAACTCCGGGCCAGCGCGCAGCCGTGGATCAATACCGGCGCCAGACATCGTTCAAGAGCGAGCGGGACCGCCAGGCCGACACGGAGAAGACCGGTGTATGGACCGGCAGCTATGCGATCAATCCCGCCAGCGGCGAACGTGTGCCGGTGTGGATTGGCGATTACGTGCTCGCCGGCTACGGCACCGGCGCCGTGATGGGCGTGCCCGCACACGACGAACGCGACTTTGCGTTTGCGGAGACGTTCGGACTTCCGGTGCTGCCGGTGATCGCCCCCGATCCCGCAAGCCCGGAGTATCAGGGGGTGCTGGCCGGCGGGCAGTGCTACACCGACGCCGGGACCATGATCAACTCCGGAGCATTCGACGGGATGCACTCGGAGGAGGCGAAATGGAAGATCGTGGAGAGTCTGGGCGCAGCGGCACGGCGTACGGTAAAGTACAAGCAGCGCGACTGGCTGTTCAGCCGGCAACGGTACTGGGGCGAGCCGATCCCGATCGTCAAGTACGACAGCGGCCTGGTGATGCCGCTCGAGATGAGCGAGCTGCCGCTTGTGCTGCCGGAGATGGCGGAGTTCAAGCCATCGGGCTCCACGGAGTCGCCGCTTGCGCTGGCAACGGAGTGGCTGAACGTGGAGCACCCGGTGTACGGCCATGGCCGCCGCGAAACCAACACGATGCCGCAGTGGGCGGGATCGTGCTGGTACTATCTCCGGTTCCTGGATCCGGCCAACACGGAGACGGTGGTGACCCACGATCTGGAACGCCACTGGCTTCCCGTAGATCTCTACATCGGCGGCGCCGAACATGGGGTGCTTCACCTGCTGTATGCCAGATTCTGGCACAAGGCGTTGTTCGATCTCGGGTATCTCTCCACGGACGAGCCCTTCCGCCGGCTGGTGCATCAGGGTCTGATCCTGGGTGAGGACTCGCAGAAGATGTCCAAGTCGCGCGGCAACTCGGTCAACCCCGACGCCGTGGTGGCGGAGTACGGCGCCGATGCAATGCGCCTGTTCGAGATGTTCATGGGGCCTCTGGAAATGACGAAGCCGTGGTCCACGAAGGGAGTAGAAGGGCTGCGACGCTTTCTGAACCGGGTGTGGCGAATGGTGGTGGGTGACGAGGAGGCCGAGGTGGCGGCGCTGGTAACCGACCGTGCCATGACGCTGGACGAGGAGCGCATGCTGCACACAACAATTCAGAAGGTGACGGAGGATATCGAGGCGCTTCGCTTCAACACGGCAATCTCCGCATTGATGGTGTTCGTGAACGAATTCATCAACGTCGCGGAGAAGCCGCGCGCAGCCATGGAGGCATTCGTGCGCCTGCTCTCGCCGTTCGCACCGCATATTGCGGAGGAACTCTGGAGCAGACTGGGGCACGGCGGCGGCGTTGCCAATCAACCGTGGCCGGAGTTCGATCCGGGCAAGATCACGGTGGATGAAGTGGAGATCGTTCTGCAGGTCAACAGCAGGATCAAGGCGAAGACGGTGGTGCCCGCCGGAACGGAGGCGAACGAGCTCGAGCGCCTGGCGCTGGAGCACGATTCGGTGCGCTACCTGATTGCTGGCAAGACTGTTCGCAAGGTGATCGCGGTGAAGGACAAGCTGGTGAATGTTATCGCAAGTTGATCCGGCGGAGAATCCGCACTCACGAACACAAACACCATTTCATGCAGGGAGTGCATTCCTCCCGAAGCGCGCCGCCCCGGCAACCCGGGGCGGCGCGTACTGTTTCGGAGCAGCCGGATTCGTGGCAACCGGGCCGGAACCCGTGGAGGCCGATATTTCCTTCCCGGCGGATACTTTGTGGTGCGATGGGTGAATCTTTTTGCCTTATCGTACGATATCCAACCTCGGTGCCCTTACGTGAATGCTGCGCGGGGGCTTCACGATACGAATCAACTAACAGGAACGATCACGTATGGATGATGCATCATCGATTCGGAGGATCAAGACGAAGTTCCCCGGCATCAGCTCGAAGGCATGGGAGCACCCGGCGGACCGCGCCGCACTGACGGCCGTGCGCAAGGTGCCCGGCCTGGATACCTTGCTGCAGAAGCTTATCGGCATTACCACCGAACGATCGCTCAGACTGATAACGCTCGCCTCCGCCGTTCGCGTTTCCGCCAACCAGTTCCCGCGGATCAACCGACTGCATCGCGAGGCGTGCGATCTGCTGGACATGCAGGAAGTTCCGGAGCTCTACGTTTCGCAGAGCCCCTTCCTCAATGCAGGTGCGATCGGCGTGGAAAAGCCGTTCATCGTTCTCAACTCCTCCATCGTTGATGGGATGACCGATGACGAGATCCTCGCCATCATCGGCCACGAGCTGGGACACTGTATGAGCGGGCACGTGCTCTACAAGACACTGCTGCAGCTCCTGATCAAATTCTCCGTGGCCGCCTTCAGCGTGCCACTGGGCGGCGCCTCCATCCTCGCGGTCATCATCGCGTTGAAGGAGTGGGACCGCAAGAGCGAACTGAGCGCCGATCGCGCCGGCCTTCTGGTTGTACAGGACCCGCAGGTATACTACAACGTGCTGATGAAACTCGCCGGCGGCCCGCGTACGTCGGAGATGGATATCAACGAGTTCTTCCTTCAGGCCGCGGACTACGAAGGCTCGCCGAGCGTACTGGACAGCATGCACAAGCTGCTGAACCTTGTCGGCCAGAGCCATCCGTTCCCGGTGCTCCGCCTCACCGAACTCAAGACCTGGGTGGACAGCGGCGCCTACGGCAAGATCCTCGCCGGCGATTATCTGGGGCGGGACGGCGACGCGAAGGATGATCCCATGAACAACTTCCGCGAGGCAGCCCGCAACTATCGCGAGGACTTCAACGCCTCCAAGGATCCGCTCGCCGAGACGTTGCGCAATGCCATGGAGACTGCGGACTCCGTACGTGCAAAGGCGAAGGAGGCGTTCAGTTCCTTCTTCAACGGCGGCGGGAACTCATCGAACGGCAACGACGATTCCAAGTAATACCAGATGCACCGAAGGAGCGCCGGCATTCCGGCAACTCCGAACGTTGACATTCTGGAGCCAGCGGCCCGGAGGAGACAGGTCCTCCGGGCCGAAATTATTTGCGGGCGGCCGTATGTACGCTGCCTCCGGACAGAGACACGGCGAGCCCGCGCGGCAGGCCGGGTGTGCAGCATCACCATGAACTGCCGCCGCCGATTGGTAACCCATTGTCAGATCGTTAGTTGCTATCCCCCTCTTCCCTATTTTCGCCTTCATGTCCAACGATCTTCGCTCGTTCTTTCTGCTCCGCCCCGACGTGGTGTTCCTGAATCACGGATCATTCGGCGCCTGCCCGCGCCCGGTGTTCGAGGAGAACATCCGATGGCAGCGGGAGCTCGAGGGTGAGCCCGTGGAGTTTTTCGCACGCCGTCTGCCGCAGCTGCTTCGCGACGCGCAGGGAGAGCTTGCCCGATTCATCGGATGCGACCCGCTCGATGCGGTGCATGTTACCAATGCAACCATCGGCGTGAACATCGTTGCGCGCTCGCTTCGTCTCGGCCACGGAGACGAGGTGCTTGCCACCGATCACGAGTATGGCGCATGCAGCCGCACGTGGCGCTTCCTGGCGGGCAAGAACGGCTTCACCTACCGTGCCGCACAGGTCCCGATCCCGGTGACCACACATGCGGAGTTCCTGGAGGGCTTCTTCGCGCAGGTGACTCCCGCCACGCGTGTGATCTTCATCAGCCATATTACATCGCCAACCGCGCTCACGATCCCCGTACGCCAGATCTGCGAGTTCGCCCGCGAGCGCGGCATCGTCACGCTCATCGACGGAGCGCACGCGCCGGGACAGATCCCGCTGAACCTGGAGGCGCTGGGCGCGGACTTCTACACGGGCAATCTTCACAAGTGGCTCTGCTCGCCGAAGGGCTCCGCGTTTCTGTATGCACGCCGCGAACTGCAGCCGCTGCTGGAACCGCTGGTAGTCAGCTGGGGATGGGAGGCGGTGGCTCCCGGAAGCTCTACGTTCATCGATCATCACGAGATGTGGGGGACGCGCGATCTGAGCCCCGCGCTCTCTGTGCCGGCGGCGATCCGCTTTCAGCAGGAGCACCGGTGGGAAAGCGTGCGCGCCCGGTGTCACGAGCTCGTGCGCGATGCGCGCGAAGCGCTCTCGAAGGAATTCGGATTTGTGCCCGTTGCTCCGGATGACGATGCCTGGTTCGCGCAGATGAGCTCATTCCTCCTCCCGGCCGAGATCGACGCCGCCGCACTTCAGGAACGGTTGTTCAACGAGCACCTGGTCGAGATACCGGTGTTCCCCTGGTTCAACGGCCGCAGCCTCATCAGAATATCCATTCAGGGATACAACACGCCGGCCGACATCGAGCGCCTCTGTGCAGGCATCCGTGCAATCACCATGAGGAGCGCCGGCTAGATACCCGCTGTGGCGCGTGCGTTCCGAACCGTCTGAACGCACGCCGGCCACGGGGCCGGGCGGTGATTCACGCCGAGCATCCAAACACGGCTGCCAACGGCTTGCCCTGCGCTGCGCCGCAAACACCGTGCCCGCAACGCATTCGGGCAGCAATCACTCAGGCACACCGCACGCCGCAATGCCCCGTATACACTGCACTCGCGGCATGCAATGCAGGCGTCGCCGCGGCTTGCACCACTACCCGACCATACACACGAACTGACGAACTGTTCGAAACTCGCGGCCCAAAAAGTACCCGTGAGGGTACTTTCTTGATAGGGGGTGAAAATGTGAAGTTGTTTGCCCGGTACGGGTGTCGCATCGATCCCTCATGCGCAATGGTTCCTGGTCCCGAACAAGCGGAAGTCTAGCTCTTCTGATCAGTGTGGTCCGTTGATTATGTGCAGTCCCCAAGGGTGACATGCGGGCCCCGTCTCTCCTGCAATAAAGGCACCGTGAGCAACCGATTGAACTGGCCACCGCTGGCATCCGCGGCCTGCTATTACATCTATTCCGTGATCTGATCGGACCTTCGAGAGGTTCCGGCGTTTGTTCACGCGTTCCACTCTATGCCGCGTCATCGCAAGCACAACTCCGGCATGCACGGACACGACGATCCGAGCGGTTCATATGCACATGGACCGCAGAATCGCGACCGTCACCCGAATGCCATCACGCTGCTTCCCGATTCACTTCTCCGCTTCCTCAACGCGCTTCCGTTAACCGGAGACCCGATGGAGTGGGTCCGCCGCTTCACGGACGAGTTGACGGCGCTCTTCGCGGATGTCGATCGGGTTGCAGTGAGAATAAATCTGAATTGCCGGCTCTACACTCCGCCGCGTCGCGGAAGCAAGTCGCGCGCCACTCAGAGTGATATCCATGTGGATGCACATCCCGGACCCAACATACTCTCGTGGCCGCCGTTCGACGACGCCCACTACCATGAGCCGATGGTGTTCCACTTCCTTCATGCGGGCGACGACCTCGGCACGATCACCCTGCTGCGCGAACGCAAGAAGGGATTCACGTCCGAGGAGACGCGTTCGGTGATGAAGGGCATGGAGACCTTTCTCACCTTCATGCTCACCGATCTCGTGGCACGTCATTCATCCGCCCGTCCTGTGGGGCGTGTGTTCCACGACGTGCTTCACGCGATCGCCCGGAAAACCGGGATGACCAGTCGTGAGCTGGAGGTATTGACGCTCCATGTCTTCGGACGCAAGTACGATGAGATCGCGCGCCGCCTCTATATCTCCATCGACACCGTCAAGAAGCATGTGAAGAAGATCCATCGCAAAACCGGCGCGCGAAGCGCCACCGAGCTCTTCGCCCGTTACTTCGCACCGATGATCGAGGGGGACGAGTAGATGCCGCGGCCGCTGCCGCAGGCACCGAACGCTCCCGCAGCGCTTTCGCCGGCGCGTGGAGCCATTCGCTTCCGCGGGCGGCCATGGAAGCGTATCAGTAGTCGCTGCGCGTAACGCTCAGTGCAAGATGATGTGCATCGTTGCTCACCCGTGCAATCGTCATCATGCGATCTTCGATCTTCCCATCGCCATTGAGATCGTAGTTCACAGCCAGTTCATTCGCCTGGCTGCGCACAACCCAGCCGGCAATGTAGTTGTAGAACTCGTCGAGCGAGGAATAGGTGCGGCCGTAACTGGGATCGTAGTACACACCGTCCAGGAAGACGATGCTGTGATCGCGGAAAAGTGCAACAGGATCGGGTTCGCCCTGAGCGGGCAGGCCGGGCCGGCTGTAGACATCGGGCCCCACGAGATCGAACGTGCGGTGCGGATCGAACGCCGCAACATATGGGAAGTCCGGACAGACGTCGGCCCCGGATGGATTTCCGAACTGACAGTTCTTCATCAGCATCCCATCAACCGGTCCGTAGGCCGTTGCCGCAGGCGCCGTGAGTAGCACGTAGCAGTTGTGCCGGGTGATGCCGTGCACACGCAACAGATCGATCAGCAGGTGCGCCCATGCATAACAGACGCCTGACTTCGTGAAGAGCAGCCCGGCGGTTGTGGCCTGTGGGTCCACCCTCTTGTGGCGATAGAACGCAAGCGTATCGCCCGATACAGTCTGAACCACACGATCCTTGAAGTCCTGCCACACGTCGCCGATCACTTCCGTCTCCGTTGTGGCGCCATTGGCATCACGGCACGAGATGGCAAGAAGCGACTCGATGCATGCATATCCAACCTCGGGCTGTTCCTCCACCGGACGTGCAAGCGTTACGTAGACAGTGTTGCGGGAGATGGCGCGGCACGTCCATGTTGCACCGCCATTCGTGGAGGTTTCCCACTGCACGGTAAACGGCTCGTACGTGCAGACCATGGATGGTTCGAAGGAGCGGAGCGCCTGCCGTGCGGGATACTGCAGCGTTGCAACGGTTCCGTTGAATTCAGGCTTCACGGCAACAGCCGGAAAACTCAGATCGTCCGGCCCGATGCCTCGCACCATCATCGGCTGCTGCGCCGCCGCGGCCGGCAGCTCGATAGTTACGCTGAGCACCGGCACGCTTCCGCTTGCATATGCCACCGAGAGATTCCTTCCCCCGCGACGCCAGATTGGTTCTATTTCCGAGAAAGGCGCCTCAGGTGTGGGATCGGACCGCAGTAGAATGCGACCGCTCCCCGAGAATTCCATTCGCACAACCTCCGCATCGTTGTTCGCGTTGCCGGCCGTTGCCGGAACGGCGCTCGCGGCAACAACCAGCAGAAGCAGATAGAGCGATGCGGATATCGGTGGACGGTGTGCAGTATGCCGAATAACTGTGCGCATGATGTTCCAGGGATGAGTGCGCGGAGGGATCGCGTAATGTGCGCGTTCCGTTGAGGGATGTGAGCCGGCGGCATGCATTGCCACAGTGCATTACGACCGGGAGACTACGAGGTAAAACGCGGAGGCAATGCCGGGAGATACAGCGCTGGGGGATGAGGCAGTCCAAGCCGGGGACGGCGATCCTGCAGCGCGAGCGCGCGGCCTGCAAACGGACGTGATGGCGATGAGCCGCATCGCGAATCACGCCAGCGCAACGAAGAGCCGTACGGCCGGCCTGCAGCCTGCATTCGGCGGGCCGGCAGTATTCGATCACACGATAGAGCCCCGAAGAGCGTGAATCAATAATCCTGGCGAGTCACGTTCAATGCCAGGCGGTGAGGATTGTTGCTTACACGACCCACGGTGACATCGGTGTTATCGATCGTTCCGTCACCGTTCAGATCGAACTTCATCGCCGCCTCGTTCCCGCGCCCGAGCACAACCCAGCCTGCAATCACATTGTAGAATTCGTCGATGGAGGCGTACGTACGGCCGTAGCTGGGATCGTAGTAGGTGCCGTCCAGGCAGACGAGCACATGATTGCGAAACAGCGACACCGGATCCGGCTCCCCCTGCGCCGCAATGCCCGGTCTGCTGAATACATCCGGACCAACCAGATCCAGATTGGTATGCGGATCGAACGCGGCAACGTATGGATAGTCCGGGCACTCCTGCGTTCCGGACGGCGTCATGAACTGGCAGTTCCGAATCAGCATGCCGACCACTGGACCGTACTGCGTGGACTCCGGTGTGCTGAGAACCACATAGCTGTTGTGCGGCTGGATGCCCTGCACGCGCAGCAGGTCGATCAGCAGATGAGCCCATGCGAAGCAGATGCCCGTTTTCGTGAAGATCAATCCACCAGTTGTGGTTTCCGGCGCGGCGTTCTTGTGCCGGTAGAACGCAAGCGTATCACCGGACAGCAATCGCACATCCCGATCGGCGAACGGTCTCCAGATGCATTTGATGATGGCGGAGTCCGACGTTGCGCCGCTTGCGTTGTGGCACGATATCGCGAACAACGACTCGAAGAAGGCATATCCCGTCTCCGGCACCTCGCGCACGGGTGAGGAGCGGGTGATATAGAGCGTGCAACGGGATTCGGCCTGCGCCTTCCAATGGGCACCGCCATCGATCGACGTTTCCCAGCTGACGGTAAACGGCTCGTACGAACAGATGGCGCCGGGTTGAAACGGGCGCGATGCGGAATGCGGTGGGTAGACCAGCGCTGCACGCGTACCCGCAACGCTCGGCGCAACCGGCGTTGGCGGGAAGTCGATCCCATCAGGCCCGACGCCGCGTACAACCGTGTTCGCAGGAAGATTCTGGTTCGATACGTCGAGCGTTACACCAACCGTGGGAATGGTGCCGCTGACGTATGCCACGGCAAGCATCGGCTGGCCTTCCTTCCAGTGCGGCTGGATCTCCGTGAACGGTTTCTCCACGGTGGGATCCGGGCGCAGCGGAATGCGGCCGCTTCCGGAGAAGTCGATCCGGGTGACGGTGCCGCCGCGATCGGAGCCGGCCGCAACGGCGGTTGCGGAACCGAACAACATCACTGCTGTTGTACAGAGGAGGAGAGCGGCATGGAGTAGCGTTCGCACGGGATGCATAACGGCAAAGGGATGAGTCGGGAATTGCCGCGCTGCTTTGGCGCCACACTACACCATTTCGGAATCTGCGCGAAGACGTTGGCCGCTTCGTGATGCAGGAACTCACGAACACGGCACAGAGCCGTATGCCAACGCGCATAAGCCTCGCGCTGGGACCGGGGGATCGCAACGGAGGCGGAGTAATGTGGACGCCGCGGCGTCCGGCTCAGTGAGTAAGCCGAATACCACTGCGCATTACGTACTTGACACAATAGATTCCGAGGCATCACACCAAAGGTGGTGATTGCGAAAAAAAGTTCGCACCTCCTCGATTCCGGCCCCGAAGCCGCATAAACGCGGACGCCCGGACTCCACGGTGATGGATGTCCGGGCGCGTACTCTATCATCGGCCGGCAGTGCACCTGCGGTGGCGCCGCCTGCGGTTGACGGCTCTCAACGACGGCGTTGCCCTCACGGCAGACCGGATTCCTCGCTCCTCGGGATAACCTGCTCCGGTCAATCGCCCGGGCGCAACTCCATCCTACCGGCACTCCCCGCCGAGCCTCTCCACAATGAAACGATACCAGCGCTCCGCGCTCGCGGTATGTTCCTCGAACCCGCACACTCCCCAGATGATGGAGAGCGCACGCGTTGTGGCTCCGCTCGTCTTCGTGCGCTGCGAATCCTTCACGGCGTTGGCACATGGCCCCTCCGCATCGAACAGACAGAGAAGCCCGCCGAGATCGATGGACTGGCCGGAGAGGTTGAAGATGTACGATACGCCTTCCGGTGCGACGCCTATCCTGAGCGGCCCGCGGGTACGGTCCAGATCGACCAGGCTGATCGGAAGACCGCTGTGGAGCGATACCACGTTGCATGCATCCACTGCGGAATTGATCGAGGCAAGCACCCCATCCTCCTCGGCACGCACCAGATACTCCGCTGCCGGCTTTCCCCGTCCCGTTGGCTTGTAGCCGGCATGACGCAGCATCGAGCGAACGCCCTGGCGAACCTCCTCGGTTCTGCAAACCGGGGCATCCGCATTGGAATGCAGCAGCTCCTGCAGCCATGCGGGGGAGGGAAGCTGTTCCAGCGGCAGGCCGAAGTGCGCAACGAACATGGCTGCATGCAGCAGCGGATGCGGATCGATCGCCACAATCGCCGGCGCCGGCTGATTCGTTTCCATCGGCTGGCCCATGCTCACTGCGCCTCGGTACGTCTGCGTTCCTCCTCCATCTTCTTCCGCAGGCTGAGCGGGCGCATATCCGTCCAAACCTCGTTGATATGGTTCAGACATTCCGCCTTGGAGCCGGTCTTCCCCTCGGACCTCCACCCCGGCGGGATCTCGCGATCGGCCGGCCAGATGGAATACTGCTCCTCATGGTTTACAATAACCTGGTAGATGACGCTGTCCGATTGTTCCGGCATGACTGTATCGTGTGTGTTCACAGGAGCCGCGTGCATTGCGGCACGCACGGATGGCGGCGCAATATAGTGCGGAGCCGGTTAGTCGTTAGTGGTTACCACTTGACCACTGACAACTACCAACAACTGACTACTGACTACTGACTACTGACTACTGACTACTGACTACTGACTACTGACTACTGACTACTGACTACCGGCCATTCACGGCGTCACCGCAATGCCGGTGGAGCCTGCGGCAATCTCGATCTTCGCAAGGGTTACCCTGTTCGCAACGTCGATCTCGTACATCCCTCCCACGCCACCGCTGCCACCATGACGCGCCCCTTCATCCAGACTTTCGCACGTGACGTAGGCCGTTTTCCCATCCGGCGAGAAGGCAACCGCATTCGGTCCCTGCGTCACATTGGGAATCGTCGCCTGCAGACGGCGGGTTCCGAGGTCGATCACGGAGATCGAATTGGTGACGACGTTCGGCACCCAGAGGTATCTGCCATCCTTCGTGATCGCCGGCATCATCGGCTGCACCCCCACGAAGATGCTGTCAACGACGGCGCCGAGATCGAGATCGACGGCGCGAGCCTCGCCGCTTCTGCGACAGGTCACCCAGAGCGTGTGGCCGTCCGGCGCAAGCAGGCCACAGTACGGCTGATAGCGAGCGATGAAGCCGGGCACGAGCGGATTGTTGTACGAGACGGGAATGCGCTTCAGCACCTTCCCCGTAGCCAGATCCACCACGCTGATATCATCACCGAACGTATTGATGGTGTAGAGCTGCCGCCCGTCGGGGCTGAGCACCAGGCCGTGCGGAGCCCGGCCAACACTGTCGATCGTTCCAGTCATCCGCATCGAACGCGCATCGACCACGCTTACGTACTGTGTCTCCGCGTCGGGATCGGAATGCGCAATGTAGAGCGTTCCGCCATTGGATGACGCCGCGATCTGCGCCGGTGCGGCTCCTACCTGCACCTGCGCGGTGCGCGTCAGGGTGCGGGCATCGTAGCGCGCCACCGTGCCGGTTGCCGGGAGGGTCACGTACAGTGCGCCGTCGGACGAAGCCAGCGGTTCCGCCGGCGCAGCATTCCCGTCATCCGCCGATGCAGGGAGATAGCGTGCAACCCGGAGCGACTGCTGGTCGATCGCCGCAATCAGATTCTCGGTACGCGACGCAATGAAGATGCGCCGGCGATCCACACCTGCAAGCGCAACATCTCCCCGATCGCTCTTCGCCCCCTCGTCTATCCATCGCTTGATCGCGAGCACCTCATCCATCGGCAGGGAGTCGCGCCCGGTGGGCATGCGCGGAAGTGCCGTTGCCGCAAGCGACGTATCGCTCACAATGTGCTGGAAGAGATGGCTCTTGCGGGCGGAATAGGGAACTACTTCGGTAACGCCGTCGTCCGTGCCGGCCATCACTGCATCCCACGAGTCCATACGCATCGCCCCTCCGGCCTGACCGTCCAGATGGCATCCGCTGCCACCGCACGATGTCTTGAAGATCGGCTCGATATGCCTGGAGTAGACGATCGCCTCGTCGGCGCGCGGAATTACGATGGGACGCGGGCCGGCAGGCTCATCGTGACCACAGGCTGCAAGCAACACGGATGCGAGAAGGAACGGCAGGAAGTATTTCAGCATCATGGATCGAGAGGAGGGAGTGTGTGATCGACGATCCCGGCAACAACGATGCGCAGATGCGGGCGTCCCTGTGCAGGAACGCCCGCTCGTGCGCAAACACCCTGTGCGATGAGCGGCAACGCCGGCCAAGCGCACTACATCGTCATGGCGCCACGGCCTACCGCACGATCACGAGCGGCATGGACGCGGAGGTTCCTCCAAACAGCAGACGCACTGTATAACGCCCGCTCGGATAGGAACGCGTATCCACGTTCAGCGTGTTGCCCCCCTCCTCGCGCTGCCCGTCGTACAGAACGTCGACCAGGCGGCCCACTTCGTCGTACAGAGCGATCTTCACGGAGCCGCTCTTACGCAGTTCGTACCGAACATCCGCACGATCCGTGGCGGGGTTCGGTGATACCAGAAGAATGCTGCCGAGAGCATTCGCGTTCTCGCGATCCACTCCCTGATTCTGGAGCTGCGGATAGGAGATGGTAACCTGCTGGCTTACGCTGCAGCCGGAGGCATCGGTCACCGAAACCGTGTAGACGCCCGGCACCAGACCACTGATGCGCGGCGACGTGGAACCGTTGCTCCACTGATACTGGAACGGAGGCATCATGCCGGTGGCCTCGGCATCCGCGCTTCCATCCGCTGCATCGGCGCTGGAGGCGTCGTGCGTCGTCACGAAGAGGTTCAGCATTGCCATCTCGTCGCTCACGCGGATTCGGCCGGTTACCGAGCAGCCGGCGGCATCGGTCACCGCAACGGAGTAATTCCCCTCGGCGGCATTCTTCACCGACGTTCCGGTTTCCCCGCCGAGCACTTCGCCATCCTTGTACCACTGATAGGTATACGGAGCCTTGCCGCCGGTAACGCCCACTCTCGTCGCGCCGTTGCTGCGACCGCAACTGGAGATGGTGGCGTCCATGTCAACGGCGAGCGAGGAGCTGCTCTTCACCGTAATGTCCTGAGTCTCCACGACACCGGCATCGTTGCGGACGTAGACGGTATAGGTGCCGGCCGCAAGGTCGGTGACATCACGGGTACTGGCACCGGTGCTCCACCAGTACGTATAGTTGGCGTCCGGATTCTTCATCACCAGCGATATCGAACCGTCCGCAGCCTCCGGGCAGGTAGTTGGTCCAACCGATACGGATCCGATCAACGGATCGCCGTTGGTTGCGTCCAGCTTCACGGCCCGCAGATCGTAGGTGAGCCCTCCGATCATGATATCCTTGTCGTTTTCACCCTCGGCCTGCGCGGGTATCGTCTCGTACTGCGTCACCACAACGGAAAGCACGTCGCCGTACTTCACATCCGGCAGTCCGCCGGCCTTGTTGTTCTCCAGGTTCGCCTGCACAGCCGGCGTGTAAAGCGCTCCCTGCTTCATCTTGATGTTCTCCAGCGTCGCCGTGGGACCGGTAATCACAACCTGCGTCCCCTCTGCATTGTCCACGCCGTCGCCCACGCGGCCGCCGGCAACCCATGCATCGTGCAGCTCCTGGCCAAGGTCAACCGTGAAGCGAAGCGCGGGATTGTTCGGGAGATCGAAACGAAGCTTGCCCGCTGTAGCGCGCTTATCGGTCAGAGCGAAGAAGAACTTGTCCCAGTTCTTGACCGGACCCACGATGTTGTTCGGGTCCAGATCGTACACCATCACATTGCGCCATGCGATGTTGTTGTTGTTCTGGGTGTTCGCATAGACGCTGCTCCCCTCCGGGTATGTCATCGGATCCACGGCGGACTCCAGCCGTGCAAGCAGGCAGAAATGGTGCGGATCGCTTGGATAGAGGGCGGGATTCGGCACCGTCCATCCAACCTGTCCAACCCACTGCGCGCCCGGAGCAAGCGTCGGCACGGGGATTGGTGCCAGGGTTATCTCGTCGCCGTGCGGCGGCGTGAACGGCGGAGTATTGGTCCAGTCGCCCGGCCATGTCCATACACCGGAGGATGCCTTGCTCCAATAGACGCGCAGGTTCACCTCCCCGGCGTTCACCGTCTGGCAGCCCAGGTTCCTGATGCGCACGTAGACATAATTCTGGCCGATGGTCTTGTACTCCGGATTCTGATGGCGGTTCACGTCATCCTCGTGCTGGTACTTGCCACCAACGAACGGGTCGGCATTCTGGCGCACCCAGATGTCCGGGCTCTGCCACATCACGCCGCTCGGCTCCGTAGTGTTCGGTTCGCCGCCGATGTCGGCGGGATTATCCTTCATGTAGAGATCCTTCACCTTCGCATTCTGGCACACGCACTGATAGTAGCGATAGTGATCGTCGATGTAACCGTGCCAGAGGAAGAAGAGCGCTGCGGCCGGAGAGTCGAACGTGGACATCACGCCGCCGACATCGGGATGCACCGGGTTGTGCTGGTTCTCGAGCGCGAGCGCGAAGTTGTCGATCGCCGTGGCCGGATACGGAATGCCGGTGCACTGGTCGGGACGCGTGGAGGCAGGATAGGCCGCGCAGACTCCCGGCACTATGAACGGTCCGAAGTTGAAGTTGCCGAAGCCCGAGATGTTCTGGTTCACGAGCGGCGGATAGCCCGTGAGCACGGAGCTGCCGAAGCCGGCCAGTCCGTTGAAGAAGGCGTTCGGTATGCCGGCCGGATTGTTCGGATCCCACTTCGGCAGCGGGACGTACTTGGTCCCGTTCGGCTGCGTCATCAACCACGCCTCGAGCTGGCCGATATACCCGCGATGCCAGCTCAGGAAGAATTCGTTGTAGCAATGGATGCCGGCCGTGTAATGCTGCGCTACCACGGCGGCATTGATCCAGCCCATCATCAGCTGCCGCAGTTCGAGCTGATCGGCAGCGGAGAGCGTACTGATATCGCGACGGCGATACTGCGCATGCACAACGAGCGTGTCGCCCGCGAGAATGCAGAGCGCAATGAGAAGTACGAGTAGTCGGGTTGGTTTCATGTGGGGTCTTCCTTCCAGGTCGATGTGTTGTGATGGACCACCGATACGTGAGTACCAGATAACTTTGCGGGGGAACCGGACCATCGTTCCTGCAACACTACTCCGAATCCGGGCGTCGCACGAGTACACGAAGATGTACCCCTCAACGTTCCCGACGCGGCATCATGCGAACGCGGCTCCCGGAATGTTCGCACCGTTTCTTCGCCGGGCGCTGCCGTGAATTCGCCACGGCGAACGCAAGGCGACCGTGCAACAATCCGGTTCCAGCACCGTTCACGCCGCAATGAAACGCACGTTCATATGGCTCTCCGTTCTCGCCGGCGCGGCACTGCTGTTCTACGGAGGCACATGGTTCTACTACAGCCGGCAGGAGGTGTATCGCGAATCGTTCTCCGCATCGATAGTTCCGCAGGCAATCACCGATGAAATCGAATGGATCCCGGTCACCTGGATCCGGGACTCGACATCCGATCGCTCGGCGATGTTCCTCCCGATCCGCATCGATACCATCACCAAACCGTTCTTCGTGCAGTTCGATCTCGGCACGCCGGTTACGGACCTCATGGATATCACGCAGCGGTTCGCCTATCTGAAGAAGCACCGATGCACGCTTGATCACATGCTGCGCTACCAGAGCAGGCCGGAGGGACTGGCCGGCATCCCGATCAGCATCGGGTACGGCGGCCGCACGCGGTACGTTGCCCGCCACATCCCGATCTACGACGAGATACAGATGGATTCGCTGGAGGAGAACGACACGATGTACGCGACAAAGGTCGGGAACCTCGGCTACGACTTCATCGATGGCCGGATACTGGTGATGGATTTCGCACACTCGCGCATCGCAGTAACGGATACGCTACGAGGCGAGATGGGAGCACGGGTGCGCTACATCAACGGCGCGATGGTTCATCAGTTCCCGATCTACCTTCCGATAACCATCAACGGATCGGAACGGCTGATCAAGTACGACAACGGCGCCTCTGCGTTCACGCTCCTGCTGCCGCGGCGGCAGTGGGAAGACTGGCGCCAGGCCGGCGGCCGGGTGGACACCTTCCCCGGCAGCGCCTGGGGCAGGCCGATGGAACTGCTCCGAGGCAATCCCCGCATCAGGATAGAGATGCTTGGCCGCGAACGCACGATGCTTCCGATCTGGACGTCGACCGCCGACGAACCGGAGGGGGGCAGCTTCCTGCGGTGGATCAAGGCCTGCACCGACGGACTCTTCGCGAAGGTCTATCCGGGGTGGGTGGGGAACGAGTATTTCCGGAACGATGTGCTGGTGTTCGATGCCCGGCACGACAGGCTTGGGGTGATCGAGCCGGGCCCTGCCGATTCTTCCGGGCGCCGGGCGCAGTGAGGATCGCGCCGTATCCGGCATGAACGTATCGTACCACGATACGATGTTCGCAGCGGAGCACCTGCGCCCACTCGTCCGGCCGCCCCGTCACGGCAGCCGCCCCGTCACGGCAGCCGCCCCGTCACGACAACCGTACCGTCACAGGCGCGCTCCGGCGGCGATCATGCCGCCGCGCGACGCGGCAGCATCACGCGGCGACGCTCTTCTCCTTCACGGGGAAATATTTCCACAACGTGCTCAGGGCCCACTGCGACTCCGGTCCCGGCATGCTGAAATCGTACCAGAGCGGATGCGACATGCCGGCGTCGTAGCCTGCGAAGTCCAGACTTCCGTTGTCCATTCTGCACATGGCAATCAGATCGTCGTGCGAGTGATCGATCGGTGAAAGGCCCTCGATGTCCGCCCGGATATTCAGGGCCGCGACATGCGCCATCCGCTCGCTGAGATACCCGGTCTTGGAAACACCGCACGGCACCGGGGTGGAGGCCAGCGGCCGGATGTTCACCGCGGCGCCGGCAGCGTAGACATTGTGATGATGCGGATGCCGATAGCGGCTGTCGACGTCGATCAGTCCCAGATCCCCCGCAAGCCCGTCTGTATTCCGCACGGCATCCACCCCGACGTACCGCGGCATGATCATCGTGAATCTGGAACGCAGGTGCTCACCGGTTCCAAGAACAACCGCCCCCGGCTCGACCGCACGGATGGAGACGCTGAAACTGGCGTTGATCTGATAGTGCTCCAGCATCCACCGGCACATCTTCTCCGTATTGTGGAACCCGCCGATTCCGAAGTGCGCCGGCGCCGGCTCGGCCGTGACGAACGTCAGCGGCACGACTCCGGAAAGACCGTGCTTCATCAGATTGCGCCGCACATTGAACAGGAATTCGTACGCGGCACCGTAGCATGCGGACTCCTGCGCCACGCAGACAACCACGGGCCCTGAACTGCTCAGGAACGGCTGCCACGCATCGCGCGTCCGCATCGCCGCCGTGATCCCCAGGAGCGTGTGTGCATGCTCGCGAAATCCCGGGATGTAGTCGCCGTCCGCCAGCGCCCCGGTGGTTATCAGAACGTAGTCGTAGGCGATGGGATCGGTTGTGCGCGTGAATATCTTCTGTGCGTCCAGATCCAGATGCGTGATATCCGCCTCCACGAAGCGGATCGAGTGACGCGCATAATCCGATCGCACATCGAACATGATATCCTCCTCGTCGCACCCACCGAATGGAAATCCGGCCAGCGACGGAAGGAACAGGAAGCTGTGCGTGTTCGCCACCACGATCACATCGTGGCTCCCGGCAACCAGCTTGCTAAGCTCAATGGCAGCAGTATACCCGGCAACGTTCGTGCCAAGGATGACAATCCGTCTCCGTTTCATGGACGTAGAACAACTTGCAGAATCAGGCGTGCGGAGGCGTCAGACGCTCCGACTGTTCGTGGCGGGATTTGGACCTCCGCCGTACCAGGGCTCTTTTTCCAGGGACGGAGAGAATATATCACCCGAAGATGATCTACACATGAGCCAAAGGTCCTATTTCGCTTCTTCGGAACTCGATTCTTCCCCCTCCACCATGCGATACCCAACCCCGGGCTCCGTGGTGATATAGCGCGGCCGGGCAACGTCGGGCTCGATCTTCTTGCGCAGAGTGCCGATATGCACACGCAGATAGTGGGTCTCACCGGCATACATCGGCCCCCATACCTCGCGCAGAAGGTGTTGATGCGTGAGAACCTTGCCGGCGTGTACTACCAGTTGGTGCAGCAGTTCGTATTCCTTCGGTGCAAGCTTTACTTCAACTCCGTTCATCGTCACCAGACGCCGGGCAAGATCAACCGTAAGGCCGCCGGCACGATACACCGGCTCCTCGGTCCGGGCTCGCAGGTGATGCCGGAGTGCGGCCCGGACGCGGGCAAGAAGCTCGCCGATATTGAACGGCTTGGTAACGTAGTCGTCCGCTCCCTCGTCCAGGGCCCTGATCTTGTCCTCCTCGCGCCCCCGGACCGATAGAACGATCACCGGCATGGACGACCATTCGCGCAGCCGGCGCAGCACGTCGATGCCGTCCGTATCGGGAAGCCCAAGGTCCAGAATAACCAGGTGCGGATGTTCGGTAGCGGCCTTCACCAGCGCATCGGCGCCGGTACCGGTCTCCACTACGCGATAGGAATGGCCGGCCAGCGCGGCCCGAAGGAAACGCCGGATCTGCGGCTCGTCGTCCACGACAAGGACACGAAGGGGTTGTTCGTTCATTCGGCTCCCCCCTGAATGCGATCCACGGAGGGTTCCTGTTCGATGGGGAATTCCACGATGAAGAGGCTCCCGGGAGCATCCTTCCCGCCGCGGATTGCGTCGGGAACCGGACTCACGGCATGAATACGCCCGCCGTGCTCCTCGATGATGCCGCGGCAGATGGAGAGCCCGAGGCCGGTGCCGGCCGCCTGGCGGTCGCCGCGCTCCACCCGGTAGAACTTGTCGAAGACTCGCTCCAGATCGCCGGCGGGAATGCCGCCCCCCTCGTCCTGAATCGTTACCGTCACCACATCCCCTCGCCTGCGCGCACGCACACGAATTGTCGAACCCGGAGGGGAGTACTTCGCCGCGTTCTCCAGGAGGTTCACGAACACCTGCTCCATCATCACGAAGTCCAGGCGGATCATCGGCAGTCCCGGCTCCATTTCCAGTTGCACCAGGTGTTCCGCCGTCTGCCGCGCGGTGCCCGCAAGCGCCGTTCCGATCACGTCCGATATCTCGGCCCATTCGCGATTCAGCTTCAGCGCGCCCGATTCCAGCCGCGTCGTATCCAACAGATTGCCCACGAAGCGATTCAGCCGCTCCGCCTCCTCCTGAATCGTCAGCAGCAGTTCGCGCTGCGTTGCGTCGTCGAACGCCGCGCCCTGCTCGGTAAGGCTGGTAGCGGACCCGAGAATCGCCGCCAGCGGCGTGCGCAGATCGTGCGAGATGGAGGAGAGCAGTACAGAGTGCAGCCGCTCCCGTTCCCCGGCAAGCCGTGCCTCCTCGATCCGGCCGGCGAGCATCGCGCGCTCGATGGCGACCGCCACCTGGTTCGCCATGGATTCCAGCAGCCGGCGCCGATCCGGCAGAAGGACGCTCTCGGCAACCGTGAACCGGATGGCGAGCACGCCCAGCACCACGGTAGCGGCCCGGAGCGGAATGTACAGCCATGCCTCCCCCGGCAGCGTCGCGGCGCCGTGGCCGGCCATCTGGCGATTGCGCCATGCCCACGTGGCAGTGCCGCGCTCGCGATCCTCCAGGATGATCTCCGGCGGCCACGCATGCATCTGCAGCAGACGATCCGCATCCGGAAGCAGCACCACGACCTGGGCATCCAGCGTGCGCCCGATCTGCTGGCACACTGCGCTCAGAACGCTCTCCAGATCGGACGCGGCTGCCATCGCACGGCTCAGTTCATAGAGCGCCGCGGTACGCGCCTCGCGATCACGCACCGCCACCGCCTGATCGCGGATCCGCCCGGTGAGATTGCTCGTGAGCACCGCCGCCACCAGGAAGATCACCAGCGCGAGCACATCCTGCGGGCTGGCGATGGTGAAGGTGTAGACCGGGTCCACGAAAAAGAAATCGTACACCAGAAGGCTCAGAAGCGCTGCGGCGATGGAGGCGCGCAATCCCCAGAGCACGGCGCTGGTGAGCACGGCCAGCAGAAAGATCATCGAGAGATTCGGCAGCGCCACCAGGCGGTGCAGCAACGCTGCGGCCAGAGCGGCAGTCCCCACGGTGAGGCCGCTCCAGAGATAGACGTAGTATGCCGGCCTCGCCGGCTGAAACGCGGCGGCCGGCCCCTCCGGTTCCTCGTCCGCGTGGATCACATGGATGTCGATGTCGTCGCTGGCGCGAATCAGCTGCTTCACGATCGATCCGCGCAGCAACTCGAACCACCAGCGGCGCCTGGACTTGCCGATCACGATCTCCGTGGCGTTCTGCGAACGTGCGAACCGTATCAGCTCCGCCGGCACATCCTCTCCCGGAACCGTCGCCGCCTCGCCCCCCAGCTCCTCCGCAAGACGAAGCGTGGCCGCAACACGCTCGCGATCGGCATCGCTCAGGCGATGATGGCGCGATGTCTCCACGTACACGGCAATCCACTGCGCACGGCGCCGCTCGGCGCGACGGCAGGTTGCCCGCACCAGCCGTGCGGAGAACGGGCTGGGGCCAACGCTCACCACCATCCGCTCCGTCGCGGGCCACGGCCCGGGAATCGCATGCGCCTGCATGTAGTTCTGCATCTCGTCGTCCACGCGTTCCGCGGTCAGGCGAAGCGCCAGCTGACGCAATGCATTCAGATTGCCCGGACGAAAGAAGTTCTCCAGCGCACGCTGGGCCAGATGCGGAACATATACCTTCCCGTCGCGCAGGCGCTCCAGCAGCTCATCCACGGAGATATCCACCACCTCCACCTCATCCGCACGCTCGATGATCCTGTCCGGCACGGTCTCGCGCACCTGCACGCCGGTAATCTGTGCCACGGTATCGTTCATGCTCTCCACGTGCTGGATATTGAGCGTGGTGAACACGTCGATGCCGGCAGCGAGGATCTCCTCCACATCATTGTAGCGCTTGGCGTGGCGGCTTCCGGGAGCGTTGGTATGCGCAAGCTCGTCCACCAGCACCAGAGCCGGACGGCGGGCGAGGATGGCGTCGAGATCCATCTCCTCCAGCACGCGCCCCTGATACTCGAGGCGCCGTCGCGGGATGATCTCCAGCCCAAGCAGCAGTTCGGCGGTCTCCGTGCGGCCGTGCGATTCCACGATGCCCACCGCTACATCGCCCCCAACGATCGCGCGGGCACGCGCCCCCTCCAGCATCGTGAACGTCTTCCCCACGCCGGGCGCCGCCCCAAGGAAGATCTTCAGACGCCCATGGCCATGCCCATCCTCCTGCCGGGCCCTGGCAAGAAGGGCATCGGGGGAGGGACGATCGTATGTTCTCACCGGTGGATTCGCCATCGCTTTCAGAAGGGGAATGTGATCGGCAGGTAAACAACTCAGGCCGGCGCCATGGAAATCCATGCGCCGGCCCGATAGCGCCGCCAGCTGATCCACGCAGTGTCAATCTACTGCGAAGCCGCAGCGCCTCAATGCCGTGCGTACCGATCGTCGAGCATCATGTTCAGCCGGAGCACGTTGACACGCGGTTCGCCGAGCACGTGGAACTGCCGGCCATCCGTGCATTCGCGAACCAGCGATCGCACCGCATCCTCCGGTACACCCCGCTCGCGCGCCACGCGCGACGTCTGGAACTCCGCATTCGCCGGCGTGATGTCCGGATCCAGTCCGCTTGCCGATGTGGTCACCATGTCGATCGGCACCGGCCGCCCCGGATTCTCGGCCCGGTACGCCCTGGTCAGGCTGTCGATGCGGGCAATCAGCACCCTGCTCGTCGGCCCCAGGTTGGAGCCGCCGGAAGCCGCGGCATCGTAGCCGGCGCCGGCTGCCGACGGACGCGGGCGAAAGTACCCGGGCCGGGTGAAGTTCTGGCCGATCAGCTCGGAGCCCACCACCTTCGAGTTGCGCACGATCAGACTCCCGTTCGCTCTGCCCGGAAAGAGAAGCTGCGCGATGCCGGTGATCGCCAGGGGATAAATGAGCCCCGTGATCAACGTCAGGGCAAGCGTCAGAATGATTGCGGGTCTCAACTGGGAAAACATGGGTGCCTCGATGGACGTTTGCAGTCAGTTGTTGGTCGTCAGTTGCCAGTGATATTTCCCATTGACCAATAGCCAATGACTACTGACACCTCCCCTACATGAACAACGCCAGGATCATGTCGATGATCTTGATGCCCACGAACGGCACCGCAACGCCTCCGGCTCCGTAGATGAGCAGGTTGCGCCGAAGAATCGCCGCCGCCCCCAGGGGCTTGTAGGCAACACCTTTCAGAGCCAGGGGAACCAGCGCAATGATGACGAGTGCGTTGAAGATGACAGCGGAAAGGATCGCACTCTGCGGCGTTGAAAGCCGCATCACGTTCAACGCATTCAACTGCGGATACGTGGCGGCGAACATTGCGGGAATGATTGCGAAGTACTTGGCCACATCGTTCGCGATGCTGAACGTTGTAAGCGATCCGCGCGTGATCAGCAACTGCTTGCCGATGGCAACGATCTCGATCAGCTTCGTCGGATTGGAATCCAGATCAACCATGTTGCCGGCCTCCTTCGCTGCGGAGGTGCCGGTGTTCATCGCCACCCCCACATCGGCCTGCGCAAGCGCCGGGGCATCGTTGGTACCGTCGCCGCACATCGCCACCAGCTTTCCCTTCGCCTGCTCCTCGCGAATCAGCGCCAGCTTGTTCTCCGGCGTGGCCTGGGCGAGAAAGTCGTCCACTCCCGCCTCCGCCGCAATCGCGGCGGCGGTAAGCGGATTGTCGCCCGTGATCATCACCGTCCGAATTCCCATCTGGCGCATCTCCGCGAACCGTTCGCGCATCCCTCCCTTCACGATATCCTTCAGATGGATCACCCCCAGCACGCTGTTGTCGCGCGCCACCACGAGCGGCGTGCCGCCCGATCGCGCGATCCTCTCCACTGCGGCATCCAGTTCGGCCGGCGCCCGATAGTTGCCGCCGTTCTTCGCCGTCATGTAGCGCATCACCGCATCGGAGGCCCCCTTGCGGATCTCGGTGCCCAGCACATCCACGCCGCTCATCCGGGTCTGCGCTGTGAACGGAATGAATCGCGCATCGAGCGCGTTGATGTCGCGCTCGCGAAGTCCGTACTTCTCCTTCGCCAGCACCACGATCGATCGCCCCTCCGGCGTTTCGTCGCTCAACGACGAGAGTTGCGCCGCATCCGCCAGTTCGGTCTCGGGAACGCCGGGCATCGGAACGAACTCGCTCGCCATCCGATTGCCGAGCGTGATCGTGCCGGTCTTGTCCAGCAGCAGTGTGTCCACATCGCCCGCCGCCTCCACCGCACGACCGCTCATCGCCAGCACGTTGTACTGCACCAGCCTGTCCATCCCCGCGATGCCGATGGCCGAGAGAAGGCCGCCGATTGTTGTGGGGATGAGCGTAACCAGAAGCGCAATCAGAATGGTAACCGGTATCGCCGTGCCCGCATACATGCTGAAGAACTCGATGGTGGCGGTCGCAAGCAGAAAGACGATGGTGAGGCCGGAGAGGAGTATGCTGAGCGCGATCTCGTTCGGGGTCTTCTGGCGCTGCGCGCCTTCGACCAGGGCGATCATACGGTCGATGAACGTCTCGCCGGGATTCGAGGTGATACGCACCTTGATCCAGTCCGAGAGCACCATCGTCCCCCCCGTCACAGCGGAACGGTCGCCGCCGCTTTCGCGGATCACCGGAGCGGACTCGCCGGTGATGGCGGACTCGTTCACCGACGCCACCCCCTCGATCACGTCACCGTCTCCGGGAATGATGTCGCCGGCCTCGACGAGAACGATATCGTCCCGCCGGAGCTCCGTGGCGCTCACCATGTCGAACGCGCTCTGGTTCCGATTGCGAAGACGCTTGGCACGGGTCTCGGTCTTCGTTCTGCGAAGCGTCTCGGCCTGCGCCTTGCCGCGCCCCTCCGCCATCGCCTCGGCGAAGTTGGCGAAGAGCACGGTGAACCAGAGCCAGGCGGTGATCTGCCCGCTGAAGCCTGCGTGTGCAGCCTGCGTTGCCAGATCGCGAACGAAGAGAAGCGTGGTTGCAACGGCCACCACTTCCACCACGAACATCACCGGATTACGCATCAGCGTTCGCGGGTTCAGCTTGACGAACGAATCCCGAATCGCGCCGCGCACGATTGCCGGATCGAACAACGATTTCTTTTCCCTGGACATGATTCCACTCAATAGCTATGTGTTCGCTGCCAGTTCTTTGTACTTGGTGCTTCGCGCCCGACCAGGCCAAAGATCGCCGCACGATTGGCCGAGAACTACGGCGAGGCGCAGCCGAGCGTCCCAAGCACCGGGCACAACGGATAGTAGTTGGTTGTCGGTGGCCATTCGGGAATTTGCTACTGACCACCAGCAACTGGCCATTGACCACCTCAGAACACCTTCCCGGCAAGCATCTGCAGATGCTCCACGATCGGCCCGAGGGCGAGCGCCGGAAAGAAGGTGAGGCCTCCTACGATCAGGACAACCGCAACCAGCAATCCCACCCAGAGCCATCCCGTTGTCGGGAACGTACCGGACGATGGAGGATGGATCTTCTTCTGGGCGAGCGAGCCTGCCACCGCCATTGCCGGCACGATGAAGAGGAAGCGGCCGAAGAGCATCGCCAGCGCAATCGTGATGTTGTAGAACATGGAGTTGGCGGAGAGCCCTGCGAAGGCACTGCCGTTGTTCCCCGTGCCGGAGACGAAGGCGTACAGGATCTCGCTGAAGCCGTGCGGGCCGGCATTGAGCGGCCCCTTCAGCCCGTCGGGATGCACGCTTGCAAGCGCCGTGAATCCAAGGATGCTCAACGGCAGAATCAGCACCAGCGCGAGCACGGTCATCTTCATCTCGCGGGATTCGATCTTCTTGCCCAGATACTCCGGCGTGCGCCCAACCATGAGGCCGGCGATGAAGACGCCCAGGATGGCGAAGAGTAGAAAGCCGTACATGCCGGAGCCGACGCCGCCGAAGATCACCTCCCCAAGCTCGATGTTCAGAAGCGGCACCATCCCGCCGAGAGGGGTGAAGCTGTCGTGCATGGAATTCACCGCACCGCACGAGGCATCGGTGGTGGCGGTGGCGAAGAGCGCGGAGTTGGCGATGCCGAAACGGACCTCCTTCCCCTCCATGTTTCCTCCCGCCTGCTCGCTTCCGGGATCGGCCACCGCGGCGATGTTCACACCGCTCTTTTCGATCGCCGGATGAACGTGCGTCTCCGAGGGATAGGCGAGCGCAATCCCCATGAAGAAGAGCACGGACATTGCGCCGAAGATCGCCCAGCCCTGCCGCTGGTTCCCCACCATGCGTCCCATGGTGTAGGTAAGGCCGCCGCCGAGCGCGAAGATCGCCACCATCGCGATCAGGTTCGAGAGCGGCGTCGGGTTCTCGTAGGGATGCGAGGAGTTGGCATTGAAGAAGCCGCCGCCGTTGGTTCCCAGCTGCTTGATGATCTCCTGCGACGCTACCGGCCCCTGGGCGATCGTCTGCTTCGCTCCCTCGATGGTCGTCACGTTCGTATAGGAGGAGAAGTTCTGCGGAACTCCCTGCCATACCAGCACCAGCGCGCCCAGTACGCAGAGCGGAAGCAGCACGTAGAGTGTGCAGCGTACCAGATCGGCCCAGAAGTTTCCGATGGTCTGCATCGAATGCCGCGCGAAGCCGCGGATCAATGCGATCGCAAGCACGATGCCGGTGGCGGCGGAGACGAAGTTGTGGAAGGCCAGCCCCATCATCTGCACCAGATAGCTCATCGTGCTCTCGCCGCCGTACGCCTGCCAGTTGGTGTTCGTGGTAAAACTCACGGCCGTGTTGAACGCGAGATCGGGAGCAACCGCGCCGAGGCCCTGCGGATTGAGCGGCAGAACGCCCTGCAACCGCTGCAGGCCGTACAGCAGCAACAGCCCGACCACGCTGAACAGCAGCATGCCGATGGTGTACGTGGTCCAATGCTGCTCCTGGTTCGGATCCACGCCGCCGACGCGGTAGATGAATCGCTCCACCGGCCCCAGAACCGGATGCAGGAACGTGCGCTCGCCGTTGAAGACGCGTGCCATGAACGCGCCAAGGGGCTTCACGAGCAGTAGAACCAGGCCGAAGAAGAGAAGGATCTGGAGGATTCCGTTGAACGTCATGGTTGTCTCCGGCTAGAATTTCTCCGGCCTCAGCAGGGTGTAGGTCAGGTAGACGAGCAGCCCGAGGGTTACGAGCGCGCCGAGCACATAGTCGAGTGTCATGATTCGGTCTCCGAACAACGTTTCGGGCTACAGCTTCTCGCACGCGATCGTGTATGCGATCGCGCCGGCGAAGAAGGCGATGACGATGAGAATGAAAAGGATGTCCAGCATCTGTAGTCTCCGTTGATAACCACCGCGCTTTGCAGACCGGCCCGGACTGAACCACTGCGTGGAACCCGGTGCAACCGGCCTGTCGGGATTCCGGAGTCACCGCATCAGAACCGCACCAGCAGCGCGCCGATGAAGCGGGTCTCCGCCGTTGTCAGGTCAGGGTGCCAGCCGGAAGGGATCGGCGTCGTGTTGAATCCGTCCGGCGAGGTAACGCCACCGGGGCCTGCGAAGTAGGGCACGTCGGTCTCGCGATGCACCACCTCCACGCGCCATGTGATGTTCTCGTTCGGCATCCAGTCCAGCGTGGTGGAGATATCCCACCCATGAAACGGATCGCCGGGGTTCGCGCTGAACGGATGCGTGCCGGTAATGCCCGTATTGATCGCCGGTATCGGACTTGCATCGCCGGTGGGATAGAGCACCAGATAGCGCCCGGGGTTGTTGATGTAGCCGCCGCCGAACGTCCAGCCGATGTGGTCGTTCGCCATCCAGAGCCGGTTGTAGAACATGCCGCTCAGGAAGTACTGCATCGGGCCATCCTTGCCGCTGAATCCCCCAACGCCCCCGCCGTTCTCGAAGCCCACGTCCTGCGTAAGCGAACAGGCCCCGCGATGAATGAAGCTCCCGGGATTGTTCATGTACCGAACCTCCGCACTGTTGTCGGAGTGAACGCGGATGCGGCCCGGCAGATCCTGTGCATCGGTGCCGTAGTAGTTGTTCGAAAGGAGAGAGAGCCACTCCTCCGGCCGCCAGAGCACCTGGCATCCCACTCCGAGGCCGTTGTTGAACTTCGCGTAGGACTGCCATCCGTTCGAGAGCCACAGCTCCACCTTGAAGCGGTCGCTCGGGAACATCTGTATGCGCATGCCGTTGAAGAACCACGGCGTGTTGTCCGACGTGAACGACGGCTGATATGCCCAGTTCTCCGCGTTGTAGTAGGAGAAGAGCCCCACGTACGACATGAAGAGCCCCACATCCACGTTGATGCCGTTCCACACATCGAAGTGATAGCCGGCATTTGCCTCGCTGAGGTAGCGATAGGCGTTCGCCAGATCGAACTGGCCGTGTTGAACGCTGTAGTCGTTGCGCGGCACCACGGTTGCGCGGGTTCCAAGCTGCAGCAGCACGCGCGCGCGAACGTTGTCGTAATGGAAGTCGCCGCCGAGTGCCGCCACCGAGACCTCGAACTCGTTGTCGCGTGCAAGAGCAGTGGAGCCAACCACCGTGTGATCCACCGGATGGTGGTTCGACGCCGTATAGTTCGCATCCAGAAGGATCGTTCCGGTGAAGTACCTGGAGTCCAGCAGCGCCGTGTGCCTGCGGTCGTTGCCGTTGAGCCAGGTGAAGTCACCCCAGGCGAACGGCTCGGCGGCGGGGGCCGGGCTGACGGCCGTGGTTGCGGAGTCGTTTGCGGCGGGTGAGGACTCCCCGGCGGGTGACGGCCCGGCACCCACCACCCGATGTTCCCGCGATGCGGGTGCAGCCGGAACAGTCGTGGCCGGGGCAGGCGCAGTACCAACCTCGCCGGCGGATGAGGGCCGGCCGAGAGCGACGTGCAGGCCCGCAGCGAGAAGCATGAGAATCACCGTGCCGATGCGGCGTGCCGGCCGCGAATTCCATTGCCGGCAATCAGGTTCGGATATCGGGCGGTACTGTTCCGGTCCGGACTGTTGAAGGGCAATCATCGTTGTTCACCTGTTGAATCGTCGTGCGGGCTGTGCCGCGTTATCTTCACTTCAAAGTTCGCGTGCCCCGCATCAAGCAGGCGTCAAACTGTGGGCGGGTGATATCAAGGAAGTATAAAGAGCGGCGGGGATGACGATGGCGTTTGTTGCAGCGGTGCATGGTGCTGCAGACCGGCACGCCGCGCCGAACCGCGAACACCGGTGGCGCCGCCGGCCTGCACGATCCGGCAGGATGAACGGCAACATCGCGACACAAATCGGTGCAGGTGCTTCCGCAATTGGCTTGTAAGTTGAGCCGCCCCTCCGATTCACAATCCGGCCAACAGACACGATGCGCCCCGACGGCCATCCAATCGATACCCATGGATCCCGACCCCGGCTCCGAACAGATCGCTCCATCTCGCAATCCGGTTTCCCGAACAGCGGAGTACCTCGCCGTACTTGCCCGCCGCGCCTACGTTGAGATGACGCGATCGGACACGTTCGTCGTCACGACGCTGGCCCTCATCGTCGGCATGCTCGCGGGAGTCGGCAGCTTCCTGTTCCATCTTCTTCTGGAAGGGACCGGCGATCTCCTTCATACCGCCACGGGGGGATGGGGAGCATGGCCATCCCTGGTTCTTCTGCCGGTGATCGGCGTGCTTGCCGCACTCGGCCTGATCCGGCTGTTCGCCCGGCACGATCACAGTCATGGAACGTCTGCGGTGATCGAGTCCGTAGCGTTTCATGCGGGAAGGCTTGCCGCATGGCCGATGCTGACAAAGGTTGTTGCCGCGGCGGTCTTCATCGGCTCCGGCGGCTCCGCGGGTCCGGAGGATCCGAGCGTGCAGCTTGGTGGAGTGGCCGGCTCCGTGGTAGGCGGCGCACTTCGCCTCTCGGCGCGGCGCAGGCGAACACTGGTTGCCAGCGGCGTCGCCGGCGCGGTTGCGGCGGCATTCAACGCTCCGATTGCAGGCGTGTTCTTCGCCTTCGAAGTAGTGGTGGGTGAGATGAACGCCGCGCTCTTTCCGCCGGTGGTGCTCGCATCGGTTGCCGCGTCGGCCATGAGCCGCTGGCTGATGGGGAACACACCGGCCTTTCAGATTCCCTCCTACGGTCTGGCGAGCGCTGCTGCGGAGCTGCCGATGTATGCAGTGCTCGGCATCTGCACGGCTGTGATCGGCGTGGCATTCAAGCGGTTGATCTTCAGCTTCGAGGACGCCATGACACGATTCCGCATCCCGCGTATCGGCGCGGGAGTAGCGGCCGCGCTCACGGTTGGCGCAGTCGGCCTCTGGCTTCCGGAAATTCTCGGCGTGGGATACTCCACAGTCGGCTCCGTTATCGGCGGAGAGGTTACCGACCCGGTTCATCTGATGCTGCTCCTCGCAGCCAAGCTGGTGCTCACCGCCATGTGCATCTCCGCCGCAGGCATCGGCGGCACGTTCGCTCCCTCGCTCTATCTCGGCGCCATGACCGGAGCGCTGATCGGTCTGGTTGCTCACACGCTCTTCAACGAAACGCCGGCGGCGGCATATGCGCTGGTTGGAATGGGAGGCGTGCTGAGCGCAACGGTGCGGGCCCCAATCACATCGGTCCTTCTGCTCTTCGAGATCACGAACGATTATCGCATCATCCTTCCCATCATGCTCTGCGTTGCGGTAAGCAATTCCATTGCGCGATGGCTTTCTCCGGAGTCCGTCTATACCGAACGCCTGGCACGCAACGGCATCAGGCTGCGCGACGGATTCGACCAGAATCTGATGGAGAGGATCACCGTGGCGGATGCGATGACGACCGAGTTCGAAGCCGTTGCCGCCGAGGCCGGAATCCGTACCGCACTGGATATCCTGCAGCGCAGGCTTCTGCACGGCCTTCCGGTGCTGCGGGACGACCGCCTGGTGGGAATCGTTACGGAGGGAGATATCGCTACGGCGATGGAGAACGGCATTCCGGAGGATATTCCCGTGCTGATGATCGCCACCACCAACATGCTCACCGCGTTCAGCGACCAGACACTGCACGATGTGATCCCGCTCTTCGCAATGCGCGACGTTCGCCAGATCCCCGTGGTGAAACGGGACAATCCAACGCATCTGATCGGCATGCTGCGTCGAGCGGATATCATGCGCTCCTACAACCTTCGAATCGTGCGCCGCATGGAACAGGATACGCCCGTGGGCTGAACGCGTGCGCGTCCCGTACCGCCTTCCTCGGCACCCGGTGCCGCCCCTTCAACGTACCGCACCGGGTGCGAGACAATGGGATGACGCTGCGACGGTGCCACATGTACACAGCGGCCGAGCAGCAACCGCCGCCCGAGCGATACTCGAGGAGGAACAGAGCGAGTACCACCGAATCCCCCATTCCGTCCGGCACCCAGAGATGTGCTCCAGCCCAGCCGCCGCAGCCCGTTGCTTCGTTGCATTCGTCCCCAACGCACGGCCCAGCGAAGCGCCCGGTGCAGAACGCCGAACGCGCAATGCCGAAGGCCGCGCCTCCGCATCACATCGCGGCACCCGAGGTCGACATACAGGCGCTCGTCCGGCACTCACTCTCCCCATTCCTGCTCGCGGCATCCGCACTCGCGGCCGGTTCCGTTGCGCAGGCGAAGATCGATCGTACAACGATCCGCCCCCCATCACCGCCCGCATGCCTCCGGCGGCTCCTCAACGTGAAGGGCGATCCCGGCAGCGTTCCCGGTGGCGCCACCGTCACGATCGGCGGCGGCCACACTGCCGCTACCGCATCATGAGATCCTTCGAACAGTGCGGCTCCTTATCTTCGCATGCCCGAATCCGATGTTCATCCCTCACGTCTCGTACCGGAACGATCATGAATCAGACAGAGAACGAGGCTCGCGCATTCCTCCGCCATACCATCGCCACCGTGGCATACCGCGGAGCAAAGGCTCTGCGCGATGCGCCCGCCGGCTTCAGCGGATTCACCGCCGGCCCGTCGTCGCGCAGCGCCGGCCGCATCCTTGCACATATCTGCGACCTGTACGACTGGTCGCTCACTCTCTGCCACGGAACGCAGGCGTACAACGTCTCCGAACCCGGCGAGTGGGAGGCGGATGTCGATCGGTTTTTCACGGCACTGGAACGCGTGGATACCTTTCTCGCATCGGATGCACCGCTTGCATTCCCTCCGGAGCGGTTGTTCCAGGGCCCCGTGGCGGACAGCCTTACGCATATCGGACAGATCGCAATGATGAGACGGCTTGCCGGCGCGGCGGTGAAGGGTGAGGATTATTCGATCGCGGACGTGGCCACGGGCCGTGTGGGCGAGCAGCAGAGTGCACCGGCGTTCGAGTTCGACTGAACCAGCAGGCGCAACGCAGCCGCCGGCGTCACGGGCGGTGGGTTCGTCGGTGCAACGGCACCCGTTCATGCGGACCGGGTTCTGCCGATCCCGTGCAGCGCTGCACTCATCCGCCGTTCGTAAGGGTACGCAATGCTGCGCGGGTACGATCGCTCTCCTCCTTCCCGGCCGGAGGATTGCATGCGTGCCGGGATTCGAGTCGACGTGCATATCGCGCCACGATATCCGGCAGGAGGGTATTCCGGAACCGGCACCGGCATCGCGGAGAGAATCGTCCGGCACACACCTGGCCCCGAAGGAGTCGCAGCGCCCCCTGACAACACGATCGGCCTGTGGTGCCGGGATCGGCATCGAACCGTCGCGTACAATCGTCCCACCATCCCCACACCATCCATACCTCCTTACCGAACCGACGGAATGCAGAGAAACAGCTGCGGACAAACCGGGACCGGCCGGTTGGAAGACTGAGCATCGAAGGATATCTTCGCGCAGAACAACCACGAGACGCGAGCACCATTCCGGCAGGCTGCTCCGCAGAATTCCGGCAGAGAGCTGCCACATGGCTGCACTCATTCCAACGGTGAGTTCATTATTCACCCGCTCAATGCCTGCCCGCGCCGGCAGCATTTCCGTTCAACACATTCCAACGTCCCATGGATGAGATGTCGTTCTCGCAACTCTACTTCTCCCTCGAGGGCCGGGTTTCGCGTTCCACCTACTGGCTCAAGTTCTGGCTCCCCGTGTGGGTAATTTCCATCGTCCTCATACTCGTTTCCAGCGGCGCCAGCAGACACAGCAGTGCCACCATCGCTCTGCTTATCTGGTTTCTGCTCCTCATCTGGCCGATGATCGCGGTCGAGGTCAAGCGCTGGCACGATCGCGGCAAGCCCGGTACATGGTTCTTCATGCACTTCGTTCCGCTGATCGGTTTCTGGTGGGTATTGATAGAGTGCGGGTTCCTTCCCGGCACAGAGGGACGCAACGAATTCGGACCCGATCCTCTCAACCCGGATGACGACGGCGAGGATGATTTCGATGTGATCTGATCCGCACCAGGCGGAATGGCAGGAGCATAGATGTGAGAGCAACCAGCCCGGCCGCTTCAATTCCGGCACGCACAGTCTCGATTGCGTGCGCCGCTGTATCGGAGTAACAACCACCACGGTGTTGCATCGGCGACTTCACCGTGTCAATCAGCACCTACACGCTGTTGCAACAACCGTTCATGGTTCCCGCAACATCGGATCGCATTGCCGTGCATGCAGAGATCTGCCGCAGGCATGCGCACACGATACCGGGAACTCCAGCCAATCCCAATCACATTCATATGAATCGCCGCCTTCTCTTCGCCGCACTCGCATTGTTCGCAACAATCGGTGCGGCCAACGCACAGGTTCGTACCGCCAACGGAACCATCAGCATCTCCGTCCCGAAAGCCCCATGGTATCTGGGGTTCAAGGCATCCGGTTTCCAGTTGAAGGAGAAGACGGAACCGAAGAACGGCAGGGCCGCCTACTATTTCTTCGTGGACGAGACCTCCGGTATGAACCTCTCCTTCTTCGTGGAGCCCGCCGAGGAGTTCAACGACGCGAAACAGTATCGTGATATGGCATGGGAGAAATCCAGGGGGAAGTTCGGCGTGCCGACCGATGTGGTGAAATCCAATACTCAAACGTGCGCCACGATTGCCTACACCCTCGAGGAGGTTGGTGGAATCAAGCTGAATCAGAGGAACATGAACGCGCACTTCGTGAAGGAGGGGTTCTGGATCGACGCGCATCTCTCCAAGGTCGCCTTCGAGAGAAGCGAGCAGCCGCTGTTCGATGCGCTGATAAGCTCCATGGTCTTCACGACGAAGACTCCTGCAGACACAGACACCTCCACGTCGGAGAAGCACGACGCTCTCTTCAGCTTTCAACAGGGAAGCGCGGCATATTTGAAGGAGGATTATTCCGGTGCCGCGACGTGGTACTCCGAGGCACTGGAGATGGAGAAACAGCGGCGCACGCTGAGCGACGAATACTGGCATGTCCTGGTGGACAACCTGGGGATGGCACAGGCCCTGACGGGGGACCTCGAGGCAGCCCGCACCACGTTCAACTACGGGGCGTCCAGGGATTCAACCTATCCGATGTTCTATTACAACCTGGCCTGCACCCACGCGGAGATGGGTGATATGGGGACATGTATCGCGGATCTTCGGCAGGCATTCCGATATCGGAACAACATGCTCAACGGCGAGCAGCTTCCCGATCCGCGCAACGATTCCTCGTTCAAGCGTTATCTCTCGAACGATACGTTCATGAAGGCTCTGAGCGAGATGGAGAGCCGCGGGAAATAGAACGGATGCCGGCCGTACGATAACCGGCCGCATGATTGCCGGCACTGCGATGGCGGCTGTGCGATGGCGGCGAGGTTCACGGAAGTCCTCGGCAGAGAGGCGGGCGGAACGAATAGTTCCTTTCGAATAATTCCTGCAGGACCGGCCCGCGAAATTCCGGAACCGGTTCGCCGGTGCATTGTTCGAATGCGGCGGCTGCAGCGGGGCCTGGCGTCCGATGTGCACGCGAACGAAACAGACTGCGGCGGGCACCGCGGTGCCCGCCGCAGAGCCCGGCCGCTGCCGGAAACAGTTGCGGGAGAGCTGCTCATGTACGAGCGGCTCTCCCGCGTCGTTTCAGGCGCCGGCAGGATCACTCGCTCTGCCGGACGCCTTCAGCCGGTATTCCGATCGTCTCGATGCTACGGACGGCACGGAGGCACACCGGGCCCCGGGAACACCCACATGTTGCAGCCAACCGGATCGATATATACGTCAACGCAGCAGCCGGGCGCGGGGCCGGTCATGAAGTTCGGCACCCAGAGCGTTGCGGCGGCGGCCGGGGGAGGCGGAGGAGCCGCGAGCGGCGCCAGAGGATACACCACACCCGCACGGCTGATCATGCCGTTGAGCGTGAGCGCCGGTCCGGGCGTCGGCACCACAACCACTCCACCGGGTGGTATGAATGGCGTGCATGGCGGAACCAGCGCAGGCGCCCATGCCGGGCAGAGTCCGATAACGCACCCGGTGAAATTGAACACCGTCACGTTGCCGCAGGGAGGGTTCCAGACGATCTGGGCAGACGCACGCACGGCGCCGAACGCGAGCGCAACAGCCACAACCGCCGTGGCAAGCATCGCCTTGAGTGGGATCTGAATTCTTCCGTTCATTCGCTGTACCTCTGTTCATTTACGTGTGAGGTTGACTAGTGAGCCGCACCACCAGCGTACGGCGACTCCGTTCAGCAAAGGACAGGCAGGCCGCATACGGGCTGCTTCGCGCGCTGGCGCACGCAGAGGATTCCGCATGGGGGGCTTCAGCAGACGGCGCCTGCTACCGAACATCAATTAAGAGGAACTGCGTGGCGGGAATTGGACATTGATGGTGACGGATTGGAGGAATTGGTAATTACAACGCAGGACGCCCGGTGCTAATGGGCGCCCTGCGTCATCATGCTTCCCCGATGCGCGTATATCGCATCGCGATGCATCACAACTGCTGTTTCCACAGAAGCTTGCCGGTGCGGATGTCGAGTGCAAATGCAAAGAGCATCTTCACCCCCACCAGCACGTTTCCTTCCACCCCGTACCATTCGTAGTCGAAGTCGGGATCGCCGGACTTGAAGGTTTCCGCGAGCGGGTCCACCTTGATTCCCTTGGATGGATTGGCGTAGATCTGCGGTACCAGCGTGGTCCAATCCGTAACCATCTGCGTGCCGTGCAGGCTGACGCGGGATATCATGAGGCTCGAGGTATCGGCGAGATTGTTCGCATGCGCGATGTAGACAACGTTGGAATCGCAGCCCAGCACGGTGTTCGGGAGATGCCGCAGAGCATCGTCGCTGTTGCTTGCGCTGTCCTCCACGGCTTCCTGAAGCTTCCTGTCGATACGGTAGTAGCCGTTCAGCAGATCGGCATCGCGTATGGAGCGATAGGCCTCCGTCTCGTTGCGAAGCACGGGATAGAGGGCCAGCAGCGAATCGTGCGTGCTTCGCATCCGTTCGATCACGGCGTCCGCGGCCTTGCGCATCCGCACACCGGCTTCCGCCAGGCGAGTGACGTTCCCCTCCAGCATGATCTCCCCGTGCAGATAGCTATCGGTGCTTCGCACATCGTTGGAGATCTCGATGTGCCCGCGCGGTTCATCGCGAAGGCCGACGCTTTCGTCGCGCCACCGATAAGCGCCGGTTGTCGACGCATGCGACGGCTGCTCCAGCAGCTTCGGCATCTTCGCGATCGCCGTTGCGCGGAGAGTCTCCGCATCCATGCTGTAGAGATTTCCCTGCATATCCGCAAGGATCACGCTCCGCGTGAAGGGATCGAAACCGTACAGGCGCCCGGCCTCACTCACCGACGGAGAGGCCAGACGACCGGCGAGCGCCGGCGTTCCCTTCTCCACCTGATCGCGTGTCACCACAACGCCGAGTGTGGCAGGATCGCGGGCATGGAGACCAACGGACTTGTCGGCACTGTAGCACCAGAGGCGCGTCCCGTCGAATCCAAGCAGGATCAGATCTTCGTCGCGCTCTCCGGTCACCAGTCTGGCAACCTGCTGCCCCGTAGCCAGATTGCGCACTGTGAAGCGATAGTCGGCATACCCGCTGACAAAGGTGCCGCGGCCTCCTGATGACTTGGACGTTGCATGAAACACCTCCTCGTGCGTGATCAGGAAATCTCCCTTCGCGGTATGGCAGATCATCGTCTGTTTCACATCGTCCGCCGTTCCCGTCTCATCCGACTTGTGGAAGCATGCGGCGAGGAGGATCGCCGGCAGCGCGAGGAGCGCAATCCGCGTTGTTCGTTTCATGGGAAGTGTCGATGAGTGTTGGCGGCCCGCGGAGCGAGCCAGCTTGCCGACGAGTGCTTCGTTCGCATCACGGCGCGAAGTTTACGGAGCATCGCCTTCAACATACTCAAGGTTCCGAACAAAAGGGCCTCGAACGTTATCAACGGCCGTTCGGAACCGGGGGGCCTGGTTCTTTGTACGCCCGCCTGCGGCGGGCCGAGAGCTCCCGGTCCGTCGCAAGAATGTATCCAGTGAAGGGGGACGACATCCCGTTGTGCCGGGAACTCGCTGTTCATAAGAACACCGGATGGCAATAGCTGCAGCGACCGTAGACGGGAACAACTCTCAGAGTGCGCAACGCTCGGCACCGCAGGCCCTTGCGCGCATGAAGGGAACGCCCGTAATGCGCAGGGGCCGCACACCATGTGCGGCCCCTGTTTCGGAGATACCCTTCCGGGCCGATGAACAGCTTCCTCGCATACAGGAGATCGCGGACGTACAGTTCCCATCGAAACCGGAGTGCACTTCAGAGCCTGCAGGCCCTGCGCGCCGAGTGACGGGTGCTCCTACTCCCCCGGCTCGGCCTGCTCATCCCCCCGTCTCCATCGCGGCCTGTCGAAATTCATGCCGCAACGTTCATCCCATGCCCGGCGCACGCGCTCGCGTTCCTCCGGACTCATCGAGGCCATGCGTTCCTCGAATTTCCTGCGCCAGCGCTCGTGCCGCATCCGCGAGAACTGCGGCGGGCCGCCGCGCCCCATGAGCAGAATGCGCGAGAGGAGGAACAGGCCAAGCGCCTGCCAGTAGTTGATGACGGGGCCGGCAAAGAGCACCGGAACAAGCGCGTTCCACAATGCCATCACAGCCAGTCCCACGCCCAGGACAACAACGCATGCGATCAACACGATGCGTGCGATTTTCAACGGCGTTCGCCTTCTCATGATTATTCGTTCCTTGATGCTTCGATCGCCGGGCACAGCAGGCTCCGCAACCGGCGGAATGCCATGCTGTACGCTCCCGATGAAAGCCGTTATGTTCACTGCCTGCGGCATGCCCGCCGGCATCATTCCACATTGTTCAATTCGTCGTACAGATCCCGCAGCCGCATGCGCAGATATGCAACGGCGTAGCGTTTGCGGGAGAGAAGCGTTGGCACGCCAACGCCCGTTGCCTCCGCAATCTCCTTGAAGCTTCGCCCCTCCAGTTCGTGCATCACGAATGCATCGCGCTGCTCGGCGGGAAGCTCCTCCAACGCCTCGGCAAGCGCATCCCAGAATCGTTCGCGGAAGTAGGCTGCATCGGGGTTGTCGGATGGATCGAAGAGCGCGTTCTCCAGAAGGAACGGCACACCATCCTCCCCCTCCTCTCCGGTATCCGCCGACGCCAGCGACGATATCGACTCCGGCTTTCGCTTGCGGTACCAGTCCACGATCCGGTTTCGGGCAACGGTGAAGAGCCAGGAGGTGAACTTCTCTATCGGCGCTGCGATCGAATCGCTCGCCACCAGCTGCACCAGCACATCCTGAAGAATGTCCTCCGCATCCTCGGGGATATCCACGCGGCTGCGAATGAACTCCAGCAGCCGCCGGCGCTCCGAGCGAATCGCCTTCTCTACCTGATTCGCTCTGCTGGTTTCCGATGCTGGAGGATCCAATGCGTGGGCTGCAGTATGGGCTTGAACCGATGTCGACACACTACATAGACGAACATGGCGGCGAAACATGCGATGCCGATTGCGGAGAATGGTAGTACGCGAAGATTGACCCAGGTCATTCTTGAAGTGGCCGCCCGCAGGTAGGTTGTGCACGCGTTGAGAACGGGCAGATATCACATGGGCGGGAAACGAACTGCCGGCGCAATCGCCCGATCTCTCGCGGGTTCAACACGGGACATGATGGAACGCAAGGCGGCGATGTGCCTGTGCAGCCTGGCCTGTATTGACGTGTGACGCACTTGAATTTTGGTGCGATGCCGGGCTGCCGTCAACAGCACTCGCCGGATGCCGATGGCTTCTGCCCGCAGGCAACCGGATGCACCGATTGCAGTGTGATCCCTGTGAGGCGGCTGGGGAGCGTGCCTTCAAGGCCGCTCCCCATGCTTGCTCCAGCCTTCTCCGCCGCACCTCCAAGCCGGCCCGCTTCATCGCGACTCCGCCCCATAGCTGCATCGCAATCCCGCCGGCTGCCACGGCAGTCCCCTACAGTCCGAAGCTAACGCCGGCTATCAGGCCGACATCGGACGGGAGGAGCTTCGAACCGAAGTAGGCAAGCTGATACGACCCGACTTCCAGGAACACCCTGCGATTCAGGGAGAGCCCAACGGTCTCCTCCACATTCGGCCCGATGAAGAACGACGACTCCACATTCGTTCCATAGTCGATCGACTCAGTACCGCCAACCAGTCCAATCGCACCGGCCACGTAGAACGATGTATGCGCCCCCAGGAAGTATCGAGCCATGACCCTGCTGCCGAAATTGACGAAGCTTCCGGTCAGCGAGGCGGACTCATTCCTGATGTCGTTGTAGTTCAGCGAGAGGCCTGCTCCCCAACGGAAATCGGAGCTGTCCTTCTCCGTCAGTATGCCGTATGTAATACGGACACCCGTCACGATCCTGCTGCCGGTCAGGTAATTCCCGCCGATCTCGTTCCTTGTGCCGTGCGACTTCTCGCCGGCAATCACCTGGTCCTTGCCCACTGCCGGACCGCGCTGTGCGAACGGTATGGCGGATGCGGAGGAGTTCGCGGCGCGCGCGGAGTCCGACGGCATCGCGACGCCCGGCGTCCGGTCCAGCGCGCGTTCAACGAACAGGCGCGCACACTCCGCCACCCCCTTGTAGATCAACGGCTCGATCTCGTCCGTTGCGTCCGCGGCTCCCTGTGTCGGATGCGATGATATCGAGAACGAGCCGAGCGAATCGGGCGTGACGGGATATATGAAATGAAGATTGAAGTCCCCGTATGCCTCTTCGGAGAACAGCCCGCTGTGTTCCCCCACGTTGAACGTATCGATGGTGACGGTAACGGGTATGTAGCGATCGCGCGCGCAGGAGCCGCCTGCAAGCGTATCCAGCATCCTCTTCACATTGCCGGCCAGATTGCCTGCCAGATAGTACGGCACGGTTCTGTTGAAGAACCCCACACGCGCCTTGCCGATGCGCGACGATGTGTCGGCCCGGCGATCCTCCACCTTGACGAAGCAGATTCCTTCCCGCTTCAGAGAAGGCTGGTGCAATTCCGACCGGTTGAAGTCCGGTTGCACGCTCACCTGCGAGGCGCCGCATCCGGCCACAAGCGCAGCAAACGGAATAAGGCATGCAGGAAGCAGAGCACGGGCTGGAACGTGTGGTCTCATTCGTGTGTCGCTGATTGTGGAACAATGGTCGCTGGTTGACAACATGCACTCGCACCGCACTACGCTCATATCGCATCCCGATACGAGGCCGATCGGCAGGAATCCGCGAATGGGCGTATGCAACATGCTCTCCGTTCTTCCGCCATTGCATGAAACGGAAAGGAGCGCGACGTGGATGTGCGCGTGAGAAGGATTGGGATGAAGGTATCGTACCGAGCCCGCAGGGCCAGTGGATGCGCAACCGGCGCCAACGCCCGGCATCGTGCGGATGTCGCGGGCGTCTCGCACAGGCAGGGGCCCGATCTATGCAGTGACGATCGGGATCGTATTGTGTAACGCGACGGCATCGCGACGAGTCGATGCTGTCCGCTTCAGCCTTCGGAATACATCGGTCCAGGTACGGGAGTAATGCATGTTCGCGATGCGCGCGCCCCGGCCGTAAGCAAACCATAACTTGATTGCGGGTCGCTCCGCGGCCTATGTTGACGACTGCCACTCCGTTCGCCGCCACACGTGCAACTGGTCCCGCAACGATCCCGCTGCTGTGGGCGGGGGTGTTGCAACAACCATACGCCCGGAGCGTTGTGAACCACGAGCCCCGCCAGTACGCGAAGAAGGTCTGCGCCGCTTCGTCGGCAGCGGGGCTCTTCGTTGTCGGGGCTCTGCCCGCGCAGGTTCGCCGCTCGACTATTCGTGTGCTCATCAGCGAGGCAGGAACGATCATGACTCCATCACCCACCGATCGCAACGGCTTCCGTCACATTCTCGTCGTGATTGCCATTGCAGGCATGCAGGCGTTCGGACTGCGGCCGCAAAGCATGCAGGCGCAGGCGCCCCCGGGCAGCGACCTATTTACCACGGTTCGGTACGTCGCAGGGTGGAACATGATCGGCCTCCCCAACACGCCGTTCTATCCGTCCGTTGATGTGATGTTCCCTGCCGCAGCTTCACCGCTTTTCACCTACAACAACGGCTACGTCACCGATTCGATACTGCGCAGAGGCACGGGCTACTGGATCAAACTGGACGCTCCGCGCACCGTGCGGCAGCCCGGCATCTCGCTGGCGCTGCCGCAGACGATACCGCTCGCGGCCGGATGGAACCTGATCTGTTCCGGCGCGAGCGAGCCGGCGCCGGCCGCATCCGTTGTCGTCACCGGCACCACGCTGCAATCCGGCTTCTTCGGCTTCAGCGATGGATACTACGTTGCGGCAACGATCGATCCCGGCCGTGCCTACTGGGTGAAGTCCGCAACGCGCGGCGCGATTACGTTCAATCGCTGAGGGCTCGAACCCGCAGGACCGGAGGCGCCGGAAGCTCATGAGAAACGGCGGAGCCGCACCGGATCGGCCGGAACGTGCGTTGCTATTGAAGCGTGTACTGCTGCAGCGTGGAGGTGGAATAATAGTTCGTCGATCTGCCCCCCACCGTACGAGTCTGTACTCCGGATTGCCGCACGTGGTAGCCGATGCCTGGAGCATACCAGAGGGTGTCCACGAAGGTGGACAGATCCGTCGGCTCCTGCCCGGCAGTGCCGGAGCCGGTTGACGTCCGGAACTCCAGCAACTGCGTCTGAAACGTTCCCGCAGGCACGGTAAGCTGTGCGGCGCCCAGATACGTGATCCTGCCGCCCGCCAGCATGTGCTGCCCGTTGTATACACGATCGTACGTCGGTGCGGCCACACTTCCCCTGCTTGCAATCGGGAACGCGATCCACATGCTGTCCACCGTTGTGCCGCCGAACACGAGGTGGAAGAGGTAGCCGACGTCGCCGTTCCCCTCATAGCTGTAGTAGTCGACGTTCCTGAAGTCGGTCATCATCGTTGCAACGTTGCTCTTCCCGCCGTAACTCAGGCCGGACTGCATCACCACCGTCGTAATCCCGCCACTCTCCACGGTTGTGCCGCCGCTGATGCTCACTGAATTGAATGTATAGCTGCTGCCGGCCTTCGGGATTCTCAGCGCGGTATCACCCGGGTCCACCGGATTCTTCTTCGTGCAGGATGCAAACGCAAACATCATGGCAACAACGGCCATCGGCACAACAGAACGGAGAGGATGGTTCATGCGATCGAGAGAATGAAGTGAATGATGACTACCGCGCCGGATGCAGCGATCCTACATCACGCAGGGGAGCGGCGTGCACGCCTATTGCAGTGCGTAGCTCCGGAGCGTGGATGTTCGGACATAGGTTACGAGCGTGCTCCCCGGGCCATCGATAACCAGCCTGTCGATACCGGACTTCTTTACATGGAGATGGATGTCCGGTGCAAACCGGAGCGTATCCGCATTCGAGGATTCCATCAACGGCGCGGCCCCGGAGTTTCCGCCGTCGGTCTCGGTCCTGAACTCCACCACCTCGGCCCTGAACGTCCCTGCCGGCACCGCCAGCTGCCGCGATCCCAGGTACCGGATGGTTCCGTTCACCAGAACGTGCTTCCCGTTTGCATCCCGATCGTACCTGAGCGCCGCGACATCACCCCTGCCTCCAACGGGATATGTCACCCAGATACCATCCACCGCAATGCCGTTGAACTCGACGTTGTAGAGGAAGGCGATGGCGCCGTTGTTCCGGTAGGCGTAGTAGGCGTTGAAGAGGCTGTCCGATGTGATCGTCACAACACTCTCCTCCCCTGCAACCTTCAGCCCGGACTCCCTGACAACCATCTCGTTGATGGAATCGAATTCGGAACTGTAGTCGGTCAACGTCGCCGAATGGAACGTATAGCGACTGCCGATCCCGGGCGCGCTGCCGGCATTCTCAGGCAGGCGGACGGGATTGCTCCTGGAACAGGATGCAGGAAGGATGAGGGCGATGGCGATCCCGGCGGGCGCGCTCCGCTGCAGCCAGCTGAACGTATTCATGGGCTGAACGAATGGTTTGAACAGAAACGGTTGCGCACCGGAAGAGAGGAACATACAATGCCCCATCCAACCGGACAACGACGCCCGGATTGCCACCGGTTCGCCGCACGGCCGGCTCCGCGCTCGTTCATCGCTCACGTGCCGGCGAACTGCCGCAGGTGTCCGGCGGCGTGACATATAGTTCCTCCCCCTGGAAGGATTGGCTCCCGGGCAGGAGATGTGCCGGTCGATGCCATTGCCCCGCACAATGGCCTGCAGTATTGTTGCATGGATTCTCCGTGCGGTCCATGCACGGTTAAAGGGATCGACACAAGGAGCGCTCTCATCATTTCCCGGTACACCGCTTCCATCGGATGCACGCAGCCCGGCGCAATGGCGGCATGCAGGAATCGGTTCTCCCGCTACACCCCATGTCGCAGCGATCATTGCCCAAGAAGCCGGCAGTGCCGGCCACGGCCGAGACCGTTCAACAGCTTATCAATCGGGCATTCAGCGTGGAGGTGGCGAACCCCGCCGCGGCCCTCGGGTTCGCAGAGGACGGTCTCCGTCAGGCTCGCGCGTGCGGCTTCGTCGATCAGGAGGCAATTGCCCTGATCGCCTGTGCGCAGGCCCTCTCCCGGCTGAACCGGCCGGCGAAGGCGATCCGCTGCTACGACGGCGCTGAAGCCCTCGAGTCCCGGATGGCGGATCCCGTGAGCCGGTCGAAGGTGCTCTCTGAAATCGCAAGAACCTCGCGCCTTCGCGGCGAGTACGAGCGCGCACTTCGGTGCAACGCAATCGCGCTCGAGATTCGCGAACGCATCGGCGATCCGCTGCTGCTGGCGAGCTCGCTGGAGCGGATCGGCTCCATCCGGCAGGAACAGTCGGAGTTCGAGCAGGCACTGGCCCATCACTTCCGCGCGCTCGAATTGAGGCGAGGCGCCGGTGCGCTCACGGAGGTGATCAAATCACTGCACAATATCGGCGCGGTGTACGGCGACATGGGCGATCCGGCCACGGCCCTCGGATATTTCCAGCAGGCGCTGGCTCTGAGCGATTCCATCGACGACGATCAGGGACGCGCGCACGCGCTGGGATCGGCAGCGGGGTGCCTGACGAAGCTCGGTAAGCCTGCAGAGGCACTCCCGATGGCGAAGCGTGCAATTGCGATCTACCGGCGGCTCAATCTGCCGGTGGAACAGGTGGGCATGCTCCATATCATCGGCGAGATCCAGGCGGAGATGGCGCACCCTCAGATCGCGTTGCGATATTATCAGCAGGCACTGCGAATTGCCAGGGCCCACCGGAATGCGGGGATGATTCCCGCGATACTGCAGTCGATCGGGATGGTGAAGCAGGCAATGGGCGATGTACAGGGGGCGCTGAGCTCATACACGGCCGCCCTCGAGGTAGCCGAAGGATGCGGCATGCGATTGGACGCAATGAGAGTGCACGAACAACTCGCCACGCTCTGCGAAACACTGGGCGATTACGCACGCGCACTGCAACACTATCACGAGCGCATGCAGCTGCACGACTCGCTGCTTGGATTGAATCGGATACGCCGCATCGCCACGCTGGAACGCCGCAAGGTATTGGACGACGCAACGCTGGAGCGGAACGAGCTTCGGCAGCGGGTACTGCAGGCGGAGCAGGCCTCCGACGGCAAGGAACAGCGGATGCAGGCGATGATGCTGAACCTCACACGCCGCAACCGCGCTCTGGAGACCGTGCGCAGCGCCATGGAGCCGATTGCGCGAAGCGCGAAGGGAGAAACCAGGGAGATTGTTTCCAAGATCCTGGGCCACATCTCCAGCGCCCTTGACGCGCACACCGAGCACCGGATGTTCGAGGAGCAGTTCGAGCGGACACATCACGATCTCATCCGTCGTCTGCGGGCAATCGCGCCGGATCTTACGCCGGCCGAGATCCGGGTCTGTGTTCTGATTCGCTGCGATCTCTCGACGAAGCAGATCGCTGAATCGCTCTTCGCCTCACCGCTCACCATCAAGACGCACCGCACGCACATCCGCCGCAAGCTCGGCCTCGCAGCCGACGCGAATCTCGGAAGCCATCTCCTCTCGATATGACGTTGCAAATCTCGCGGCGGGGAGTATGCGGCGCGCTCCGGATTACGCAACAGCCCCGGACCCGCGGGAGCACGGGGCCGAGGCTGTTCTCATGCAGGGGAAGTACGATCGGGAAGTATCAGTTGGAGGCATCGCTCAGCATTCCGCCGTCACCGAAGACTCTGTAGATGAAGAGTCCCAGCGCCGAATGCGAGCACATCGTGAGCGAAACCTTCACCGAATTCGGTGTGGTTGATCCGTCGCTGTCGTCCATCGCGATCGTTCCCGGCGGCAGCGTAGTCACGTCCACAGAAATGGTATAGGCGCCGGGGTGGAGGCCGGTGAAATCGTACCCTCCCTGAATGTCGACCGGCATGCTCCATTCCTCGTCCGTGATGCCGTCGCGGTCGTAGTCCGCCTGCAGATGAACCCACGTCTGCGGCACGCTGGGATCCAGCGAGCCCGGATCGGCGGTGCCGGACGAACCATTGTCGCTCAGCAGGTAGATCGTCCCGGAGATGGAACCGTCGTTGTAGTCCGGGCGGATCGGCATCACCGGATTGCCGGAGGCGTCAACGCCTGCAACGTCGTACGGGAAGCGGAACGCGTTCAGATTACTCAGATCCATGCCGGTGATTGCGATATCGTAGATGCCCGCCGGCAGCGCGCTTGCATGATAGTCCATCGTGCTGCGATTGAATGCGTCGGTGCTGATCCTGAACTGCTCCCACTCGAGATTGCCCGAGGGATTGTCGTTGGCATAGTGCATGCCGTCCGGCGCCGTCACGTTGTAGCTGACGCTTCCAGAGCGTGAGAACACCGGGTTGCGCGAGTCGTCCGGCGGATTGCCGGTGGTGTTGCCGTCGATCGGATGCCCGTCCGCATCCTGGCACGATACGCTGCTGGAGGCCGTTCCTTCAGCAACCGCCTCCCCGGTTGCCCATGAGGGAACAACGTTCGGCGTGTCCTCGTCATCGGTGTCGTTGTCAGAACAATTGTACGAGCCACGATCGAAGTCACCGTCCCAGATCTCCAGCGAACTCACGGGATACGGAACATTCATTTGAAAGTGCCACGTACCGTCGTACGTGGTCGGGGTCAGCGTCGGGTACAACGGGTACACAACCGCGGCATCGAGCGCGTTTCCAAGCGGCGCCGAGAACGTGAAATTGGTGGCGTGCGCCGCGGAAATCGTCCCATCGGTACGCAGCTTGAAACTGCTCCACTGAAATGCCTGCGGGTTCGAGCTGCGCACATCCAGGAGATAGAAATAATTGCCGCAGATACAGCGCGCCGCCGGGGTGTTGACAATATTCGCCGTGAACCAATCATTGTCGGGCATCGAGTCGCCGCTCCATTCCGCAAGCCGCATCGTTCCGGTGCCGTCACCTTCGGGATCGGCGTACAATGTGAAGATGAGCGGAACATTCCCCTGATCGAATACGCCGCGCGTGTCGCCGTCGAAGACGCCGATCTCCATGGAGATCGCATATGCCGGAGAGGCCAGCTTGAAGGTCATGTGGCTCTCGCCCAGTGTCTGAATCCCGCCGCCGGCTATGGAGAGGAATCGATCGTCCGTTGTGCTGGCGGAGGGGAGGTACGAATACTGCTGCGCCAGGAGATGGGTTGCCGCTGCGGGCATCATCAGAAGAATGAAGGCGAACAGATGTATCGCCCCTGCACGGTAGTTGATGTTGGTAGTCATGGTGCGAATTCTCTCGATGTAGTTATGGAGAAGATCAGTCCCGGCCGACTGCCGGTATCCGGTTCTGTTATCGACCGATTTCAAGTGCGGCACGGGGCTGCTCTCAACGACGGTGCAATATTACCGGCACAACATGGTCTCAATATGATATCGGACGGCAGGGTACGCGGCGGTTCTGCCAGGAGTCGAAGCATCGGCAGCCATCACGCCATCGGCACATTCTGATTGCACGCAGTCGGACCGGGCAGCAGCGGGTTGGATGAAATGCGAAGGCCTGCAATCGCTGCCGATACGGCGATTGCAGGCCCGAGAATATTCGAAGACGGCCGTGGGCAGCGGCGCTCAGCGTTCGAGCGCTCCAAGCAGATGATTGAGCTTGTAGCCGAAGACAACCTGCTGCGAACGCGTGCACATCGTCAACTGCGTCGTGACGGTATTCGGCGTGCCCGCGCCGTCCGTGTCGCACACCGGGGTTGTTCCCTGCTCCAGCAATTCGGGATCGACGGTGACGACATAGGCGCCGGGATGCAGACCGCTGAAGCAGAAACGGCCAAGCACGTCGGTTGTGGTACACCACGAGTCATCCGCAACTCCATCGCCATCGAAGTCCACGTCGAGATGCACGGAGGCCAGTGGAATGCCCAGCTCCAGCGGACCCTGCGTGCAATTGTTTCCGTTTTCGTAGTAGACCGTTCCCGTGATGGATCCGTCGGAATAATCGGGATGCAGCGGAGTCACAACGTTGCCGTCGACATCGACGCCGGAGACATCGTACGGAAAACGGAGCGCGTTCAGATTGCCGAGGTCCATGCCGCTGATGTTGATATCGTACGTTCCTGCGGGAAGTACATCGGCGTGGTAATCCATCATGCTTCTGTTGAACGTGCCGGTGCTGATCCGGAATTGTTCCCATTCCAGATTTCCCGACGGGTTATTATTCGCGTAGCGGCCGCCGTTGGGATCAACCACTTCGTAGGTAATTCCACTGCCGCGTGCGAACGCCGCGTTGCGCGAGTTGTCCGGCGGATTGCTCGTGGTGTTCCCCCCCGTCGGCGTGCCGCCGGCATCCGTGCAGGCAATGCTGCTTGTTGCCGTCCCCTCGGCAACCGCAGAACCGCTGGCCCACAGCGGAACGGAGTTCGGTGTGTCTTCATCGTCCGTGTCGTTGTCGGAACAATCGTACGATCCCCGATCGAAATCACCGTCGTAAATCGACAGGGCGGAAACGGAATACGGCACATCCATGTGAAAATGCCACGCACCGTCGTACGTTGTCGGTGTGAGCACGGGATAGGCGGGATAGACCACGGAGGCATCGAACGCCGAGCCGAGCGGCGCGGAAAATGTGAAGTTCGAGTTGCGACTCACCGAGATCGTTCCATCGGTACGAAGCTTGAAGCTGCTCCAGTGAAATGCGGCGGGGTCGGAACTCCGCACCTTGAGGAGATAGAAGTAATCGCCACAGATGCAGCGCGCGGCGGAGCTGTTGGCCACGGTAACGTTGTACCAGTCGTTGTTGAGCATTGCATCGCCGCGCCACTCGCCAACCTGCACATTCCCGGTGCCGTTTCCCTCGGGGTCTGCATACAGCGTGAACACCAGCGGCACGCTCCCCTGGTCGAATATTCCGTACGTGTCCCCGTCGAAGATGCCGATCTCGATGGAGGCTGCGGCCGCCGGGGAGGCCAGCTTGAATGTCATGGGATTATCGCCCAGCGTATTGATCCCACCTCCCGCAAGCGAAAGGAAGCGATCGTCCGTGGAACTTGCCGACGGAAGATAGCTGTATGTCTGCGCCGCCAGCCGTGCGGCGGTCAACGGAAACGCAAGCAGTACAAGCATCTGCACGCAGATTACTCTCGCAAGACTGTCTCGATTTGTCATGGTGAGCTCTCGGAATATGTATGTGAATCGGACCATCCGTCGCCGGAGATGGCAGACGAATCTTTATCACGGAATACGTTGAACGCTGCGGAATTGGAGTTCACATCCCCATCGTTCGCTGTTACGCACCACGGGGCGCATCCCGATGGGCCGCGCGCGGCACGTAAGCATGTTCCAGCCATGGGTGCGCGCGCGAAGCCGTAGCCGCGCAACACGGCGCAATTGCCTCGCACCACCACCATGATCATCCTCCGGGAGTATGCGGAAAAAGAGCATGGAACTGCGAGGGAACCGCGTGCGACAATGCACGCCATTATTTACCGGGGGCAGTGGGGAATTGCCCGCACGTGAAGCAGACAGGCAGCAACAACAGGAACTGCCATGGTTCCGGCAACGACACCGGCATGGATCGCAGGGATAGAGTGGCTGAACGGTATGTGGGATGAAGAACCCGCCAAGGATATCTGGTTCAATACCGCCGGACCAGCGGATATCGATTGAAGCCCGCGCGTGCCCATTCACACGGACAACGGCTGCCAACATACAGCATGACCGCGTTGGATGCAAGTGCCGGGCACGAGAAATTGCGGTGCGATTCAGAACCGAATTACGGTGCGCGTGTCGGCGATGTAATTGCCGGGCCTTGTCCGGCAATCCTGTGCGGACCGGATCGCGAGCGGCCGGCGCACAAAACAATTATCGGACAAAGTCTAGTCGCCGGAGCGTTCAACCCATTTCAAGGCGGGAAGGTTATCGATGCTGCGTGTGTTTTTCTGGGCCTGATACTCCGCAAGCCCATCGGCTCCCATGCGTTCGGCCCAATCGATCATCTGGGAACGCTGACGCTGAAATTCGTAGAGCGGCACGCCGAACCCGCATGAGTCTGAAATTCGTTCAACCGATATCGTGATAATGGCGCGGCCCCCGGGTACGGGCGGGAACAGCGTGCGCAGTTCCTCATACCCCTGATCCTGCGGCTCCAGTACCCGGCCCTGCCCGTGGAACCGCACGATCTTCGGCGCACCGGCAACGGTGCACATCATGATCACGATGCGGCCGTTCTCGCGGAGATGCGCAATCGTCTCCGCGCCGCTTCCCACGTAATCCAGGTAGGCAAGCTGCCGCGGCCCAAGCACGCGCAAGGTGTCCTGCCCCTTGGGCGAAAGATTTACATGTCCGTTGGAATCCAGCGGTGCGGATGCCACGAAGAACATCTGCTGCGCCTCGATAAAGGCACGCAAGTCCGCGCCGATCTCCTCATGCAGTTTGCCCATCACCATTCTCCCTGGTTGATATCCCGTGTGAATGAAGACGCCCCGCACCGGGCCATGTTCCCCGCAGCCGCTTCGGCAGCCGCAACCGATGCGCCGCTGCGGAGCGTTGCCGGTGATGATCACGAGGATCACCCACATTGAAGGTGTGATGCACGCACCAGCAACGTCTCCGTTACAGCCGGGCGGGTCCGGCATGAGAAGCGGACGGAGTGTCGCGGGCCGGGAAGAATCCCACTGCTGTTATCGCACGTGGATGAATGGAAGCGACACGACTCCCGCCGCCGTTCGCGCAACAACCAGATATGCACCCGATGGCAACGCACCGAGATCGAACGTGATCGTTTCCCCGCGAGCGGGCGCTCTCTGCCGGTCGGCAGCGCGCCGGCCAAGCACGGAGTAGAGTTCCGCTCCCAGCAGTTCCGCCCCGTCGGCTGCCGGAGATACGACAAGCATGTCGCCACTCCGTCTCAATGCAACCGGGGCGGCCGTGGGTTCGGCACGTTCACTTCTCTCCACGCTGCTCGACTGCGCAAGACTCGCCACGTAGACATCCCAGCCCGTGCTCGATGTCGGGGTGCTTCCCTGGCTTGCAATCACGTGGGTGCCGAAGCGTGTGATCCCGGAGAACGCTCCGGCCATGTGAATCACACCGGCGGAGTCCACGCAGATGGGGCCGCCGTAGGTACTGCAGATAGCGTTCGCATAACTGTCCGTGGCCTGCCACTGCCTGATTCCGTCACGCGAGATCCGTGCAAGGAATGCCTCGCCGTCGGGGAGCGCCTGCGAGAAGCCGCCAACGTATACGTTCCCCTGGGAATCGGTCCCGAGGCCATCCACTTCCTGCATGAACGATCCGCCGAACGGAACCTCCCACTGAGCCCTGCCGTCCGGGCCGTAGCGAACCACCAGCGCATCCGATTCGCTGCGGGCCGGATACGTTCGCCCGTCTACGCTGAACGTGCCGGTGTAGGAGAGGCCTGCAATGCCGGCGCCGGAGCGATCGACGGCGAGGATAACGGTGAACGGATCGAACGTGGGAGTGCCGTCGGCACGCGCCCAGGCAACGGAGAAGTCCGGCCGGTAACGGGCGAGAACCATGGTTGCATTGGACGTTGCAACGAGCGACGTATCACCGAACGCGGCGGTTCCGCCGAACGTTCCAAGCAGTGTGGCGTCCCCGCTGGAGTCCGCTCCCAGACCGTTGCAGCGATCACCGGCCGGGCCCCCGCTGCGCACGGCGCCAATGAACGTGCCGGAGGTGTCGAACTGGGCGATGCAGATATCCGATCCTCCAGCGCTTTGCAGACGTGTGCCGCCGATCCCGGCAACACCCTGGAACGTGCCTCCCAGCCAGACCCGGCTCCCCTGCACGGCAAGTCCTTCAACGCTCATGGTGTCCGCCCCGAACCCCGTACGCAGCCAGCGCAGATTTCCGCCGGCATCGTACGACATCACGATCAGACCCGTGCTGGAGTCCGTGGTGATCAGAGTATCGCGCGCCCCCAGATCCACCATGATGCTCCCGTTGATGAAGGTGGCAGCCAGATACGTATTCCCCATCGCATCGATTGCCATGCGGCATGGCGAACTTGGATTGATGGAGAAGACGGTGCGCGCCCAGAGCTCGGTCCCATCCGGCTGAAAGCATCCCAGGAACTGCCCCGTGGCACTGTAGGGATCGAATACCGGGAAATTCGCCGCATAGCCTGTCACGTACAGATTTCCGCGTGCATCGGTTCCGATTCTCGTGGGAAATTCGGATCCGTCGGTGCCGATATCCCACGCATCGGTCCATTCTGGAGCCTGCGCACGGGCCTCCATCGCCATGAACGTACAGGCCGCGAGTATGATGAGGGAAATGGTTCGCATTGCGATATCAACAGATGAACGATAGGTACGCGCCCGATGCGGCGCTCACGGGAGAGAAGGTATCGGCCCGGACGCGAACGGAACGAGCGGACATTGTGGCGTTTGTTAAGATTCTACCGGCAGCGGCGCGCAATCCACGGTAGTGAAACCGATCGGGCGTTGAAGCATAGTTTGCATGCCGGCACCGGACGAATGTCCTCCGGATCTCCCCTGCCGCACTGCGCATCATGGAGTGAACCAATGGCTGCATCCGAAGAACTGTACAACCTGATTGAGACGCTCAGCAAAACCGAGAAGCGGTACTGTACGATGATGTTCGCGTCCGGCGCCGGGCGTCGCGCACGAAGTTGCCGCCGGTTGTTCGCCACTCTCTGCAGCATGCGGACGTTGAACGAGGAGGCAGTGCGCGCGGCCGTTGCGGACGAACCGTTCGCCGGCCACCTTGCGGTGACGAAACACCACCTGTACGAGCATCTCCTCCGCTGGCTCTGCACGTTCAACACGGCCAACGAGACACGCCGGCGCATCCGCATGCTGATCGAAGGGGCGGAGGTGCTCACGGATCGCGGACTCCACGAGCAGGCATCGGAGCGACTGCGCACGGCGCGGGAGCTTGCGGAGCGGCAGGAATACCTGCCGGAGCAGCTTACCATTGCACGACTGGAGTGGAGAATCGACACGCGAACGTGCCACGCGCACACCACGCCGGAACAGTTGTGCGAACGGCGCCACCGCATCGAAGCGATACTGGCAAACGTCGCCGACTACTGGGACTCCCTGCATCTGTACGCGGTGGTTGCCCGCGAGCTGATGCAACACGGCCCCGGTGCAGCCGGCGCCGAACAACGGCTTGGCAATGCGGCACGGGTGGGAGCGCTGGAACCGGCAACGTCGCGTACGGAGGCTGCGCGGAAGATCCGCACCGAGTCGCAGCGCCTGTACCACCTGCTTGCCGCCGATCACACGGCCGCACTCCAGCACTCCGAACAAAGCATACGGCTTGCGGAATCGTACCCGATGAAGGAGCGCATGCAGCGGTTCAACTACTCCACCATGCTCTTCACCCATGTGATGCTGGCCATGAGGATCGGCCGCAACGCCGAAGCGCAGACCGCGTTCGAGAAACTGTGCGCCATCGAACCATCGGGCGGCACCGACGGCATGCACCTTCGCCTGCAGCAGTTCGGTTGCCGCCTCGAGATGCTGATGGTCGATTTCGAACACGAGGCGATAGCGGCGATGACCGATGAGTTCAAGACGATCTGCGGGAGCAGCGAGGACGGCCTTGCACGGCAGCTTCGCCTTGGCTACCCCATTGAACTTGCGTACGCACAGTTCGTGAACGGCTGCCTGAGCGACGCGCTGAATACACTGCAACCGTTGATCAACGACGTGCGTACGGGATTCCGCGACGATGCTCTCTGCGCAGCACGGCTTCTGCGATTGATGATCCACTACGACTCCGGCAACCTGGAGCTGCTCCCCTATCTGATTCGTTCCACCTACGGCTTCATTGCCCGCTGCCGCGGAGTCTCCGAAGCCGATCGCGCCGTGCTCCGGTTCATGCGCCGCCTGCCGAACATCTGCACGCAGGAGGAGCTGAAGGAGGCGTTTGCCCGTGCCCACGACGAGCTTGCCGCAATTGCCGCCGACCGCGATCAGGTGCAGGGTACGGCGATCGTCTGTATCCTGCCGTGGCTCCGGAGCCGGATCTCCGGCCGGCCCTTCGGCGAGGTGGCGCGCGAGGCACGGCGCGCAATGGCTGCGGAGGATGACGATCGGAGCGTTGGGGTGCGGGAGCCCGGGGTGATGATGATGTGACGAATCGGCGGCGGCCGGGGAGCGCGCGCCGCACAACAGGCCGGGAGATACCGGCACGCATCGGGCATTCACACGGAGCTCAGGGGGTTCGGCGCCGCGAGGCGATCCTGGATCTCCTCACGCTACCATGTTGCGCGGCCGGCCAGCTCGCGGATCTCCGGATTCTCGATCACACGTCCGCGGATCCGCTCCATGCCGATCTGAAGCATTCCCCTGCCGAGATCGGTCCCCGAAACGTAGAGGCTTCGGAACGGTGAGAGTATCCCCAACATGGGCGGATGAGCCTGTAATACCAAGGCGCGCTGGCCGACGGCTCACCTCCGATCGCCGCCGGACGCAGGCAGACCGCGCCGAAGCGGCGGATCAATTCCTGCTCCGTGGCCCCCTTCACGCGCGCCCACATGAACCGGCCCTCCGCGTCGGTTCCACGACCGGTGATGAACTCGAACAGGGCATCCGGGCTCGCGGCATGAAGCGCCTCCGCGGCAGCCAGCGTCATGTCGTGCGTGATCCTCCGATAGTCCTCCTCGGATACCTGCGTGGCCGATACGCCAAGGCAGAAGAGACAGAGATCGATCCCTGCGAAGGCATCGGCAATTCCCGAATACTCCAGATAGTTGTCGTGAACGATTTCACGGAGCTTCGGGTGCGTGCGGGCAAGCGGACGGCGCGTAACCGCGCGGACCTCCCGAACCATTGGCGCAGCAAGGCATGTGCGAAGAACGCTTCCGCCGGCCGCTCCGGTGGCACCGAAGATGAGAACCTTCATGCTGTGTCTCTGTTGATTATCGTGATCGGAACATCTGCATGCATCCGGACAATACGGCGGCCGGCTGCACTGCATACCGCTCCCGCTCTCCGATGCCGTTCATTCCCCTGCTGAGCGTACCTCCACGGTCAGATCGAGGAACCGCCCGTATCGGCGCGCGGCAGCCTTCACCGAGGCGGCAACGCTGCGGCCGGAAGGCTCGAAGTACCCCGACTCCAGAAGCACGCCCTCTCTCTTCAATGTCCGCTTCCACGTTCCCGCAACACGGCCGCCCAGAACGATGATATTGCTGAAGATGGTTCGCGTTCCGAGATGAGGACTGGCCACGACGTCGTGGTGGCGATACCCCACCACATACTCGTCGTAGTTCGGTAGAAGATACGCCATGCGGGAGCTGGGCTTCGCCGCGTGCCGCGTGCCTCCTCGCCACCACGTACGCCCGTGCGCCGTTTCCCGCTCCAGTTGCGACTGCACGTCGTGAAGCCCGCGCTCGCCATCGGCCACGGTCAGCCCCGACCACTTTGCGAAATCGTTCGCGGTGGCGGGCCCATGGCTCCGGAAGAAACGGAGCACGAGTTCCGCCAACGCCTCGTCGCGCGTCAGCACCCTGGCCTGCGGCGCACGTTCCTCCAGCAGCGCATAGGTAAACTGCTTTCCGCGCCGGGCTCCGCTGCAGACCACGGCGTCCAGTTCCGCGTGCATCATGATGTAGCTCATCCGCACCGTATCGGCGGCCGCAATGCCGGCACGTTCCAGCACTGCACGCAGTTCGTCGCGCGTCAGCTGCGCACCGTCGCGCAGCGCCTTCGCCAACAGAACGTTGGTTCGTCGCAGCAGCCGTTCGTCCAGCTCGAGCCGCCGATGGTATTGCAGGCTTGCGGCCTTGATACGAGGCGCCGTGAGAGCAAGCATCCACCGGATGTCCGCCGGCACAACGAAATGCCATGTAGGGCGCAGCACATGCGTGCGAAGAATCTCGCCGGCAGCGAAGGAGGCATCCACGATGGTGCCGGTAGCGCCGGCCAGACGCTGCCCAAGCCCCCACTGCGCTCCGTAGTAGTCCTGGCTCTGCACCGCACCCTGCCACGCAACTTCGTCGGCAGGTCTCTCGAAGGCAGGAGCCACCAGGTGCTGATTGTGCAGGCGTTCGTGGGCGATGTCGGAGAGTGTCATTCGATATCGGCGTTGTTCGGGAAGAAGAGGCGGGGCCGGAACGGCTGCATCGTGCCGGGCGTTCGCGGCCCGCAGGATGCCGGCATGCGAACGCTTCGAAGCCGGCGGCAGCAAGGTGCTGAAATTCCACCCGCCGGAGAACCGATCGCCGCCGGCAGAGAGCCCGATGCCGTTCGGCCGGCACATCTCTACCACACACGGCCGTCGCTGCGCACAGCCTGCAATGCAAGGAACCCGCGCATCGCCTGATCCTGGCAAAGCCTGATGGCGCGGCCGTATGCGGCAACGGCTTCGTCCTCGCGGCCAAGCAGCCGCAGAAGATGTGCTGCAAGCGCCCAGTACGGTTGATAGTTCAATACGGCATCGCCGCGAATCTCCTGCAGCAGACGCCACCCGGCATCGGCGCCGCGAGCCTCGGCGTTCGCAGCCGCACGTCCTACCAGCGCACCGATCGTTGGCGTGGAACGTGCAAGCCCTTCGTACAGCAGCGCAACCGCTTCCCAGTCCGTGCGCCCGGTACGCGCGCGCTCCGCATGAGCGGACTGGATGGCCGCCTCCAACTGGAAACGCCCCGTCCGCTTCATGCCAGCCGCGGCATGGAGCAATCGCTCTGCCTCCGTCATCATCGATCCGGACCATCGCGCCGTCTCCTGTTCGGAGAGCGGGATGTACTCACCTGAAAGGCCCCGACGCGCATCACGCCGCGATTCGCAATACAGCATCAGTGCCAGCAATCCCAATGCCTCCGGCTCCTCCGGCATCAACCGTACAAGCAGCCGCCCCAGTTCCAGCGCCTCGGCCGCAAGGCCCCGCCGGCGCGGATCGGCACCGGCTACATCCTCCCAGCCGCTACCGTATGCGGCATAGATCGCCTCCAGCACGGCATCGAGACGGGGAGGCAGTTCCGCAGCCTCCGGGAGTTCGAAGGCGATGCGGGCGTCCCGGATCTTCGCCTTGGCGCGCGCAAGCCTCTGCCCCATCGCCGAAGGCTTCAGGAGAAAGGCGGAGGCGATGCGGGCAGCATCGAGCCCGAGTACGGTCTGGAGCATGAGTGGAGTGCGGGCGGTGACGGCAATCGCAGGATGAGCGCAGACGAAGAGAAGCCCAAGGCGCTCGTCCGGAAAGCCGGCGGCGGACCCCATCAACTCCGAAGCCTCCTCTGCGGCCGCTTGCAACAACGGAAGCGCAGCAGCCTGCACCCGTGCATGCCGCGCGCCGTCGATCAATCGGCGGCGCGCGGCCGTTAGCAGCCATGCCTCCGGACGCTCCGGCACTCCGGAGTGCGGCCACGTTTCGAGCGCTGCGTGGAAGGCATCGGCAAGAGCATCCTCGGCGGCCGCCACATCACGCGAGCGCATGGAGAGATAGGCCAGCAGTCGACCGTAGGAGTCGCGTACCGCACGCTCCACAGCTCGATGAGACATCATGATCCGCACCCGCGCATCAGGTACGGCGAGGGGCGCCGAGTTTCATCCGGACTCCAGGCGGTTCTCATCTGCATTCTACTCCATCGGTGCAAGATTCGGCCGCACTTCGATCGCTCTTCCCGGTGCGGTTGGGCAGCGTGCCGCCCACTCGAGCGCGGTGTCCAGATCGGGGACGTTGATGATCACGAAGCCGCCAAGCTGCTCCTTCGTGTCCGCATATGGACCGTCCTGCACAAGCCGTTCACCGTCGCGATACACGATCGTGGTAGCCGTCTCCGGCAACTGCAATCCGGCTCCGCCGGCATGGACGCCGGCATCGCGCAGCGCCTGGATGTAATGCCCGAATGCCAACCAGAATGCCTGGCGCTGTGCTGGGTCGCTGCGCGCAGCCAGGCTTTCCGGCGATTCATAGAAGAGAAGCGTGTAGTTCATCGTTCCGAGGTTCGAATGTTCCGAAGCGAAGGCGTTTCCTTCGATGCCATGACGTGCAGGCACTCACGGTTTCGACATCGCAAGGAAAAATAATCCGGCAACCCGGATCGGCGCGCAGGCGCCCAAGCTCCTGCGCCAGGTTGAAATGCAGCGCAACGTCCGTGACTGTGACGCGGCGAAGCATGCGGTTCATGTCGGCCACGATCGCATTCAGGTACGGTGGTACCAACGGTCAGCTCATGGAGAGCAGACAAAAATGCCCGGGCTGTTCTACGCCCGCCGGGAGCCGATCATGCGTTCCTCCCGCCATTGAACTTGGAGACGGAAGAACGCACACGATTCCACATTCGTAACTCGGAGGCCGGTTCGTATCTGTTACTCCGAACATGGGGCCGGGTCTATACACGTCGGCTGCATCGGTGCCATTCTCCGAACAAGATCGGAGAAGCGGGGAGGGATCTGCGCGATGCGCAGGCATCGAAACAGACATTTCGGTTCACGGATGGGAACTCAATGGCAGGCTCAACAGATCTGTACGAACTGATTGGAACGCTCGGTAAAATGGAGAAGCGCTATTGCAGACTGATGCTTGAAGCGGGCACCGGGCGCAAGGCGAGAAGCTGCCTGCGGCTGTTCGAAATCCTGAATGCCATGGATCGGTTGAACGAACCGGATGTGCGAGCAGCCGTTGCGAACGAGACGTTCGCCGGGCATCTGGCCGTCACGAAGAACAATCTCTACGAGCACCTGCTTCGATCGCTCCGCTCCTTCGGAACAACGGGCGATGCGCACGCACGCATTCGTTCGCTGACCGAGGGGGCGGAGACGCTTTCGGATCGCGGTCTACACCGGCAGGCACGCGAGCGGCTGCACGCAGCGCGCAATCTGGCGGAGCGCTACGGCTATCTCCCGGAGCAGCTGACGCTGGCACGGCTGGATTGGTATCTGGATTCACAGTCTGCCTACGCGGGCTCGTGCAGGGCACGGCTGGTGGAACGGCGCGAGCATGTGAATTCGATTGTGGAAGGGATCTCCAACTACTGGGACCACCTTCATCTGTTCGCCATGATATCGTACGAACTCGTGCAGCGCGGGCCTGGAGGAAGTGAGGCACCGCAGCGCATCCGGGAGATCGTGCATGGCCCGCTCGAGCGCATGGCTCCCCCATCAACAGCCGGAGCGCGCAGATATCACATGGAAGCGATGCGGCTGTACCACATGCTCACCGCTCGCTACAACGACGGCTACCAGCATTCGGTACAGCACCTTGCGTTCGTGGAGTCGCAGCCGATGCACGAACGCCTGGAACTGCACAACTACATCACGCTCCTGTTCACCCATGTGGTGCTGGCAGTGAAGACGGGGAGAAATGCGGAGGCATATCGCGCCTACAACACATTGTGCGCCCTGGAGCCGCGAACCCGGATACGCCGCGTGCAGCAGGCACAACTGGCATTCTGCTGCCGGATGGAACTCCTCCTGATCGACTTCCAGCACGAAGCGCTTGCCGCCATGCGGCAGGAGCTGGACCATCTGTGCAGCCGGGACAGCAACGGCTTCGCGGCGCAACTGCGCATGGGCTACCTCACCGATCTCGCCTATGCCCAGTTCGTGAACGGATGCCTGGGGGATGCGATCCGCACGCTGCATCCGCTGATCAACGGCTATCGTCCAGGCTTCCGCGACGACATCCTTTGCGTTGCACGATTGTTGACGTTGATGATCCACTACGACGCCGGCAACCTGGAGCTCCTCCCCTATCTGATCCGATCCGCCTACGGATTCATCGCACGCTGCCGCGGCATCTCCGCAGCCGATCGCACCGTGCTTGGATTCATGCGCCGGCTGCCGAACATCTGCACGCAGGAGGAGTTGATCTCGGCGTTCGCTCTCGTTCACGATGAACTGGCGGCGATCGCCCTGGATCCCGCACAGGACCAGGGTTCTGCGATCACCTGCATTCTGCCGTGGCTTCAGAGCAGGATCACCGGCCGGCCGTTCGGCGAGGTGGCACGCGAGGCACGGCGGGCGATGGTTCCGGAGGAGGAGGTTCGCACCGATGCCGCATGCGAAGCGGAGACGGGGGTGCATGCATGAGAGTTCGTGACAACGGGCCGATCTGGTTATCCGCGGCCTCTCGCAACCAATGGGCTGGATCGTTGTACGCCCGCCTGCGGCCTGCCGGGAGTTCTTGGTCAAGTCAAATGCAAGAACAAACCGGGCGGAGGAGAACAACGTCCTGTTGCATTCGGAACCCTACGGATGGCATCCGCAGTTGCCGGCCGGGATCGCACCAGCCCGGGCACGGAACGTTCAACGATGCGCTTCGGATATCCGGTCGCAATCATATCGCCGTTGACTGCGCCGCAGGTGCCGCACGACATTCAGGAGTATTTCGGATGGAGATGAATGTTCGAAGCCCGCGCAGGGAGATCCCGCACGGGCTTCGATGAAAATGCGGAGCGATAGCCGGATGCAGCGGCACGTTGCAACGAGCATCGGGCACATCCGGCTGCCGCCGGCAACGGCTGCGCACCGGCCACAGCCGGCCGCCGCTCACCTGCGGATCTGCTCCAGCAGGCCGTGCATGTCGGAGCTTCCCCAGTGTTCCACGTATTTCCCGCCGCGCACGGTCACGATGTCGATTATGCGCATCTGAACCGATCGTCCCGTAGCGGGCACACCGCCGAACGTACCGGCATGCGTTGCGTGCATCGTCTTGCGTGTGACCACCTTGTCTCCCTCCACGATCTGATCGTGTATCTCCATCCTCAGATCGGGGAAGGCCGGCCGCAGCACCTGCTCGAGAAATATGCCGAGCCCATCGCGGCCGCCCGGTATGCCGGGCGGTGCGGTATGATTCACGAAGTCCGGCGCCACAAGCTCCGCCAGCGCATCCAGGTTTCCCTTCTCGATGATCTCTCTGTTGAACCGAAGAACAATTTCCTTCTTCGCCTCGTGTGATTCCTGCATTGACGTCCCTCCATTCGGATGTACGGCCCGGCACTGATGGGCAGCTTCACTCCGCTGGCCCGCCGTTTCGTCCCGCTCCTGCAACCGCATTCCCGGCGCGGCACCCGCTCTCAACCCGGCTCTGCGAGCGTATAGTCGAACTCGTAGGAGTGCTTCCCTTCCACGATGTTGATCGTCATCGTGCCGGAAAGCCCGGCCAGCTCACCCGTTCCGGAATCCGGAACAACGGTGATCGTGAGGTGCGGAACGCCGCGTGTCATCAGGCCGTAGTGCTGCAACGCGAACGTGCCGGCACGCCCGTTCAGCGTTCCAACCACGCGCTCCATTGCAACGTAGCCTGCAGAGCCCTTCACGTCTGTGCCGACGGCAAGCATCTGCCCTTTGCTCGTCCCCTCCAGATCGCCATGGAACTCCTTGTCGAGGGCCATCCTTCCGATCGTTGGATCGCCGACGCCTTCCTCGTTCGTCTGCGGAGTAAGCTTCACATCGAACGGTCCGCTTGCATGAGTCTGCATTATCCTTCCCCTGCTGGAATGAAACGTGAAACGCAGCGCACGGCAACACGATCAGCCGCGCGGCGCGGGCATCTTCCGAAGGCCGATTGCCAGCCGATTCCATGCGTTGATCACCGAGATGATCATCGTGAGATCAACGATCTCCTGCTCCGTGAAATGTTCGTGAAGCCGTGCGTACAGATCATCCGGAGCGTGCGTGGCCGAGACATTCGTCAGCGACTCCGTCCAGGCCAGCGCAGCGCGCTCCCTTTCGTCGAAGAACGGACACTCATCCCACGCGGAGAGGCAATCCAGCCGCTGCTGAGTCTCGCCATGCTCCCGCGCCTGGGTTGCATGCAGATCCAGGCAGTAGACGCAGCCGTTGATCTGCGAGGCACGAAGCTCCACCAATGCACGCAGTCTGTGATCGATGGAGCCGAGATGCTTGCTCATGCTGCGGAGAAGATCCACCGCACGCGGATTGAACTGATAGTAATCGAGGCGGGTGCTCACGCCGTTGCTCCGGTATGTTGCTGGGTTCACAATGGTCGCGAAGCATCCTCCGCGATAATCTCATACACTCAGGAGACCAGCCGCGCCTCCATCGTAATCGGCGCGTTCAGCAGACGCGCGATCGGGCAGCCCGCCTTAGCATTGTCGGCAGCGGCCTGAAACGCATCCGGATCGGCGCCGGGAATCGTTGCCGTCACATCCAGATGAATGCCCGTAACCGTGAATCCGGCATCGGTCTTCTCCAGAGTTACCGTGGCCGTGGTGTCGATGCTCTCCGCGGTCATGCCGGCGTTCCCAAGCTCTCCGGAAAGCGCCATGGAGAAGCACCCCGCGTGCGCCGCTCCGATAAGTTCCTCCGGGTTGGTGCCGATGCCATTCTCGAAGCGCGTGCTGAAGGAGTATTGCGTGTTCGAGAGAACATTGCTCTCCGTGGAGATGACTCCCCTGCCATCCTTGAGACCGCCGTTCCAGACTGCAGATGCCTTGCGTTTCATGATATGTCGCTCTCCCTGATGTTGATGTAATCCTGTTGGACAAGTGTTGTCGGCCGCACCGCGGCAAGCCCGGCGCCGCAACTCCCTCTGCAATGGGTCACGCCTCCGCTGCGAGAACTCCCATTTCGATAAGCACACGTTCGGCCTCGTGCGGTCCGCGCACCTGAACGGCATGCAACCCGGCGGCCGTTGCCGCCTCCACGTTCAGGGGTTGATCGTCCAGGAAGAGAACGTCCGCCGGCCGGCATTGCAGCGTTGCCACCACATGTTCGAAGACGCCCGGATCGGGCTTGAGCTTTCCGATCAGGTGTGACGCGAAATGATGCTCGAAGAGTCCATCGATCCCCATCTCCTCCATGAACCGCGGCCAGTGGAGGATGTTCGTGTTGCTCAGCATCGCACGCACGTAGCCCGAGGGGATACGCCGAAGCAGATCGGCAGCGCCCGGATACAATCCAACCGGCCACATGGTAAATGCCTCGATGAACCGCTCCGGTGCAACCGGCATGCCGAGCTCCCGCACAAGTCTCGATGCGAAATCATCCGGACCGATCGCCCCGGCCTCGAAGGCGCGCACCGCGGGCGACGTAAGCCACATGTGCCAGATTGTCTCCGGCGTCATTCCCTCCCCCGTCCATTCCAGAAGATCGGCAATGCCCTGCAGCTCGATCAGCACACCGCCCAGATCGAAGAGAATGATACGCACGGAACTGGACATATGTAGAACGTCTCCGGAATGGGAGAAGATGGAAATGAACGCGCGTTCGCGGGAACGCCGATCCTCGCCGTTTCGCATTCGCGAGAACATCAAGCCTGATTGCATCCGGGCATTCATCGGCAACGACAGTGACCATCGTCACCACTTCGTCGTCGCGAGGCCCGGCGCCGCCGGAGGCGGAGGAGGGGCGTGGCGACCTCTTCCGCACGGTGCATCGTTCCGCCGAACGGGCCGTGACGCCGGCCCGGTACGGATCGCCACGTCGATCGCGCTTGGCGCGATCTCCTGCGATGACAGGCCGGCAACGTAGTCACACTCTCGTCTTCGCGAGGCCCGACGCCGCGGTCAACGCCGGCGTATCGCAGCAAGATATGTCTTCAGGAAGGCGTCCCACCCGGTCTTCCTGCTGAAGTCCAGCCCGGCATAGAGAGGCGAAACGGATTTCATCGGGAAGTAGATCGCGAGCCCGTTGGAGTTGCGCATGTCGTTCCCCCTGTATCCCTGCTTCAGGATGTAGCCGGTGCTCACCACCTTGATCACATCCGCACATGCCGCGGCAATCGCGCCGCCGGCACCGGCCTTCAGGAGGAGCGAACAGAAATCAACGAGGTCGATGTTGTCCGTCACTTCGTACTGCTGCACCTTGTTCCGGACCGAGAGGATCATCTGCTGCGAGGCAACATCCTTCAGGCCCGCCTTCAACGCCGTGGCCAGGCCGGCGACCGCCGCCGCAAGCGCATCGGTCATGGAAAGATCGGAGGCGGCATAGGTAACGCTGTCCGCGGCGCTGTACGAGGCAAGGTACTTGTCCACGATGAGCGTGCTCAGATCCCTGGGCTTCGTAGCAGGATTCTTCGCAAGCGCTGCCAGTATCGTTTGATACGGCCATCCCTCCCCCGGTTCGGTCTGCTCCGAACCCACTGCATAATCCACGCTCTCGCGTATCTGATATCCCACTTCGGCCATACTCATCAGGCAGGCATCCATGCCGAGAACATCGATCTTGCGGCCGATCAGCTTGGCGGCCGAAGCGAGCACCTTCTTCATCTCCTGGTTATCCAGGAAGTCTTTCGCGTTGTCGTCCAGAAGAATGGCGCGCGCCGTCGGATCGGTTTTGGCCTTCTCGAGCGTTCTGCGCACGGGGGTATGAAAGACCGCATGGCGCGCGCGACCGGAGGCGAGCGGCCTCAGGGCCCGATGGCGTTCGTCCGCATAGATGTCCGTGTCGTCCCAGCCCTGGCCATGATTCCAGAGCACCAGCAGATAGTGTTCGGCAGGATAGTTGGCAACTCCCCACCGGATGAAGTCCATCAGGAACTTCGGATCGCCCGTGTCCACCGCTCCGAGCGAATCCACCGCATCGCCGGTAACGATGCCTCCCTTGCGGAGATAGTAGCGGCGCGCAACGTGCCCGGCCGCGCGGTCGAACTCCGCGATGACATTGAGCTGATCGGTGGAACCGACCTTCTTCATCTCCTTCAGATCCGCCACCCCTTCCGGATCGAGATTGTTGTCACCGGCCATGTATACCATCACCGTCCAGGCCTTCTTCACCGGCTTCGTTGCCATTGGCTGCCTCCGTGAATATCGATGAACAGAGATCCGGCACGCTTGCCGGCATGCATGTGCGCGGGGGATTGAAGATCACGAGGGAACATCTCGCGGCTGCAGGCAGGGAGCACGGGTGCGCGATCGCCTGCAGGCCCGGCCGCGTGGTTGTTCCAGGCAGTCGGCGGGTGAACGCACACAGGCCGCCCGCTGCAGGCGCGCGTAACCCTTCGCACGAACAATACGCCGAAGATACTCCCGCGCGCTCCCGCGCCGAAGTTTTCATGCGGCAAAACAGGCTTCCGTGAGAACGCAACGGAGGCGCGCACGACCCGCATTGCACGGGCCCGTTGTACGAGCCCTCCATCGATTTGCGGAACGATGTGCTGCGTGCTAGCTTCGCCGCGCATCGAAACACCACCGGCCCAACTCCGCCTGCACGGCAGGCGGGCAGCAGGTGGCAATCGAATCACGAACGTTCAGCAATCGATCGAGGCCAGCCATGTCCACAGAATCCACCCCGACCACCGCTCCTCCGGCCACTGCTGCGGCAGGAGCATCCTTCATCTCTCCCGAGGCCATGCTTGAACACTGGCAGGGGCATCGCCGGCTTACACGCCGGATGCTCGAAGCCTTTCCGGACGACCAACTCTTCACATTCTCCGTAGGCTCCATGCGCCCGTTCGGCGCGCTGATACTGGAGATGCTCTCGATGGCCGAGCCGATGGTGCGCGGCACCGTTACGGGAGCGTGGGAATCATCGATGGCACGCGATGCGCGACCAAAGGAGGAGTTGCTGAGGCTTTGGGACGAGACCACCGAAAAACTGAACGAGCTCTGGCCGCAGATCCCGCCGGAACGCTTCAGCGAAACGATCATGGCATTCGGCCAGTACGAGGGACGCACGTTCGATCTTCTGCTGTACGTGATCGACAACGAGATCCATCATCGCGGCCAGGGCTACGTCTACATGCGGGCTCTTGGACTGGAGCCCCCTCCATTCTACGAGCGCCACCTGGACCGCTGAGGCCTTCCCGCCGGAAAGCCGCTCGAGCTATCGACGGCCGTTCGCAACCAGGGTCACGGTTCCCTGTACGCTCGCCTGCGGCTCGCAGCGGCTGCTGGTGAGTTGCAGAAAAAAGCCGGGGAGAGAGCAGCACCCCATTGTGTCGGGAATCCGAGTACTGCGCTGGAGGCCGCCTGCAGCAAGTGTTTGCGGGCGGCCTCCCGTTCCGCACATCATCCGCCGTCCTGCCTCACCGGCGTTGCAACGCCACACTCCGCTCAACGATATTCACGTATCGATCCCTCCTTCACCGGCTTTCACCCTCCTCCACATCAATCCCAGGTCTCGGTCCCGCGATCGTCATCGCTCACTCCCCCGGCTCTCCATGCCGCTCCAGAAATGCACGGTCCCACCCGCCTGCACTGGCGGCCGCCTCGTAGGTGGACTGGAGGAAATCGAGCAGCGCCGCATCCGGGTTCTCGGACTCGCGCACGGCATCGTACGGAAGCAGGAACTCGTGCAGATCCGAACTGTAGAACGCTGCCGCTGGCTCAACCCTGGCCTCGGCGAAACCGGACGGCTCCGGGTACGCGTAGGCGTAGAACGCCGCGGGCGCCGTGCCGCCTCCGGGCCAGAAGCCGCAACTGCTCACCTCGTGGCAGTACGCGTCGCGCGTTACCCAGTCCGGCAGATTCGGGAAGCCGCCGGGATGCTCGGGCGCCGGCCGGCCGGAGAATCGGGTAACGGCAAGGTCCGCACCCCCCCAGAAGAAATGCACGGGACTGCACTTCCCCATGAAACGAGCGCGGAACTCCTTGAAGACGCGATCGGCCTGCACAAGCACGCGCCAGAACCTGTTGGCGTACTCGGGATCGTAGATGCAGTGCGCGCGGTCCTCGTCGAACGGAACGGCGTCCGGCACCTCGTTCGGCAGCTTGTGAATCTTCACATGCAGGTCCAGCCGCGCCATCGCATCCATCAGCATGCCGTAGAAGGCCGCAACCGATATCCCTTTCAGAGAGACGGTGGCCGAGCCGCCATCGCTGGACTGCACGATCGCCAGATGATCGATGAAGTCCATGTGGATCTCGAACGATCGCGTGCCGTACGGAATCGGCGAGGTGGTAAGGCCACGCGCCGTAACGTAGAGCGTCGTGTGCCAGGAGTGATTGGTCCACGGGCTCTGGACAAGACGGATCTTCCCCACGATCTGGGTGAACATGTGGAGCGTCTCGCAGGTGTCGCGCCATGCCTCCAGCGGGAGCGCCGGCCACACATCGACAGGCTTCGGTTCGGATAATGATGTCATGAGGATATCCTTCGAGAAGGATCGCGCACGCATCGCATGCGCGGGGGTGTGAAGATGAGCCACCGGACACTCAGGAACGTTGCCCGCGCCGTGCGCCGGCCCAGTCGATGCCGATGCCGGCCGATGCGCGAAGGCGATCGGCAAGCTGCGCGGCGCCATGCTGGATGTGGCGGATGTTGACGATCTGATGCTCCAACTTCGGAATCGGATACCAGCTGAACCCGCTCTGGGAATCATGTAGGTCCAGCACGTCCAGGGTGGGATCAACCATTTCGTCGCACATCTTCCAGTACGCAAGCACCTGTTGGCTGGTGTACGGCTCCGGGATCAGCGGCAGCGTGCTTTGGGGGTCCGGCGGCCCCGGGATTGCATCCGGATACTGAACGTCCGCCTGATGATGTTCCCACGGACGAAACGCCGCCTCGTTCGGCTGGATGTAGAGGTGTGCGAAGAAGAGCGTGTGATAGGCGATCTGCCAGAACGCATTCAGGTGTTCCTTGCTGAACCAGATCTCGTCCGGACAGCGCCGGATGGCATCGCCGAGCATTGCGAGCGCGGCATGATACTGACTCTTGAGAATTGCACGGAGCGCATCGGTATCACGCGCAACCTCCGCAGCGGATTGGTTCTGATCCATCATTGTCACGTTGAATGCCTGGCATTGATGCACCCGAGGCACGATGCTGAACGGGTATGTCACGAAAACGAATTGTTCCGGATTCCGTTCGCGGGCGCGGGCGTTGCGATATCGGCCCGCGGCCGTACGGGCAGCCGCCAACATATCATCCAATCCGCGATCGTTCAAACGGAACGCATCATGAACTCAGTAGCCAGCACGATCCACGAGGATGAAGGCGCGATGCAGCCATCGGTGATGCTTCCATCGTCCGCCGGTACCGCCCCTTCCACCGTGGGCCCACGCCCGTTGATTTTTCTCCGGGCGCACCATGAACTACCGCATACATTCATGAAATCGGCAATTCAGTTGCGGCCAACGCTCCCGCGGTCCGGTCTGATCCTTGCATTCCGGGCGAACATCGGGTTGCCCGCGCCACACCGTATGCCCCATGTTGCGGATCGATTATTCACGACATGCACGGCAGGCGAAGCCGATCTGCCGCCGCATCCAACCAACAAGGCACGAACATGCGATCCCAACCGGTACCGAACGGCACGCACACAGAGACGATGAACGGAGGAACAACGGGCACGGTACGATACCCCATGAGCGTTCTCGTTTTCGCACTCCTCCTCGCGCTGGCAACCGGGCATGCCGGCGCGCAGACGTGGAGGTTCGCGGAGCGGGCCGGCGGCAGCGGGAACGACTACGGCGACCACGTTGCAGTTGATGCGGACGGCAACAGCTATGCGATCGGCGAGTTTCAGGGAAGCGCACAGTTCGACACCGTTACGCTTGCGGGGCCGGGCGTCTGGAGGCTCTTCCTGGCGAAGTACAACACTGCCGGCCGGATCGTATGGGCCACCGTTGTTGCCTATACCACGGGCACCGGGTCGGACATCTACGGCAGCGGGATCGCGTTGGACGGCGCCGGAAATATCTACATCGGCGGCCGGTTCGTTGCCGGCGTCACGTTCAAGGGCGATACGTTGCGTACGAGCCGCGGCCCGACGGACATGCTGCTTGTGAAGTTGAACAACGCGGGAGCCGTTGTGTGGGCGCGAACGCCCGGAGGCGCAGCAACAGGAAGCTACGGAGAGGATGGGATCAGTTCCATCGGCCTGGACTCGGGCGGCAACCCCTACATCACCGGCTACTACAACAAGGATGCGGAGTTCGACACCATCGCACTTGCCAGCACGCTCGCCTACGAGGCATTCGTAGCCAAGTACGACAGCGCAGGGCATGCGCTCTGGGCCCGCTCCGGCGGCGGCACCGGAGCGCTGCATCTCGGACTCGGCATCGCGGTGGACGGCGGCGGGAACTGCATCGTGAGCGGCAAGTTCTTCAACACTCTTTCGTTCGGCGGCTTCTCCTTCGATGCCGGCGATGCGGAGCAGAAGGCATTCATCGCCAAGTTCGATCGCGACGGCACGGTGCTCTGGGCGAAGGAGATCGGCAGCGGCAGCTACTACGGAGCCGGAGAGGATATCGCCGCGGATGCCGACGGCAACTTCTATGTGTGCGGGGAGTTCAGGGCAACGCTCGGTTTCGGCACGACGCAGCACACCTACAACAACGGGCTGAACTACGCGGCATTGATCGTGAAATACGATGGCGACGGAAACTACATATGGTCCATGCAATCCACGGGCGCCGATCAGGCGGCGCACGTTGCCGGCATCTGCGTAGATCGCGACGGAAGCATCTTCGCAGCCGGATCGTTCACCGGCACGATGGATCTGGGCACGGCTCACCTCTCGAGCCCCGCGCCGCACACAAGCGCGTTCGTGGTACACATGAACGCGCAGGGAGCTTCCGTCATGGCCGCCCAGATCTCGGGCAACGCCGATGCAAGCGCCGGGGACATCGCCCCCTCGGGCTACGGCTCCTGCACCACCATCGGCATGTTCACCGATACCATCGGCGTCGGCCCGTTCAGATTGGGAAGCGCCGGAGCAAACGATATCGTTCTCGCGCGCCTCGAGAGCACCGGAGCCTCCGTGCCGCAGCCGGCGCCCTCCGCTGCGGAAGCTCTTCCGCTCCATCCCAACCCGGCTTCGGAGTTCGTGCACCTGGAGAATGTCGCCGCCGGAGAGCATGTGCAAATATTCTCCGCTCAGGGGATGGTAGTGCGCGAGTTCGCCTGCACCGGCTCCATCGATCTGCGCGGTCTCCCGGCCGGCCCGTATGTCATCAGGGCCGGCAGACGCCTGGTGAAGATGATCAAAGTGGACTGATCGAAAGGGATCATGTCGAGAATGCGTGGCGCCTATTCACCGCATGCGAACGGAACAACGGTCTCCGTCCACTTGCTGCTCCCCTTCACGCGCGCCCGTATCTTCAGCCGCTGGCATCCGGTGTTCTCCAGCCAGAACGGTACGTGGAACGCTCCAGAGGCGCTCAGCACACCAACCTCGGCGGTCCGCCTGGTCACGATCTTGTTGTTCGTCTCGTCCCGTACTTCCAGCTCCACCTTCCATGTATTCCTGTACTCACCTGCCGGGCCGGCTACCACGACGTCCACGAGCAATGCGGTGGACGGCTCCTTCGCTGCACCTTCGCCGATCACGGTGTTCCACAACGACTCGTTGCCGGTAATCGGCTCGGAAAGTGTGCCGGTATAGTGATAGAACAACCTGGCCTGCACGGCCTCGATCGTGATTGCATCGGTGCCGCCGATGGCGGAGGAAACAACGAGCAGCAACAGAATGGGAATCAATCGCTTCATGAGCGCTCCTGGCAACGAAGTTGGAGGGGAGCAGTCCCCGCGGACTGCGGGCATACCGATGGGGTGAGGCGGCAAATATATCCATCGGTTCGATGCGCCCGGCGATCTCACAACGTGGCGGGCTGTCCGGCCGGCAGAACGAAGCGCACAAGCCCGCCGGGCGACTCCGCGTGCCGGGGAAACAATCATCCAGCCATCGAACGATCTCCATTCGAATCGCATGGCCCATACTATCGAACGCACATGAACGAATTCGTGGTCGCAATGCATTCGGCCTGTTACCGCACAACATATACAATCCGGCTGAAGGTTCTCTCACGAACTGAAAGGTGCACCATGTAGGCACCTGCCGGAATGCCGGACATGTCGATGTGAAGTTCGTGCCCCTCGGTGTCTGCCACCCCTCCGGTGCCGGCCACGGCATCCAGGGTCCTCGCAACACGGCCCATGACATCAGTTATCACTACGTGCACAGGCTGTGATACAGACGGTGGAAGCAGAACCGTAAGAGATGTGTTCGCAACCGGATTGGGGTAGACCGCACATGTGGCCGGAAGGGCGCCGTCGTCTGCATTCGCATCCGGGACAACATCCGCCGGTACCAGATCAGCAGGTAGAGCAACACGTCCAACGGTGGTAACGACGATCCCACGACTCCCTCGTGGATACGCCACGTGAAGAACCTGAAGTGCCGTGAGATCGTTCGGCTCAACAGTCCAGTGTGCGCCTCCGTCCGCAGTGCGAAGGATGGTGCCGATCCCACCCACGGCCAGACCGGAGTCCGGGCTGGTGAAGGCGATATCGGTAAGCCCGAACTTCCATCCAACCTCGGCGTTGAGCTGCGTGGTCCACGTGGCGCCGCCATCGGTTGTCCGGGAGATCACTTCGCGGCGATTGTCTCCAACACCGGTATACACATCGCCGGCCGCCCAGCCGTGGAGGCTGTCGTTGAACCAGAGGCTGCCTGCGGAGCTGTCCGGCAGCGCGTTCGGGAACACGCGCCACGTTGCTCCGCGATCGTCCGAGCGCACAACGGCGTTGTGCGGATACCATGACATCAGTGCGACGAACGTGGTGGGAGTGGGCATGGCCACGTCCGTCACCCCCATGGACTGTACCGTATCGGGAAACGCAACGGGGTCCCAGGTTTCCCCTCCATCGCCCGTAGCCATCAGGCTGTTCGGAGAAGCGAGCAGCCCAACAAGCCCATGCATCGAATCCGCCATGCTGATCCACGCAATCGTTGAGCGGCCTGCAATGCGCTGCCGCCGCCACGTTGCCCCCCCATCCGTTGTGCGGATAATGAGGCCGCTGTCTGCAACCACGATGGCCCGCGATCGTGTTGGCCGCGCAACGCCAACGTAGGTGGGAATCCTGGGGCCTGCCGGCACCTGCCGCTCACTGTAGACAGAATCCCACGTCAGCCCGCCGTTCGTGGTACGCAGAATCATGCTCACCGCCGTCTGCTGATATGAAGCAACCGCAAAACAATTCGAATCGTCGGTACAACTGATGTTCCAGATGTAATAATCCTGATAATGCTGCGCTGTTTTCCATGTCACCGGTTGCGCGGAGAGCAGAGCCGCCGCCGCGATATGAAGGATGGCAATGGTAGGGTAGATCCGGCAGTATCCCATGCGGGTGAAATGTTGGATAAGCAGTTTCATGGCTGGTATCAAACTGATGATAATATGGCGAAACGAGAACCGATAATTGCGAGTGATGGGGCTCGTTCCGACATCTCATGGTCACGACATTGCGGCCACACGGTGGCAGGCACGAGTGTTCACGAAGGATCGGTGTTGCTTTTCGGAAGCGAATTGCAAACAGGAACGCACTCCGGATCGGGCACAACCTGATCGCAGGGAAACTGCATCTGCGGATCGCTGGTCTGCGTAAACGTTCTCCCCGATACGGTAAGGCATACCTTGTAGGTGGCATAACAGCACGATGCCCCAGGGCAGCTCACGAACCCGCCCACATAGTGATCATCAGGCCGCCAGCAGCCGCCAGCCATCACACGCCAAGTTGTTGCGCATTCACCTGGAATCGACGGCCCGCATGGCAACGGATTTGGCAGAAGCAGCAACAGGGCAGCAATAGCTTCCTTGAAAAGGCTTTGAACCGGGCAGGAACAGTTTGAACCAGGAACGATTCTTATCGCTGTAATTGCTATATCACAGGAACCGCAGGCACTGCGATGCTGCCACGTCACAATCGCCTGACATGTCGGACCGCACAGGCCGTAAACGTTCAACTGAACAGTGGATGAGTTCGGCGGTTCCCATTGCGCATCGGGACATGTTGGATCCGGGCCGCACGCAGGCCCCTGTGCAAGAATCGGAGAAGCATGGAGTACACAGCAACAACCGCAAGAAACACTCTGGAGACATACATGATGAACCTCGCCATGCAGTAGGGCGGCCATGCCGGCAGTCGGTGAAATACGCGCGGGCTCAATATTCCCGCATGCAGCACGGCCGCGATTGAAAGTATACAATACAACCTCCCGCGCATTCGGATGCGAACATAACGGTGTTCCCGGGCAATTGCAACGCGAATCCCGGCATCTCTACAATAGTACCCGCCAGGGGTATGCCGGCGCAATCCCGACACTCCTGCCCGGAAAAACCGTCCCTCCGGTCACACTATGAATCGCCATCGCTGCTCAACGAACAGCTCCGCAACCGAACGTACCGTATGCCGACATCGACGCGCCTTCAACGCTGCGCACAACATGCATTCCGCAATATGGAAGAAGTTTCCGCCTGGGATGGTCCGTACCATTGTACCACAATTCAACACGGAATTATTGGTCTCTCCCCTGCTACACTCCCGGCGGGATTAATTACAGTGCACCCGGCGGGACGATCACGGAATTCGTAGCCTGACGTCGCGCAACGAATTCGAATCCCGAAGGGCATCCCGTGTCCACACGCACGGAGACTCCACACTGGCCCCGTCCTTCGCACAGCCATCGAACTCATCTGCAAGTCGATCCGCATCAACGGCGCGATTCGCCTTATCGTGCGCCGAGGCCGCGCATTGATCGCATGCAACGATCACCGCCGCGCGAGCGCGACGCACTGGATGAACGATCCACATTTTCCAAACAGTGGGAGAATATCCAGATGAAAAAGCTATTGATTGCTGCAATCGTGCTCATCGCAGCGATTATCGCAAGCAGCAGCGCACAGGCCCAGGGTGGCATCGCGGTTCAGAAGGGACGGCGCATCGTCTGCGTGGTGGTATGCCACGGAGTGATCTTCATTCGCTTCGCCGACGGTTCAACGGCCACCGTCACCTCCGACGCCTCCGGCTCCGCCACGTTGGAGAGCCAGGGGCCCACACCCGCAGTTCAGCAGCCGAATGACTTCGCCTATCTCGATGGCGGCGGGCTCGGCAATGGCAACGGTCCCGGCGGTATCGGCGATCCGCCGCCGCCCACACCCACCAGCACGTCGTTCACTCCGGTGAGCATCAGCGTCTCCGGCAACGACGCAACGTACGGCGACTTCAGCTTCACGTTCGATGCAACGCGTACCGTTCAGAATTCAACCGTGACAGCCAACCAGGTCGGTGCGGACTTCCCCGCCACGGCAGACGTCTACGCAAACGTCACGGGAACGATCTCCGGCATCGCCGGAACGTTCACCAACTCCACGGTGTGCCACATGCGTACAACGAACCTGCAGTCGTTCGATCCCAATGTGAACGAGACCTACACCTTCGTGAACGATGTGGACTTCACGAACGGCAACGGCGACTCATTCACGATCCCGGCGGGTGCAACGGTTACGTTGAACTGATCACGTTCCTGCCATGTGAAAAGCGACCGCCCCTCCTCGAAGAAATGCGAGGAGGGGCGGCAGTTTGATTGGTGCGATTGCATCCATTACCCAGCCAGAAAATCCGGCTGCTGGAATTTCATCTCCAGGAATTTTCCGTTGGCGAGCAGCGCCTGCGCGTCGCTCGAAGCAACGTTGGCAACGATCTCCTTCATCTTCGAATCCAGAAGTTCCAGCTGTCCCTCCATCAGGTCACGCGCGGTCTTGCCGTCCTTCAACGCCTGCGTCGTACGAAAAGCCGGAGGCAGGGCTGCATAGTTCGCAAGCGTCTCCGGAAGATATCGGAGTACGGTCTCCCGGACGGTGAAGAGATCGGCATTCCCACCTCCCGACTCCATGAGGCGTGGCAGCACTTCCACGATGGAGGTGCGCAGGCTTGCCAGATGAGCCGCCATCGGATCGGTAAGATGCGGTTTTGCCGTTGCGATGATCGCATCCAGCCGGGCAATCGTTTCCTCCAGTGTGAGACTCTCCTCGATGCGGCGCTCCAGCTCGGGCGCACGGCCGCCGAGAAGATAGCCGGCGCCGTACAGCGCTGCGGTAATGACAAGCCAGTACTGATGGATCACACCGGCGAACAGCAGCGCAGGGCCCAGCAGTGCAAGGCCGCAGCCCAGCATGTTCGCGTTGCTGAACAGAAACAGCTTCAGCCGCAGATTCAGTGGACGCTCGCTCACTGGTATCCCCGTATTTCCTTGAACACCACCGCAAGCGACGTGGTACGCGCATCGAACACCCGCCCGCCTGTCAGATCGGCCACGGCCTGCATCTGGTCCACACTGGACTCACCGAAGAGAATCGGAAACACCCGCACGTGCTGCGGGGAGGCGCTCACGGCACTCGCATAGTCGCCGAAGGAAATCCCCGTGTTGCTTTCACCGTCGGTCAGCAGAACGATGCTCACAAAGCGGCCGGTGTCCGCCGCAGCTTCGCGCAGAGCGAGGTCGTTGGCGGCGCTAAGCGCCGAGTAGATCGCCGTTCCGTTCTTCGCCCTGAGCGCATCGGCAAAATCGCGTATGCGAGCATGGGCCTGCGGGATATCACCCGCAGCAACATCCACGGTGGTGGGCTCGGAGACATCGTTGGAGAAGGTGATCAGCACCACACGCTCACGATTCTGAAAGCGGGCATATCGCGCCGTTGCGCTGGAGGTATCGGCGCCGGCCAGCACTCTGAGCGCCTTGCGGACACCATCCAGCCGTTCGCCGGCCATCGAGCCGCTCACATCCAGCACGAATATCGACGTCGAGGGGCGCCGCCAGTTGCTCTGATACGATGTCAGCACGGCATCGATCACCTCCAGGCGATTCGGGAACGCAAGCTCGGCAACCGCTCCCGACGGAAGCGCCGGCACCAGACCGGCATCGGGGTTCGACGGCCGCAGATATGCCGGGCCGAGTGCGCTGCGCTGGAACTCCGTTCCCTTCAGCGCAACAACAAGACGGTTGTATTCATCGCGCCGCCCGCTCTCCAGCAACATCAGCGGATAGTCCGCAGAGATGACGCCGTCGCGCGGGTAGATGAGGTTCAATCGCTCGCTCTGCGGCAGCTTGTCGTTCAGCCGCAGAATCACCGCCTCGTAGTTCACGATGCCGTCCACAACCGACGGATCCTTCAGATACGCATCGGCCAGCCAGCCGGAGCTGCCTGCCGTGAGTTTCTGGCCGGCAAGGAAGTCGGTGATCACGTGCGGATCTACATCCTGTACGGCAAGATCCTCCGTCTTCTTCGCGGCCGCCGAGGCCACCGCGAAGAGCGCACTCATTCCGGTGTTGGAGCTGGTAGGGTTGGTCATTGCGTATCGGAAGCGGCCGGCACGGGCAGCGGCCGCGATCTCCGCCCATGTCGGCGGATTCGCATCCCAGCCAAGCTCCGCCGCCTTCGTGGCCTTCACTCCCAGAGCCACCCGCGAGTAGAACAGCTTCTCGCGAGCCAGCGGCTTCTTCGCCAGCGCCAGAACCGGATACGCACCGTTCGGCGGAAGGATGGCATCGAAGTGCTCGCCATCGTTGATCCGCTCAACGATATCGAGCGTGCCGGCATAACTGAACGCAACGTTCACATGCGCCTGAGCGGCGGCGGCCTGAATCGCCGGCGCAAGGTCGCGCAACTCGGAGCCCGCAAGGATCCTGAAGGTGTCAGCGCCGCCGTCGCCGGAAGCACCGTCGCCGGAAGCACCTGCTCCCCCGGGCCCCTTCGCGGCGCGTCCGCATCCGGCAGCAGCAACCACGAGCACGCCGAGCAGGAGTGTGCATGCGGCCCGCGCAATGAAGCCTCCGCGCAGAGCCGCCCCGCCCCGATGCCCGGGCGCGCGGTTCACAGCGTCACCTCGCCGGTACCGGCAGCTGGCGCTTCAACCGATTCCGAGCCACGCGCCCGGTCCAGATACGCCTTGGATTTCTCCACCTCCTGCGACAGCATGTTCACCGTTGCCTGCATCGAATCGAGCGCCTTCGTCTTGAAGTCCGCGATCGCATCCATGGTCTGATAAATGTTGTCGAACGCACGGCGAAGCTTGTCGATCTCGATCGTGCTGGAAGCCGCCTGCTGGTGGATCTCCGCCGTCTGCGTGCGCAGCATCTCGCTGGTGGCCTCGATCAGATTGCCCGTGGTTGTGCTGAGCGCGGTGATCTGATCCAGCACCAGCTTCTCGTTGGTGAGCGCCTGCGCAACCATCACCGCCGTTCGCAGCGCGGCGATCGTGGTGGTGGTTGCCCGGTCCACTCCCTTGATCAACTCCAGATTGTTGCGCCGTATCAGATCCAGCGCCAGATACCCCTGTACGTTCACACTCATCTGCGTCAGCAGATCGGTCACCTTCTGCCGCGTGTAGAACAGCATCTCCTCCCGAACGATGCGCGCCTTCTCGGGGTCTGCCGCATCGAACTCCTTCGCCTTCGCATCGAGCTCTGCATCCAGTTCGCGGGCGATGTGCGTGTACTTCTCCAGCCGCTCCATCAACGTCCAGAGGTTGATCTTCTCCTGCTCGATCGCGGCATTGTCGCGGATCAACTCATCCTTGCCGCGCTTCAGCGACTCGATGATGGCGTTGATATGTGTCTGCGCGGAGCGGTAGCGGTCGAAGTAATCCAGGATCTTGTTGCCGAACGGAATCAGCCCGAGCAGCTTCCGCGGCGAGAAGAGATCCCCCTGCTTCGACGGATCGAGATCCTCGATGGTACGCCGCAGTTCGATAAGGCTGCCGCCTACATCGGAGCTCTTGCTGAAGAGCCCGTGCTCCATCGCCTTCACCGGACGGTCCAGCATGCGGTTGGACATGCCGGCCGAGGCCTCGATCTCCTTGTTCCCCATCGTGTGGATGCGGTCCAGCGCCTCCTGGAACTTCTCGTCGTGCGTATCGGCCGTGGTGATATCCTGCACGAAGCGCTTCACCTGGTCGTCGAGCGCGGCCACCTCCTTCGGATCGAGCCGGATGCGTCCGGCAGCCGTTTCCACCGGAACCGGCTGCACCGGCGCGGGCGGCTCCAGCGCAAATGCGCCGGGTGGGGGAAGCTCCGTTCCACTGGTCTCGGGATTGCTCATTGTGTCTCCTTCAGTTGAATCGCGATTCGATCTCCTTGATCATGCGCTCGAGCCATTCGTAGCTCGGCGGATCCACTACATCCTGCAGCACCACCGGGACCTTGATCCCCTTGCGCGCCCAGATCTCCGGGCCCTTCACGTCGCCGCCGGTGCGGAAGCCGTAATCGTGCGCCAGCGCGATGAGCGCCGTGTCGCTCTCCATCGCCGCTCCAAGCAGCTCGCCGGCCGGCGTGTACGGAACGATCACATGCTTGGAGTAGACCGTCGGCCTGGGATACAGAAGCACCATATCGCTCGAGATGCGGTCAGGATGCTTCAGCCAGAACTCCACCATCTGCGACTCGTACGCAACCAGCAGCGGCGCCTTCCCCATGCCAAGCGCCAGATAATCCTCGAACGGGCCAGCGGACGATGTCTCCTGAAATCCCTGCCGCAGAAAAAGCGGCGCAACGATCGGCATCACCTTGTCCACCTCCGCCTGGCTGCCGACAACCTGCTGGTCGTTGGCCACGTAGCTGGCGAGCGAGAGGTACATCGCGGCGCTGTTCGAGGTGCGCACGTCGGTGGAGTTCACAAGCACGGCCTTCCCGGTCTGGAACGCAGCGCTCCCCTTCAGATCCTTCCAGCGCGTCCCATCCTTGATCATCGTGATCAGGCGCGCCATGTCCACCACGTAGTAGAAGTCATCCTGCTTCACCGCAATGCCGTTCGCCACAAGGATCTCCGCGATCGGACGCCAGCTTGCCAGGACGATGGGGGTGTAGAACGGCGTGTAGACGTTGCGCGCCTTGGAGCGCGCGCGCAGCTCGGCGGCGGCAGGAGCACCGGAGGGAAAGCCGAAGTCGTAGAGCTTGGGATCGTAGCTGTTGGCGATTGTGCGGGACCCGGCCTTCTCTACGACGGCGGTAAGTCCGTGTGCGCCGAGCGCCTTCCGAACCCGAGGGTCGGAGAAGAACGCCTCCTTCTCGGAGCCGATCAGCCCGTGAACAGTACCGCCCCCTGCCCGGGCAGTGCTGTCCGCCGCCGCGCGTCCGGACTTCACGTCTCTGTTGGAGTACCAGACGGCAGCAGCCACGCCTGCCAGAAGAACTATCGCCAGTGCAGGGGCAACAAATCGTCGTGCGTTCACGGGGTCTCCCTTTGGTGTGCGATCCGATCCGTCAGAGCCGGAAGCCGGTTCCTGCCCGTTCCCGATGCGGCCCGGATCACGCCGCCCAACGTGCGCGGCCCGGATTGCGCATCCGGAACAGCGTGCCACCGGGTACGACGTTCGTGCGGCAACGCGCCGGCATGTCGCATTGCGATATACGCGACGCCGGAACGCAGCCGCCACGCCACGACGATACCGCGACCGAACGGAACCGGTTGCGTTAAGAATTGGTAACATGAAGAATGCGCCTGGCACAACGTTACGGCTCATAGCCGCTGCTCCGTTGCCCTTACATCTCACAACATCTCACTGCGACCAATCGTCGGCGTGTCGGAAGGGACTGGATGGTGATGAAGGTGATGGCGAGAAGGGAACGCTTCAATGAATTGTGCAACTGCATCGCATCTGGAGCAGTGCGGGCGAGAACCAACATGGAGACATCGGCACGTCCGCGAAAGCCAATGTCTCCATGTTGTATGTCATTTACCGTCCGGCATATCCGTATGCATCGATCGCACATGCATGTGACCGTGCATCACAGTGCTGCGAGAAATGCATCGATGCGGGCCTTGTCTATCAGCGTTCGCTTGAAGCTGTCCCGCGCATCGAATATCGCGTAGGCTTCGTCGCAGTAGGCATCAAGCCACGCCCACGTCATTTGTTGCTTGGTCGCCCACGTCACACACACAGGACCGGCCGGTGTGTAGCCGGAAACGTATACATAGTGCCCGCCCCACGACCCTGGAACACTGTCTGGCCCTTCCGTTACGTCCCACGGTTGCCCGGCCTGCCGCTGCGTAAATGCCGATAGCGGAAGCCGAAGTCCGATGCCGATTCCCACGTCGGCAAAGACTGCCTGCCGCACCTCGTTGTGATTGCGCGGGTCCATCTCGGCAAACGCCTTGATGAAAAATCGCTCCCCTCCTGCCAGCCATCCCGCAGAACGCCAGAGCTTGAGCGAATCCAGAACAACGAGACCGTCATCGGCCCCTCCCGTTTCCGCGAAATATTCGCTCCGCACATCCTCGTCGGTGATCGGCACAATCTTTCCCTGCTCGATCTCCTCGAACCGAAGCGTCTGGTGCGCTCTGCCGGCGATTACACAATCACCGACCACGTCGTTCGCAAACATCGGAAGGGGAACCTCGGGATGCGTCTGATCGAAATCATACCTGTCGGGAAGCAGCGGAACCGCCCTCAACAGCGTCGCAAGGCGGAGATTTCGTACGTCGGTTCTGGCAGGTGCCTTCCCCAGCTTCATGAATCTGTGCGTATGAATACCTGTTGCCTTTGCCATGATGTCCTCCGTGTAGTAATGAAGCTCCCGGCAAACAGCGGCATCGCTGCGGTGCGGGCATGGCACGCCACGGCCTGCTTCCCGGCCAATGCCGGAAGGAGGAACAGGCGGCGAGTTGCCGGCTGGCTGTCGGGGAACTTCCTGGTTATGTGATGGAAAATGATTTTCCGTGATTCCGAACGCTCGGCCCCACGACGGTACGTGCAGGCCGGAGCATGCCGCCGGAATCAGAAGGGAAGTGGAATATTCAACCCCGGAAGGCTGAAGGTGAGGTAGAGACAGCCGCGCGGGCGAGTCTGCACCAGATCCTCCAGGGGCTTGCTCCCACTTGGAAGCGCCGCACCTTCAACTGCCGGCGCCTCGAGTCCGGTGGGGATCCAGGCCCAGCCGCCGGCCAGCCCGATGCTGAAGGTTCCGTTGCTCAGCATCAACCCACCGAACAGGTTCACCGGCTGGGTGCCGCCGTTCGGATCCACGCCGGCACCCAGCATCGCACTGCAATACCATTCGCCCCTGCGACCCCACGAGGTGAAGTTGTAGCGCAGCACGCCGGCGGCACCGGCCGAGAGATCCCCCACGGTATCGCGCGCCACCACGCCGTTCTTCTCAACGAAGCGAACGATATCGGGCCGGTAGAGGAGGAACGCTACGGGCTGCATGTCGAACGGCGGCCGGGTCTGCCGGGTCTGGATATCGAGCGCAACTAGTTTGCCTGCATCACGAGCACGTGCGGTGTTCGTATCCTTTGCCTTCGCCGTCACCTTCACATCCACGCCGTTGGCCGGCACAGTGAGCTTCAACGTCACCGTTGGCGCTGCTTGAAGAACGTTCTGCCGGATGGCATCACGCGCAGCGAGCAGCGTGCCTACGTATGCACGCAGTGCCTCCATCAACACATCCTGCTGACCGGCCTTTGCAGCATCGTACGCCTTCTGCATCTCCTCCTTGAGATTGTCGCTGTTGAATTGATACGGGCCGGAAGGAAGCCCGCGCAGCGCCTTCTGCGCGCCTCGCAGGCCGCCGTTCGCATTCCCGACATCACCGAGCGGCTCCGGCACGTCCGAATGCTCCACGATCTCCCGCGCTTCGTTCAACGACTGCCTGAGCGTGTCGATGGCGTGGAGATAGGCGGGAAACGGCGTTCCTTCCGACAACAATGCACCTCCTTTTTTCTTATGGACCGTATCAGCGCTGCTGCTCGGTACAACCGGCAGCCCCGGCAACCCCTTCAACACGCCCAGCAGCCCGCCGAGGTCCGGCGCCGCAGGAGCCGGCTTCTCGCTGATATCGTTGGCATAGTCGTAGAAGGGAGTGTTCGCGTTTTCAATCACCACCTCCACTTCCGTTCCGGGCTCCAGGATGAGCATAAGACGATCCAGCGTGGTTTGATGCGGGCCATCGCCGGTATCGTACGTAATGATCTGCGATGCGCCACCGGCACCGTGATAGATCCGCACCTTGGCCTGCGGCTGCGCACGGGCCACGGTTGCGCTCAGCGCCATCGCGCCCAACAGCACGGCAAGCAGCATCCGGTGCAGGGTGCCAGTGGTCTTCAATCGATTCATGATTACTTCTCCTGATGGTCTGGTTGTTCTCCGACAACTTCCTTTCCGACAATAGTCGGCATGCTGCTCAGCCGGGCCTGCCGCATCGCACGGGTCTGCTCCGTCTTTACTCCGGTCAGGGCGGTCGCATATGTCAGCGCCGCCCCCCAGAAACTGCCGCCGAGGCCACAGAGCAATCCTGCTACAATAACCGATATCTCGAATGGGGTTCCGGTGGCGGGCTGGAGGTGTATTACACCGAACATGTCGAAATGATTTGCATGAGTACCCGCCCCATTCATCATACTGCAGTTGTCGACAGTCTTGTCGCAATACGCGAACCACGCCGCTGAGAACCAGGCGGCGGCGAAGCCGATCACATGAAGGATCAGTTGCCGTGCCATCTCCTTCCCGTCGAACACCTTGTCGGGGGGCACATTGGGCGCGGGAGGCAGTTTCAGCAGCTTATCCAACAGTGTCTTGATGGCGTTCACGATTCCCTGCGACGCCGCACTGAGCGCCGCGAAGAAGCCAACGATGAGTGTGAGATCGGAAATGGACATATTCCCTCCTTGATGATGTATGATTGCAATTTTCATGGGCCGGCATTCGGCCTCGAAGGCAGTGGCAATGTGTACGCAGATGCGCTCCACGCACATGCGTATAACCTGCGTACCAATTACGCACGTTCACGGCATTTCCGTTTCCACCGCCCGATACTCCACACGCTGCGCGGCGCCACGCGCGCGGCGCGCAGCCAGCACCGGCATACGCTTCATCACGTCGCGCTGCATCATCTCACGGCGATCGCCACTCTGGTAGCGAACGGCCCTGCGGGCCAGCTTCATTGCCCCCTTTATTTCCAGGCGCTTCAGTGCAACCGGATCGTCGCGGCGTGTATATGTCTCGTGCTTCTGAAGAATCGGGTCGTAGAATCCGATATACCCGCCGGGATTTATTCCGAACGACGCAAGCGTCTGGCCATTATGAGCCTCGCCGAGAAAATCATTGCGGGCACCCGGCTCGTCCGTAGCCCGCGTCCCTGTGAAATAAAGTGGCTGCACGAAATTTGATACTGCTATGCCATCGATCTCGTACCGATCATTCTGCACTGCGTCGCACATTTCAAACCAGTAAAACACCTGACGATTCTCCGATGGATGCGGCCCCATCACCAGAAGATTTGTCTCCGGATCGGCAATCAATTCCATCGCCTCATGTGACAGCGTGACGCTCCACGGCTCATGCAACTGCTCCGCTATTCTGGTGAAGACAAACCCATACGGAATTCCTGCATAATTCTGGAGATGATAACCGATGGCATCGTCCACGTCCGATTCGTTCCAGAGGTAGATAACGGCATCGCCGCGCATATCCGCCATCACGGTGGTGTCGGGCGTCAGCGCCGACCGCCCTTCCAGGCGCAGCGTTGCGCTCATTCCCCAAACGGGCGCGAAGTCCTCCCGGATCTGGCGATTGATCGCGCGAACGGCTTCCTGTACTTCGATATCCTGAATTTCGCCTCCCGTGTGATTGATGATCGAGATCAGCATGATGGTGTACTCCATGGTAGTTCGTTGATGGAATGCAACGGCGCGTCAGGTACGATTCCCGGATTCTATTTCGGCTCTCCGGCAGGCGCCGCCGTTGCGTTTGGCGGAGGACAACATGCATCCGCATGTCTGGGTTTGCACTACGACATCACTGCGACACGCACGATATTCCGCCTCCGCAACGCCATCATGCCGCCGCTACGCGCGAGCCGTCGGACGTATGCACGCCGCCGAAAAAACAACGCGGCCCGGCCTCGTTCAACGAGACCGGGCCGTCGTTCCGCCCATTATTCCCGATCGTCATTCATCCATCGGATGCACCCTCTCCGCCGTCGTTCAGATCTGCATCAGGAAGGATGCAAGATCATCTCCGGGGTCGGCCCCTCTGTCCCGGATTTTCGCCCTGATGCGCTCTCGCCGTTTGTCGATCGCCCGCACATCCACATGCTCCAGCTCCGCAATTGCCTTCGAATCCAACCCCAGCCGTATCAACCCACAGGTGATCAACTCCTTTCCCGTAAGCTCCGGGCAGCATTTCACGAGCCGCTGCACGAATTCCCGGTCGACATGTAACAGGACTTCCACCAGATGCTCCTGCCGGTCCGCAGCCTCCTGGTATTTCCGCACCTCGGCCTGCAAGGCGCGGACGCATTTCAGCGCTTCCCCTGTACAGAGCCCCCGGAGACGTGGCAGCTCGCGCTCGAAGTGACTAATCAACCCTTGTAGTTTGATCAGCGTCAGCCCAACCGCACGGTTGTCGTCGGTGATACGTTCAAGCGTATCCTCCAACAATTCCTGCGTCTGCTTCATCCGCTCCACATCGAAACGCGCCTGCATCTCGGCGGCAATGCGTTCGCGCTCGGCGTTGCATGTCTCCTCGCGCAATGCGTTCATACGCTTCATGTGAAAAAGCGCACGCTCCAGATCGCGCCGCCGCTCGTAGATCTCCGCAAGCATCTCGTGCGCACGGTAGCGCACGGCAGGCTCACCACCAACTCCGGCAAACTGGGTTACCTCCTGCGCAAGCACCACGGCCTGCTCGCTGTCTCCAAGCTTGCGATACAGGTTGGCAATGTTCAACAGGAGCACCGTCTGCAGGCGGCGATTTTCAGCGCCGCCATTCGCCCCCATCGCGGTAAGCGCTGCCAGCGCCCGCTCCTGATGTTCAAGAGCCGTTGCGATATCACCTTCCTTCTCGAGAACATTCCCCAGGGTGGACATCGCAATCAGCGCCTGCCGCATCTCGCCGAGGCTGCGAGCGATATGCCAGGCACGCTGAGCCTCGAGCTTCGCCCCGTCCAGATCGTCGAGCACATAGAGCAGGTTGGCGATGTTACAGCGGGTGCGAACCATGAGCCGGTCGTAGCGATGATCGTCGAACAGGCCCAGCGCAGCGCGAAACTGATCCAGAGCATTCCGGTTGTCACCACGGGCCATCGCAAGAAGCGCCATATCCGAGATCAATGCCCCGGTCATGCCACGGTCATTCAGTTCCCTGACGTGTTGGACAGCTTCCTCATACAGCCGGAACGCCTGCTCGTGATCCCCCATGGCTGCGTACACGTTCGCCATTCCCTGCAGAAGCGCAACGGTTACCCGTGCAGAGTCCGTTCCCTCTGCCGCCGCCAGACCGCTCTGGTAGTGCGCAACGGCCTCACGATAGTGTCCCAGGTAGAGACGTACCTCGCCGAGCGCCAGCGCCACACCTGCCAGGCCTGCGGCATCGTCCAGATCCTTGTAAATCTCTCGCGCGCTTCCCAGATCGGCAAGCGAGCGTTCAGTTTCACCCAGGCCCAGCAGGCACAGCCCACGCTCACGGTATGCGCCTGCCTGCGCGGCACGATCGTTCGCCGAACGGGCGAGTTCCATTGCGCGTTCGGCATGTGCAAGGCCTTCGGCGGGATCGGTCAACGCCAGATCGCCCGCCAGTTCCAGCAACGCCGCAAGGCGATCGTAGTGATTGGCGGCAGCGGCCAGACGCACCTGAAGGAAATCACCGAGTGCGCTCATACGTATTTCACCTGAACAGATTCAATGAAGAGTGACCGGGCCACGCCGCCGGTTGCAGCGGTTCCGCCTGCGCTCATCGGATGCTACCGGCATGCGGCCTGCACCAATCGTGCAGTGGCGGCGGCATACGGATCCCTTCCAGAGCCATTTGCCTGGAACAGCTCGCACGCACGCAACGCAAGCCGGCACGCCTCCTCGCGGTCGCCCATCCAGTAGCGCGCACGCGCCTTGCGATACAGGGCAACGGCCGCTGGCCTGCGCATCGCCACGCCCGACTCCTCGTAGATCCTCAGCGCCTCGCCGGCCAATCGATCGGACTTCCGAAGATCGCCCAGGAAGAACGCGAGCTGCACCAGTCGATTGACCGCATTGGCGGTGCCGGGATCGTTCTCACCGAACAACTCAAGCATCAGCTCATACGCTCGCTCGAGCAGCACGCGAGCCTCGTCCCGCTTCGCAATGACCGAACGATCGTCCGGTGCGCTCCCCTCACCCGGCGGCTCCACACCGTACTGTTCGAACACTGCTCTCCCCATGCAGAGCAGTTCCCCGAGATTCCCCATGCAGATCACTGTGTCCTTGTGCCGCTGCCCAACGGAGACCTGGAACGCCCGAAGGGCCGTGCGGAACAGAGGCAATGCCTCCTCGCAACGCCCGGCATCGCGAAGCAGCTTCCCGAGGTTCTGCCTGATCACGGCGGAGTCAGGATGATCATCCCCGAGCGCAACCACATGGGCGTTGAGCGCACAACGGTAATAGTCCTCGGCGCAACCCTCGGTGTCCAGTTCCGGACACTCCACATAGAGCTGTGCTAGGTTGTTGTAGCTGTGCCCGGTCTCGATGTGCAGCGGCCCCAGCACCTCCTCGCGAACAGCGAGCGCCTCGATCAGCAGATCCTTCGCCGCCTCATGGTTGCCGCATACATGAAGCAGAGTTGCATGTTCCGTCTTCAGCAACGCCACCTCCGGGTGCTTCGATCCCATCACCCGTGTTGCGATACGAACAGCCTCCTCCAATATCCCGCATGCCTCCGGCAGCCGGCCGGCATCGCGTACCGGCATTGCAAGCAGCTTCAGCGCCATCGCATGCTTCATGGTGTCCGTCGCACCGGATGCAACGATCTGTTTGCAAGCGCGCTCGAGATGCGACCTGGCGGCAGCGTATTCGCCGCGGCGGAACAACAGATAGCCCAGATTACAGCGGCTCTCCGTAACGTCCGGATGCTCCTCCCCGAGCGCCGCAATCTGCGCATCGAGGACCTGGCGCGTGGGCGTTTCGGCCTGCTCGTAGGCGCCGCAATCCACCAGCAGAGTTGCGTGCTGAGCGTGCGCGGCCAGCGTATCGGGATGCTCCGGGCCTAGCAACCGCACACGCACCGCAGCCGCATTCCGCATCGCCTGCTCCGCGGCCTGAAGTGCGCCGGATGCCGACAGGAACATCGCCAGCGAGGCCAGCCACTCCGCATGACACGGCCGGCTGCCGCTCTTCTTCCGGGCCAGCGCCGCGGCCTCCTGCTCGTACATCGCCGCTGCGGATGCCTCCCCCAGCCAGTGCAGATAGTGCAGCAGGTCATACTGCATCCCATTGGCAACCATGTGGTGTACCATCTCCAACGGGGTAACGCATTCGCGAAGCTGCTCCCACGCGCCAGCCATCATCCATTGCCACGGAAGCTCGCGACCGCGCCGTTCCCCCGGCGGCAGATGTTCCATCAACCCGGCTACGGCGCGATGCTGCGCGCGGCGCGTCTCTTCATCCGGCAGATACCGCTGTACCAGCACCGAACGGAACGTCCCGTCCGAGCAACGAATCAACGACCCGCGGCGCTGCAGATGCAGGTCGAGCCAGGAAAGGAGGTGGTTGATTCTGTCGGCATCGATGCGCGAAAGGCGCGAAAGTTCTTCCACCGCGAGTCCGGCACGCGTGGAGGCAAGGGGCGCAAGAACGGATTCGAGGGTAGGACGGCCATAGTCTGCTTCCATCGACCCGAGCACGAGGTCCAGAAGCTCCTCCGGGTTCGCAGCATCCTTCAGATACTCGAACGCGGACCCGCGCCCTTCCATCGCGGAAAGACGCAGCACCTCGCTGATGCCGGTGCCAAGCGCCATGCCGTTGCCGAAGATGCCGTCGCTCTCGGCGAGACGGGCTACTTCCGCGCCAATCGCCGGATTGGCGCCGGCTATCCGCTGCATGGCAAGCGCACGGCGTGCATCGAGATCCAGCAACTCCACCTCGACAATCTCCCACTCTCTGGCGGCAAGCTCGTGGCTCAGTTCACCCGGACGCGTGGAAACCAGGAGGCGAATGTTCGGCGGGATGTACGCGGGAAGCCAGCCTGCCATGCCGCCGGCATCCGGCACGGCCTCGGAACCATGCGGTGCTGCAGGCAACGACAGGTGATCCAGGCCATCCAGCACCAGCAGCAGCGGCCCCTGCACACAGGCGAGCAGTTGGGGGAATGCCCGCACAAGCTGCTCAGGATTGTCGGGAACGGGTTCGTGCACGCGATATCGCTGCGCGATACGGTGAGCAACATCGTGCAGCATGGCAAGCGGTCCGCTTCCCGCAGGATATGCCTCGGCGTGCAGGACGAAGATGTCGCTCCCCTCCTTCCGGCATTCATGTGCGAGATAGGCGCTGAGCGCGCTCTTGCCGGAGCCTTCATCTCCCACCAGAACGGTAGGGAGACGCGAGGGTGCACATCCGGGCACCAGGCCGAGATTGGCCCGCACCCTCCTGAACGTAGAGCCTTGCTCGCGATACTGGGGCCATCGCGCCGCGCCAAAAGCTTCGTGGTCGTTGTGGTTTGGATGCGCCAAAACGTGCCTCCTGCAATACGTACGAAATCGAATTCAGGGAACGAATGCGAACGCCGCTTCCGGTATGTGCCGGCGGGCAATTGGCACCATCGTGGGCGCCGCTCTGGATTGGTGAGTGCTCCGATGACTGGAGCTATCGGTGCCCCTCCAGCCGGAGGGATGCTGTACGGGTTCCGAAGGGGCGCAAAGCTACTGCCCGGAGCAGACGCGGCGCCACGAAAAGCTCCGCATGTCGCAGTGATGTCGCGTGGTCGTTGTGGTTTGGATGCGCCAAAACGTGCCTCCTGCAATACGTATGAAATCGAATTCAGGGAACGAATGCGGACGCCGCTTCCGGTATGTGCCGGTGGGCAATGGGCGCCATCGTGGGCGCCGCTCTGGATTGGTGAGTGCTCCGACGACTGGAGCTATGGTGTCCCTCCAGCTGGAGGGAGGCCGTACAGATTCCGAAGGGGCGCAAAGCTACTGCCCGGAACAGACGCGGCGCCACGAAAAGCTCCGCATGTCGCAGTGATGTCGCATCGGAATGGCCGTACCATTTCCGCCTGCGATCACACCCGGTCGCAATGTTGTCGTAGCGAAAAACAGATCTCGATGCGACATGTTGCATCCCGGCAACGGTATCACCCCAAAACAACATGCCGCTGCGTAATCGCAACCTGTTGGAGGATCATACCATGGCACAGAACCTTTTCATCCACTCGAACATCAACAACCTGAACCCGGAGGAGCTGCCGCTCACTGTGATGTTCCACATTTCAAACGGTGCCGGCGATACGGACCTGCAACGCTCGTATACGGTAAACGGTGGCTTCTGGGAAGATATCGCCGACGACACGACGACAACACATGCCATAGTGGACGGCACCCGGGTCGATATGGGCACGCGGACGCCGGTACAGCTTCAAAAAACGCAGCGGACTGTGCACGCCACCTATGTTGCCTCGAACTCCGTCCCCGGCTTCCCGAGCCGCAGCGCCTACTGGCTGATCATCGACGACATGTGAGCACCATCGGCACACGGGCGGCGCGCCAGCCACCATTGCGGCGTGCCGCCTGCCGCTGGCAACGGAACCGTTCATGTACGGTACGCACTGCTATCATTCCATTCGGCTTCACCCCGCCGCATATACAGACGCACAATCAGTATTCCAGGAGGAGATATATGCAACGGCAACTACTGACAGCAGTATCGCTCGCCTCCCTGATGGCGATTGCAGCTGCAACGGGTTCTTCCCCTGAGCGCAGGGAGAATACAGGCACGCACGATTCATCCACCCACGCCGCAGCAACGGCGGCGCTCACGGGTAACCTTCCCGATACCTCATGCCATCCGCGCGAATCGGTTTTCGATCACCCCGCGGATTCCGTGGCATTCGTTCTGAGCGCGAATTATCCAACGGCCCTTCCCACTCCGGCTCCCGGCGACCGGCCGTGGATGCAGTTCGATCCCACCAGCAGCGTCAACTGGCACAGCTACCTGTATGCCGTACTGAAGTACGTATACGAAGGGAATGTCACCAACGGCTTCGACGTTCAGAAGAACATGATCCGACAGTGGTACCATGCCCCCTGGATGCATCTGAAACTGAGCTCTTCGGATAAGGCAAGAAAAGACGGATACGGGGGGCGCGAATGGCTGCATGGGCTAACGCAGGAACGTGAGGCGCCAATCAAGGATCTGTACGATGCTTCGAATAAGCGAGACTCAACGAAGAACTGGGCTGTTGGCTTCTACAACGAGGCCGGAGGATTCGCAATCCGAAACGCGTGGGAAAAGATCTGCGATGGCAGTCTGGCCGATACGGTAAGATTCCCGGTTGGAACCGTTGCGTTCAAGCTTCTGTTCACGTCGGCCCACGATTCGGATGTTCCGTATCTGAAAGCCAGCCCGGTATGGCTTGCTAGCATCACCCGGAACGATGTATCGCAGCGAACGCCGCTGCGCCTGATCCAGATCGACATCATGGTTCGCGATACACGGGCCGACCAGGGAACCGGCTGGGTGTTCGGATCCTTCCTCATGGATGGTAGAAGGGGGATCGCGCCGGAGTTGAGGGAGATGGCGTCGGGGGCAGATACCGGTTGGTTCTGCGTCTATCCCATCGGCATTGCGTGGGGGAACGATCCGGCCCGCGCCGCGAAGGGAATGGAGGCGAACGCCGAGCAGTTCATCGACCCCGATGTACAGAAGAGTTTTCGCGGCACCATGGGATGGCACGGGCGCCTGAATGGTCCGGTGGATAATCCGAATGCATCGTGCATCGGGTGCCACTCCCAGGCACAACGTCCGCTAAATGATGCCATACCGATCCCGAGCCCTTCGAAGAAGTTCGACAGAAAGAACATCGACGACCTTCAGTCATTCTTCACGCAGAACCTGAAACCGGGCCAGGCCCTGACCCCTGGGTGGATCGGTCTGGATTATTCCCTGCAGTTGCAATCGGGCATCGCCTCCTACTGGAACGCACGGCGTATCGTGCTGAGCGCTCACGCCCTGCGCACACGGATCACCCATGCCGATTCGCTCCGCCTGCGACAGTCCTTCGATCCCGTTACCCCCTGACCATATCCGAATTCCCGCGAACCCAATCCGGGCTGCCGCATGTTGTGCAAGCATGCAGAGTATTCATTGATGCATCGGCTCATACCGGCCTGTTCTTGTCGCGCATATGAAGCATATGAATGCGAGGAGCAGGCCGATATTTCATTGCGTGCGGGTGCATATACAACAATGCCGCCTCCGGAGCACACGCATCTCACCTCTTCACCCGGCTGATGCTCATCAGGCATACCGTGTCGATATTGTCCATCGTGCTTTTTTCTATTTCAACACCGGCCATTTTCAGCTTCAATATCCTCGGTAGATAGGAGCCTACGATCATGATCGCGAAACCCATGGTCACCATGGCGATGAATTCCGGCGGGCTCAGAATTACTCGCTCGGAGCCGGTCAGACTTTTGTTGCTGTAGATGGGAATACATCCCACCAGCCAGAGCGTGCTGAAGGCAACCAATGCAACACCGAGAGCGGTAATCGCGAGCGGCATGTATGACTCGAACCATCGTACCGGCATCGAGGAGCCGAACGCCAGCTTCATACGCTCCGCCGCATGCTGTGCGACATGCAGATCCGGATCCGCCACGATTGCGTTCCTGAAATCATGCAATGCGTTGGAGGCCAGGCCCATCGCATGCGGCCCGCGTTCGGCCATCAACAGCTTCGCAAGCGTGTAGCCACGCAGGTGCAGAATCTGGGCCTGTCCGCGGCCGTTGATGCGTTTGGAGGAGATACCACTATCGATACAACGAATCGCATCGTCCAGATACACCTTCGCCTGCTGCAGCATCATCTGATCGCCGTTGGATCCGCGCTCCAGATAGAGCTCCGCCAGGCCTACCAACGAATCCACGTTGCCCGGCGCGGTTCGCAGAATCGCACGATACTCCCGCTCAGCGTCGTCCAGCCGGCCGAGCCGAAGAAGCACCTCCGCACGGTTGCTGCGCGCCGCCAGATCCTCCGGGTCGATACGCACCGCTTCGGTGAAGAACCCGAGCGCCCGTACGAACTGGCTGTTCACAAGAGACCGATCCGATGCATCGTCGTTGCCCGGCACTTCGTTGCACTGCCTCCGGACACATAGCACCCCAAGATTCACGGCCGGAACGGCAGAGCGCATATATTCGGTTGGGATCTGCTCCGCACACCATGAGTCGAACGTCCGTGCAGCCAGAAAAATTTCTTCGGCCGCACCATAATTCTCCATCAGCAGATGCATCTCGCCGATTGCCACCACCGCGTCCAGATCGGGCTGGCTCTCCAGGTACGCGGAAGTGTTCTCGACAGCGGTCACGAAGGCAGAGCGCGTCTCCAACGCAATTCCAATGCCGCCAACCTCGTCACGCCGCTCCACTGCAATCTTGAACAATCCCACATACGGGATATACCACGGTTGGCCATCCATCAGATCGATCCCCTGGCGGTATGCCGCGGCAGCCGCGTCCAGGTCGCCAAACACCTCGCGCAGCAGCTCCCCCTGCGCAACGAAGTGTCCCGGCCATTTCCGTTGATATGCAACAGTGGCCATGTCCTCATAACGCCAGCGCGCACCATTCCATGCACACCATGCCGAAGCATAGTTCCCGGTGCGCGCATACAGTGTCGCGAGATTGTCGAATGCGTACGGATAGCCGTTGTAGTGTTCATTCGCCCGGGCATAGGCCTGCTCGGCCTCCCTGTGCATGCCAAGCACCGCAAGCGTTGCGCCGATATCGTTCCAGGCATCCCCCAGTACGTCGCACGCCTCTCCCAATTCACTCCCCCCCTCTTCGATCTCGAGCTGGATCGCCGCGGCGCCCGGGTCCCGTGCCAGCAACATCCGGCGATACTTCTCGCGATGAAAATTCAGGTGGATCCTTCTCTCCTGAATCGCCAGATCCTGCCTGTGCGCAAGCGCTTCGAACAGTTTCAACGAATGCCGGAACCAGCGCCGCTTAAAACAAAGCTCCGCGAACTCCGCATCCGTAGCAATCGTGAGCGCAGCCATAACCGGCCGGATGTCCCACAGATGCTTCAGGTGCGCAACAAGATCATCATGAACGGGATGCAGCCAGGAATCATCAACAGCCATGGCGGTCTCCGAAACCACAATTCAAAAATCATGAAACGCGAGCGCGCCGCACCCGGCGGCATGTCGCAACGCGATGCAACAGAGGGAGCGGAATTTAATCATCACGGCAACGGTATTGAAGAGGTGCAGTACGAAAATGTGCCGCCCGCCAGGTAGTGACTCGGTTTGCCGGAGTCCGTGCGCCGAATGGTTCGCACTACGGTGCCTGTTTACGTTGGGCGTGTGCATGCTACCGACGGTTCGCGCCTGACGACGCTTGCGGTACCCGGCACTGGCGCAACCGGTCATGCTGTCAAGCCGCGGAGCGGCGCTCCATCGGTAGGATATGAGCGGATGGAATCTTCAAGCTCCAGCGGAGTGGTCCCAGTCCTGCATGCAGGCACGGACTACTCCCATCGAAATGCAAAATGAGCCACTACCGCCTGCGGCAGCAGCTGATTTCGATACGTTGGAATCGCTACCTTGCCGCATTCTACGTGCGCGTCCGGATCAGCCGCGCAGGAGGCAGCATGGCCTTCAGACCGAACCATTCGGCAATAATCGAGCGCTCCGGACACCGCTGGTACGACGCGGCTGCCTTCGGCCTGTCAACGTGCGCGGAGCATCTCCGAATTACCAACTGCAATGGCCTCCATCTCCGCCGATCGATTGCTCGAGTTCCTGAACGCACTCCCCGATGTGCTGGAATGCAACGCCGCCGGTGGCGGCAGCGCGGCCGGGTTCGACCAGTGGATCGGAACGTTCCGCGCCGCGCTCCAGCCGCTCCTCCCCGACGCGGACCGCATCTCCGCATTCGTTGTGTACGATGCCGTTGCGGGCGATTCGCCCGGCGCGATCCATCAGCTCCCCGCACCGGATTCCCGGCTGGCATTGCGCAGCTACAGGGCGCAGGACCAGGCCGGCACAGAAGGAATGGTGGCAAGCCATACGGAGACGGATCACGAGGCGCCGCTCGAGGAATTCCTCGACGATCTGCGCCGCATGGGCTATCCGCTTCATCTGCATCACCCTCCCGCGATGGTGGAGCTTCGGCATGCCGGCGTGCGGGTTGGCGGCATCATGCTCTGGCGCGACATCGGCAGGCCACCGCTCTCGGCGAACACGCTCGAACTGATGGAACGGATGAAGCCGTTCCTCGCCTTCGTCTTCTCCAATTTCATCGCGCACCATCGCGAGCGCCATGCTCATTCGCAGACGGTTGTTGCAGCCGCATACCGGTTCTTCGCCGATGCGAATCTGACACCACAGGAGCAGAAGATCATGTGGATGCGAATGATCGGCCGATCGTACAAGGAGATCGGCGCGGATCTGGGGATCGCCGTCTCCACGGTGAAGAAGCACATCAATACGATACATGGGAAGATGGGAACCGGAAGCATCAACGAGGTCTTCGCGAAGTTCATCGCACTGTAGCGGCAGCCGGCTCCGTCAGGCGCTCACGCGCCGGGGCGCAGGCTCTCCGGCTACTACAAAGGTTGTATTGTACCGTCGTTGCGGAGCGCGTAGGTTGCCGGCGCTTCATATCCGGCGGGCACGGCACGCGAAGCTCGAAGTCCGCCATCACAGGCAGCCGGCCCGATGAAACCCCTTCACACTGCGCTCGCGGTTGCAGCCGCGGCAACACTTCTCTCCTGCAGCACCGCAAGCGGCCCCGACTGGAACGCTGTGGTGATCGCCCACCCGCTCGCGATCAGCCTCACTTCGGAACAGCATGTTGCATTGAACGGCAACGACACGGCCTACACCGAATCGGTCACCGCGTTGTTCCGCGATCCTGCCCGGGGCGATACGTCCGCCCCCGTACCGGTTACGGGCGTGCAGCTCAACGGCACCGCAATCCCGATGTCCGGCACCTATTACGCGGACACCGCTGCCAGCCCCGTACTCTCGATGGCACATGGAGGCGGTTTCAATCGCTGGCACGTGGATGGCCTTGGAACAATCCCCACCTTCTCCGACAGCATCCCGGCTCTCGCCACGTGGCTGCACCTGCGAAGCCCGCATGCGGCGGACACCATTTCGCTTTCGCGAGGGCTCCTGATGACGTGGGATACAGCCGGCCGGCGCAACGGCTCGCAGATCGCATTCGGAATCCTCGGAACGATGCTGCACGGCACGGACAGCATCACCTCTGGAATGTTCTATCTGCTTGCAGACAACGGCGCGTTCGCCATCGCGCCGGAGGGGCTGGCCGCGCAGGGCTGGCTTCCGGGCACTGCCACCATCACGCTGCAGCGATATCTCAATCGCGACACGCTTACCCCGAACCGTGTTCGCTACAGGATTACCGAAACGCAGACAATCGAACTGCACACGACGTTCGCACCGTAATCGCGGCCTGCGGCCCGATGTCATCAGGCTCTGTCCGGCAATCCAGTCCGGGCCGGATCGCTCCGCCCGAGCGCCCGGATCACAAAACAATTATCAGACAGAGCCGGCCAAGCAATATCCGGCCACCTGATTACGGAATGATCTTCACGCCATCCGTCCACGGCACGGTGACAGTGAGGTCGTCCCCGGCCGTGCTTGCTGGCCGAGAGAAGGGCGCGGCTGCTACAGATGGGATGGCTCGCGTTTCAAGCCGATCGGAAACACCATATGCGGCGGTGCGATGCGAACGCGGATTCGAATCACGTGCCGGGATGTGCGAACGTTGTGCCACGCCGGGCGGCACGCCGGGCGGCAGCGTGATGCGATGCCATGTGCACACGTACGTACGTCCTGTCTGTAGCGCACGGGAAGTTCCAGCGATAACAAGCTCCCCGCAGGGAGCGGCATGTGTATTCGCCATGACAGAGGGGTCGTTCCCGGGCGCAGCCCGGAAGAATAGAAGGGTGCGGCTTCTGCAGAGAGATTGTTCCGTTGGTCCATGGCGGCATTGCTGCGCCATGCCGGTGGACATTCACATCCATGACACATCGGCCATGATCATCGGCAGTCCCGATCCAGCCTCGCATGCCTGAGAACCTGCGTGCGCCGCTGGCTTCACGGCGGCATGCCGGTACATGCCCGAGAGTTACCCGGATGATTCTTCGAGAGCATTTCTCGAATGTTGTGGATGAATATTGAATCACACGGAACGATCCGAGTGAGAAATCGAGTGCAATTTCAACCGGTACACAATGATGTACTACCGGAACGCACGAGCCCGCCCTAGTTTCGTCCGTGATCCTCCCACACCACCGACCAACAACTGCCTGCATCATAATGAATCGCCAGCCGGATGCACGCGCATGGCACGACGCACGGTTTCCCATGCACCTGCCGGCATCCGGCGCAATCATACATGCTGATTACGGGAGGAGAGATCATGAACGTAGGAACAACATGCCGTGCAGCCATCGTGCGGCTTTCATACACGGCCATGGTGATGGCCGTGCTGGCCTGTGCCGGCGCGAGCGCACAGCGCTGGGAGGATGTGTTTGGCGGAGCCTGCGATGAGGAAGGGCACGGCGGCGTGCAGCAGGTTACCGAGGGAGGTTACGTGGCCGCCGGCGTCACGCACAGCATTGACGCGGGCTGCGTAAGCACGGATATCTATGTGGTTCGCACCAACAGCAACGGCACGCTTGCATGGGCCCGTACGTATCGGATGGGCCACGACAACATCGCCTACGATATCCAGGAGGTGAAGACCCCTGCGGGCGCAACGGACGGCTTCGTTCTTACCGGCACCACGTGGGACCCGAACCCATGCGGCGGCGTGAACCAGGATCTGCTGGTGCTCCGCATCGATCGCTGCGGCAACCCGATCTGGGCACGTTCCATCGATGACGGTTTCGGCGGCTACGAGATCGGCTACGACATCGTTGTTGCCAGCAACACGGACTATATAATCGCCGGCACGGCCCACGCCGGCAGCGACGGATTCCTGGTTCGCATCAACGCCACCGGCGCGCTCCAGTGGGCGAAGACGTACGACGGCACGCGTCACGGACGCGACTACTTTTATGCGGTGGACGAGGCGAGCAACGGCGACATCATCGCAGCCGGCGGAACGAACAGCACGCCTTCCGGCACGTACGATGCATGGATCGTACGCACCTCGAGCACCGGCACGTTCATAGCAGCGCCGCACAACGCCGTTGCATACGGCGGCACCACATCGGATGAGGACCTGCGCTCCGTTCAGAAGATCACGCAGGGCACGAAGGCCGGCGACATCATCGCAGTCGGCAAGTCGGACTTCGCACACCCCGGCCACCCGGAGGTGCTGCTGGTTGAAACGGGCAGCGATCCCTGCACGAACCAGGTTGCGAGCGAGTACGGCGACAACGGCAACAATCCGGACGAGGGATACTGCGTGCGGGAGATCACGCCGTTCACCGGTACGGGAGCAAGCAGGGTGATCGTTACCGGTTACCTTACGCCGCCGATGACGCTCACGCACGGCGTGCAGGATGTATTCCTGAAGGAGTTCACCACCGGCACGCTTGCGCAGGTTGCAGTCCCTGCAGGGCGGATCTACGGCAGCGCGCAGGTGGACGTGGGGTGGTCCGTATCGCAGACCACGGCGCTCACGCCCTGCACCACGGACGGCTTCATCGTTGCCGGTTATGGGCATGGAACCGTTGCCGATCCGAAGCAGCTCTACATGATCAAGACCAACACGGCGCTCTCGGACAACTGCAACGACGTTACGTACAATGCAATCAGCACAACGCCCTCGTTCTCCCCGGAGTGCAGGCTTCCGATCGTGACGGACGTTGGCGCATCGTGTGCACCGGACATCACAACCTCCTGCCCGACGTGGGCGTCGCAGATCTGCTACACCGCGGACGGCACGCTTGCCTGTTCGATTCCGGACTGCGGTTCGTGCGGCGCGGCGAAGCCGAACGTTGGGAGCGGCATCGGGAACGAGATTGTGGATGTGAACGAAACCACCATCCTCCCCTACCCGAGCCCGGTGGCGCCCGGAAGCAATCTGACGGTGGAGTATGTGGCACCCGCGGATGGAACGGTGGAGATCGTCCTCAGCGACATGAACGGCAATGTGGTGTATCGGCACAGCAGCAACGAAAGCGCCGGTATCAATCACGCCACCATCAGCACGGAGGGCTGGGCAACCGGTGCGTACATGATCCGCATTACGGCCGGCGGACACGCATACTCGCGCGGTGTGATGGTGCTGGGGAAGTAACCCGGACAACACCGGCACAGTGCCGGTGCACTCTACGTTCTGAACGCCTTCGGAGCCGCAAGGGTCCGAAGGCGTTCCAAGTATTTCACGTGGCCGTGAATGTCTTGTCAGGAGTGGTTCCCCTGGTACGTCGTACCGGAATACATGGTCGGTACTGTTGAGTGTTCCGGAGGCCCATCATTCAGAGCAACACGGAGGAGCTCCCGGCTGCACATAATCTTTAGCGCTCTTCCCCAGCGCCCCCTCGCTGTGCCGCCATGCAACGCCATGAATGTCCCTGAAACTTTTGCCTGTGTAGGGGGTCACGTTCTACTGACAGTACTCCGGCAACATTGCATCGGCAACTCACTTGTTCACTGACTCCTCGGAGCCGCATCATGCTTGCACATTCGCTACGTTCTACAGGCCGTGTCTCTTCCGGTTCGAGATGGGGATTGGCCACGGCGTTTGCTTTGATATGCATTCTCCCGGGCACGGCACAGGTTCTTCGCGCACAGGATTTCCTCTGGGACATGCGATATGGCGGTGACCAGGCAGACTGGGCAGCGGCAATCATCAAGACAGACGACGGCGGATTCCTGCTGATGGGCAGCAGCGAAAGTGTCGTTGGCGGCCCGCGCGCGCTCTCGAGCGGCTATGTCGTCAAAACGGACAGCGCCGGCAACCGACAGTGGGAGCAGGGGATCGGCACCGCGGAACACACCGCACTCCTTGCGGGGCACCAGATGCCCGATGGCGGCTATCTGGTGGTTGGGTACCACTATAACCGCGAGACCAACCCCGGCCAGATCGCACGGCTGGATCGCAACGGAGGCATTCTCTGGCAGCGTTCGTTCGGCACCGACTCGAGCGGCGCGATCGTAAGCCTGTTCGACCTCGATGCCGCAACAAGCACTCCCGACCACGGCTTCCTGATTGCGGGGCGCAGTATGGACAGCAAGATAGGCTATTGGAAACTCGACAGCCTGGGCGCGATCGTCTGGGCCAGATCGTACCGCGGAACGGCTCCCGATCCGGAGTTCCCAAACGTCAGCGAGTATGCCTCCGGCCTGGCGCCGTTGCGCGACGGCGGCTACATAGCAACCGGCTACACGAACGCAACGATCACCGGCAACAACCATGCGTTCGCGCTCCGCTTGAACGCACAGGGTGATTCGGTCTGGTGGCATGAATACCAGTCCGACGCCGACGAGGGGAAGGAGAACAGTTACGGATCCGGCGTCATCCAGACAGACGACGGCTTCATGATTGTCGGGTCAAGCACGGAGAACACCTCCATCGAATACAAGGCGTTGGCCATCCATACCGACGCGAACGGCAACGAGATCGGCAGGTCGTATGTTTCGCAGCTGGACTGGGGAATGAAGGCGGACAATTTCGGATTCGCCTCCATCGCTCCGCTTGGCAACGGAGCGTACGTAGCAACGGGAACCGTGATGGACCTAAATACGAACCTGTCGCAGGCGCTCCTCACGGTTCTGAGCGCACAGGGCGTCCCCGTGCGCACGGTGGGCGTTGGCAAGACAGGGGACGGCCCGAGGGGCTCGGCCACGTTGGCTCTTCCCGGTTCGCGCTTCGCGATTGTCGGAACCGCGAGCCCGCTCAACTCCGTCAACAGCGACGCGCTGCTGATCATGGCAGGCCCCAGTGCACCATCGGCGGCGCCGGCGGCGGAGGATCGGCCGACGAAGCTGGATCTCACGGACCTGCATCACGGCTCGCGGAGCAACGGGGAGGGACGCATGAACTCTCCCACCGGCAGGTAGCCGCGCCACTTCCGATGGCGACCCGTCTCGCCCTTCACTGCGGCGAACACCGTCACCAAATCAAAACGGTCCCGAAGCAAATGCTTCGGGACCGTTTCGTAATGCCTGAACATGCTGCCGGCAGCGGCGCAACCATCGAAGCCGGCGATCAATCAGCCCTGGCGCTGCGTTCGCGAGCCGAGCACACCGGCTGCATACTTCTGAATCAACGCCATCATTTCCTCCGTGTGCTTCAACTGTACTTCGGATATCCTGCTGATGACTTCGAAGTCCGGCTGCTGCGCTCCGTTGGCCGATCGCGCGTTCATCACCACCTGCCAGTACCTGTTCCAATTGTAGTTATCGTTCAACCACCCGATGAACATTGCCTGAAGCTGCGCAAGCTTGCTACGGCTCTGCTGCAGATTCTGGATCGGCCGGAACATCAGCGTTCCCACAATCCCTGCAAAGCCGACGCCGCCGAACAGGTAGGCCGACGCATCCTCGTGAAGCATCAGCGACGCCACCACCGAGGTCACCAGGAACAGCGTCCCGAGATAGAAGACGATGTTGTACATCCTCATGACATGAACGTACCCCTTGTCGATGCCGCTGACAACGGAGAGCATTCCCTTGATCAGCCCCTCCCTCAGGTCCAGCCGGATCTTGCGCTCCTCTGCATCCTCCTGAACGTTCGCCGGAGCCGCCGCCTCGCGTGCGCTCCAGCATTTCTCTACCGTCGCGAGTATTTCGATGACAAGCGATATGCCCGCGCTGTCGATCTGCAGATGATGGCGATCGAGAAGTACCTGCGTGGCACTCGCGTCCATGAGCGCCTCATTGACGGACCGGTCGTTCAGAGCAAGCCCGACAAGCTGTACGACATCTTCGGGATTCGAAAAAAGATTCGGCATGCTATTCTATCATTGCATTCATTGGTCAGAAGGATGGCTTTACCGGCTCCACCATTTTTGCGATGGTGTTCATCCGCGACTCGATTCTCTCCGCCTTCTCCAGAGCCCACTTCAGCCGGGCCTTGTTGACGCCCGCTTCCTGCAGCAACGCTGCAAGCTCCTGCTGAAGCTCGTTCGCAACATCCGCGACCTCGCGGGCATCACCGTCCAGCGCAACGAATAATTCGCGAAGCACCCGCCTGCCGTTTTCCTCCTGCCGCTGTTTTTCCTTCGCCTCGTATTCGTTCAGAACGGCCTGCGCCTGTTTGGATCGGTAGTCGTCCGGGAAGTTGTGAATCAGCACTCCGATTGCCTCGGCGGCTTCCGCACGCGCTCCGAAGAAGGGATCGTTCTCCAGCACGTGGACGAGCGCCGGGATAGCCTCCACGGCGCCGATCTTCCTGAGCGCCTGCGCAGCGTATGAGCGCACGAGCTGGTAGGAATCCTTCAGCGCCACGAGCAGGCGATCAACTGCAGCTGCGGATTTCAACTTCCCAAGCTCCTGAGCGGCATGGGCGCGCGTAAGCGCCTGATGGTTGCTCTCCAATGCAGACATCAACTCCAGAGCGATCGCAGCCCGATCGTTCTCATCGCCCTCGCCGGCCATACGCCCAAGTTCGATCGCCGCCTGGAATTGCCGGTCCGGCGCATCGGGATCATTTGTATGAAGGCGGCCTTTCAGATCCTGGAGGTTCATGGTGTTCGAAAATCAATGAAAAAAAGGAACAAAGGGTGATCACGGGTGAATATACAACGGCGTCGCGTTATTGATTATCCGGCATATCCTGCCGGAGCAACGCCGCCAACACACCATCAATGCTCTCCGGAGCCTCCCTCTTGAAATGCCCCAGCCTGCGATAGACATCCGCTGCCGCCTCGTGGAACCCGCCCGGCAGCCCGGACTCACGGAACGTGGATGCAATCTCCTCCATCTCCCCGGTGAACCGCCACGCCTTCGCCGTCACCCTTCGTGCGCGCGCCTCCGCCTGATCCGCAAAGCCGGGATCATCCTCGTTCCACTGCCGCGCCAACTCCGTTCGCACGCCCAGCCGCTCCGCACAGGCGAGGATGGCGGCCAGGAGGGCCGTGGTTCCCTTGCTGTACGCGGCATAGCACATCTTGAGCGCCGAGGCCTTCCCCACCTCCTCACCAAGCGGACGCACCCCCAACAGGCTCTCTTCAAAGCATGCAGCGATCTCCTGCGCACGCGGACCGGAAAGATAGAGCACGGTGCCGGGCGTCCACGCCGGACCTCCGACGATGCCGCCATCAACGAAGGTTCCGCCCGCGCGGGTCACAGCCTTCCCCATGCCGATGGCACGCTCCGGCGCGATCGCGTTGGCATCCAGGTACAGCCCGGTGAAGCCGCATGCGATCACTTCCCGGGCCACGGTGTCCGCAGCATGCGGCGGACATACGCTGATAATGAGATCGCAGATAGTGCAGAGGTTCGCCAGTGAGCCGGCGTTCCCAAGGCCATGCGCCTCGGCACGTTCGCGTGTCTCCTCGCTCCGCCCCTCGGCCGCCCACCAGACGGCATGCCCGGCGTGCCGCGCAGCGGCAGCCACGGAAATCCCCATCTGGCCGGGATGAATTATTCCAATATTCCGGACGCTCATCGTTCCGCCTCCATCGCGATCCGATTCATGGATGATCACAATTCGCGCAACGCATCGAACAGACGGCGGCAGCGCATCGCCCGGCCGGCCGTACGGTTGCGCCTTCGTACGCCTGCATTTGCCCGGCACCATCACGCGCATCGAGGAATGCCGGCACCAATTCGATACAACGCGCAGACAATTCCAACGAGTTATTTCAGTTGAAATCGGAACTCCGATATTCGGCGATCACTTCGATCGGTCCTGCGATGTTCCGATTGAACTCTGCCAGATCATCGGCCGGTATCCAGTACTCCCTGTGCATCGATCCGCCGACAGTTTGTACTTCGTACGAAGCCAGATATTCATTGCGCACGCGAAAGCGCATCACGTATCCAACATGCGCCGCCTCATGGCGTGCGTTCCAGTCGCGCGCAATCTGCCGCGCATACTCCTCGCTCAACACCGGATAGAATATGGGCTGCTCCGGCAGGCGCGGCGGAAATGCCGCGAAGCCGGAGTTGCGAATCAATTCCAGTTCCGCCTGCCCCACCGGACGGAACAGCACCGTTGTATCGTTGTTCATCGGGAATCACCAACGCAGAGTTGCAGGGGTTACGCCCGGTAGCGAGCATAGCCGCGGAAGAATCGGATGCCGCCAAACAGTACGGCGCCCCATGTCACCACATATCTCCCGCCGCCGTTCGACGCTGCGACATACGAGACAATCGTTACCGCAATGCCAATCAGACAGATAATCCCCCCCGCGATCATATCCTTTCTGGCTCTCTCGGTCTCCGGGTCCATCGTATCGCTCGCGACGGTGGCAGCCGCAACGCTGTCGAAGTTCCGCTCGTTCACGATCAGCGACACCATGTTGGCCGCGGCATCGTTCTCCATTCCATGTTCCACGAGTGCGGCCTGCACGCCGGCGGGGGGAACACCGGCAGCCAGCGCATCGGAGGCGATTGCACGGTATTGCTGTTGAAGTTCAGGGGCTGTGGACTGCTCGTTCATCGAACCTATCCTGGTCTTGATGTTGGATGATGGCGCGCCTGACTTCCTGGCTCATCGCCGGCCTCCCCGCGTTCGGGCATGCGCAGTTGCAATGGGTGCAAAGGTAGAAACAGCGATCGATACATCCGTGCGTCACTCCCGCAGCGGGAATTGCCCGCGCACCCGCCAGCGTCCATCCCGGCTTTCCATCAGCGTAACGGTATGAACACGTGCACGAATCGGGAAATGATCCAGCGCTGCATGATGCAACTGCGCCGTGATCTCCGCCATCTGCTGTTCATCCTCAACATGCGCCACCGTAAGATGCGGAATGATCTCGGCGAACTGGCCGCCATACGGCGGGTTCTCCGGGTACTGCTGCACCACGATCTCCGTGAGATGGCATACCGGCTCCGCGGGCTCCGGCGCCAGATAGAGCACGCCGGGGAAATGCCGGCACTCCCGCAGCGTCACGTCGAAGCCCGGGACACGGGCAAACAGGCCGGCAAGGTCGCCGAGCACCTCAGGCGCCAGCTCGCTCGGCTCCTTGAATGGATAAAGGATGGTGATGTGCGCCGGCACGCCTGCCGCCGCAGCCGGATCGTGATGATCGCGAAAGCTGCCGACCAATCCCTCGGCCTCCCGTACAAGTACAACCAGTGCTGACTCTGCTGGCATGATTGCTGATATCGAATTGAGAATGGGCACCATCGATTACACCACACCGGCGCAAATATCGTAGCTCTGTGGAGATTGGCACCCGCTACAGACAGGACGCACCGTACCCGCACACGGTAGTGCGTCACGTTGGCGCAGGCGTAGTCACATGCGCCGATGGCTCGACCACGCATTCGCTGCGCATCGCCGCACGCCGCACCATCCTTGCTCATCTTGGAACGTGATTCGATTCAACCTTCACACCGCGCCGCCGCACCATCCTTGCTCATCCAGACACGTGATTCGATCCCGCCTTCACACCGCGCCGCCGCACATGGCACCTCCGATCGGCGTCGAACGCGTCGTTGCTTCGCCCGGCCACCGGGTTTATCTTTGCCCCCTCGATGCGTCGCTCTACGCTGCATATCATCCTCTGCCTGCTTCTCTCCGCCCTGTACGCGGCGGAGCCGGGGCTGCCGTGCGTCGATCACGATTGCAGGGTTGCTCGCACCTCCGAACGCGACGGCATCGAGCGCGCAGGGAGTGCCGTTGATCGGCAGGGCGATGCGCATCATCGCGAATCGGGACGCGGATCACAGCACTGCGATCATTGCGCCTGCGCCTGCCACATTCCCGCGCTCGCAACGCAATGCCGGATCGCCTTCATCTGGCACTCCACCTCCGTTCGCTACATGCCGCGTGCATGTAATCCACCCACAGCGGCGATCAACCCGCCGGACCACATCCCCTTAGTCTGACTCCACCTGTTGCGGCCGGCCGGCCGCATGGATGCCTCTGCTGTTGCCTGAACGTTCGTTCCGGCAGCCCGCTACCGCTATTCACACGCGCATCCTTCACAGACTGGAGGGACAGTTTCATGTTCAACGCGATCATCGCGTTCTCACTCCGACAGCGCGGGTTCATCGGCCTGCTGACCCTGGCGCTGGTCGGCGGCGGCATCTGGGCATTTGCACGGCTGCCGATCGATGCCGTCCCGGACATCACCAACAATCAGGTTCAGATTCTCACCCAGGCCCCGGCGCTCTCCTCGCTGGAGGTGGAACGATTCGTCACGTTCCCCGTGGAGATCGCCCTGAAGTCGATCCCGAACGTGGTGGAGCTCCGTTCGCTCTCGCGCCCCGGGCTCTCCGTGGTAACCGTTGTCTTCGAGGACAACGTGGACATCTACTTCGCACGGCAGCAGATCCTCGAAAAGCTTCGCGAGGCCGAAGAACAGATGCCGTCGGGCGCGGGACGCCCGGAGCTTGCGCCGGTCTCCACGGGGCTTGGAGAGATCTTCCGCTATGTGGTTCGTGATACCACCGGAACGCTTTCCCCCATGGACCTGCGAATCGTTCAGGACTGGATCGTCCGCCGCGGGCTTCTGGGCACGCCGGGCATCGCGGAGGTGAATTCGCTCGGGGGCTACGCAAAGCAGTATCACGTTCTGGTAAACCCGAACGCACTGGTTGCATTCGATCTCACACTCCGCGACGTGTTCGATGCGGTGACGCGAACCAGCGGCAACGCCGGCGCCGGCTATATCGAGACCGGACCGGAGCAGTATTCGGTGCGCTCCGTCGGGCTTGCAACCGGCATCGACGATCTGAAGAGCACGGTTATCAGGGCCAACCCGGCCGGCACACCGATCACGCTCGCCGATGTCGCCACGGTGCAGACCGGCCCCGCGCTCCGTTTCGGCTCGGCATCGGAGAACGGCACGGGCGAAGTTGTCACCGGTATCACGATGCAGCTGAAGGGCGCCAACGCACGCGTGACGGTGAACGCCGTCAAGGAACGGATCGAGCAGATCAAGCCGTCGCTTCCGCACGGTGTAGTGATCGAGCCGTACTACGATCGCGAGGATCTGGTTGATCGCACCATTCATACGGTGGCCTCCAATCTGATCGAGGGCGCACTGCTGGTGATCGGCGTGCTTCTTCTCTTCCTCGCCAATCTCCGCTCGGGACTGATACTGGCATCGGTGATTCCGCTGGCGATGATGTTCGCCGGCATCATGATGGTGCTTACCGGGCAGTCCGGCAACCTCATGTCGCTCGGCGCGATCGACTTCGGTCTGGTTGTGGACGGCTCGCTGATCATCGTGGAGAACTGCCTCCGCCTCCTCGAACGGCGCTACAGCCGCGGCGAGGTGCTCACCGGCACCACGTTGCGCGACGTGATCTATCAGGGCTCCGAGGAGATGCGGAAGTCCGCGACGTTCGGCGTGGTGATCATCATCGTTGTCTATCTGCCGATCCTTACGCTGCAGGGGATCGAGGGGAAGCTCTTCCGGCCGATGGCACTTACCGTGTCGTACGCTCTCATCGGCGCGCTCCTCCTCTCGCTCACCTATGTGCCGATGATGCTCTCGCTGCTGATGAAAAAGAAGGGAACGATCCGTCACTCACCGATCATCACCTTCCTCGATCACCGCTACAGCCCCTTCCTGCGGGGAGCGCTTACCCGTTGGAAGGCGATCGTTGCGGCAACCGTCCTGTTGCTTGCGGGGGCCGTGTTCCTCTTCACGCGGCTCGGGAGCGAGTTCATTCCGCGACTCGATGAAGGGGATATCTCCATGTCGCTGATCCGCCTTCCGTCGGTGTCGCTGACGGAGTCGCAGCGGCTTGCGACGCGCGCGGAGCAGGAGATCGTGCGCTTCCCGGAAGTGAAGCGGGTGGTGTCGCACACCGGACGCGCGGAGATCTCCACCGACCCGATGGGCTTCGAGATCGCAGACGTCTTCATCATGCTGAAGCCGAGGGATGAATGGAAGAGCGGACGGAGCAAGGAGGAATTGATCGAGGCGATATCCGAGCGCTTGAAGAACATTCCCGGAATCGGCGTGCAGTTTCTTCAGCCGATCGAGATGCGTTTCAACGAGCTGATCGCCGGCGCGAAGGGCGACGTTGCCGTGAAGGTGGTGGGCGAGGACTACGATGTTCTGAGCCCGATGGCGCAACGTATCGCCGCCGTACTCCGCGCAACGCCGGGAGGCGAGGATGTGACGGTGGACCAGACATCCGGCCAGCCGCAACTGGTTGTACGCCCGGACCGCGCGGCGATTGCACGTTACGGGCTGACGGTGGAGACGATCAACGAGATCGTACGAACGGCGATCGGCGGCGCAAAGGCGGGCGAGGTGTCGGAGGGGGAGAAGCGCTTCGATGTGGTGGTGCGCTATCAATCCGATGCGCGCAACAGCGCCGAGGCGATCGGCAACATTCTGGTGACCACACCGGGCGGCGGGCGAATCCCGCTCTCCTCGCTGGCCCGCGTCGGCATCGAGGAGGGGCCGGCACAGGTTTCCCGCGAGGACGGCTCGCGCTTCGTGATGGTGCAGGCCAACGTTCGCGATCGCGATATCCAGAGCTACATGGAGGAGGTGCAGCGGCGGATCGCGGGGACGGTGAAGCTGCCGGCCGGCTACAGCATCGTCTACGGCGGACAGTTCGGGAACCTCCAGGCCGCGTCGCGCCGGCTGGCGATCGTGGTGCCGATTGCGCTCGCCCTCATCTTTCTACTCCTCTTTCAGGCGTTCCGCTCCGTGCGGCTTGGCGTGATGATCTTCCTCTGCGTGCCGATGGCGGTGATAGGAGGCGTTGCCGCGCTTGCAATCGGCGGGCTTCCCTTCTCGATCCCGGCAGGGATCGGCTTCATCGCGCTCTTCGGCATCGCCGTGTTGAACGGCATCGTGATGGTGGCCGCAATCAGGAAGTATCAGGGAGAAGGAGCCGCGCGCCGCGATGCGGTGTTGCAGGGAGCCGCTGACCGGCTGCGCCCGGTTATCACCACGGCCGCGCTCGCAGGGCTGGGCTTCCTTCCAATGCTTCTCGCGCGCGGAGCGGGAGCCGAAGTGCAGCGCCCGCTTGCCACGGTGATCATCGGCGGCCTCATCTCCTCCACGCTCCTCACACTGGTGCTTCTGCCGATCATCTACGACCGGTTCGGCGGCAGGCATGTGGAGGGACACGAGGAAACCTCGGAGGAGATAGCACACGAGGAGGCGGAACCCGCGCGCCGTACGGAGAGCGGAGCGGCCGGCGGAGCGGCCCTGGTGCTCGCGCTGCTTCTGGGAGGCGCATCTCTGTTCGGCGGTCCAGCACTTCGCGCGCAGACCGTGGTAACGCTGGAGGCCGTGCGCCGGCAGGCGATTGCAAACGGACCGGAGCTGAAACGAAGCGATGCCGCCATCGAGGCGCGCAGGGCGGCACGGTCGGCCGTCGGCATCTTTCCGAACCCGGAGATCTTCTTCACGGTGGATGAGGCTCCGTCGGCATCGCTCAGGGGACGCTCCAACACATCACTCGGCATAGCGCAATCGTTCGACCTCCCTCCGCTCTACAGCGCTCGGGCGGAGGCGGCCGATCTCGAGATCCGTCAATCGGAACGCGAGCGCGATGCCGCACGCCGCGAGACATTGCTCCGCGCAACGCAGGCATATACCGATCTGGTCACCGCGAGCACGCTGCTCGATCTCGCGGACTCCGCCGTGGCTCTCACGGAACAGTTCGCGCAGCTCACCGAACGCCGCCGCGCGCTCGGCGAGTCCGGCGCTCTGGAGCCGCTGCAGGCATCGGTTGCGCTTGCAAACGCACGGAGGCGGCAGACGCTTGCGCGCGGGGAGCTCCGGCAGGCGGCCGCCACCCTCGGCGCGTTGATGGGCATCCCATCCGGTGAGGAGATCACTGTTGGTGAGCGGCTGTCGCCCGCTGCGTTCACGGCATCGCTCGCCGATCTGGAGGACCGGCTGCGGGGAGATCATCCGGTGCTGGATGCAGGCCGCCTTGCCGTTGACGCCGCACGCGCGCGCGAACGCACCGTTCATCTGGAACGCCTTCCCTCCGCAACGCTGGAATACTCGCGGCAGACCGTGGAGGGTTCGCCGGGATACTTCGGAGGTTCCATCAGGCTTGGCGTTCCGCTCTGGCGATGGTTCTCCGACGGACCGGACCGGCTTGCGCGTTCGGAGACGGAGCTGCGTGCTGCAGAGCTGGCACGCGACAGCCTGCACCTTCTCTCGCTGCTCCGGACACAGTATGCATCCTATCAGACGGCGCGCGGATCCGTTGCGGAGTACACGGAGCATCTGATCCCGCAGGCAACGGAAGGAGCGCGGATAGCTCTTCGCCTGTTCCGGGAGGGAGGCGCAAGCTACCTCGAGGTACTGGCCGCGCAGTCGTCGTTGATCGAAACCGAGTCTGGATATATCGACGCTCTCCACCAGGCGGAGCGCATTCGTACGGAACTGGAGTATCTGGTTGGAGGAGACCTGCCATGACCATCACTGATCTGAAGCACGAGATAGAGACGATCCTGTTCGGGAAAACGCTCGCACGCCCGGACCTTGGAAGAGCCGTACGAAGCATGCTGCTTATGCCGTTCCTCTGCGCCGCGCTGTTGTGCGCATGCGGCGGGAGCGATGCTCCGCACGATCCTGCGGCCGCGAAAGCACGCGAAGCGCCGGCCGGTAAGGAGAGCGAACAGATGGAGGAGAAGGAGCATGCCGGGGAGATTCACATGACACCGGCAATGATGAAGGAGGCGGGAATCACCGTGGAGCCGATCGCGAAGCAGTCGGTAAGCGCTGTCGTGAGCGCGCCGGGGCGCGTGGTTCCAACGCAGAACGGGGTTGCGCACGTGGGAACGATTGTGCCGGGACGCGTTGCGCGGCTTCTCGTCTCCGAGGGATCGCATGTTGCACGCGGAGAAGGACTTGCGGAGATCGAGGCGTTCGATATCGGAGAGTTGAAAGGTGAGCTGATGAAGGCGCGAGCCAACGCCGAGCAGGCACGGGAGGCGCTTGCACGCCAGGAGAAGCTTGGTGCGGAGGGAATCGGAGCGAAGCGAACGCTGGAGGAGGCACGCGCCGCCAGTCTGCAGGCCGCGGCGGCACTGCATGCCGTGGAGGCGAAGCTTCGTGCCGCCGGCATCAACCCGGCGAATGTGGAGGAGACCGGGTTCAGTTCGCGCATCATCCTGCGTTCACCCATCAGTGGTATCGTTGCACGGCGCAGGGTGGCGCTGGGTGAATATCTGGAGCCGAGCAGGGATGCCTTCGAGGTGGTGAACACCGGCAGCGTCTGGATCGACGCGGAGCTTCCGCCGGAGGTTGCCGCCACGCTTCAGGTGGGCGGAACCGGCTTCGTTCGCGATCGCGAGGATCACCGGCATGCCGGGAGGATCGAATTCATTTCTCCCATGGTGGATCCCGAAACGCGAACGGTGACCGTACGCACGGAGGTCGCCAACCCCGACACGCATCTGCGTCCGGAGTTGTTCGTAACGGTGGAGTTCGAACGTCCGGTGAGCGGATACGCACTGGCAGCGCCCCGCGATGCGATCGAACGGGAGGGATCCGGCTGCTATGTCTACCGCGAGCACGAGCCGAACACATTCCGGCGCGTGCCGGTGCAGACCGGGAGCACGGCCGGTGACCGGACCATTGTGACCGCGGGTCTGGCCGAAGGCGATCGTATCGCCGTGAGCGGATTGTTCTACCTGAAGTCCGCCCGGCAGAAGGAAGCACTCGAGGAACATGACGACTGAGAGATCATGGCAGATTTACACAATCATTCGCACGCACATCATCATGGCCCGGCCAGTCATGGCCCCGCGGACTTTGGCCGGGCCTTCAGGATCGGCATCGGGCTGAACCTGGGGTTCGTTGCGCTGGAGGCGGCGTACGGCATCATCGCGCATTCGCTTGCACTCCTCGCCGATGCCGGACACAACCTGAGCGATGTGCTGGGACTGGCGCTTGCATGGTTCGCCAGCACGCTGGCACGCCGTGCTCCGACGCCGCAGCACACCTACGGACTCCGCGGCTCCACGATCCTAGCGGCGCTCTCCAACTCCGTGCTTCTCTACATTGCAATCGGCGCAATCGCATGGGAGGCGGTACGGCGCTTCGGCGAACTGCACGCGGTGAACGGTGGAACGGTTGTCGGTGTGGCCGCGGCGGGGATCGCCGTCAATGCGTTCACCGCCCTCCTGTTCAGAAGCGGACACAAGGGGGACGTGAATATCCGCGGCGCATACCTGCACATGGCCGCCGATGCGGCCGTCTCGCTGGGCGTTGTGATCTCCGGCATCCTGATCTCCGCAAGCGGCTGGCTCTGGATCGATCCGGTGGTGAGCCTTGCGATCGTTGCGGTGATCGGCATCGGGACGTGGGGGCTTCTGAAGGAGTCCGCAAACCTCGCGCTCCATGCGGTGCCGGAGGGAATCGACGCGGAGGCGGTGGAGCGTTATCTGGCCGGCATCCCGGGAATCATGGAAGTGCACGATCTTCATATCTGGGGGATGAGCACAACCGAAACTGCATTGACGGCGCACCTCGTGAAGCCGGAAGGAGTGCAGGATGACGCGCTGCTCGCACGGATATGCGACGAGCTGCATCACCGGTTCGGCATCCAGCACTCCACGATCCAATTGGAATCCGGCGATGCCGCGCACCCATGCAACCAGGCGCCGGCGGACGTGGTGTAGGTGGAATCGGTCAGTGGTTGGTGGTCACTTGTCAGTGGCGGAGGCGGCGGGAACGGCGCGGCGAACGTTCCCACACTCCGTGCAATCAGCCACATCCGTTTCCCACTGCAGTCGTACACAGGCCGCCACGGCTTCGCTGCACGAAGCCTGCTCGCGACGGCCGGGAGTTGTACACCGTTGCCCGGGGCTTTCCACTGCCGCACGTAGACGGCGAGGAATAATCGTCTTCGCGAGACCACGCATAGCGCGGGGGCGTGGCGAACTTTCCGCGACGTGGCTGCGTGCCGAAGCGCTACAGACGGAACGCAACGACGCATGGGGCTTGACGTGTCGATACCACAATGCACCGCAACAACGGTCTGTCTGTAGAACAGACGTTCAACTTCTGTTTCAAGCTCCGGCAGGAGCGGCCTCTTCGTTGTCGCAGAGTTCTCTCCGCGACAAACCCCGTGAAAGCACAGGCCGCTCCCTGCGGGGAGCTGAATGATGGTGGGGAGATGATGCCGGCTACAGAGAGAGCAGAACGACCTGCTCCCGCCGGCTTCTCGATGCCATCGCGCACTGCTGCCGATCGGGAAAATGCACGAACAGTTGGGGGCGGACTTCCCGGATCTCATCAGCGGGAGGCATCCGCTCCGCTGCTGCCAACATGGCAATCCGTACCGGCCGGAATCATGGTCGGCTCGGCGGACCGATGTGCTGTACGGAACAGGTCGCCACGGCTTCGCTGCACGAAGCATCGCGACGGCCGGGAGTGATATGCACCACCTGCATCTATCGTCTTCGCGAGACCCGACGCCGGCGCTTCTCCGCGAGCTGCCGGGCAAGCTCCGCACGGAACTCCCGCTCCTTCCCGAGCACGAAGCTTCGATAGCCGTTGGGATCGATAAAGGGGGAGGCGGCTCCCTGCTTCACCCTCCCGATCTTGGCCTCCATGTCGAAGTAGACGCCGTGGGCGCCGAGGAAGTAATCGCACGGCAACCGCTTCAGCAGACGGAACGTGCGTTCGTAATCGCGCGCGATCTCCGGATAGAGCTTGTTGTCCACGAGCCTGTACCCCGGGTTCACGCCGCAGCCGCCAACGATCACCACATTGTACGGCCGGCCGTTCTCGTTCACACGCATCGTCCACGTGGTGCACCCCTTCGTGTGCCCGGGCGTGCGATGCGCAACCAGCACCGCATCGCCAAGCCGCACGGTGTCACCATCGTGTAATGTCCGGTCCACCTGCACCGGCCGGTATCGGGAGTCCGTCTCCGCACCGTACTGAAAATCCGTTGCACCGCCGGATGTCACCACCGGCACATCGGCATCCATCACCATGTACTTCGCGCCGGTGCGCTCGGTGATCAATGCGCTGCCGCTGCAGTGATCGTAGTGCGCGTGGCTGATCAGGAGGATCTTCACGTCATTGAAGTCGAACCCGAGCTCCTTCATGCTCGCCTGGATCAGCGGCACGTTGGCATCGAGGTCGCTGTTGATGAGGATGTGGCCGTTCGGCGTGGCAATCAGATAGTTCGCAAGCCCCATGCTCCCCACGTAGTAGAGATTGCCGACAATCCGGAACGGCTTGCAGGGCGCCGTCCACGAAGGATTGGTCTGCGCGGCAGCATATCGCACCGCCAGCAGCTGAATCATCAACGATGCGGCAAGCAGCGGCAACACGCGAATCGAGTATCGCATTCGGATATGTTCCTGGTTATAGGTGTTCCCGGCATGCCGCAGCCCCCTTTCCGGTATCGAACCAGCCCGGGCACCCGTGCTCTACAACCAACAATCGGCGTGGGCATGTCCCACCGGGCGCGGCAACATCCAACTTTCCGTTCCTTCCGTATCAGCACATACACAGTACCCGTGCTCATGGCGGCAAAGGCATCCGCAACACGCTATCGGCAGTGCCCGTGGCAATGCAACGCAGTGGTGTCGTGCCGTGAGCCATCATTCACATCAGAACGGAGCAATCCCATGGCAGTTGTAGCACACGTTGTTCTCAACGGCGTATCACCGGCAGAGTATGACAGCATCAGGGCGGAAGCAGGCTGGCTGGAGCGCACACCCGATGGCGGCATGGCCCACTTGACCTGGTGGGTTGGAACCGATTGCCACAACGTGGATGCATGGGAAAGCGAGGCGGCATTTGCCGCGTTCGGCGCCGACCGGCTTGGGCCGGCAATGGCGAAGCTCGGCATCAACGTGGAGCCGAACGTCACGTTCCACGCCGCCCACGAGGTATTCCTGCCGAAGGCCGTTATTCTGGCCTGAGCGCACCGAGCGCGCATCCCCGCACATTCAATCGCCCGGGTCTCGAGGGAATCCATGGATCCCGCGTAGAGCCCGGGCGATTCTTGCATGCGTCACACCGAAGGTTGTTACATGCTGACCGATGCAGCCGGATCGAATCACCATGCGTCCGCACGTCCGCTCGCGTTCCATACATTGCCGTGCCCGCACGCCGTTGGGATCAACGAAGGCCGGTTCGAATAGTGGACGCCGCACAACGGCAGGCGCCCCCTCCCCGCAGCTCTCGACATTCAACACGTTCGCAACAAACCACAGGAGTACGACATGCAGCTGGGAACGTTTTCAATCAGCTTGGCAGTGAAGAACCTCGAGGCCTCGAGGGAGTTCTACGAGAAGTTCGGCTTCACGCCGTTCGCGGGAGATCCCACTCGGAACTGGCTGATCATGAAGAACGGCGATCATGTGATCGGCCTGTTCCAGGGCATGTTCGAGAAGAACATCCTAACCTTCAATCCCGGCTGGGACAGCAACGCGCAGCAACTCCCGGAGTTCACGGACGTGCGCGAGCTGCAGCGCCAGTTGAAGGCAAGGGGAGTGGAGTTGATGACCGAGGCGGACGAGAACACGACCGGCCCCGCCAGTCTCATTGCCATTGACCCGGATGGGAACACGATCCTGCTGGATCAGCATGTATGATCGCCGGCTCGCCGTCGGGCGCACAGCTGCACCCGATGGTTCCCTTCCTCGAGCTGCGCGAGGACCGGTGAGGTCCGTACTGTCATGCGAGCGCGCACCCGTGTGGAGCGGCAATCCGCTCCCGTATGGATTCGCCGAACGGAAGGTGAATACTACAACAACGTCGCCTCCCCCTCCCCTCGCTCCCCTTCCAGCAGCCTCTTCATGACGGCAAGCGCCACGCCCCAGAAGAACCTGCCATGTTTGTAGGCAACCTCGTCGTGGAACCCCTCGTGGCGAACGGAGAGACGGGTCCCGCCGCCGATGCGCTCCAGGCAAAGCGTGATCACGGTTCGGTGTTCCGGCAGGTCGGGAAGCTCCGAGACCTCGGTCCAGTAGCTGTACGTCAGAAGCCTCTCGCGATCAACAGCCAGCACGGTGCCGCGATCACGATTCATCTTCTCGTGCAACACGCCCGTATAGGTGATCGCACTGCCCGGTTCCCATGCGGACTCCAGACACGTCCCTCCCATCCAGAGCGCCGTGCGGTCCGGCTCCGTGAGCGCACGCCAGACGTCGCTCGCCGGCGCGGAGATCTCGATGGCCGTTTCAACCACCGGTACGGGTGTCACGCTATCATTCATTCGGTTCGTCCACAGCATCGATGCAGCTATTCTCCCGATCCTCCCACTCCGTTGCATCGGGAATCATACAGTTGGCAACCCAGTCCTCGAAGCTCTCGAAGAGCACTGTTGCAGGAAACGCCGGATGCCGATCCGGATGCCGGCCCCACGTGAGATGCACCACCGCAAACGGTGCGGGCGCATTACCACCGAACAGTTCGAAGAGGCAGTCATCGCAATCCTGCCGGGCAGCAACCTGGCGCGCGGTTAGGCCATGGAGAAGATGCCGCGGTCCGCATTCACCCCGCAGTTCCTCATGCGCCGAATGCTCCGACGCATGCCATGGCACACGGAACGCAACGGCTTCAGGCACGCGACTTGCAAGCGGACGATCCTTCTCGATTGCAAGGCCCCTCTTCTCATGCCGGAGAACGCCGCTCAACAACGTCCGGAACCAATTGGCCATGGAGATGATATCACGGATGATGTTGCGATCATACCTTGCGACCGCTAGCCGGGCGTGTTGGCCCATTGGTGTATGAGAATCACGCGCACGTCCACACCATCGGGCTGCGACGAGATCGGCTGCTTGTCGTTGGTGGACCGGTAGGCACACCCGGCCGCGCCAGGCGCCCCGCAAGGCGTGTTGAGACGATTGGAGGTCTCGTTTTGGACCTGTACCCGGATTCCCATGGTGCCGAAGAGAATGTTCATGATGTCTCCCGTAGTTGAACGTTCGCTTCCGGCGAACTTGCACCGGCAACTACGGACAACGATAGCAGGCAGGGCGGCATGCCCGGTGCTCAACCACATCTCAATCAGAATTCCGCCAGGAATTTCTCGAGCGCCGTCTCCGGTTCCAGGCCGAGCTGTCTGCGCAGCCGCTTGCGCAGGGCCTTCAATCCCTCGGGCTGCAGGCCGAGCAGCGATCCTATCACCTTGAAATCGAGACCCGCGCGGAGCAACCCGCACAATCGTTCCTGGCTGCGCGTGATGCCCGGGTAGCGCTGTCGCAGACGCAGCAGGAAATCCTTCTCCACCTTCGACAGGTAGTGGTGCACCGTCTCCTGCGAGTGTGCCCCTGAACTGAACGCATGAAGGACGTCGTGTACGGCGGCGGTCATGGCATACCCGGAAGTACCGGTGCTCTGTCCGATCGCATCACGCAGACGCTTCTCGGCCGCTACCGCATGACGGGTGTCGCCAAGCGCCACCACGGCACTGGCAAGCTCCCGCTCCAGCCGCCGGCGCCGCTCCCGTTCCAGTTCCGCCTCCCGCTCCAACAGGTCGGTCTCCAGCATGATGCGCGCACTGCGCAACGATTGTTCGGACTTGCGCGCCAGCAGTTCCTGCTCGATGGAGGCCGCCCTGCGTTCGCAGTCGATCACGGTTCTCAGATCGCCAAGATCCTCCGCGATCGCGGCGCGCAGACGCAGCGCCTGGATCTCTCGTGCGGGGGGAGTCGCCTCGCGAAAGACGATCGAATCGAGCGTCGCAAGAGCCTCGTCGTATTGTTCCAACGCATGGAACATCCGTGCAATCCCGAGCTGTGCCGCGACGAAATACTTTGACCTGTCGCTTTCGGTCTCCCCAACGGCCCGATGGTAATACTCCAGAGCGCTTTCGTATCGCAGGCATTGCTCCTCGATCTGCCCGAGCATGCACAATGCAATGTACAGCCGTCGTATCCGTGGTACCTCCCTCGCGCTCTCGATGATCTGCCGGCAGAGAACGGCTGCTTCCTCCGAACGCTGGAGGGGAATCAGCAGTTCGGCCCGTCTCAGCATGATCCACGAGATCTGTTCCCACGGCCCGCCCGCTCCGTACCGTTCGGCATGATCGAGCAGTTCCATCGCCTGCTCATATTCCTCCAGCCGCTGGTGCGTCTCGGCGAGGTTCATGTATGCCAGGCTCCTGAGCTTGTCTATCCCGATCGCATCGGCAATCTCCACGAGCTCGCGCTGGCATTCGATGCACTGCCGGTGTTGATTGAGCATGATGTAGCTGGAGCCGAGATGCGAAAGGATGCTGCACCGCGTCAGCGGATACAGTGCCGCATCGGCCCAGCGAAGCGCTTCACGAAATCCCAAAATGCTTTCCGCCTCGCGGCCGCGATAACGCGCGATCCGCGCCGCATGCGACAACGAGACCGCATGATAGGAATGGCGATCCTCGAGGGTGAGGTCGTCCCGCAGAATGGTTTGCACCTCGTTGTTCAGACGCTCGGCTTCATCCAGTTCCATTGCCTCGATCAGGAAGGAGATCAACGGCAATAGGGAATCGATGAGCACCTTCACATTCCTGCAGGCACGCGCCTCCTCATACGCCTGCACGATAGCCTCACGCTGCTCGCCCCATCTGCCAAGGCGTTCGTAGATGGCGTAGAGGGCTATCAGTCCAAGCGCCAGTTGCTCGTGATCCTGAGCCGTTCTTCCCCATGCCAGCCCCTCCCGCGCAATCTCGAGCGCCTCCTCGCGGCGCTCCGCGAAGAGAAGCGCCGCCGAACGCGTGGCCATCAGCATGGCAAGGTTCGCCACGCTCTGACGTTCCCGCTTGGGAAGTTTCGGCGGCCGGCCATGCTCATCGTGCAGCGGCTCGATGCCGTTCTCCTCGATCCGCAGGCGGGCCGTCTCTACCAGATCGCCGAGCAGCTCGGCGATCTCCACCGCATCCTCCTCGTACGGTTCCATGTAGCGATCGCGAAGAGCCCGGGCAACATAGTCCGGCACCGAGCCTCCGCGTGCGTCGCGGATCAGCTCGCGAATCTCCTGCGCGCGCAGAAGCATCTCGCGGGATGTCTGGGTTGATCGTGATGCCATCGTCATGAGCGCATGTTTCGGCCGCTGGCATGGATGCCCGCACCAACGGACGGCCGGTTGTTTACGGACATGGACCAAATGGAATGAAGGTGGTGCAATATCGCGGTTCGCGGCTTCATACGAGCAGGCTCTGCATTGGGTCCGTTTGCATTGGTGAAGATGGCTACAGAGATCCAAGGCGGATCATTCTGAGATCGCGCACCGCGACGGTGTCTCCGACTGTGCCGAGATCCACAATGCAGCATCCCCGGGCAATGAACAACCGGCATTCACCCCGCGCGCCAGCGAGTGGTCCTGACACAAAGCAACCGCTTACTCCGGCCTTTATGCAGTAAGATTGGCTTCGCAGACCTTCGGCTTTTCCACTTCGCGGAGTTTACACTGAGCTTGTCGAAGTGCTCGGTCCCCCCGAAGAATCGAGATCTGCGACACGATGACATTCTGGTCGTGAATTGCCATGAGCAAATCGTGGGCCTGTCAAGAATGTAGTTACCAACAGATATATGACACGCCCGCAGAGCCAGTCAACTGCCATCAGATCTATAAGTGCAGGCATGGGAACGAGCCGTCAAGAACGAATCTCGATGGGAACTGGAGTCAGAATACCAATGCGTAATGCAACCGGGGTATAGATATCGATATTCTGCGTTGGTGCTTCTATCGACACAATCAGCGAATACCGGCATCGGCTATTGAATCGGCCCAGGTGATGGCGCTCGCGCCACCATCCGATCGTTGGGTGCACGGCGATCAGATTCGAGCCGGCCAGTTCCGCCGCCGTGCCGCTCCACACATCCGAGTGAATCGACCCCACGTCCCGTTGCTTGCCAAGCCTCCAATGGTCGGTCGGAGCCGAAGTGCCCGGACCTTCCTTTGGATTCTCGCGCGCCTGCTTGTTGATCCGGCGAGTGAAGTGATCGGCGTCCTCACCCGGCGCGTTCAACTCGAACCGCAGGCCGTGCGAGGGATAGCGATACCGATCTTTCCATCCGATCTCCCCCGGCCCCGGCTCCACGAAATAGGAGAGCGTCACCCTCATCGTCACCGGGAGATCCGGATTATCCAGGAGAACGTCCCGTGGCCACGGCAAATCGAAGAGGTGCATTTCATTCGTGGCAAACGCATTCCCTTTCCTATGGTACGGCTGCAGGCTGTTTTGCGCGATCAGGGTAAGTGAATTCCGAAGACAGTACTGCGCGCGCTCAAGGTTCGGTACACCGTAGCCGCATGTCCGTAAGAGCGTCTCGTAGTCACCCTTGCCGGATTCAACCCGGTATTGCTTGTGCATCGTGTCGGTCCAGTCCGCGGAATGAACGATGAGCCCTCGAATGGTCTCCGGCCAGGCCGAAGGGTACTCCGCCGCGATCCGCGCGGCCATGAATGCCGCCTGAGCGGTGGCCGCGCTTGTGCCGTCGAACATCGTGAAGAGTGCGTCGCTTGGTTTATGGTAGGTCGTGAGCAGCTTCAGAGCCTCGGCATCAAACATTGCTCCCGACGGTGATCGCAGAACATTGCCACCCTCCAACACCACTTCGGGCTTGATCGGCCATTGACGATGCTGCCACGTGCAGGACGTGGTGCTGAACGGTGAGAGCCCTCCCAGTTCCGCCACAGGCTTGTATCCGGCCAGCAACGGATCGCTCTCAATATGACCCTTACGCGTATATGCGCCGACCGTAAGCGCATTCCACGCCTGTGCCGGGTCGTGCACCTCGTTGGTGAGATTACTTTCCGGATAACCGCTCCATTCAGCCGGCTCCCTGATGTTGCCGGCGCTCACGATGATCAGCCGTTGCCGGCCGTCGTCAACTCCGGCAGCAAGCTGATCGATCTCCCCGGACCATGAACTCGGGCGCCCACGCTCGCGCGTCGTTTCAGACGTGACCGCCATACAGACAATGCGCCTTCGGTCCGGCTCCTGAATCTCCGCGCGCGCGATTCCCTGAGCGGTCACATCTCCCCACAGCTCCTGCGGATTCTCTTCCGGTGACGGCGGCATGATCTTCGCCGATTCGATGCAATGCGGAACCCGCACAGAATCACTCGAGGTCAAGGCATGTTGAAGGTCGCCGAAAGCGGCCAGCCCCGCCATTCCCGTCCCATGACCGTGATGGTCGTGCGTTCCCCAATGTGCACGGACCGTGTGCATGTCGGTCTCCGCAATCAACGGCTCCAGAAGTGCATGCCCCCTGTTGATTCCGGTATCGAGCACGCAGATGCTGACCTCGGGCTTCTCCGGCACCTCGAGCCGCTCCAGCAGACTACGAGCCCACTCAGCCTGGCCGCTGTTCTGTAACTCGGTGAAGAACGTCGGAGGCTCCGAGGCGCCCCGCAATTCTGCAAGGTCGTCGGCATGATCCATCAACTGTTCGAGTTGCGATCGATTCGCCGTCACGAGCACTACCGCCCGTTCCGGAAATCGCAGAACCGGCCGGCCTTCGTGTTCGTGTAGTTCCAATCGGGCAGCATATCCCCTGAATCGCTCGATCGCGGATTCGTCGCCGTTCTCTGTACGAAGCCACACTTCCACCCAACGTGGGCGCTCGGCGGGAAGCCGTTCGGGATCGTCGGTCCAGAATGCCCGGAGAACCGCGTTGCGAATGTCATCGATGCTCTGGATCAGGTTCTCGTTCTTCGGCCTGCCGTTCTCTGTGTCCGTGGTCTGGTACGCATTGATCTTCTGAAGGAAGTACGCGCTTTTTCGCGTCGGAACATAGACGGTGGCGAAGGAGGGTCCGGATTGGTCGTCACTACGCCGAACGTTGAGAAGCCGAATGCCCGATCGTCTGGATTCCAGGCTCTTGATCGCCTGCTCGCAGCCTTCAGCGATGACGAACTCCAGATAGTAGCCCTGACGTTCCGCATGCACCGCGGCTGTCCGCGTCCGGGCCTGTTGCCATGCCGCATCCAGGCCGGCACGCAGGTATTCCGCGTGAGCGTTGCGGTCCCGGTTCTGGTTCCTCGGCTTACCGCCGCCACTCAGAACTGAGGTAAACCCCATGATCTGTGGCGGGGACGGAAGAAAAATATGCGGGAAGAATTCCGTCGGCATTGTAGACAATCAACATTATTGAACGAAGAGATTGAATACCTATGGCCGCAGCGCATGTTCCGAGCCGGACGTTACGTGTGGACGTCGTCAATCTACCGGCGACGCACTTCGTGACGCTCGTGAAGGAAGGGCACAAGGGCACGTGCGGCAACGTGGGAACTGTCGGAAAGGATAGCCGCCTTCATGGCATCACAGCAGGCCAGAACGATCTCAGCGCCGCTGAGTCCCGTACTGGCCTTGATCACCGTCGCAAAACCGAACCGCTTGTCCAGAAACACGCCGAGAGCGTTCGAGACAAGTCGCCGACGTTCCTCCGGTCCCGGCAACGGATACTCGAGTAGATCGTCGAAGCGGCGGAAAAGTGCATGGTCCAACAACTCCGGGCTGTTGGTGGCAGCCACAATCAGGCTATCGGATCTATCCTGCTCGATGAACTGCAGAAAGGCGTTCAACACCCGGCGCATTTCGCCGACATCGTCGCCCAGCGTACGTCCACCGCCAATTGCATCGAATTCATCGAAGAGATAAACGGCGGGGCTGTGAGCAATCAGATCGAAAATCTGCCGGAGCCGGGCAGGCGATTCGCCCATGTACTTTGTGACCAGCATATCGAGCTGGACCACGCTGAGAGGAAGTTGCAGTTCATGCGCCAGAATACGCGCCGTAAGAGTTTTGCCGGTGCCGGGCAAACCCGCAAGCAGGAGTTTTCGACGCGGCCCGAGCCCATGCGCCCGGAGCTTGTCCCGCTGGACATACTCCTCGATAACACGGTGAATACGGTCGGTCAACCCGTTCGGAAGCACTAAAGCGGCCAACGGAGTGCTCGGCTCCTCCGTTCGCACCAGCCCCTGCAATTCCGGCGGATACTGCACTATGACGGCGCGGTGCTCTTTGCGCAGAGCATTGTCGACGATTGCGCGAAGTTCATGGGCGAAAATCCCGTGCCCCTGCGTTGCCTCATGCGCCGCGACCTGGAGCGCTACGGTACGGAACCGCTCGGGATCGTCGCTCCAATGCGCACGCACCAGCGCCTTGATCTGCTCGGATGTTGCCATGAATGCCCTTGAAACGCGTTCATAAAACCGGGCGAACCGGACGGCGAACCGCAAGCGCTTTGCTTTTCTCAACGGTGTGCCACCATAGTCTCTTCGTTACGAATCTACAACTCCGCCGCTTCACACTATCCACCGCCAGAGTCAATAGATTCCAAGTCAACGAGACAACCCCACCCCTTGCACGCATTGCATGGCTTCAGTCGATCATTCCTTACCTCCGCTCCAACCTCAATCGATCCCCGTGTCCAGATACAGGGCCACGTGGCGTCCCGGGCGCGAAAGGCCGGCAGAGCGAATGAAGGACCAGACTTCACCGCACGCGGCTTCGGATGACGGCGGTAGGAATCGCCTCCGCGTTTGCTTGTTCGATATGATAGCGCGCATGGTTATTCGGCATTCATGAGGTTGTCGATAGTTGGTAGTGACTCAGTCTGGATGCAGGCACCGTTGAGGTCATCCTGAGCCCCAGTTTCGTCGGGGACGAAGGGCTCCTTCAGAATGGCGCCCTGTTGCCTGTACCTGCCAGACCGATTCACGACCCGATCGATGCCCGAACATCCACGGCCGCTCGACGATCTCCCGGCCCTGTCATCTCACCTACAGGGCGAACCTCGACTTCCAACTATCCGGAATCGGCAGCTTCAAGCCGAACAGGTACCGAAGCAGTTGCCCCTGATGCGCGGCTTCATGTTCGAGCAGATCGATGACAAGCCGGTATTGAACGTCGGTGTAGGTATCGATGGTCTTCAGGATCTCCGAGAGGGCGTTCGCGGAACGGTGAAGGGCATCGGCAACCGAGGATATGTCCGTAGGTGATTTCAGCGAGCAGGAGAAGCCGGACCATTGGTTTGCCTCGATCGCCTTGCCGTAGCTTTCCCGCGCACCAATCACACACCACAATTGCAGCCCCAGCGTATTCGAAGGAAGCTGCGGCAGCCTGGAACTCAGGGCGGACTCGTCGATGGAGTCGATCAGATCGCGATACAGTGCGAACGATCGGCTGAAGCTCTCTTCGATTATCGTACCAATGGGCATGGGTGATTCCCGGGAGTGTGATGCTGCTCTCCTATCGCGACGCGATATGTTCCGGCGGACGGTTGAACAACGCCATCCGCACACGGCGGCCTTCGCAGCCGCTCATTGCGGCTTGAACCAATCGTCACGCCGCATCGAGCGCGCTGACCGTGACGTAATACCCGTCCGGATCGCGGAGCGAGAACTCCATCGTTCCGGTGTTCGGATTCACGTGGGGTTCCTCTTCGAGCCGCGCGCCGAGAGCGCGTACCCTTTGGAGAGCCAGGCCGAAATCATCGACGCGAAAGAAGAGGAGCAGGCCGTTGCCGGGCGTCGCGCGATCGGGACTCATCAGCGAGGGATGCTCGTGGGCGCCCCACTCGTGCAGGCAGAGGAGAACCGTTCCATCGGAGTCCACGATCTGCCCGAAGTAGTCGTGCGCGGGAGCAGCCCGGGGCAGGCCAAGCAGCGACTGATACCAGTTGAAGCTGCCGGGCACGTCGGCTACTCCGATGATCGTCCAGATGCGCTTCAAGCGGTCTCTCCTTCCTTCCGGCTCACCATCTCGTTGATCCAGATCGGAGCGAAGGGTGAGGTACATCCCTTCGCAACCGGATAGTCGCGATAGATCCCCAACGTTTCTCCGATGGCGAGGGCACGCTTGCGATGCTTCGGGAAATGGATGCCGATCCCAGCAAGGCAGTAGTTCATCGTCCACTGTGCTTCCGGGGCCGCCGCCCCCATCTCGGACTCGATGCGGTCCAGAAGCCCCGGCAGGTCCAGCCCGTCGGGACTCCTGCCGATCCGCTCGGAGGTCAGGCTCCATCCGGCGCGCGCAGCCCATGGGTCATCATCAGCCATCCATCGTTGGCGCAGAGCCTCCTTCTCCGGGTGTTTCCTGACGACGTAGGAGTCCAGCCAGTCCGCCTCGTTCGCCGATCCGACGGAGCGCACCATCCGGTCCACTTCGTCCGGTGACAGCTTTTTCGGATCGATCAGAAGTATCCCCAGCAGCCGGGCATCGAGGTTCCCGGTTTCCCAGAGAGCAAGGGCCAGCGCCTGGTCCGCCTTGATCTTCGCGGCCACTTTCCGGATATCGCCAAGCTTGACACCGAACTGATTCTCGCCGGCGCCCTTTCTTCTGTTCTGCGTACGAACCTTCTCGTCGCCGAGCGCTTCGAGTTGTGCGAGGGTTTGCTTGAGTGTCGTAGTCATGGCTGTGTTGTCAAGTGAGGGTAGGGATGAGGATATCGGCTCAAGCTCAACGGCGATGTGCAGCGCCGTCCGCTAATTGCTGTTGTTAGACCGAAGTCTACTTGAATCCTGCATCATCCAGCCTCCGGAGCAACAACGACGCCAGACTCAAGTGGTCCAGACATTGATCGGGCGAGTCAACTAGAGAATGCTCATGCGCCCTTGGGTTGCGTATCGCCAACACTGACCCAGCGAAGAGAAACTGGAAGCCCTTCTGTTCGTCCTTCTCAGAAGGAGTCGTCAAGGGATTGAGCCGGATCAGCGGATTGTCTGCAGCAAGCGCCTGCATCATCAACTTGAACCCACTCTCGGTCAGACAAGCGAACCTCTGCACTTCCTTGTCGACGAACTTGTACGCCTCGAACGTCGATTGCGCGAAATGTCCGTCGTCGAACAACTGCTTGACGATCGGTGGTAGTTTGGGATGAATGTCTCGTTGGTCGAACGGATGAAGGCCGCCAGCCGGCACCGACCGCGCGGCCGTGAAGACATGCGCTTTCCGCACGACCTGTTCGAATAGCGGGAATGGGTCAGCCATTCAGGAGATTCTCTCGGATGCTCTTGAAGATACGGTCGTACGTCTCTTGGTCTCCGTCCGCCGGAAGGTTGATCTCGATACGAACGGTGAGCCCAACTCCCCCCGACGTGTGCTCGCTCTTGCCCGGTTGCGGAGTAGACGCCGCAGCCGAAGGTACTGTCGCTACGGACTTCTTCGAGACCGCCTTCCCGACTTGCTTCTCCTTCTTCGGACCAACCGCTTTCGCTGTTGGGATTTCACCGTGACCGGCATGCGCAGCCAAGCCCTTGAACGTGGAGGCTTGAAGCTTGCCAACAACGGCAGTTGTTTCATCATGTGTTCGGAAGAAGTTGATCAACGCCGTGTTGTCAAGAGCCCAAGTGCCATCACCGTGTAGTTCGAACAGTTCGGCGTACGCCTTCGACACGAGCCCCGCAAACGCCTTCGAAAATTCGGTGTCATCGTGGAGATTGAAGATCTTCGTGGCATCAGTGGTCTTTTTCCCCTCTTGGTCGATCAAGCCCAAGAAGCGTACGACGTTGAGAACGTAACTCTCGTTGTTGGGCGCGATCCCCAACTTCTTGAGTGTGCTGGCATCGACCTTGGCCGGGAAGGACTTCCGGAACTGAGCTATCACCTGGACGAGTGCGCCAAGGCCCTGAACGTAAGGATGCTTGTCAGCCATTTCAACTCGATGGCGCTTCCGCCAATAGAGTGGGTCGTGCGTAGATTGGCGGCATGCGTGACACCGATCTGTATAGCCGGATACTCGGCATCGTAGCTCCATGGAGCGTTTCTCTGGTCGAGCTGGATACACCCAATCAAACTGTGACCGTCCATGTGCGGCATGACAGCACGGTTGGGGTAACCTGCCCACGGTGCGGCAAGCCGTCGCCGCGCTACGATCGCCGTGAACGCCGATGGCGCCACCTTGACACGATGCAGTTCCAGACCATCCTGCAAGCCGACATGCCGCGTGTCGAGTGTCCGGAGCATGGTGTCCTTCAGATTCGTGCACCATGGTCGGAAGAAGGCTCCGGCTTTACCGCACTGTTCGAGGCACTGGTCATCGACTGGCTGAAGGCCGCTTCAACCGCCACGGTTGCCCACCACCTGGGGCTCAGTTGGAAGGCCGTCGATGGCATCATGCAGCGAGCGGTAAAACGCGGACTTGAGCGCCGTACGGCCAGTTCCCCTGAGCATCTCTCGGTCGACGAGACATCCTTCCAGCGACGGCACGAATATGTCACGGTCGTTACCGATCAGAGTTCGGGGACTGTCCTCCACGTTGCCGACAATCGAACCGTCGAGAGCCTTGCGAGCTTCTTGAAAGAACTCCGGACGTCACAGCGTGAGGCCATCCGGAGTATTTCGATGGATATGTGGCCGGCATATATCAACGCAGTGCGAGAGCACATACCGGATGCTGACGAGCGCATTTGTTTTGACAAGTTCCACGTTGCCAAGTATCTCTCCGAAGCCGTTGACAAGGTGCGTCGGAGTGAGCACAAGCACCTTGCCGCCAACGGCGATCAGCGGCTGAAGGGAACACGATTCCGTTGGCTTGAGAATCCGGACACCATGAAGTTGAAGCACTGGCGGTCGTTCGAGAGTCTTCGCGACAGCGCATTGAAAACTGCGCGAGCCTGGGCTATCAAAGAACACGCAATGTGTTTATGGCACTACAGCAGCCGGACCTGGGCCATCAAGCAATGGAAGCGTTGGCTCGGCTGGGCTCAACGCTCACGGTTGGAGCCTATCAGGAAGGTCGCAGCCACGATTCAGACCCATCTGTGGGGCATCATCAATGCCATTGTGTTGAAACGAACCAATGCCGCAGCCGAGAGCATGAACAGTCGCATTCAGCGGGTGAAGGCTCGTGCCTGCGGCTTCCGTAATCGTGATCGCTTTCGCACGGCGATCATGTTCCATCTCGGCGGCCTTGACTTGTATCCCAGGCCAGCATCTACGCGCTAACCCACACGATCGGGCGAAGGCCCAACTCCTTGAACCTACAGTGTGCCGGTTCATTGAAAGAACACTCGGATTACGGTATTTCGGCATAACTACATACCAGCCTGCAACGCTCCGCGTACAACTCCTGCACGGAACCTTGCAAACATACAACCCTCCACTTATTGAACCCACATCTTGTTGAACATGCTGAAATCGTTGTGCGACAACTCATACAACCTTTGCACGATGGCCGGGCTTGCCGCAGCGCAGCATTAGGCCCGCGTGTCATCTCAAAATATTCTTCAATCTTCCCAGCAGTGGAACGCTCGTCGCCAAATCGGCAGCGCGACGTCGCTCACGGAACGAATCGTGTGGCCAGCACTCAACGTGGCACATGCTCAATCCTGTGCGACTACCTTGGGTAATCGCAATAGCAATGCCGCATGTATATTTCTCCGCGCCGTGCGGATAACGGCCGTCCTCAAAAAAGGAAAGCCGTCCCTCAATCGAATTAAGACCAAACTTCACCAACTTGCCTGTGACGATCTTCGACTCCGAAATCTCGTAGCCGTAAATGCGAAGCAACTCGCCTGGATAAATCTTGAAACCGAAATTCGATCTCCGCTCTCTCTTTGAGACTGCGCAAAGCATACCAATGCCCCAATAACCCGCGATGTCATTGTTGCGGGAGCAGATATAGGCGCAAAGCGAATGCGCCAGAGAATCCATCTCGCGTCTCTTCATGCAAAAGGACGTAACTACATACCAAGCTGCAACGTTCCGCATACACCCCCCACGAAACGCCGCAACGTACAACACCGAGGCCGTTCCGAAACCCCGCGGGAGCAAGCGTCAATTGACGCGAATATACCTCACGGCATGGAGCCGCAGGGCGACGAAGCCCGAACGCATAGCCGGTGCGAATGCGTCATCGGGCGGATCGCCTTCTGAAGAGCCGGCGCACATCCCGCGCCGGACCCGGGCTGCACGTTCGTCGGCTACCGTCCGGTAGTGGCTCATTGTGCCTTTCGATGTGAGCAGCCTGTGCCTGCATGCAGGACCCGGGCCGCTCCGCTGGAGCTTGAAGACTCCATACGCTTCTATGCTACCGAGGGGGCGCCGCTACGCGGCTCGATGGCATGACCGGCTGCACCAGTGCAGGGTATCGCAAGCGCCGTCAGGCGCGAACCGTCGGTAGCATGCACACGCCCAACGTGAACAAGCACCAAAAGGTGCGAACCATTCGGCGCACAGGCTCCGGCAAACTGAGTCACTACCACCTGCGCGGCTCATACCGCATTGCCACCGCCCCCGAGCCGAACTCCAGCCGGCTCACAAGCTTCAGGTCCACATGCTTCGAGAGCCCCGCGAACAACGTCGGCCCGTGGCCCACGAGCCGGGGGTGCACCACGAACTCGTACTCGTCGATCAGCCCCAGCTCCGCCAACGCCAAAGGGAGCTTTACACCTCCGGTGAGCAGTCCCCTCCCGGGCTGTTGCTTGAGCTGCCGGACGGCCGTGGCCAGATCACCGCGTATGAGTTCCGCGTTCCAGTCGACGCTCTCCAGCGTGTTCGACACAACGTACTTCTTTGCAGCATCGATCGTCCGGGCGAAGGGTTCCGTCCACTCAGGCATCGTCACTGTCCGCGTCGCGAGCCGCCACGCTTCTTCCATCATTTCGTAGATCACCCGGCCGAAGAGAAGGGCATCGGCCCGGGCGATGTTTTCCACCGCGTGACGATGGATGTCTTCGTCCGCGATGCCCACGCGGTGATCACAGCAGCCGTCCAACGTGATGTTGATGGAATATCGAAGGGGTTGCATGACGTGCTCCTGAAGGGATGCGCCAAACGGCGATGGGCCGTGTGGACTCTGGTCTTCCACGCGGCCTCAATCGCCTTCGGCACATCGGTATGGCAGCCGGAGACCTGTATCAGGCCGTCCGGTGGGATGTGTTCAATGATTCTGAGGGTTCCCTCGGCGGGTTCGCCTCTTCTACGCCTCGAGACCAGGGCGCGGGACGTAGAAGATTCCTCGCACCTCGGCCGGCATTCGACTGGAAGCGACGGCCTTGCGTGCCCACGCAAGCGCCTCCTCCATGTCGGCGGCTTCGATCACCGTGAGCCCACCGACGTGCTCCCTGGCCTCGAGGTATGGGCCGTCGGTAACGATCACTTCACCGTTAGTCTGCACGCGGAGCGTCTTCGCCATGCCGGCGGGTTCCAATCCGCCGGCGAACAGCCTGATGCCGGCGGCATCCATCTCTGCGTTGAGCGCGTGGATGTCGCTGACCATCGTTTCAGTTATCGTGGAGGGATCGAAGTTGTCCGGGAGATGACCCGAGATCAGATAATGCGGCATGTTTTCTCCTGTAGTAATCCTTCCGGCGGGTTCCCTACCCGCCGTCACAACACAACGAACGGCCGGACCGGAATTCTACAAGCCGCCGGGGAAATTTTTATTGTCGGGATTCTCCAACTGCTTCAGTCTGTTCTCGAGCAGTTCCCGTTCCCGCAGATTCCTGGTCATCGCGATGGCCCGTTGGATTTCTTCACGCGCCTCGGAGAGCCTCCCCATCTTCATCAGCAGGTCTCCGCGAACGCTGGGAAAGAGATGATAGCCGGCCCGCGCGGAGTCGCCGGCGAGTGTGGCGGCTGCGTCGAGCGCGTCGAGTCCCGCGGCCGGACCCTGTGCCATGCCGACAGCGACCGCGCGATTGAGTGCCACGATCGGCGATGGATTGAGCTGCAGCAGGGCATCGTAGAGCAGGACGATGCGGCCCCAGTCCGTCTCTTCGGCGGTGCGGGCGCGCATATGACATGCGGCAATGGCTGCCTGCAACGCGTAGGGTTTCGCGCCGCCGCCCAGCCGTTGCGCCCGTTCGAGCGCGCTCATCCCCCGCTGGATCTGCATGTAGTCCCACAGGGATCGGTTCTGGTGCGGCAACAGCACTGCTTCGCCCTCTTTTCCTCGACGCGCAGCAGTGCGCGACGCCTGCAACTCCATCAGCGCAAGAAGCGCGTGAACTTCGGATTCGTCGGGGAGCAGCTGCGCCAGCATGCGGCCGAGTCGCAGCGCCTCGTCGGAAAGTGCAGCCCGCATCCACTCCTCTCCCGATGTCGCGGCGTAACCCTCATTGAAAATCAGATAGACCACCAGCAGCACGGACTCCACCCTGCGGCGCAGCTCGTCTCCGGACGGCGTCTCGAACGGGATGCTGGCTTCGGAGAGCTTCTTCTTGGCACGAAAGATCCGCTGCCCCATCGTCTTCTCGGGTACAAGCCAGGCGCGGGCGATCTCCGTCGTGGTGAGGCCGCCGAGCAGCCGCAGCGTGAGCGCGATGCGTCCTTCCACCGGCAGCACCGGATGGCACGCGGTGAACATGAGCCGCAGCACATCGTCATCGATCACCTGATCCAGCGACTGCTCCAGCGCGTCTCCAAGCCGCTGCTGTTGCCATTCCAGTTCGCGTGCAATCTCTCCGTGCTTCTGCACGATCATGCGACCGCGCCGCAGCCAATCGATGGCACGCCGCTTCGCCGCCTTCATGAGCCATGCTCCTGGATTTTCGGGGACTCCCTCGTCGGGCCAGAGTTCCAGCGCGATCACAAAGGCGTCCTGGGCCAGCTCCTCGGCAACGCCGACGTCGCGGGTGACGCGCGCAATCGCGGCGATGAGCCGGGTGGACTCGATCCTCCACACGGCCTCGATCGTCTTCGTCACATCCCTCATGCCGGCACGGTTGCGATATGGTGGGCCCCGATACCCCCTGCCGCCGCATCGAGGCGGTCCGCAATCGGACTGCCCGGCGCCTTCGGCCACCGGCCCGACCGGGTATCGCAGGCCCGACAGCCGGGCAACCGATCGAAGCGCTCGCCATGCGCGGCAATCATTGCGTCCCGGTCGCCGTGGGAGAACGAGCCGTTTGCGCAGGAGACCTGGGTCACGCCGTCCGGCGAGATATGTTCGATGATCGTCAGCGTTCTCATGTGAGTCTCCGTGTTCCGGGGTGTCGACACCCGGGCCTCGACATCATGTGATATGTGTGGTCTGCCCAACGGTTGAGTTGAGCCGCCGCGAGGCAAAACCGAACGGTCTGCTCGAGCAACTTGTCATACGCCGGTGAACGGACGGTTGCCAACCCGAGTCCCGCTTGCTTCCGGTCACGCCGTAGCCAGCTGCTCGGCAAGCGCAACAATGATGCCCTCAGGCCCGCGAATGTAGGCCAGCCGGTACGCATCCCCGTACTGCATTTCGCCAATGAGCTCGGCCCCATGCGCGCGCATGCGTGCAACGACGCCCTCGATGTCGGCGACGGCGAACATGATGCGACGGATGCCCAGCGTATTCACCGGCGCGTCCACCGGCCCGAACCTGATCGCGTCGGGCGTGTGGAACTTGTCCAGCTCAATGCCCTGCCCATCGGGAGTCCGCATCATCGCGAGAGTGGCCCGGACATCCTCGAGCCCGATCAGGCTCCCGACCAAAGGCCCTTCGACTGTCGTCTCCCCCTCGAGCTCGAGGCCCAGTTCGATGAAGAACGCCTTGACGGCTTCGAGATCGTCGACAACGATGAGGACGTTGTCCATCCGTTTAAGCGCCATATCCTTCCTTCCCTCGCTTCACTGGTAATGCCTGGTAGGTGCCGCACGTGGCGTATACCAACGTAGCTACCCGCACTCTCCCGCGCGCAATTCCCGCACGGCACGCCGCACCGTACAACACCGATGCGGTTCCGAAACTCCACACGAGCAAACGTCGATTGCGGCGAATATACTTCGCAGCGCGTGCCGCTCGACGGAGGCAATTATTTCCATGCGGAGCATGCGAGCGGGAGCAACAGTGACGGCATCAGCATTGGCGTCGTGCAGGAACGCTTCCGTCGTCTTCGAATGCACCTCCGGTATCCGTGGAGCCCTTGAAGGGCGACAGTTGCTAGCCGGGGGCGCAAGCCCCCGGAAATGTGCGCCCGATGCAATCCCGAGCCCTGAAGGGCGAAAGTCGATTCACTCCCACACATAGCGCTTGTCGTACGGCACATTGTACTCACGCAGAAACCGGAGGAACTCCTTCTGAAACGTCATGGTCCGGTGGTGCTCGTGCTGGTTGGCGATGTAGTGTTTTACACGATCGACGACCGATGCGCTCACGGTGAATGCTCCATACCCATGTTGCCAGGCGAACGGATGTTCGACGGTGAGCGCTTTGTGAATCCAGCTCGACGAATTGGTCTTGATGATGCGGAGGGCATCGGAGACCGATTGCTGCCTCGATAGAATTGCAAGCAGGTGGATGTGATCCTCGGTGCCTCCGGCGGCAATCAATGCACCATCGTTGTTTCTGACGATGCCTCCAATGTACTCATACAGTCGTGGTGCTATGTCGGAGGCGATCAGCGGCCGACGATTCTTTGTGCTGAAAATGATGTGGTAGTACAGACCGGTGTATGATTGCGGCATTACGACCTCCGGTACTTCCGCCCTTCCAGGGCTGCGTTATTGTGATATGCTGGCACCCCGATCTTTCAATCGGGGCTATCGACGTTTCCTCCTCTATGGCTGCGCGGGCATTCATAGAGTACGTCGCCTCATGGCGACGTACTCTATGGTTCTCTGATGACGCCACCACCAGAGCTTCTGCCAACAACGGCCGGCAATCCTTTGCCTACAGACCCTTGCAGCGATCCACAGTAGAAGCCTCTACACACCCAATCCCGTCGCCATGGCGTTCATATAATCCATGAACTGCGCTCCCGCGATACTGGAGTAGGCCCAGATGAACCCGCCGCCGATATTCTGTGGGTGCGTGTTCGGCACGCCGGACCAGCACATCTGCGAGACCGATCCCTGCCCCGTCCGCCAGAGCGTGAAGAGCTTCTGCATGTCGTCCGGTGAGCAGGTGGTCTGCGGCCCGCCGCAGCTCTTGCAACTGCCACCAACGATCGGGACGTTCGGGTTCCCCATGCCCAGCCAGGTCCCCGGGTTGTTGGACTTTCCCCCGGCGTAACACTGCAGGTTCAGCCAGGCCACGGTCCCGCCAAGCCCCTGCACGTAGCTGACCCAGGACGCCCAGCCGGACTTGTCGTAATACGGAGCCGCGGTGACGTTGAGCCCGGCAGCGACGGCCGCCTTGGCGAGGATGTACATCGGAGAGGAGGAGGAGAAGTCCCCCCCCTCGTAATCCAGATCCACGCCGTCGAACGCAAGGTTGTTCTTGATGTACGAAAGGATGCTGGCCGCGGCGGTCGGGTTGCTCCCGATCAGATCGGCCATGTACTCCGTGCCGTTGGTGGAGAAGGAGAGATAGATCTCCTGGATGTTCCCGCCGTTCCGCAGACTCGAGATATCGCCGGCCCAATCGCTGCTGCCGATGTAACTGCCGGAGGTATCGAAGACGGGATTCGAGGCATCGTTGTAGACCAACTGGCTGGGGTTCTGAGCGCTTTGATTCAGGAGGCTGAGAATGGGGCTGGTGAGCGGGCTCCCCTGCAGGGTCTTGATGGTGGAGGCAGGATCTGAGCCGGAGCCGGAGCCGGGATACATCTCATTGCCGATGTACAGCGCGATACGGGTACTGGACATTGTGTTCCTCTCTCGTTGGTTTGAGTGTTTCGTCGAGGGGGTAGGAGGGCGGGGATAACGGCAACATAACGCACGTGCGGCTGTTCCGGCAAGTGGGGCCGGGAATATTACGTGCAGACAGTATCGCCGATGTGATGGGATGGCGGCGCGTACGCCTGTGTATCGCCGGATGGCGCGCTACTCGTCGCAGAACAACCGGGCAGCATACTCCAACATGAAGCGCAGAAGCAGGAAGCAATGTGGTTCAGACGCCTGACGCCCGGCATCAACGGCAGGCAGCGCTGCCGCAACGAGGCATGACGCCGGCATGCCGCTGTCATGCCGCCGGCCATTGAAAGCAGAGGACGTATCCGTCGGGATCGTTGACATATAGCTGCTTCATGCCGTAGGGCGCAACTGTTGGTGGCTTCACGTCGATCCCATGGGATTTCAGATGACGATACGCGGCATCGACGTCCGGACAGCCGAAGTAGAGCGTCGTGTCCGCGTGCGCGGCTGCCCGGCCTGCATCCGGCCCGGCGGGACGATCAGATTGTTCGTACGCGGTATTGAGCATGAGCTCCGCGTCTCCCAGCCGCAGCACCCCCCAATCGAATTGATCCCCGTCACGCGGCGACGTGGAGACGACTTCAAATCCGAGCACGTCCCGATAGAAGCAGACCGATGCCGGCATGTCGAACACCTGCAGCAATGTGCAAACTCCACGTACCTCGATGCTCATCGATGGCTCTCCTTCCAAGTTTGACTTAGCTCGACGTTGTTCAATCAGGTATGGTGCGACACCGTGGCGATGGCATGCCGTCGTTGATCGGCACCGGTGGGGGCGCCCATCGGTAGCTTTCGGTCCCTGCCGAGAATCTTCAAGCTCCAAAAGGAGCGGACCATCCCCCCGATAGCGAAGGCCGCTGGATGATATCTTCCATGCATCCTCGAACGCTCGATGGTTGATTCCTGAGGGATGTGCATGTCGTCGTGAAGAACGGCCTCCCAACCAACGCACAGCATTCACCATGCATCGCGGTATGCATGACGCACACATAGGCACATACCGTGCACGGCATGCGCGTTGCAGCCTCTCCATGCGCACAATGTCTCATCGAGGCCGCCCGCTGCCTCGATGAGATAGGCGTAGTCACTCTCGCCCAGCACTCCTTCGCCCGAGTATCGATAGTCCGGAATGGGGCATGCGCTCTTTATCCGGGCGATGATCTCATCGCGACGGTCGCAGGCCCAGGCGGGCTGCTTCTTCCAGTCGTCCCCGGAGCCGAAGTAGATCACGTAATGCGGCGTGCCAACAAGCATCTCGCCTGCAAGCCGGAGATGTCTCCACTCTCCATCATGGAACTCCTCGTAGTACATCGAGTCGCGCCCCTGGTGTCCAACACGCCATTCACCCACGTTCGATCCAATCGGTTTACTCATGTCTCATCGATTCCCAACCGAACAGCCCTGCGCAGACTACATCACGGAACGTCAGTCGTACCAGTCTCGCGCTCGAGTCCTTCCGCCGTGTCATCGGCATCACCACTGACCAACGCATCGAATTCCTCTGGCGACATCTGCTTTACCAGCCTCTGAGCATCCCGGGAGTATCTCCGATCATTCGGGTCATGGCCGGCGTAGCCTCTGTGTGCATACTGCCGCACGAACGTTGAGACCTCCGCCTGAAGTTGTTTTCTGCGCTTGCTCATGTGGCCATTGTCCGCTGAAGTCCGTCCCCGGGAAACGAGCGTCGTCGTGTTCGCGGTAATGCAAAACTAATCCGGGCAACTCTACCATCCACCGTCCGGCACGCCGCTCATTCGAGTAAGGAGATCGGGCGCCTGCCGACTACCTGATCTCCGGCCCGACGATCGCATCCACGGCGGGAACGGCGAGATCACACGCCGGCTCCTCCACCGGTGTCCCATCCGCAGCCTGAACAGGCTCCTCCAGGGGCGTCTCATCCACCGGCACGGCTTCCTCCACCTCCGGTTCCGGAGTGCCCGCAGGTTCCACCACGACGCCAGGCACCTGATCATCCAGATCCTGCTTCAACGGCCTGGGCCGCATCTGCTCGATCGCAATCGGCTCTGCTGCCGGTTCGATTGCCACCCGCCTGGTCACGGCCGGCTGGATCTTGGTCGGCACCGATGCGGCCTCCACCGGACGGATCGCCATCTCTCCCATGATCATCGTTCGTGGTTCGTCCACCGTGCCCGTGTCCTGCTTCGCCTGGGCCGTATCGCTCTGGCTCTTCGGTTCCTCCGGTTCCACATGTACGGACCTCCCCACTCCTCCCATCACGACGCGTGCCGATACTCCTCCCTGCGCCCACGCCTGCCTGGCGCCGAGGCCGAACATCCCTGCCATCAGAGTTACGACCGTTGCCGCAACATTCCGGATGGAACGTGAGACGCGCTCGCGTGCCGCGCGCAGGCCGGTTGGGCAATCCTGCGTCAGCACCGTGCCGTCGGTTCGGCGATAGAGCCGGACGCAGACGCGTCCCTCGGCGCCGGTGATGATGCCTGCTGCCTCCTCACGCGTCATTGCAGAGAGGTTGTAGACGTTGAGGCTGCAGTGGGAACAGTAGCGCTGCTGGTCGTTGCCGGTCATCTCCTCCCAGCTCGCAGTGCAGGGAGTTGCGATCTCGATATTATCGAGCACGTTGAGATTGATAGTCTTCCCCATGATGTTTTCCTCTTCGATCGGGACGGGTTTCGCTGGAGTTCCTGTCAACAGCCGCTGTGCGGCCGGAAGGCAAGGAGCACAGCCTGGTGTCTCGGGAACTCTCAGTGGGCATCGGCATTCGGATGCACATGATAACTACGCTCGATGCAGAGGGATGTAACATCGGGATGGTGCATCATCTCCTCACGACACTCCGGCTTCGGGCCTGCACAGGCAATTCACGTTGCAATCGGCTGGACATTCAGGAGGAGTCACCACCTCCTCAAGCCGGAGGTATGGGCTTGTAAGGCATGCAGGTACGGGACTGAGGCAGGCGGCAGCATGGAGGACGGGCGGAACCATTCGCATCGAACTGCCATGACGAATGCGGTTCAGGCTTCGGAGGTATGGCCCGAAGCCTCTGTAGATGGCAGCCGCCAGACAGGCAGAGGCTGGTTTTGTTGGGTGCTCCGGGCAGCTCGTCCACAATCGCCGCGTCGCAATTCACCAGCACACAGCATCCTCTCTTGCTCATTCCGCAACCGCCGCATAGTTTCCGCCACGATCGATCAATCCTTCCAACAACCCGCATCGAGACCATGCCCGCGAAGAAGAACTACTGGCTCCTCAAATCCGAACCGGACTGCTACTCCATCGATGACCTCCAGCGCGACGGCACCACGTTCTGGAGCGGCGTCCGGAACTATCAGGCGCGCAACTACATGCGCGATGAGATGAAGCCGGGCGACGGCGTCCTCTTCTATCACTCGAGCGCGGAGCCCCCCGGCGTGGCCGGCATCGCGGAGATAGCGCGCGAGGGCTACGCCGATGCCACGGCGCTGGACCCGAAGGACGATCACTACGATCCCAAGTCCACGCAGGAGAATCCGATCTGGATGATGGTGGATGTGAAGTTCGTGAAGAAGTTCAAGGAGCTGATCCCGCTCAACGAGCTGAAGGAGACACCGGGCCTGGAGAAGATGATGGTGACGCAGCGCGGCTCCCGCCTGTCGGTGCAGCCGGTGACGGAGGAGGAGTGGAAGATCGTGACGAAGATGCGGAAGTAGTTCGTGGTGAGTGGTTCGTTGTCAGTTGGGTGGTCCGGTTCCTGGTGCCTGATGCTCGGCAGATGCTGCAGTATGCTCCACTACGAACGGACTCCATCGGCGCAAGAAGCACAGCAAGGCCGGCCGGGATCAACTCTCCCGGCCGGCCTTGCGCATATCGCCGTCTGCCGGCGTTATCGTTGCTGAGCCGCTTCAGTAGAGGCTACATGGCCTCGGACATGACACCGTTGAGGATTGCATCCGCATAGGCGGCTGGCGTCATCGGGTTGCCGGAGCAGGTGCTGCTGCTCTCGCAGGAGAGGATGTCATCATATCGCCAGATGAATCCGCCACCAATGCCGAGCAGACCCCAGGCCTTGTACTGTACCTCCATCTGATCGGGGCACTCACCGCTGGTGCAGCCGGAACCGTTGCGGCACCAGAGTCCGGGAAGAATGAAGGAAGCGGCGGCATCACCCAGGATTGGCTTGATTGATGCAATCCACTGCGGGATTTCATACACGTTGATGGAGCCACCGGCATAGCACTGCAGGTTGTATGCCGTCACCAGTCCGGGATTGCTGGCCTGCAGCGCCTGCAGGCACCCCGCCCAGAACTGCATGTCCTGGTAGGGACAGAAGGTGATCTGCTTGTAGCCGATCGTCGCCAGCATCTGCGCGAACTGCACCACGGTACCCTGATTGTAACTATCCTCATCATCGAAGTCGATGCCGTCGATGGAGGGGATCACCGAGAGAAGCTCGGCGAAGTTCTTGTAGAGCGGGCTGGTGGGTCCGGTACCGAAGCGATCGATCAGTTGCTGGATGTTGCCGAAGTCCGTTGGGCCACCGCCGCTGCCAACGGAGAAGAGGAGACGATTCACGCTGGTGGTGCCGGTCTTGAGCTGCGCCAGCAGCCCCGGCCACGCCGGATCGCCGACGTAGGTTCCGTCGGTGACGATGAGCGTGTCGTTGAGCGTGAGATCACCATTCGTTGCGTTGACATGCACGGACCACGCGAGGATGGTGGTGAAGCCCGATGCCTTGAGATTGTCGATGACCGATTGCCCACCGCTGTAGAGTGCTTCCCAACAATAGATTGCGGCTGTGATGCTCATGATGCTGGACTACGTTTGAATGGATTGCCATTGCCATACGCCCGGTTGCGGGCACAGGTGGGGATAGAAGTACGAAAAGATAGTCCGGCCTGGCCGGGGAGGGATACTCAAATTCTACTCAGCGGCCGCCTGTGGCGCGCCTGCTCCCCCTGCATTGGCCGGCCGTGGACGCCACTATTCGAGGGCGGATTCTTTCGCACCTCCGGGTTCGCGGCAATGGTACGATTCAACGCCGGCACGTTCGTTGCGTCTACCGTGCCGGGCGCTCCCGCATGACCGAATCCGCACACTCCATATATTCGAATGCTGTGCAGATATCAGTCGCGGAATACGATCTCCGCGACAGCAGTTCCGGCCTTTGCCGGAACGAAGAGCCAGACACCGTATGTGCTTCTCGCACCGGCATTGCGCATGCAACCTCATCAGTGCTCGATGAGGTTGATTTGCAGGGTGGGTCCGTACCAGTCGCGGAGTACAACTCCACGATAGCGGTTCCGATCTTTGCCGGAAACGAAGGACCAGACACCAGGGCCTACGGACAACTGACCAATAACTACTGACAACCGATAACATCCTCCCATACGGAGTACTTCAGTGAAGACGATTTCGAGATGGATCATCGCCGCCCTCTTCTGCGCGGTTGCATGCAATGGCCTGCTGCACGCACAGGAGGGAGAACTGAACAAGCTGATGAACGGCTCGCTTGCGGCGTACAATGCGAACGATTTCCGCAAGGGGCTGGACCTTGCGAAGAAGGCGCTGGTGATCGCGGAGAAGGATCTCGGGGCGGGGAATGCGGTGTCCGGCAACATCCAGTCCATCATGGGCGCATGCTATCTGGGGCTGAAGGATTACCATGCGGCGGAGGGTTCGTTCACGCAGGCGATCGCCATCGCGGAGAAGCATGCGGACTCCAACACGGCGGAGCTGGCGCAGTCGTTGAACGGCCTGGCGGAGGCGCACATGGAGCAGAAGCATTACACGGAGGCCGAGGGGCTGTACAAGCGCCTCATCGAACTGCACGAGAAGGAGAAGGGATTCGAGCTCGCCTACACGCTGACCAATCTCGGCAACCTGTACATGAGCACGAACCGGCTTGCGGATGCAGAGCCGATCCTGCGCCGCGCGATGACGCTTCTGGATGAGAAGGATTCCACACAGCGCCGGCTGCTTGCGGCAACGGTGAACTCGCTCGCGTACGCCGCCTACCAGCGCGGCCAGAAGGATACTGCAGAGGCGCTCTTCGGCCGCGCGCTTGAAATCAGCCGGACGTTCATGAAGCCGGACGATCCCTCGCTCGCAACCACGTTGAACAATCTCGCCGGGCTGTATGCGGACCGCGGCGCGTACGACAAGGCCGCACCGGCAATGGAGGAGACGCTGCGCATCATGGAGAAGACGCTCGGGAGCGACAACGCGGATGTACGCCGCGTGCGCTCCAACCTCGCCGCCATCTACGACCACCTGGGCCGCTCCGCCGATGCGGACGCGATGCGCAAGCGCAATACCAACGGCGGGCGTTCCAAGTAGTCCACCGGCGAAGCCACGCTCGTCTCGCCGGAAGATCTTGCCCGGCAACGTCCTGACGTTGCCGGGCAACAACATTACCGGCCGTCTTCGCGAAGCCCTGACCCTGGCGATGTCGACGTATCGGTCGACACTGCCCCATGTGTGGTCTTCGCGAGGCAAGCAAAACGCAGCCGCGGCGACCTCTCCCGCATGGCACATCGTCCGGCAGAGTGGACCGTGATGCCGTACGGGACGGATGGCCACGTCGGCACCCGCTCCGTGACAGTCCCCTGCTCATGACATCCGGGGAGCCCGTCACCAACTGTTCGTGCGTTCTCCCGATCGGCCGCAGTGCACCATGGCATCAAGATGCCGGCGAGAGCAGTTCGGTCCACTCTATCTGTAGCCTGCACCATCTCCCTACCATCATTCAGCTCCCCGCAGGGAGCGACCTGTGCTTTCACGATGACAGAGAGGTCGCTCCTGGGCGGAGCGCAGAAGGAAAGAAGGGTGCAGCTCCTACAGAGAGATTGCTCCGTTAGTGCATGGCGGCGTTGGTACACGATTGCGGGAGAATAGCTCCGCATCACGAAGCCGTGTGTCTGTAATGATCGCCACATCTTTGTGCTGCGCGCGATCTTCGCGCGATGACGGGCCGGGACATGAGCACCAATACGTCGGCGGCCATCCTTCCGGCTCGCCACTCCACGTCTCGTGCGCCGCACAGCATCACCCGAAGCCTCAACCTTCCGGCAGCCTGACCGACTGCGCGTGATTGAAGATGTTCAGCGGGTCCCACTCCTTCTTCACACGCTGCAACCGTGCGTAGCCACGCTTGTAGTAGAGATACTCCCAGTTGATGAGATCGGTATCAGGGTAGTTCACGTAGCACCCGTCCATCACGCGATCGGGCATCGGACCCTCCGTGCCGTACATGGCCTCGTAGAACTCACGGATCCATTTCAGGTTGACGGCATCGTCCCGCTTGCGCGTCCAGTAGGTCTGGTACTGGAGCTTGAGGATGGAGCTGCGCTGCGGAACGGCGGTGGCATCCGGCTTCACGGTGTTGATCTTCGCACCGTAGGAATCCACCTGCAACAGCGCCTGCGTGTTCGGATACTTGGTTGTGAGGTGTTGCCAGATCACATCGATCTGCCGCGCCGGGAAGGGCTGCTTCATGTAGGCGGACTTGTACTTGCCGCGCTGATTGGGTCCGGAGCCGTTCAGCGTCTGCGTGGCCTCCAGCCACGGCATGGTGCGCACATCGCGCGACTGCACCACCAGGTGATGAAATCCAACCGGCACACTCTGACGTACATGATCAAGGCCCGGGAGCGTCATGGCATCGATGAGGTGGCGCAGCGGGCCGTCATCCTTCCCGACCTGCTGCGCCGTGAGCACGATCTGCCCGGCAGCCTTGTTGGTGAGATGGAAAAGCCCGAACAGCCCGTCGTACTCTGTGCCTGCCTCCGAATGCTTCTGGAAGAATGTTCCGTAACTGGTGACGAGCTGGGTGAACCGATCCTGATCGATCTCGTCCCAGTTCCAGGCAATGCTGGCAATATGTGCGATGCCTGGCCCCGCAGGGGGAGCCTGGAAGAAGTATCGCGTTACGATACCGAAGTTGCCCCCTCCGCCGCCCAGGTGGCCCCAGAAGAGATCCTGTTCCCGGCGGCTCGCGGAGTCGCGCCCAACGATGATCACCTCGGCACGGCGCGCCTCGTTGACAACGACAACCTCCACGGCGTGAAGCCAGTCCACCGTAAGGCCGTGCAGCCGCGAGAGGAGGCCGTAGCCGCCGCCGATGATGTGTCCGCCTGCGCCGACGGAGTAGCAGGAGCCGGCGGGAATGGTGACGCCGTGCTCCTTGTAAAGCTGCGTGTAGACGTTCCAGAGCGTGCAGCCCCCCTCGATGCAGAAGAGATCGCGCGGGCGATCCAGGTAAACCCGGTTGAGCGGCGAGAGATCGATGATCACGCCGCCGACGTTGCCGCTCACGAAGTCCTCGTAGCAATGCCCGCCGCCCCGCACGGTGATGCGGCGCCCAGCATCCAGCGCCTTCTGCACGGCGCGCAGCACGGCGTTGGTATCGCCGCACAGCTCCACGTAGTGCGGATGTCCGGTGAACCGCTGGTTGAAGCCCTGCACCAATGTGCCGTAGCGGGGGTCGCGGCGGCCGACGTGGGCGCCCTGGTATGCATGATCGCCGGCGCGATCGCGCTCCTCGAGTGTGGATTCGCTCATTGTATTCCTCCAAGGGTTGATCGGCGCAGAGCCCGAAGGCCGCGGCAGCTCCGTGCAACGGTTGCACGCAGGCATGCGCGAGCAGGCCGCCGAATCGAATGTGGATCGGGTATCTGGATGAGGGAAGGATGGGGAATCCTGCGCCGCATGCGCGATGGCATGCATGCAGACGCGGCCGCAACATACGGCTTCTTCGGGTTCCGCATCACGGGCCGGAGAGGAATCGAGATTCTGGAGAGCAGCGCCGCTCCGTATATTGGGCGCTCCCACAACCGGCGCACTGCAAGGCCCGCAGGGCAACGGGCGCGCGCCGGTATTTCGACAGGAACACCCTGACCGCTATGACGAACAACACGATTACTCGCGAGGCTCGGTTCTTCATCTGGCTTGTTGTTGCGGTGATCGGTCCCTTCGGCCTGCTCCTCTATCTCTATCCCGGCGGCGCGGGAGAGTACTGGGCCTGGAGGATCGCGCAACCGCGCACGGCGATGATGGTGGGCGCCATCTACTTCTGCTGCGGATTCTACTACGCCTACCTGGCGCGCCAGCGGGAGTGGCTGCAGTTGAAAAGCAGCCTTCGGTCGCTCTTCGTGGTGGCGGCATGGCTGCTTGTCGCCGCGATGTTCCACTGGGATGACTTCTTCCAGTATCGCGTCCTTACGCTGACATGGCTCGGCGCATACTATCTGCCGCTCTTCGCCATCCCCATTCTCTTCCGCATCCAGTCCGAACGCTTCGGCAGGGATGAGGACATCACCGGCGTGCACCTGGCAACCGGATGGAGAGTCTGGCTGATAGCGCGCGCGGTTGTCTACGGACCGCTCGCGGTGGCGATCTTCATCCACGCATCAACCATCAGCACGTACTGGCCGTGGCCCATCGAGCCGCTGAACATCCGCATCTTCAGCGGACAGATCGCGGTGTTCGGCGCCTTCCCCGCACTTGCCATGGGGGACGGGCTCTGGCGCCGGATACGGCTCTTCATGATGCTGACCGCGGGGCTTGCCGTTGCGCACCTGGTTGCGCTGCTCGTGAACGGAACGCCCTACAACATCAATGCTCCCGCCGGACGCTGGCTGCCGGCGATGTTCGCGGAATGGCTGATCACGTCGGCCGCGCTGTTGTGGAGCTATCGAAACCGGAAGTAGACTATCACGGAGTACACATGTTCATTCGATACGGCGTCGGCATTGTAGCGACCACCTACACGCTGCTGGGCGTGATAGGCTTTCTGCCGGTGGAGGGGATCAACTCGATGCATCACGAGGGAATCGGCGTGCACTATCTCTTCAACATCATCGCGATCAACGTGGTTCACAACCTGATCCATCTCGGGATCGGCATCAGCGGGCTCTTCGCGATGCGCACGCTTGCGCGCGCGCAGATGTGGGGAAAGATCGTCGGCGTGGTGCTGTTGCTGGTGTTCGCCGCGGGGATGGTGCAGGCGGTGATGGAGGGATTCCCGCGCGATCAATGGCTGCTCGGCATCGTGCCGCTCAATTCGCCCGGGCACACGCTGCATCTGGCAACGGGAGTGGTGGCGCTCTACCTTGGGCTGGCAAAGGCGCCGGCGGCACGGGCCGGCGCGGAGAAGTAGAACACGGGCTCTACGTACGGGCAGGACGGTCGTGGTTTTCGCGGCGATGCATTTCGCGCGGCCCGGCCGCCCTGTTGCGTGCAGGCTATTGCACAACCATTTCACAATCGCCTTCAATAATTTCCAGATATTCTGCCGAGGATCAATTCAGGAAAATCCCGGCAACCATTTCATTGCACATCCCGATTGCACGGCGCATGCAATTGTGCAGTATGCTCTCATTCGCATTGCAACGCCGCACCCGCCATATCAAACAATCGGCAATTCCATCCGTGCTGCGACATACCTTATACGACCCTTCCACGATGAGCCCCTCGGGTCATAGCAGCTCACGATTCACGATGACCCCCGTTTATTGTGTGGAATCAACGGATTCACGAATCTTGTCAACGAAAAGATTTCGATGGGCTTGCATGCGGAATTTCATGGGCTATATTTGCCGGACATTTTTACTCGCTCCCCTCTTTTGCCGCCTCGCTGACAGAGAGCAGGCGGCGTCGATGTTCGTGCACATTGGCCAGTCCAACGTCACCAGCGTGCATCGACCGGCATCATCGAAATCTTTTCCAGCATCGAATCAACAACAACGAAATCGGGCTCACTCATGCGTGTGAACTCCATTTTCAGAACGGGTATCTTTTCGGGGCAGGTACATCTTGATGTACCCCCATTCCGCTGCGGCCGCAGTTATGTTGGTGCCATCACTACGATATCGCCATTGAATCCGAAGCATCGCCACTGTTTCGATAACCGCTGAACTACAATCAAGGTCCTCGGCGGGCTATCGAGTTGATATTCATATATAGTTTGAGGAACTATTGTCATGAAAGAGTATGTTCCATTACTCGTCACAGCCATTGCCCTGACATTCTGTACAACTGCCCATGTCACGGCCGGGACTCCGCACCGGAACACCGGCGACACCACGCGCCCTGCATTCCCCCAGGGCCCGAACGATGAGGAACGAACCTGGCCCCGAGCGCCTGGAGATGAAGCTGCACCGCCTGAGCCAGCTATTTGTACCCCGGACTGCCCGTTCGATAACTGGAACGGCCCCATCACCCTCACGCTCATGCTTCCCAGCGGGTGCAGAGTTCAGGCAACGTACTATACGCGTACCTCCTGCCAGTCGCGTCAGTTCCAGTTCACCATGTTGAAATACCTGGACGCCAGTTGTCTTGGCATTCCGTTTCAAACGCTTCACCAGCAACTGGACAATGCCTGGATGCTTGCGAATCCCGAGGGCTGGCCGCCCGAGAATGAGGGCGACTGTACCAACGACTGGCAATCAGTGAAGGGCTCGTGCTGGGGGTACTGGAATTCGCAGGGCATCAGCTTTCCATGCGCAGGCTTCGCGTGCTGCAGCACGAATTACAGCATCTGCATTGTAAACGGCCAGCGCGTTATCAATGTGGGAGTTACCCACGTCGACAACGCCGCCAATTGCGAAGCACAGAACTGTTTCCCGGTGTGCCGCTTCTGAGCCGGCCGGCATGGCCGGGCCGGTAAGCGGTCCGGCCATGCCATCGTCTTCTCGAACTCACTGAATATCTGGTACCGACTGGAGATAGCCGATGATGACATGGCAGAACATGATATACCGCAGCGCGCGCTCTGTTGCAGGCATTCTCTGCGCGCTGGTTCTCATTGTCTCCGAAACGAACGGCCAATGGATGCAGGTTGACGAGGTGGCGGATACGGCGATCGGCAGGCCGTTCTACAAACGCATGCGATCGGCCGATCCCGGGCACATCATGGGTATCGGCTTCTATCCAACCATGATGTCCTTTGTACGCTCCACGACCGATGGAGGCAGTTCATGGAGCACAACGCTGCGTGATTCAACCGTCATAAGCAGTGTTGCAGGCGCTCCGGCAAACTTCGCACGAGTGATGCTGGACATCGCATGTCCCACGCCGCGTCTGGCAATTGTAGTTGGAGACAGCGGAACCATCTGGCGCACGACGAACTGGGGCAACTCCTGGAACGAGCAACAGATGCCGGGACCGCATCACCCGATCGTCAACATCTCGATGTGCGATTCGCTCAACGGCCTTGCATACCAGCCGCGCAATGTCCTTCTGCACACAACGGACGGCGGCCTGCACTGGACATCGAGCACGATCGATGCATCGATACTTCCGGAAGGATATGTTGCGTCGCGTGTCGTTGCCATCGATCCACACACCTGGCTCATCGCGGCCACCTCCACATCCGGAGGCATGGAGTTCATCCGAACGGCGGATGCGGGAACAACGTGGAAGCTCGTTGAAACGAATCGTCTGGTTGCCGTGCACATGGTCGATCCGAACAACGGCTGGACCGCCGGCTATGGTCCGCAGATCGATTCGAGCAATTCGCAGCTTCGCACGGACGTTGTGCAGGTGACCACGGACGGCGGCAACTCCTGGAGAACTCTGGTGGATGCCCAGAACCTGCCGGCCTTCGGACTCTACGACATCGCCTTTTCAGACATCAGGAACGGAATCGCCATCGGCGGATTGAAGGCGTTGCGCACATCCAACGGAGGAGCATCGTGGAATTCGATTGTCGACGATCTGGATTTCACGACCATCGGGTCACTGCACGGCATCGCCTTTCCGACGCCCGAGGTTGCCTTCGCCGGGACGGAGGATGGCCACATACTCCGCTACAATGCCCGCATCTCCGGGGTTGCCGGGCGGCAGGCGGAGGCGGGGGCGATATCGCTTCGGGTGATCCCGAACCCGTTGCATGGCCAGGGGGTCGTTCAATTCGAACTGCCGGAATCCTCTCCCGTCTGTATCGACCTGGTTGACGGGCTTGGTCGTCATCTGGTCACGATCGCCGAAGGGAACATGAGCGCGGGCGTTCATACCATTGCACTGCCGGACGAGCGATTGCCGGGCGGCACATACTATGCATGCCTGCATGTGAACGCGTGCACATACGTGACGCGTATGGTCGTGACTTCGAATTAGACCGTGCTCCGATATCCCATCGATCGCTACGCCCTCCCCCACAGTTCCACCACGTTGCCGTCCGGATCGGCAATCCCCACGGTGGCAAAGAACTCCGATGCCTGCGTATACTCATGTACGATGCGCACGCCGGCATCGCGAAGCCGTTCGTAGTTGGCGCGCACACCCGGCGCAACCAGGCAGAGACTGATCCCGGTCCGCGTGCCGGGCTCGTGCTCTGCCGGCTCGCGTCCCTCGGCGAGGTAGATGGTTGCATCGCCGGCCTGCAGCGTAACGCCCGGCTCCAGCATCTGCTCCCCTTCCTGAAAGCCGAGCATCTTCTTGTAGAACTCGAGCGATCGCGCCAGATTGCTGACGTGGATCGCGATCACGGCAAGTCCGCGCACGGAAACAAGCGGCGCGATATCTGGCGTACTGGCAGTGTTCTCTTCCATGAGTCGGGAAATTGATGTTGATGCGGCGCCGCCGGATCGGCGCAGCGATGCGGCGAAGGTAGGCAACGGCGAGCGATCGTGCCAACGCACGGCGAGGTTCATGGACGGTAATGCATGGAATCACCCCATCGGCAGCAGCTCGCGCGTGGAGCACGCGCGCGGGCTGGTGCTTGCGCATGGATGGAACGCCACGGCATATCAGATCATCAACCCAGGCATCGATCACTGGTTCACCGCGGCAGGCGACGCAGTTGTGGGCTTCGTACACCGGCGCGGCGTGCGTGTTGTTGCGGGTGCGCCGGTCTGCGCGCGCGAACGGCTTGCGACGGTGGTGGAGGAGTTCGAGAGCGATGCGGCGGCAGGCGGCGAGCACGTCTGCTACTTCGGCGCCGAGGCGCGCCTGGAGGGACACTTCAGAGGCAAACGCTCGCACTCCATGGTGCTGCTGGGCGCGCAGCCCGCATGGCATCCGGATGGATGGCCGCAGATCGTTGCCGGGCGCGCGTCGCTTCGCGCGCAGTTGAACCGCGCACGCAACAAGGGAGTGCGCATCGTGGAGTGGAGCAGCGCGCGGGCAACCGGGCATCCACTGCTTCAGCGGTGCCTGGCGGAGTGGCTTGCAACGCGCGGGCTGCCGCCGCTTCATTTCCTCGTGGAGCCACAGACGCTGCAGCGGCTGTCGGACCGCCGCATCTTTGTGGCACAGATAGGCGAGGACGTTGTCGGCTTTCTGGTGGCATCTCCCATTCCGGTACGGCACGGCTGGCTTGTGGAGCAGATTGTGCGCGGCGCCGGCGCTCCGAATGGCACCGCGGAACTCCTTATCGACAGCGCCTTCCGGGCCATGAGTGCGAGCGGCGCGGATTACGTTACACTGGGCCTCTCCCCTCTCTCGCGCAGGATGCAGAAGAACATGGAGGAGTCGCCGCTCTGGATGCGCGCACTTGTCGGCTGGGTACGCGCGCATGGGCGCCGCTTCTACAACTTCGACGGCCTGGATGCATTCAAGGCGAAGTTCCAGCCGGATGACTGGGAGCCGGTGTATGCGATCGCAAACGAGCCGCGCTTCCGCATCCGCACGCTCTATGCCGTTGCCGAGGCATTCGCGGGGGGCTCTCCGATTGCCATGATCGCACGCAGCGTGTTCCGGCGCCGGCGCTGAACGGATCACCGCACCAGGGCTTCACCGCCAACGCACTTCGCCGCCAACCACTGCAGTTCGTACCATCCATCCGTCACCACGACCGGCGGAACGAGAAGACGGCAGGAGGGCGATCGGCGCCGCGGATCCGGCATGGCGGTACCGGTTGTACGATACACCCATGCCTCCACGTTCGGTCCCTTCCCGCCGCCCGCTCAGCTCATGAAAGCCCGCCGGCCGCCATGGCCGCCTTCGAAGCCCGGAAATATCGCGTTGCGATATCAACCGGATTATTCGCACACCTGCAACGCCCGGTCAGCCAAGCCCGTTCACGATCGCGGCGGCATAGGCGGCGCTCGTCATCGGATTGCCGGAGCAGGTATTGCTGTTCACGCAGGACTGGATGTCGTGGTCAGTGGTCAGTGGTCAG
>JAFDZV010000004.1:17363-67320 GCA_018266795.1 Bacteroidota bacterium | reverse complement strand
GACAATTGACTACCAACTACTGACTGACTCCCGGGAATGCCCGGCCCATGTTGTGGAATCAATGCCATGGGCATGCCTTGCAAGCCCGCAGCACAATCGAACCAATATCATGAAGAACCTGTTCCTGCTGGCGCTCCTGTTCATCTGGCTCCCTGCATGTTCCGATGAAGCCCATCGCCCTGCCGCTTCCACTCCGGCGCGGAGCGCTTCGGACAACCAGGCACCACCCGCAGCTGCGCCCCCAGCATCCGCCGCAGACCGCCTTGCACCGGAGTTTCCGGCGGATGCGATCTGGCTGGGCACCGATCATCCCCCTACGATGGCTTCATTGAAGGGGAAGGTTGTTCTGGTTGACTTCTGGGAATACACCTGCATCAACTGCATACGTACGTTCCCGCATCTGAAGGAATGGTATGCACGCTATCACAAGTACGGTCTGGAGATCATCGGCGTACAGAAGGGGGAGTTCGCGTTTTCGTCGGAGGCGGCGAACATCGAACGCGCCTACAAACGTTTCATGCTGCCGTATCCAGCCATCGCGGATGTCCGCGACAGGATCTGGGACGCATACCACAACGACACCTGGCCGGCATCCTATCTGATCGACGGAGAGGGACGGATACGCACGAAGCATGAAGGTGAGGGGAACTACGGAACGTTCGAACGCGAGATCCAGGCGATGCTGAAGGAGATTCATCCGGATGCGGATTTCTCCGCGTACGCCGTGGCGCCGGACGCACCGATCTTCGGCCCGGATTGCGGCACGGAGAGCGAGGAGGTGTATGTGGGCGCGGAGCGCGGCACGCAGTGGGGAGGGGAGATGGCGAACCGGGAGGGCTTTCAGCCGGACCGGACGGTAACCTACAGGCCAACGGAGCGCCGCGTTGAACGCGGGATCTTCGTGGCGGGCACATGGGCCAACCGTGCAGACTATCTGGAGTCCGCCGGCACTCCGGCCGGCGATGACGCAGCCTACGTGGGCGTCACCTATCACGGACGCGACCTCTACTCCGTGCTCACGCGCACGCCTGGGGAGCCGGTGTCGGTGGTGATAACGCGCGACGGCCATCCGGTACCGCCGGCACAGCGCGGCAGGGATGTCAAGATAGATGCCGCGGGCAGAACGTATCTGACGATCGATGAATCGAGGATGTACTACGTGATAAGCCGCGAGGATGACGCCGTGCACGAGCTGCGGCTGGAACCGATCGGGCCCGGCGTCAGGATCTGCTCATTCTGTTTCGGCAACAAGTGCCTGGAGAATTTCGACAGGCTCTGACCGCGCCGCCCCCGCCGCGCCGCCCCCGCCGCGCCGCCTTCAAAAACCGGCCTGCAGGCAGGGCACAGTCTCGAATGGGGCGGTGTTGCGGCGGGCTATTGCAGCCGAAGCTCCGCACTGAAACAGAACGGCCCCGCGCTGCGGGGCTGTTCTGTTCATACATCTGTGTGCCGTCTCACATACAGTTCCCGACGAAACCGGAATGCGCTTCGGAGCCTGCAGGCCCTGCGGCATCGGACGTCAGGAACTCTTATGCTTCGGCCGTTCCTGAACGGTGCCGAAGACATAGTCCCACAGCGGGGAGCTGACGCCATAGCCCGTATTCTCCTCACCGTAGTGATGGCGCATGTGATACTGCTTCAGCTTCAACCAGATGCCGCGCTTCATGGAGAAGTGATGCGTGGCATAGTGAAGCATGTCGTAGCAGAGATATCCAAACACCATCCCCGCGAAGGCCGGCGGCGTAAGATGCGGGCCCAGGATCAGGAGGAAGACCACGTAGAAGATGATCGCGAGCGGGATGCTGATGCCCGGCGGCATCACCAGCCGCGTTGCATCGTTCGGGTAGTCATGATGTACACCGTGCAGAATGAAATGAAAGCGCTTGCCCCAATCCGACTTCGGCTGGTAGTGGAACACGAACCGGTGCAGGATGTATTCGATGAACGACCACGATAACACCCCGCCCACGAACAGACCCGCCACGCTCCCGACTTCGAGATGATCGATTGCGAATGCACGGTAGAACATGTATCCCATCACCGGTATGTATACCACAAGCGGTGTGGACGGATGCACGTGCGAGAAGAACTCCATGAAGTTGCTCTCGAACATTCGCACGGTTTCGTTTTTGTTGGATACGTAACGACGTGCCATACTCTCACCAATGGATTCTAGTCAATATCACCGGCTGACCCCGTTCATTGACGGGCTCAAAAGTACAAAATTCGGCCTATGCCATGCCACGGAAGACACTTCGCAACATGATCCGCAACGAGGCCGGGGAGCGCTACGGTTGCTCCTCCCCCTGAAGCCCGAACAACGTCGCCCGGGCCGGTGCTCCACGTTCAATCGTTCCGAAGGTACCGCGTGTGTGCGGCCTCGAACGGCAACCCGGTACCGCACGGCGATATCGCCGTGCGACATTTTTTCGGGCGGGATCGCCGCCGGAGCAACGAGGCGGCATGTCGGCTCTCCTCACTCCAACCGAACGAATGCCGCCGCGGGTGAAATGACACACGATCCCTGCCGGCGTTTCATCCGCTCCGCATGCTATCCGCGCGGATGAAATGTTCGGTGCACCTCGCGCAGATACTCCCGATCGATGTGGGTATAGATCTGCGTGGTCGTGATATCCTCATGCCCAAGCATCTCCTGCACCGCGCGAAGATCGGCTCCCCCCTCCAGCAGGTGGGTGGCAAAGGAGTGGCGGAAGGTGTGCGGATGCACATCCGCAACCACACCGGCAGCGGCGGCATACGCACGCGTCATTTTCCAGAGAGCGTTCCGGCTCAGCGAGCCGCCGCGCGAATTGAGGAAGAAGATATCGTCGCTTCGCTGGCCCCGCTTGATCAACAACGGCCGGGCGCGGCGGCGATATTCCTCGGCCCATTCCTGTGCAGTCTGCCCCACGGGAACCAGACGCTCCTTGTTCCCCTTGCCGATCACGCGCACCAGGCCGTACTCGAACAGAAGCTGCGAGGTATGCAGCGTCCGGAGCTCGCTGATGCGCATGCCGGTGGCATAGAGCATCTCCAGGATGGCGCGGTCGCGCAGCACGAAATGGGCGCGGCGCGGATCGGTGTCCGCCATCGGCGCCTCCAGGATCGCCGCCACCTGCGTCACCGAAAGTACATCGGGCAACACGCGCAACCGCTTCGGAAGCTGCACGTTCTCCGAGGGATCGCCCGGTGCATCCCCCTCCACCATCGCGAACTTGTGCAGCCCGCGCACGGCAGAAATGGCACGGGCGATGGAGGCAGGCGCAAGGCCCGCCTCGGCGAGAGCAACGATGTGCCGCCGCACATGTTCGATCCGCACGCCGTCGATAGTACGAATTCCCTGCCCGGTCAGATGTGCCGCGTAACGCCGGATGTCGCGCTGGTATGCTTCGCGGGTGTTGTTCGCCGAGCCCTTGTCCACCACGAGGAACTCGACATATCGGTCCAGCAGCAGCTCCAGCCCCGGTGAAAGCTCCCCGGTATCGTGTTGGTTGGCCATCATCGCCATGGAACCTACGAACAATACGGCTCGCAGAGGCCGTTACTGGCTTCCCCCCTTCTTCTCTCCCTTGCCGTAACTGATCTCCGCATCGATGCTGCCGAACGCATCGTCGATGTAGGGGATCATCGGTTCCTGCCGTTCGCGCCGCACCTCCGGCTCCGGCGCGCTCTGCTCGCCCGCCTCCGGCTTGTACTGAATCCGCGGATGGCTCATGCCGATCAGGTTCTTCGTGAACGCGATCTTGATGCGGTTCAGATCGGCGAGCGTCAGCTCGCACTGGTCCAGCTGTCCGTCGGAGAAGCGCCGCTTGATGGCGCGATCAATCGTCTCCTCGATCGCCTTGGGCGTCGGGTTCGGAAGCGCGCGCGTTGTGGCCTCCACGGCATCGGCAAGCATCACGATCGCCGTCTCGCGCGATTGCGGCCGTGGTCCGGGATAGCGGAAGTCATCCTCATTTGCCTCGGGATTGGTCTCGCGCGCCTTGTCGAAGAAGTAGCGGATCACCGTAGTTCCATGATGCATCGGAATGAAGTCGATGATGCGCTGCGGCAATCCGTACTCCCGCGCCAGCTCGATGCCGTCCTGCACGTGATTACGGATCATCTGCGCTGACTTCTCCGGCTTCAGCTTGTCGTGCTTGTTCCCCATCTGCATCTGATTCTCCACGAAATACTCCGCCTTGGCAATCTTGCCAACGTCGTGGAAGTAGGCACCGACCTTCGCCAGGAGCGCGTTGGCTCCAATGGCGTTCGCCGCGCTCTCGGCAAGCCGCGCAATGGTAAGCGTATGCTGATACGTGCCGGGCGCCTTGTCCGCAAGCGCGCGGAGCAGCGGATGGTTCAGATTGTCGTACTCGAGCAGCTTCAGATCGGTGGCCACGCCGAAGAACTTCTCGATCACGAAGATGCACCCGAACGTGAGCACCGGCGAGAGCGTGGCGTTGATTGCAGCGGAGCCGAGCTTCTCCGCCAGTATGCCAACCGAATCACCACGTTCGATGCCGAGCGCAACGATGGCGAACGCATAGCCGATCATCGAGAAGGTGATGGATCGGAACAACTGTGTTCGGCTCTTGATGTCGCGTACCGTGTAGGCCGCAAGAACGCCGGCGGAGAGACATGCAAGCGCAACGGCGTAGTCGTTGCCGCGAATGCCCGCCACCATGAAGCATGCGATCACCGTCATGTAGAACGCGGTTCGCGAATCGAAGAGGATCGCCAGCAGCATGGAGAGGAGCGGCATCAGGATCAGATACTCCACCGGCCATGCCGCGTGCACCACCAGCGAGAGATAGCTGAGCACCGCCACCAGAAGCAGTACGCCGATGATGATTCCGAGCTGAAGATTGTCCGAGAAGATGCGCGGACGGAAGTTGTAGAGAAAAAGCACCCCCAGCATCATCAGCACGCCGGTGTGCCCCACATTCCCCAGCAGACGGAACCAGACGTTCTCCTCCTCCTCGCGAAGCCTGCGCGAGCGTTCGTAGCTGACAAGCTTCAGTCGCGTGGCATCGGTGATACGCTCGCCGGTGGCAACGATCAGTTCGTTCTCCGCCACCACGCCGAGCGAGCGCGTCACCTCCGACTTTGCGTTCTCGCGCGCCTCCGCAGTAAGGCGCGGACTGTAGATATAGCTCGGCGTGTAGAGCACGCGCAGCAGCTCCATCGCAAGCACGGACTCGTCGTGCCCGAGCCGCCTGGAGAGCGAGGCCTCCGCGGTTCGCATCACGTCCAGACTGTCGAACAATCCGCTCAGCGGCAGCACCTCCTCGTAGGCCTCGCTTCGTCGCACGGCAATCCTCTCGCTCTGCAGCGATGCCTTGCTCCCTTCGATCACTCCTGCATCGTACGGTATCACGATGGCATCCGAGAGCGCATCGGCGATCTCCTGCAAACGCTGCGCCCGCGTGTCGCCCAGCGGAATGCTCTGCACCAGATTCCACGAGTTGTCCGAGAGAAACGATGGCTTGTTCTGGCTGACGGCGATGCCGGCGGCGACAACGTGCAGCGTGTCGCGCATGCGGCCGGAGTTGATACTCCCCGGCACGTACACCGGCAGCACACCGGCCATTGCACGCTTGGTATCCTGCTCGTAGGTGGCGTCGTCCTTGTAGATCGGGAACGCAAACGGCGCGCGCACCGTATCGCCATTCCATACCGAGCCCAGCTCGAACTCGTATTCGAGCATCGAGGAACGCGGGAAGAGGAGCGCTATGAACGCAATCGAAAGCGCCAGCGCCACATACCGCACCCAGCTCTTCCACCGCAGTGAACGAACCCCCTGTGCCTCCTCCTTCCCTTCAGCAGCACGCTGAACCGGGAAGGATGCCTTTCGTTTGTGCTCTGACATGGAATGCTGGTTCGGTTATCGGCCGGTTGGGGTATCCGCCCTCTCGAGAGGGTTCAACGGGCTCGTCTCCTCAGCCCGGCACGTCGCCTCCGTCGGCGCATGCGGCCTTCGTAGGTACACGTGGCTTTCGGAGGTACTTGTGGCCTTCGGAGGCAAGATGGCTTCGGCGCCGCACGATCATCGCGATCGCGGCCGGCGTTTCGTGGCCGGGACCGGAGCTCCCCCCGCAATCGCACCCCGCGTCACGAGGAAATACTGCAGGAACTCATCCACGCCTTCGTGGTTGAAATCCCGTTGCGTGATGTAATCGGCCATCTGCAGAAGCGGCTCCACCGCATTGCGCACGGCAACCACGTAGCCGGCCTTGCGGCAGAACTCGAGATCGTTGTAGTTGTCACCGATCCCTATTACTTCCTGATAGTCTACATCATAACGGGCAAGCAGACGCCCAAGTGCGGTATCCTTGGTTGCCGCATTGGCGCGAACCTCCAGATACCACTGGTCGCTGCGGGCATTGGACTCGTAGAGACGCAGCTTCAACTCGTCGCGGCGCATCTTCTTCTCCACATAATTGTAGATCGCGTTCACACCGTGGAAGCTTCCACTGGCAACGATCTCAAGAATCTTCCCCTGCCGAGCAAGCCCTTCGAAGCTCGGGATCACCTCCGTCTCGATGTTCCAGTGGACGTGATGCCATGGCAGCGGCGTGTCCGCCTTCGCGGTGAAGAACCCGCTCGGAGTCACCACCCAGCAATCGACATCATCGGTCAAGGCAATCTCGTCCGTGATGTCGAGAGCGAAATCCTGATCGAACTCCGCAGTGTCCAGCGGAGCATCGGCATGGAGCGCGCAGGTAAGCGCGCCATCCAGCGAGATGATCGGCTCGGCCAGCTGCAGTTCCTCGGCGTACGGCTCAACGGCCTGATGATGACGACGTGTGATGAGCACGAATCGGATACCGAGCTGTTCAACCTGCTTGATCAGCGCCACGGAGGAAGGGGCGATCCGCTCCTCCCGATTGAGAAGGGTACCGTCCAGATCGCACGCAACAAGCTTTGCCGCCCGGAGTCGCTCCTCGGGAGTTCGGCGGAAACCGCGAAAAAAAGCCTTGGAAAGAGATTCGAGCATGGCCTGGGAGCTTGGCCGCGTGCCTGCGCGGCGAATGGGACCGCAACCGAACGGGCACTTCCGCATGCATTTCCGTCCCCTCGCCGCCCTCCCGGTGAGGCGCCCGCGAAGGCTCACATACTGAAATGGGGTAGTAACGTTTCGGTACGGGATAAACTACACCGTCAATGTCTATATTTACAAGCAGGTGGTGCGTATATTCGGGACCATTCAATCAGCAGGAGGAGCCATGAAGATCAGCGTTCTTCGGACACCACATCCCAGGGTTTTTCCCAATGTTGACGAACTCGGCTTCGGCCGATACTTTGCTGATCACATGTTCCTCATGAACTATGATCAGGAGAACGGATGGCATGACCCGCGCGTTGTGCCGTACGAGACGCTGGGATTGGATCCGGCCAACCTGACGCTGCATTATGGCCAGACGATCTTCGAAGGACTGAAGGCGTTCCGTTGGAACGATGGATCGGTGAATCTCTTCCGTGTGAACGATCACGTTCAACGGTTCTCGCGCTCCGCTGCGCACCTCTGCATCCCCGCGTTCGAGGAGGATGTGGTGCTGGAAGGAATCAAGCGCCTGGTCGACGTGGATCGCAACTGGGTGCCCGCACAGCGCGGCACGGCGCTCTATCTGCGCCCCACGCTGATTGCAACGGACAACGCTCTCGGTGTGCGTCCTTCGAAGACCTACATGATGTTCATCATCTGCTCGCCCGTAGGCAACTACTATGCGAAGGGGATGGCTCCTACACGCATCCTCGTTGAGCAACGCTACAGCCGCGCCGCACATGGCGGCCTTGGAGATGCGAAGACAGCCGCAAACTATGCTGCCTCGCTGCTTGCGGCAGAGGAGGCGAAACGGAAGGGCTTCGATCAGGTGCTGTGGCTGGATGCCGACACCCACAACTACGCCGAGGAAGTCGGCACGATGAACATCTTCTTCGTGATCAACGGCGTTCTGGTAACGCCCCCTCTTGGCGGAACGATTCTGGACGGCATCACCCGCCGCACGGTGCTGGCGCTTGCCTCGGAGTGGGGGATCCCGACACAGGAGCGGCCGATTTCGATGCATGAGGTTACGCAGGCCCACGCCGATGGGACGCTCCAGGAAGTGTTCGGCAGCGGCACGGCGGCAGTGATCTCACAGGTTGGCGAACTGTACTACCAGGATCGCCCGCTCGTGATCGAGGAGAAGCCCGGCTCGTTGCGCGAGCGGCTCTACAAGGCGATCACCGGCATTCAGTATGGCGAGATCACCGACACGCACCACTGGATTACGCCGGTTCCCGTTGCAACGAACGGCAATGGGAACGGCCATGCAAAGAAGGAGCTCGCCGAATCGCTGGGTGGCGATGTCTCCGGCGGACATTGAACGGCCGCGCACTGCGGACGCCGACATGACAGACGAACTTTCAACCCTGCCGCCTGCGCACCCATTTGCGCAGGCGGTTCTGTTTGCACGCGGCGAGATCGCGACGGGCCGGGCGGCACGCGCCGAGGGGAACGACGGGCGCACGCGCGTCTGCGCACGACGCGCCGTGGGGATATTCCTTCAGACGATTGCGCCGCACCTCCCCGCAGATCCAGGCACGCATGCAATGGCCAACCTCCGCACGGTGGCGGAATCCGAGTTGCTCCCGGCCGTTGTTCGCGATGCGGCCACGAGACTTCTGGGAGGTGCACGAAGCATTGCCGCCGATGCACCATGGTCAACCGATCCGCTCGGCGACGCAATCACGATCATCAACCACTATGTGGCATCGTTCGGCATCATTTAGAACCACGCCGTGCCGGCGCTTCGCACCACCGCTTGGGGCATGCCTAACGCTCGGCGTCGTTACCCTGTCGTGCGCGATCGCTGCATGGCCCGTAGCTGCGCAGACGCCTGAGGCAGCACCTGCCGGTCTGTTGGGAAATCCGAACGTGACCTGGAGGGTATTGACCCGGATGGCGGCCGGCGCACGAGGCTCCAATCTCCGCATCGTTGTAAAGGCACGCATCGCACAAGACTGGCGCATGTTTACACCTTACTTCGGCGGCGATTCGTCAGACGGTCCGGCACCGATGAGAATCGCCGCGGAACCGAATCGATGGTTTGTAGCAGGCTCCACACTTGGCGGCACGGCGCCGGAGCGGAATACCAACAGCGCATTCGGAACGATCACCGAATACTGGACCGGAACACCCACCATCGAAATCCCGGTGCATATCCTTCCGGCCGCACCGTATGGTGTGGTTCGAGGGCGGTTGGTGATATCGTTCCAGACGTGCACGGCTTTCACATGCATACCGACAACCGAGGTCATCCTGCCAATCCGATTGCGCAATTCGCCCACGCCGCTCATAGCCCGGACGCTCCACGATTCCCGGCCCTTCTCCGTCACCCTGAACACCCCCGTTCGTGCCGTTGAAAGAGGTTGCCGCACCTTCCATCGTTATGTAGTTTTGACGGCAGTTCCATCGTTCCTCAGCCCAGCATTCAGATGAAGACGTACGTGCGCTCCATTCTCGCCGCGCTTGCCGCGCTTGCCCTGCTTGCAGCCCCCGCGCATGCACAGGCTGTCAACCACAATGTCACCTGGAAGGTGTTGACACCATTGGTGAAAGGAGCGCCCGGCAAGACCGTGGAGGTGAAGATTCAGGCTGCGATCGCGGCCGGATCGCACATGTACACCGACAAGAAGTACCCGCCCGATGCCCTTTCCCCTGCTGCAACGGAAGTAACCGTCGGGGAGGCCAAGCTTCTGAATCTGGCCGGCCGCTTGAAGGGGCCACGGCCGATCAGGCACCTCGATGCGAATTTCGACAGCCTCACCACCGAGTATTGGGAGGGGAACGTCACATTGACCGTGCCGGTGAAGATTTCGCCGAAGGCAAAGATCGGCTCGTCGGAAGGGTGGGTGAACTTCTACTTCATGACCTGCGATGCCAAATCATGCATGTCTCCCACGGATCGGAAGCTGACGTTCGCGGTGGAGGTGGTGCAAGACAGCTCGATGAGCCGGGACACGTCCAACGTTCTTCACCACGACACCATCGCCGCGGCTTCAACGGCCATACCGGACACTACTGCGCAACATCCGCATGACACCGCCGTGGCATCCGCATCCGGCACGGCACCGGCGGCGCCCGTAGCCGGCAAGCCGAATACCCCCAGCGATCCCGGTGCCGGCATCGGCGCGGTTCAGATTGGCCAGGTTCAGAAGAACGGAAGCGTGCTCGCGTTGATGTTGTTGATGATCATTCCCGCACTTGGTGCCTTGAGCACACCGTGCGTCTGGCCGATGATTCCGATTACCGTGTCGTTCTTCACCAAGCGCCACCAGGCCACACGATGGATCGCCGTGCGCGACGCCGGGCTCTATGCATTGGGGATCATCATGACGTTCACCACGCTCGGGGTAACGTTGACACTCGCATTCGGCGCGTCCGGTGTCAACGACTTCGCAGCGCATCCGATTACGAACTTCATTGTAGCCGCGATCTTCCTCGTCTTCGCGCTCAACCTCTTCGGACTGTTCGAGATCCAGCTTCCCACGAGTCTGTTGAACCGTCTCAACAAGGAGGCCAATACGCAGAGTCCGTGGGGCGTGATCATGATGGGCCTGGTGTTCTCGCTCACGTCGTTCACGTGCACATTCGGCGTGATCGGTCCGCTCTTCGTGAGCATTGCCGGCGGCCACGATGTGCTCTCGTCGATCCTCGGCACCGTAGCCTTCGCAACGGTGTTTGCTGCCCCCTTCTTCGTACTTGCACTGTTCCCGTCGCTCCTCAAGTCGATGCCCAAGTCCGGCGGATGGCTCAACGCCGTCAAGGTTGTCATGGGCTTCGTGGAACTCGCGTTCGCGTTCAAGTTCATCGCCAATGCGGATATCATCCTTGGGTGGGCAATCTTCACGAGAAGTACTGTGCTCGCCATCTGGGTTGCAGTAGCGGTTCTCGCAACGGTCTATCTGCTTGGGCGGTTCATGATGCCGCACGATACCCCGACGGAGAAGATCGGACCGATTCGGCTGGTGTTTGCAGTTGGATTTCTTGCGCTCGGTTTCTGGTTGCTGACAGGACTGTTCGGCAAGCCGCTCGGCGGCCTCGATGCCCAGCTGCCTCCTGCCGAGTTTGACCGTTCGAGCTCCGCGGCAATCCTTGCCGCGCCATCGTCGCAACAGAACAGCTCAGCCGGTTCCTCGCAGGGACATGACGCGGGAGCACTGGAGTGGATCCAGGATGATTACGGCAAGGCGCTGAAGCTCGCGCGTGAAACCAAACGCCCGCTGTTCGTGGACTTCACCGGATATGTCTGCACCAATTGTCGTTGGATGGAGAAGAACATGTTCCCGCGCAAGGATGTCTCGGACCTGATGAGCAAGTACGTGCTCTGCCGCCTGTACACCGACCGCCGGGACTCGATCAACAAGGTTAACCAGAAGATGCTGATCGATCGGTACAACACAATCTCTCTTCCCTATTACGTTCTCCTCACTCCCGGAGACTCGACGGTTGCGCAGTTTGCCGGAATGACGGACCACCCTGAAGACTTCATGGCATTCCTGAACAAGGGTCTTGCAGCAACGCACGCACCGCTTGCGGCCAACACGCCGTAGCAACCCGCAGCAACAGCCAGCCATTCAGCAGAACGGGTCGCACCCAGTTGAGGATGCGACCCGTTCGGTCTTCATGCAGTTCCAACGACGTTCTGCAGCCGGTGCGGCCACCGGGCTGCGCTCCGCTACTTCTTGCGATGCACGCTCTGCAATTCCATTTCGAAACCGGAGACCGGAAGCGTCTGCGTCACGGTAAGCACGGAGGCAACGAGGATCTTGCTCTCCACCACCTGGCGCAGCAGCCCGTCGTTCGAGGAGGCGTCCACATGAATCAGCAGCGAATCGTTCAGCGCCGTGATCGGGAGCGCGCTCGGCTTCACCACCAGCTTCAACGCCATATCCGTGTGCACTGCCGTGGAATAGGTGCCTGCCGGGACGGTTGCGGCCTGCGTTCCCTTGTGTGTTGCCGGGAGACGGAAGGTGATGTCCAGCGCCGTGGGGATGGCCGGCGTGGTAACGTTCTTCACCACCTGCGAGTCCACACCGATTGCGGACCACGACGATGCAGTGGCCAGGCTGACGTTGGACATCTTCACCCAGAGTGGCGTCAGGCTGCTGCTGAAGGCATCGCCGTTGGAGACCCTTGCAAGCAGGCGGCGAAGCATGTCGTACTGATAGAACGAGCCATCGGCATCCATCTGGATGTAGAGTGTGTCCATGCTGGCCACCGTGGCGCCAGCGGCGTCGTACGTGCTCTCCAGCACCTGCATCACGCCGGTCTTTCCGTAGAGCGAGAGGTTCCCCTGCATGACAACCCAGGTGCGCTTGCGGTCCGAACCAGGCACGACCTGATTCACCGAATCGCGGTCGCGCACGGTGTAGACGGCAGTGTCGCCCACGGCAAGACCGTGAACCGCAGGGGTCACCGTCACCGGAATGGCGGACGACGTGAAGTCCACCGTGGTTCCGCTCATCAGCTTGAAGGTGATCGTGGTGGAGCCGGCCTTCAGCCCGTGTACCTTGAAGGCCCAGGGTGCCGTTGTAACCTCGACGGAGGCGATGGTGCCGTCCGCCACCACGGCATCGAGCGTGTAGCCGGTGCCGGTGGGAAGCGTCCGCTTCAAGTCCGTCTTGCCGATGAACGTGGCAGTGAGCTCGTTGGAGGTTTGCCCTTCGGCCACCTGGATCGATCCATGCACCGTGGTGGAATCGAGCACGAGATCGGAGCCACCGGAGACAAGCGCCATACCGGCAGCCTGGAAGCCGGAAGGTGCCTGGATGGGATCGCTGCCGCAGCCTGCCGCAGCGAACGCAATAATCGCCGAGAGGATGCCTGCCGCGGCCATACGCGCGCGCGTTGGAAGGAATGCGGCGCCGTGTGCCCTACGCGTTGAGTTCTTCATTGATGTTCGTTGATTGCGCTTGACGAGTCGGAAAGCCGGCCTGGTTCATTATCAGACGGGCCGCTTCCAATATATGGAAGCGGCCCGATCATTCTGCCGAACACGGCAGAATCAGTTGGTTGTGGCGCGCTGTACGCTCACCAGCTCCATGTCGAAGCCGGGGATCTGCTGCGAGCCGAAGAACGTGGTGCTCTTCAGCCACTGCTTCACCATGCCATCGTGCGGGCTGAAGTCGTAGGCGATGTTGAAGGAATCGCGGGAGTTTGGCAGAAGCGGATTGGTGCTCGTGGTCCGCACCAGCATGGAGTGATCGGTATGATAGGAGTTCGTGTACGAACCGTTCGGCACCGTCACCGGCTGCTTCCCCTTGTGATCGGCAAGCATCGAGATCGTGATCGTGGTTGGATAGGTGAAAATCGGAACCGTGTTCGTCACCGTGCCGTCATCCATGGACTGCCACGTGGAGTCCTTGTCCAGCTTCGTGTTCGTCAGCTTGATCCAGTTCTTCGGAATCGAATCCAGGAACTGGTCGCCGCCCGGAATGCGCTTCACGACGGCATGGAGCAGGTCCGACTGCGAAACCTCACCGCTCTTCAACGACTGGAAGTAGAACGTATCACGCTGCCCGGTGGCCGTTGCTCCGGTTCCATCGAACGTCACCTCCTCGATCACCGTAACACCGCTGCGATCGTTGTAGCTCTGGTCCACCTTGAGCACCGTCCACACCTTCACCTGCTTGGCGGACTCGACACGTGCATCGCTGTTATCGTGCGGATAATAGTTGAACGTGAACTTGTCGTTGGTGTTGAACTTGACATACCCGGTGTCCGTGCCCGTGGGCGTAGTCCCGGTTGGCGTGCTCGAACATGCCGCCAATGCAAGAGCCACGAGCGTGGTTGCAAAGGCGCTGATCAGAACGTTCTTCATGCTGATTCCTCTATAAGGACGTAATGAGAGAGTTGGCCTGCGTTGGAGCCGCATCCGGCGCCGAGGTTGAATCGCCACGGGTTTCACTAATGACCCGCGACCCCGGTGAACGTCACCGGCGGTTTCTGCAACATCACCGCCGGGGCGTTGAACGCAGCCTCAATCCGGTAGACGTGCAAGGTTCTCGCGTATCATATCCGCCGTGTGATGGAAATGCGCCCGCTCCTCCTCCAGTAGTTCCAGTTCCACCACTCCCATCATGCCGGGACGTGCGATACGTATCGGCACCCCCATTACAACACCGCGCTCGCCGTATTCGCCATCCAGACGAACCGCGCACGGCATGATGCGGGGCTTGTTGCGGACAATCGCCTCGATCATTGCACAGACCGCGGCGGATGGCGCATAGAATGCCGAGCCGGTCTTCAGGAGGTTGATGATCTCCACTCCCGCGGTTCGCGCGCGCGAAGCCAGAGCATCCATCCGTTCCTGCGTCAGCAATTGCACCACCGGCACGCCGGCAACGCTCGCATAACGCAGCATCGGGATCATGTCATCGCCATGCCCCCCAAGCACCGTTGCCTCCACATCCTCCACGGCGACATTCAATTCCATGGCGATGAATGTTCGCAGGCGCGAGGCGTTGAGTACGCCGGCCATGCCGATCACCCGCTCGCGCGCGAAGCCGGATGCATGCAGCGCAACATGTGTCATCTCCTCGATCGGACTGGAGACAACGATAACGATACATTCTTGAGACAGTGCCGTAATCCGGCGTGTGACATCGCGAACGATCTCCGCATTGCGGGCAAGGCGGTCGTCGCGGGTCATCCCGGGCTGACGGGAAATTCCGGCGGTAACCACCACGATGTCGGAATTGGCGGTCTGCTGATAGTCCGCCGTGCCGGCTACCCGGCAGTCGCTTCTGACCAGGGGAGCGGATTCGTAGATATCCAGCGCCTTGCCGCGGGCAATGTCGCCCATACGGTCAAGCAGCACCACTTCGGTTGCAAGCTCCAGCGTCATGATGCGCTGTGCGGTCACAGCGCCAACATTGCCAGCCCCAACGATCGAGATCTTCATCCAGGAATCGGAAATTTGATGATCGAGAGGGGTGAAACTACGAATTCCGGCCCATGCGGGGCAGATTTTTTCGGAAGGCGAGACGTGGTGGAAACGACAAACGCCATCACCCCTCTTCGGAGTGATGGCGCCGGGAATATCTCGGTAAACGGATCAGTCGTTCGAGGAGTACACGCTGACCGCCTTGCGATCGCGCCCCTTCCGCTCGAAGACAACCGTGCCGTCGATCAGCGCGAAGAGCGTATCATCGCTGCCGATGCCGACGTTGTTTCCCGGATGAAACTTGGTCCCACGCTGGCGCACCAGGATGTTTCCGGCGCGAACGGCCTCGCCGCCAAAGCGCTTTACACCGAGATACTGCGGATTCGAGTCGCGGCCGTTCTTCGTTGAGCCGCCGCCCTTCTTATGTGCCATGACGCTCTATCTCCAGGAATCTGTGTCTTCAGAATATTCGCACTCGTTCAAACCGGTTGGCGCTCAGGCCTTGATACCGGTGATCTGGATCTTCGTGTACGGCTGACGATGGCCGTTCAACTTCTGGTAGCCCTTGCGCCGCTTCTTGTGGAATACCAGCACGGTTGCATCGCGACCATGCTCCACAACCTTCGCCGACACCGAGCCGCCCATCGAAAGGTTGCCGCCATCCACCATGATGGCGTTTCCAAACTCGACAACCGAGTCCACGTCGCCCACAAGCCGCGGAACAACGATGGTGTCGTCCTGCTTCACGCGGAACTGCGAACCTGCGATTGTGACTATTGCCTGCATTGTTCTACCCCTGCGTGGACGCCCCACGCGCTACGTTTTTTAATAAGGACTGCAAAGATACTTGCGGCCGAAAAGGCATCCAAGTAGAAAAACGTATCATGAGCCTCGTTTCCGGGCGCATCGGCCGGCACGTTGTAACTTTGCGGCCCGCGGACGCTCCGCGCCTTCCGGACTCCTGACAACAGATCCCAACGATCACCTGCATGCAGCATATGAGCAACCTTCCCTTCGTTATCCTCGCCTCCTCCTCGCCGCGCAGACAGCAACTGATGCGCCAGATGGGAGCGGAGTTCATTGTGACCGCGCCCGACGTCGAGGAGAAGGTGCTGCCCGGCGAACGGCCGGAGCAGATCGTGGAACGATTGGCGCTCATGAAGGCACAGGCGGCACGGCACGATCGCACCGAAGGCGTTGTGCTGGGCTCCGACACCATCGTTGTGCTCGGGGAGGAGGTGCTCGGGAAACCGGCCGATGCCGATGACGCCTGCCGGATGCTCGCACGCCTGAGCGGACACACGCACACCGTCTTCACCGGCTTCGCGCTGCTGGACCTTGCATCGGGACGGCAGATTGTGGATCACGAACAGACGGACGTTACGTTCCGGACGCTGGATGCCGGCGAGATCGAGCACTACGTTGCAACCGGATCGCCGCTGGACAAGGCGGGAGCATACGGCATCCAGGACGACTTCGGCGCCGTATTCATCGAACGCATCGCCGGCGACTACTACACGGTGGTCGGGCTGCCGCTCGCCAGGGTATACGTCGCGCTCCGCAGCCTTCGGCGCTGAGACGACCGCCCCGCATGCTCCCCGAGTTGCGGGAGAACCGTCACGCGCAAGCGACCGGCCCACGAACGATCGCCCGCCCACGAATACATCCGCTTCATGCGAATCATCGTTATCGGTTCCGGGTTTGGAGGATTGGCCGCGGCCATCCGCCTGCGCCAGCAGGGGCACGATGTCACGCTGCTGGAGAAACGTGACCGGCCGGGAGGGCGGGCCTATGTCTACGAGCAGGATGGTTTCACGTTCGATGGCGGACCAACCGTGATCACCGCCCCATGGCTCATCAACGAACTCTTCGAACGGTCCGGCCGGGATCCCGGCAGGTATGTGCGGATGGTGCCGGTTGAGCCATTCTACCGCATCTATTTCGAGGATGGCTCAACCTTCAACTACAGTGCGGACCGCGAAGCGATGATCGGCGAGGTTCGCCGGTTCAATCCGGATGACGTGGAGGGATATCTCCGCTTCCTGGAGAAGACGGAGAAGATCTTCAACACCGGATTCGGGTTGATCGATACACCATTTCTCGGCATCGGCTCCATGCTGAAGGTGCTCCCCGATCTGGCCCGGCTGCGGGCGGACAAGTCGGTGTACCGATACGTGGCGAGCCATGTCCGCAACGAAAAGCTGCGCCGAGTGTTCAGCTTCCATCCGCTTCTCGTGGGTGGCAACCCCTTTCAAACCACATCGATCTATACGCTGATCCTCTTCCTGGAAAAGAAGTGGGGAGTATGGTTCGCGATGGGAGGCACCGGCTCCATCGTAAGCGCGATGGAGCGGCTGTTCTCGGAGATCGGCGGGCGGATGGTGCTGAACGCAGAAGTCCGCGAGATCGTGATGGACGAGGCCTCCGGGCTTGCATGCGGGGTGCGCCTTGCGGGAGACGAGACCCTGGAGGCAGACGCAGTGGTCTGCAACGGCGACGTCTCCTTCGCCTACATGCATCTGCTGCCGGAACGTTATCGCCGCTCGTGGCGCGACGCGAAGTTGAACCGGCTTCACTACTCCATGTCGCTCTTCGTGCTCTACTTCGGCACACGCTGCCGCTACAACCACATTCCGCATCACAGCATCATGCTGGGAGAGCGCTACGAAGGGCTGCTGCACGACATCTTTCGGCGGAAGCATCTCTCGGACGATTTCTCGCTCTACCTACATCGCCCAACGGCAACCGATCCAAGCCTGGCCCCCGCCGGCATGGATGCCTTCTACGTGCTCTCCCCAGTACCACATCTCGGCTCCGGCGACGACTGGCACGCGCTCGCGCGCCCATATCGCGATCGGATCGTCCGCTATCTGGAGACGCGCTACATGCCGGACCTGTCGAACCAGATCGTGACGGAACGCTCCATCGATCCGCTCCACTTTCGCGACACTCTGAACAGCCACCTGGGAAGCGCGTTCTCCATCGCACCGCTCCTCACGCAATCCGCATGGTTCCGGCCGCACAACCGGTCGGAGGACGTGCCGAATCTCTACTTCGTGGGAGCCGGAACGCATCCGGGCGCAGGGCTTCCGGGCGTGCTGTCGTCGGCAAAGATCGCGGCTGACCTGATCGGCAGCGCATAGCCCCGCACACGCTGCACCGGATGATGCGCCCAACCGCCGCTGACGCGCGCAACGCAGGCAACACATCGGGAACGCTTCGCTGCTATATTGCCGCCGACGGAAGACCGCACATCACTATACCGGCCGCAAGGCCGCACGGACAATGGCTGAGACGATATTCTCAAAGATCATACGCCGCGAAATCCCGGCGGACATCGTGTACGAGGATGAGAGCGTGCTGGCATTTCGCGATATCGCGCCCAGGGCACCCGTCCACATTCTGGTGATCCCGAAAGCGGAGATCGCCACAACGAACGATGTTTCGCCGGAGCACGAGACGCTGGTGGGACACCTGGTTCATGTGGCATCGCTGATCGCAGCTCGCGAGGGGATCGCGGAGGAGGGCTATCGCCTGGTGTTCAACTGCAACGCCAACGGCGGGCAGGCGGTGAACCATCTGCACCTGCATCTGCTTGGCGGACGGAAGATGTCGTGGCCGCCGGGGTAGAGCCGGAACCTCGGCGCAATGCCCGGCCGACCCGACGCTCGTAAACGGCGAAGCCGCTTCGCGATGATTCACACGAAGCGGCTTCGAATTGTTCTGGCCGGCCGCCTGCTGCACAAAGGCACGGCGGAACGCGGCCTAACCGATCGCGGCTTACTTGCCGCCCTGCTTCGGCGTAACGGGCTTCGCTTCCACGTGAGCGGGCGTGGACTGAACGTTGGCCGGCTGGCCGCCGCCCTGAGGTGCACCCGGCTGCGCCTGGCCCGGGGCAGGCTGCACAGGCTGATCCTTGGCTCCGGACGCGTTCACCTTCCCCTTCGTCACGGAATTCTGCGGCTCGCCGGCGCTCTGATGGCTCGGCCCGATGGCGAGATTCGCCAGGAAGCAGAGCACCCCGAGAATGCCGGCAGCCCAGGTTGTGCCCTTGGCAAGGAAGTCAAGCGTGCGGCGCGCACCGAAGGTGGAGCCGAGCGACGAACCGAGCGAGCCGAATGCGCCGCCCGCACCGCCCCCCTTGCTGGGCTGCATGAGCACCATGACAACGAGTGCGATCGAAAGAAGAATTGCCAGAGGAACAACGATCCAGAACATGCTGCACCTGTCTGAGTATACAATGACCGTCAACGAAAGGGTCACTAATGTACGGAGAACGGATCGTCTCCGCCAAGCCCCGTTTACTGCACCGGTGAAATCGCACGTTTCGTCACAGCCGCCGCGCAATGATCACCGTGGCACACGCTGAAAGGAGTCCCGCACCCGCCTCGTCGTATGCCTCCAGCAACAGCAGATAGATTCCGGGTTCCAACGGCATCCCGCCGTCGGCACGGCCATCCCACACAATCTCCCCCTCCGCGGCCGCGGGCTCGTTGCTGGCGATCATCCGCACGGGCCGTCCCCACCGATCGAGCGCCCGCAGAATGATGCGGGCACCTGGAACGGGAAGGTGATAGATCACACGGGTGAAGTCATCGTTGCCATCGCCGTCCGGTGAGAAGGTCTGCGGCACCGCGCTCAGTACGGCCCGGGCCACCATCACCGGAATGTCCAGCGTGTTCCGGGCACCGGGCGTGCCGCCTGCAGCCGCGGCAGAGCTGGACCAGTTGCGACGATCGCCCGACGGCGCCGCGGCAGAGATGCGTTCCAACGCAATCCCCTTCACATCCCCCAGTTCGCTCCTGTGCCAGTCGCCATGGTAGTGAACTTCATCAACCAACTGGCCGCCGCGATTGCGCAACACAAGATCATCCTCATCCGCATTGAGCGAAAAGCCTGCCACACCCGCGATCGCTACGTTCGCCGAATCGCGCAGCCATGGGAAGCGAAGGTAGATGGTGGTATCGCTGGCAATCGCGAGATAGCCTCCGGGAGCGATGGGCGCCGTTCTCGGGCGGACGGCGGCACGGGCCCGGAGCGTGGCATCGTACAGACGCCACCCCGATACATCCACGGGAGTTCCGCCGATGTTTCGCAGTTCCACATACTCCGCCCCTGCTCCATGTGCCAGAGGGAGAGGATCGAACATGATCTCGTTGATGATGACGCTCCCGCTTCTCACCGGAGCCGAAGCATAGATCACGGCGAGGTTGTCGCCGGTACGTTCGTCTCCCGCCATCACAACCTCCACCAGCCCCGGCTCCTCCGTCTCCGTCAGCGCACGGCGCCATACGAGCGTGAAGAGGAGTGAGTCGCCCGGCAACAACGAGGGAATCGCAACGGAGTCCAGCAGTTCCGATGCGTCCGGGCGCTCATCATTGTCCGCATCGAAGTACAGCGCTGCGCGGGCGCGTGCAGTTGGCAGGGTGCCGGCATTCCGCACAAGCACATAGGCGATGGAACCGGGGGCGTCGAAGCGGGCGGCCGCGATCGATATGTCGAACCCCGAAGCCGTAATGCTGTTCCTGCGCCCCGGCGTGGCACCGGTATTGCTTTCGGAGGTGCGCCACGACGAATCGATGGCTCCGGGGAACGTGTACAGCCGGCGCTCCAGCGAGCGGCCGCCGTCACCGCCCCAGGTGTCGCTGTAGAACAGGGAGTCCATCGTAACGCCGGCGGAGTCCGCAAGCACAAGCATGTCGCCGCCGTTGTTGAGCGAAGGAAGGGAGGCCTCGATCACCGTTCCCCGCACCGACCGTGCGGCACGCAGCGCTGCCGAATCGCGAGTGATCACCACGTATCCGCCCGCTGCAATGCGCTCCGCGGAAAGAACCGCGCGCGCGCCCGAGGCATCGCGAATGCTCCACCCTTCAAGGTCCGTCGGCGATGGTCCGCCATTGAAGAGCTCCACCCATTCCGGCTCCGGACTCTCCGGTGCATACATGATTTCATTGATCACCACCTGCGCCGTGCACATTGCCGCCGGCAACGCATGCAGCAACAGCGCCGCCGCGAGGGAACCGATCGTAGTCCGCATAATGAGCACCTCGAGCCAGTGCGGAGGGAGTGTGATTGCGTGTGGGAGCGTTGGCCTGCAAAGAACAACGAATGCCCCTTCCTCGCAAGTCGAATCATCGCCGGGGAGGAGTTCGCGGTAGAATCTGCACGCGATCGGTTTCCTGTGCCCCGTTTCTCGCTTCATGATTGTCATGTAACTGCGTGCCACACTATCTTCACGGCCCGTCCGCGCCATGGAACATCCAAACGATGTGTGGAAGCGCGCGAGCGAAAATGTTCGGAAGGTGGATGCGTCGATTCGTTCGAGCCCGCCGGGCAGCGTATCGATGAACAGTAATTGAACAACAGGTCGGTCGCCATGGGAAGCCTTGAAGGAACAAGCGCAATTGTGACGGGCGCAAGCTCGGGAATCGGCGCGGCGATAGCCGCCTCCCTTGCCCGTGAGGGAGCCGGCGTGGTGCTGGCCGCCCGCAACGAGGCACGACTGCGCTCTGTGGCGGCCACGCTGACGAATCCGGAGCGGCACCTGGTTGTTGTTGCCGACGTGGGAGACGAGGCTGCGGTTCAACGCATGGTGCGTGCCGCTGTTGAACGCTACGGCACCGTCGGCATTCTGGTGAACAACGCCGGCTTCGGAACGTTCAAACCGATCGTGGAGATGGAGACCGAAGAGTTCGACGGTGTGATCCGCGCCAATCTGCGCGGCCCCTTCCTCTGCATGAAGCATGTGCTGCCGCTGATGTACGAACGCGAGCGCGGCACCGTGATTACCATCAGCTCCATCGCCGGCAAGCATGGGTTTGCGGGGGGCTCCGCCTACTGCGCAAGCAAGTTCGGCGTGATGGGTTTGATGGAATGCACATTCCACGAGGCTCGCGGGCACAATGTCCGCATGGTCTCCGTCTGCCCGGGCTCCGTTGATACCCGGTTCTTCGACGAGGCGCACACCACCTCCCCGAACCGCGACCGCATTCTGCAGCCTGCGGATGTTGCGGCGGCAGTGATGCTGGCAATCACGCTCCCGGAGCAGGCACTGCTTCGTGAACTGGATATTCGCCCCACCAACCCCGGACGCCCGTGAGCGCCGCAATGCCAAGGAGTTCGGCGCAACCACAAACTCCGGCCTCGCAGCCGGCTCCGGCCTCCGCACACGCTTTCCGCACAGGGTGACAATGCAGGCATTCCTGGTATTCCTGATGACCTTCGGACATTTCCTTGGCGCCGCGGACATGGATCGCGACGTTCAGGGGAACATCTACGTTGTCGATCGCGCGGCCAATATGGTGGTGGAGTTTTCGCCGACGGGGGACTCCATCCACGCTGTAAGCGGCTTCGGTAACGGCAATCTGCAGTTCGACGAGCCGGTTGCCATCTGCGCAAGCCGCGGCAATGATGTCTATGTGGCCGATCTCAACAACCATCGCATTCAGCGATTCAACCGCACGCTGGACTACGTCTCCACCATCTACACCCGCGAGGATCCCGATGAGCGGAAACGCATCGGCTATCCGCGTGATGTCGTGGTAACACGGCAGGGGGACCTGCTGGTGATCGACGGAGAGAACCGGCGTGTGGCAAAGGTGAATGTGCTCGGGCAGGTGGAGCGCTCGTTCGGCGACATCAAGGCAGGATTGGGGACGCTTGTGGACCCGCAGCGCATCGAGGTGGATGAGTCCGACAACGCCTACGTGCTGGACCGTGGCCGCGTAGTGAAGTTCGACCCCTTCGGCAATTTCGTTGCCCAGTTCCCGCTATCGGCAACCGGTCCGCTCGCGATCGCGGCATCGCAGGACACGATGACTGTAAGCTACGAGCATGAGCACGACATCGCCCTTCTCAGCCTGCCCGAGTTTGCACCCGTGATCACGTACAGCGTGGAGGGCGCCCCGGTGACGGCCGTGTTCATGGGCGATCGCATCATCGCGTTGGAAGCAGGCCGCGTTGCAGTCTACTCGATCCCGAAGGAGATGAGGCCGCGGTAGCGTCTATTGCCGCGCGCACATCCCGGCCGGAATGAAACGGCCCATCCCGAAGACTCGGGATGGGCCGCAACGGTAATCGCATGGCCGGCAGGCCGCACGCGCTACTGAAGCACCGCTTCACCCGTCTCCACATTGATGTTGTAGATCTTTCCGGCAAGATTCAGATGCGGCGGCTGCCCGGCGCGTATGGTCATCGTTGCCTGGTAGCTGAGACGCTTCCCGTCCTTCTGGTCCAGGTTCACCGCCAGCGCCATCCCGATGTTATTGTCGGAGATGATCTTGTTCACCGGGTCGATGGCAACACCCGGCATGTTCTCGAACTCGATGCGCGCGTTCACCCTCCGGTTGGTGTCGCCGCCAAATGTATACGTGCCAACGCGACCGAATCGGCCGCTCAATGTGTACGATGGCCGGTCCGTGCCAAGGAAGAAGAATCCCACACCGGCACTGTCGGTGCCGGTGAACGCCGGTGTCACCACCGTTCCGGGCTTCATGATCGCAAAGAACCGTAGCTCCGTATTCCCCACCCAGAATGTATCGATCCCGTTGTTCCAACCATTCCTTGTGTAACTGACGTCGTAGTTCGCTGCTCCGTTGTAGGAGTATGTCTTGCCGGCAACCGTGGTCGAGCGGTTGCGCGTCACCGTTGAATAGTACTTCACGGACTCGCCCGCCACGGTCTTCTGCAGTGGCAACGGTGCGCCATGCGCCACGGCGATCGCATCGCCAAGGTTCATGAGGAAGCCGCCCTGGCGTGCATACGCCATGCCGACCAACTGCGCTACATCGCTATCGGTGATGGTGTAGTTGGGACCGGTGGGATTCGAATCGCTCTTGCAGCCACCCAGCACCGATAAAAGCGCGATGAGAGTTACTGCAACCAGTGCATCCCCGGAAATGTTCAAACTCTTCTTCATGGCGTTGTAATGAGGAATGATGAAAGCCGGAGACATTGCGAGTGGAGAAATTATGAAACCTCCCTCAACGATTCATCCAAAAAGCGCGGGTGTTCGCCGCACCGCCGAATGCAGATACCACATTGCTGCTGTAACCGATGCTGGCCCGGCCGCGGCAATACGCCCCGTGAACAACACGCGACGCGGGAGACCATGCGGCCCATCCCGATAGTCCGGGATGGGCCGCTGAATATTCAATCGAGCCTGATGAGCCGCCGGTTGGGCACCTACTGCAAGGTGGCCTCGCCGGTGTCCACGTTGATGGTATAGGTCTTCCCCGCCAGATTCAGACGCGGCGGCTGCCCGACACGAATGGTCATCGTGGCCTGATAGCTCAGGTGCTTGCCGTCCTTCTGATCCAGATTCACCGCGAGCGCCATGCCGATGTTGTTGTCGGAGATAATGCGGCCCACCGGATCGATTGTCACACCCGGCATGTTCTCGAACTCGATGCGTGCCGCAACGGTCCGATTGCTGTCGCCGCCGAACGTGTAGCTCCCTACACGGCCGAAGCGGCCGCTCAGGGTGTAGGAGGACTGGTTCGTACCGAGGAAGAAAAGCCCCGCGCCTGCGCTGTCCGTGCCGGTGAACGTAGGGGTTACGATGGTCCCATGCTTCATGACCGCGAAAAGCCGGAGTTCCGTGTTCTCGGCCCAGAACGTATCCCGCGGATTGTTCCAGCTGTTGGTGGTGTAACGGACATCGTAGTCAACCGCTCCGCTGTAGGAGTAGATTTTCCCCGCAACGGTCACGGAGCGATTGCGCGTAACCGTGGAGTCGTACTGTGTGGACTCATTCGCAACGGTCTTCTGCAGCGGAAGCGGCGCGCCGTGCGCAACGTCGATCGCATCGCCGAGGTTCATAAGGAACCCACCCTGGCGGGCATAGGCCATGCCGACCAGCTGCGCCACATTGTCGTCCGTGATGGTGTAGTTGGGGCCGGTGGGATTCGAATCGCTCTTGCAGCCGCCGAGCACCGGGACCAGCGCAAGGACGAGGGCTGCAACAAGTGCACTTCCGGAGATGTTCAAACTCTTCTTCATGACGTTGCAATGAGGAACTGTGAAAGCCGGAGAGATTGTGAGCGGAGAAGTTATGAAACGTCGTCCTACGATTCATCTAAAAAGCGCAGGCGAGCCATTGCGATCGTTCTCTTCTCCCGGCCGTATACCAGTGACACATTCACCACCGCGCGCAACACCCGAACGCCCATGTGCCGCACAGCCCGTTGCATGCGCGGTGCGTGCAACGGGCTGTGGGCTGGTAAGCGCTTCGGAGCCGAGTGCCGTCAATGGCTCACAATCATCGTCCGCGAGCGCCGGACGCCGGCGGACGTGAGTTCGTAGACGTAGGTGCCGGAGGCCATTCCCCTGGTGGAGAGTTCCAACTCCGATTGTCCCGGCGCGATCGTCTGCGAGAAGACCACGCCGCCGTTGACATCGTATATCGCCAGGCGTCCGCCGGCTGCATCGAAGACGCCCTGGAGTGGGATCACGGTCGAGCCGTTGGCCGGGTTCGGGAAGTTCTGCCCAAGCTGGAGCGCGCCGGCAAACTGCGGCGTCTGTACTCCGGACTGTCCGGAGGTCTTGAAGATCGGAAGCTGATCGAACTGACGGGGGAGCGCCTTCGGCGCTATGAAGTCATCCGTTGCCCCGTACCACTGCCCCAGCACCGACGCATAGATCTGCCGGAAGTCGTACTGCATCTTGATATTCCCCGGCGATTCCAGATCGGTGAGATTGGGATCGGTGCCGAATACTCCGCCGTTCACGGAGCTGCCGATCACGAACTGCGGAGCGGCCGAGCCGTGATCGGTGCCGGTGCCGTTGGAGGCAACACGGCGGCCGAACTCCGAAATCGTCATCATGCTCACACGCTGGTCCAGACCGAACGCCTCCATGTCGCGCTGGAACGCCTTCACGGCATCGGCAAGCTGCTGGTGCAGTGTCTTCTGGCGCGTGAGCTGATCCGAATGCGTATCGTACCCACCCGCGTTGACGATGTAGAACTGGGTTCCCAACCCGCCCGCGATAAGGCGAGCTACACCGGATAGTACAGTGGCGAGCAGATTGCCCGTTGTTGGGTAGGTAACCTTGTTCGCCAGCACCTTGGCATATGCCGCGATGATGGAGTTCGAGAAGATGTTGGACTGCTGGTCGATGGAGCGAACGTACGCTTCCTCATCTCCGGCATGCGTTGTGCGCACCGGATCGACACCCGGCTGGCCCGGAATGTAGGAGAGATCCGCAAGCGCGATCCCCATGTTGTTGTTCTCGCCGATCAGCGTGGTGCTGAGAAATGTGCCGAACTCGATTGCGAAGGGATCGCTTGGAAGCACGGACGGATAGTCCGGATACTTCTCCTCCAGATACTTGGCGTACCAGCCGGCATTGTCGTAGACGTTGTAGTCCGAGCCGGAGAGCCAGATATCGGTGGAACGGAAGTGCGAAAGGTTCTGGTTCGGGTAGCCGACGTTCTGGATGACGGCAACCTTCTGCTCGCCGTACAGTTCGTGCAGACCTGCGAGGCTTGGATGCAGGCCAAGGCTCTGATGATCCGGAAGCTTCAGCACCGTGTCGGCGGCAATGGAACAGTCATCCGCCTGCCCCTGCTTGCGAGCGGTATAGTAGGTGCTGTCGGTATAGGGAACCACGGTGTTCAGGCCGTCGTTGCCACCGGCAAGACGGATGAGCACCATCACGTGATCGTTGGTCGAGGAGGCCAGCCGCATGAATGGCGAGCCCGCCGGCGACTTGGCGAACGCGCGCATCTTGGGCAATCCCATGGCGATCGGCAGGACGATCCCGGTGCTGGCCAGCCGCTGTATGAATGTTCTGCGCTTCATCGTTGAATCTCGCTTGATTGTTGGCGTTATCGGGAATTGAGCGCGCGCAACGGCCGCAGGCCGCGCGCACGGTTTCCGGGATCAGTACAATTGGTACTTCGCGAGCTGGAACAGCACCACCAGATACTTTATGATGCGGGCTCCAGGATTCTGATTGGGATCGTTGATGTCCCACTCGTAGTCCACGCCGCCATCCAGCAGCGTGTTGTAGAGCGTGGTTGCCTCCATGTCCGACGGGGGAGTGTTCAGCAGGAAGTTCGCCATGTCGGCGCTCAGCTTGTGGATGTCACCAGGATCGGGAAAGGTTTTCGCGAAGGCAACCGTGTCAAGCGTGTAGATCACCGCGCGCTGCAGCTTCAGCGCTCCGTTCGCAACGTCGATGCCGAACTTCTGCCGCTGCGGGAGAGTGGAGGTGCTGATCCAGGTTCTGCCTCCCGGCCATCCCTTCACGTTGGGCGGATCGAGAAGCGTCATCCCCAGATTGGTAAGCCGATTCCCCAGATCCTGCGAGACACGTCCCTGCGCCTGCGTCGCGAAGTCCGGCACCGAGCCCAGATTCAGCGAGCGGATCATCCCGATCATGTAATCCACGGGGCTCTTCTCCATCGCGCCGATGTTCGTGTCGTCGTAGAAGTGCGCGCTCCGGAGCAACTGATCCAACACCGGCTTCAACTCCCAGTTCCCTCCCTTCAGCGTGGCGGCCATCGCCGTCACCACGTCCCTGTCCATCGTGTCGTACACGAAGGCCCGGTACAGCTTGCCGCAGACGAACTTCGCAACCTGATCGCCGCGCTGCGCAAAGATGATATCCACGACATCATCCATCTTCCAGTTCCCCGTCTGCCCCAGGAACGTCTTGGAACCGCTGTCCCAACTGGATGCAACGAACTGGCTGCTCAGACCGGCGTAGTTGGTTCCCTGGGTGCTGGTGGTGAACGTCCAGCCGCTCAGTGCGCGCGCAGCTTCGGAGACATCGGTCTGCGTATAGTTCGGATTGCCGTCCCAGTCCGTAACGCCCATTGTGAACAGCTCCTGAAGCTCGCGAGCATAGTTCTCGTTGATGTTCACACGGCTTCCGCGCTTGAAGTTCTTGACGCCATCCAGATAGATCAGCATCGCCATATCCTTGCTCACATCCTTCGTGAACTGCTTCAGGTTGCCGAGCATGTTCGTGCGCAGGAGCTGATTCTGCGTGTACATGAACTCGGCGAAGTTCACGGTCTGCATCTCACTCGTGAAGTGGTTGTGCCAGAAGAGCGTCATGCGCTCCTGGATGGAGACCTTGGATGTGGCGATCGTCTGCTGCCACCATGCCACCAGCTTCGCGCGGCGCCGGAACAGCTCGGTCTGCCATGCGGTGTACTTCGTCTGGTAGTCCGGATCGGTGGGGACTGCATCCGGCTTGATCACCGCGTCCGTACCCGCCCAGTCGCTGATCGCCGTGAGATCCGGCGTGAACGGCTTGAGCAGATTGTCCACCGTTGTGGACATGCCGTCGGAAACGGCCTTGAGGATCTCCGCCTCCGTCGGGCCAACCATGCACCGGCGGAGCAGATGCGCCGCCTGCGTATAGCCCCACTGCCCGGCATATGGCTCGAGCCCGGCGGTTGTACGGCTGGCAAAAACGGGAAGCGCCTGGGTGCCCGCCCCACCCACGTAGTTGGCAGCCCGGTTGCTCTGAACTCGCGGCGTACCGATTGTCAGGAAGTTCCTTCGATCCATGGTGCGATCTCCTGATATGCTTCTATCGGATGAATCTCTGCTTGCTCTCGATTGTGGACGCCACGGGAGTGAGGCGCTGGCGCGAGTAGGACCACAGATGAACAGGCGCATAGGACCACGCGTACCCACACCTGCGTTTAACCGTTCCGGCAGATGCATCCGGATTATGCTGCAGAGCCTGCGGGCCTTGCGGAGCCGGATGCCGGGAATCTCGATGGGTCTGCCGGTTAGAGACTACCGGTGCACCGGGGTTCCCGGAAGACGCACGGCCTGCAGGCCGTTCCAATCAACGATGTCGTGCTTCGAACGGTGCGGGGGGAATTACACTGGAGGATAGATGCGATTCGCAACCGGATGGTAACGCATGCGGAAGGAATCGTATCCGGCCGGCGACATTATCGCGCCAGCACCACGCCCGCCTGCATCACGCGATCGCCAACGTACAGACGGCAGATGTAGGCGCCTGCCGGAACCGCCCCGGAGGGCTGCCAGAGCACCTGTGCCGGACCTGCATCACGCGCCTCGTTCAGCAGCTCCGCCACCTGATTGCCCAACATGTCGTACACGGCAACCCGAACGTGGGCGGCGTGCGCGAGCGTAAAACCAATGGAGGTGCTGCCGTTGAAGGGATTCGGCGTCGCCTCGCCAAGCTCCGTCCCGTCCGATGCAACAACCGGCACCGCAGTGGTTTTGCGTGCCACCGGAAAGCTCATGCTGGAAATCCCCTGTCCATCGCAATGAACCACGTTGGTCGCCACCAGCGTATCGCCCGACTTGTAGAGCGGGCCGCCGGTGTTGGGATTGAGATCGTACGCCGGGAAGTTGGATCCCGTGATATCGATGCGAAGGCGGTGCCCCGGCATGATCGTGTGCGCGATGTTCTGCAGAACCACGTTCACAGTGTACACCGTTCCCGGCGTCCCCGCGGCCGTATCCTTCGGAGCAACGCCGTTGCGGAAACGAAGACGCTGGATTCCCTGCGTGAGAAGAATTGAGCGGCCGTTCGCATCAACATCGCAGAGCCGGACGCCGTAATCCGTGTCGGTCCGGTCGGAGCCGGCGCTCAGCGAGATCGTGACGCCCCCCTGAATCTCGATCGGCTCAATCGCAGGCGCCGTTGTGTAGATCAGAACGTCGCTGCGCCCCTCCACCGTATCGGTGACATCCTGCGGTCCGGCGGGCGCATAGGTTCCCGGCACCACCAGACGCGAACCGCCGTAGGTTGGCGAAGGGTTGCGCGGATCGTAGCGAACGGTGTCCGGCGGGAACAATCCGGGAGGAAGCGCGGTGCGGAGAACCCCGTCGGTGATGAGATACAGACGCATCGTATCCGATTGCTGGGCAAGCGCATACCAATCCTGGGTTGCACGCCACTCGTTGGTCCCCATCTGGTAGTAGCGGATGTCCGGTTCGTTCTCGTAGCCGTTCGCGATGCCGCGCATGAAGTAGTCGAAGAAATGAAGCGCGGCCGTATCCGAGATACCTGCGGCATTCGCGAACGTGAGGACGCCCTGCTGGGCCTTCCCCACCCCCTCGTGCATCCATGGTCCCATGATCAGCCTGTGCCTGGTGCGCACCGGCTCCGCGCTCCGTGCGCGGAGATCGTAGTATGCGCGGATCACATCGTCGGGGAAATGGTCGAACCAGCCGCTGATGAGAAGCATCGGCACGGCTATGGAGTCCGGATAATCGGTGGTGCGCTCCGCCACCTGCCAGGTGATGTCGTCCGTTGGATGCGCGAGCACCAGAGCCACCGAGGTAAGGCCAAGCGTCTGCAGCGTTTCGATATGCTCCTTGCGGAACACGCCGCCGCAGAAATCATCGGTGTACTTCGTCTTGAAATCCTTCACCAGCGGAACGCTGCAGACCAGATGCGGCGGATGATGCTTCGCGGTCATGAACTGGATGGCACCGAGCGCGGACGCTCCCCATGTCCCCACCTTCTGATTGCACCAGCTCTGCGAGGCAATCCATTCAACGGCGTCGTAGCCGTCCAGCCCGCGATCGTAGCCGGCAACGTCGGCGCTGGTTGAGCCATAGAATCCGCGCCAGTCCAGGACAACATAGTTGTAGTGCGCGCTGTCCCACGGGAAGGCTGACCCGCCCGCCTGCGGCGGGATGTTGATCGCAAGCCGGTAGTAGTTTTTGTTGTATGGCGTCTGCACCAGAATCGTTGGACGCGCCACCGATGTATCCGTGCTGTAGAGATCGGCGGCAAGCGTCTTCCCATCGCGAGTGGGAATGGAGATGGGGATGTAGCGGGTAGCGCTCTGTGCGGCGGCATCCGCCGTGGCAACCAAGACGGCCAGAACGAGCAATGTGACGAAACGGACCATGGTTTCTTCCTGTTGATCGGCTTGAAGACTGTTGTACGACACAGTAGCTGTTCCTCCACTCCAATACCTGTTCCTCCAATCTGAATGAGGAGAGAACGAGGGGAACTACTGCCGGCCGCAGCCATACCCGGGGGCGGCCTCCACCCAGATGTGCCGGCTTCCTTCGCGGCAATCCGCGGCAGGCCCGTACATGCTGCCCGTTAGTGGCGCCCGCAGCCTTCGCGTTCCCGAAGCACCCCGGCGATATGCCACTGCGGACCATCCATCATGCCGCGCCGGCGCGCACCGCGCGGCCATCACGCCGCGCCCTTCAGCGGGTGAGTGCCGCGATCGCATCGCGCGTTGCAAGGCGCGACCCCATCACGATCAGCGTTTCTCCCGGCTCGATCGCGCGCGCCGCGTCGGGGCTCACGATGAACTCGCCGTTCGGATTCTGCACCGCCAGCACCGTCACGTTCCAGCGCGAGCGCAGATCGCACTCCCCGATCAGCTGCCCTACGAGGGGCGATCCGGCGGCAACCCGAAGCTCATCGATGTTGGCTTCCAACTGCTCCAGGCTGAAGACCCGCTCGAGGAAGTCGTGCACCTTCGGCTGCAGCGTCGCCAGCGCCAGCCGCCGCCCGGCAATGGTGTCCAGACTGATCACGCGATCGGCCCCGGCCCGGCGCAGCTTGCTCTCGGCGCTCTCGCTGTTCGCACGGGCGACAATCAGAATCTTCGGATTCAACTCTCGTGCCGTCAGCACGGCAAGCACGTTCTCCGCATCGTTGTCGAGCGTGATCACGATTCCGCGCGCCCGCAACAGCCCCGCACGCAGCAGCACTTCCTCCTGCGTGGCGTCGCCGATCACGAACGGCACAACGGCGTCCAGCAGCCGTTCCTCCTTGGCTCCATTGTTCTCCACCACGACGAACTGCTCTCCGCGCGAACGCATGTCTGTGATAATCGGCCGGCCAAGGCGACCGAATCCGCAGATGATGTAGTGATCTTCGAGTTTCATCAACGTCTGTTTCATTCGTCGTTGCCGCACGGAGGCCCACAGCTTGTCGCCGAGCAACATCTCCGCACCAGTTGCGAACGCCCATGCCGCCGCTCCCACGCCGAGCACGATATAGCCGATCACGAAGACCCGACCTTCCGGCGAGAACGGATGCACTTCGCCGAACCCCACCGTGGTGATGGTGGTCACGGCCATGTAGAACGCGTCCACCACGCTCGTCTTCTCGATCGCCATGAAGCCGACGGAACCAACGGTCACCAGCAGGACGAGCAGGCACAGGGCAAACCGGAACTTACGCCCGGGATCGGCCAGCGACTGCTTCATGAACTGTTCAACCGTGGAGAGAATCGGTCTCATGATCTTCGCATCGTGTTGTTGTTTCCCGAAGTTACGCAGGGGAGTAGAAGTTGTGCATGCTCGGAGACCATGCAGCCGACACGCGGAGCCACCTTCGGTTCGATGCATGTTACCAATCACCTGAAACGTGGTACGTCAACTCAGCATGTGCCGCAATCGTTGCCGCCTCAATGATTGCGGACTCGACGGTATCTCCATTCGTAGGAGAAGAGTAGCATGCGGTACTTCATAACCGGCGCCACCGGCTTCATCGGCGGCGCCATCGCACGGCAGCTGTGCCAGCAGGGACATCATGTGGCTGCGCTCGTTCGTTCCCCCTCGCAGGCAACCGCTCTGCAGGATCTCGGTGTGGAACTGCACGCGGGTGATATCACCGAGAAGGAGAGCATGCGCGAGGCAATGCGCGGCTCGGACGGAGTGTTCCATGTAGCCGGATGGTACAGGATCGGCTCGCGCGACACCGGCCGGGCCGAGCGCATCAACGTGGAAGGAACGCGCAACGTCCTGACGCTGATGTGGGAACTGGGTGTTCCGCGAGGCGTCTATACGTCCACTCTTGCAGTCTTCTCGGACACGCACGGCCGCGTTGCCGATGAGAGTTACTACTACGGCGGCAGGCACATCAGCGAATACGATCGCACGAAGTGGCACGCGCACTACAACGTTGCGCTCCCCTTGATGCGCGACGGGCTTCCCCTGGTGATCGTGATGCCGGGACTGGTGTACGGACCCGGCGACACCAGCAGCGTGCGCGAGACGTTCCGGCAGTATCTGCGCGGGAAACTGCCGATGACTCCCCGCAGAACTGCATTCTGCTGGGCTCACGTGGAGGATGTCGCGCACGCACACGTGCTCGCCATGGAGCGCGGCCGCGTAGGGGAGAGCTACATCATTGCCGGGGAGCCGCGATCGTTCATCGAGGCGTTCAAGATCGCGGAGAAGATCACCGGCATCAAGGCACCGCGAATGCATCCGGGACCGATTACGATGAAGATCATGGCGGCGATCATGAAGGTGCTCGGCATCGTGCTGCCACTTCCGCCATCCTACCGCGCCGAAAGCCTTCGAACCGTTGCAGGTGTTACCTACCTGGGAAGCAATGCCAAGGCGCGAAGCGAACTGGGCTATCAGCCACGTTCGCTGGAGGCGGGGCTTCGCGAGACGCTCCTCGCGGACATGCGGGATCTGGGCATGCCTGCACCCGAGTGGTGATGTTTCGCGCGAACGATCGCCGGCGCACCGCGGGCCGTACGAATCGTCACGCATGGTCCTTGAATCCCACCCGATTATCCCGCGGAACCGCGCGCGTTGCGCACCGCGGCAGGCGCACTCCTTCGCAAGTAACTTTTCTTCGATCCTGCGTGTAGGTTGTGGTGACGAACGACAGGAGCGGCGATCACAGCAATCGCAATCGCATCGTCACCAGTCAGATCCTGCGAACGCTCCCACCCGGCGATAACACTGTATCCAACCCCCTCTCAGTACGCGGGCCGTACCCGCAGGGCCTTTTCATGCCCTGACCGAACAATCGAGGTAACCATGATGAAGCTCTACTCGCGATCGATCGCGCTGGCACTGCCGATCCTCGCATTGGCCGCCGCTCATGCATCCGCAGGAAGAGAGCACGGGGCACGATATATCGTATCACGATATGATAGGATGCATCATGATACGAGACGTCATGCCGCCGCCCCCCGGCATCGCAGGGAGAAACCTCCCGCCAGCACCTTGGCCTGCAGCCGCGCATCACCGGCCGGCACTCCGGTAATCCATATCGACGGAATCGCCGGGCCCCATCCGTTTTCGATGGTGAACGCACCCATGCCCCAGCCCGGTTCCGGCCGGCCGGCAGGCGGACGCCCGATGCCCATGGCGACGAACGATCCCGTGGAAGTGATCGTGGTTTCCACCGGCTACATTCCCGAGGACGAACAGGAGACGCAGAAGGCGGGAACAGCACCCGACAGGCCGCGCCTGGAATAGCGGCGGTCGAACGCAACGAGATCAACCAGCCCATTGGAGAATCAACGCGGTGCGCGCCTGCAGATGCCGGCGGCAATGCCCCTGCCTGCCCTGTTCGCAACGTTGCCTGGCGTACGCGCAACAGAGGCCCCGACGATGCTCCCCGATAAACAGATGAACATATCAACGATCATTCATGAATTGCGCCCTGCGGAGTACACGATGAAATGCCGTCACCTACCTCCTGCCGTTCTTCTTCTCGGGATGCTGGCCGCCGCCCCCACAACGGCGCAGAGCCTCGGCACCGTTACCGGCATCGCCACGACACCAACGGCCGGCTCGGTTACCGGCATGATAGTCGACGAGCATGGGCGGCCGTTGAGCGGAGCAACGATCCGTCTGGCGGGAACAACACAGGGAGCGATATCCAGGGCAAGCGGACGGTTCTTCATCGCGAACGTAGGCGCCGGCGACTACGTGGCGAACATCACGTGCCACTGCTTCATTCCCTACAGGACAACGATCACGGTATCGGCAGGCCAGGTTACCATTCTCAACGCAGCGATGAAGCTGGATACCTCCTGCCCGCACGACACGCTCGCGAGAACCGAGAAGACCCGCGGTAACGGGAGGGGCCCTTCGTCGAACAATCGCGCAACACCGGAGCAGAGTTCACGCGTGTCGATCCAGGCGGTCGTGGGCCTGCAGGATCCAACGCCGTTCACGATACGTGGGAGGCGCGGGGCGGACACTGCCATCCGCACGGGCACCCCCGACATCAACGATCCGGTCGTTGGCGGGTTCGGCATGCCGGCGTGCATCTCCGCCAGCGCGATCACCGCGGTGGACGTGCCGATCCTGCCGAACAGCTTCGCTCCGGAGAGCGGGGAGATTCTGAGCGGCGTCGTCAACAACTGCGAGATCCGGAGCCTGCTTGCCGCCCGGGAGACGGAACGGGCGGCACGGAATGCAACGGCGAGGGAGCGCCCGATGTACTAGCACGACGGACCACGTTGAACGGAACGCCGCAGACACGATACGATGAACAGCAACATGGCACCAATGCACTCTCGGGAGAACCATCATGAAACGCGAACCTCGACTCCTGTTGTTCGGACTGCTCGGCATTCTGCTGGCCGCGACGTCCGCAACTGCAGATGACTACGGAACCGTTGCCGGCCGCGTAACCGATGCGGATGCGAAGCCGCTGCAGGGTGCCACGGTCCGTTTGAACGGAACCACGCAGGGAGCCAAGTCCGGAAGGGACGGGGCCTTTATCATCACCGGTGTCTGCCCGGGCACGTATGATCTGACGGCAACGTATGTGGGCTTTCATCAATACTCCATCAGGGTAGCGGTACGGACACACGACACTACGGCAATCATCATCAGGTTGTCACCGAAGCCATTGTCCGGCGCGGAAATCGTGATGTCGGGCAACGCCGCTTCGTTTGGAGAGGTAGGAACTCGGCAGGGGGGCACCAACGGCTTATCGATACGTGGTGGGCTAATACCTCCGGCGACATCTCTCGCTGATGGCACGGAATCTGCCGATCCCTTCAATGGAGGTTTGAGTGGCACCTCGAACAGCGATCCAACGGCGAGCTCACTCGAAGTGCCGCGCGTGCAGGTACAGACCAGCGGCTTCGGACCAGAGTTCGGCAACGATCTCTGTGGCCCTGTGAACGCCAAGATCCGCGCCAATGATGAACAGAGGAATGCGCGGGAAGTCACCGCGACAGATACGACGAGGCAGAAGCTGCCGGAGAACGATTTCATCTCACCTGTCAACCAGCAGCTCTCCACCTTCTCCATCGACGTGGATGCTGCCTCGTACGGAATCGTTCGCGGCAGCATACGCAGCGGGCGCACCGTGGCACGACAACTGGTGCGCATCGAGGAACTGATCAACTATTTCACCTATCACTATCCGGAACCGGCAGGCGACGATCCCTTCTCGGTAACCACGGAGGTCTCCACATGCCCGTGGAATGCGGAGCACCGGCTGGTCAGCATCGGGTTGCAGGGACGGCATATCGCTCTCGCATCGATGCCTCCAAGCAATCTGGTGTTCCTGATCGATGTCTCCGGCTCGATGTCCATCCCTGAGAGTCTGCCGCTGTTGAAGCAGGCGTTTGCCCTCCTCGTGAAGCAGCTTCGCCCGCAGGACAGCATCGCCATCGTAACCTATGCCGGCTATACCGGAACCGCTCTGGAACCCACATCCGGAGCCGAGAAGGAGCGCATCATGGCGGTGATCAACGGGCTGGGAGCAGGCGGCGGAACCAACGGCAGCGGCGGGATCGTTGCGGCATACGATCTCGCACGGCGCATGCACTCGAACGGTGCGAATACGCGCGTGATACTCGCCACCGACGGTGACTTCAACGTCGGCATCACGGACAGAACGAAACTGCTCAAGCTTATCGAGGAGGAGCGAAAGGACGGAATCTTCCTCACTGCGCTCGGCGTTGGCACGAGTCATTACGGCGACCAGACGATGGAGATGCTCGCCGACAACGGCAACGGCACCTATGCCTTTCTGGACAACCTCAGCGAGGCGGAGCGCGTGCTGGCCAATCAGATCTGTGGAACGCTGATGACGATCGCGAAGGATGTGAAGCTTCAGGTGGAGTTCAATCCGGCGACGGTGGCATCGTACCGCCTTGTCGGCTACGAGGATCGCATACTGAAGACGGAGGACTTCGCGAACGACCGGAAGGACGCCGGCGACATGGGTGCAGGCCAATCCGTTACGGCGCTGTACGAAATCGTTCCGGCCGCGCATGCCCGCTACAACGCGGACAGCGCCAGGCTTTCCGATCTCTCGCTGCGCTACCGTCCGGCACGCGTAAACGCGGAGCCGGTGTTCGGCGGCGAGTTGCTGGACATTCGCCTCCGCTACAAGCGCCCCGACGACAGCGCGAGCAGACTGCTGGAGCATCCGGTAGCGGTGGCGATCGTGGAACCGGCCTCCACCAGCGACAACTTTCGATTCGCGAGCGCCGTGGCGGAGTTCGGGCTTCTGCTTCGCGACTCGAAGTACAAGGGGGAAGCATCGCTGAATCACGTGCTTGCCGCCGCGCGCGGCGCGGCCGGCGACGACGTATTCGGATACCGGGCGGAGTTCGTGGACCTCGTGGGAAGGTATGCACGCTCCGCCACTGGAACAGAATGATCTCCCCGATCGCCGGGCCTGGCTTCCCCTATCGGCCGGAACGGGGAAGCCGGTGCACGGTGGTTCGTGTGGCAACTGTGCACCGACAACTCATGCCGTGCATGCCGCAACCATATGGCGCGCATGGCAACCGAAGGCTGGCTCCTCATCAGCACAGCGAGGGAGAAACGGACGGCCCGCTCATGGAAATGGGCGGGTCGTCCGCCCCATTCGGCGGCAGATGCGTATCACGGCTCACGCTCCGAGCGGCGCATACAATCATCTCTCGCAAACCAGCATCGGACTCGAACGGAAGAAGTGCAATGAAGCACCATCGTGGTATTGCGCAAGTGCTTGCCAATGATATCCGACCTGAAGGGTGGAGACGGCTCACATCCTCACATTCACTCCCCTCAGCGCCATGAACAGAATCATGAGAATCGTACTTGCATGTGTTGCGCTGCATTGCGCAACGAGCGCACCGTTGTGTGCACAGGAGCCGCCGGCAACCATTTCAGGACGCGTGGTGGATGAGAAAGGGAATCCCATCGGCGATGCAATGCTCAGGCTGTACGACGGGCATCAGGTAACCGATGCCGTTACCGCAACCGATGGTTCCTTCGTCATCAACACCGCCGGCGCCGGCCCCTGCCAGCTTCGCGCGTACGCGGATCGATCGACGACGTTTGAAACCCGGGTGATCTGCAGGCCCGGTGAGAGCATCCGGCTCAACCTGGTAATGCAGGCCGCCGCGCGCGCAGGCATCATTCACTACAAGTCGCCGTGCGGTCCCATGGCGAACCAGCCGGCGCAGGCAGCGCCGCATGCGGAACTCGAGACGCCGCGCATCCAATGAACGGTACTGCGAACACACTTCATTGCGATGCGATGGCGCGCAACGAAAACCGCCCCGGTGTATGCCGGGGCGGTTCGTTGGTTCACGGTTGCGCGGATACCGGTTGCATCAGTACCCGAAGATATCGTTCAGGCTCAGATTCACCACCTTGCCGTACTGGCCCAGCACTTTCTGATCCAGCTTCTCCTTGGAGCCGATCACGCAGAGGGAATAGAGTCGCCCCTTGTAGCGATCGTCGTGGAACTTCTGCAGATCCGCAAGTGTGAGCTTGTCCAGCGAGTTGTAGACATCCTTGCGAATGTCGTACGTCAGGCCGCGCTTCTCCGCCGCAAGACAGCTGAAGAGGATTGCGCTCTTCGTGATGCGCTCCGTCTCGAGCTGATTCTTGAGCCCGTCGCGAGCCGTCACGAACGCCTGCTCCGTCTTCGGCATGTTGTCCAGCAGATCCTTCATCGCCGGAACGGCATCACCGAGCTTGTCCGCCTGCGTGCCGATGTAGGCGAAGACATACTCGGGATCGGTCTTCTTCGCTGGGATCTGGTACGAGGAGAACGTGGAGTAGGCGAGCGCCTTGGACTCGCGGAGTATCTGGAAGATGACGGACGACATGCCGCCGCCGTAGTACTCGTTGAAGAGCGAGGCCACGGGGATAACGCGTGCATCGAACGGATTGGACTTGCTTGTCCAGATCACCTCCGCCTGCACCATGTCGTAGTTCACGAAGTAGACCGTGCTCTCCTTCATGTCGTTCCGCTGGTACTGTACCGGTGGCGGAACGTCGCGCTGCGTTGCCGGACTGTAGTGCTTGGCATCGAGCGTGGCGATCACGTCGTTCCTGGAAGCCGGGCCGTAGTAGAGCACGCGGTGCTTGTAGCCGCTCAGCCCCTTGATGTAGCCAACCAGCTCCTCCGCCTTCAATCCCTTCAACTCCTTCTCGCTCAACTGATCGGTGAACGGATTGTGTTTGCCATAGATTGCGTAACTGTAGAGCGCGCTTGCCAGAATGGTCCGCTTGTCCTGCTTGGCATCCTGGCGCGCCTTCAACTCCTGGGCAATCACGCCGTCCAGCGCCTTCTGGTCCGGCTTGACGTGGGTGAGGAGATGATCGAACAGCTCAACCGCCGGCACAAAGCTCTCCTGCAATCCGCTCAGCGTCAGCGTGGTCTGCTCCTCGGTCGAGGCCACGTTGAACTCGCAGCCCAGCTTGAAGAACTCCTTCGAAAGCTGCTCGGCGGAGTACTTGTCCGTTCCCAGATATTGAATGTACCGGATGGCGAACGGCAGCTTCTTATCGTTGCGCTTCCCCATATCGAAGACATAGCTGAGCGTGAAGAGGCCGTTCTCCTTGTTCTCGAGATAGTATACCTGCGAGCCATCCTTCATGGCACCGCGAGCGATGTCCTTGTTGTAATCCAGGAACACCGGCTGGATCTCCGGCGTCTTCATCGCAAGCACACGCTTCAGGAAATCCGACTGATCGTCACGGTTCACATCCACCGGCGTGATCGGCGGCTTCTCCACCTTCACCACGGACTTGTCCTCACCGATTCGCTTGTACACCACAACGTAGTCGTTGCCGTAGTACTTGTTGGCGAATTCCACGATGTCCTTCTTGGTAAAGTGGCTCATCATATCCAGCTTGGTGCTGTACGCCTTCCAATCCTGGCCGAGCGTGAACGCATCGAGCAAGGCGAAGGCGCGCCCCTCGTTCGTCTCGTACTGGCGTATCTGGTCCACCTTCAGATTCTTGAGCACCGCCGCCATCGCCTGCTCATCGAACTCTCCCTTCTTCAACTTGCCGATCTGCTGCAACAGAAGATCGCGCACCTGCTCCAGCGTCTGCCCCTGCTTCGGGACGCCGCTGAAGCGATGGAAGCTGTAGTCGTGCATGATCGAAGGGGAGCTGCCGGCATCCAGCACCAGTTGCTTCTTCTTCAGGTTCAGATCGATCAGGCCGGCCGTCTTGTAGGCGAGCAACAGATCGGTCAGCTCCAGCAGGACTGCATCGCGCGTGCCTGCGCCGGGAAAGCGGTAGGCGATCGAAACGTTCTCCGCATCCGGGCCATAGACATTGATCTCGAGCGGCTTGGTGCGGGGCACCTCCGGCTGGAAGGTGAACGCCGGGATCGGCTTCGATGGAAGCGCTCCCATGTACTTGTCCACCAGCGCAACGGCATTGTCGGGATCCAGATCGCCCACCAGGATCACCGCCATGTTGTTCGGCACGTAGTACATGTTGTAGAACTTGCGGATCTCCTTGAGCGACGGGTTCTTCAGATGCTCCACCGTGCCGATCGTTGTCTGCGTTCCGTACGGGTGATGCTGGAAGAGCCCAGCCATCAACGCCTCGCTGGCCTTGCGATCGTCATTGTCCAGCCCGATGTTCTTCTCCTCGTAGACTGCCTCCAACTCCGTGTGGAAGAGACGGAACACCGGATTGCGGAAGCGCTCCCCTTCAATCACCAGCCACTTCTCCAACTGGTTCTGCGGGATGTCGTTGACATAGGTGGTCTGCTCAACGGATGTGAACGCATTGGTTCCCTTCGCACCGATGGCACCGGTAAGCTTGTCGTACTCGTTGGCGATCGCGTAGTGCGCCGCAACGCCGGACACCGAATCGATCCTGTGATAGATCGCCGCGCGCTGCGCCTTGTCCGTGTTGTGGTTGTACTGCTCGTACAATCCCTCGATCTCATCCAGATACACCTTCTCCTTCGCATAATCCTTGGTACCGAACTGGTCGGTTCCCTTGAAGAGCATATGCTCCAGATAGTGCGCAAGGCCGGTGTTGTAGGACGGATCGTTCTTGCTTCCGCCGCGCGTCGTGATCAGCGTCTGGATACGCGGTTCGTTCCGATTGACGGAGATCATCACCGTCAGACCATTCTTCAACGTATAGATTCGGGCGCCGGTGGGATCGCCCGGCACCGTCGAGAAGGTGTACGCACCGCCTGGAGCTCTGCCGCCCCCCTGTGCCGCTCCGCTCTCGAGGTTCAGCATGCCTGCCGCAATAACCAGCGGAAGCAGCACGAGGATTGACTTGAGTTTCATGGATGGATGTGGAAAGAATGTGCAAAGGAGTTCATGCTCGATAAGCGCGCAAGATAGAGAGCTTGCCGCAGGCTGACAACGCCGAAACCGGAGCCTGATGCCGGGAGCAACTGCGAAGAAACGCTCGGATGTGAGCGTGCGGACACGTTCAATGCAGCAGATCTTCAGGCCGCTACGGGTTGACGCGGGCGTCACTTCCGTCTGCCCTGGCAGGCGCGGGGTCAGTAGCACGCGCGGTGCCTGCGGAGTGCAGATCGGTGGAATGCGATCCGTTCGCGGGAGAATCCTGCGCGGGACGATCATGCTTCGATCCGGCGGACGACCCTGTTGCCGTATGGACATCGGCGTTGTCTGCCCCGGTTGTCGATGTCTCCGCAGGCTTGGAACCTGACTGCTTCGCACCGGATGCCGCCGCATGCGGATCGTTCCCACGGCTCACGGTGGCACTGCCTGCATTCCGCTGCCGCCCGGACACCGCATGCGCATCACCGCCGCTGCCGGCCGGCGCGCTGCCCACATTGGCCGGCTGCCTGGTTGCGCCGGAGCCGATGCTGTGCGCGTTCGAACCCTCCGCTGCCGCCGCGTGCGGGTCGTTCCCGCGGCTCACGGTGGCGCTGCCAACGTTCCGCTGCCGCCCGGACACCGCATGCGCATCACCGCCGCTACCGGCCGGCGCGCTGCCCACATTGGCCGGCTGCCCGGTTGCGCCGGAGCCGATGCTGTGCGCGTTCGAACCTTCCGCGGAGGTGCCTCCCTGGGCTGCATGCGGGTTATCGGTAGGAGGCGTCTGCGAACGACGCGAACGTGCACCCACGCCCTGCGACCGCGAGCCGGTAGTTGCGGAGCCAACGCCGGAGCCGATATAATGTGTTCCCTCGTTCTTCCGAACGCCGGAGCTGGCACTGTCTCCATGCGAGGGCGCTCCCGCCCGGGTGCCGCCGTGCCGCGTTGCGCCGCTGCCTGCTCCCGCGCCATGTACGGATACACGCGAGGCCGTATCCTGGTCCCCATGTTGATTCACATCGGCAGTGGAGACATCCACCGGACGCCGCTCGTGCGAGCCCAGACCGGAGCTTGCAGGCGTTTCGTCCTTGATTGTTGCCTCGGGACCGTTCGCACGAGAGGGACGATGGCGGCGCACGCTTGCGCCGTTGCCTTCGGGGATGCCGTCATCATTCCCCGCATAACCGCCGATATCGTGCGCGCTGCCGGCGCTTCCATCGGCCGGCTGCGACGAGGAGCGATCGTCGCTGCCGGCACGTTCGCCCATTGAACCGTTTCCGGAGGAGGGCCGGTATGGCGGATAGTACCCATAGTCCGGTGCGTAGTACGGCGGCGCATAGTATGGCGCTCCGGAATAGTAGGGCGTCCCGGAGTAATACGGATACTGAGGATAGTATCCGCCGGAGTAGTAGCCCCCCTGATAGTTGGGAGCCGGATAGTAGCTTACTCCTCCCTGGCCGTTGCGGCATCCGCAATCGGAGCCGTCGCGGCTCGCGACATCGCGCTGTGCTGCGGGCGTGCCCGATTGCGCCGTCGGCTGGACGCCGTAGTTGTTCACAGTCATGCAGCCGACAAACGAAAGTGATGCGAGTAGCCCTGCAAGCAGGCGGTAGATTGATGGCTTGGCGTTCATGGTCTATCCTCCAATAACACGAGCGTGTACGATGAGCTCGCCGGCCACGATCGCATTGCGGTGCGTTGGCTCAGGAAAGCGGATGTCAGTTCACGGATACACTTGCTGCCAGCATTGATATCGTCGATGGTGCAACTGACATGGGTCCGGGGGAGCGGGTTGAATGGGCCGTGAACTTTTTTCACGGTGGAGGGATCGCACGGCCCCGCCCGGCGGGTTCTCTTGTCCGATTCCTGACGGCAGCGGAGACCGGCACCTCATGCTCGAGGGCATGAACAGGGACAGAATTATTTGTTGCAACAGGGAATCCGCCTCTCTATATTTCGGTCGTTATGGGCGAGACACTGAAGAAGCGATTGCGACAGAGCAAATTCGAGAGTCCGTATCAGGAGGCGATCCTGGCGGTGCTCGTTGCGGCGAGTACGTTGAACGAACAGCTGGACCGGGCGTGTTCGGAGTTCGACATTTCGCGTCAGCAGTACAACATCCTGCGCATCCTCAAGGGCGCACGCGGCGGAGGCTATCAATGCGGCGACATCGCGTCGCGCATGCTCGACCGCGCACCCGATATCACGCGCCGGATCGATGGCCTGGCAAAACTCGCTCTCGTGGAGCGCGAACGCTCGGAGGATGACAGGCGCGTGGTTATCACGCAGATTACTTCGAAGGGCCTCGAGCTGCTGGATAAACTTCAGGTGACCTTGAACGTCTGGTACAACGATTTGCGCAAGAAGCTGAGCGCTCAGGAATGCCGCGCACTCGCCGAGCTGTGCGAGAAGCTGATCGACTCCGAGGAGTAGGTGTTTTTTTGCCTTGAAATTTGTTGCGACGATAATTGTCTTAACCGAAAAGCTGTCCGGTTCTTACGTGTTGAACTGTCAGAGAGTGGAATCGCGCGAGGTCCGGACGATGGAGGTAGCCGGCACTGTGGCTGCGGCAGCACGTGAATTCAGGCATGGGCCCTCGATGCGCCACAGGAGCCAATCTCCCGGCCATACGCCGCAACCGGACCCGTGCTCGCCTGCAGAGCCGCACGGGCAGGTGTCCGGAGATGCTGAGATTGCTTATCCCCTAACCAACGACATTAACAACGAGTCTGTCTTATGAAAATCACCCATGTAGTCACGATAGCCGCAACCGCGGCAGCACTTCTGGTTACTTCCGCTTCCACGCAGGCTCAGGGCCTGGCGGTGGCGGCATCCGGCCAGAAGACGGTGAAGCTGAGCGACAAGGTCAGCAAGAATCAGTTCAACTGGCTGAGCTCGGCACCAGGCGAGACCATCAACGGAACGGCGGAGGGAATCGCCGGTTCGTTCACGTTCGATCCGAAGAAGCCGACATCACTGAAGGGAACGGTCTCCTGCCAGGTGGCAACAATGAAGACCGGCAACGAAACGCGCGACGGCCATCTGAAGAGCCCGACATGGCTGGACGCGGCAAAGTACCCGGCGATCAGTTTCACGATTGCATCGGTCAGCGACGTGAAGGTGAATCGTAATCAGATGACCGGCAAGGCGGTGGGCACATTCACGATGCACGGCGTAACGAAGCCGATGACGATTCCCTTCTCGCTTCAGTACATCGATGCCAGCGCGCAGACCCGCGAACGCGCACCCGGCGATCTGGTGATGGTGACCGCCGAATTCACGGTCTCGCTGAAGGACTTCAACGTGGCCGGCCGCCAGGGCCTTATCGGAAGCAAGGTCGGCGAGACGATCAAGATCTCCGCAAAGCTGTTCGGCTCCACCGGACTGTAGACAGTTCCTCGGTTCGAATGCGCCGCACCCGAACATTGTATGGCACGGGGAGGGGAGCGATCTCCTCCCCGCATGCTTTTGATGCCACTGAATGTCTCCGCCGCCTTCCTCACGTCCCCGGTTCATTCGGCACGCCAACGCCGTGACACTCCCTGCATGCGCCCGCTTCACCGTAGCGGTCCGTACGGGGTGTCTGGAGCGATCCCTTCACGAATAAACGGCCCGCCTTCCGGTTCGTCCCTCCTCCGGCACGGCATACGTACCGGCAAGGCTGCGACGGACATGCAGAGCGATCGCTCCCGTCCCATGCGTAACTTCGCATGCAGTGGAGTGTCCCTGATCTGCCTGATCCGGGCAGCCGTTGAGGCAGCCCGATCCCCTGGAAGTTTCAGACGTTCAACACCCGGCTCTCGAGGGAGGCCATTGAGGCCGGCCTCGAGAGTGGAACCCTGCAATGCGATGTCGCGTCCGGGGCATCGCACAGCCCGGAAGACGTATCGCCGATCCAGACGGCGAGGCGGTGGCCGCTGGCAGACACCGCCTCGCGATCGGCATGAATCCAACACAAACAGCTTGGGAATCCCGCAATGAACCGATTGCTTCCCCTTCGCATCATGACGGCGATATGCCTCTTCTGCATCGGAGCCGCCGCGCTGCAGGCACAGCCCGCACAGTGGCAGCCCGTTGGCCCGGGCGGAGGTGGCGCGCTCTTCATGCCCAGCATCAGCCCGCACAACGCATCGGAGGTTTACGTTGCGTGCGACATGAGCGAGCTGTTCCACTCGACAAACGGCGGGAAGCTCTGGAATCAACTGGACTTCCGGCAGTTCCAGAGCAGCGGCACAATCGGCCGCATCGAGTTCACAAGCGATCCCGCCATCCTCTACTCGCTGAGCATCCTGAACGACGCCGCGCATCCGGCGAAGAGCACCGACGGCGGAGCAACATGGCATCCCCTTGCGAACGATCCCACCGGGAACGACGCGTTCAATCTCATCGCCGATCCCACCAGCACCACACGGCTGCTGCTCACCGACTATACAACGCTCTATGTCTCAACGGACGGCGGAGCCTCATTCGCGCAGCGTTATCAGATAACGGACGGAAGCGGCTGCCACATGGCGGGCGCCTTCTTCGACGGCAATACGATCTATCTCGGAACCAACGCGGGGCTGCTGGTCTCGCCGAACAACGGCGCATCGTTCTCCCCCGCGCCGGTCACCGGCATCCCGGCCACGGAGGCGATCGTCTCCATGGCCGGCGCGAAGCAGGGGAACACCACCCGTCTCCTCTGCGTCACGCTCGGCAAGAGCGATGTCTATGCCGGTATCACCGGGGCCGACCATGGAAGCTACGTGGGAGTATACACGCTGGACATCGGAAGCAGCGTCTGGGTATCGCACAAGGGCGCGATCCCGGCCGGTGTGGAACCGTTCTTCGCAGGCATGGCGCGGAGCAACACAGGCATCGCGTACGTAGCCGGGGGTAGCGGGAGCGGCAACCCGACGGTGTACAAGACCACGGACGGCGGGGCGACATGGGCGAGCGTCCTCAACACGTCCTCCTCCCAGAACGTGCGCACCGGTTGGTCAGGCCGTAGCGGCGATCGCGACTGGTCCTACGGTGAGTATGCGCTCGGCTTCGCCGTTGCGCCGGGTGATCCCAACACGGCAATCATCAGCGATCTCGGCTTCGTGCATACCACGACGTCCGGCGGCACAACGTGGGATGCCGCATACGTTGCGGAGGCCGATCTGAATCCGGCCGGCGCGCCGACACCTCAGGGACGCCCCTATCACAGCATCGGCATCGAGAACACAACGGCGTGGCAGGTATTCTTCGCCGGACCGGACAGGCTCATCGGCTGCTACTCCGACATCAAGGGAACGATCAGCAGCGACGGCGGCGCGACGTGGGGATTCGGATATACCGGACACAGCAACAACTCCATGTACCGAGTCACGCGCAGGCTGAACGGCACAACGCTCTATGCCGGCACGTCGTCCGTTCACGACATGTACCAGAGCACCTACCTCACCGACGCGCGCATCGACGGCGGGAAGGGGCAGGTGCTGCAATCGGCAGACAGCGGAAGAACGTGGACGGTGATGCACGACTTCGCGCATCCGGTGATCTGGGTAGCCACCGATCCAACGAAGCAGGACAGGCTCTACGCAAGCGTGATCAACAGCTCGGCCGGCGGCATCTTCGTGACGGACAATGCGAGCGCGGGCGCCGGTTCGCAGTGGCGCAAGGTTACCAATCCGCCACGCACCGAAGGGCATCCGTTCAACATCAATGTCCTGCGCGACGGCACGCTCCTGGTTACCTACTCCGGTCGCCGTACAACGGCGTTCACCGAGAGCTCCGGCGTGTTCATGAGCACGGACGGCGGCTCCACGTGGACCGACCGATCCGCCCCCGAGATGCATTACTGGACGAAGGACCTCGTTGTTGACCCGCACGACAGCACACAGAACACCTGGTATGTCGGCGTCTTCAGCGGCTGGGGAGGCGCACCGAACGGACTCGGCGGCCTGTACAGAACCACGAACCGCGGCCAGCAGTGGAAGAAGATTCTCGATCAGGACCGGGTGACCTCGTGCACCGTAGATCCGAACGACGCGAACGTCATGTACGCCACGACGGAGACGAACGGCCTCTGGTACTCGAGCAACGCAGCCTCCGGAACACCTACGTTCACGCAGGTGGCCAGCTATCCGTTCCGGCAACCGGAGCGCGTCTACTTCAACCCATACAACACGTCGGAGATCTGGGTCTCCAGCTTCGGCAATGGATTGAAGCGCAGCGCATCAACCACAACGCAGGTTCCGGCCGCACCGGTGTTGAAGTCACCCGTGAACGATTCCACGGGCGTTCCCATCGACGCGGTTATTCTGAGCTGGCTCACCGTCAACGGCGCCGATACGTACGACGTTCAGTTCTCTACGGACTCCACGTTCGCAACGTCGCTGTTCGAGACGGGCACCCAGGGCTCGTTGATGTCGGCCTCCAGCAGGACCACGATCGCGAGCTCCACACGCTACTACTGGCACGTCAGGGCGCACAACGCCGCGGGTGACGGCCCGTGGTCTGCCACGTGGCATCTCACGACGGCCGGAGGAACGCCAGCCCCGCCAACCGCAGCACCAGCGCTCGTGTCGCCGTCGAATCACGTTTCGTTCCAGCCCTACCCGGTAGCCCTTACGTGGACCGGCGTTGCGAACGCAACGTCGTATCGCATCCAACTTTCGGGGAAGGCGGATTTCTCGAGCACCACGTTCGACACGAGCAACGTTGCAGCGCTCTCGGTGATGGCTCCTGACACGGGATCGTTCATGCGCTACTACTGGCGCGTTCGCGGAGAGAACGCGGGCGGCTCCGGCCCGTGGTCCACGGCGTGGGACCTGACGACCAACGGCATCGACGCGGTTCCGCTGGAATCGGGAACGCATGGGATTACGATGGAGATCGGAACGAACCCGATGCGCGCATCGTCGCAGCCGGAGTTGATCGTGCTTGCGCTTCCACGTGCTGCAGACGTTGTGCTCCGCGTAGTGGATACGCGCGGCGCAACCGTTGCACCGATTGCGGAGGGGACCATGGAGGCGGGAACGCATTCGCTGCAGTGGAACGTGGATGGAATGCCGAGCGGCGTCTATTACTGTGTTGCTGTGGTTGGCGGCGTGATGCTTGCGAAGCCGGTGGTGATTGCGCGGTAGCCGGAGTGACAACGCGTTCAGCCGGCGCGCGGCATGCAAGATGATAACAATTGCGGCGCGCTCCCAAGGTGCTTGAGGGGGAGCGCGCCGCATATGCTTCACGGTGAGCCTGTCGGTGATCCACCAGAATTCCTGGGGGGAGATCTGGTCGTGCGCGTTTACAGTTCCTATCAAGACCGGGTTGCACCTGTTTGCCAACAGGCCTTGCGGCTCCAAATGTTAGGAACTCTTACATGCCGGACACGTGTGTGTGAGGTATGCAGGCAGTAGGTGCATACCTCACGCCGGAAGGCGCTCCGTGAGCGCTGCTCGCAGTGATCGATCCGCAGGGTGATCGCAATCCGGCTTCCGGGCCCGGCCTCACCGCACGATGCCGTAGTACATCCGCGGGCCGTCTGCCGCCGCCGTTGCGAGGGATCATCGCCAAACCAAGGATGCCGGAAATCCAGGATGCACAATGAGGAACGCACACGTGTTCGTTCGTGAAGATGCTGTGGTACCTGGCCTCTGCAATTCTACAGTTGGACGCACAAAGATACGATGGTGACGGCAGGAGTCAACGGGCAACAACGAATATTCCTATGAAGCGGTTGCATCATGGTGGGATGCGGCGGCAGTGATGCATAACGGGACGCCACCATCGCGAACGATGGCGGCGCCCCTTGCTTCCGAAGGTTCACCGCGGCCCGACGCATCGAACCGCGGGGTCCTTTCGGAGATCGCTCAATCCCACTCTCACGCAACAGATGCCCAACATCCCGGACGTGGGAGAATGGAACCGCTCTCTATATGAATGTCTCTAGTGCATTTCAGGCATGGCCGCACCCTGCCCCTCTTCATCCAGGCCATCGATGCCGCCGCCGTCCCAAAGCATGAAACGCGCCACCATCATCTTCCGGTGCATATCGCCCCCCATCATGAAGGGTGCTCCCTCCCCCATGTCACAGCCGCCATGATGCGCCATTCCACCCGGCGGCATTCCGCCTGGCGGCATCTCGCCGTTGTTCGGGCCGGAAGGCTTCGCCATCGCGCCCATCTGATCCTTGTGCGCATCCATCCACTTGCTCACGATCTCATGGCTCTGCTTCTTCCACTCCTCCATCTTCGGCTTGGCCGCAGTTCCAATCTCCATGAGAGTGGTCTTGTAGCGCTCCGCGAGCGGCTTCAACGCCTCGCCTAGCTCCTTCTGCCTGCCCACCAGTTCCTTCATCTTGTCGCGGCTCGTCTTCAGGGCAGCATAATCCTCGTCATGCCACGCCGTGCGCATCGCCATGCCGGTTGCCGCAAGCTCGCTGCGCAATACGCGCGCGCGCTCACGCAGGCCGTTCAACGTCTGAAGGTCGGCCGGCGACATTGCGCCGTCCAGCTTCGTCTTCCACTGCCGCACCTGCGGCACCACGGTAGTTGTCGCCCAGCGTACGATTTCCGCACGCAGTTCCTCGCCCATACGGGGATGCGCGTCGCTTCCCTGCGCGAACGCCGTGCCGGCGGCCAGCGCACAGAGGGAAACGGCAAGAGCAACGTTTTTTGCGAACGAACGCATCGATCTATTTCGTTTGATTGATTCGGGTAGCCCGAAGGTCCGCGGAAGCTCCGCGATCGGGGTGTGGACTCTTAGAGACGGATGGTTGCGGTTGGTTCCCGGAACCGGGGAACAAAGATTGGTGGTCAGTGGTCAGTGGTCA
>JAFDZV010000004.1:0-17255 GCA_018266795.1 Bacteroidota bacterium | reverse complement strand
GGTCAGTGGAAAAATAGATCTCGCTTCTCCTCGAACAACTGACAAATAACTACCAACTACTGACCACTCCCTCAGTTCATCTCGGCAATCGGCGTCTTCACTTCCACCTGTACCGTACGGCAGTAGTAGCGCCCCTCCGGGGTCGCGTTGTCGTACAGCAATCGCGAAGGACCGACACCTTCCACGTTGGTGATGTTCGCCTTCGGCTGCTCCTTCACCACGAGATCACGTACTGCCTGCGCACGCGACACCGAGAGCTCCTGGTTGTGATCGAGCTCGCCAAGGCGATCGGTTGATCCCACGATCGAGGCCGTGGAGCTTGGCAGCATGGACTTTGAAACGAACGCGGAGATCATCTGCTGGTTGGATTCACTGATCGCGGACTTGTCGAAGTCGAACACGATCAGGCTCAGCCGGCTCACCTCGAACGGGTTCAGCAGCTTGTTGGCCGGCTGCTCGGCAACGGAACGTCCGGACTTCCCGTTCGCATCAACCACGCGCAGCTCGCAGCGCAGGCTTCCCGCTCCGTTCAACCTGCCGGCAAGCTGCGCCGCGACATCCTGGTCCAGCGCCCAATTCAGATCGTTCGGCGGCACGCCGGCCCCACCCCGCTGCCACACCTTCTCGTCGCCGGCATACACGTCCAGTTGCCAGGAGGTGATCGGAGCGGTGCTTTCGGACGCAATCTTGAACGGGATCGCCTTCGGCTCGATGGCGTGCTCGTTGAAGCGCTCGAATACGATCGGATGCAGCACATCACCGTTCGAAGCGATTATCTCCACACGCCGGTTCTCCTCCGCTCCCTCGGCATACTGCATGCTGGACGGGAACGTTGGCTGCGCGCTCGTGGTAACCGTGATGCGCTTCGGGTCGATCCCCCACGTCTTCGTCAGATAATCCTTCACACCGTCGGCACGCGAGCGGGCCAGCGCCCTGGCATCGGCGGCATCGGGCCGTTCCTGGCCGTCGGTGGTGCCGTTCAGCGTGATCTTCAACTCCGGCGCCTGCCGCAACCGGTTGCCGACGATGTTCAGCATGTCGTAGTAGGCGCCAAGCGATCGGTGCGGGAGATTCTTCTCGTTGAACGCGTTCGTCTCCCCCTCGGTCATTCGCCTGTAGCGGGACGGAATGGTTGTGCTCGCGCTGTCGTAGAAGATGTACGGCAGAATCGGGAAGGTCTCCGTGACAACCGTCTCCACGATCTCGATCTTCCCGGGATACGCCGACGCGATGGCGGCCTGCGGCGCCCGCGGCTCGGCCGGCTTCACTACCACCGGTGGAGGTGGCGGCGGCGGCTTCGGGAACTCGTACTGCTGGCCGAAGTTCCATCGCACCGCCACTCCGAACTGAAGTGCCGATATGCGCCAGCGATAATCGGGCGTGACATCGTTCAGCGGATAATAGTAGCTCACCTCCGGCGACGCCGTCATCTTCCGGCTGATGGGAAGCGGATATCCGATCGCGCCGCTCAGGGCCATGTACGGCCCGACGTTCGGAATCGTCCCGGCGCTCACATCACGGATGCGCGTGTTCGTCTCCGGATAGAGCACACCTTCCGGTGCGATGATCTCCTCGGTCTGGTGGTGTGTGGGCTGCGAGGCGGTGAAGCCGATGCCGCCGCCAACGCGCAGGTATATCGGGAACTCCGGCAACGGCGTCATGCGCGCGCCGATCTCACCGAACACATAGCCCAGATCGGCCGTGTACCGGTGCAGCCGCTGGAGCTGCACGTACTGGTTCGAAATGGGATCCAGTATCGGAAGCCCTCCGGTATACACTTCGCCGAACGCACCGCCGCGCTGCAGATAGTTCACCGCCACCACGCCGTCCAGCCAGTCGTCCACGAGCGGGATCTCGCCGAAGATGCCCACGGCCGGTCCGTTCCCGCGCCCGTTCACGAACGTGCCGCAATCTCCATTGCCGGCGAAGATCATGGAATGCGTGTCGTGGAAGTTCTGGGCGTAGCCGGCATAGAAGCCCACACGGAAGTGCGTGACAAGCAATCCGTCGCGATTCAGATGAACGCTGTCCGGGATTGCACGCTCCGGCACGGTGGTATCCGCCGGCGGCGGAACCACATGCACGGAATCCACCGGCGGAGGAGTTGAATCCTGTGCGGCCAGCGGAGCGGCGATCACCACTGCGAGAAACGCAACAAGTACGAGTCGATTCACGGGCAGTATATGGAGACCGCGCCCTGCAGTTGATGCCGGGCGCAGGTTGTTTGACGAAACCCGCCGGCACGCTCGTGGTGCCGGCCGGAGAACGAGCACGCTCGATATCGAACACTCTGTGCGATACGCTCGCGCCAAGCTCCGCCTGATCATTGCCTTGTGAGCCGGTCGCGAGCGATCCGGCCCAGACAAGATTGTCATTGTCGGACGGAACCTACTTCACGATCCTCACGCGCTGCGTTGCGCGGAAGGTTCCCGCCTCGAACACGATGAAGTAGTCGCCGCTGGGAAGCCCCCCCGCATCGAACTCGAAACGGTAGCTTCCGCCGTGCAGCAACTGACTGCCGTCAAGCGGTTCCAGCACCTGGATGCCGGCGCTGTTGAAGAGCGCAAGCCGCGTGCGGTTGTCCTCCACCATCTGCGCGTCGATCGATATCCGTCCGGTGGTTGGATTCGGCACCGGGGTCAGGAGCTTGTTCGCGCCGCCGACAAAGTTGAGACGGCTGATGTTGCAGCGCGGATCCACCCGCACCGAGGCGGTATCACCGGTGGTGATCGGCGGATCCAGCTTCACCCAGAAGATGGAGTCGCTGGTGAATTTCTGCGGCTCCAGATACATCTTCGAGAGGACGGAATCCGGCACCGTCACCACGAAACGCAGGCGCGCGATCTCACCCGCCTTGAGGCTGTCGCAGTGTGGCAGGCTTACCTGCACTCCCTGCGACGAGGCCGCTCCCGTAGCACGCGTGCTGTACTTCGAGGTGATGCCCAGGTACTCGAGCGCCCTGCGATTGTAGGAGATGAACAGGTTCACATCCAGCGGCGTCTGCGGAACGTCGCGATCCACATAGATGGGAACATCCACGGTGTCCGCTATCGTGCCGTTCACCAGACCGGAACCCGGCGTCGCGCCCAGAAGCAGCCGCATCGGGAACGGCGGTGCGAATCCGAAGCTGTGCAGCATGCCGCTGTCCTGAATCGGGCAGGGCTGATTGGAGAACGCACGCAGCGAGGAATCGTACGCCTGCTCCACTCTGGGGCAGAACCGTACCGTCAACGTAATCGAATCGCCCGGCGCAAGTGTTGCCGGGTAGGGGACGCTGCTCGCCACAACGGTATGGCCGGGCGGGAGCCCGCTGAGCGAATCGAACCTGATCGGTATCGCGCCCGGATTCCGCACCACCACCTGCCGGTCCGCACAACTCTTGATGTTCACCGTATCGAAGTTGGTCACCCCGGTTATCGCGATCATCGGTTGATCGATGATCACCCAGCCGTGATCGATGCCGGCGATGATCTTGAAGTAGACCAGTGAGTCGCTGTCGAAATCGATCTCATCGAGCGTGATCGGGAAGGCCGCCGGCCCTCCGCGCACAACGAAGCGGATAAAGGCAACCGCGCCGGCCTGCGCGTTGCGTGCATCGCGCAGACGCGCGCGAGCTCCATCGCCGGTGTCTGCAACCGTCACCGTGTTCGTGTAGGGCGACGTGATATCCACCAATCGCAGATACGTGGTGTCGTAGCCGAGACGGAACACCATGTCGATCACATCCTGCGGGATCGCACGATTGATCATCACCGGCACCACGAGCGTATCGCAGGTATTGAGATGGAAGGTGTCCTGCCCGACGGCGGCTGTATCGAACGCCATCTGCAGACCGAATGCGGGAGCGAAGCCGGTCCCCTTCACCTGGATGGTGGTATCGGCCCCCTTGCATGGGAAACTCGTCTGGAGATAGAGGCGCGCCAGGTAGTCCTTCGGCGCACGCGGATAGAAGTCCACCTTGAACGTGAACTTCTGGCCGCGCTTGATGATCCATGGGAATGGCGGAGCCGAGGGATCGATCGAGAACACGCGCTGGTCCGGAACGAACGTGATCCCCGTAATGATGATGCTGTCGCCGCTCGGATTCTGGAATGCATCCGGCACGGTGATGTCAACGGAGATCGGCGTTGCGCCGGTATCCACGCGGGTTGCAGGGAAGGAGACCAGAACGCGGCTGGGCTGGAAGTTCAGCTCGCGCCGGCCGCTCAGCACCGTCTTGAACTCCTGCGACCATCCCGTGGTGTGCGCCTTGATATGGATGGTTGCGTTCGCCAGCAGGTTGGCCTGCGTGGCCGGAATGTTCGGACAGAAGGAGACCTGCAGCGTATCGATCTTCTGCGGATCGATCGTATACGGCAGTGTTGTCCCTCCGGTCTGCTTGGAGCGCCAGACGAACACCAGCGGGTTCGGCGAGGGTACGCCGGCGCCATCCACCCAGACACTGTCGATCGAGATCGGGATGTACTGCGAGTTGTTCGGAAGCGGTATCTCACGCACCGAGCAATCGCACGGACGCACAAGGCCGTAATTGATGAAGGCCACCGGAACACCGAGCTTCACAACCTGGCCGCGGCCGGTGATCTGGCCGCGCCAGCCGAGGTTGCACGGCGAGTTGGAGGAGAGCGTGAGATCGCCGTCGTACGCCTGCTCAGCCGTGGGAGCGAACTCTACCTCCACGAACATGGAGTCGCGCGGATTGAGCGTTGCCGGAATCGGCGGCTGCGTGCTGATCACCGTGTAGCCGGGCGGCACACCGGGCACCGAGTTCACCACGATCGGCACGGAGCTCGCGTTCTCCACCAGGATTGTTGCGCGCTTGCGCCATCCGGCCTCCACCACACCGAACGTTGTCAGCGGCGTTACGTAGAGCTTGGGCGCAACGCTGTTGGCGCGCACAAGCACCTGATAGAGCTCGCCGGAGGGGAGCGTGATGTCGATGAAGGCGCGATCGGAGCGATCGTCAGAGAGATCGTTCGGACAGTAGGTCACCTCGAACGCCAGACTGCCGTTCGGCGGCAGCGGCGACACCGGCGTGAGGAGCTTCATGGCGAACTTGCCGGTGTTGTCGTTCTTCGACCAGTTGTACGTCGTCGGCGAGGAGAGATTGTTCTTGACGTAGATGGTATCGGTGCGGCACTGGCATCCGATCACGTTGTCCATCTGCAGATACGGCGGCGTGAACGTGAGCGCATCGAACACGCCCGTTCCGCTCACCGGAATGCAGATCGTCTGGAAGCACTGATTGTCGAAGATGCAGAGCGTATCGTAGTACGTCTTCGGCTCGCGCGGACGGAACTCCAGCCCGATCTGAATAGTCTGCCCGGGCTGAATCGAGAAGTTCCTGTTTGCGGTGATGCTGAACACATCCCCCACCTTCAGATACGCGGACATCGAACGAACATCCCTTCCCTTGTTCGTAACGCCCGCGGTCTGCGAGCCGAACTTCCCGATGGTCACGTTCCCGAAGCCGACAAGCGCACCGTTGAACACCACATCCACGGAGATGCCGCGGCCCGTCAGCTCGATCACCTTCTGAATCGTGCATCCACGGTAATGCGCATAGAACACCGCCTGCCCGGTAAACGGTCCGGGACGATCGGGACGGAAACGGATGTAGGTGGGGAAGTAGGCGATCTTCGGCGCAAGCCCGATGGGATAGACATTGCGGCGGCCGTAGAAGCCGTTTGAGATCACGATGGAGTCGATGAAGACCGAGTCAGCAACGAGGTTGCGATACTGGTACAGCTGCACGTCGCTGATCTGCCCGGGGCATACATCCTCGAACTTCATGGAGTCCGCGCGATGCTGGCCGTCCGGCTGCAGAATGGCGAGCACCTCCTGGCTGCGCCCCTCGATCGGAATCACACCGCTCCCCGGGCAGCGATCATCGCTCGTTATGCGAAGCGTGTCGTACTCCGTCTTCGTGCTGTCGCCGGTATTCATCCTCACGATCACGTTCCAGCACTTGCCGTTGGCGAGCGTTATCGGAAGCGGCTGCGCCGGATCCTCCGGACGCCACATCATCCTGGGCCCGCCAAGCGTTGCTGCGTCGATCCGCATCGGGCGGCCGGTGTTGTTGCAGATCTTGAGCGTATCCTCGGACCACGTCTTCTCGATGCAGCCAACGAAGAGCGTATCCAGCTTCAACCGTCCCTTCGAGTAATCGAGCTCCGTGCGCCGCGTGAGACGAACCGGAACGGTGACCGGATCGCCGCAGCGATTCGCGTTCACGATGTCGATATCCGCCGTGATCGGTCCGATGATGGACGCCACCATGCGAACCGTGAAGGTCTGCGGAACGTTCTGCACAAGCGTGAACGACGTGCGCGATGCCGTGAACAGTCCGGCATCGGGCCCAACGATCTGCAGGTTCACCTGATTGCCGCAGAAGGAAGTGTCCACCAGCGTGAAGGTGAATGTGGTGTCGCTGGTACAGTTGAGCGAGCCGCCGATGGTGGCTGGTGCAAGTGTGTAGGTGGCGGGAACCTTGCGATCGCTCTTGTCGCAGTGCGCACCGCTCCGCATGCGGCCAACCTGTCCGTTGCCGGTGGCGTCGCAGAGGGTCTGCGACGTGTTCTGTTCGTTGCACCGATAGTACAGAACAAGCCCCGGTTCATTGCCGGCGAGCGACTGCAGACGCTGGCAGAGTATCTCCTGCTGCGTAAGCGCCCTGCTCCAGAGCCTGATCTCGTCTATCTGCCCCTTGAACGTTCGGAAGCGCGTGGTGTCGTCGTACAGACCGTTGCAGCTGGCTACCTGCATCGGAAGGTTGCGGCTTTCGATTTTCTTCAGCGCGGTGAGCGGATACTGCGCATTGCTTCCCCGCGCGGCCTCCACGCCGTCCACGTAGAGCCGCGCCTGCGTGGAGGCTCCGTCCCATACCGCGGCGATGTGAACCCAGCCGCGCGTGTACAGATCGGCAACCGTGGCGGCTGCAACCGTGTTGTCCGTATCCCCCTTGTACGAGCCGTCGGGACTGAGCGCGAAGACGATCTGGTTGTCCTGAACGTAGACAACCCACTGATCGTTGTTGTCCTTGTTCGGTCCCCAGAGCCCGGCAACGAACTGCCGCTTTCCCGGTTGCTGTACCGGTTTGATCCACGATTCGAATGTGATGGCACTGCTCAACGAACGGATCTGCGCCGATGTATCGACATCGACGTATTGTGCTCCCTTTCCCACCGTGACGTCGATGGTAAGCGCATTCCCCACGCACGACTTGTCGCCGTCGCACTGAGCGGGGAACTGCGCTTCTGTCGGCACACAATGGGCAACGAGCGCAAGGAGGCAGCAGTAGAGAATGTAGCGCAACCGCATAGGCATCACTTCGAGGGGGCATGCGCACCGGAGCACGGCATGCGATACCGAACGGGATCAGTGAACAACTTCGGATCTGCTCATCGCACGCATTGCATCACGTGCGATGTCGTCAGCCCGCCGGTACGCATCGTGCAGATGTAGGTACCGGAGCGGAGATCGACATTCACGGGAACACGATGCGTGCCGGCATCGAGATGACAGTTGAGCAGCGTGGCAACGCGCGCTCCGTCAACGCTCGCCAGATCGATGCGCACGTCGGAAGCGGAGACAAGCTGCACCTCGAGCGTGGCGGATGTGGAGAACGGATTCGGATAGCTGCGCAGGCCGGTGCCGGCTGTAATGTTTCTATTCTCCTGAACGCCGCTGGCAGGCGACTGGAGCACATCGAGAGGCGTGAGATCATCCTTCTGCAACACCTCGCGCATGTCTGCGGTGTTCAGGCCGAACCAATCGGTCAGGATCTCCGCATACACCTCGCGATAGTCGATATCGTAGGGGACGTCGCCATTGGCATCCAGGTTCTTCAGGTCAGGCGCCTTGCCGTACACGCCGCTGTTCACCTTGGTTCCCCAGACGAACTGAACGGAGGCTGCGCCGTGATCGGTCCCCAGGCTGCCGTTCTCGTGCGGACGGCGGCCGAACTCGCTGATGGTAATACCCACCACGCGATCGGCGAAGCCGAGACGGATCAGATCGTTCTGCAACTGCGAGATCGCGTCGCCGAAGGTTTGCAGCAGCGATGGATGCGTTCCCTTGTTCCCCTCGTACTGCTGCGTCACGTGCGTATCGAAGCCGCCCATGGAGACAACGAATACCCGGGTCTGCAGCCCGCCCGCGAGCAGGGCGCCAACTGCGGCGAGCTGTTGCGAGAAGCTGTCGGAGGCGTAGCCCGCCTTCAACTGTGTCTTCCCCGCGGCGTATGCATCCTTCACCGCCTGCGCGTACTTGTTGGAGCGCGCTGCGATATCGGCGATGAAATCGTATTCGATTGCGTATGCCGTCCCGGCGCTCGCGGAGTCCAGCGTATCGAGCTGCGAGCTGACGCCTCGCTGCAGGCTGGGATCGTTCACCTCGATTCCCATCCGCCCCTTCGAGCCCATCAGCGCAAGGCCGAAGCCGGCGAACTGAATGGCGAGCGGATGGTCCGGGAGCGACGCCGGGAAATTGGGATACTGCTTCTCCAGATACCGGCCAAGCCATCCGGTATCCAGCCGGCGATCGGGATTGGAATCGTTGATGCCGCTGAGCCAGATATCGGTGGACCGGAAGTGCGAGAGATTTGGATTCTCGTAGCCGACGCCGCGAACGATTGCAAGGTTGCCGACCTCCAGCATGCGGGCTGCACCTCCCAGCGAACCGAGCGCGAGCGCAGGATGCAGGAAGATATCCCCCACCTTGTTCCAGCAATCGGTTTTGGGAACTGCGATGCCGGGGCGGATCCGGTAGTACTCATCGTCGAGAGCCGGGATCACGGTGTTCAACCCGTCGTTGCCGCCGAAGAGCTGGGCAAGGATCAGAACATTGTCGTTGGCGCCGGGAGGAAGCTGTGCCAGCATCTCGAGCGACGTTCTGGCATGAACGGGAAGGCCGCCGAGCATGATCGGCGCTGCCGCGGCGGTAGCGGCTGCCGTCTTGATGAATGTGCGTCGTTTCATAGCAGTTCAGGCTCTCGCGAAGTTCTGGTTTGCTTCGTACCACCCGCTCGGCCAGGGGAGCGCGGCATCGGAACTCGTTGGAGGATATCGGCCGGCCGATTCCTCACCATCTGTGTTCGCGGCGGCTGCTCCCGGCATGCGGGCCGCGCCGCGGGCGCGATCGCTCGGTTCGGGCCTTCGTCATCGAGCGCTGCAGGCCCCGCGGATAGCGGGCTGCGCCCGGGCTCCGACCGAAGGGCTCAACAGAGTTGGAAGTCTGGAAGATCTACGATCGTGGAGAGAAGATCCCGGATGCGCGGGCCGGCACCTGCGGGACTTCCGTTGATGATATCCGGCCACTCGTAATCCGGAGCGGCGCCGATCAGCTTCGTCTTCAGATTGGTCATGCGCTGATCGGAGAGGGGGCGGGGCAGAAGCACCGCCGCGATGTTCACCGTAAGCTTTGCAACGTCCGTGTAATCCGGCAGGCCCTTGGCGAAGGCCACGGCATCGTCATCGCTCATCGCCGAGATGATTCCGTGCGATACGTCGGCACGCACCGGGAACGTTGTCGTGGTGATCCACGAGCGATATCCGGGCCAGCCGCTCACGTTGGGCGGATTGAACAGCTCCTGATCCAGCTTCTTCATATCGCCGGCCACATCGCGGTTGCCGTGCAGCACGCGCGCCAGCCCAACCTCGAACTCCGCCGGCGTCTTGATCTGCGCGCCGATGTTGGCGTTGTCGAAGAAGTGCGCGCTCTTCAGCAACGCGGACATCACCGGCTTGATCTCGAAGTTGTTGGCGATGAAGAGATCCGCCATCGCGGAGATCACCGCCTCGTCCGTCGCGGCCGGATTGCTGTAGACGAAGAAGCGATAGATCTTCCGGCAGATGTACTCGGCCACGGCGCGCTGGCGCTGCTCGAAGATGGTATCCACCAGCTTGCGCACCTCGTCGCGCTTCACGATGAACTCCGTGTTGGTGCTCACGTCGCGCGCCGGGAAGGAGACCGTCATGAACTCCTTGCCGTTGATATCGTGGTTCTTCGCATCGAAGTAGGTGGTAAACATCCCGTTCGGCGCGGGCTTGTCGGAGAACCGTGCGATGCGCCAGCCGGTGAGGATCCGCGCTGCGTTCTGCACGTCTCCCTCGGTGTATTGCCCAAGGCCGGTTGTGTACAGCTCCAGCAGCTCGCGTCCGTAGTTCTCGTTCGGCGCACTGGCGTTGTTGAGATCGCCTCCCAGATAGACCAGCATCGCGCCGTCCAGCGTGATATCCATCACCAGATCCTTCAGGTTGGCGAAGACCCTGTCGCGGAACAACTGGTTCTGGCGATACATCAGCGGCGCCTGAATGATATCGTCCGCCAGCTCGAACTGGCTGGTGAAGTGGCCGCTCCAGAAGAACGCCATCTTCTCCACGAGCGTGAGACCCGCGTTCTGAATCACGTTCACATACCAGGAGCGGAAGTTCGCCATGTCGGCGCCCCATTGCGCCTTCACCTGATTCTGCAGCGTGATGTCCAGGCCATCCAGGCTCTCGGTCACATTGTTCGCAATGCCCGGCGCCTGCGGCTGGCTGGGCGCATTGAGCAATTGATCCACGGCCTGCGACGGCGTGATCGCCATCATCATACTGATCTCCGTCCACGTCGGCATGAACGTTGCACGGCGCAGCAGATGCCCAACACGCTCCGCGTCCCACGGCGTTGCCGCCGATGGCACATAGGGCTCGAGGCCTGATGACTGCGGCCGCACGGGCGGACGTTGATCGGTGATGGCTGCCGTTGGGCGGGTATACCAACTGGTAAAGAGGGAACGACGATTCATGACTAACCTCTGGAGGTACGCAGTCGTGCCATTGGCAATCGTCGGCGCCGCCAGAGGGGGGAGCCTCGTGTGCTGCACCGGATGATTATTTGTTCGAGTCTTCGTGTCGAAAGCTGGTAGAGCCGCGGCGGCGGGATAGGGCTCCGGCGCAGCGTGGACCATGCCATGCGAGCGGGACACCGGCTGTTCAGGACACCGAACCGGTGCTGGTTCTGTTACTCGTTCGTCGGACGAATGGGGTGCGTACTACGCGACGCCAACGAAGCGCCAAACAGTCTAGGGATAAATCTTCTTCCCTGCAAGAGATGCGCTCGCTATGATGCCTGACACATGGGGCATACGGAAAGTTACAGTCGGTGCCGCAAGCCGGGGCATCGCTGCGAAGATTGTGTCTCAACGGCAATACACGCACGCGTCGGCCGCCGCCACGATAGGCCCTTAGTTCTTCCGAGCGTGTATCACGGACGGATGCTTCGGTTCACCACGGGCAACGACGCTCACTTCCCGGCCGCGGCGGCCAGCGAGCGGAGAAGCGTATCGAGCGATTCGATATCCGCATCGGAGGTGAGCGCCGGCGTTGCCGAGCCGAACATCGCGTCGTACGATACAAATACCGGCACCTTCAGATCCCTCCCCAGCAGCAGCAGCGCTGGAGTCTTCGAAACGCCATAGCGCCCGAATACGGCACCGGCAGGAACGTCGAACACCACCGGCGGCTTCGCTGATACCAGCGTGCGGGCGTCGTTGAGCGCCTGCCGCTGCCGGTTGGTATCGGCGCCGACGTTCGCCAGCACAACAACGCGTATCACGGAGTCCGTCCCCTTCAATGCTCGTACGGCGAGATCCAGGCGCTGCGCGCATTCACGGCAGGTGGAGGGCGTATAGAAGATCACGGCCACGCGGCCGGAGTCGGCACGCAGCGGGAAGTCCCGCCCCTTGATGGTTGTGGCGCGCAGTTCGGGAAGGGCGCCCCCCTGCGCAAACGCACAGCCGAGGGCAACAACATGAAGAAGCAGAACATGAGCAGCGATGCGTCTGGAGGCAGTCCGGATATTCATCATCGGTGAAGATAGATTGCGTCGCCGGGTACGCGCCGTCGTGTTTCCGAACCGGCGGCGTAAGGATTTCGAATCACAACAATAGCACTTGGCGGCAAACCACAGTGGGCCTGATACGGGAATCCCCATCTCCCGGCTGCCCGGAGGATGGGGATTACACTGTATGGCAACGCCGCACGGGCGCGGCACTATGCCATCGCGCGGTCGATCTGTCCTTTCAGCGCCTCATAGGGAAGCGCGCCGCTCTGCCGCATCAGAACCCTGCCTCGATGGAAGAGCATGATGGTGGGAATACTCTGGATGCCGTACTCCGCGGAGATCTGCGGCTTCAGGTCCACGTTCACCTTCACAACGCGCAGGCGTCCCCTGTAGTCGCGCGCAATCTGTTCGATCGTCGGCGCAATCATCTTGCATGGGCCGCACCACTCGGCCCAGAAGTCCACCAGTACGGGGACATCGGACTCCTTCACCAGATCGTTGAAAGCATTCGGAAGAATCGTTGTCTTTTCCATTGAGCTATTCCTCTATTCTTCTCATCGTGTCGAACGTTCATCGCAGAAACCGCCATGCCGAATCCGCGCGCAACCCGATCGCATTCACGCCCGGTCAGTGACGCAGGCCAAGTGCCTCCGCAAGCTGCGCAACCAGTTCGCGCTGCTCGTCTGTCAGGTTCTTCGGGATGCTGACATGAAGACGGATATACAGGTCACCCAGTGCGGAGCCGGACTCGTAGCCCATCTTTGGAACGCGGAGCAACTTTTCCGGCTCGGTACCGGGAGTGATCGTCACCGTGACCTTCTTGCCGGAGGGAGTGCGAACCCGCACCTTGCTCCCGAGGAGGGCCTGAGCAAGGTTGATCGTCAACTCCACATAGGCATCGTTTCCCTTCCGCCTGAAGAACGGATCGTCCGTGGGTTGCGGCTCGTCGCTCTCCACGGCGGTCTGCTTGGCGCGCTTTCCGCCGAAGAGATTGCCGAACAGGTCATCGATCGAGAAATCACCGAAGTTCCGCGAGCTCTGCTGCTGCCTCCCCCCGCCATAGCGTTCGCGCTGCGCTGCGGTGCCGAAGCGGCGCATGAACTCCTCATAGCTCATGTCGTCACCGCCGCTGTTTCCGGGAAAGCCGGTAAAGCGCCCGCCGCCGCCAAGCTTCCTGAACTGGTCATACTTCGCCCTCTTCTCCGGATCGCCCAGCGTGTCGTATGCTTCGCTGGCCTCCTTGAACTTCTCCTCCGCTTCCTTGTTCCCGGGATTCTTGTCGGGATGATACTTCTTGGCAATCGAACGATATGCCTTCTTGATCTCCTCAGCCGACGCGTTCTCGGCCACACCCAGCGACTTGTAGTAGTCTTTGTTCGTCATTGATCCAACACCTCGACAACAACCAGTGACGAAGCCGGCCATGCTGAAAGTGCAGTCCGGCTTACCGAATGAATATGCCACGCTCCACCCGAATCGCAATGCGGATGGGGTCCACATCGATACGTACAATCAGCCACGCGGCCAGCACGGTTCATGCGGACGGGAACGCCCCGCCACCGTGCGCGCCGAGCAGGGCTGCACAGCGTTGGAACACCGTATCGGGATCAACGCGCCGAAGACAGAGGAGATCCTCGCGGCCGCAACGGGCACTCATGCATGCCCCGCACGGAAGGTCCTCACTGCCGAAGCAGTATGTATGTTCGCCGTACGGACGGCTCCAACTGGTGCGACTGGCTCCGAACATGGCGACGGTTGGTACGCCGGATATCCACGCAAGATGCATGAGGCCGGAATCATCGCTCACCATCAGATTCAATCGTTGTACGATATGAAGCGCGTCGGCAACGGTGGTACGTCCAACCAGATTGAGCACGTCGTCGCGAAGCCGGCCGGCGAGGACGGAGGATCCGGCCATCACGTTCTCCGTGCCCAGAAGCACCAGCCGTGCCCCCCACGCTGCAATCATCCTGTTGCCGAGCGCCACGTAATATTCCGGCGGCCAGTTCTTCGTGGGCCAGCAGCCGGCCGGGTTCAGGCAGACGATCGGCCCGGTCCGTTCGCGGGCAAATGCGGCGAGCTCCCGCTCTGCCTCGGAGCCCGCACCTTCCCGGCTTCTCAGCGTCACGGAGAACTCCGGCGCCACCCGGCCCAGACCCGCATGCTCCGCAGCATCCAGATAGCGGTCCAACGCGGCTCGCGGCGCGAAGCGATCGAACGCGGCCCAGGCCCGGGGCCGAACAGCCGAACGAATCATCTCCGACTGCCGCGAGCGCTGAATATCCAGCATTAGCGAGACGGAACCCCGCAGACGGGCGAGACGCAGAGCGGCAACGGCACGGGCTGGTTTGGATCCGGTAGTGGCAACGGCATGAATATCGTCAATGCCGCGAACTTCGCGAAACAAATCGGCGTAGAGCGCGGAGGTCACGAACCCGATGCGAGCCTCGGGAAAGCGGCGGCGCAGCGCCGCCAGCAGCGGCAGCGCTATCACGGCGTCGCCGAAGGCATGCAGCCGCACCACCAGAATATGTTCCGGCCTGAGGCCGGCAACCAGCGGATTGCCGATCACCCCTTCGGCGATCATCGGCGCGACCACATGTGGTTCGTTCATGGCGTTGTTATCACGCATCGAATCGTTAGAATGCGGCAAGATATGGTCCGCCGTACTCAACTCGCATCAACAGCATGAATCCAGAGCACGAACCAATCAGCGGTCTGAGTGTCATCATTCCCACACTCAACGAGGCCACGACCATCGAGGCCTGCATCGGTTCGCTCCGCTCCCTTGCATGCGAGATCATCGTTGCCGATGGCGGATCCACCGATGCCACCACGGCCATCGCGCGCGCACTGGGCGCGGCCGTTGTGAATGCCCCCACAGGACGCGGAAGCCAGCTTGCGGCCGGCGCACAGGCGGCGTCGGGAAGGTGGTTCCTTTTCCTTCACGCAGATACATGGCTCACGGCATCGGCATGCTCCGCGCTCGCCGATGCCGTGCGCACGCCCGGATTCTCCGCCGCCACCTTCCGCCTGCGCTTCGACCGGCAGCGCATCCTCTATCGGCTCTATGCCCGGCTCACCCGGTTCGACAGCATCTGGACATCGTTCGGCGATCAGGGCATTCTGATCCGGCACGATCTGTATACGCAAATCGGCGGGTTCGACCGGTGGCCGCTGCTCGAGGATGTGGCGCTCCTGCGCCGGGCACGGCGCATCGCCACCATCCATTCCCTCCCCGGCGAGGTTGTCACCTCATCCCGGCGCTTCGAGCGCCGCGGAGTGGTTCGCCAGCAATTGCTGAACGGCATGGTGCTCCTGCGCTATCTGCTGGGAACGCCGCCGGAAACGCTGGCCGCGTTCTACGATGCACGAAGAGCCGTCTCGCGACGGGCTGGCATCGGTATACCGCCTCCTGCCGGCGCGCGAGGTGCGCTGGCTCACGGCTGGTGCGTGGCGCTCCTTTCCGGGCTCGTTGCATTGCATGCGTGCGGCGACGGCGGCAATCATGGGCAACCGCGGATTGGCTCCGCGCCGAAGGCAGGCGCCCGGGGAGCTGTGGACGCAGAGGGCGTTCGACAGGAGGAATCCGCGCCAGGCGCGGACCGGGTGCAGAAGCAGGCGGAAGCCGCTCTGCTGATGGAGCCCGGCCTTGGAGGCGTGCGGGTTACAAGCCTGGGGCGCGGCGTCCTACGCCTGCACGGCACGGTAGGTGCCGAATCGGAACGGAACGCAGCGGACCGGAGCGTGAAGAGAATCCGCGGCGTGGACTCCGTGGTGAACGATATCACAGTTCGTGAAGCCCGGTAGCATTGATTTCCGCTATTTTCATCCGCTGTCTACCGGCACCCCGGCAATCCGTATCCGCACACAACGGCCCGAGCCGTTCAGCCTGAGGCTGAATTTGTTCGGCTGCAATCCCGAGATCGAAGGCACATGCAATTCAAGACACATTTCCTTGCTCCGCTTCTTCTTCCCGGCCTCCTGCTCCTTGCCGCGTGCAGCCATGCCAGGAACACGGAGACCAGGACGACGGAGGATACCGAGTCCAAGAAGAACAGCGAGGCGGTTGCGGACTCCGCGCGTACCCCTGCCCGGCAGCAACTTGTGGGCGGGCAGAACGCGCCGCCTGAGGAGCGCGCGCTGCCGTTGACCGGAGCCGGCGGAGGCCAGGGGCTTCCAAGCGACGGCCCGATCGGGAATCAGAACAGCCTTCCACCAACGGGGGGTGTGCAGGGGGGATCGCTTCCGAGCGACGCTCCGCCCGGCGCCGGCAGTCTCCCGCCGACTGGCCAGCCGGCGCAGAACGGCGGGCGCGCCTCGCTCCCATCCGAAGGGGGGGCCGGCAGCGGCATCACCGGCCGCTCAGCCTCCGAGCTTGCCCGCGCAGCGCTCCTGTCGGAGCCGGGATTCGAACAGGTAACGGTAACCGACGGTGCCGGCAACTGCCTGATTCTCGGGGGAAGCGTTCATACGGCCGAAAAGAAGATGCAGGCGGAATCGCTGGCGAAGAGCGCCTCCGGTGCGAGCTGCGTGAAGAACGGAATTTCCGTGGTCAAGTAAGCCCGCGTGTTCTTACAACATGAGATTGCACAACCACGGCCCCTTGTGTAACTTCGTGCTCTTTTTGGCGTCGGGAACCCCTACATCGCTAGTTCTCCTCCGTTTTCGCCGTTTTTCCAGCGGCACCCGCGCAACGAGAGCCTACTGAACGAGCATCTACAAGAAGAACATACATACAGTCACAAGCACGATCCAGCAGCTATGAACGAAGGCAAGATTGTTCAGATCATCGGACCGGTGATCGACGTGGAGTTCCAGGGAGGCACGCTCCCTGACATTCTGAACGCCCTCGAAGTGCCGCGCACGAACATCGACGGTCAGCAGGATACGCTGATCGTGGAAGTGCAGCAGCATCTGGGCGAGGACCGCGTGCGCGCGATCGCCATGGATACCACCGACGGTCTGGCCCGCGGCACGAATGTGTACGACACCGGCGGCCCGATCATGATCCCGGTGGGGCAGAATGCCCTTGGCCGCCTGATCAACGTGGTGGGTGATGCCATCGACAACAAGGGCCCGCTCACGTCCGATATGAAGATGCCGATCCACCGCGCGGCCCCGGCCTTCGAGTCGCTGACCACCAACAAGGAGATGCTGGAGACCGGCATCAAGGTGATCGACCTGCTGGAGCCCTACACGAAGGGTGGCAAGACCGGTCTGTTCGGCGGCGCCGGCGTGGGGAAGACCGTGGTGATTCTGGAGCTGATCAACAACATCGCGAAGCAGCACGGCGGCCTTTCGGTGTTCGGCGGCGTCGGCGAGCGTACGCGCGAAGGAAAGGATCTCTACCTCGAAATGTCCGAGGCGAAGCTCTCCGACGGCACCACCGTGCTGGACAAGGCCGTGCTGGTGTTCGGCCAGATGAACGA
>JAFDZV010000049.1 GCA_018266795.1 Bacteroidota bacterium | reverse complement strand
ATCGGCCGCGATGGTCGAGGCGGAAGTACCCTTTGCGGTCAGCGCAAGGCTTGCGCCGTCGATCGTCGTGAAGGCGCCGGTGCTCGGCGTTGTTGCACCGATCGGCGTTGCATCAACCGTACCACCGTTGATCGTCAGGTTGTCGTTCACCTGTGCGTCGGTCAGACCGTTGCCGATACGAGCGGCGTTGACGGTCGTTGTGCCGGCATTGGTGGAGGCGATAAGCGCATCACCCTGCGTTGCGTTCACCGGAAGCGTCTGCTCGCCGGTCCATGTGTTCGGGTTCGAGAGATTGAATCCGAGCGGGCTGCCGGAGGTGCCGTTGCCGGTGAGCGTTGCGTCGGTCGAGATCGCCACGTTGCCGGCTGCGGTCACGAAGTCCTTCGTGACGAGGGTGTTGCCCGGATCGGCCGCGACGGTCGAAGCGGAAGTACCCTTTGCGGTCAGCGCAAGGCTTGCGCCGTTGATCGTCGTGAAGGCGCCGGTGCTCGGCGTTGTTGCGCCGATCGGCGTTGCATCAACCGTACCACCGTTGATCGTCAGGTTGTCGTTCACCTGTGCGTCGGTCAGACCGTTGCCGATACGAGCGGCGTTGACGGTCGTTGTGCCGGCATTGGTGGAGGCGATGAGCGCATCACCCTGCGTTGCGTTCACCGGAAGCGTCTGCTCGCCGGTCCATGTGTTCGGGTTCGAGAGATTGAATCCGAGCGGGCTGCCGGAGGTGCCGTTGCCGGTGAGCGTTGCGTCGGTCGAGATCGCCACGTTGCCGGCTGCGGTCACGAAGTCCTTCGTCACCAGCGTGTTGCCTGGATCGGCGACGACCGTGGAAGCGGACGTTGCCTTTGCGGTCAATGCGAGGCTGGTTCCGTCGATCGTCGTGAAGGCGCCGGTGCTCGGCGTTGTTGCGCCGATCGGCGTTGCATCAACCGTTCCACCATTCACCGTCAGGTTGTCGTTCACCTGTGCGTCGGTCAGACCGTTGCCGATACGAGCGGCGTTGACGGTCGTTGTGCCGGCATTGGTGGAAGCGATGAGCGCATCACCCTGCGTTGCGTTCACCGGAAGCGTCTGCTCGCCGGTCCACGTGTTCGGGTTGGCGAGGTTGACGCCGAGCGGGTTGCCCGTTGTTCCGTCGCCCGTCATCGTTGTGTTCGTGCTCACGGCGACGTTGCCGGCTGCGGTCACGAAGTCCTTCGTCACCAGTGTGTTGCCCGGATCGGCCGCGACGGTGGAGGCGGAGGTACCCTTCGCGGTCAGCGAAAGGCTTGCGCCATTGATCGTCGTGAATGCGCCGGTGCTCGGTGTCGTAGCGCCGATCGGCGTGTTGTCCACCGTTCCGCCGTTCACCGTCAGGTTGTCGGCAACGCGGGCATCGTTGATCGTCGTGGTGCCGGCGTTGGTGGAAGCGATGAGCGCATCACCCTGTGCAGCCGTCGTCGGCAGCGTCTGATCGCCGGTCCATGTATTCGGGTTGGCGAGGTTGACGCCGAGCGGGTTGCCCGTTGTTCCGTCGCCCGTCATCGTTGTGTTCGTGCTCACGGCGACGTTGCCGGCTGCGGTCACGAAGTCCTTCGTCACCAGCGTGTTGCCCGGATCGGCTGCGACGGTGGAGGCCGACGTTGCCTTCCCCGTTATGCTGACCGACGTGAAGGCACCGGTGTTGGGCGTCGTGGCGCCGATCGGCGTGTTGTCCACCGTACCGCCGTTGATCGTCAGGTTGTCGTTCACCTGCGCGTCGGTCAGGCCGTTGCCGATCCGCGGAGCGTTGATCGTCGTGGTGCCGGCATTCGCGGAGTTGATCACCGCATCGCCCTGAGCAGCCGTCGTCGGCAGCGTCTGCGTGCCGGTCCACGTGTTTGCGTTGGCGAGGTTCACACCAAGCGGGTTGCCGATTGTTCCATCACCCGTGAGCGTTCCGTTCGTGCTCACTGCTACGTTGCCCGGCGCGGTCACGAAGTCCTTCGTCACCAGCGTGTTGCCCGGATCGGCCGCGACGGTGGAAGCGGAGGTACCCTTCGCGGTCAGCGAAAGGCTTGCGCCGTTGATCGTCGTGAAGGCGCCGGTGCTCGGTGTCGTAGCACCGATCGGCGTTGCATCAACCGTACCACCGTTGATCGTCAGGTTGTCGTTCACCTGCGCGTCGGTCAGGCCGTTGCCGATCCGCGGAGCGTTGATCGTCGTGGTGGCGGCATTGGTCGATGTGATGAGAGCATCGCCCTGCGCACCGGTTGCCGGGAATGCCTGCGTGGCAGTCCACGTGTTTGCGTTGGCGAGGTTGAAGCCGAGCGGGCTGCCAACGGTTCCATTACCCGTCAGCGTTGCATCGGTGCTCACGGCCACATTCCCTGCCGTCGTCACGAAGTCCTTCGTGACCAGCGTGTTGCCCGGATCGGCAGGCACGGTGGAAGCGGAGGTACCCTTCGCGGTCAGCGAAAGGCTTGCGCCGTTGATCGTCGTGAAGGTGCCGGTGCTCGGCGTGGTAGCGCCGATCGGCGTGTTGTCCACCGTACCGCCGTTGATCGTCAGGTTGTCGTTCACCTGCGCGTCGGTCAGGCCGTTGCCGATCCGCGGAGCGTTGATCGTCGTGGTGCCGTTGTTGGTCGACGCGATAAGTGCGTCGCCCTGGGCGGCCGTCGTCGGCAGCGTCTGCGTGCCGGTCCACGTGTTCGGATTCGCGAGGTTGACGCCGAGCGGGTTGCCCGTTGTTCCGTCGCCCGTGATCGTGGCGTTCGTGCTCACTGCCACATTGCCCGGTGCGGTCACGAAGTCCTTCGTGACGAGCGTGTTGCCGGGATCGGCAGGCAGGGTGGAAGCGGAGGTACCCTTCGCGGTCAGCGCAAGGCTTGTGCCGTTGATCGTCGTGAAGGCGCCGGTGCTCGGCGTGGTAGCGCCGATCGGCGTGTTGTTTACCGTTCCGCCGTTGATCGTCAGGTTGTCCGCAACGCGGGCATCAACGATCGTCGTGGTGCCGTTGTTGGTCGACGCGATAAGTGCATCGCCTTGTGCGGCCGTCGTCGGCAGCGTCTGCGTGCCGGTCCACGTGTTTGCGTTGGCGAGGTTGACGCCAAGCGGGCTTCCGGTGGTGCCGTTGCCGGTCATGGTCACGTTCGTGCTGACCGAGACATTGCCCGGCGTCGTGACGAAGTCCTTCGTGACGAGCGTGTTGCCGGGATCGGCCGCGACGGTGGAAGCGGATGTCCCCTTCGCGGTCAGCGCGAGGCTTGTGCCGTTGATCGTCGTGAAGGCGCCGGTGCTCGGCGTGGTAGCGCCGATCGGCGTGTTGTTTACCGTACCGCCGTTGATCGTCAGGTTGTCATTCACCTGCGCGTCGGTCAGGCCGTTGCCGATCCGCGGAGCGTTGATCGTCGTGGTGCCGGCATTGGTCGAAGCAATGAGAGCGTCGCCCTGAACGCCGGTTACCGGCAGCGTCTGCGTACCGGTCCACGTGTTCGGATTGGCGAGATTGACACCGAGCGGAGTGGCCGTTGTGCCGTTGCCGGTGATCGTGGCATTCGTGCTGACGGCCACATTCCCCGGGTTGGTTACGAAATCCTTCGTGACGAGCGTGCTGCCGGGATCGGCTGCGACGGTGGAAGCGGAGGTCCCCTTGCCGCTCAGTGCAAGGCCGGTGCCGCTGATCGACGTGAACGCGCCGGTGCTGGGCGTTGCAGCACCGATCGGCGTGTTGTTGATCGTACCGCCGTTGATCGTCAGGTTGTCCGCAACGCGGGCATCGATGATCGTCGTGGAGCCGGCGTTGGTGGAAGCGATGAGCGCATCACCTTGCCCGGCCGTTGTCGGAAGCGTCTGCGTTGCCGTCCACGTGTTCGGGTGGGCGAGGTTGATGCCGAGCGGGTTGGGGACGGTGCCGTCACCAACCAGGGTTGCATCGGCACTGGCCGGGAGCGTGCTGAGCGTCGTAAGGTAGTCCTTCGTCACCAGCGTGTTGCCCGGATCACCCAGTGCCGTGGATGCGGACGTTGCCTTGCCGGTCAGCGTCAGCGAGTTGAAGGTCGGCGACGAGGTGGTCGCGATATTCTGTGGCAGGGAGAGAGTAACCGCACCCGTGGCGCTGGAAACATTCACCTGATTTGCAGTGCCGGCCACAGAAAGCACGCCGGCATTGTTGACGGTAACGCTTCCGCCGAGAGGCACCGTGCCGCCGCCGGAAATTCCAATACCGGGATTGATCGTGATATACGGGTTGGCGAGATCGATATTCTGAATCGACCCATCCACGACCTTCGACGACGTCACCGAGTTATCGGAAAGTTGCGACGCCGTAACGGAGCCGCTGGCGAGCTTCGAGCCGGTGATCGTGCTATCCTTCAGCTTGATACCGGAGATGCCGCTGTTCAGCAGGTAGAAATCGTACAACGATTCCGGTTGCAGAGTCAGCGATACAGCAGGTCCCGTTCCGTTCGTAACGCCGATTGCATTATCTGCGGAATTGATGGAGCTGATGCCCGTGGGGCCCTTCAGTGTGAACGTGTCGCCACTACGGTTGAGAATAATTCCGCCGGAGGTGTTCAGCTGGATTGCTCCAGTTACTCCGTTGATGCTCGTGACGCCCGTTCCGCTGCCATTTCCGGGAGCGGCCCATGTAACGTTCGTGCCGTTCGACATCAACACCTGCCCGGGCTGCGAGCCGGTGGCGTCGATCTTGCTGAGCGATACGGCGCCATTGCGAATATTCTCCGTGCCGATCGCATTTACCGGAACGGCATATGCACTATCCGCGGTGAGAGAGCGGAAGCTGTACGGCGCGGCTGTCAACGCAATGCGCGGTGAAATTTCATTGTTGCTGCCGATCGTTGTTCCGATCCAGTATTGCTTGTCGAATGGCAACTGGAAGGGATTGATACGGCCGAGAATGACATTGAACAGGCCACGCGAGATTTGAACGGACGATTGTGATTCCGTCCAGATTGCGGTGCCGCCTGTCGGCTGTTCATACAGCCGGAATGTCATCGAGTATGGACCATCGGAAACGGCCTGACCTGCGGCATTGGTAACCAGCCCTTGATAGCTGATCTGCTGTGGCAGCTGCGCATACAGCGCTCCGCCCACGAGCACCACGCCGGCGGCTGCGCCGAGGAGGGTGTGAAGGATTCTTTTCATGATTGTGATCTCATTCTGGTTGCTTTGTTCAGAGTCGTTGTCGAATTGCTCTTGAACACTGCCTGGACGCCGTGTTCAAGGCAATGGCTATCGTACGAGAACGAGTTTGCGGCGCGCGATGCGCGCAGCATTCGAGTGTGAGCCCGGGGAATCGACCGACAGCGTACAGATATAGATGCCTCCGTCGGCTTTGGAGCCGTTTTCGGTCAGGCCATTCCATTCTACGTTGTGATCGCCCGATTCCATCTCATCGTCGATGAGCGTGACAACGCTCTTCCCAAGGAGATCGAAAATCTCCATGCGAACGTGGCTTCGTGCCTCGAGCGCATAGCTGATGGTGGTTGCGGTAGAAAATGGGTTGGGAAAATTGTGCAGTCGAAATGCACCATCCGCGAGATCGCCGGAAATCGGACCTTCAACCGACGATATCTGAATCAGCGGAACCCAGAAGCCCTGAAAGGCTGTATTGGTTCCATTGCTTCCGGGCCCTGTAATCGCCTGCCCGAGTGTGGCGGATAGAAATTCTGTGCCGTCACTTGCTCCAACAACGCCGCCGGTAGCTATTACCGACCACGGTATCTGCTCCTGGGCATCAGCAGTCGCCGAGACGGCAATGCCGATGAACACCAGGAGAGAGAATTGAAGCACAAGGCACAGGGTGTCGTGCCGTGTCATGTAGACCTCTTTGATATGTGAGGGTGCTGCAGCCAATGTTCAATGGTCTCCCACGGAGCACCGATTGCAGGTAATGAATAGTATTCAGCTTTTCATTCGCCGGAAGTCTGGACTCCGACTCTATTTTTCAGATCGGGCAAGCCATGGTCCTGCCATGCAAATACACGGCAATTCCCTGACCTGCTGGCGATCGATTGTAACTGCAGGAATGTCTGGGAAAGTTTGGGGGGCGTATTGCGTTGGTGAGTTTGGACCTCCTATTGCAATACGGCAGGGAACGTACGAACTATTCGATATACCTCCTAACAAGAATTACGTAACATTTTATCGGCGCCGCCCAGACGGCCGGGATCGGATGGACCTCCGCGAGCGATACAACACATATTGCCGCTCGATGTTACGCTACAGTGAAGCGGATTGTTCTGAAATTGGATTATGCCGTTCCAATGGCGCAATTTTGTACTGTTCCGCTGCGCGTTTGTTGTGCGCGATGCTGCTGCACGTGCCGCCGCGATAATTGTCGCAGTACGATGCTCTGCGCTACTGCCGCGGACCGCGCCCGCATCCGTGCCGTCGTTCGGAAAAGAAATTCCGTACTCCGGGCACGGGGCGCCCGTGCGCCAGGTTCCGGCATTCGCTGCCGCAATCTGTCGCACGCCGGATCCGCTGTTGCTTACGCTGAGATACATCGATCTGCAGTTATTGGGTCGATTGCCCTGCACCGGCTCGGGATGCCCGGCATTTATGTCGCAGTACGATATGAGCTGTCCGGCAATGGCTTGCCGTTGGAGGGCCCGCCGCCATATCGTGGCGTGCGCTTGCGGCTGGGGTGTTGCCGCGTTGTTGCGCACCGCCACGCTGGAGTCTTCGGCGAGATCGCCTTTCTGGTACGACTCGAACTGCTATCGGAAATTCACACCGAGGGTCGCAGAGATTTTGCGCACATGGCGTATCGCTGCAACCTCCATGCGGAGAGGGTATATGTCGATTGAGGAAGCGATTGTGATATTGGATGCCTCGCTGGACGCGCAATGCTGACGAGGTTTCCATGCGACAACCTGCCCAAGGATGCCGGATGTCTGCGTATGACTTCCCGTATTTCAAGAGTGAGCACGCGACTCGCGAGCGGCTCATATCTAGCCCGTGAATACCGGGGTACCGGCTCAGAAACCCGAGCCGGCAAAGGCTGCAGGTGTACTGCATTGATTCAGCGGGAGGGGAGGCGTGCGGAGCATATCTGGACTGAGAGCCCCGCGGCGCACCTTTCAGCGACGCCCAGATCCAGACCCTCGGCAACACATTCGAGTGCTTGCCGACAAGTCGTTTTCGCTTCAAGTGCGCCACAAACTTAAGTGTGCAATATGAGACGAACGTGAGATTGAAAGGGTGCTTGAAAACTTTTTACCGGTTGCTTCGAGCAAAGCATCGTCTCAAGTATTGCATGATGTACGAGCTCATTGCGTGTCCTAACAAGCGAAATCGTGCTCAATTGTCCATTTCCAGCCTCTTTGCGGGGCCTCCATTATTACTGTGGGCAAACCCCGGGAGGTTCGTATGTTGACCGCCGAATGCATTGCCGCCAGCAAGGCCTTATGGTATGCCGTTCGGAGCCGCGGCATCCGGAGCTGGGCGATCCATGGTCCGCCGCGTGCCGTGCGCATGCCATGCACGTGGCCGCATGCGGTCGATGCAGTGCGGGGACCATGTGAAAGAATGTTGCCGTTGATGCCCCCACGGCTGCCGCCAGTAACCACGCGGCTTTGCGGCCGGGCCGGTATCGGGGACCTCCGTGGAATTCCCGTTGATGCGCCGACGCGTTGTTCCGATGAAGAACGTGCGCGAGAAGCTGCTGAAGCAGATGCCCGCCCGAGCTGCACAGGGCATCGTGGTGAAGCACCGGTGTGCGGTGCCTGCGCGCCGCGTTTCGCGCGGGCGATGCCGCCGGCGATTCATGCCGCCGGCCGCGACGGGTGGCATTGTGTGATGAAATGATTACGCGAGCTGCAGCCGGCTGTACACGCATGAGGGCCGCGTGGAAGACGCGCAGGTGCGGCGGGCATTGTGTGCCTCGGAACAAATTCCGTTCGGCCTGGTCCTTGAATGTGCCGCACCGGCCCATCCGATGCTCGATGGATTGCGCCTGGAGCCCGTCCTTCCGGGGTGTGGGATCGGTTCGAAGATTTGAAGCTCCCGACAAGATGGATCCGGCTACGCCATTGCCGGTACCGCCTGCAGGCTGCAGGGAGCCGAAGCGGTGTGCCTGGCGCCGGCGGCGTCATGCCTGCAGCATGGTGGTGCCGTTGTTCGGGATCACTTGAGATTGCCCCGCTCCGCTTGTCAACATGCTACGATGCATCCATTGCGGCAGCCTCCCACTCTGCGGTTGGCAGAGGTGAGTAGTGCTATCCATTCATGTCCACGTCCGGTAGTGACACAATCCCCAGGAGTTTCATGGCCAACAATGCGCCCAACGCCACGGCTATCGTGCCGGGACCAAAAGTCCAATCCCGTTACAAGGGGGGCAAGGTTCCGTTCACCACGCTGGTTGAAGACTACATCCACGGACGGATCGATATCGAAGGCGACTTTCGGGAGTTCATCCGCCGTCGTACCGACTTCGCCACGTACAAACTGGTTGCCGATCACTTCCGCTTCCTGTTCACCCGCTTCATTCCCGAGGTGACGATTCATTCGAAGAAGCAGGATGAACGAATCGTACAGGATCACTACGATCGCGGCAACGATTTCTTCAACTGGTTTCTCGGGCCGCGCATGATCTACACGAGCGCATTCTTTACGGACTCCTCGCAGGACCTGGAGACAGCGCAGGATCAGAAGATGGAGCTGGTCTGCGACAAGCTGCAGTTGAAGCCCGGGCACAGGATGCTCGACATCGGATGCGGATGGGGAACGCTTGCGCTGTATGCTGCTCGCAATCGTGGTGCCGATGCCACCGGCGTGACCATTGCCCATCAGGGCGCGGCATATGCAACCGAGCAGATCGCGAATGCCGGTTGCCAGGAGAGGGCGCGTATTCTCCGCATGGACTATCGCGACATTCCGCGCACCACGTACGATCGTATCTCCTGCCTGGAGATGGCCGAGCATGTGGGCGTGAAGTACTTCCGCAAGTTCATGCGCCAGATCCATGGAATGCTTGCCGACGACGGTCTCTTCTATCTGCAGATCGCAGGCCTCAAGGCTGGCGTGCACATGGAGAGCCTTGTGTGGGGCCTGTTCATGAACAAGTACATTTTCTCCGGTGCCGATGCCAGCATGCCGCTGAGCTTCGTAGTGAAGAATCTCGAGAAGGTTGGGTTCGAAATTCACTCGGTGGAAAACGTCGGCATTCATTATTCCATCACGATCGATCGGTGGTACGATAACTGGATGCGGAACCGGGCGCAGGTGGAGGCGAAGTATGGGACCTTCTGGTTCCGGCTGTGGCAGGTTTTCCTCGGCTGGTCCGTTCATATCGCAGCGCAGGGTAACTCCACCTGCTTCCAGATCGTCTGCAACAAGAATCTGGAGACGTTCAACCGGAACCGCTGGATAGGTGAACTGGGACTCGGTGAGCGGATGCGGCATGCCGATGCGATGCCGGTGACCAATGGTGCCGAGGCTCACGCCTGATGCCCCATCGGTGCGGCGGCCGCGCTTCGGCGCCCGGCGCCGCGTTTGCATCTCCAACGCGATGGTGCGGGGCGTAATCGACCCTGATGCCGATTCGATGACGAACGTGGCGGGCATGAAGCATGGCGACAGTCATGCTTCATGCCCGCGTGATTTCATGAAATGCGTTCAACATGTTCGGCTGCACGGCCGTCATGCAATGGAGCGCAGTCTCTTTCTCCTGAAGCAGTACGGCGGGCTGCGTTGCGATGTAACGAATTCGCCTCTGCGGTACACATACCCTGTGTCGACATGCTGAAACTGGAAGTCGAATGACGGAAGGATCCTCCAACGACAGGAAGCGGCGATTCATGGCGCTGTTCACGCCCGCGCAGCCTCGTCTGCAGCGGTTCGTGCTTGCCATGACCCGCGATTCCGAGGTCGCGAAGGATATCGTCGGCGAAACCGTCCTCATCGCCTTTCAACGTTTCGACACGCTGCGCGATGACAAGGCCTTCCTCAGCTTCCTCTTCACGATCGCTACCAGAGTGGCGCACCGCCGTACACGCGCCGGCCGTTTCATGGCCGATGCCGCCGCGGTGGACTTCGAACAGCTCTTCGATCGCAGCACGCCGGGCGACGTATTGGCAGATATCCGACTGCTGTACGACGCTCTGCACAAACTCCCCGAGAAGCAGCGGGAGGCGATATTGCTGTACGAGATCGGCGGCTTCTCCACGGCCGAGATCCGTGAGATCCAGGGGGGATCGCTGGTGGGTGTCAGGGTCCGCATAGCCCGCGGACGCAAGCGGCTGGCTGCCATGCTCGGCGTGAGCGACGGCCCGCTTTCCGGCACTCCGCCGAATCGTGAGTTGGAGGAGGATGGACCGTTTGCCGCGATGGGCTCGGGGTTCGAAACAGAATTCGGAATAAAGCGATGAACGGATCGAGACAGACATATGATCAGATGATGGGGCTGCTGCGGCAGGCCAATCCCGCTGCGTCGCTCAACCGGCAGGAGGTCGAGGCCGTGATCGCATCGGCGGGAGCGGAGCCTGCGCCGCGCCTGCGGGGTGCCTCGGGCCGGCGTGTGGTCTGGTGGAGCACCGGAGCGATTCTGCTGCTGGCCACCGGTATCACGGCTGCATGGATGCTTCTTTCACCCACTCCATCCGGCCGCGAAACCATGGCCCCTGCAACCGTCTCCGAACCGCAAGCCATCGGGCTCGCCCGCACGGATGTTGCCTCGATCCCCCCGAGCCCGGCCATTGCTTCGCCGGTTGTCGAGGCCGCATCGCGAAGTGATGTGAACGCAATCGGATACGATGCGCCGCCGGAGCCGGCTGCCTCCTCCGTTCGCCGCGCGGCTCATCCGGCATCGCATGCCGGAACGCCGGTCTCTCCGGCAGCCCGCCATGCCGGGAAGCCTCTGCAGGTAGATGCGTCCGCCGCGAAGCCGTCGTCGCATGCACCGTCACAGAGCCTCGATACTGCGCCGCTGGCCAGCGCCCTCGCCGTTCAAAGACCAACGGTGGACCGAACGATGCCGGTGCCTCCGCGGCCGATGCCTGCGGAGATCCCGCTCCTCGAGTTGACGCCGGCCGAGCTTCGCAGTCTTGGCATCACATTTGCCAATGGCGGCATCGAAACCTTCTGCGAGGAAAGTTATACGCTGGACAACCCGGCACAGATCAAGACATTCGCCGAAATGGGGCTGGACACAACGAAGCGTTCCGGCATCGTGCGCATGCACCTTACCATCGATACGTTCAGCCTCACGGTGAGGAAGTATCCGTTCGTGCAGGTGGATCATTTCTCGCACGTTGCCCCGATCGTTGTGCTGAACACCTACTGCAAGGATGCGCGAAGCACGATGTCCACATTCAACTCCTTCGATCAATCGCCGATAATGGCGGAGGCGAAGCGGCCGCTGGCACCGATGGTTCAGGCACTCACCTCCGCGCTTGCCCGCGACGATGCATGGAGCCTTCTCCACGATACCGCTCGCGCAAATCCGATTCGGATGCTGGTGCCGGTACATCTGCGCCTGGGGGACGAACCGATCGATGGCAGCACACGACGCCGCGGCGCGGATATCATCCTCTGGTACTATCCAACACAGGAATTCGTGGCGGCGCTGCCTGACCGATACCGCGTGCCTCTCGCCGGAGAGCTTGCGGCCATCGCCGATGTCGTCGAATGCCATCTTCCCCAGTCCGCTGCGTGCGAGCGAATGACGGGCGCGCCGTCGCTTCTCAACTTCTGCGGGCGTTCGTCCGGTGCGCTGCTTGGTCTGGAGGCGTCGCCCAACCCGGCACACGGGCCAATCTCGCTCCGCTATACTCTCGCCAGCGAACGGAACATCCGGATAACACTGCATACGCTTCGCGGCGAATACCTGCGCGATCTGGTGCCCGCGGCCCCGGCCGAAAAGGGCACGCATCGTGCCAGCATTCGCACCGAAGGGCTGGAGTCCGGCGTGTACATGATCGTCATGCATTCCAACCAGGGCGAGCAGGTGTCCGAACGGTTGATTATCCAGTAACCGTGCCCGGCTGCGCCGCCCCAGGTGCGGCGGCGTGCTCGGGGCCCGGGCATCGCAATCGAGACGACAGACACGAAGCGAGCATCGGGGATGGGATTGTCCTTTCATCGGTGCTCGCGTTCGTTTCCTCTCACTCATTGGATTTCCATGAAGCGCGGCTCCTCCTCGAGCGCTCGGGGCGTCCCTCCGCGTACCGCCACAAACGTTCTCCATCTCCGAATTGCACCCACAGGGCGCTCCGATTAAACGCTTGCAGTATGCTCGAATATGAAATAGCTTGTGGCATCGGTTACCTCGCCCGCATTTCAACTGCTCGAGCCCGACTCCTCCCCATCCAATGCAATCCCAATCCATTACCCCGATATCCCGGACAACTGCACGCGATGCGGTGACGGAACAGAAGTGATAATTCGGTCGCGGGTGCCGGAGGCCCCATGGGCCCGGACCGCCTGCATCGCTTCGGCTTCCGGCCACTCGGCTGCGTGAAGATCCCGCCGGGGCGGCATCGTGTCCGGCTGCGAGAGGGGAGTGCGGTGACGCTTTCCAGGCTGTGCATTCCTTCCGGCATACCGGGAGCAGAGCGCCGGTAGGCCGGCAGTTCATCACGGCGGCCTGCGCGCCGGTATTGAATTCGTAATCGGCATCGGAGATATTCTTTATGACCAGCAATTCCAGTACGTCGCAAGACAGACCGCAACTGCCAGCGGGGGAGCTCACGGATTCGCCGGAAATCATGTACAAGATTTTCGAGTACGCTCCGGATGCGATCCTCCTCATCGACAGCCAGGGAAGAATTGCGAAGGTGAACGTGCAATTCGAGAAGATGTTCGGCTATCGGCGCGATGAGATTATCGGGCAGTTCGTGGAGGCACTCATACCGCAACGCTTCTCGAAACGCCATCTTGGATTCCGTTCCAGCTACATGGCCTCGCCGCATATGCGGCCGATGGGATTTGGGCTGGAACTGCTCGGCAAACGCAAGGACGATTCCGAATTTCCCGTCGACATCATGCTCAGCCCGCTTTCCGCGAATGGAGACAGACTCGTGCTCGCCGTAATTCGCGACGCCACGGAGCGCCGCCGCGTTGAAGCGCAGGCTCAGGAGGCTGGCGAGATGTATATCAAGGAGATTCATCACCGGGTGAAGAATAATCTTCAGGTAATTTCCTCGCTGCTGTTTCTTCAGTCCACATATCTGACCGATGCGAATATTCTGAATATCCTGAAGGAGAGCCAGAGCAGGGTGAAATCGATAGCATTGATTCACGAGAAGCTGTATCGATCCACCGATCTCTCGAAGCTGGATTTCTCGGAATACGTGCACGATCTGGTGATGAATCTGTTCCGCACCTATGGTGTGAACCAGGAAGGGATCGCCGTTCGGACCCATGTGCAGAATGTGCGGCTGGAGGTGGACACGGCAATCCCTTGCGGCCTGATCATCAACGAGCTTGTCTCCAATGTTCTCAAGCATGCCTTCCCGAACGAATCCGGCGGGGAGGTCATCGTAGAACTGGGCCCTACGTTGCCGGGCGAATTTCTCCTCACCGTTCGCGACAACGGCGTCGGCCTGCCGGAGGGCTTCGATTGGCGGGCAAGCAGCTCGCTCGGTTTGAAGCTTGTGATGGATCTCACCAGACAGCTGGATGGAAAAGTGGAGGTGCATGTGGACAACGGCACCGTGTTCCGCATCACGTTTCGTGAACTGCATTACAAAGAGCGGAGATAGCATATGGCACTCCCGAGAATTCTCATCGTGGATGACGAGATCATCATTGCACGCGAACTGGAGGCCCGGCTCCTCAAGATGGGATTCGAAGTTCCGGCAATCGCCTCCTCCGGTCCGGAGGCGATTGAATTCGCCGCGTCGATGGAGCCGAATCTGATTCTGATGGATATCGTTCTGAAGGGAGAGATGGATGGAATCGAGGCTGCCGACGTGATCCGGCGCAGCCACAATATTCCGATTATCTATCTGACGGCGTATACCGATCGCAAGACGCTGGACCGCGCGAAAATCACCGAACCGTTCGGTTATATCGTGAAGCCGTTCTCCGAGCGCGAGCTGTTTGCGAACATCGAGATGGCGCTGTACAAGCATCGCGCCGAGAGCCGGATGCGGAAGGTGGAGCGGTGGTTCCTGGCGGCGATCAACGAGATCGGCGATGCCGTGATCGCGGCCGACAGCGACGATGTGATCACGATCTTCAACCCGGCTGCCGAAACGATCACCGAGTGGACCAGCCAGGATGCGATAGGCGCGAAGCTGGGCGACATCGTTCGCCTTGTCGATCGTCAGAGCGGGGAGCCGGTATCGCTGGATGACCTGGCCGAAGGGCCCGTGGTATGCGTGGGGGAGAACACCCTGCTGATCGATCGTTCGGAGCGAAGCATACCGGTGGATTCGATGACCACGTGCATTCGCGACGAGTCCGGCAGGGCGAGCGGCAGCGTGACCGTGCTGCGCGACCCGGCAGGCGAGCGCTCCGGCGCACTCTTTTCCTTGAACAGCGATGTGACTCTGGCGGCCACACAGGGAACCACATTGGATGGGATGCTGCAGCTCTGTGCGGAGTCCATGGTGCGCAATCTCCGTGCGAGCCTGGTTCGAATATGGGTGGTGAACGCTTCGGGCGATACGCTGCTGTTGCACGCCAGCGCCGGGCTTTCCTCGCAGGCCGCCGATGCCTTTGCAGTGGTGCCGGTGGGCCAGTACGATGTCGGCTCGATTGCGCGTGACCGCCAGCCCCGGCTTATCAACGGCATCACCGATGGCGTGGACTCGCCGGAGGGGCGTTGGGGGCGGCGCGAGGGAATTGTCTCCTTTGCCGGCCAGCCGATGCTCGTGGATGATCGGGTTGTTGGCGTTGTGGGAATGTTCAGTCGCCGTCCGCTGCAGGAGACGGTGCTCGACGCGCTGGCGGCGGTTGCGCGCACCGTGGCGGTCGGCGTGGAGCGGCAGCGGCTGATGGAGCAGTTGCGCCAGGCACAGAAGATGGAAGTGATCGGCCAGCTTGCCGGAGGCATTGCACACGACTTCAACAATCTGTTAACCATCATCTCCGGCTACAGCCAGATTCTTCTTGCGGACGAATCGCTGAGCGAGGACGCCCGCAGTCTCGTGGGGCATATCTCCGCGGCGGGCGATCGGGCAACCGGGCTCACGCGGCAGCTTCTTGCGTTCAGCCGCAAGCAGGTGCTGCGGCCGCGCGTGCTGGATTTGAACGTCCTCGTGGGCGAGATCGAAACGCTGCTGACCAGACTGATCGGCGAGAGCGTCTCGTTGATAATCAAGCTCGATCCATCGCTCGAATCGATTACCGCTGACGCCGGGCAGATCGAGCAGGTGATCATGAACCTGGCCGTGAATGCGGCCGATGCGATGCCCAACGGCGGCCGCCTCACGATCGAAACACACAGGGCCGGCACCGATGTCGGTGCGTTGCTCAAGGACGTCGACCTCGCCTCCGGCAACTACGTTGCATTGGTGGTGAGTGATACCGGCACCGGCATGGCTTCCGAAGTGATGGCCCACATCTTCGAACCGTTCTATACCACGAAGGGGCCGGGGAAGGGAACCGGGCTTGGGCTTGCAACCGTGTACGGCATCGTTCGGCAGAGCGGCGGGCACATTATCGTGGACAGCCTGCCGGAACAGGGAACATCCTTCACGATCTACCTCCCGTGCGCCGGGAGCGGAGGCAAGGCTCCGGAGGCGGTGCCGGAACGAAAGCCATTACCCGGCGGCAACGAGACCATTCTTCTGGTGGAGGATGAGGAGGGGGTGCGCTCGCTTGCCCGGCGCATCCTTCGCCAATGCGGATATTCCGTGCTCGATGCCGGCACCGGAGAGGAGGCGATGCGAATAAGTGAAGGGCACGATGGAATCATCCACCTGCTTCTCACCGACGTCGTGCTCCCGGAGTCCGGCGGCCGCCAGATTGCCGAGCGCCTGGCGATCGATCGTCCGGAGATGAAGGTGCTCTACATGTCCGGCTACACCGATGACGCCGTGCTTCGCCACGGTGTGCTCGAGTCTGAGGTGGCATTCCTCCAGAAGCCTTTCACGCCGGAGGTGCTGGCCGAGCGCGTCCGTGCCGTTCTGGACGGCCAGGGTGCGACACCGTACGGCCGTTCGGCTTCGTAGTGATGCCGTGCGGTGTACGGACGGCAACCGGCTGCCTTCAAATCGCTTCCGCCCCGTAGATTGCGGCATTGTACTGCCTGCCTGCCAGATCAATGCGCAAGATCATACACATCGATATGGACGCGTTCTATCATTGCGGCTGAATATCGGCAAAAGGCTGCAAATCAATGAAAAAGCCCGGATTCTTCGTCTGGGCTTTTGCGCTTGGTACAACATGGGGCCAACTGATGATCGCTTGCCTTGTCGCCTGCCGGCGGATAGTTGAGAGAGAGATGATCCGGTAAGGCGCGGCGCTCGGGGTAGACGGGCGGTTGCGGCTGCTGGTGATCCCGGTAGTCATATTTCTAAGCTTGTAGGAGGGCCTTGCCGGTCCATAGACGGGGCTTATTAATAGAGATACTGATCGGTAACATATCGTCTGGCTTGGCACGAAAGGAATAAAATGATACCGATCGGTATCATCTATTGATCCTTGACCTCGGAATCGCTATAATGATACCGAACGGGAACAAAAGTCATGAAACAGGTCAAAGACATGGAAACCTTGGGAAGCATAATACGGCAGGTTCGTAAATCTCAAGGAGTTACGCAGGAACAGCTTGCAGCCGCCTGCGGGCTGGGACGCCGCTTTATTGTGGAACTGGAAGGCGGGAAAGCAACCAGCCATCTTGGAAAGGCGATGGCAGTGCTGGTGGCTCTTGGTATCAGCCTCTATGCCGACGACCGTAAAGGCGATTTGTGATGTCGCGCATTCTGGACGTCTGGTACCTGAACAGCAAGGCCGGCGAATTGACGCAGGACAAGAGCGGACAGTTGCTGTTCGCCTATGACGCGGACTACCTGACATCCCCCCAGCCGTGGCCTATCTCCATCTCAATGCCGCTGCGCCCCGAAGAGTTCGGGGACCGGATCACACGTCCGTATTTCTCGGGCCTTCTCCCTGATGAGGAGGCGCGCAGGAAAATAGCCCGACTCCTACGCGTCTCGGAGAAGAACCCCTTTTCGCTGCTTGAGATTATCGGAGGGGAATGCGCGGGCGCTCTTTCTCTCTACCCGCAAGGCAAGGGGCCGCATGAGGAGAACGCGGCGGATGCGTACTTCCTGGACGATCAGGCGATGGACGATCTCTTTGGCGAACTCAGACAGAGGCCGTTGCTTGCCGGAGACAAAGGCGTTCGACTGTCTCTGGCCGGCACACAGGACAAACTCGCCGTCCGTGTCGTGGATGGCAAGCTCGCCCTCATGTTAGGCGGTGCGCCTACGACGCATATCCTGAAAACACTCATCGGACGGGAGGATGTTCAGGACAGCGTTCACAACGAGCTCTTCTGCATGATGTTGGCGGCGCAGTGCGGCCTCGACGTCCCGCGTGTCGAGATCCGGCATACGGCCACGGAGCCGTTTCTCCTGATCGAGCGATATGACCGGAGGTGGAAAGGCGGCCATGTGGCGAGGTTGCATCAGGAGGATTTCTGTCAAGCCCTCTCCATCGTGCCTGAAAACAAGTACCAGTCAGAGGGCGGCCCGGATATTGCCGCGTGCCTTGATATCATTCAGCAGCAGAGCATCGCGCCGCTGCCGGACAGGGTTTCTTTCCTGAACATCGTGATCTTCAATTATCTCATCGGCAACGCCGATGCACATGGCAAGAATTTCTCCTTTCTGTATGAACAGGGAAAACCGCGTCTTGCGCCGGCATATGATCTCCTCAGTACAGCCGTCTATCCGGAACTCGCCTCAAAAATGTCCATGAAAATCGGTGGGAAATACGAGCCGATGGAGGTGCGACTCCATCATTGGCATCGTCTTGTGCCGGATACGGCCACTGCCAGAAATAACCTTGAAAAAGTCTTGTCGGAAATGAGCCTGACTGTTCTTAGCGAAGCCGAGGATCTCAAGGCGAACCTGAAAAAAGCCGGTACGGAATCGCCTGTTTTCGACGACGTAATAGCTGTTATCAAACAGCGAAAGGCGCGAGTACTATCGTAAGAACTTGCGTGGATCTCGATGCACAGGAAGATCATCCATATCGACATGGACGCGTTCTATGCGTCGGTCGAGCAGCGGGAGAACCCCGAACTGCGCGGGCGCCCCGTTGCCGTGGGGGGATCGCGGCGCGGTGTGGTGATGGCGGCCTCGTACGAGGCGCGCGCCTTCGGTGTACGCAGCGCGATGCCATCCGGCCTCGCGTTGCGCAAGTGCCCCGATCTGATTTTCGTTCCACCCAACTTCGAGATCTATCGCGACGTTTCGCAGCGCGTGCGCGCAATCTTTCGTTCCTATACGGACCTCGTGGAGCCCGTTTCCATCGACGAGGCATACCTCGATGTCACCGAGGCGCGCAAGGGGCCGCCGTCGGCAACGCTGCTGGCACGTGCCATCAAGCAGGATATCCTGGACGCCACCCAGCTTACCGCTTCGGCCGGAGTCTCGTTCAACAAATTCCTTGCGAAGACGGCCTCGGCGATGAACAAGCCTGACGGGCTGACGGTGATCCTTCCCGAGGATGCGCCCGGCCTGCTTGCGGCACTTCCGATCGAGCGGTTCCACGGCATCGGCCCTGCCACGGCGAAGCGCATGCGTTTGCTCTCCATCGAGAGCGGAGCCGATCTGTTGTTGCGAACGGAGGAGGAACTGGTTCAGGACTTCGGACGGGTGGGGCGGTACTACTACCGGATGGTGCGCGGTCTCGATGAGCGCCTTGTACGTACGGACCGGCAGCGGAAGTCGTTCGGAGCGGAGCGCACGTTCGAGAACGACGTGGTTGATCTCCAGGAGTTGATGATGCGGTTGGAAAGCGTTGTGAAGGAGATGGGGCGGCGCATGCAGAGCGTTGCGGTCTGCGGCAGAACGGTGACGTTGAAGATCAAGTACCACGACTTCACCATCTCCACGCGGAGCCGCACGGTGCGTCATGGCGTCTCCACGGCAGGCGAACTGCGAACGATCGGCCGCGAACTGCTGCAGCAGCCGGCACCGCCCGCGCGAGCGGTGCGGTTGATCGGCCTTACGCTCTCCAACCTGGTTGCGCCGCAGGATTCGAGGGCCGGGCAGCTCGAGCTGGAATTCGAGTGGCCGTGATCGCCCGGCGCGCCACACCTCGGCCGAATGCCGCCCGGTACATCGGCCGCCGGCGCATCGGCAGGCGGCGCATCGGCCGCAGATGCTCTCCGGCGCGGCGTGCTGCCGGAGAGCGTTCCGGCAGGATCACTTCATCTTGATTGCGAGCTCCACCCCAACCGGGCAATGATCGGAGCCCATCACCTCGGGAAGAATGAACGCACGCTTCAGATGCGGGCGCAGCGCGCCGGATATCACTACGTAGTCGATGCGCCACCCCACGTTCTTGGCCCTGCAGTTGCCCATCTGGCTCCACCACGTGTAATGCCCGCCCGCGCTCTCGAACTCGCGGAAGGTGTCCACGAACCCCGCGCCCACGATGTTGTCGAAGCCCCTGCGTTCCTCCGGTGTGAATCCGTGGTTCTTCACATTGGTCTTCGGATGCGTCAGATCGATCTCCTTGTGCGCAACGTTGAGGTCGCCGCAGAAGATCACCGGCTTCTTCTTCTCCAACTTCCGCACGTACTTGAGGAAGTCCACATCCCACTCCTCGCAGCGGTAGGGGAGGCGTGCAAGGTCGCGCTTGGAGTTCGGGACGTAGACGTTCACCACGAAGAATTCCGGGTGCTCCGTTGTGAGCACCCGCCCTTCGTTGTCGTGTTTGGCCGCACCGATTCCTTCGCGGACATCCAGCGGCTCGGTGCGCAGGAACGTTGCAGTGCCGGAGTATCCCTTCCGCTCCGCATGGTTCCAGTAGGCACGATAGCCGGGAAGATCGAGTTCAACGGCCTGGCCCGGGGTCTTCGTTTCCTGAATGCAGAGAATATCCGGACGATGTTCCTGTACGAAATCGGCGAAGCCCTTGCCCAGCACGGATCGCAGGCCGTTGACATTCCACGATAGAAGCTTCATTGTTGACGGTTGTGTTTGATCTGTTCGGCGGCTGCGAGATCGATGCGCCGTGGGTATCGGTTGGAAGGAGCGGATGCCCTCGTATCCCGGAGGTGCAGGGGCGGTGCCGGTTCGCGTTCATGCTTCCTTCCGGCAGGCCCGGCATGTGCGAAAGGAGCGCATCAAGATTGCCAATAATCCCGGACGGCGCAAATGATGGTGCAGAGCATCACCTGCGGGTGCGCCGAACGAATTCCGGGTTGTGAAACAACCGCGGCCGGAAACGTGGTGCGTTCCCGGCCGCATGGTGTTCATGTCCCGCCGATGGTGCGGCCTATCGTACCACGATTGTTCGTACGCCTCCGGCGGCAACGCCATGCTGCATCAGTGCCGCGAAGTAGATGCCGCCTGCAAGCTGCCCGCGTGTGAGCGTTACCGCCGCATCCCCCGATACCGGGATTCGCATCGCCTCCGCTCCAAGCGCGTTGTAGATCACGACAACCGATCCCGGTGCCGCGCCGCGCACGCTCAGCATTGCCGTTGAAACGATCGGGTTTGGATGGACCTCGAGCTGCTCCGTTCCCGTCCGAACGAAATCGACACCGGCCGGAGCCTGGTATCCATGGGCGCCGATGTCCACGCCTCCCGGGTCCGTTCTCGGACCGCTGCTGGCCGGCTGTACATACTCGTAGTCCAGGATCATAGGATAGTTGGCAACGGAGCCGACGTCGCCGCCGCCGTTTACCGCCGCTGCCGTTGCCGTGAGATGATAGTCCATCGCGGCCGGGTTCACGAAGCCGGCCGCCGCAACGCTTGCGTAGATATTGTGCGACGTGTCAACGCTGACCGGTGTGCCGACCAGGATGGAGCCGGGGCCTGCGAAGATGTTGTTGTACGCCTTCACCAATGCCGTTCCGTTCTGAACGTTCACGAACGATCCGGCTCCCTTGTCGTTCACGATCGTGTTGTTGATCAGATAGAGCTCGTGTGCCGTCGGATTGCTGAACCCCTCCAGGCCGAAGCCGATGATGTTGAAGTTCTGGCCGGCCGGCCCCTGTTCGATCTCGTTGCCGGCGATGATGGCCGTGCCGCCGTTCGGCAGGTCGATCTCGCGGCTCGCGGTGCCTGTGGCCTCGTCTGCCAGACGGTTGAAGAGAATGACGTTGTTGTACGCACGGCTCTTCAGCTCGTGCCCTACAACTGCCCGATGCGACCAGTTGAACCGGAAGAGGAGCGTCCGAACGTGGTTGATGTACAGGTTGTGCGAGTAGCCGTCGCCGGCGCCGTTGTGATTGAACTCCGAGTACTCGATCACGATGTCGCTCGTTGGGTTGTCGCCCGCAAGGATGCCTTCCTGATTGTCGTGAAAGCTGCAGTGCCGCACGGTGAGGTTTACACCCTCCTGGCGAATTCCGGCTCCGTTGTTGTCCGGAACGGAGCAGTTGGAGAACTCGATGTTCATCACGGTAGTGTTCGTTCCGCCGATCACCCAGATGGCCTTGCCGCCGAAGGCGGTGCCGTTGGCATTCAGGTGCGCGTATCCGCCAACGCCCATCAGCAGCAGATTGTTCGCGGTCCAGTGGGCAACATCCTCGGAGTACGTTCCCGCATCGATCGCCACCGTATCCCCATCCTTCACAAGGCCGGATACCTTGCTTGGAGCAGTGTAGGTGCGTGATGCGCCCACAAGCCACGTCGTGGCGCGAGCGGAGCCGAATGCCGTAAGAAGAAGAAGGAGGAAGGGTATCGAACGTTTCATGATGCTGACCTTGGATGGAAACATGTGTGTCGCGCGCACCTCTGCTGCGGTCGCTCTGCGATCGCCGGACAACAGCCGCAGAGAGATCCCGCCGGGCCTCGGGTTCGATGTCCGCACCGGTGCACGTGCCTGCGAACATCGTGGATGATGTGACACACGAACCCCCCGCCGGTTACGCCGCTTCCGGCATCGACCGGCGAGACGTCAGCGCCATGGAGGCGAAGATAGCCACTGCGGTCCGACGTTGCCGCCGAAGGATGTGAGAACGAAGGATGTGAGAACGAAGAACGTCGAGAGAGAAGATTGGCGAGAGAGAGGAACGTGGTGAGGGAAGAACGCCGCGCGAGAAGAACGTGGTGGTGGAGGGGGCTGTGCGTTGACGTACGGCCGGGTGTTCGTGGGGCCCTCCGGTTGCGGATCTCCGGTGGGGCGGCGGATCGGAGCCGGGCGTGTTCGCCGCCCGGCTCCCGGCAATACCGTGTATGGAGTACCATGGCGATCCGCTCCATTCGGAACAGAGCGCATTCATTTCTTCTTCGGTGCGGCGATCCCCAGGGCAGTTCGGATCGCGGTACGATCCTTCTCCTCCTTTAATCCGGTAAAGTCCGCGTCGGTCTCGATGGAGTCCTTGAGAGCCTGGATCGCCTTTCGCTCCTCTGCAACTGCCTCCTTCTTCATCCCCTTCTGTGGATGCGCGAGCTTCTTCGTGCGGCGCGAGATGGCGGATGCCTTCATGGCGATGCGTGGGCGTCCGCCAAGGCCGCCGTCGTATCCATCCATCATGCTCGTGAAGGTGTCGTCGCTCAATGCTCCCAGCAGCTTCAGCGTCTCGTCCATCGGCCGGCCGTCGATAACGTGGAGATAGTCGTAGCCGAAGGATGTTCCGGACTTCGGGTCCTTCTTGCCATCGGCTCCCAGGATTGCAGGACGCGACGGGTAGAAGTAGTAGCCGCGGCCATTCGATGCCAGAATGCAGACGAGGCCCTTGAACTGCGTGTTGGTGGCCTTCGTAAGCTGGCTTCCGGAATACGGCAGCGGGTCGGGCGTTACCTGCCTGATTGCATCCCACGCGATGCCGCCGCCCCACTTCCTGAAGTTGTTGATCGTATCGGCGTTGTTGTAGATGAGCGCGCCGTTGGCGGGCTTGGCCCCGGACTTCAGCCCGGCGGCCTTCTCGCCCCAGCGCATCAGGACATCGTGGATGTTTCCCTTCCCCTGATAGCCGGCGCTCCATCCGAACACGGGCCCCCAATGTGTCAGGTGTGCCACGAACTGGATCAGCCGCAGATCCCAGTCGTACGCCCACTTCGGAACATCACCCGCCTTTCCGGCTGCAGTCATTCCTACCCACTGTGCGTCCGTTACCTTCTGTCCGAGATTCTTGCTCGGTTCGGTGCTGCCGGTCTCGGCAATCTTGATGAAGACGCCCAGCAGATCGGGTGATGCCTGGATCAGCGACACCGCGTTCTGCCCGCTCTCGATGCCGCCGTTCGCCGTGTTGACCACATGCCAGCCGCTCTGATAGTCGATGCCGTATACCAGGAAGGCCTTCCGCGCATCCGCGTCCTTGAAGAGCGCATCCATCACCACGGGAAGCGAGCCCTTGTTGCCGCCGAAGCCGTGACCCCAGGTAACCTTCTCGGAGTCGTATGCATTGATGGAGGATGTGCCGCCCTCATGCTTCAGCTCGTCCCACACGGCCTTCTTGATTTCGGACTCGCGCGTGCGGCCCGGTCCGTCGGCTCCCTGCGTTTCGGTTGGCGCGAACGACGACGTTCCGCCGTATGCATAGCCGTACGCCGACTTGTACTTCACCAGCTTCAGCTTTGCCGTATCGACTGCGGACCGGTTGATTCTGATCTGTTCGACGATCTTCTTCTGCTGTTCGGTAAGTGCCGCATCCACGCCCGCTTCCGCATTGGACACCGACGGTGCGGTCGCCGTGCTGTGCAACGTTGTGGTGAGCTCCTTTCCCTTGCCGCGCACCGCCTTCGGCAACACCTGCGGCCACTTGATCACCTCCGCCTCCGAGAGATTCGGCGCCGTGTGCGCTGCGTCCTGCGATGCCGAGCGGCCGTGTGCAACCTGCTGGCGCTGAACGGAAACGGGTCCGGCCGGCATTGTGCCTGCCGCCGAGCCCAGGATCCCGCGCACGGAGCGTCCTGCTGTCACGTGGTCGGCAACGGTCTCCGCCTGTTGTTCGTAGACGTCGCCGGACCGGCCAAGGGCACCCTTCAGATGCACGCCGCCGCGCTGCTGCACCACATGCGTCAGTTCGTGCGCAAGGAGATGTCTGCCGCCGGGCGTCTCCGGCTGGTACCGTCCGCCTCCGAACACGATGTCGTTCCCCGTGGTGTAGGCCAGGGCCTCGAGCGATCGGGCAGCACGTGCCGCACGATTGTCCGCATGCACGCGCACGCCGGAAAAATCACTGCCGAAACGGGACTCCATGAAGCTCCGCGTGGTGTGCTCCATCGGCTGTCCCGTTGCCCGCGATCCCATCGCTGCCGCCTCGGCAACGGTACCATCCATGCCGTCGGACCTCTTCGCCGCGCCGTTGCCGGCCGGCTTGGTCTGAACCGCCGTACGCTGCGTTCCATGTACCGGTATGCTCCTGATGTCGAATGCCGGATGTGCTGCATTCTGCGAGATGCCGGATATCCCCGCGCCGTTGTTCGGCGTTCCTGCTGCCGTGCCGCCGGGATCGGGGTGGCCGGCATGAGTGCCGAAGCTGCCGGACGTCATGGCGGCCTGCTGCTGCAGGGCTCCGTGCGGGGCGCGACCGGATGACGTGCGGCCGCCTGCCGGCTTTTCCTGTGAGGGTGGCTGCTTCTTTACGAATGTCTGCATGGTGGTTCCGTGTTGAGCGGATCGAAATAACCGGGCGTAAAGCCGGACTGCGTCAGTATGCCGGCGCCACTGTTCGGTACGTTCGTTCGGGGCCGGCCGCCATTCCGGAGTTCCGTCGCATGCCATGCGGTGAAATTGCCTGCTCCGGGAATGCCGGATGTGCCTGCGTTCTGTGTCGACGGCAACGTTCGGGGCGTCGACGGCGCGGCACGCGATGTACCGGATTGTCTATATGCGAGACAGCATGAATCGTGGCGGTTGCTCGCGGCAATAATACTATGCGTTCCGGGCGGATGTCAAGCGTAATCATGTTGGTGACCGATTGGACGACATGTTGGTAGGCAATCCACCTTCTGTCGGAGGGGTGCGTCGGCTGGGGCGGCGCGGCGGTGCCGGGCGTCTCGCCGCCATCGCGGGGAGCATCTCATCCCGCGGCATCGATAATGGATCTGTTCGCTTGCGGCAAATTCTTTATACTCACGCTTACGGCATGGTTTGATAGCACTGGCAGGCCTCATTCACGGGGCCGGCCATCGTGCCCGGCGCTTTGGGAGCGTGCCGAGCAGTGGTTTGCACTGCATCGTCAAAGGCGATGCCGGTCTCCGGCTCGCAAACGATTCATTTGTCACGAACCTCTTCTGGCAATGGCTGCTCCCGGGCACGAACCATTCCGGCATCGCCGTGCGCCGAGCCCGCGGCACTGCGTGCGGCTCCTGCTCACGATTCTTGTCGCCGCCGTGCATCTCCATGCACAGCCGCTGACATCGATCGTCAACGTCTACACGCCCGTTACCGCCATCACCAGTTGCACCATCACCGTTCCCTCCACGGGCGGCTTCGCCGCGGGCGATCGCATTCTCGTGATCCAGATGCAGGGGGCTGCGGTTGATCGCTCGAACAGCGTGAACTTCGGTTCCATCACCGGGTACGGCAATGCCGGACACTTCGAGTTCGCCACGATCTCCAGCGTCACGCCAACCACCATTGCCGTTGTGAACAGGCTTGTGGGGATCTATTCGGTTACCGATATGGTGCAGGTTGTCCGCGTGGCAACCGTTGCCAACGGCAGTGTAACCGGGCAGCTGACCTGTGCTCCGTGGAACGGAAGCACCGGCGGCGTACTTGCCGTGGAGGCCTCCGGCACGCTCACGATGAACGGCCAGATCGATGTCTCCGGCATGGGCTTCAGGGGAGGCACCGCGTTGGACATGAACATCACCTGCGGTGGGATTGTCAATACCGATTACTTCTACTCCGATGTCAGCCTGGGAGGGGCGAACAAGGGGGAGGGGATCGCGCTGCCGCAATCCGCTTCGGCCCGCGGGCGCGGCCCGCTTGCGAACGGCGGCGGCGGCGGCAACAATCACAACGGAGGCGGTGGCGGCGGCTCCAACATCGGGGTTGGAGGAACAGGAGGCTCGGAGTGGGACAACTGTTCCAACAACAACCCCGTGACCCGAGGCATTCCCGGCTTTCCGCTGGACTACTCATCCGGCAACCGTGTCTTCATGGGAGGCGGCGGCGGCGCCGGGCATGCGAACAACGGCTCCGGAACCAACGGTGGCAATGGCGGCGGGATCGTGATCATCCGCGCGGGGACGCTGGCGGGGAATGGACAATCCATCAGCAGCAACGGCGCGGACGTACCCCTCTCCGGTCCGCCCGGAGCCGACGGATGCGGTGGCGGCGGCGGCGGCGGTACGGTGCTGCTGGATGTGCGGAACTATGCCGGCAACGTGGTGGTGAACGTGAAGGGAGGGGCCGGCGGCAATTCGTGGTGGAACGCCGGCTTCATCGGTCCAGGGGGTGGCGGCGGCGGCGGGCTTGCCTGGAGCTCGGGCGGCTTCCCGCCCGGTGTAACGCTTGTTGCCACGGGCGGTGCCAACGGTGTGATGGTCCCCAACGGCAACCCGTGGGGAACCACGCCGGGATCGCAGGGAGGGACGCAGGGCGGACTGTTGATTCCGGAGGGAACGCAGCCAACCGTATCCTGTTCCATCAATCCAACCGGACCGCTGGTTATCTGCGACGGTGACGCCGCTACGCTCTCGGCAACTGCCGGCTTCGCATCGTATCAGTGGTCGCCCGCCGGCGGGAACGGCCGTACGGCAGTGGTGAGGCCGGCGAACTCCGGCACGTATTACGTGACCGTGCAGGCAGCGGATGGATGCGTGAGCGTTGCCTCCATCGATATCATCGTGCTGCCGATGCCCAAGGCGCACGCCGGCCCCGATGTCGCCATCTGTCTCGGTTCGAAGCGTGTGATCGGGCAGGATGCTACCGGCGGCACCCCGCCGTACACGTACGCGTGGGATCCGCCTGCCGGACTGAGCAGCACTACCACGGCTCTCGTGTTCGCTTCGCCGATCACCACAACGCAGTATGTGGTAACGGTTGGAGATTCGAAGGGGCAGTGCATCTCGCACGATACCGTGCTGGTGACGGTGAACAGGCCGCCGGCGCTCGCCAAGCTGCGCGACACAACGATCTGCAACGGCGCTGCCATAACGCTGGGAGCGCCAGCAACCGGCGGCGTTGCCCCATATACGTACACCTGGACTCCGTCCGCCGATCTCGACGACGCCGCGAAGGCCGTGGTTGTGGCGCATCCCAGGGCCGCAGCAACGTGGTACACAGTGAAGGTGACCGACGTGAACGGATGCACCACCGCGGACAGCATTCTGGTTTCCATGCGGGCTCCGATGGCTGCCACGGCCGGGCCCGATACGGTAGTGTGCGCGGGGGACAGCATCTCGCTCGAGGCATCGGGCGGTTCGAGCTATCGGTGGAGCCCTGCGCTCGGGCTCAGTTGTGCGAACTGCGCCAATCCCAAGGCCAGCCCTCCGCAGACCACGCGCTACGCGGTGACGATCGCCGACTCCAACGGCTGCGTGACGGTTGATTCCATCCTCGTGCGGGTGTCCCATATCGGGCTGAGTGCCACCGGTGGAACGGCCGTGGACTTCGGCACGCTGGAAGGCTGCGCCACGAGCACGGAACGAACCGTGCTCCTTCACAACACCGGCACCGATACGCTTCGCCTGGACAGCATGACCTTCAGCGGCACGGGCTTCGCGGTGACGTCGCCGCAACTCCCCATCCGCATCGCGGGCGGCGATTCGTTGCAGGTGATGCTGCAGTTCCTCCCGTTGAGCACCGGAGTAACCACCGCTGCGCTCGATGTACACGGCTATCCATGCAACGTGGAGTACCGGCTGAACCTGCGGGGTGAGAAGGCCCTCACGGCGGTGGCCGCCCGGCCTGGCACGGTTGCCTTCGGCGACATCTATCCGTGTGATGCAATGCCCCGCGATACGACGCTCGTGATCTACAACACGGGGACCGATCGCCTCTTACTCCAGGGAGCAGTGGTTGCACCGCCGTTCGCGATCCTTTCCCCCTCGTTTCCGGCCGACGTGGCGCCGGGGGATAGCATTATCATCGCAGTACGATATGCGCCAACGGCTGCCGGCGACTACTCCGAACAGGTTCGCCTGCCGTTCAGCGCAGGGCCGTGCGCTGATACGCTTCGGCTGGCGCTCGGGGCACGGTACCTGGTGCCGGTGCTGCAGCCGGTGCCGGCCGTCGACTTCGGTCGGTTGACCGGCTGCGAGTCCGAGCGCGACACCGTGATCACGATCCACAATCCCGGCAATGCGAGCGCGGAGGTGACCGGCCTGGCACTTCCTCCCGGCTTCAGAATCGTCTCGCCGCTTCCCGTCACGATCGCCGCGGGGGGAGACGGGCGGATCACGGTTCGGTTTGCACCGGTAAACATCGGCGCCAGCACCGGCCGGCTTCTGCTGGCGTACGGCCGCTGCGGCGATACGCTTGCGATCGATGCAACAGGCGATCAGTCCGGTGTGGCGTATGCAATTCCGGACACGGTGAACTTCGGGCAGATGGAGTTGTGCGCGGGTGCAACCGCCACGCGAAGCATCACCCTCGTCAACATGAGCGCGGGGGGTGTTGGAAGCTGGGTCTCGGACGTTGCAATCGGCGGCCCGTTCAGCACTACGATGCAGAGCGGCGATACGCTGCGCAACGGACAGCCGGAAACCTTCACCGTGGAGTTCACGCCCGTTGCAGACGGCGTCGCGAATGGAACGTTGGACGTCACCATTGCACCATGCGGCCTGAAGAAGAGCATCGTGCTTACCGGCACCGCACACAGGGTGGCCGTGGCGGGAGATTCTCAGATCGATTTCGGGCAGGTGACTTCCGGCACCTCCGGGACTGCCACGGCCAGCTATCGGAACGTGGGAACTGCAGTGGTGACCGTGGACAGCATCGGTTCTCCGGCGGCGCCGTTCTCGGTTCAGTCCACGCAGCCGCCGCTCCCCGCAACGCTTGCGCCCGGCGACTCGCTCATCGTGCATCTTCGTTTCGACGCCTCCACCACAAGCGAGCAGTCGCTCGTACGGATCTACATCTCCCCCTGCTCCGAGACGCTTCCGTTGACGGTGCTGGGGGAGGGGATCAATCGTTCCGCATGGGCAAGCGTTTCCGTTCCGGTGATCGAGGCTGCGCCGGGGGAACGTGTTCTGATTGCGCCGACGATCGATTCCTCTGCCGGGCTGCCGGCGAGCGGGGCCGCGCATTTCAGCGCGCGTCTTCGCTTCAACAAGACGCTGCTGATTCCAACAGGATCGACACCTCAGGGAGTCATCAACGGTCGCGAGCGGGCCATCGCAATCAGCGGCCTCCGCTCGGACACACTGGGCTCCATGGCGCCGTTCGAATTCGTCGCTGCGCTCGGGGATACGGAGGAGACGCGGCTCACGCTGGAGCAGTTCGCGTGGACCGACGGAGGTCCGGTGATCACAACGGTTGCGAACGGTCTGTTCCGTCTGCGGAATCTCTGCCCCGTTCTCAACACGCGCCTGCTGGTTGCCGCCGGCGCGGCGGGGCTGAAGCCGGCCCGGCCGAATCCGGCGAGCGGTGCGGCCGTGATTCAGTATTCGGTGATGGAGGGGGGGCGTACGCGCCTTGTTGTGGTGGATCTGCTGGGCCGCCATGTGCTGACGCTCGTGGATGGCGCGATTTCTCCCGGCGTCTACTCCGCATCGTTCGATGCTTCCGGAATTCCCTCCGGCGTCTACTTCTGCGTGCTGGAGACCGGAGTGGAACGCTTCGTACAGGCGCTGCGGGTGGCCCGATGAATGCAAAACCTCCCGCAACATTCCCGCTGTACCGGCCGAGCGTCGTCCTGGTGTTGCAGGCGAATGCGATCGGCGTGCATCGATCCCACAATGCATACCGGCACATCCGGTTCTCCGCCGCATTCGCGGCCGATGATATCTTCGTACGATAGATCCCTTCCGCACGCAACTGCGCGCGCTTCACACAACAGCAGCAACATCGCCCATGCTCACACCCTACTCGCACGTGCATTTCGCGGTTGTCACGATTCTGGCCGGAGTCGGGATCTGGTTCCTGACGAGCGGCCGCAGAATCCCCGGCCGCTGGCTTCTGATCTGGTATCTCGTTGTCGAATGGATTCTTTCCGCGGCCTTCTATATCCCGTCGCTGTTGATCGGCGACAAGTATTATCTGGCCGATGGGTACAAGACATTCCAGGAGATGTGGTACCCGATCAGCATGCTTCTGAACCTCGGCCATCTCTTCCTGCTTACGGGTGCGATCTATCTGCTCCGCAAGCCCGCAGATGCCGGCGCCGCGGCCCGCGTGGCCGGCAACGACGGAGACTTCCTTTCGCTGGACGATGGAGGGATGGAAGGTTCGCCTCCAACCCGGCATGGATGTCTCACTACATATCTGGTGCTCGGCATCATCGGGAACCTGGGTGTGATGGTGCTCATCTTCGCCAATGCCCGGATGCTGGAACGGGCGCTGGATCACATGGCCCCCGGTGTCATCCCGTTCAGCATCTTCCTTACGCTTCTCGATATCGTCTGCATCATCGGCGTGTTCAAATGGCAGCGCTGGGGCTTCTGGGGAGTCTGTCTTGTGAGCGCGATCGGTCTGATCCTCGACTTCGCGATCGGCGCCGGCGCCGTTGCCCTGCTGGGCTCGATCCTGCGTCCGTTCGTACTGTACGGCGTGCTTCGTATCGGCGGTTCCGCAAACGGATGGGATCGGTTGAAGTAGCGAGCCGGCATTGCGGCCGCCGCGTGCACGTCCGCACCGCGCCGTGAATTGCGGGGAGAAGTGATCGGCCCTTCCCATGCGCGTGGCCGGCAAACCGAGACACCACCCCGCGGCCGGTGAAGCCGCGGCGCCCGCTCGGCGTGCCGCGGCCACGTGAGGTGCGTCATCTGCCTGGCCGCTGCATATGAAGCGATCGTAATACCTGCGTGCAAACGTTCGCCTCCATCGTCGTGGCGCACTTCTTCCGCACCTTCCTCGCGATAGCCTGCACACCACTCCCTCCTTCATGGCGGTTGCCAAATCACAACATTGTGCGGCGGGCATTTCGTGGGGCCGCTGCTCTACCTTTGCGCCGCGACATCTCCCGAACTCGTTATCAACAATGAGCCATAGTTCATGCGTGCGGCAGCCCACCACGTGCGTTGCTTCCGGCTCCCTGCTCTTCTTCTGCTGATCCTGATTCCAGGCGTGGTTGCGGCGCAGCGGTCCGGCGATAGTGCCCCGCATCATGCGGACCGGCGCGCATGGCACGGCATGGCTCCCGGCTTCGTCGAGAACCGCGGTCAGCTAGCCGACGAGAACGGAAACCCCAGGCCCGACCTCCTCTTTCAACTGAAGTTCGGAGGCACCGCGATCTACCTGGCGGCGGACAGGATCCACTATCTCTACGAGCGGCCGTCCGGCGGTGAAGCATCCGGAAGCGGGGGGCACGGCGAGGCTCGGCGCCGCCGCGCGATGCGTTCCGATTCGATCACGGCGGAGGCCTGCCGCATGGATCTCGAGTTCCTCGGTGGCAATCCCGGCGTGCACCTGGAAGCGCAGGAGCAGCTGCCCGGAGTCGAGAACTATATCCTCGGCAACTGTCCGGCGGGCGTGCTCGGCGTGCGTCGCTACCACACGGTGACCTACCACGATCTCTACCCGAACATCGATCTGGTTCTGTACGCCGGGCATGGCGGGATGACGTACGATTTCGTTGTGCACCGCGGCGGGCATCCGGACTGTATCCGAATGCGATACAACGGCGCCGGCTCCGTGGCATTGACACAGCGCGGCGCTCTGCGGGTGGCCGGTCCGCTCGGATCGTTGAGCGAGCAGCCGCCGATCGCCTATCAGACCTGCGGTGCATCGGGCGCACGGCTTGGGGTGCGATGCCGGTTCGTGCGGCGCGATTCGATCGTCACCTTCGACGTTGGCGCCTACAACGGCGATCGCGATCTGGTGATCGATCCCGCCCAGGAGTGGGCCACGTTCTACGGCGGCGGCGGCCCGACGTTCTTCGACATGGACTACTTCTCCGGCGGCGACGTAACGGAGATCGATGGTTCGGGCAACTGCATTCTGATCGGCAACACGCTCAGCGCAACCTTCCCCACAACGCCCGGAGCCCTGCGACGCAATCTTCAGGGGGTGATCGATGCCTTCATCGTGAAGTTCGATCCGTACGGCAATGTGCTCTGGGCCACGTACTACGGCGGGACCAACGGCGACGACTACGGCCACGGTGTGGTTGCCGACGGACAGGGAAATATCATCGTGACCGGCCATACCGGCAGCACGGACATTCCACGCGTCAACGCATACCAGAACGCGTTCGCCGGCGGCGTGCAGGATGCATACGTGGCGAAGTTCAGCCCGGCGGGAGCGCTTCTCTGGGGAACATATTGCGGCACGGCATTCTGGGACGACTGCTATGCGAGCGCCGTGGACAGTGCGGGCAACGTCTACGCATTGATGACGACCACCGGCGGCGTGCTTGCGGGCGCGCCCGTGGCGTACAGGCCCGCGCGCAACGCCGCGCATCCAACGGGGGGCGGCCCGGTGAACAACGATCTCATGATGGTGAAGTTCAACGGAACGTCCGGCCAGGCCATCTGGGCAAAGTTCATCGGCGGTGCCAACGTGGAGTATGGATACTCCGTGGTGTGCGATGTGCGCGGCAACGTGATCGCAACCGGTTGGACCAACAGCACGGATTTTCCGGTAACGCCGGGATGCGCGCAGGCTGTGAACGGCGGTGGCTACGATGCTGTAGTGGTGAAGGTGGACAGTGCCGGCACGATGCTCTGGTCCACGTACTACGGCGGCAGCGGCACGGAGGATAACGGCCTCTTCCCGCTCGCCATCATCGGCGACTTCGGCGTGGCCGGCGTTGCAACCGACGGCGGCGGCAACGTGTTCCTGACCGGCGCAACCACCGGTGGTTTCCCGACAACGGCGGGCGCGTGGAACCGCAACCCGATAGGCGGCACCGATGCGTTCGCCGTGAAGTTCGACAGCCTGGGCACTGTGCGATGGGCAACCTACATCGGCACGGCGGGAAGTGACTATGGGATGGGCGTTGCGTGCAACCAGCAGGGGGGCGTGATTGTTGCAGGCACCACCACCGCCAACGGCCTTCCCACCAACGGTGCCGGGCAGGACGCTCCCTTTCAGGCCGCGTACAACAACGGCGCGGACGATGCCTTCCTCGCAAAGCTGGATGCGAACGGCGCTCCGAAGTGGGTGACGTATTTCGGCGGGCCGGGCGATGACGCAGGGCACGGCGTATCGTGCGATCCGCACGGCGCTGTGCTTCTGGCCGGAGAAACCAACAGCGCCGGCGCTCCGTTCATGCTTCGCAGCAGGCATCAGGTTGCGAACAATCAGCAGCTTGCGGCGCCGGGCAATGCCGGCGGCTACGATGCATACCTCACGCTCTTCTGTGATGCCGATCCGCCGCGCCTGGACTCCAGCGGAACGCATACGCTCTGCGACGGCGACACCCTGCGCGTCTGGATACCGCATGGCTACGCGAATGTGAAGTGGTACCGGAAGGATCCGCCCACATTCGCGACCTCCACGGAGCTGTTGCCGTTTCGCGGCCGCGACACGATTGCCATCGCGGATTCCGGGCGCTACTACGTTGCAGTGGAGAACGCGGCCGGCTGTGCCTCCACAGCGGCAGATGTGGTTGTTGCGCGGTTCGGACGTATCAACCCGGGCATTGCTCCGGCCGCGCCGGTTACGATCTGCACCGGCGATACGGTTGTTCTCTCCGTTGGCCCCGGCACGTTCGCGCAGTACCGATGGCTCCGTGCGCCCGGGGTGACCGAGGGAACCCCCACGATGAAGGTATGGGCCGGCGGCACGTACGCCGTGGTGGTTACCAATGCGGCCGGCTGCCGTGACTCGGCCACCGTCACCGTGCAGGAGTATCCGAAGCCGTCGCCGATCAGTGCGTCCGGCGATACTGCCATCTGCCAGGGGGGGCAGGCCGTGCTCAGTGCGTCGGGCGGGGCGGGAGGCTCCATCTCCTGGTATGCAGCCGGGGGGCCGGCCGCTGTGGGAAGCGGAGCACAATACGTTGCCACCACGTCGGGAACGTACTACGCCCGCTCCACCAACGCAGGCGGTTGCACGGCCCAATCGAACACTGTCGCGGTGCGTGTCGGCGCCCGGCCGCGGCCGAAGATCGTGCCGGTGCTGCCGGTCGAGTTCTGCGACGGTGACAGCACGATCCTGGATGCGGTGCCGGCCGCGCCCGGGGATGCCGTGCTTCCAGGCGGCAATTACAGATCCTGCAACTGGTTCAACGGCACAGCAGGAACACGCATCGTACTACGAGATGTCCCGATCGGCCCAACGAGAGTGGGAGTGACGGTGACCGATACGAACGGCTGTACCGCCGACACCTTCATCGTGGTAACGAAGGATGCGCGGCCGAAGCCCGGCATCGTTGCAAACCCGGACACCATTGTCTGCGAGGGGGACAGTGTTACGCTGAGCGCAAGCGGGACGTTTGCGGGCTATCTCTGGAATACCGGGAGTACGGACTCACGCATCACCGTTGGGCGAAGCGCGGCGTATGTGCTGGCGGTCACCTCCGCGGAGGGATGCTCCGGGACGTCGGACACCGTTCGTGTAATCGTGCATGCGCGCCCGTCCGCGAAGATCGCCGGGCCGGTCGCGGTCTGTCTGAACTCCACGCAGGCCTATTCGGTTCCGGCACAGGCCGGCGTGAGTTATGCATGGAAGATCGTTGGAGCAAGCGGCGCGATCGGCGGCGGTGCCGGCTCCAGTTCGGTGAGTGTGGACTGGGGAGCTGCGGCCGATGTTCGGGTGATCGTCACGGTGACCGACAACGCAACCGGCTGTGCCGCGCACGACACGCTTCCGGTGAAGGTGGGTTCCGTGTTGCAACCCAACATCGTCACAAGCCGCTCGCCGCATCTCTGCCCGGGGGACACGGTGCAACTGGATGCCGGCGCAGGTTTCTCCACGTACAACTGGTCCACGGGTGCCGCCACGCGCACGATCGCCGTCTGGCAGGCGGGGAGCTACAGCGTCACCGTGGCCAATGCGAGCGGATGCAGCGGCACCTCCTCTCCTCTGGTGGTCAGCGTTGCCGATCCACTTGTTCCCGTGATCACGCCGGGCCGTTCCCTGGTGCTCTGTTCGGGAGATACCGTGGAGTTGGATGCCGGCGCCGGATTCGCGGAGTATCTCTGGAGCAACGGCGCCACGCTCAGGAAGGTGAGGGTGACTGCCGGCGGCACCTATCAGGTTGCAACCCGCGATACGAACGGCTGCCGCGCCGCATCGAAGCCGGTGGAAGTGGTTGTGAACGCTCCGCCTGCACCTTCGATCAACGGACCGAACTCCGCATGCGTGGGGAGCGTGCTCGCGTTTGCGACAACGGCGGCTTCGGGGGATATCATCACGTGGAACGTCCGCGGGCCTGGTGCGCAGCTTCTTGCGGGGCAGGGCACCGATGGCGTTACCGTGCGATGCGGAAGCGCCGGGGAGGATACCGTCGAGATCACAGTGCGCTCCTCGGCAACGGGCTGCAGCGGAACGGCGCGCTATCTGGTTGGCGTGGGAACAAGTCTGCAGCCGGTGATCGGAACGGACCGGGCATTGGGCCAGCTCTGCGCGGGCGACAGCATTCGCCTGAGCGTGCCGCCGGGCTACGCGAGTTACCGCTGGAGCCCGGCTGGGGAGACCACGCCGTCGATCGTAGTCAGAACCGCCGGCACCTACAGCGTGGTGGTGACGGACTCCGGCGGATGCACCGGTTCGGCGGAGATTGCCGTGACCGTGAAGCCGCCGTTCAGAGTGCCGCTTTCGCCGGCGGCGGCCGTGCTCTGCCCGGGGGATAGCGTGCGCCTCGATGCCGGCGCCGGCTTCAGCCGGTATTCGTGGTGGCCGGGAGGAGAGCAGGCGGCAACGCTGTGGGCGCATGCGCCCGGACGCTATGCGGTGAGTGCCGTTGATGCGGATGGATGCCCTGGCACGTCGGACACGATCACGGTTACGGCCGGCCGTGCGCCGCTCGTTACCGGCATCGACCAGACGGGAGACCTGCTGACGGTACAGGTCGACGAGGTGAACGGGCCTGCGGCCGTTGGCGTGCAGTGGCTGCGGGATGGCGTCCCGATTGCGGGTGCAACCTCACGTACATACACAACGCCGGCCGTTGCGGACTACAGTGTGATTGCAACCAGCGCCGACGGATGCAGCGCCATGCTTGGCCCGGTGCGGCCCGCCGCGGCCGCAAGCTCCGAGATTGGCGTGGGAGATATCGCGGCTGCGCCGGGCGAACATGTTCTGATCCCGCTGGTGATGGCATCATCGCAGAATCTGGATCGCGTTGGTGCGCACGCCTTCGAAGCGCGGCTCCGGTTCAACAAGACGCTGCTGATCCCTGCCGATCAATCCAACAGCACGATTGCTGCAGATGAGCGTATTGTCACCGTGCGCGGAACCCGCGCACCGAACATGGAGACCGGAGAATTGCTGCGGCTGGAGTTCACTGCGGCGCTTGGCAACGACAGCGTTACCGCGCTCAGGCTGGAGGGATTCCGGTGGCTGGATACCGCCGGCGGGGCAGTGTCCGTCCAGGTGCAGAGCGGAACATTCCACCTGATTGGGATCTGCGAGAGCGGAGGTACACGCCTGCTTGCCGCGGCCGGCCTCACGAAGATTGCCGCGATGCGCCCCAATCCTGCGACCGGGATCGTGGAGATCGAGTATGACATTGCCGAGCGGGGATTCACTGAACTCTACCTCGCGGACATGCGCGGCGAGCGTGCCGCAACGCTTGTTCAAGGCATCCTGACCCCGGGGCGCTACCTGGTGGCCTTCGATACCGACGGGATGCCCAGCGGTTCCTATCGCTGCGTGCTTGCAACGCCCACCGAGCGACTGACACGCACGCTGAGCATCGTGCATTGATTGCGTTTTCTCCTGGGATTATCACCATCCATTCTCATCGAGCATCTGCGCATGACTTCGGGCGTTGCGTACCACGCACATCGGGGGCCGTGACGATCGCCAGGCGTGTATACCTGCGTGCCCGCGGAATGCGTTGGCGACATTGCCAGGTTGCAAGGCGATGATCGTTATCCCCGGTGTGTACGGTACGTGGTGCGCAGGTATCTCTGCCAGCGCGCATGCATTGCAACGAACGATGGTTCGGCCGGGAAATCGTATCATTTGCGAATGGATCCGTACGCCATGCACCCTCTGCCCGCAATGCCCGGATCGTACATCCACATCGCATCCCTGGAGAACGAGATCAATGAGTGCATCAATCTCTACGCGCACTACGCTGGCAGCCGCATGTCTCTGCGCTGCCATCCTTGCGGCCGGCTGTAGTATGGGGACGCTCTCGGCAGTCAACGGGAGCACGTTGATCACAGAGAAGCTGGATCTGAGGCGAAAGAATGTGATCCCGGTTGGGCGCCTGATCGAGAACGGAACGGCCTATCTGGTGCACTACCAATCGGGAGCATCGGACTACGATATTACGTGCTTCGACACGAGCATGAACCGCCGCTGGTTGATCTCCTACGGTCTTCAGGATCTTGCCGATGAGGTCGGCCTGCAGGACTACGGTGTGAACCGGCACTTCGTTGTGCCGGTGCAGGGGCGGATCGACGTTGTTGCGCTCGCGGTGAAAACCCCGGACAGTGCCGCGGTGATTCTTCGGCAGGTGGACGCCGCTACGGGAAAGACCCTTACGGCCCGCTGCCTTGTACGCTACCGATCGAAGCTCGAGTACAGTCCCGGCTATGTGCGCTTCGACGCGTCGCCGGATGGAGCGCGCTCCGCGCTGACATATCGAACGGGAGGCGAAGATTCCGCGGCACTTCACGTTGCACTCTTCGACCGCGACGTCAGGCGGACCGGTGATCTGCTGGTCTCCGGCTCCGACGTGGACACTGTCGCTCTGCCGAACGAGGTTCTGCTACCTGCGGACGGCAGGCTGATTCTCGGCACCCGCAGACTGTGCAAGCTTACGCTCACGGAGATCGATCGTTCCTCCGGACGCGAAATCAGAAGCACGACCATGGCCGCGGATTACCCTGACAAGCATGCAACAGCCGGATGTGTGGATAGTGTGATCGTCGCGCCCGGCGACTCCCAGCTCGTTGTGGTTTCGCGTTGTACTGCGAACGACGGCACTCCGGGCATCATGCTTTCCCGCATAAGCCTGCGCACGCTCGCGAGTGAATTCTCCGCGATGGCAACCACATCCGAACTACGGCGTGGCGAATCGATTGCCGGCATCTCCGTGCTCCCGATGTTCTCCCGCATTCTCGATGCCGGCGCTGCGGCGGGGCGTTATGTAGTGACGCTCGAGCAGCAGGGAGACGACATCAGGACGGAAGCCGGCAAGACGGAGCTGGCATCCATCGACGGGAAAAAGTCCGTCATGTATCACTCCGAGGTGATACCGCGCGCGGTTACGGGTGACTACCTGGTGATTGCCTGTGATGATCACGGCAACGTTGCATGGAAGCAGACGATCACGAAGAACAAGGGCGGGGACTGGTCCACGTTCGATCTCATCGCCGGATCGGCAGGCATCACACCGGATGGCCGTCTGCGTGCAGTGTATCGGCAGGGCGACGGCATGCAGCAGCGCACCTTCAGCCTTGCCGACGGAACGGTTGACTCCGCTGCTTCCTCCGCATTTCTCGATGTAGGATCGAACGTGGGAGTGTTCGGAAGTACGGTTGCATGGTCCGCCGGCCGAACGGTGTTCTTCATCGCGGAGACCAGTGTTGTGGGCCATCGATACTACGCCTGCCGCGCCGTTCTGCCGCGGTAGGCGAACGGAGGTGCCGCGAGCATTTCCGCATGCCCGGCGGGCGGCAATCTACCGACCTCGTCGCGCCCGCCGGGCGAATGGTTTGCCCGGACACGCACTGTTCCGTATTGTTGAGCCGTTCGCGATTGCAGCGCGGGTGCACACCGATGCACACGTTCGCCGAACGCATTCGCTCGCATACCATATCCCGGCGCAACAATCTCGGTAACCTTATGGCATCGATCCTTCGCATTGCCCTGTTGCTGCTGTTCGTTGCGGCGAGCGCGCCGGGCCAGCCTGTGCCGATCCAGGGCATTGTCAACACCTATACCTCCGTGCGAAGCTTCGGCTCGTGCGGGAGCCTCGTGGTGGGCGACGCCTCGCGTTTCTCTCCCGGCGATCTGGTGCTCATCATTCAGATGCAGGGAGCTACGATCGTTCCGGAGAACATTCCTGCGTACGGAACCATCACGGATATCGGCGATGCCGGGAATCATGAGCTGAACAGAATCGCCTCCATCAACGGCAACACCATCCATCTCGCATTCGCGCTTCAATTCTCCTACACGATTGCCGGCCGGGTGCAGCTTGTGCGCGTGCCGGAGTATGCGGATGTGGATGTTGCCGGCACGGTAACCTGTGCGCCATGGAACGGCGAGACCGGCGGCGTGCTTGCGTTCGTTGCCTCCGGCACCGTTACGCTGCATGCTTCGATCGACGCCGGCGGCACCGGTTTTCATGGAAGTGATGTTGTGCAGGGAACGTACGTTCCCTACTACGAGGGAGCGTACGCCGGCCCGCTCAATGCCGATCGTTATGGAAAGAAGGGGGAGGGAATTGCCGGCTACGGTCTCCCTCCCGACATGTACGGCGGACGCGGCGCGCCTGCAAACGGTGGCGGTGGCGGCGGCAACCACAATGCCGGCGGCGGCGGCGGCTCCAGCGCAGGCTGCGGCGGCTTCGGCGGCAAGCCGTTTCAGAGCAGCATGTACTCCGGCACTCCCAGCGATGCGCAGGGGCAGGGGGGGCATCCGCTGAACGTTCCCGGGCGTGTCTTCATGGGGGGCGGCGGCGGGGCCGGGCACGACAACAATCACGTGGGGACGGGAGGAGGCAACGGAGGGGGGATCGTGCTGATCGAGGCAGCTGCACTGAATGGGACGGGGTGGAGCATAGGCGCCGCGGGCGACGATTCCAGAACGGCGCAGTACGATGGCGCCGGCGGTGCCGGCGGCGGCGGTTCGATCCTGCTGAACGTCGGCAGCTACAGCGGCACGCTCGCAGCCGATGTACGCGGCGGCGCGGGGGGCGGCGCCGGTTCCACATCGCAGGATGCCGGGCCCGGCGGCGGCGGCGGCGGCGGGGTGATTGCCTTCGCCGGTGCGGCACCAGCTTCCGCGGCTCTCTCGCTGGCGCTGGCCGGCGGCCGGCCCGGAACCGATCTTCGGGATGGCACGGCATACGGTGCAACAACGGGCTGTGACGGCGCCGTGCAGGAGAACGTCCGTACCGTGCGTGATACGGTTCCGATTGCCGGCTACAATGTTGTTGCCGGGCCGGACACCGTGATCTGCGAGGGTGGGAGCGCGCAGTTGAACGCACAGGGAGCGCCGGCGCTTCACTGGAGCCCGTCGGCGGGGCTCAGTTGCACGGAGTGTCCGAATCCAATTGCTTCTCCATCGGCAACAACCACCTACCATGTCACATCCGGCGATCCGGGTTCCTGCAGCACGGATGACTCCGTTACCGTGACCGTGCGGAGCGCTCGCCGGCTGCATGCAGAGATTGGCCGGTATCACGCAGCTCCCGGGCGAACGTTGACGCTGCCGATCGTCTACTCGGGTGATGCCTCGGGCACCGGCGCACTGGAGATGACGCTCCGCTACGATCCGAAGTCCGTTCATCTGGACGGCCTTGGCCCGATGCCTGGGGGATGGCTCGTCTCGGAGATTCTCAACGACCGCGCAGCCGGAGTCTACGGCATCCGTGCGGTACCGCTCGGCACAACGCCCATTGCCGGCACGCTGGCGAACATCGTCTTCACCCTCTATCTGGCGTCGTCGGACAGCATCGATCTTCCCTTCGCGCTCTCCGCCCCGGATCCTGCCGCATGTCTCGAGGTGACGGCTCTGCCGGGGCGCATCGTGCTGGACTCCATCTGCGGATTGCATCTGCGGTTGATCGCTCCCCTGCTCGGCAGCTACGCGCTGGACGGCAATCGGCCCAATCCGTTCAATCCAACAACCGAGATCCACTTCTCGCTCGGACTGGATGGCCCAACCACTCTCGTCGTGTACGATGCCTCCGGCCGGGCGGTGGCCACGCTCGTGCACGAAGATCTCGCGGCCGGCCGCTACAGCGTTCAGTGGGATGCAGGCGGCTATCCATCCGGTGTCTATCGGTACCGCATCGTCTCCGGAACGTGGAGCCGGGAGGGAAGCATGGTGTTGATGAAGTAACAGTTCCCATGACAACCGGGATGCGCCTCGGAGCCTGCAGGCCATGCAGCGGCGAATATCAGGAACACCATGTGATGCAGCGGCATGCAGCATTGAGCGTGACGGAGGCGCATCGGCCCGCTTCACGGGCGCCTGTTCCGAATCCATTCCGCGGCCTTCCCATCGCGATGCGGCTCGTTGGGTTTCGACGTTGTGAGGGGACTGGCGTTCGCGCGAACGGGGCGGAGAACATCACCTGGAGGATATCGCATGGCGATCGATTGGGCATGGCTGGCCGGCACCTTCTGGTATGTGCCGCGGGAGAGTCTGCCGGCGCCGGCATTCGTTCAGGACAGCGAACAGCCGCTGTGGCTGACGGATCAGACCGTTTGGTGGATCACCGGCTATCGTGATGGGTACTTCTGGGGCTATGCCGCGGTTCAGTTGCATCCGCCCGTTCCCGGCTCCGCAAACAGTGCGCCGGCCGGCCAGCGACTGATGGGATCGGTGACGCCCGAAGGCGCCGTGCACATCACGTTCATCGCATCGGATGCCGAAAGCGGCCGGGCTCCGACAATCGGGCTTGGAACGATGCGGTGGCGCGAGCCGGAGTGGAGGTTCGAAATGCAGATGTCCGATACGGTGTCGGGTGCAACGGTTCTGCACTGGGCCTGGATGATGCAGTGCGTTCCGGGCGGGCCTTTCTGGATCTGCCTGCCCGGAACGGACGTTTCACTGCCGGAGTTCCTCAACGCGGCCGGCATCACGCCTCAGTTCTGAAGCACTACCGGACGGGTGAGGCGCCTGCCGCCAAAGCGGAGCACGCAGAAGTATGTGCCGCGTGCAAGGCCCGCCATGTCGATGGGTATGCTGTGCGACCCTTTCGTGAGCGAACCGTTGAATGCCACCGCCGACTCGCATCCGGTAATATCGTAGAGCGATATTTCTGCCGTTCCATCGGAGGGGAGCGAGAAATCGACCGCGGCCATCCGGCCCGGCCCCACGGGGTTCGGGCGGAGCTCGCCGAGTTCGAGCTTCGCCCCTTCCGCATCGGCGGCGGGCGCAGCGCTTACCGCGGATTGATCGCGGCCCAGCATGATGTGCGGCTGTCCCTGACGTGAATCCTGCCACACGATGTAGCGTGTTCCGTCCGACGCGATTGCAACCGACGGAAGTTCCTGGCGCGAGCTTCCGCTCTCGTGCGTGAGCTTGGCTTCCGGTGAGAACACCAGCCCATCGGGCGAGTAGGTGTAATAGATGTCCGCAGCATCGGTACGGTTGTCCTGAAATGCGCAGAGGATGCCGCCATCCGGCGCGATGCCGATGGAGGGATAATTACTCTGCGAAGGGGTGTTGCAGATTCGTCGGTCGCGCGCGCATGCGGTGTCGCCGCGGCGAAGCGTTGTGTAGTAGATGTAATCCTTCCCGCGTGCAGACGGCCTCGAGTCGCGCCAGGTAACGTATGCGGTCTCGTTCCGGTCCACCGCAATCGATGATCCGGTCATCGGGCATCCGTCGATCTGCCAGCTCTCGCTCGCCGCCTTCATCACCGAGAACGTTGAGCCGCCATCGAGCGACCGGGCGATATGAACGTCGCGGTTGTTGTTGATGTTGCTTCGGAACGACGCGAAGATATTGCCGTTCGCGGAGGCGGCGATGCTGGTGTTGCAGCACTCGCACGTGCCCGCATCGGGAATGTTGGTGGCGCGCACCGGGGCCATGAAACTGGTTCCGCCGTTGGCCGAGCGCACTACGTACAACTGGGGGTGCTGTGCCATGCCGTTCTCCGCGTCGCGCGAGTCGATCCAGCACACGCATGGGTTGCCGCTGGAGTCCACGGCAATGCTCGGGAAATCCTGGTTGTGCAAGCCGGAGTCCGCTGCGATTGCCAGAGGCGCGCTGAAGGTTGCGCCGCCGTCTGCCGAACGCATGTACCGCACGGTGATCTTGTTCAATTCGTTCTTCACCTCCACCGTCATGTGCAGAATGCCGTTGCGATCGATTGCAAGCTGCGGTCCGCGCTGTGCGCCGGCCTGCAGTCCGTTCGCGTTCGTGATCTGGCGGCTCGCGGAAAACGTCTGCCCGTGATCCTTCGACGATGCCAGAAACACCTGGCTGCTGCCGCTCCGTGAATCCGCCCAGATCACGTACACGGTGCCATCGGGCGCAACCGCCACCTTCGCGGCTATCTGCTGCGCGGTTCCGGGACCATCGCCTACGGTTCGGTCGCGATCGAACCCCTGCGCAACAAGCAGCGGTGAAGCGAGAACGAGGCCCAACATGATTGCAAGAGTAGAACGTATGCCCATGGTGCTCTCCTTCGAAGATCGTTGGCGCACAAGGTACGAAGCGCTTCGATAATTCAACACGGCAGCTCTCCGCAGCGGCACCCCAAATGAGGGGTGCACGAAGATGTACTCGCGCCCCGCGCCCCGGGCGAAGTATCATTGCGCGAATTCCGATTCCCCGGAAGGCGCAGCATGCATTCCAACCGCATGGCCTCATCATCCGTGCATTGCATGTGAAGCGCTCCCGGGGCACCAACGCAGCCCCGGCGTGGAGGTCGCGAGGTGCGAACCAAGTCCACACCCCTCTTCTCTCAGTTCGATTGCGGGAGCACCGGTGCGTCAGCACCGGCCAGAGCAGGCGCCGTGCATTTCCCTGCATATCGCGCAGCCGGCCTAACTGCCGGCTCGTGCGCCGCACATCCGTATACAATCATCAGCGAGGAGGAACAGAATCATGGCAACAGTACCACTGTTGGGAACCTACCTTTCGAGCAATGGGAATTTCAAGATCGACATCACATCGGCCAATCCGTCCAATGGTGAGATTCAGGGAACCTATGCGGCCAACTACAGTCCGGTTGGTCCCATCACGGAGAACGGATCGATTGGAACGTATGCCTGGGTCAGCAACAGCGCGGGGCAGGCCGGGGGGACACCCTTCTCAATTCGTTTCCAGGTTGGCGTACGGCCCGGCGGATTTCCATACTGCGTGATGGACAGCTGGACCGGTGCGTATCTGACCGACAACACGATGCTCTTGGAGGGAGCACGATCCTATGTGGACAACAAGGGCGTTGTACAGGTTGGGAGCCTGGGAACGCTTCTCTTTTCGCTCTGAGCGTTCGAGCGGGCGAGGGTGAATTGGCAGAGAGGGGTGTTGCGGAATAGTTGCCGCATCACCACCGGGAGCGCCGGAGCGAAACGCAGTATTGTGCCGTGCGGGACAGCGGAGAAGATTCGCGCCAGTGGGATGATCGGCTCTCGCACGGTACATTGCTGCAGCACGCCATTCTTCAGCGGATGGCGATTGTGTGTCACGGCGGGAACAGAGATGTCCGCCTCTCCGCGTCATCATCAACGCACCCTCATGCTGAACGCTCGTCCGGCCGCACGCTCGTTGAGGCCGGTAATCGCAGGGACCGTCGGCGGCCTGGCGATCGGTGTTTCGCCGTTCGCGTTCCGGCTGCCGTTTGCCGATCAACTCCTCTTCGGCCTCGGACTCTTCCTCACGTATGCCAGCATCGGCGTGCTGGTGGCACTGATCCCGCGCGTTGGTCCCAACTGGCTGTTCGGCGCAGTCGTGGGCGCGCTCTACAGCCTCCCCGGATCCATCCTTGTCGCAGTTCCCTATCCTCTTCGGCCGGATGCCCCGGAGTACTATACCAACTTCGCTGCCGGCGGAATGAAGGAGTTCCTCACAACCTTCATCTACGGCCTGGTTGTCGGTCTGGTCTGCGGACTGGTGATCCCGCGCACGGAGAACAACGCCCGCACCTGATTGCGGCAGCACCGTGCCGATATCGGAATTCGGTATCTCTGTCCAACCCGTGATCGAGTTCGCCGGCGCACGTGCGGATGAACCGTGTCGCGGATCGACACCGGGTGCTGCGGCGCGTCCCCTCCGATTTCAATGCGGAGCGGCGCGCCGGGCGAACGGTGTGCAACGGGAAAACAGTTTGCGGTGGTTGCGGATTCGTTGCGCGGAGCCGGCTGTCACGATTGTATCCGGCACGGTATCAATCGGCAAGCTCCACACGGCCGGCGATCACTGTATGCATGGAGCCGGAACGGCTCTCCATGAGAAGGTGCCCGTTGGCATCGATGCCGCGGGCAATGCCGGCAACGGGTCCGCGCAGCTCGCGGCCGGCAAGCCAGTCGCGCCGCGCATATGCCTCGATCTCTTCCGGACCGAGTGCTACGGCTTCGAAGTTGCAGGCGCGCAGTTCCTCGATGATTCCGCGGAGCAGATCCGCGCGCGCCGTGCCGGGAGCAAGCCAGGGCTCGAGAAACGAGACCCCGATATCGTCCCTGTCCGAGAGCTGCATCACGAAACGGCGAACGTTGATCCCTACACCGGCCACCACGGCGATTTCGCCGCTCCGGGTCTGCGCTTCGCAGAGCACGCCGCCAACCTTCCCGTTGTTCAGCATCAGATCGTTCGGCCATTTGAGCGCAACCATGCGCCCGCTCAGGAAACGATCCAGCGCGCGGGCCACCCCCAGCCCGACACGAATCGGCAGCAGCGCGGCCCGCTCCGGGCTTGCCGGGCGCAGCAACAGCGAGAACATCAACGATGTTCCCGGCTGCGCATGCCACTGGCGGCCGTGTTGTCCGCGCCCTGCCGTCTGGTGATTTGCCACAACGAGCGTCCATGCCGGAGCTCCCTCCTCGGCAAGTGTGCGAAGAACCGTCTGCGTGGAGTCCACTGTCTCGAAGAACGCGAGGCGCGGAATTCCCCATTGCCTGGCGTCCTCCTGGTTCGGCTCGCGGTCGAAGAAGGTGAGGGGGTTCGTCATCGCTGCATCGCTCCTTCGCGAAGCCCCAGCAGTACAACGGCGAGTGCCGCGAGGAGGATGCCCATCCATGCAGTTCTGTTCGGACGTTCGCGCCAGAAGAGGACGGCAACCAACGTGATGGCAACGACCGCACCCGCGCTGACCGTTGGAAATACCACGGAGGCGTCGAGATGCCGGAGTGCCGCGAGCAGGAAGTAGACGCTGAAGTAGTTCGGAATGGCAAGCGCGCACGCAAGCAGCAGATCGTGCAGGCGAATCGGAGTGCGGCGTACGATCACCGGTATCCAGCAACAGAGCGCGGCGGAGACAAAGATGAAGAAGGCCATGCCGTCGGAGTTCACGCCGGCGTGTTGCAGCGACTTCATGGTGAAGTCCGTTGTGCCGACGATGCAGAACACGGAAACAAGGATCCCGATGGAGCGGAAGTCCAGCGTGGTTGCTGTCTGGCCCGGGGCCGAGCGTCCGCCGGTGCGCTGCGCCAGGCCGAGAAGAACGAACGCGCAGACGCCGGCTGCAATCCCGGCGATCTGCATCGGCGAAGGTTGCTCGCCGAAGGCCACGATCGAACCGGTAACCGGCACCAGCATCGAAAGCCTGGCAGCGCTTGTGGGAATGGCAAGGCCGATGCGTCGCAGCCCGATCATGAGGATCAGAAAACCGGCGATGAATCCGATGCCGGCGGCCAGCGAGATCGCAATCCACTTCGAACCGATCCCCAGCGATCCGGTTCCACCGAACAGCAGCGCCAGCAGAGCCGCAACAACGTAGTTGGTGCCTGCTACAACGAGACGATGCCCGTCGCGTCCCTCGTTGATTTTCAGGATCACCGAGACGAGTACGGAGCTGAGGATCGTGAGGGCAACGAAGATCACGGAGGAGAGAGTCTTGAGTGACTGGAACGGCAGCCGGTAATGAGTTGCCGGCCGGAAAATGCGCGCGACCCGCCGGCGGGAGTCGGGAACCTGTCGCTGCAGGCTTTCATCATCGATTGAAATTGCGGAGATTCGCGCGGGCCATGCCGTAACATCCCGCAGATGCAGTCCCCGGAGCCCGGCTCCACAAGGGCTGCAGGGCCGGCCCGCACAATCCGACGTTTACACAAACGGTCAGTTGGGAGCGCGAAGATACAATGATCGACCTACACGAGTTCGAGGCGAAGTTCAGAGAGAACATGCAGGCCATCACCACTCTGGTGGGCGGCCTTACCGAGGAGCAGATGCGATGGCAGCCCGCGGAGGGAAAGTGGTCGCTGTTGATGGTGCTCTGTCATCTTGCGGACGAGGAGCGTGATGATTTCAGAATACGCCTGGATCTGACGCTGCATCATCCGGACACCGTGTGGCCGCCTACCGATCCCGAAGCATGGGTGCGCGAGCGAGGCTACAGCGAGCGGGCTCCGGCCGCGGCCCTGGCGGACTTCCTTGCCGAGCGTGAGATCTCGCTGGCATGGATCGCCGGTCTGGCCGGTCCGAACTGGAACAGCGTCTATCATCATCCGCGCCGCGACATCACCGCCGGTGACCTGATGGCCTCGTGGCTGGCGCACGACTATCTGCATCTGCGGCAGATCGTAAAACTCCTGTACGATTTCAGCGTGCAGAAGACGCAGCCGTACGACACGGGGTATGCGGGAGCGTGGTAGACATATCGTGGTACGAGGCATTTCAGAAGCATCTGCCCGTTGGGACCGGTAGGTGCGCGTTGCGCTCCACGGTGGATGTGCGGCACCCGAGGTGATGTGCGCCGGCCTTCGAGAAGCGTTCGGCGTGCAGCGGTAATCCATTTCACAACGGGGCTCCGGCATCGGCCGGGGCCCCGTTTCAGTGATGCAGCCGGACTACCGTACCACAACGAACCGCACTCCCTCCGCATGCGTTCCGTCGCTGATCAGCAGCGTATAAGCGCCGCTGGCCATCCGGTCGGTATCGATGCCGAGCGTCTGGCCTGCCGGCGGATGCGGAAGCATCGTCTCGCGTACCACGCGGCCGGTGCCGTCCACCACCCTGATCTGGAGCATTGCGCCCGCGGTGGAGCTCAACTCAACATCCAGCCGCCCGCCGCTATGGACGGGATTGGGATATGTGCGGATCGCAATCTGCGTCCGTGCCGGCACCGGCACCGATGCCACCCCGGGATCATCGCCTCCGCCTCCCATCATCGTCCTCTTCGGTCTCGAGCAGACATCGAAGCCCCAGTCGCGGGAGACTGCGTCCACACGGATCGTGGAGGCGGTTGCCGAGTTCCGTATGATCCAGGGCGTCAGGCAGGTCGGCGTCCATGTGGGGATGCCCCCGGTTGGATTCCAGGTCTGGCTGCAGTCCGTTGCAAGGCCGCTGTTGGTCTTGATGAGGTACATGTCCTCGGGATCGCCCGGCGAGAGGCTGGCTTCCAGGTTGCTCTGCGAGAAGCCGGCAATGATAACGCCGGCGGTGATCCCCTTCCCCGGGTTTGCCGTTACCGGCTCGATTGCCGTGCCGCCGTCGCTTCTGGAGGCGAAGTCGCCAAAGATGTTTCCGGAGTTGGCGATGTAGCCGAGGTTGCTGGCGTTGACGGCGATGGCGAACGCATCGGTAGCGAAGCTGCTTCCCTGCTGATCGGTGCGGCCGGTCAATACCAGGTCACCAGCATTCAACGATCCCATCGCATTCTGCAGCTCGCGGATCCCGACGCCGAAGTCGTTCGACGGCGTGCTCGTACCGGGATAGGTACCGGTGAGAACGCGATCGGCGAGAAGCGTACAGGGATCGCCGTTGTTCTTGATCAGATAGATATCGGCGTCGTTCGTGAGCGGATTCGTTGCGCTCGTGTTCCCCGATACCACGACGTTGCCGGCCTGTGTGAGGCTCTTCAACTGTGCAACGGAGTAGAATTCCTGCGTCCACACCGGAGAGCCGCCGTAGTCCGCCGCATTCTGCAGCAGCGGGACGGTTGTGTTGATCAGGCCGGTTGTGCCGTCAACCCGGACAACGTATCCGTAGGGAACGGAACCCTCCTTGAAGTCGCATCCTACGGCGATGATATCGCCAATTGCCTGCGTGCCGCCTCCCGGCTTCGCCGTGGGAGCGGCCTCGATGAGCGAATTGAACCACTGCCCGCGATCGGGTGGATCGGTCGGCAGTCCGGTGATCTGGTCGTACTGCGCATCCCAGAGAATCGCGCCGCTCGCATCCGTGCGGATGAGAAACGCATTGCGTCCGGTTGTTGCGGATGTACGAGTATAGCCGCAGATCACGAAGTCGTACGGGTTGTTCGCAGTGTATGTGCTCGCAACAATCACGTCGTTCGCGCGCGAGTCGAAACCGGTGGAGTAGATCTTTGCCCAGACCGGGGTGCCGTCGCAATCCACCTTCAGCAGAAATATGTCTCGATAGGCTCCTCCGCTTGCAGGGGAGGAAGCTGTGGTCCCGACCACTATGAAACCGCCGTCGCTGAGCTGCCGAACACTTGCGGCCTCGTCCACCTTGAACGTGCCGCCGAGGGCGTATGTCCATTCCCACATGCGGGCGCCGGTGGTCGTGGTGCGGACGAGGTATATGTCGTCCGTCCCGTCGCATTGCGGCAGGCCGCCGCAGAACGTTGCTCCGGCGGCAACGTATCCATCGCTCTGATTGCCCGATGTGGTGCAGCCGTTCACCGGCACAACGCCCTGATACGCCCATTCCACACTTGGATTGTTGCCATAGACGTACTCGAATGTCTGCGCCCGTGCCGCGGCGTGAAGCCAGAACGCGCAGAGAATGGCAATGGCGATCCTCCACCGGCGATGGCCGGTGAAATCGTGTCTGAAGTGCATGAAATAATCTCCCGATATGGGTGAAGTGAAATCTCGGCGCGCGCCGGTATAGCGCAGAGCAAACTGGAATCCGGACTGTTGCATGCTCGTCGATGGCGCCGGCCACTCCTCACGGCCGACACCGGGGGCTCTGGATATCGGCGGGAGATATTCATTTGCATGCCTGATATCGGAATCGATATCAAAAAAAAGACGGCGCAGGAGTTCGGAAACCCCGTGCGCCGTTTATCGGTGGCAAATATAGCACGGCGAATATCAGCATGGAGGTACATTTTTGTGTACCCCGGCAAATAATATGATCACAGCAGCCAGGGCGAACGGCGTAGGATCAGACTCGCGAATATGTTCCGCGCAACACGTTGAGCCGTCTTTGATGATGTTGCATGGTGGCCTGAATCGTCCTCCCGCGGGCTCCGTACGGGGCGCGGTGGCGGGCACCTCCTGTCCGATGGCCGCGGGCGGGTTGAAATCCGATGGAGGCGATTGCCGGTGACCCGCGGAGCGAAGACGAGGCGTCATTGCGGGTTCGATGGCCGCGGATCTGCTGCGCGCGACGGCACGCCGGATATCGCGGCGATTGTTGCACCAGGCGTGTAAGGAAGTTGCCGTGTCGATCGTTATCCGATTCGACGGTTGGAACGGCAGTGAAATACGTTCGGTTGAGCGGCGGCAGAAAATCCGTCCGCCTCCGCCGAGTGTTTCGGCTGGACGGTGAATAAGTCGGCGCCGCTGCATTTGATGCCGCGGGTGATTTGTGAATGCACTCGTGAACAGGTACTGCGGTAGCGGCAAGTCCTTTCGCGAGTGGATACGGTGTGGCCGGTGCGAGCCTGCGGCTCGGCTGGAGCACGGGGTCGGGCATCGGCGCCGCTCATGCATACGGGCACCCGGGGCTTGAATGGGATCGGTAGTCGTCCGGCATATACGTGTGGAGCTTTGCGGGGGAGGAACTCCGAGGCGCTGACATGTTCCGAAACTACACGAGTACCGTAATTACCTCTTGACAAGAATATGTGCCGTGTTGTATAATTGCGACCGCATTGCAATGGTGTCCTAAACTGCCTGAACCGCTGCATTGCTACGGTCATCCGGTGCTCAACTTTGACCGTTCCGCTACCATTAGTCTCTTAACACGAACCTTGCTGAATCGCGCTGGCTCATGCATCGCATGAGCGAACGCCGTTCGTTGCCGGCATTCAGTATTTGCAATGTGCGCCTGCACCCAATGATGCATTATCATTCGTGGTCTGTTCGCATTGCCAGCACAGGACATGGTCCGCTCCGAACCCAATCCGTATTGGATGGTGCACGATAATATCCTTCGTGGATGTGAACCGTTCAACGCAGGCCTTGTCGTGCTCTATTGTACACTCTCGATCGCTCGATGGTTCGTAAATCATCAGTATGAGTTGTGCGACGGAGCCGGTCACCCCGGGCGGAATTTCCAACAGACGGATTTATCTGTGCGTGCACGGCGTGAGCTGTGCGACGCGGGGCATTGTATGCTCTATCGAGTACTCAGCAGCGTATCGGAAGAGGAATGTCGAATTCTTCTTCAGGCCGATTGCGTTCATCGAGTTTGAGTATCGATACCGATTGCGCGTGCGGATTAGTGGCATATCAGTGCAATCTGAAAACAGTTGCCGGAAGATTGCTGTGGCGGTGCCTGGCGCGTTGCACCGGCGATGTCGCGAACTCGAGAGCCGAACTGATGGTGACATACATGGCACGGCAACTGCCGTACCCGATTTATCGCGAGTATGGAACAATGAAATTCCTTCTGCTATTTCTCGCATGCACCGTGGGTGCTGCCGCAAACGGAATCGATACGCTGCGGACATACGATGCTCGTGGTGGGTACGCGTACTACGCCGATCCGTCGGTAACCATGCAGGCGGCGCGGTTCGACCTTTCCGCACCGGGAACATTGCAGACCGTTGTGGTTCTGCTTGGCGGGCCCAGCAGCGGCGGCAGTGCTACTCTACATATCTACGGCCATGAAGGAGGGCTTCCAGCGCCGGGCGTCGGGCGCGACCTGGTTGCACCGATAACGGTTCGGAAGTCACATGCCGGTGTGGAACGCATCGTTGTTCCGCTCAAGCGGCCGGTGCACATTCTTTCGCATCAGTTCTTCGTGGCACTGGACAATGTATCCCCGGGCGTTACGGTTCTTTCGGACAGGCGGAAACGAAATACTGTTTGTGCGGACAGCACCGACAGTTATGCCTTCCAATTGCTGCGAGGCAGGCGGAGACAGTGGGCGTGGGGTGTCTATTCCTATCTGATCGACGCAGTAGTGGAGTACGACTTCCGTTCGGCGACCAATGGCGGATTTGCCGACATGACCTCCAGCCTCGGGCTTCCGGATTCGCTGGCCCGCTCCTCCTCCATCGCCTGGGCCGATGTTGACCGCGATGGATATCTCGATCTGCTTGTCGACGGCCGGCTGTATCACAACGATCATGGCGCGCGCTTCACGAACATCACCGCACAGGCGGGAATAGCCGGACTTCCGCGCGCTGCCGTCTTCATCGATGCGGATAACGACGGTGCGATCGACGTGCTGTTCCTTGGGCTGACCGGATCGGACTCCGGCGCCTCTGCGCTCTTCGTGAACGACGGCAGCGGCCGGTTCACGCGGCACGCGTTGGATCTTCCCTCCATCCGGGAACCGGCGAGTGTCTGCATTGGTGATGCAGATCATGATGGATTCCTGGATTTCTTCGTCGGCCAGTCAGGTGCGCGTGATGTCGTGCCGAGGAATTATCTCCTGATCAACAACGGGCATCTGGGCTTCGTGGATCGTTCGGCGGAATTGTTGAACGACTCCGCCCGTACCGTGCCGGTGGCAGGTGCGCAGTGGGTGGATGTGGATAATGTGGGGCGGCTGGATCTGTTCATCGCATCGGACGATGGTACGAGCGATCAACTGCTCCGGCGCCAGGTGGGAGGTGCCTATCGTAATGCGATTCAGTATGGCCAGGCCGGCTTCGGTACGGCAGGCGCGCGCGCCGGTTGCCACTGGGCGGACTGTGACAACGATGGCACCATGGATCTGTTGCTTCCCGTGCGCAGCGCCCTGGCAATGGAGCGGGATCGCGGCGAGACCAACCGGCCGGTGTTGAAACGTGTTGCCGCCGGCCGATACGACTGGAACGCCACCGAACCGGTGGAATACGAGGAAGCGCGAGCGGGTGGTGCATGGGGTGACGTCAACAACGACGGTTTGCTCGACATGATCCTGACCACATCGTGCAACTGCCGCTATGCGAGCATTTACGAACAGGTCGAGGGAGGCGCGTTTGCGCAGCGTACCTGGGAATACGGGTTCGCGCGCGTGGCGGCCGGGCGGGATGCCATGTGGATCGATTTCGACAACGATGGCCGGCTTGACCTGGCAACCTTCGTCGATGGGCGCTTCCGCCTCTACCGCAACGCCTGCAACAGCGGCAACAATCATGTCGAGCTCGATCTGGACGGGCCGCATGCCGTGGGAGCACGGGCGGAGGTTTACACCGGCAACGGGCGCTACACGCAGGTGGTTACGTCCGGGCGCGGGTTGCTGATGCAGGACCCGCTGCGACTTCACTTCGGCCTTGCCGGTGCCTCGAGAATAGACTCTGCGGTAATCCTCTGGTCCAACGGGCGGAGAGAAGTACAGCACGATCTGGTGATGAATTCCCTGAATCGTATCCGGGAAGGAAGCGCTTCCGGTGCGGAGGATGTTGCCGTTCAGGAAGTATCGGCATCACCCAATCCCTTTACAACGCATGTGGAGATTGCCTATACGCTGCCGGTAGCCGGAGACATTCGCGTCGGGATCTACACGATGGGCGGCACGTGTGTCCGAACACTTGTAGACGCACGTCAGCCTGCAGGCCGGTCAGTTGTGGTCTGGAAGGGAGACGATGCAAATGGTGATCGCGTTGCGCAGGGCACCTATATCTACCGGCTTGTATCGGGCGGACACGAGGTGTCTGGAAAAGTGGTGCTGATGCGGTAGCGGATGCGAAGCACGGTGGTGCGCATGCCTATCTGCCCTGGTTGCCCGGCACCCAATCGTTGCCGTACAACCCGGCACCTGGAAAACGTTCATCGGACTTTCAATAGCATCGGGAATTGCATGAGTCAGCTTACTCGCGAGCCGGTTGGCCGCGGCATGGTTCGTATCGCGCTTGCCATATCACTGCTCGCGCTGCTTGCATGTGCCGGCATGCTGTTCTGCGGGAATCATCGAATGAAAATCGGATTCGTTCGAACGTCGGAACTGGTGTATGGCTTTTCCGGAATGAAGGAGGCGCACGATCTCTTCGAGAAAAAGCGTCTGAGCGGGCAGGCGCTTCTGGACAGTCTGAACGGAGACTATCAGCGTTCGCTGAGCGGCTACACCGCCCGGAAGGCATCGTTGAACGCCGCACAGCAGAAAGAGGGCCAGCAGTTCCTCGTCAAGCAGGAGCAGAATCTCGAGGCGCAGCGCGCGGATCTGGAGGGTCGCATCAGGGACGAGGACCAGCGCATGACTCAGGGAGTGCTCAGCCAGATCAACAGTCTTACGCAGGAATATGGGAAGGAGCATGGCTACGATCTGATTCTTGCAACCACGCAGTCCGGCAACATTCTGTATGGCGACGAGGCAATCGATCTGACGAAGGAGTTGCTCGCCGTACTCAATCGCAGGTACAACCCACAGGCTTCCAAGGGGGATTCAGCACATGCAGGCAGGTAACTCCATAGTACTCATTGCAGCCTTTGCAGGAATTCTCGGGCTTGCGGGGTGTTCGCGCTCGCATACCGGCAGCTATCCGGAATACATGCGCTGGCTGGGCGATCCCGCGCACGGGCTGGTGCAGACACATGTGGTGCGTGGGCTACGCATCTCGCTGACATATCTCCCGTCCGATTTCCGCACCTATCAGGAAGTGCGGAACGATGGTGAGCATGCCGGCGGCGGCGCAGAAAATCAGAGCGCAAATACCGTTGCCGTGCTCCTCAGCATCTCGCGGGACACCGCGAGCGCCGGGCACACGACGTCCGACGACCCATCGGCAATAATGCAGGAGGGGGTGGCGCTGAACGAGCAGTTGAAGGAACATCTGGAACTGCGTGCCGACGGGTGTACCTACCGGCCGGTGGTTACGGCTCTGGACAACGATGCCGGCATGAGCGGGCACATCAACATTACGGCGATCTACGTGGACGAGTCCGATCCGCACCGGCTGGTGAAGGCTCGCAATCTGGATGTCGCGTTCGATGATCCGCTGTTCGGATGCGGAATCTCCCACTTCCAATTCCGAGGCGAGGATATCGACAGGCGGCTTCATCTCGACATCTGAAAGTTCCAATCAAGACCGGATTGCACCTGTTTGCCTGCAGGCATTGCAGCGCCAAATCTCGGAAACTCAAACAACACTATTCCACCGTGGTGCATATGATCGGCATCTCCATCAAACGCAAGGTTGCATGCCTCGTGATCCTCTCGATGGCGGCGCAGGCCATCGGGCCGGTTGCGGCAATTGCGCTCACCGGCGGACCAACCCAGCCGGAGTTCTCCAAGTTCGAGCCGGTAACCACCACGGACATGGTGAACGAGTTCACGGGTGATTTCAGCTACAATCTTCCGGTGCTCAATATTCCGGGACCGAATGGCGGAGGATATGCGCTTTCGCTTTCCTATCACTCCGGTGAAGGGGGTGAGGAACAAGCCTCCTGGGTTGGGAAAGGATGGACTCTGAATCCTGGCGCCATCCTGCGTAACCGGCACGGATTTCCTGACGATTACAAGGGACAGCAGATTCATCACTATAACCACACTCCGATGAACTGGACCGTGTCCGTCGGGGCCACGGCCAATGCGGAGGTGTTCAGCAAGGATCTCGGCGTGGGCGTGAATCTCAGCAAGAGCTACAACAATTACTCGGGCTACAAGCTCACTGCCGGATTCAACATCGATGCGATGGGTATCCTTGACCTTGGATACAGCGTCACCAACGGTGATGGGAGCTGGTCCGTGTCGATTAATCCTGCCGCCGCGCTTCGGAAGGTGTACGACCTTACAACCCGGCCAGATCTCCTTTCTCCGGAGATGCCGGAAGCTGCAGGCATGAGCCAGGACGGCATCGATGTTTACAACGCCTATTTGACTTCCCGGCACGCGAATGACGTTGCCGAGTTCGGTTCGGGGTTCGATCACGGCACAACCGGCGCCGCAACCTATGGCCTGTACCTCGCTGCAGAGCATGTGATGCCCGCCTACTTCCCGGAATATTCCGGCGCCACGTATCAATACAACGTTGCGTTCAATGTGGACCCGGGACTGCCCGTGGGCCTCAAGACCGGATTCAAGGGAAGTTTCGGGTGGCAGAAAAACAAGGACGAGGATGTAAACGCGTACGGCTACATGTACTCCGGCAACATCACCGGCGGAGGTGACGCGATGGATTATTACGTGGAGAAGGAGGAAGCCTTCAACAAGCGTGATCGCGTGCTGGGCATTCCGTTTGCGAACGCAGATCAGTTCATGGTTTCCGGCGAGGGGATCGGCGGCGGATTCCGGTTGTACAATCGCGGTGTGGGGCAGTTCCGTCCTGCCTCGCGCGAGTCCAACAACGGCATCGCCCAACTGGGGGTGGATCTCCATGCCGGCGCAGACGTGGGCATCGGAGCAACCGTGAGCCTGTCGTCGCATACGCTCACCATGGGAGCCTGGACCGCCGGAGACCAGGGGTATCATTTCAACCCTGCCGATCAGGGAAACGACGCTGTGTTCTGCCGCTTCACGAATGATCTCGGTGGCAATGTGGCCAGCAGCCAGAACGATGCCGCCGTCGCCGCCAGTGCCGGCCGGCCCTACACCGTCAACTCCAACATCATGCCGCAGATCAACGGCGGGCAGCGGAGCGGGCGATCGTCCTACATCGGTTATTCCACCATTCGCCAGATGCGGGAGCAGCCGCTGTATGAATGCTACTTCACCGGCGGGCCATCGTTCTTCAAGTCGTACAACAAGGGGGATTCCTCCAGGCGCTTCGTGGACTTCAACGATGCCGGCATTCAGGACGGCATCGGCGAGTACGCAATCGTTCGCCCGGACGGGCAGCGATATGTATACGGGCTTCCAGTCTACAGCCGCAACGAGTGCGACATGAACTACATCGTTGGCGGTGTCAACTCCAGTGACGGCTATCTCGTGTTCTCTCCGCGAACGAAGGATGACGATGGCTACAAGACGGGGGAGCGACGGTCGAGTCCGTATGCCGCAAGCTATCTGCTGACACAGATCACCACGCCGGACTATGTGGACCGTACCAACGATGGCCCGACTGCCGACGACCTCGGCGGCTGGACGAAGTTCAACTATGCGCGCGCTGCCGGAAGTAATATCAAGTCCGGGAACGAGAGCACGGACTGGTACAAGTGGCGCATTCCCTACTACGGCATGGTATACAAGCGGAACTCCCTTTCCGACCCGAAAGATGATATCGGTACGGTTGCCTATGGGGAGAAGGAGCTGTATTACCTCAGCTCGATCGAGACCAAGACGCATATCGCGATCTTCGTGACCAGCCCGCGCAAGGATGGTTACGGGGCGGACCTCGACGAGGCCAATGCCACCGCGCACGATTATGCAACCGGAGTCGACCCCGGCCACAACAAGCTCCAGAAGCTGGATCGCATAGAGCTCTATGCCAAGAATGCCGACGGCACAATCGGCAAGAAGCTTTCCGTGACGCATTTCGAGTACGATTATTCGCTCTGCCCGCATCTGCCGAACGCGGAGGAAAATCCGCTGGATGCGATCAATCCGGATTCGCATCCAAGTGGCCAGCACTATCGCAACGGGCATCTTACACTGCGGCGTGTCTTCTTCGAATACGAAGGGGCGGTGAACGCACGCACCAGCCCGTACGTGTTCAACTACGACTATCAGACCAGCAGCCACTTCAGTGCGCTTCCTTCGGCGGTACAGACCAAATATCACGACATCATCGCGTTCCGTGACGGCAAATCATGGGTGGAGAATCCAGCCTACTCGCCGTTCGATCTGGACTGCTGGGGGAATTACCGGTACCAGGGGGTGACGCGCGCGCAGAATTTCGAGGCGTGGACGGAACAGAACCCGCCGGCGCAGTACGATCCTGCAGCCTGGCAGTTGAAATGGATCCAGCTTCCCTCCGGTGGCGAGATTCACATCCAGTACGAGGAGAAGGATTATCACACGGTACAGAATCGTCCCGTGATGGTGATGGCAAAGCTTGGAGCGATGGAGGGCGACCCGGTCTATAACGGGAAGAGCGCCCACGTCCATGTCAACCTGAACCTCCTCGGGCTTTCCACCGCGGAAGCGATCGAGGTGCGGAAGGCGGTTCGGCGCATGATTGCCGATCCGGAGTCGGAGCGATTCTATTTCAAGTTCCTGTACGCACTCACGGGAAGCCAACCCAACCTGACCAACTGCACATCGGAGTTCATTACCGGATATACCAAGGTAATCAGCGCGAACGCCGGCAGCGGCGGCGATGCCGATCTGGATCTGGAGTTGCCGGCCTTCAACACTTCGGACAACATCGCAAGCGGATATGACCACCCCGCCGATGCTGCCTGCAATTTCGTGGCGGCCAACCGTGCCGGCAATCTCGACGAGCACGGGGTCTGCGACAGGCTGAGCCCTGAGGCCAGCTACAACGACCAGGATGGTTGGGATCTGGTATGGAACCTCGTCGGGAAGTTCCCGCTGCCGGTGTTCACGCGCTCCACCTCCTGCAATTCGATCAACCTGGATCACTCCTATATCCGCATTCCTCTCGGACGCGACAAGAAGGGAGGGGGCGTACGTGTGAAGCGGCTGCTGATGTACGACAAAGGGATCACCGGCGACAACGGATCCGCCGCTCTGTACGGAACCGATTACTCCTACAAGATGCCCGACGGCACCAGCAGCGGCGTGGCAACGAACGAACCTCCATCGGGTCGCGAGGAGAATCCGCTTATCACGTACTTCAAGAAGCGTGATGACCAGAGCTGGCTGAACCGGATTCTCTCTGGCGACGACAAGGATCAGTTCGAGTCGCCGTCGGGCGAATCGATCCTGCCTGCGCCGAGCATTGGGTACGCCCGCGTGGTAGCACGGAACATCCATACCGGAAAAACCACGACCGGATATTCGGTGCGCGAGTTCTACACCGCACGCGATTATCCGTTCGACGGTACATATGCCGAAGAGGGTGAGAGCAATTCTTCCGTGATGAATACCGCGCTTGTCAAAAACGATATACCGGTAATCTTCACCAACGGTGCCGCAACATTCCGTCACTACGACATGGCGCGGGCGCAGGGATACCGGTTCGTGCAGAACAGCATGCACGGGCAGCTGAAGAGCCTCTCTGAATATGGCGGCGATCCGTTCGGCGGCTCTTCCAGCAACACCCTGATAACGCAGCAGGTGTTCACGTATTTCCAGCCGGGAGAAAAGATCCCCGTGGTTCATCGCTTCGGCACTACTCCATCGTTGGAATATCTGGGGCGTGAGGAGGAGGTGGTGATGGAGCAGCGGCGTGTGGACGATCAGACATTTGCGGGAGGGCTGGCGGGCGATGTGGATATCGTATTCGCCTTCATTCCCATCATTATTCCCTCCGCGTTTCCGGACCTGGATATCACCGAGGAGTTGCTGCAGACGCATGTAACTACCAAGATCATCCGTTATCCGGCAATCGTGAAATCCACGCTCACCGTGCGCGACGGCGTCTCGCATCTGAGCGAGAACATCGGATTTGATCCCGAATCCGGACGCCCTGTGTTGGTTCGAACCAGTGATGGTTATAACAACCTGACAGTTGGCTCGAGTTCCACCGCGCATCAGGGGTACTACTACGCTGCCACCATTCCCGCATCGCAGCAGTATTCGGATCTCGGGCAGCTAGCCGAACGTGAAGGGCTTGTTATCACCAGCAACAACGGCCTTGCAATTGAAAAGCGTTACGCTGCCGGCGTCGGCGGCGAACGGCACGTGCTGAATTTCCGGTTTACCGGCATGGGCGTTGTGGCCAACAGTATTGCGCAACTGGTTCCCGGTGACCTTGTGCGGGTGTTGGGAACGGATAACCCGGCGAGCTACCTGGGTACGTACTACGTGGGCGCAGTGGCGGGTAATCAGGTGCAGTTGCTCCCCACCTACATCAGCAATGTTAACACTGAGGCGCTGGTAAGCGTTGGCAAGGTGGAACTGATCCGCAGTGCGCGGACAAATCAGGTTGGTCTGGATGCCGGCGCCGTGACCACATACGGCGGCACGATCCCTCTTACCGTGGATCATCCGCTTCCATGAGGTCTTCGGTTGCAGTTGCAGGTTACTGCCCGCGTTCGACCGGTTCCAGCATTCCGGTTGCATGGCACTGCAGATGCCATGTGCCTGGCAGAGAATGAAACGAAGAGCATGATACGGGATATGAACATGAACTCGCCGATATCGAGGATGTGTCCGTTCAGACTGTTGCTGCTGGCGCTGGTAGTGCCGGCTCTCGGTCTGCATTCGGTGTATGCTCAGGATACCTATGCCGAGCGTGCGACCATTGTCACCAAACTGAATACGAAGCTGGGACTGCTCCGTGCCCCGGGAGCAACCGGCCCGGAGGTGCTGAACTCCGCCGACATCGGAAACCTGAACCTTCGCGGAGTATTCGGTTCATGCTTGACGGTCAGCGATGACCCGATCATTACGCTCGGCCTGAATCCCGGAACGACGCCAACGGTCACCATGCGGATCGTGACGGGCCCTTCCGGCGGGAGGATGCAAATCCCTCTCAATTCCCACCGCATGGTCTGCGATCTGGAGGATGCATGGCTGCGGCGTTCATGGGGATTGACGTTCAACGATGTCATCGGCGATCCCGTTACGGGCTATGTGATCGGCAGCGGAAGTCCCTGCCTCGTGTCCGGCCATTTCCAGCAGGCGTATTTCATGGATGTGCTGAGCAACATCTCCGGTGGGAGTGTGGCGCAGCGTACGCGGGATTCGATCTGGGATCGTGTTGCGGAGTGGAGCATCCATCACAATAGTTACACGGTGGATCAGGATGCGACGCTGGCGAAACTGGTTCTCTCGGGGCTCGCGATCTTCCCACGTGTCGACGCGTCGATGTTCCCCGGCGAGGATAATCTGCCGTTCATTGTTCAGCGCGAAACCGGATTGACGCGCGATATCGGCCATGCCAAGCTGGCGTACGCGAAGGTCATCTTCAGGAAGGAGCAGCTCGCAAATCTGGACAGTGTGGTGAAGTCCGTCGAGATCGAGGCACGCATCCGTCAGTATCCCCCCACGTTCTGTGGAGTGCAAAGCTCCCCGGGAATACTGGCACCCGATCCGGATTCAGCGTATGTACGCATCACATTCTGGATACGCATTCACCCTTCGGATGCAGACTCGACGCCGTTCTATGTCTGGAAGAAATTCGCCACGTCCAGTCCGGCGCAGGACAACATCGACCTCTGGTCGTTCTTCAGTTCGGATGCCCAGTGGCAGCTGGACAAGATGTGCGAGTTCAACATCGATACCGATGGCTATCTCTATTTCGAGGCGAAGGAGGAGTCCGCCCACCACCTGGGCACGACAACAGGGAAGTATCGCATCATGCGATTGCGATTTCCGGATATCCCGGCAACGTACTGCGACTACACCTTCAATCTTGCCAATGAGTTCGCGCTCGATGCGATGACCGGGACCATCTACACGACGCCGGTCGGCTCCACGGATCCGACGCAGTATGAAACGGTCCCGTGCCTGGATTTCTGTAAGCTCCTTTCCGGTTATCGTACGATGACCAACGTCATTGCCGCCTCGGCCCAGCGTTTCGGGAACACGTGGCCCTACGACACCAGCGAGTTCCTCGAGAACAGGGTGTTGCCCTCTGTCCCCAACTTTTCGAACAACGTGTACGAACTGGGGCAGGGGACATGGCGCCCCATGGAAGCGTATGCATACCGGACGGGGACGAAGCCGGGCGGGAAGCTCTCCAACAGCAGCGAGCGCGTATACGATGATGCTGGAGTTTTTGTCAATGACGATGGAACCAGGGCAAACGCCTTCCGGTTGTTCGACTGGCGCAACCCGGATGCCAACACCGGGACCAAATGGTTGCTTGCCAGCACCGTGACGCTCTTTTCACCGTTCGGCGAGCCGCTTGAGGAGCGGGACATTCTGGGCATCTACAGCGCCGCGCGGTTCGCGCACAGGAACACGATGCCGAAGCTCGTTGCCAAGAATGCACGCTATACATCCGTGGGATACGAGAGTTTCGAGGATGGCAAGGGAGATGCGAACACCTTCGCACACTCAGGGCAGTGGTGTCTGACGCTTCCGCATGGAGGAAGCACGGACAAGGAGGTCATGAAGCTTACCGTGACGGACCAGATGCGCACGCAGAATGTCCTGGTGCGCTTCTGGGCAAAGCGTACCTATGCCAGCTACAGTGATCTCGACCTTCCTGTAAAGATTACCGGTGCCCTCTCCACGGCCACCAGCACGGGAGCAATGACAAAGATTGCTCAGACGGGCGAATGGACACTCTTCGAGCAGGTGTGTGATGTCTCCGCCACGAGTACCGGGGATGTAATCAGTCTGACGGTGAACAACAATCTCAGCACGGATGACGTGTGGCTTGACGATGTGCGTGCCCAGCCGTTCGATGCGGAGATGATCTGCTATGCCTACGATCCCGCAACGCTGCGGCTGGTGGCGCAGTTCGACGATCAGCACTTCGGTGCCTTCTACCAGTACAACGGTGAGGGAAAGCTGGTGCGGACGCTGCGGGAGACGGAGCGCGGCATCAAGACCGTTGCCGAGACACAGTACCACACACCGGACATGACCAATTACGATGGCACACCTGGATCGCGCACGCAACTCGGTGGGGGCGCGGCGCTTGGCATGGCTGCAATGCGTAATCCGGAGGGGGATGCGGGCGGTGACGGCGAGGATGGGCGAAAGAAGATGGGCGGGAACTTCAGTCTCTTCGATATGAATGCCGGACCCGACGGCCTGAACTGGAGTCTGCTCGGCGGCCGGAAGCCGGATCTGAGCCGGCTCGATCCGGACTCGTTGCGTGCCATGATTGCAATCGATACCACGGCGCTGAGCACCGCGCAGCTCGATCGTCTGCACGCTGCGGGATTGGGTGACGTGGAGAAGCTGAAGGATCTGATCGAGGTGCGCGAGTTGGAACGGCGCATCACGGCTCTCACATCGCAGAACATGGATTCGTTGAACACGGAGGAGCGGACGAAGGCGAAGGCGGAGCTCGCCGATCTGCAGCAGCGTCGTCGTGCCCTGATGAAGGAGCGTCTCGGTGTCGATGAAGATGGTCTGCGGCAGATGTACAAGTCCCTGAAGGACGCCGAGACCGAACCTGACGCCAAAGGAAGCGAGCAATGAGATTCGAACAGCGAAATACGATACGCACCCGGTACGCACGCGCATTGGCCGGTCGGTACGGATTTCCCGTAGGCGCAGGTCTTCAGCCTGCGCCCGCTGCGCCCGCACCCGTTGCCACGTTCAGCGCCTTCCGACGCCGTACCGCGTTTGTGGTCGCAACGTTGTTGGCAGCGATAGCGGTCACCGCCCGTCCTGCTGCCGCGCAGCCTGGAGGCTGTGCGGAGATGGTACGCGGCATCTACCAGCGCATGGCGGGTGAACATACGTCCGGCAACATTGTCAGGATGAGGTACACCGTACGCTCCACGGCTGTGTGGAAGGGGAAGGCGCACAACACCGTGTCCGACGTTGAGCTGCTGGCCTCGGATAACAGGCTCAGTGTGATCAGTCCGGAATTGGAAGTCTATCAGGACGCAACCACAATGGTTACCGTTCTGCCTGGACGGAAATCCATTCACATCGGACTCTCCAACCTTGCGCGCTTCCGTGAACTGCGCGGCTCGGCCGTTTCCGTGCTGCGCGACTCGGTTCTTACCACCTCCGATGTAGTGGAATGCAGTGCGTTCAACAGTGGCGCTGGCGGTCCTGACAGGAAGGTGGTCTTTCGTCTCAGACCGGGCGCACGAGATCGGTTGCAGATGGAGACGGTGACGGTATACCTGAGCACGGCGCGTCAGACGATCCAGAAGCTTCAGTTCGTTCCCACACCGGGAAGTACGATGACGGCTCTGGAGCTGGAGTTCACGGCGGTGGATTACAACTATTCGACCGATCGCTTCTCGCATTCCCTGCTGGAGCAGTTCCTCGACGGCAATGGACATCCGGTTGGAAAGTACAAGGGATACACGATCGAGGATGCCCGTAATCGGAATCGATGATCCCCGGCGCATTCACAGTGGCAGTACAGAAAGCATGGTGATGGCGACCGTTATGATACGATACGCTCAATGCATTCGGCCGAACAGATCGGTGAGCTTGTTGACCCAGCTCACGGGAACCTGTATGTGCATGCTGGTGTTGGGGCTTGCATGCGTTCTCCTTCCGGCCCGCCTTCACTCTCAGCCTGCCGAGGA
>JAFDZV010000048.1:9686-25388 GCA_018266795.1 Bacteroidota bacterium | reverse complement strand
ACTTCTTATAATGCGTTTGCCCTGTGTAACCGGCGCCCCTATTGACATGCCCCAACCTTTGCCGTATGTTGCCGCCGTTACTGTTCCACACACGTATGTTCGCGGCACCTCCCGCCGTCATTGTTCACTTGATTGGAGGATGTGTTATGAGGCGATCACCAGCATTCGCCCCAGCCTTGCTTCTTGCTCTTGTGTCCGTCCAGGTACACGCGCAAACTGCCATTCCGGCATCATCGAAGGCTACACGGATCGAGTACGCCGCGCCGTATGCGGCGATGAGTATTACCACACGGACCATTGTGACCGATGGCCAGCAGTCCACGCCGCTAGTATTTCGGGAATCGCCATCACTGAAGACCGATCCCCGTCAACCATTCTGGCAGAATTACGTCACAAGCCGGTTTGTCGCGGGCGACAATATGGGGCTTACCATCGATTTATGCTCCGCGATACGCGTTACGGGTATGCCACCCGACCCTCGCCGAGACCCCATGCAAGTACACAACGCTGTCTGCATGAAGCTGGTCGATGGCGCTACCGATCAGGTACTCACATGGGTAACACAATGGATGTCATGCCGTGCGCCATCGCCAATGGATACGCTCATGTCGCATGCGAGCCAGATTGACCTTTCGCCATACGCGGGACGAACCGTCTACTTGGCCATCATGGTTGATCCAGATCCCACCGGGGTAATGACGGAATCGCGCCACGTGACAATTAAGGACTGCACCGAAACCCAACCGCTTCAATCCATTCGCTAACCTTAGAGGTTAACAATCATGAGACGGATTATTCAATGCCTCGCATTGAGCACGCTATTTCTATGCGCAATGGGCATGCTCCACGCCAAGACTCTCGTCGAGACGGGGCGCAACGAGACCAACGGGAACTGCTACGACTACATTCGCATTACGCTCGATAACAACTGTGTGAAGGAATTGCGGCATGACTGCGACGATCCGAACCCTTGCGGCTGGACCGATACCGGATGGATAGGCAAAGGGTGCAGTGGGGGTGATGTCCTACCTCTACCGAGTGGCAGCCAGGAATTGCCGTCGACCTTTGATCCGGAAGGCAACCTCATATGTTCCGTTGCTTCGGGTTTGGGAGGCATCTATTCGCCTTCAAGTAGTGGCGCTGTCTGCTTCACGGCAAACGGCAGCTCGTTCATAACAATCACCGCAAGCATCATGGGAGGGTTGAACTGATGAAACGCGTTCTCATGCTTGCTGGTGTCGCTCTGCTGCTTGCAGGCGCGCGAGCCTACGCCAATATGGAATACTGGTACATCATCGGACAAGACGGCTGCTCCGAGTATGTCTTTCAACACAACACGCAATACAATTGGTGGACAGTAACCTACCGGTGTTGCGGAAAGACGGAGTGGTGTACGGATGCGCAAGGCGTTATTGATCCATGCGGAAGCGGAGTAGCATTCCCAGCAGCGGGCACCGGAACACCGGTTGTGTACGATTCGGCCGGCAACGAAATCGTTTCCGTCCTTCCCGGTCATGGCGGCCACGTCGGAAGCGAAAGCGGCTATTGCCGAAGCTTCATCCCGGACGGTTCCTCCACACTGGTAATCCCGCCGTGGGGGCTGCAGTAACAAGACTCTGATCCATACACGGGGACGTAGAAACACGGGCGCTTATCCGCTGGAGGGGCGCCCGTTCTCGTGGGGGCCCTGCTCAATCCCGGCCAGCCCGGGAGGTGGTGCCGGGTGCTGCTCCTGCTCCGTGATTCCGCTCCGCCGCTCCCGGACCTTCACGGCGATCCGTGCAAGGGTATCCGGATCGCCCCGCGACGTACGTTTCTGCACGGCCTGGCGTGTAGCCCCTTCCTCCCGCGCAATCTCGGCTAGGATGCCCCGGAACGGTGGTTCCCGGAAACGGCTCTTCTTCAGTCCCTCACTCATAGCGGTATTTCCTCGCTCGATTGAGCCCCATGTGATTGGTCCGTGGTTCTCGTGCTCCCCCAATTGGCTGCAGCTCCTGTTTCGCGTGCGTGGCGTACGGCATCCTGCACCACCACGAACGCGGCGGCCAGGTGCTGTTCGTCCAGGGCGTGAGCCGGGAGGGCAAATGTCTTCTCATGCCGGCACCATCATTGAGCACCCGGCACGCTTGTTGTTTCTCATCTGCATTCATCTCATATCCCCATGCCAGCACCGGAACAGCTTGCCCACCTCATCGAACGATTCGCCCGCAACCGTGACGACTACCACCGCGGACAGTTCAACGAAACGCAGCTCCGCGTTGATTACCTGAACCCGGTGTTTGAACTCCTGGGCTGGGACGTGATCAACAAGGCGGGATATGCCGAGAAGTACCGGGACGTAATCCACGAAGCACAAGTGAAGGTGGGGGGCATGACGAAGGCGCCCGATTACTGCTTCAAGATCGGGCCGGAACGGAAGTTCTTCCTTGAGGCGAAGAAGCCGGCGGTCAACATCAAGGAGAACCGGGAACCTGCGTTCCAGCTCCGCCGCTATGCGTGGAGCGCCAAGTTGCCGTTGAGCATCCTTACGGACTTCGAGGAAATTGCCGTCTACGATTGCCGCGTCAAGCCGGACCGGCTGGACCGTGCGTCCGTGGCGCGCATCATGTATTTCACATTCGAGCAGTTCGCGGAGAAGTGGGACGAATTTGCCGCGATCTTCAGCAAGGAAGCAGTTCTTCAGGGCTCATTTGACCGTTACGCGGAATCGGCAAAGGCGAAGAGGGGAACAGCCGAAGTTGACGGCGCCTTCCTGGAGGAAATCGAATCGTGGCGCGATATGCTGGCGAAAGATATTGCGAAACGCAATGAAGAGCTGTCGCAAAGCGATCTGAACGATGCCGTACAGCGTACCATCGATCGTATCATCTTCCTTCGTATCTGCGAGGATCGCGGTATCGAGGAGTACGGCCGGTTGCTCTCGTTGCGGAACGGCGCGAACATCTACCCGCGGCTGATGCAGATCTTCCACCAGGCGGACGCGCGCTACAACTCCGGTCTCTTCCACTTCAAGCAGGAGCGAGGGCAGGCCGAACAGCCGGATGAACTGACGCCCGATCTTGTGATCGATGACCGGCCGTTGAAGGAAATATTCCGCCGTCTCTACTATCCCGAATCGGCGTATGAGTTCTCTGTGTTTCCCGCAAGCATTCTCGGCCAGGTCTCTCCGTTCCACGGAAGCGAACAATCTGTACCGGCTGTTCGATCTCCGCCGCCGCCAGCACTTTTGCCAGGTATGTGTTCGCCTTCTGGTTGCTGATGCGGGGGAGCCGCCCTTCGTAACGATCCAGGATTTGCCGTGCAACCTTGTCGAGCGGCACAGTGATAGTCTTGCGATTCTTTCCGGTTGTGAGCTTCAACGTATCGCCGTCGCGGTGATACGGTTCAATCTGCTGCGAGTCGCTGTATCGCAGGCCGGTATGGGCAAGGAAGGTGAACAGATCACGAACGCGAAGAAGCCGCGCTTCCCCGTTCATGTTGTGCGCTTCCACGCGTGCCAGTTCCTCAGGAGTCAGATATTCCTGGTCGCTGGACTCGGTTTGCGGAAGCAGCCGGCCACGTGTCACCCTGCGGTGCGTCTCGTTGCCGTGCAACCCCTGGTCATACGCCGCGGCAACGAATGCCTTGACGGACTTGGCAATTGCCCACGCGCTTACGTTCGTGATCTTGCGAACCGTTATCAGGTGCCGAATGAATCGCTCCCACATCACAAGGTCCAGCCGGTCGAACGTAATCGAGACGTTGGGGGTCTTGGCGAACGCGCGGAGTGCCCGAAGCGCTGAGTGATGGATCTTCCGTGTGCCGGCGGAGAAGGTGGCGTTGTTGTCGATGAACTGTTCGTAGATGTCGAAGAAGTCATGCGCCTTCGCGGGTGCCTTGCGCCCCGCTGCAACCTGATAGCGCTCCGTGACGGTCTCGGGCGTGCATTCCAATCCCGCAATCTCCAGCTCCACGAAGATGCGTTGTACGCGCGTTTCAATCTCCCCAAGCCGCGTGTTGATCAGGCTCTCGCCGATCACGCCGCGCTTCGGCCGCCGGCGCTTCTGGTTCCACTGCTCCGGGTGTACTCGCAGGCCGGTGGCGATCTTCCATTGATGGTACCCGGCCGGCGTGGTCCAGTGGACGTAACCGGCAATCGCGGTCTCCTGCTTGGCCGCCGCGTTACGCAGGCAGAATGTCATTCGCATAGCCATCCCCCGTCATGTGGAGCGCAGGATACGACGGGGGTAAGAAACGGGGTAAGAAAAAACCTTGTTTGCCCCACGTCGGGGCATGGCGTGGGAAGTGTTTTGAGCCTGGGAGCCGCCCTGGAAGGGGCTGTTTTACTGGCGATGGCGAGTAATGAAGGGAAAGCAAAGGTAAGTTCTGAGTACACCCAACGGGATTCGAACCCGTGCTACCACCTTGAAAGAGTGGCGACCTAACCACCGGTTGCTCCGGAGCCCGGCCCTTGCACGAACCGCGGCACAGCGCAACGGGGCTCGCCGCCGCCGGCGCTCAGGTTCTCCACGCATGCCAGTCGTCGTGAAGATGCCGAACGAACTCGCCCGCCGTGTGAATGTAGAACTCTCTTCCCAGGCGATGCGCCTTGGCCTCCAGCGAATGGCAGCGCGCATCGATCAACGTAAGCACGCGGCTCATGCTCACGGGACGACGAAGGCGAATCGGTTGTTCGGCCAGCCGCTCGCGAAGAACGGCGAGATCGTGATGATCGCTGAGATGTTCCGATATCACGCGGAGCACGGTGCACTGGCGTTTCAGACGGTGGGGACGTACGTGACGCAGCATGCTCAACTGGTACCAGAGGTACTTTACCTGCTTGCGCCACTCGTGAAGGCTCTCGGCCGTGTGCTCTGCCTCGGCGTGTCTCATGCTGTTGCGGCCGATCCGATAGGACCACCGGAGTCCGGGGCTCAATACCGAGAACCCATGGCCGCCAATCGGCCAGAGCGCCGCACGTTCGCGCGCGGCCTCCGTCTCCGCGGCAACCTCCATCATCGTCGCCCTCTTCTCCCGCTCGCGACTGTTCCGGGTTTCCGTCAGCAGGCCAAGCAACGGCTCGCACGCGGCCGCAAGCGCGGGGTCGTCCATTCCGGCAACCAGGTTCTGAAACGTCTCGGCCATCACCACCGTGTCGCGCGCGGCGGAGAGGCGCCGCGCCGCATCACGGAACCGGACATTCTCGTGCAGACGCACTTCGTGGTCCAGACCGCCGCGCACCATGCGCAACAAGGCTCGCAGCCGCTTGAAGCCGACGCGCGCATCGTGAATGGCGTGGTCGATATCGCCATCCTCCGTCCGCAGCCGGGCCACCACGCCGTCGGCCAGTTCCAGCGCGATGCGCCGGATCCCGGCCTCCACTGGTTCATGTTTTCTGAATGCGTACTTCATATCGTATCGGGGCGTTCGATGAAGTAAGAGTTCCTGACAACACCGGATGGCACGGACGCGCCTGCCGGCCCTGCACCAACTATTGAAAGGAACTCCAGGCACGGGAAGGGAGCAACGAGCGAAACCGCCGCGGCCATGATCGACCGGGGGTGGAGAGCGGACGGGGACCGGGCGGGAGCAACATACCGATAGTGGGGCAGGAGGCAAGCGCCTCCGGGTTGTAGTGTTGGTAATGCATCAATCGGCATAGATTTGCCCCCGTCACACATATCTACCTCGATGATGAACACTACAACATCCTCATGGAGAGGAGCCGAGATCCGGAACGCTGCACTATCGGTGGCCGTGCTGATCGTGGTGTTGCTGGGATACTCCCGCTTCCTCGCCTTCAACGAGACGCGGGCCGGCTCCGTACTGAACGATCCTCTGCTGGCCCGCCTTCCGGCCATCGACGCCAGCATTCCGATCTTCGTGCTGATCTACAGCGCCCTCCTCCTTGCGCTCATCACGCGGCTCCGCGAGAGCCGCATGCTGCTCACCACGATCCACGCCTACACGCTGCTTGTTCTGCTTCGGATGCTGATGATGTATCTGGTGCCGCTCGATCCGCCGCGCGGCATGGTGATGCTCCAGGATCCGCTTGCAAGCACCGGCACGGGCGTCCCCATGGCACGCGATCTCTTCTTCTCCGGACATACCGCCACCCTGTTCCTCCTTGCGCTTACAGCAGGATCCCGCGTCTATCGCATACTCTTTCTGGTTGCCACCGCAGCGGTTGCGGCGCTGGTGCTGTTGCAGCACTGCCACTACACCATCGATGTCGTGGTTGCATTTCCATCCGCATACGCCTGCAGCGCCGTGGCCCAACGGCTTCAGCGGCGAATCCATCCGGTCGACGGTTAGCGCCGCGCGGCCTTATCTCTCATCGTCGTTCCGGATCGTCAGCCGCTGGCCGGCGTTCGCGGGGCGCGCGGAGAGCGCAACGATGGCGCCGACGATCCCCCAGGAGACGAGAAGCGAGCTCATGCCGCTGGAGACCAGCGGAAGGGTTATGCCGGTCATTGGAAGGATGTTCATGGTGCCGGCGATGTGTACGAAGGCCTGCGAGGCAACCAGGAGCGTATAGCCGGCAACCAGGATGCCGCCGAACGTGTCGCGCCCCATCTTCGTGGCGATGCGCAGCCCGATCACCACCAGGGCGATGAAGGAGAGGATCACGAGGATGCCGCCGGCCGATCCCATTTCCTCCACCATGGCGGCGAAGACGAAATCGGAGGAGGCCTTCGGGATCAGGAACGGCGTCCCGTATCCAAGCCCCCGCCCCGCAGCCCCGCCGGCATCGAGCGCGTAGAGCGCCTCCACGATCTGCCGCGACGAATCCCACCATGTTGGATTACCATGCCGTGAATACAGATCGGCCCAGAGGAGGAAGCGTTGGCGCGGCGTGGCAAGCAGACGCATGACGAATGGAATGCGAACGAGCACGAACGCCGCCGCAACGTAGAGCACCAGCACGCCCGAGGCTGATGCCCAGAGCGACTCCCGCCTCTGAAAGCGCTCCAGTGCTCCCAGCACAACCACCGCGCCAACCACGATCCCGAGCGTTGCCAACAATGTGGTGCCGGTGAAGAGCGTGTCGCCGAGCAGAAGCATGGAGGTGGCGAGCGTTGCAGCAACGAAGAGCACAACGTAGAGAGCGCTCCGGGTATAGTATCCAAGGAGCAGCGTCTGTGCGATGCTTATCACCAGGAACTGGCCGAAGTCGCGCACAACGATGAAGGAGAGGAGCGGCGACGAGAGAAGGAGAAGCGTATAGAGCCAGAGAACCAGAGGCGAGCGCGCAAAGCGTTCGCGCGTGTTGGCAACGAACGCGGCGCGGTAGTGAATCAGCAGGCCGGCCCAGGCGATCGGCAGCGTAAGCTTCAGCAGCTCCTGCGGCGCGAAGTTCGCACCGCGCACGCCTCCGCTCATCATCAGGTAGACCAGGGTCAGCAGGCAGACCGCGATGCTGCCGTAGAAGCCGGCCAGGCGCCATTGCGACGAGAGAAGCGTTGCGGCGCTGGTGCGACCGAACAGGAGCAGCGTACCCAGGAGCACCAGCACCGGAAGCACCCGGAAGAGGATGCTGTCGCCGGACGAGCGAGGCCGCGACTCCAGGATGCGGCGGGTGTCCGGCGTTGGGCCGTATGCCGCCTCCAGCGAGCGCGCCAGCCGCGTGTCGATGCGGGACTGCTCGAAGTCGCGCCGGAGCGCGCCGTTGCGCTGGCGAACAACGCTCGCGGCCTCCTCGCGGATCTGCGCCTCGGATGCACGGCCGTGCATGGCGGACATCATCGAATCGCGAACCGCCGCTATCTCGTTGTTGCTGAGCTGGCGCGGGGCGTCGGCGCCGAGACGGAACTGCACCGCGGAGCCGATACCGAACAGCGCGGCAGCAAGCAGCAGCACCAGCTCCGCGCTGCGCGTTCGTCCGTCGCGGGGAATCAGCGCCCCGCCCGCCAGCACGATCACCGCCACGGCGAGCACGTTGCGGATCACGATCCAGAGCGACGGCTGGCCCACGAACCACTCCATGCCGGCCTGGTACACCGCCACGTTGGCAACCGCCACCAGTGCTATCACCAGGAGCGCAAGAACGGGATATGATACGGCACGTGACACGGGCTGTCCGGTTATGGTCGGGGTTGTTGGTTGTCGTTCAACGGTGTGCACCGGCGGGTTCGCTGTAATAGCCGTAGCCGTCCAGCGCCTCGTACATACGGCGCGCCATCGGTGCGTTCAGATCGCCGGCGAACATGCCGTTCCGATTCTGGATTGCGACCACCACGGCAAACGTGCGGCCGTTCTTGCGGCCGTACGAGATGAACCAGGAGGGCTCGCGGCCGTCCGGCTCGCGATCCGCCGTGCCGGTTTTGCCGAAGACCTCGATGCCGCGGGAGCCGATGCCGGCGAACGCCTTCGCCGCAGTTCCTCCCGGAAGCAGCGGCTCGCGCAGCAGCGCCTCCAGCTTCCGCGCAATCGTCTGCGACATGTGCCAGCGCAGCGTATCCGGAGCGCGGCCGCGCTCCAGCATTGGGCTGTGGAAGATGCCGCCGTTGGCGATGCCGGCCATGAGCACGGCAACGTGAATCGGGTTGGACTTCACGGACGCCTGCCCGATGCCCAGCCGCGACTTCGCGATCTCGTCCCTCCCCTTCACCCAGCTCCTCGCCGGCAGCAGCGTACGATACTCGTTCAGGAACGCGGCGCTGTTCCAGCGCAGCCGTTCGTCGAAGCCGATCGAGTCCAGATAGGTTTTCGCGGGTCTGAAGCCCACGAGCCCGTAGGCGAGATAGGAGAAGTAGACATTGCAGGAGTACCGCATCGCGCGCGCCATGTCCACGCGCCCGTGCGCGGAGCCATGTTCGGTGATCTCCGATGTTCCGCGAACCGGCGTGTAGGTTCCCGTGCAGACGAAGCCGCTCTGCTCCGGCAACGGCGTTCCGAGCTGCAGCGCCGCCCCGGCGATGAACGGCTTGATCGAGGAGCCCGGAGAGAAGTTGTCCTTGATCGCGCGCGAGGTAAGCGGCCGGCTGATCGTATCCCGCACGTAACGGGTCCAGGCCTCGTCGTACCAGACGCTGTCCGGATTGAACGTGGGGTAGTTCGCGGCGGCCAGCACTTCGCCGGTGGAGGCATCCATCACCACGATGGCTCCAAACCGGCCGCCGAGCGCGCGCATCGCATCGCGCTGCAACCGCAGATCCAGCGCCAGCTTCACATCGTGCGGCAGATCGTCGTGAAGCGAATCGTTCAGCATCGTCAGCGCCTTCTCGATCCCCATGCCGTCGCGCAGCGGCCCGGTCCAGTACCCGACCATGTGGGCCGTGAGGTTTCCGGCCGGATACGTGCGCTTCAGATGTTCGTCGAAGCGATAGCCGGCCAGCAGCGTGCCGTTCCGATCGGTGACGCGGCCCAGCGGCTGCGCGAGGCTGCGGAAACGCGCCTTCGTATTGAAGCCGGGGGAAACGCTGTCCGCCGGAGTCCGGCCGCGCACAATCCAGCCCTCGCGCTCCGGCGTCATGTAGCCGGTGGAACGGTAGATCACCGCAGCCACGGCGCCAACCGTAACCAGCCCGGCCACGAGCTTCACACCGATCCCCTTCAAGGCGCGAAGGCTCTCCACCAGGCCGCCGTACTGCAACAGGACTGCAAGGAGAAGCAGCCCCCAGAGGATCAGAACGATCTGTGTGAGTGTGATATGCATCGCGTTGCGATCAGTTCAGGGAAGGAAGCCCGCTCACCGTGAACGAGACCGAGCCGCAGGTGATGCGATCGCCGTTGTGCAGCTCCACCTCCTCGGTTCCGAGCGGCAGGCCGTTGAGCGTGGTAAGATTGCGCCCGGTGTTCCGAACGCTGAGATGGAGATCGGTGAACGTGAGATGCAGATGCTCGCGCGACATGAGCCTGCGCCCGTCGTAGACAGGGACAAATCCCCTGGGATGTCCATCGTGAGCTCGCCCCACGATGGTGGGATTGCTTCCCACGGCGACCTCCCGGTGCCCGCGATCGTCGTTGATCACCACGCCGAAGAAACTCCGCGCGATACGCGCCTCCACGCTGCACGGCATCGCCATGTCTCCCAGCACCACGTTCAGCGAGATGGTTCCGCTTCCGCCGATCCCCCAGCCGTGCGCGGCCATGAACTCCATCAGCGCACGCTCCAGATCGCGGCGGATGCGGCCGAGATTCTCGCGCACATCCCAGCCGAACTCCGCCTGGAACTGTTCGCGGTTCAACATGACAACGATGAAGTTGGGAATGCGCGGCGTGGAGCCGGCGGCATCGAGACCGGAACGGACGGCATCCTGCAGAGCAAGCTGCGCCGAGCCGAAGAGCGTGGTAAGTGATGACAAGGCGTTGTTTGAACTATGAGAGTATGCGTGATGAGATCCGCTTCACGTGCCGCCGTTCACACCTCGTCGTTAGCCGCGCTGCGCAGCGTCGGCAACGATCATCAGCTCGCAGTCCTCGATCGTGAACGCCGCGCCGAGCAGTGCAAGCCGGTTCTCCCCTTCGCCGATCGCCTCCGCGCCGAGATGCATCGGCGCCTTGCCGATCCGTTCGATACGCAGCCTGTCCCCCCCCACCAGATCCACGCGTGCCTGCTCGCGCGAAACCGTCGGCGGCAGATCCAGATCCACCTTCGTGTATCCCTGCGGAGCCGGACGCCCGGATGCGCCTCGCCTTCCGAGTATCCAATGCGTTCCCTCCAACGGCACCTCGCGCACGCCGTTGGCGGATCGGACAACGAGACGGCAGCGAAGCACCGGCCGCGGCGCTGCCGGAGCAAGCGGCACGCCGTCGTGCCCCATCACCGTTGTGCGGTCGAACACCTCGCTGGTTCCGGCCGGCATGCGCTCCGGCTCCGCCTGCGCCGGCGAGAGCACCACCGCCTGCAATTCGTTCGCCTGCAATGCCCGATCGATGCCCACAGTGATGTAGACAGGCTGGTCGCCGAACGTTCGCATGCGGCGCGCCTTCAGATCCTTCATCAGCTCGTCGTTGAAATAGTATTCAACATCGCGCGTGGCTCCAATCTCGGTCAGCTCGTCGAACCGGATCTGGGCAAGCCGCAGTTCCAGCCTGGAGGGTACGAGGGTGGCGCCTCCCGTGGTAACGGCGCGGGCGTCGCGCGCATCTCGAAGCGCCCTGAGCCCGAGCTCGATCAGTTCGCTCGTTCTCCGCTTGCGCTGCGGATCGCCTACCGGAAACAGAAGGTCGAGAAGCCGTCCCATGATGATGGGTGTTTAGATCTTGGTGCTTCGTACTTGTTACTTGGTGCTTCGTACTTCGTGCTTGGTACTTCGTTTTGTCGGAGAGCAACAGGCGGCCAATTCAGGCGCCCAGGCAGCAATGCCATGCCGAGCGATCATGCTGCGCAGCAGGCATGCGCCCATTCCTCACCAATGCAACTCGTCGCCCGGGCGAACCGAATCGCGCCGCGCGCCGTGAGGCGCCTGCGAGTCCCGGCCGGATTGCGGCGACCCGCCGTTGCGAGGCCGCGCGGAATCGTTGTGCAGCGTGCTGTCTTCCACGAAGATGCGCATCGAGGAATCGGGGGGCACCGCCTGCTGCAGCGCCCGCGCTATGGAGTCGCGCTTGACGGTATCACGCCCCTCCATGGAGATCATCACCCAGCGCCAGAAGACGATCAGCCCCGCGATCACGGCGATCGCGCCGAACGCAACGCCGATGATAAGCCCAAGCCCGCGCGGGCGCCTGCGCGCGCGGGCCTCCTCCGGCGGATCGGTGGCGGCATCTCGCGGCTCGTCGGCAGACGAGGCCAGCGCGATAACCGCCGTCACATTGTCCGTTCCTCCCTCGGCCAGCGCACGCTCCACCAATGCATCGCACGCCGCGGCAACGGGACGCCGGCGAAGGAGCTCCGTGATCGCGGCATCGTTCACGAGGCCGTGCAGACCGTCCGTGCAGAGGAGAAGTGTATCGCCGGATGCAAGCCTGCACTGGTAGATGTCCGGCTCGATGCCGCCGGGCGAGCCCAGAGCGCGCGTGATCACGTTGCGGCGCGGATGGCGCGCGGCTTCATCCTCCGATAGCTCGCCGCGCCGCACCATCTCCCCCACCAGCGAGTGATCCGCCGTAAGACGTTCGATCGCACCGTTCCGGGAAAGCAGGTATGCCCGGCTATCCCCAACGTTGGCGAGCACCGCATCCTCTCCGTTCAGCAGCGCGGCAACCAGCGTGGTCCCCATCCCCTTCAACGCACCATCTCGAACCGCCTCCTGCAGGATCGCATCGTTGGCCCGCATCACCGCGCGGCGAAGCAGTTCGCCGGAACTGCCGCTCCCCTCCTCGACATCGGCAATCGTCGTCTCCACCGCAATGCGGCTTGCGCGCGCTCCCCCGCGATGCCCTCCCATGCCGTCGCATACAACAAGAAGCAATCCGTTGCGCGTGCGCTGAACGCCGAGATAGTCCTCGTTCTCGTTGCGCACCAGCCCGATGTGCGTGCCGGTAGCAACCTCGTATCCCCTGCCGCCCGCCGCTTGATCGTTCATTGTCATGCTTCTCGCCATCCTACTGAAGACAGAGCCGGATACTTCGATACGCCGGCACCCGCGGCCGGCTGTGCTCAACTCCGGCACGGTGTTCGTTTCCGGGACACGAACGGAAAGCCGATCTCCGGCACGGCGCCCGCCCGCGTCGATCGGCGCACCGCGGCACATCGACCTACCGAACGGAGGTCCGCAGCCCCATCACCTTCGGCTGCCCGCCAACATCCACAACCGTGCCGATGATCGTGGCGGTCTTGTTCGGGCCGTTCAGCTCACTGCGCGTCAGGTGCGCAACCACCGCATCCCCCTCCACGGTCACGTCCTGGAGTTCCCATCCCTGCGATGCAAACTCCGTGGCGAATCGCGTGCGGTCCGGCGACTCGTGCAGTTTCCCGCCAACGTACGTATCCCACGCCTGGCTCGCGTCGCCGGAGGTGGTCATCGAAAGGAACATGCGGAATGTTGAGATCTGCGTCTCCCTGTCGGCCGCCTTCGTTCTCTGAAGGTCGTACACATGGAGCGAATCGGCCAGCACGGAATCGGCAACCGGCTTCGGCGGAGTCACATTGTCGCGCTTGGTCCAGACCTCGTGCTGTCCGCCGATCAGCCACTGCCCGTCCGATGCGCGAACCAGCTTCAGAATATTGGATGTCGATCCGCGAAGCAACGTGCTGTCGTTCCGCATCCGCTGATAGGTGATCACCCACTCCGTCTCCACCGTGGAATCGTTCACCGCGCGCGCGCGGCGTACCTCGATGTCGTACTGGTCGGAGCGTACGATGCGGCTCACGAACTTGCTGAGATCGTCCAGCACAGCCTTGCGCGTCACATTGTGGTCCTTGAAGAAGTCCACACCGGCACTGTCGTACAGTGAGGCAAGCGCCGGGGCGTTGCCGTCGATCGTGTACTTCTTCACATCGGACGAAACATTTCTGGAGATGCGGATCGCGTCCGCATCGGTGAGCGCAACGTGGGGCATCCGCGTGGACTGGTACCAGCGCCATCCGTAGTATCCGCCTACAGAGAGCGCAACCAGCAGGAGCAGCACCCATGGCCAGACGCTTCTGCGCGGAGCGGGCTCGCGCACCGGCGGCGCCGGCCGTGCCGGCTCCTGCCGTGCGAACTCCTGCCGTGCGAACTCCTGCCCGGGCGGCGCCTGCGCCATCGTCGGCGGCGCCATGTCCAGACGCTGCGCACTCTGATTCGCCTCTCGCGCCGCGCCAACGCCCACCACGGTCGGCGCCGAGGGCTCCGGGATGGCGGTCTGAACGGTGGATGTGAACGAGGGGGGCACCGATACGGCAACGCCGAGATCGTCCGCCGCAATCTCCAACGCGCCGAGGAACTCGGAGCAGCTCTGGAAACGATCGGCAGGATCCTTTGCCGTGGCCTTGTTCAGAAGACGCACCACGTCCGGCGTGATGGCCGGGTTGTAGGCGCGAGGATCGGGAAGCGGCCTGTTCAGAATCTCCTGCATCACCTCGCCGTATGCGGCGGGCGTCTGCTCGTCGCGCGCATAGGGGCGGCGGCCGGTGAGCGCCTCGAAGAGCGTGATGCCGAGCGAATAGATATCGGAGCGATGGTCCACATGCCTGCCGCGGGCTTGCTCCGGCGACATGTACTCCGGCGTTCCAAGCCCGCGCTGCGTCGAGGTCTGCGCCTCCTGCCAGGCGTATTTCGCAATGCCGAAGTCCGCGAGCTTCACCGTATCGTTCGCGCCGATGAGGATGTTGGAGGGCTTGATGTCGCGATGAACGATGCCGAGGCGGTGAAGGTGATCGAGACCGCGCAGGATCTGGCGCACGTAGTGCCGCGCGCGGATGAACGGCAGCGGTCCGGTTTCGCGATGGATCATCTTCGCCAGCGACCGGCCGTCGATGAACTCCATCACCAGAAAGAACTGATCGCCGTCGCGAAAGCTCTCCATCAGGCGTACGATGTTCTCATGGCCGATCCCCTGCTGGATCTCCGGCTCGCGGCGCAGTCGTGCCTCGTAGTCCGGCGCCATGTTGTCGATATGCATCGCCTTGATCGCGACGATCTCTCCGGTGAGCACATGACGCCCGCGAAAGACGCGGCTCATCCCCCCCGCACCGATCTCGTCCAGAATCTCGTAGCTGCCAACACGGCGCGATCGTGGCGCGCCGCCGTTTCCGGGATCGATTTCAGACACTGCTGTTGCCTTGCCCTCGGTTATTGAACGAAATGTATACCGTACACCACCACTCCGCGCAAACGTTACCGGCGCCAAGATAACGGAAAGCGACGTCGGTACGCCGCTGCCGCCCCCGCCGGACGCGAGCGGCGCTGCGTCACCATGACGAAACATGGCCGCCTGCGTAACCGGCCCGCAACCCGCCATGAAACGCGGAACCGGCGGCGGGGTTTCATCCGTGTACCAGCATTGTCACCATTCGTGCCATCGTTCTGTTCGGAGCATTACGTAGCTTCGCTTGCCGCAGTTTGGGCCCCACAGGCGCCGTAGCGCCTCCTCACTTCCTGCCCGGCGACAGTCCGGTTCGCCGGCGCCCGATTCAACCGACGTCCGCATCAACCAACGGAGTGCAACCGAATGAAAGGAACGCCCGTCACCGAAGAGATCGTTGAGTACATGATCCGCATGTTTCCGGCGGAGGATGAGCTGCTGGCCGGCTTGCGGGAGCAGGCGGCGATTGCCGGACTCCCCCCGATACAGATCAGCCCCGAACAGGCAGCCTTCATGCAGACGCTGCTGCTCGGCATCGACGCGCGGCGCATCGTGGAAGTGGGAACGCTGGGCGGATACAGCGCCATCGTGATGGCACGCGCGCTCCCGGCAGACGGCGAGCTGATAACGATCGAGCGGGACCCGCTGCGAGCGGACTTTGCCCGCGAGCAGATACGCCGTGCCGGACTGGACTCCATCGTACGCGTGATGGTGGGCTCCGGCGCCGACGTACTGGAGCGCGAACTTGCCGGGAGCGGCCCGTTCGACTTCGCCTTCATCGACGCGGACAAGCCGGGCTACGTGCGCTATCTCGAGCTGATCTATCCCCTCATGCGCCGCGGCGGCCTGATCGCGGGCGACAATGCGCTGGCCTGGGGGAAGATCGCCGATGCCGATACGGAGGATCCGGACGTGCGCGGCATGCAGGCCTTCAACAACGCCATGGCATCGCACCCGGGCCTCCAGGCCTCGCTGATACCGATCGGCGACGGCATGTGCATCGGGGTGGTGCTGTAGAAGTGAAGGTGGTCAGTGGTCAGTGGTCAG
>JAFDZV010000048.1:0-9633 GCA_018266795.1 Bacteroidota bacterium | reverse complement strand
AGTGGTCAGTGGTCAGTGGAAAATGCATCAGCAACTGACTAGGAACAACTGACTACTGACTACCAACCACCCCCGCAACTCTAATTCACATCCTCCGCCACGGCAACGTGCGGACCGAATCACGGTGTGTTGTATCTTCGCACCATGACGCAACAACAGGTCTACGACGAGTTGAAGCTCCTCGCTGAACAACTGGGCCTGACGGTTCGACTGGAGATCGGAGACTTCGAGGGCGGGGTCTGTACCGTTAACGACAAACGCATCCTCCTTATCAACCGCCGCCACCATTTCGGCAAGCGCATCAACGTGATGGCGCGATCGCTCTACTACGATCACGGGCTCGAGGGAGTGTTCCTGAAGCCCGCGCTCCGTGAAGCGATCGAGGAACAACTGGCACTTTCGGCTGCAGCAACGGATTCGTAGGCTGCATTTCGCCGCCGGCGAACAGATGCACGGAACATGTTCACAGGTCTCATAGAAGAAGTTGGTACCGTTGCGGACGTGGTTGCCCACGGAGGCGCGCGGCGCATCACCGTGCGCGCCGGCGTTGTGACCGATGGGCTGGCGGTTGACGATTCGGTTGCGCTGGATGGATGCTGCCAGACCGTGGTGGACCGGGGTGACGACTGGTTCACGGTTGTGGCGGTGGAGGAGACGTTGAAGAAGACCACGCTGGGCGCGTTCGCGGCCGGGAGGCGCGTGAACCTGGAGCGGGCACTCCGCGTTGGCGACAGACTTGGCGGCCACTTCGTTCAGGGGCACGTGGATTGCACCGCACATGTGGCCGACGCCGATAAGCTCGAGAGCTCGTGGATCTTCTGGATCGAGTATCGTGAAGAGTTCGCATCGCTGGTTATTCCGGTGGGCTCCATCGCCATCAACGGCGTCTCCCTGACGGCCGCGGAGGTCGACCGGAATCGCTGCAAGGTTTCGATCATCCCCCATACCCATGCCGTCACCACGTTCAATACCCTGGCCGCCGGCGATGCCGTGAACGTGGAGTTCGACATGATAGGCAAGTACATCCGTTCGTTCGTTGCCAGAGACGTGTAACGTGTGGTTGAACGATACCACGGCGGCGCCGCTGCAACGTTGTTGTTCGACCGTCTTCGGACGGTCCGCCACTCGAGCCCACTACTGTTCCCGAACGTCAAGCTATCGATTACGATGCCGAGAGCTCTCCGCTACTATATAGATAACAGGCCGGCGCATCAGTTGGAGAACGATGCATGGAAGCACGTTGCGCGGCTGCAGCACTGGTACAACAGTGAGTTCATCTGGTCGTGTGACAGGATCGGCCTGAAGCGCTACATCCTGTTCCCGAACTACGACCGCCTGCCGGACATGCCGTATCACACGGCCAAGTACCACTTTCGCAAGCGCCTCCTGGCGAAGAAGATCGAGCTGCAGGATGAGATCGGCGCCGTCCGGGCCATGGAGGCTGAAGGCCTGTTCACGGTTCGCTGGGGAGGCGTTCGCGACGACTCCATCGCGAGCGGCATCACCCACGTGGCGGACAACGAGTTCAACGCCTATCTGCTCTGCGAGTTCCTGTTGAAATGTTCCGTGATCGTGCCGGACGTTGCGTTCGTGGTGGAGGACGAGGGCGGGTTCGTCCTGCCGCGCCGCGCCGCCTTTCGCAACGGAGAGCTGCTTGTGCGCAGCCGCGATCTGGCATCGGAGGGTGAGGATATCCCGTTGGATATTCCGCAGATCTTCAGCGTGGTGAACCCTTCCAGGTACGACGATCATCCCCGCTTCTCGCAGAGCGTGGACGATATGGACGATATGGACGAGGAGACCATCGCAGCCTCCGCGCACCAGTTCGGCGCGCTCGGCTTCGCCTCCAACTACGAGACGGCATGGGGCGACAGCGAAGGTCTCAACCTGCAGCAGCGCGTCCGGAAGGTGCTGGCGGTTGAGGAGTGGTGAGGTGGGGTTAGTGGTTAGTGGTTAGTGGTTAGTGGTTAGTGGTTAGTGGTTAGTGGTTAGTGGAAAATGCAAACTACTACTGAGAAACGCATTGATATCTAAAGCCGCGAATCTCAGGTGCTCAGGATTGAGGCCTGTTCCAGCGCCGACACAAGCTTTAGATGTTTAGGAGCTTCTCAATAACAACTGACAACTGGCTGCCACCTACATCAGCTTGTACGCCAGCCCCAGCGCGATCACGTTGCGCAGCTGCGTGGCCGGCCCCACGGTGCCGTTCGGCCGCGTGATCTTTACCTTCTCGTCGTAGAGCACATCCAGCGCAACGCTCGCATTGATATACTCGTTCGCCTTGATCGTCAGGAGATTCTCCCACGTCACCTCCATTGTGGTGAACGCACGGTAGGGAGCAAAGATGTTCAGGTGCGATCGGAACGCAACGTTCTGCATGAGCGCGGGCACGTCCCACACCACGTCCAGCTGGGAACCGAGATCGCTCCGGAACTTCTTCCCGGAATCGACGCCGAACGCTCCGGCGCGCGAGAGCCGGTCATCCAGGACAACGGTGAGAAGATTCGAGAGGGGCGAGACGAAGATGCTGAGCGTAGGGACCGGCTTGTAATCCAGACCCAGGCCGAGCTTCAGTTTTGCCGGCGACAGGAACTTCGAGACCAGCAGAGGCCGGCCGGTGGTGGAATCGATGACGTCGTAGTTGAACCCGGGCGCAATCTGCGACTGCGCGTCGAGAAGCGCGCTGTACTCAAGTTTCTCCGCCGCCTTGTAGCCGAAGTTGGAGTAGATCTTCAGGCGATCGTCGCTCTTCTGCAGGTCGGTGCCGTCGGTCTTCGTGTAGCCCAGCCCCGCTTCGAAATTGTTCTCCCACGTACTGTTCGTGGCGTTCCGTTTCGCGCCGAACGTCAGGATGCCCGTAACGGTGATGGAGTTCTTGCCGCCGGCGGCCCAGTTGGAGAAGACAGTGTTGGTGAAGTTGGATCCGGCGCTCGCCGTGGTGATCCAACGCACCGTGTCCCGGACCTGCGTCGTGTCCTGAGCCCGTGCCGTGCCAACGGCAATCAGCAGGAGAACAGGGAGCGCTGATGCAATCGATAGACGATTCATGTTGAATGATTGGTTGTCTCTGAGAGGAATCGGATGCCGAGGCGAAGATACCGAGCAGGGCCGTTGCATGCATCAGAACGATCCCGGGCCCGGCGTCCGGGAGACTGCATGGCTATATTGCGCGCCATGAAACGGACAGCTCTCACGGCGCTTGCGGCGTGCGCCGTACTTTGCTCGGCACTCTGCACGGCTTCGTGCGGAGGCACACACGCCGCTCGCGTTCAACATCCCGATTCACTCTCCGTGCGTTCGGCGCTCGGCATGGTTGCCTCCGCCACGCCTGAGGCAACGGAGGCGGGCCTGTACGTGCTTCGCAAGGGAGGCAACGCCGTTGATGCGGCCGTGGCAGTGGGGTTCGCGCTCGCCGTCTCCTATCCGCAGGCGGGAAACCTAGGCGGCGGCGGGTTCATGGTGATCCGCATGGCCGACGGACGCACCACAACGATCGACTTCCGCGAGAAGGCGCCGGCCGCCGCAACCGGAACGATGTTCCTGGATTCCACGGGAGCGTTCGTGCCGGAACGTTCGCAGCTCGGTGCACTCGCCGCCGGCGTCCCCGGCTCCCCCGCAGGACTGCTGCATGCACTGGAGCGATTCGGCACCAGGTCACGACGGGAGGTGATGGCTCCGGCCATCGCGCTTGCGGAGCTGGGCATCGTTGTGCACCCGCGGCTGGCGGAGGATCTGCACGAGAAGTACCGGGACTTCAGGAACTTCGCAAGCACGCTCCGCGCCGTGTGTCCGGAACACACAGCCGGCACAACCACGCGCGCCGCCGGAACCATCTGGATTCAGAGCGATCTGGCGAAGACGCTCCGGCGCATCAACGACAGTGGTGCGGCGGGCTTCTACAGCGGCACCACCGCGGAGATGATCGTAGGGCAGATGAAGCACTCCGGCGGCCTCATCACCACCAACGATCTGCTGGCCTACAGACCGGTGGAGCGCGCGCCGGTGATCGGCACCTATCGCGGCGACACCATCATCACCATGCCTCCCCCCTCCAGTGGCGGCGCACTTCTGGTGGAGATGCTGAACATGATGGAGCCCCGCCGGTTCGATACCATCGGCTATCACTCCGCGGAGCACGCACATCTGCTGGCGGAGATCATGCGCCGCGCCTATGCCGACCGCGCGGAGCACTTCGGCGATCCCGACTTCTACTCGGTGCCGGTGACCGGACTCGCGAGCAAGGAGTACGCCCGCGTGCGGGCCGCAACCATCACGCCGCACGCAACGGCGAGCAGCGGGATCGGCCACGGCGATCCATCCCCCTACAATCACGAAAGCCAGCAGACCACACACTTCTCCGTGGTGGACCGGTTCGGCAACTGCGTGAGCACCACGATGACGCTGAACGCATCGTTCGGCTCGAAGCTGGTTGTGGACGGCGCGGGGTTCTTCCTCAACAACGAGATGGACGACTTCTCCGCCAAGCCCGGCGCACCCAACATGTACGGGCTCCTCGGGAACGAAGCCAACGCCGTGGCTCCCGGGAAGCGGATGCTCAGTTCGATGACGCCCACGATCGTGACGCACGCCGGAAAGCCGTGGCTGGTGCTCGGCACGCCGGGCGGCTCCACGATCATCACCACGGTGCTCCAGATGATCAACAACATCGGCGACTACGGCATGTCGCTCTCGGAGGCGGTCGCCGCGCCGCGCATCCACCATCAATGGCGGCCCGATACGCTCTGGTACGAGAGCGGTGCCTTCTCCGCCGGGACCATCGATACGCTTGCACGCAACGGCTACACAACGGTGAGCCGCAGCGAGCCCTCCGGACGTGTTGACGCGATCGAGATCGAGTACGATGCCGACGGCACGCAAACGCTGCGGGGCTTCTCCGACCGCCGCGGCTACGGCGCCGCACGCGGCGAGTAGAGCTGCAGCCTCCGCATCAACCGGTACGGCGGAACCGGCGCGCACCTTGCGCGCAATCCTGCTCCCGATGGAAAGCAGCGTGCATGGGTATCCCCTCGGCCGCGCGCCACAACGCGCGCGGCCGAGGGCCGATAGCCTTGGAGAATCCGGATGTGGTGGCCGTGGAACATCGCGCAACTGCTCAGGCCAAACGGACAACAGGCGATGTCCGGGCAACGAACGAATCGTGGCGGGCGTACGCGGTCAGAAGGCGAAGCCCGCGCTCACCTGAACCGGAACCCCGTAGAAGAGCCTCCACCCGGCGCCGATGCGCGGGAAGAAGCCCCCGTCCGAAGGCTGATAGCGATAGCCGATGCCGAACGCCGGCTCCACCGTGAACGAGCTGTGCGCGCCGGCGCCGCGGGACTCGCCGAGAATCGATCCGTGAAAGGCGCCGCCAACGAGCAGGCTCATGCCGCAGTCCAGCTCCAGCTTGTGATTCCCGCCGGTCATCAGCATGGCCGACACAACGCCGCCGCTGAAGCTTTCCCCGGAGTGTTCGGAGAATGCCGCGCCCGCAACGCCGTACCCCACACGGATTGCAAGGCAGGGGTTGATCACCCGCTCGTAGTTGAGCGCCAGGCTGCCGTTCATCGCCATCATGATCATTTCCAGATAGTTGATGCTGTGCGCCTTCCCGGCCAGCACGTCGTGCAGAACAGGTTCCGGCGCCGGCACGGGGTGAACGAAGTCCACAGGTATGATCTGCGCCGCTGGAAGGAGCGGCGCAATCACCGGCTCCGGGGCAATCGCGGAACGAGCGGCGGTGCTGGATGCCGCGCAGGCAATCAGCATCGCCGTGATGCAGAGTGATGGTCGAATCGTGGTCACAGGTCTTTCCCGTTGCCGTCGAATCTGGTATGGATGTGTTGCATGCCTCCCCCTCAAACAGCCGGCGCCGGAGTCTCCTCCGGCGCCGTTGTCGCATGCGCTGCCGTGCCTCCGCGGCACGGCAGTCGTGTATGTTCTGCAGGCGGGTTGTGCCCCCGCTCAGTGCACCACAACCAGGCGGGCAACAAGCCGCCCGCGCTCGCCGTCGAGCGTCACCAGATAGTTGCCCGATGGAATCGCCGAGAGGTCCACATGGAACGTGGCGGTGCCGGCGGCGGCATCGGCGGCGGCGATCTGCCGGACACGATGCCCGGCGTCGTCGAACAACGTGATGCCGATCCGTTCAGCGCGCGGCAGCGTGGCCGTCACGAGCGCGCTCCGGTTGGCGGGACTCGGGTAGACGTTCAACCCGCGTCCTCCCGCGTTCGGCTGGCTCGCAAACCCGACGCCGGCCGTGCGGTAGAGCTTCAGGTAGTCCGTCCGATCGCACACGCCGATCGGCAGCACGTCGTGCACCACATCGTCCGCAAGTCCGAACCAGGGTGCAAGCACCGACGCATAGTAGCAGTGGAAGTCCACCTGGTAACGCAGATTCCCCCCCTCCTCCGCGATGTCCAGATCCGCAAGGTTCGGCTCTCCCCCGAACACCGTCCCGCCGTTGACGGCCGCGCCGAACACCAGATGCGGAGCAGCGGCGCCGTGATCGGTTCCTCCCGATGCGTTCTCACGAACACGGCGGCCGAACTCGGAATAGGTCATCCCCACAACGCGCTCGTCGACCTGCAGCGCCTTCAGGTCGTCCGCGAACGCCTTGATCGCATCGCTCATCGTGCCGAGGAGCGTATCGTGATAGCCCTTCTGGTTGGCATGCGTATCGAAGCCGCCCAGCGTGACCTTGTAGACCCGTGTGGTAAGGCCGCCGGCGATCAGGCGCGCAACGATTGCGAGCGACTCCGCCAGCACGTTCTTCTCCGGATAGGTCACGACGTTGTTCGCGCGGGACGCAGCGCGCCGGATGCTGTCTGCATAGGCACGCGACTGCTGGTCGATCAGATCCACGAACGCCTTCTCGTGCCCGCTCGGCGTATCTCCCCCGGCCCCCGTATCCACCTGCGGCCCGCCGTTCACAAGGTCGTAGAACTCGGACGGGTTGAGCAGCGACATGCTGATGGACGATCCGACAATCGTGAACGCCGCGGACGTCGCAGCGCCGATCTCGATTGCGGGCGGGTCCGCCGGGATCTGATCCGGATAGAGCGGATACTCGTGATGCAGATAGCGCCCAAGCCAGCCGGTGCGCTGCAGATCCTTCTGCTGGCCTCCGGAGGCGGTGTTCCAGATCTCCGTGCCGGCGAAATGCGACATCGTGTTGTTGGCATAGCCAACGTTCTGCACGATGGCCAGCGTTCCCTCGTTGTACATGGTCGCGAGGCCCGTTGCCTTCGGGTTCAGCCCAAGGAGCGGCGTATTGTGCAGCCGCACGGCATCGGCCTTCGCAACGCCGATGCCGGGACGCATCGTGTAGTACGCATCGTCCTCGATCGGCACCACCATGTTGAGGCCGTCGTTCCCCCCTTCGAGCTGTATCACCACGAGCACGCGATCGCCCGGCTGCGCCGAAAGCACGCGTCCCCACCAGCCGCGCGGGTTCGCCATCGCCTTCACGGCGCGCCCGTTCACAATCACGCCCGCCGCCAGCAGCGGCGCAGTTCCTGCAAGGAAGTCACGACGTTTCATACGTTCATTCTCCTGATGCCGTTCATGTTGGCCGGTTGCGGAAACGGACTCCGCACCATCACTGCATCAACTGCCATTACTACATCAACTGATAGTTGGATGTCCGCATCAACGTCCGGAGCATCGCGCGGAGGCGCGAGTCCTGGATGTCGGCAGGCGCGTCGCTCCACTCGTAGTCGGCGGAGGCAACCAGCACGTTCTTCAATCGCGCACGGAGCTCGTCGTCCGCCGGGAACGCAAGCAGGTGTTCGCAGATGTCGCTCACCAGCGCGGCCGGATCGTTGAACGATGCGAACTGCTTCGCGAACGCCAGCACGTCCATCTTCCACGTGCCGCTGCGGTACACCGGCCCGTTGAAGACCAGCGTGGCGCGGTCGATGTAGTTCACAGCAGTCTCCTCCACCAGTTCGTCCGTGTTCTTCCTCCGGAGCGGGAGCGTGGTGGTGCTGATCCATGCGTGATGGAACTGCCACCCCTGAACGCCGGGGGGCGCGAAGAGATCCTGCCCCAGCCGCTTCGCCCGATCCTGCGCGATCTGCGTCCCGTACTCCGCCATGTTCCCGGTGATCGCTCCGGCGGCGGTGGCGCGCAGCGTCCCCACGAGCAGATCCACCGGGCTCTTGATAACCGCTCCCATGAAACCGGCGTCGAAGAAGTGGGCGCTCTTCAACAGCCTGCGGAGCACCACGCGGATGTCCCAGTTCGCTGCGCGGAAGTCCGCCGCCAGCGGCGCGACGATCGCCTCCTCGATCGCCGGGTCCACCGGCTTCACAGGCGTGAGCGTGACGTCCGTGTAGACGAAGAACCGATAGATCTTGCGAATCACGTAGCGCGCGGCATCCTCCTTGGCGAAGATCAGATCGAGGAGCTGGTTCAGTTCCGGCAGGCCGTCCGCATTCCCGGTGATCGTGGCGCCGAACGGATGCTTGTCCTTGATATCGTGTTGCGATAGAATGTTGCTGGCAACGTCACCCAGGATTCCATAGCCCGGCCAGTCCCAGCCGGTGAGCGCCCGTGCCGCCTCCACGATGTCCGCCTGCGTATAGTTCGGATTGCCGTTGTTGTCCGCGATGCCAACGGTGAAGAGCTCCATCAGCTCCCGCGCATAGTTCTCGTTGGGCCACTGGGCCTTATTGTACTTGCCGCTCAGGAAGAGGAGCATGCCGCGGTCGATGCTCACCTGGCGAACGAGGTCCTTGAAGTTGCCGAGCGCATTCGCGCGGAAGAGTTGATTCTGGATGTAGAGATGGCGTGCATCCCAGGCAAGATGGAGATCGCTGGGGAAGTGATTGTGCCAGAAGAGTGTCATCCGCTCGCGAAGGGAAAGCCCCCCGTTGATCATCAGCGTATACCACCAGCGGCGGAGCTCGTCGAAGAAGGAGTCCGAGAGGTCCACGCGCGAGGAGTCCCACGCGATCAACCCTTCGTTCATGCACTCGCCGACGAACGGCGAAGCGCCGGGGAGCGGCGTGGTGTCGTTGAGGAGTTTCTCCACCAGCGCATCCAGCCCCATCGCAACGGCCTCGTCCACCTCGGCATGCGTTGGCGCGATCACCGTGCGGCGGAGCAGATGGAGAGCGGCAGTGCGATCCCACACCCCGCCGTACGGCTCCAGGCCCGGCGCCGCAAGGCTTGCAGCCGGCATCCGTGTTCCGCGCTCCCCGCGGTTGTTCACCCGCAGTCGCGCGCTTCCGAGAAAGGTTCTGCGATTCATGTCTACTCCAGCGATGCTTCGCCCGGCCGCGAACCGGCAGGCTCACGGCCGATGTTCATGGATGCAACATATCGCACACGCTGTGCCGGCGTGCTACTCAAATAATTCTCAGAGGGAAGAGTAACAGGGGATGATACCGGGTCTGGACAACGGAGCGGCGGTTGAAAGGTACACGAATCGATATCTCGGAAACAACAATGCCGGTTCTCATCAACGAGAACCGGCATTGTACGGAGTGCGGGATGGACGAGACTTGAACTCGCGACCTCCTGCGTGACAGGCAGGTATTCTAACCAGCTGAACTACCGGACCGTTTTTCTCAATAATTTCTACTTGGCTTTGGCATTCCCGGAGGTCCCGACCTACCGTCGGGATAACCA
>JAFDZV010000047.1 GCA_018266795.1 Bacteroidota bacterium | reverse complement strand
GCGGATCATCGGTATCCACGAACCACGAGTGAACGTGTTGATGGTCTGTACCTGACCGGTATAGTTGAGATGCGGATAGCCGGGATTGTTCGTGAGCGTGATCATCGGATTCCATCCACCGGACTCCGTGGTCACCTCGTTCCAGAAGCGGTTCTGACGCATCTCCGGATGTGCGGCGATGCTGTAGTTGCCGACGCCCGGAGGCGGTCCCGGCGAGACGATGGTGGTAATCTGAGCCATGCGGCTCGCGTCACCGCCAAGTTCGATGCCGGTCTGCCCAAGCTGTGCGACCGTCGCGAAGTAGACGCCCGGCTCCGCCACATACGGCGTATCGAGCATATAGGTCACGAACTGGTCGAAGTTGAACTGACGGCCCGGAACCGGGAACTGAGCAACGCCCTCACCACGGCGAGCATATGCACGCGTAGAGGCTACCGGCGCACCGGCAGGCGGATTGTTCACGTTCGTACCGGCCGGCTGCTTGTAGATCGAGTAGAGGATATTGTCCTGCGACTGGTTGGCCGCACCGAAGTACGCCTGGAAGCCGCGGATAGTATCACGCGTCAGGATGCGGAACTGCATCGCGAAGGTACCCGAGCTGCTGCCGCCCGAAGGACCGTAGGGCGAAGCACCCGTGCCGTCCTGGTTGGTTGGCGGAATCAGGTTCAAGCCCTTGCCAACGAGCTGTGCGAAGTTCTGCACATCGTTCGTTCCATCGTCATAGGCAAACGTTGCACCAAGCTTCAACTTGAAGTCATAGTAGGTGACATCGTTGGCGCTGTACGAGTCGAAGTTCTGCGGAAGAATCCGCGCCCAGATACGGTAGTCGGTCGTCGTCGACGGCGGCGACTGCGGGGTTACGGTGATGTTGGCACCGCAATCCTGAGCGTCCCATGTCGGGAAGTTCTCAACACGATCACGTCCGGCAGGAACCGAGATGATCGACTGATAGCGATAGTAGCTCCAGAAGCCCGGAGGCGGAGGCGTGGTACGATTTTCAACGTACATCGCCACACCGAACGTGGTCGCGGCCGTTGCGCCGTTGTTGCCGATCTTCACCGACAGCGGAATTGCACGAGCCTGCGATGCAGGGGCCTCGGTGTACGGCCAATCCACACGGACGGCAGTCACTTCAACCTCTGGCTTGTCCGGCTCCACCAACATCACGTTGTCAACGTAGAAGTTGTCACCGTCATCAGCCGGCGAACCGAACGGATTGCCGTCCATCTTTACCTGGCTGCGGATACGGAAGCGGAACGTCTTGTTGCCCGGGTTGGCCTTTGCCCAACGGGTCGGGATGGGAATGTACGCACGGTTGAACTCGAAGTCCTTACCGGCATCGAACTCATCAACGATGATCTTGCCGTTGGTGTCGAGGCCGGAGCCACCGCCGCCACCGAAGACTCCCCAGCGCGGCGATGTGGTGCCCCAGTTGATCACATCCTGAATGCGATTGAACGTCGGCGTGCGCCACGAACCGCTCTGGATATTGACGATGCCATTCAGACCATCCTGGCTCGGCTCTGCAAACTCGACCATGAGCTTGTCCGGAACCTGCACCAGCTGATCCTTCACCGTGTTGTACACGGCATGCTCCGGACCAACACGGAGGTTGTCGCTGAAGCCGCGCGGATAACCGTTCTGCTGGCGACCGGCGCGCTGGTAGGAGAGAAGAAGGATCGGATTGATGACCGTCTGGCTCAGGTTGATCGGGAAGGAGATAAGAGTATCACCACACAGAACACCCGGAGCATTGTTCTTGTAGAAGCCACCCGCTGCATCGCGGCGGTCCAGAAGAGCCACCGGCGAATTCAGCTGGCGCGTCTGCGGACCGGCCACGCCTCTCGGCGGCGGCGGGTTGTAGCAGTTGGCCTCACCATCAACAACCGATGTACCGATCGAAACCCAGTTCTTCACCGACGGGATGTCACCATCCTCGGGCGAGGTATCGAAGTCGCTGAACGTGTTGATGAACGGGGCTTCGAGGCGCTTGATACCGAACACGCGAATGCCCGTGGTATCGTCGAACGGCCACATCTGCGAGTAGTTGGAGCCATTCGGAGCCTGGTCAAGCGCGATCACCTCGGCACGGAAACGGCCAAGCTGACGCGGAACGTTTGCGTTGGTGATGTACGGATCGAAGCGGATCGTGTCCACGTTCTTCTGGCTTCCCGGATAGATCGGGAACAGAGTATCCGTGGTCGCCGTACGCTGATAGACCGGAGGATTCGTGACGTTCACGAGGTCACGAATGCGGAAGATCACGTTGAAGCGGATCGGCTGCGGCGTGATGTTCACCGGGCCGACATTGCTGGAAACGTTCTGCACCACACCAACCGGGCGGATAACGCCAAGCTGCGAATGGCCCAGAAGCAACTCGTAGTTGTCGGGAACCGAGCCGGGCGGCAGATCCACGTAGGTGCCGGGAACGAACTGGCTCGGGGTCTGGAACGTTGCGCTGAGAACGCGGACAACATTCTTCCACTGCTTGAAGAGGATCGCCATCGCGTTGTGCGGCGTACCGAACGAGTTGCCGTTCACATACACTGCACCACCGAAATCTGCGTTGGCGAGGTAGTTCGTGAACTCCTGATCATGGCTCTGAACACCGATCGTCGCGTTCGAACGATACATGATGTTCGCCGGAACGTTGATCACCTGCGACTGAGGCTCAGTCCACTGGCCACGGAAGATCACATAGTTGAACTGGATCGTGCTGTCGCTGCGATCGAGCACCACCTGGTAGTTCGCACGAAGCGTACGCGGCTGAACACCGGCCACCGTATTGAGCAGCGGAATGTTCTTGTTGCCGATCATGGACTGGTTCACATAGTAGATGACGAGCTGATCGCCGCCGTTGCGAAGCCAGTAAACGCGGCCGAAGTCATCCGGCTGCTGCGAGATCGGATCGAACTGCGAAAGCTCCGTGTCGTCCCACAACGGGGCGATCACCGAGCGAAGCGAGGGCTGCGGAAACTTGGCGTTGTTGCCGCTCAGGATGCCCGCATCGGGCGCATTGCTGTTGTTGAGTGCAACGTACTGGAAGCCGTAGTTGTCCGGCGTCGGATCAACCAGCGGATTCGAAACGCGCGGACGGATATCGTCGAACACCGGCTCGTAGTCCACACGATGTCCCTGCTCGTCATACTGATAGCGCCGGTTGCTCAGCGCCACGAGGCCGTTCGTCGAAACGTAGAACGAATCGTACTTGCGGCCATAGTAGTAGAACGGGAAACCAATGGAGATAGGACCTGCGAACGCGTTGTCGGTGGAGTCCGACATGTTGTTCGGGTTGCGGAAGTACTCGTATCCGTTGCTCTCCGGACGGGTCCAGAAGGACGGAACGCGCTGATTCGGACCCGACACAACACGATGCCACTGCTGAAGCAATGCGCCTGTTGTGTCAATGAAGTTGTAATTCGGGGACCAGGGTGGTCCCGTCTGCGGGGCATCGTTGTCCGTCACGTAATAGCCCGTTGAGAGGGGCGCCTTTTGTGGGGGACCGTCGGGATACGATCCGCCATTGGGATCGCTGCGACGCTGCGGCTCGACGCCGCCCTGATCACCCCCACCGCCGGCAAGCGCTGCCGCTGACGGAATAGCAAGAGCAACCGCGCAGAGAAGTAGTAGAACCCTTCGCATTAGCTGCACTCCTGTAAAGGTTTGAAGGTTAGCTGGATCTATCTGATTGATGCTGTATCTCTATTTCAAACGATGCCCGCTCAGGCACAGCGCCTGAACAGGCAGGCTCCGCAGTCTCGACGGGCCGGGAATTGCCCCTGGTTCACTACAGAGCTGGCGACGGAAGGTTGCGAGAATCGCGAAATTTCCACTGAAAGTCAAGAAGTTTCTCCCCAACCGAGTGCCCGGAGTCTGCATCGTGCGGCATCTAACACATCGGCAGATACTTTTGTTAGCAGCGCCCGAACATCCGTTGGAGATTTTTTTCGGCGGGGTTGGTCACACAAGACGCCACAACCCCCGCACGTAAAAACGACGGGGGCCAGAAGTCCGGCTACCTCAAATCCCTGTGGAAAGGGGGTGGGTCGGGGGGGCGCAAACGCTACAACAACGGCACCAACCCGCCGTTGCAGCCACATAATCAGAGTATGAGGTCCTTACCCGGGCCGCATTATAAGACAATGATCCGGTTTGCCCAAACAAGGCAATCGGCCCTTTTCGAAATCATTCATCGGTCCGCCCGAATCGTTTGTCGATGTTGCATGCCGGAGTGTGGCAGCGAGATGACCCCGCCGTGGCACCCATTCAGCAACGAACCTATGGCTGCGGCCCGTCCGATTCGTAATCATCCGGCATCCCCTTGCGGCCCGGGTTATCGAACGCTATCCTGGAAAGGATCGCGCCGTTCGCTATCTTTGAATGCTCCATGGGATTTCACCGCTCGCCCCGGTGATGCGCTCCGCAGTGCGAAGCCTCACTCTTGGTTCGGCTCTGGCTCGCCTCGAGATTCCCCATGCACCGGGTGCGCCGATGCACTACATCAACCCGGTATACCGAACTACGGAAGCAACACACATGAATCCCCTTCACGAACTTCTCCAGCTTGGCCAGTCGATCTGGTACGATTTCATCAGCCGTGACTTTATCGCTTCCGGCGCCATGAAGCAACTCGTAGATCAGGGGCTGCGAGGCATGACGTCCAATCCCACCATCTTCGAAAAGGCGATCGCCGGAGGAAGCTCCTACGATGATCAGATTCAGGAACTGAGCCGCGCCGGACATTCCACCGCGGAGATCGCCACGGCGCTCTTTGTGGAGGATGTGAGAAATGCGTGCGATGTCATGATGCCGGTGTACGCGGAGTCGAATGGCGGCGACGGATTCATCTCGATCGAGGTGAGCCCAACCCTTGCGGCCAAGACGGATGAGACACTCGCCGAGGCGCGCGTACTCTGGGGTCAGATCAACCGCCCCAACCTGATGGTGAAGATTCCCGCAACGCCGGAGGGAATCCCGGCAATTCGGCAGTGCGTCGCCGAGGGGATCAATATCAATGTGACGCTCATGTTTTCGCTCCAACAGTATCGCGATGTGGCGCTTGCCTACATCGGAGGGCTGGAGGATCGCGCAGCAGCCGGCCACGCCATCGATCGCGTCAACTCGGTTGCAAGCGTCTTCGTCAGCAGGATCGATACGATGGTTGATCCGATGCTGGAGCGCATCGGCACACCGGATGCGCTGGCGTTGCGCGGGAAACTGGCCGTTGCCAATTCGAAGCTCGTGTACCAGGAATTCAAAACGATCTTCAGCGGCGAGCGATGGGAGCGTCTGGCCGCGCAATCCGCCCGCGTTCAGCGTCCGCTCTGGGCCAGCACATCGGTGAAGAATCCGGCGTACCCGGATCTGCTGTACGTTGAGCCGTTGGTAGGTCCGCACACGGTCAATACCGTACCGCCGGAAACGCTTACGGCAATCCTGGATCACGCCGCACCACACCTCTCGGTTGAGGATGATTGCGCCGGCGCGGCGGCAACGATTGCAGCAACCGCCGGCGTCGGAATCGAAATCGATGCCGTGATGGCCGCGCTTATCGCGGAGGGCGTGGAGAAGTTCGTTGCATCGTTCAGCACACTCTTCGACAAGCTCGAGGCAAAACGCGCAATGCTTGCCGCACAGACAGCCTGACGGCATCACCCGGACTTACTTCCGGGCACACACCGGCAGCTTGATATTGCGTACTGCAAAGTGTAGCTTTCCCACAGGCACATCGTGATAGTCTTCGCGTTAATCAACAACGTCAACGAAGTAGTGTTGAAGGAGACCTGCATTCGCTACATTCAGCCCCATACCCGACGACGCTCCAGCCGGAGCTCACACCGGGACGCTTGGTGGCAACAAGGTGCTGATCCTCAATCAGAACTATGAGCCGCTTTGCGTCTCGAACGTACAGAAGGCGATAATCCTGCTGTGGCTTGGAAAGGCCGAGATTGTTGAGGTGCGTCCTGGACGCACCATCCGCACGGTACGCCATGCCTTTCCATTCCCCAGCGTTGTCCGTCTCTCGCTTTATATCCACATGCCATACAAGAAGGTGGAACTGACGCGGAAGAATATTCTGCGCCGTGACAACCATCGATGCATGTACTGTGGCAAGACGACACCTCCACTCACTGTCGATCATGTGATGCCCAAGTCCCGCAGCGGCGGGGATACGTGGGAGAACCTCGTCTGCGCATGTGTGCGGTGCAATAACCGCAAGGGCAACCGCACACCGGAAGAGGCAAACATGAAACTGCGCACGCGCCCGTTCCGGCCCAACTACGTCACGTTCATTCGCAATGTGGTTGGCACCATCGCCCGTGAATGGGAACCGTATCTGTTCATGAACTGATCGGCTCAGGCAACGAGTAACCAACAGCAAGCAGACAGGCGGGCCTCCGGGGGTTTCCTTCGGTTGCCCGCCTGTTATATAAATGTCCTTCAACCGCTTCCGGTTATCCGCAGACGCCAGATGGATTTTCGGCAACGGAAACAACACAGCGGGAAGAGACACGGCGCGGATTACGGCACTGTGTTCTCGGATGTGATCCGATAGTCATCCATGTTCCCCTGGACATCCACACGCTCGAAGCTGTGATACGGATAGTGGCCCGGAGCCGTCGTCTCGGTGACGACACTCTCATCACCATGCACGATGCTTCCGTCGTCATGCACGATGTCGGTGCTGCCTGAGAGTTTCCGTCTCCACCGGCACACTCCGTCATGTTCGCCGCCATTGACAATCTGAAAGTCGAAACACTTGAATCGGGAGAGCGCTCGTTCCATATCGGCCATCAACTGGAGCTTGAGAATTCTCCAGCGAGGGAGACCAACCACATAGTCACCACGATCCCCGCCACGCTTCCATGGTCATACACCTCGACGGTATACGCCATCGCCGCCCCGCCTGTGAAGTCCGCACTCACCTCCGCATCGTCGGTACCCGGGATCCGATCGCCGACACATCGCTGCAAGCCGGACGCCGATGCATGACGGTCGCTCGTCTGCCGCAGCCGGCAACGTGAACAGCACCGGCATCGCGGTCTCATGCGGGATTGCATTCGAGACGCCTGCCGGACCGAATGCACGCGCGGCGAAAACATGTGTTGCCGTTGTTCCCACACTGTCATCGCCGTTCCATCACTATCTTGCGCCACTCCGCGCGGCACATTGAACATCGTCCTCCCGCCTGCGGAATCCTCCTGGACCCAACCAAGCCGATGGCACACGTCTCCCTTCAGAATGTCTGGAAGCGTTTCGACGACGGCACCGTTGCCGTCGACGATGTTTCGTTCGAACTCCCGGATGGCGAGTTCCTGGTGATTGTTGGCCCCTCGGGCTGCGGTAAGTCCACCACGCTCCGAATGATCGCGGGGTTGGAGATGATCAGCGAGGGGGAGATACGGATCGGCGAGAGGTTGGTGAACAACGTTCACCCGAAGGATAGAGATGTGGCGATGGTGTTCCAGAACTATGCGCTCTATCCGCACATGACCGTGCGCCAGAATCTGGAGTTCGCACTGAAGATGCGAAAGATGACGCACAGCGAGATCGACCAGCGCGTTTCCCGGGCCGCACGCATGCTGGAGCTGGAGCCGTTGCTGGAACGCAAGCCGAAGGCCTTGAGCGGCGGCCAGCGCCAGCGCGTTGCCGTGGGCCGCGCAATCGTCCGCAACCCCGCCGTGTTCCTCTTCGATGAACCCCTCTCCAACCTCGATGCGAAACTGCGCACGCAGACACGCGCGCAACTGCAGAAGCTGCACCACGAACTCCGCGCTACCTCCATCTACGTCACGCACGATCAGGTGGAGGCGATGACCATGGCTGACCGCATCGTTGTGATGGATCGCGGCCGCGTACAGCAGATTGCCCCGCCGATGGAACTCTACAACCGCCCGGTGAACCGCTTCGTTGCGGGGTTCATCGGAACACCGGGAATGAACTTCTTCGAGGGAAGCATGACTCCGGGTGACGTCACGCGATTCGTGCAGAACGGGAACAGCGGCATCACGATCCCCCTCTCGCATGTGCCGCCGGAATGCGCCGGCGCCACAACGCTCGGCATCCGTCCCGAACATCTCCTGGCAACAGATCCCTCGGATCCCCTTGCCTTCAGGGCTATCGTGGAGGTGGTGGAAACACTGGGCAATCTCACCTTCGTCTATTTTCCGGCCGGTGAAGATCTGATGGCAGCGGCGATCCATCCCGATCACCGTCTGAGCTACGGCGACCCCATCCACCTTCGCGCTGCGGCCGACCGCCTCCACTACTTCCGGGCGGACGGAACGCGCATCAATCCCGAATGAACATGCACACAGCTGCAACTACACATAAAGCGGCAATGGCCGGCGCCGGCAACGAAAGGACGTACAGCGGTGAATGGCTGTATGCGGTTGACCACGATCTGAGCGGCGAGCAGAACATGGCTCGCGACGAGGCGATGGCGATTGCCTGCGGCAGGGACGGCGTGCCGCGCCTGCGCTTCTATTCGTGGCAGCCGTACACGCTCTCGCTTGGCCACAATCAGAGTGATGCTGCGATCGATCGCCGAGGTATCGACTCGAAAGGATACGGCATCGTGCGGCGCCCCACCGGCGGACGGGCGGTGTTTCATGCGGAGGAGTTGACCTACGCCGTGGCGATGCCTTCGAATGGCGACGGCATCCACGCCACCTATTCGCGGATCACGGAGGCCGTCATGCGGGGCCTGGAGATTCTGGGAGCGCACGATCTGGAGTTCAGCCGCTCGCAGCCGGACTTCCGCGAACACTACACGCTGGAGGAATCGGAGAGCTGTTTCAGTGCATCGGCGCTGAACGAACTGACGTGGCACGGGCGCAAGCTGCTCGGATCGGCCCAGCGGCGCTACGGGGGCGTGTTGCTGCAGCACGGCTCGCTGCTTGTTGGCGATGCGCATCTGGAGATCATCGACCTGCTCTATCCGGAGCACGACGCCTCACGCCGTGGAGCGCTCAAGTCGCGACTGGCGGAGCGAACCGCAACAGTATGCGATCTGCTGAACGGCCGTGTCCCGGCATTCGACTCTCTGGCCAGCGCCCTGCACGACGGGTTTGCAGCCACCTTCGGCGCAGCCCTCCGCCGCACGGACGATCTCACGACAACAACAACATCCACGCACGCAGCTGAGCACGCATCATGAGCGAGAGCAAACGAATTACAACGCGAAGCCTCATGGACATGAAGCGCCGCGGAACGCGAATCGCCGCGCTCACTGCGTACGATGCGGTGATGGCAAACCTGTTCGATTCGGCCGGCATCGATCTGCTGCTGGTGGGCGACTCCGTGGCGAACGTGGTGCAGGGGCGCGATACAACGCTTCCGGTCACGCTGGATGAGATCATCTATCATACCAGGGCCGTGACACGCGGCGTGTTGCGGGCAATGGTGGTGGCCGACATGCCGTTCATGAGCTATCAGGTTCGCGTTGACGAGGCGTTCCGCAACGCCGGCCGCATCATGAAGGAGACCGATGCTGGTGCAGTGAAGCTGGAGGGGGGCGAAGAGCATGCCGAGGCTGTACATCGAATGACCGCCGTCGGCATCCCGGTAATGGGGCATCTGGGACTTCAACCGCAGTCCATTCATCAGTATGGCGGCTATCGTCCTCGCGGAACAACGGAGGCCGAGGCGGAGAAGATTCTCTCCGATGCGCGCATCCTGGAGCAGGCCGGAGCATTCTCCATCGTGCTCGAAAAGATACCCGCCGAACTCGCGCGGAAGGTTACCGAGAGCCTGGAGATTCCAACCATCGGCATCGGCGCAGGGCCGCATTGCGACGGCCAGATCCTTGTCTCCACGGACATGCTCGGGCTTACGCTGGAGTTTCAGCCGCGCTTTGTGCGCCACTACGAATCGTTCGCCGAACGCGCAACCGAAGCGGCAAGACGGTATGCCGTGGACATCCGCGAGGGAACGTTTCCGAACGAGAGTGAGAGCTACTGAGAGTTCCCCTGCCGGAAGGCCGATCACGTTATCAGCGGCCTTTCGGAACCGGGAGTCCGTTTCTTCGTGCGCTCGCCAGTGGCCGGCTGTTGCTCAGTTGCGAGGGAGGGCCGAGCGGAAGAGGATTGCATTCTGCTTTGTCAGGGACTCCAACGATTCCCGCGGGCTCCGAAGCGCCCGATGCCCGGAGATCCGGCCGGCCCCCCTCCTTTCGACTTGCGGCGCGGCCTGGTGCCGACGATATTGATTCGCATGAATGTGTGGATTGTGCAGTCGCATGGCAACGCGATCATGCCATCGCAAGGTGGAGGGGATGGAACGGAACATGAGACAATGAACAGTAGCAAAGCAGTGTGTAGTATGCGGTGGGCGGCCTTCCTGCTGCCTGCGGTGCTGACGCTTGCCCTTGCGGCATGCGATACGGGCATAACAAGCCCGGGTGCCATCGTCTTTCCGGGATCGAACGTCAGCTTCGGCCGACATGTTCAGCCCCTGCTGGAGTATGGATGTGCCTACAGCGGATGCCATAACGATGTCGATCGTGCAGGGGACATCTACGTCACCTCGTACATCGGCCTCTTCCAGACCCCCGGTGTCGTCCATCCGGGCGACTCCACCAGCAGCCTCCTCTGGCAGATCGTCACACAGCGGCTCCCGCACCGCGATGTTCTGATCGGCAATCTGGTATCGCCGGCGCAGGCGCACGGCATCGCCGTCTGGATTCAGGAGGGGGCAAGCAACAACTGACGGCACGGCACAGGTGGCGCTACTCCCAGGCCGTGATGCTGAAGTCCGCCGCCACATCCCCAACGTCCAGCCCGCGCCAGTTGGCCAGCGGAATCGTACGGAAGCGACGCAACGCGATGATCTCCTCCTCCGTCAGCACCTCCATCTCTTCGAGCACCTTCATCACCACCACCGGCATCGGCGCCATGTTCCCATCCTCCAGCTTCACCGTCACGCCAATCGGTCCGTATTTCTCCGTGGTGATTCCGACAACGAAGATCGCCATCGCGCCGCGCTTGGCAATCGCGCGCCCGTTCGTTGCGCGAATGATCTCCGAATCGAATCCGCCGACATCGTTGATCATCTCCGGATATGTGCGGACGGCATGCATGATGCGGCCCGCCGCGCTCGATGGATCGGCGGCACCGGCAACGAACCGGGCCAGCGCCGTGCTGACGCCGGAGATCGGCATGTAGAATGCAGGGAGCGAGCAGCCGTCGATCCCGATGCCGATCTGCTGGCGCGGAATCCCGGAGTGCTCCGCCATCAGATCCAGTATCCACTGCTGCAGCGGATGGTCGATCTCCAGATAACTCTCCACAGGCCATCCCTTTGCAACGCAGGCGGCAAGCATGCCGGTGTGCTTGCCGGAGCAGTTGTTGTGCAGCTGTGTGGGAGCGTTCTCCGAACAGAGAAGGCGCTTGCGTTCGGCGCGATCGTCCGGCTCGTGTGCGCCGCAGCCCAGGTCGGGCTCGTCGAGTCCGATCTTCCGCAGCATCTCCGCAACGGTGGCCAGATGATAGTCGGCACCAACATGGCTGGCACAGCAGATTGCGAGCTCGCGGTCGGTGAATTCGAAACGTTCAACCGCGCCGCTCAGTACCACCGGCAGCGCCTGAATCATCTTGATGGATGAACGGAGATAGGTTGGATAGTGTGGATCGTTGGCGCTGTAGAGGATGCGGCCGGCGGGATCGGTGACAACGACGGAACCGTAATGCAGGGCATCGATGCGTCCGCTGCGATGCGTTACAGCCAGAGGATTTCGATTCATGAAGGTTGCTTGAGAGCATCAGGGGAAAAGCCGGCAGCGGTGCTCGCGCGTGCAGGAGTTGGGATGACTCCACGGCGTCTCGATGCCGTGGCCGCGAACCGTTCATCGTCACCGGCTTGAATTGGCAGCGCGAAGCTATGGAGATTTTTCGATTTGATGACGCGGCCATTATCGCGCGACGCAGATCGTATCACGGCGCAGACCGATCTTCCAACTGCGGGGATGCCGCCGCATCGGTCGCCGCCGCATCGGTCGCCGCCGCATCGGTCGCCGCGATCATCGTGTAGGGTTCGAGCGCCGTGCGCAGCAGATCCGGGATCGGAAGCTTCTTCTTGTCCGCGAGCCCCACCGTCACCTGCCGGCAGTAGCCTTCGGCCAGCAACACCCCGCTCTCCGCGTGCGTGAACCGGAAGGAGACCGTGAACGATGTGTTCCCCCAGTGGCTTACCCAGATCGCGATCTCCATCGGATCATCCACCGTTGGCGGATGCCGGTACTCGCAATGAAACGCCGCGCGTATCGGGAAGCACTGCAGGCGGCTGAAGGCCACCGCATACGGCAGCCCAATGGAGCGGTACATCTCCGTCTCGGCGATCTCGAAGAATCGTGCGTACGCACCGTAGTAGATGATCTGCGCGGCATCGCAATCTATCCAGCGTACTCGCTCTCGTATCGTGAAGGGACTTCCCATTGGAACCGCGTGTTGAATGAATGCTCCGAACGAAGGTCATGCCGGCTACCGGCGTCCGTACACCGTTACGGAGTCGCCCGGGGCCAGCGTCAGGATCAACGCATTGGATTGATACTCCGGCTTGGAGAGCTCCTCCGGATCGATCACTGTCGCGGTGACATCGGGCCGCCCTCCCTCCTGCGGGAAGACGTGCTCTCCCCATTTGAAGACATCGTACCCATTGATCAGGAAGATCGAGTACTCGGGCTCCCGCGTAGGCGGATTCAACAGAAGCAGACGACCGTTGGGGGGCACCTGCGGCATGTAGGCGAGAACCTTCGGCATCAACGCGCGGGCACGATCGCCGTTGCGCTGCATCTCGGTCCGCTTCTGATTGATCGCCTGCGCATGCACCGCGAGCAGTACGGCCAGCAGCGCCAGCCCGATATACCGGCGCATACCGGAACCGCGTGCGAGAAGTGTGCCGAGCCCCGCACCAACGAACACGGAGATGAACGGCATCGAGTTGTAGAGATACAGCTCCCCGACATGATTCATCAGCGCGGCGGGGAACAGGCCCAGCAGGGTGAACGCCGCAAGCGGGAGATACGTACGATTGCGCTCTCCGCGCATCAGCCCGACGACCACGGCAACCAGAAAGACGAGCGAGGCGGCGGCAATGATGCTGAGAGTTACCACCTGCCGCTGTTGGACGGCTACGAAGGTGGTGGAACTCGACGCCGGAATGATGGCAGCAAACAGGAACTGCCCCAGGTTCCGAACGATGTTGAAACCGAAGTGGAAACCGTACGTGCCGTCGTTGCTCGTGGATGGCTGCGAGAGGCCTATCAGCAGACGCACCCACATGTAGGCGAGCGTGATCGCCAGGAACGGGAGCGACCGCAGTATGGCGTTCGCAATGCGGCGACCCCATGCATCTGTTCCGGGCGCTGCGGCAAGAAAGAAGACACCCACCATCGGAAGGAAGGAGACGCTTGTCTCCTTGGAGGCAAGGCAGACAACGAACGTTGCAAGCGCAAGCAGATAACTGAGCAGCGGGAACGGCGCCGAAGATGGACGCGGCGCGTCGATGCTCCCGACGAAACCACGATAGAGCATCCAAAGCGTAAGACAGCCGAAAAACGTTCCGGAGATCTGCGAGAAGGTATCGTTGCTGAGGATCGCTCCGGCATTCTCCTGCGAGAACGCCATGAAGATGGAAGCCACCATCGCCTGGGTGTTCGTGAAACGCTCGCGCCGCATGAACAGGTACACAAGCCATGCAAGCAGAGCATGCACCAAGATGTTCACGAGGTGGATCGGCCAGGTCTCACGTCCTGCAAAGAGCTGCGTGAGCGCGATGATGGAGGAGTTGACCGGCCGGTAGAAACCGTGGAAGAGATTACGGTGACCGAAGAAGTAGAGCAGCCGATCCGCGGGGTTCCGATAGAGATACTGGAAGTCGTCGCCGTAATACCAGATGTTCAATCCCCACACATACAGCACGAATGTGATCAGGATCAGCATCAGAAGCCATCGCCACGATTGTGCGGCGCGTGCGGTTGTATCGCTCATGAGGAAAAGGTCGCATTGAAATGCCGTCCCTGACGCGACGGCCCGAAAACGAAACGCCCCGCATGATACAATCGTGCGAGGCGTTCGGCAACTCTCCGCGGCTGTGGGTCGTGAACCGGGGCGGCTACGGCATCCCTCCCGGGCGCGGATTACTCCCCGCGATTGACGCCGAGAAAGAATATCGAATGAACGGGGGAGGGCGCGGTAAGATCCGGCAGATCGGTCCCGTCGGATGCACGGCGCTTCACCTGCAGCGAATCCGGCGACGTGGCGTAGACAAGATCACTGTAGGGATCGGCCGCAAGCACCGGATAGTAGCCGGGAATCCAGTCCGTCGGATAACCGCCGAACGGGATCTGCACCACGGCAGACGGAAGCGCCAGATAGAGACTCTCCGAACGGGTATATGCAGCGTAGGTCGGCTCCATGCCGATATAGTTCACCAGCGGCACAATCCCCAACTCCAGATCGTACAGCATGTCCAGCGTCTCGAGATTGAGATAGTACGTCTTGGCGGGCGTGCCGGAAGCGGTTCCGGATGTCAGGAAGAAGTAGTCCGTGGCGTACGTGGACGGGCTGGCGAAGATCACCGGCGAGGAGACGGAGAGTGTCTTGTTGATGGTGAAGACGCCGCCGCTGTTGCTCTCCAGGATGCCGATCTGGCCGGTGCTGTCCGGAAGCTGCATGCAGACGAAGACATGTGTGCCGATGGTACCGACGAATGTGGGATCGGCCGGCAGCGGTATGGTATCGGAGATGACGTTGGAGTGCAGATCCACCTGATAGAGGTTCTTCGAACCATGGCAAACCACCCATGCCTGCGATGCATTGCTGAAGGCCATGCTGCACATTCTGCCGTCGGCCTTGGTTGGGAAACCGGTCACCGTGCCAAGCAGCTTCCGTGTCTGAAGGTCCACAACACGGATCATTCCCTGGTCACGCTGATGCAGATACAGCTTGGTCTCGAAGTTGTAGATGGCATCGATCGGCCCGCTGAGCGAGATGCCATTGGCGCGCTCGAACTCGTTCGGGTCGAACGTCTCGGTCAGCTCGCTGTAGCGAACCAGATCGCTGGAATCCATTTTGCTCACTGCGAACAACGAGATCTGCGCGCGCTTGTCGGCGTTGGGATCCACCACCGTGCTCCCTTCGCTGGAACAGCCGGCGATCAACGGCACAACCGCAAGGGCTGCCAGAAACAGACGGAGCGCGGCAACATTCATGATGCGATCCTTGGTTCGGGGTGTAGCTTGGCGAGCCGGCATCACAGGGCAGGAGTCTTTCTGTTGGTCAGCACACGCGTCACAAGCCAGAGCTTGAGCGCGATCCAGATCTTGTGCGGTGTGCTTACCCTGATCTTCTTTCTGCCGAAGACGTTGAACTCGTTCAGCTCGATCTTCTCCAGCATGCGGTAGTAGATCGCGTCCATGATCTCCGCAGCAAACATCGTCTTGCGCTCATCGGCACGGAGCGCGGCGCGCGCCTTGCCGTAGAACTCGCGGGCACGGCGCGTCTCGTACCGCATCAACTCTATGAATGCGAGATTGTAGCGGTTCGCCATCAGATCCTCCTCGCGGTAACCGAAGGCGCGAAGATCCTCCTGCGGCAGATAGATCCGGCCGCGCTGCGCATCCGCCTTCACATCGCGAAGGATGTTCGTCAGCTGCAGCGCGATCCCCAGATTCACCGCATACTCCTTGGTCTCCTCGTATTGATAGCCGAAGATCTCTATGCAGATCAGGCCCACGACGGAGGCAACACTGTAGCAGTATTCGCGCAGATCCTCGAAGGTGGCGTATCGGTTCTTCACCAGATCCATTTCCATCCCGTCCAGCAGCGTAAGGAAGTACTGCTTCGGGATCTGAAACCGGCGCACGACGGAGGAGAGCGGCATCAGAATAGGATGCAGCGATTCCCCACGGTAGCAGCGTTCCACCTCCACTCGGAGACGGTTCAACCGCTCGCGCTTGCGCAGCGCACTTTGCGTAGGCTCAACAATCTCTGCGCCAACCTCCTCCTCATCGATGATATCGTCCGCGTAGCGGCAGAACGCATACACCGAGTGCATCGCCTCACGTTCATCACGCGGGAGAAGCGAAAAGGAATAGTAGAAATTGGTCTTCGACTGCTGAAGCAGCAGAGCGCCTTGGTCGATATCGGAAACCACCAGGTTCGGCATCACTGGTCTGTTCGCTTCAGTCCGGGGAGTGATATAAGCAAAATTTCCCTTCCCAGGCAAGGGCAGAGATTGTACGTGCACCGCCCGCCCCTCGCGGCACCTGCGATAAGACGCACAGACAGGTTCCTCTAACGTAACCATGCGATAATCCGCAGGGCATCACCTGAAGACCCCCGCGAGCATGGCAACCTTGTCCAGCAGACCAAGAGAGGGTCTGTGCCTGAATACGTCGTAGCCGCTCGCCTGGATTTTCCTCAGGATACGTTCTCCCCCAGCCGTCACCGCGCCGAGCTCCCAGCGGAGCCGGCGAACCGGAATCGTCGGCAGAAGTACACGCCCCGCCGCAAAACGCATCTGTGCATCGGCAACCAGATGCTCCAGCATGGCGCGCACTGCGGGAGAGAGGCGGCCGGCGCGCAGGTCATCAACGGAACACCCGAAGCGTTCCAGTGTTTCCCGCGGCACATTGATCCTGCCTCGCGGAAGATCCACGGAGATATCCTGCCAGAAGTTTGCAAGCTGCAGCGCCGTGCAGATCTCGTCGGAGAGACGCGCTCGTCCCGGCGTGAGGAGGCCGAAGATTGCCAGCACCAGCCGCCCGACCGGGTTCGCCGAACAGCGGCAGTAGCTCAGCAAATCTTCGTAGGTGGCATACCCCTGGTTCCGGGCGTCGAGACGAAAGGCTGTGAGCAGATCGCGCAACGGCTGGGTTGGTAACCCGCGATCGGCAATCGTGGCCCCGAGCGCTACGAACACCGGATGTGTGGCGCTTCCATCAATGGCCTCCACGAGATTGTTCTCCCAGTCATCCAGCAGCGCCAGCCGCTCCTGAACGGAACGCCTCCCTTCATCGGCAATGTCGTCCGCTCCGCGGCTGTAGGCATAGACGCTGTAGAAGTGCCTGCGCAGGTCCCTGGGAACCAGCATCGAACCAACCGGAAAGTTCTCGTAGTGCGCGCGCGTTATCGCCGCGCAGTGCCGATAGGCTTCCTCCAGGCTCGCAGCCGCAGGTGCGGCGGAAGCTTCGTTGCTCCGGGGTTGGGTCATGAGGCAAGCTAGTGAATCTCCCTGCGATCATTGTATTTTCAGGGCGCTCCCAAGCCCTGTTTCAGCATCACACGCACCGGCATTATGCCGACCCTTCCTCATATACATTTCCCTTTACATCAATGTCGCACGATCATCACAGGCATGAATTCGGTGGCCCCTGGACGGAGCAAAAGCTGACATGTCTGAAAAAATATCTGGATGCATACATGACGATTCTGCGTAGGCATCCCTGGTTCTCGACGGTTTACATCGACGCATTTGCAGGCACGGGCTATCGTACGATGGAGACCAATTCAACGTCAGCATCTCTCTTCGATGAACCCTCACTCGACCACGAGGCAACTGCGTATCTGAAAGGAAGCCCAGCCATTGCATTGGGCCTTGCGCAGCCGTTCGACAAATACATCTTCATTGACCAAAAGGAAACTCACACGCTGGAGCTCGAGAAGCTTCGTGAGGAATTCCCTGCTCTCTCGGATCGCATTGTCATCGAGCGCTCCGATGCGAATGTTTACCTTGCAAAGTATTGTGCGGAGACGAACTGGTCGCGCACGCGAGCCGTTGTCTTTCTCGATCCCTATGGCATGCAAGTGGCCTGGGATACGGTCGAGGCAATTGCTCGGACAAAAGCGATTGATCTGTGGTACCTGTTCCCCTACATGGCCTTCAACCGTATGTTGACAAGGCAGGGGCCGCCACCAGCGGCATGGGCAAACCGGATTACGCATGTGATTGGTATCGATACGTGGCAGTCCGTTTTCTACTCGACTGAACAGTTATCGATATTCAGCGACGACGCGACACGTCGGAGCACGACCCTTGAACGTATCCGCCAATTCATCGTGGAGCGTTTGAAGACCATCTTTCCGGCTGTCTGTAATAAACCAATGATTCTCTACAACTCGATCAATGGGCCGTTGTTCGTACTTTGCTTCGCAACGGCAAGCCCCAAGAAGAGTGTACAGGATGCGGCTCTGAAGATTGCAGGACATATACTTGACAATGGGTAGATGATGGCGGGTTCATCGAGCATCGAGTGGACGGAGGCCACGTGGAATCCCGTCACCGGCTGTACCAAGCTCAGCCAGGGATGCAAGCACTGCTATGCCGAGCGTATGGCAAGGCGATTGAAGGCGATGGGATCGGATCGCTATCGCAACGAGTTTGCAGTGACACTGCACGATGACTTGATAGATGCTCCCAGACGTTGGCGGCAGCCGCGGGTAATCTTCGTGAACTCCATGAGCGATCTGTTCCACAAGGATATCCCTTTCGAGTTCATACGCATGGTGTTCGAAACCATGGTGGCCTGCCCGCAACATACCTTTCAGGTCCTGACAAAGCGCAGCGAACGCCTGAGAGAGATCGGCGGCGAACTGCCCTGGGCGGCGAACATCTGGATGGGTGTGAGCGTAGAGGATGAACGGGTACGTTCACGCATTCACGATCTCCAGGCCACTCCGGCACACGTCCGCTTCCTCTCCTGCGAACCGCTCATCGGGCCGTTGCCGCATCTTCCGTTGAAGGGCATCCACTGGGTAATCGTAGGCGGCGAGTCCGGACCGGGTGCCCGGCCGATGCAGTACGTCTGGGTTGATTCCATTCGCAGGCAGTGTGCCCGACGCCAGGTGCCGTTCTTCTTCAAGCAGTGGGGTGGCGTGCGCAAGGATCGCACGGGCCGGCTCCTGGACGAACGTACGTACGATGAGATGCCCGCCGCCGCAGGACACAGAGCAACTGTTCGGCAAGGCACTTCCGTATTGGAACTCCCGATCGTATCGATGTAGCCGCCATCGGGTCAGCGATTATTCCACCAGAATCTCACCGTATCTTTCGCGGCTTCAATTCTTCGGACGGGATACGTCGGGATGGCCAATTCCCGGCCGAAGGCATCGTTGTTCCTATCCCTCGATACAGAGCCTTCATGCACATTCACTTCATCGGCATCTGCGGCACGGCAATGGGAAATGTCGCGCTGATGATGCGCGCCATGGGCCACACCGTCACAGGCAGCGATCAGAACATCTATCCTCCCATGAGCGATCTGCTGGCCGATGCGGGCGTTGCGATCATGAACGGCTTCGCCGCAGGCAACCTGGATCCGAGTCCAGATCTGGTGGTGATCGGCAACCGCATGTCGCGCGGAAATGCCGAGGTGGAGGCGGCGCTCGATGCGCGGCTTCGCTATACCTCGCTCCCGGAGCTTCTGAAGCATGAGCTGATACAGGGGCGAAGGTCGATCGTGCTGACCGGCACGCACGGCAAAACCACGACGTCCTCGCTCATGGCGTGGCTGCTGGAATGCACGGGCCGCTCGCCAAGCTTCATGATCGGCGGGGTGCCGGGGAACTTCACAGCCGGCTGGCAGTACAGCACGGCGAGCGATCTGGTTGTGCTGGAAGGGGATGAATACGATACGGCCTTCTTCGACAAACGCTCCAAGTTCGTACACTATCTCCCGACCGCTCTGGTGATCAACAACATCGAGTTCGATCATGCGGACATCTTTTCCTCGCTCGACGATATCCTTCTCTCATTCCGCCGTCTGGTGAACATCGTCCCCGGCAATGGATTGATTGTTGCCAACGGCGACGACGAGAACGTACGCGCAGCGGTGCGGCAGGCCTTCACGCCTGTGGAGACGTTCGGCCTGGGGGAGCGGTGCGTGTGGCGCGCGTGCAACATCGAATACGATGCGGAGACATCGAGCTTCGATGTTGAACGGAATGGAGAGGTTCAGGCCCGCCTTACGGTGGCATTGCTCGGAGAGTTCAACGTGCGCAACGCGCTCGGCGTTGCCGTGATCGCCCGCTGGCTCGGTGTTGGCTACGACGTAATCGACGAGGCATACCGGAGCTTCCGCAACACCAGGCGTCGCCTGGAATTGAAGGGAGAGTGGAACGGCGTGCGCGTGTACGATGACTTTGCGCATCACCCCACGGCGATCCGCGAAACACTGCGGGCGCTGAGGCTGCGACATCCGGACAACCGGCTGTGGGGAGTGTTCGAACCGCGAAGCAATACAACGCGGCGCAACATCTTCCAACGGGAACTGGCGGAGTGCTTCTTCGATGCGGACATGGTGCTGCTTGCGCAGGTCGACCGGCTGGAGGAACTCCCGCCGGAGGAACGGCTGGATCCCGAACGGCTGAAGCACGATCTGGAGGAACGCGGGATCACCACACTCTTCCTGAAGGATGCCGATCATATCGTGGAACATCTCGCACGGCATGTAGAGCCGGGAGACGTGATCGCCGTGATGTCCAACGGCGGCTTCGGAGGCATTCACGGAAAACTGCAGACTGCGCTCGAAGGCTGAATGGTCTGCGCCGCGATGCGTTCGCGAGCGAATACACCGCGGCGCTACGCCCCGAGTGAGTGCAACATGGCCGCGAACACGCGGGCGCCGCGTCCGGCCCAAACAAGCTTGTCGGACAGAGCCTAGCACGGAACCTGAATGATCGCGATGTACGGGCACCCCGCCAGATCGGTTCCGGCGGTTACGTTGTAGCAGAGATTGCAGGAGGCAAGCCCGGAGATCCTGTGAGGCATCCCGTCCGCGGGAACCGTGAACGGGCCGCCGCATGGCCCGAGCGTGATCACAACGTCCAGCATTGCGCCGGGATTGGAAACCGTTTCGTGGTATGTGCCGGCCACCGTGTAGGGATGCATGGTGGTTGAGAGGTTCTGGAAATCCACTCCCACCTTCATCGTATCCGGTATGGTGCCGTCGATAAACACCGTATAGCCCGTGCAGAGAGGGTGCCGTGCCAGGGCCGTGCCGGGTGACGCAGACACCGCGAGCATCGCTGCCGCCAGTATTCCGAGCAGTGTGATTCTTCGAGTGCGAATTGTGTTCATGACAATATCTCGTCAATCGTTGTTATGAAAGAATGGCTCCTCGAACCCTGCGCGTTCGCGCGGAGCAACGAAGCCTGGAGTATCACAGACATCAGCCGGATGCAACCACGACGGTGAGAGGATGTGATCCGGTTTCGGGGAGGTGAATCGGCGTTTGGCCGCAGGGACCGGGCGCATGGCGTTCGGCCTGCCGATAATCATTGCGATACACGCCGGGCCGTGGCCTGGTCGTCACCAGGCAGCAGCCTGGCGTACGCGCCGGCCAGGACGAAGCCCGCCGCATGCGAAGGCAGGTTCCCGAGGCGCGCAAGCGCTTCAATCCGGTTGTCGGGATCAGAGAGAGAGAGGAGGTATGCGATGTTCGCCTGCCGACCGGACATCATTCGCAATCCGGACGTGGACGCCGTCCGATGCCGCAGCCGGATCGCGTGTCCGACAGTTCGGGACGGGAGTGTGGAAAATATTTCATCCGGTCGCCGTACGAAACAACGGACGAGCAATCTGCGGCAACGGCCGGATAACCGGCTACGCTCACCGAGCAACTGGCGGACGGCGTTGTGCCCGGTGCAATCCGCCTGCAATCCATATATTCTGGAACAATCAATCACTTCTCAACGTGCAGCAGATGCCCGAAAGCGAATACATCATCGAGGGAATTCCCGCCTCACCGGGCATAGCGATCGCGCGGGCGCGCATACTGGCCCAGAAGGAAACGCTTGTTCCGCGCTCGGAGAAGCTGGATGACGAGGAGGTGGAGATCGAGGTGGAGCGCCTTCACGGCGCCATTCTGGAAGCGGACAAGGCGCTTGAACGCATAGAGAAGATGGCGCGCGAGGATGTGAGCGATCGTGCGGAGATCTTCGAGGCGCATCGGATGATGCTCGCCGATCCGGTACTTGCGGAATCCATCGTTGCAAACATCAAGAACAATCGGTGCACCGCACATGCTGCAATCGCGGCGGAGATGGGACGCCTCGCGGAGATCTTCACGGGAGCCGCTGATGAGTCCATGCGCTCGCGCGCGGAGGACATCCGTGCGCTGCAATCGCACCTGATCGGCTGCCTGCTCAAGACGCCGGTAGTGCACGACTTCCACAACGATGCCGTTCTGGTACTGGCAACGCTGAGCCCGAGCGACACGGTGCTCTACGCCCGCAACAAGGCATCGGCCTTCGTACTGGAGACCGGCGGCATCAACTCGCATGCCGCCATCCTTGCGCGTGCGTTCGGCATCCCCATGGTTGCCTGCGTTCGCGAGATCGCCGCCGCAGCGCGGCCGCATACGATGATGATCGTGGACGGCTACACCGGACGGGTGATCATCGATCCCTGCCCCGATACCGTCGAGCACTATCGCAGACGAAAGAACGAACTGGAGGCACAGCGCGCCCAACTGGGAGAGCTGCGCCATCTCCCGGCCGAGACCACGGACGGCGTGCGAATGGTAATCGCCGCCAACATCGACATGATCGATGAGCTGGAGAGCGCGATGGAGAACGGCGCGGAGGAGATCGGGCTGATGCGCACGGAGTACCTGATCATGGGAGGAACGGTTCTCGCGGGAATGGAGGATCAGCTTGCCCAGTACAATCAGATCGCAGAACGTGCCTACCCGATGCCCGTCACCTTCCGGCTGTTCGATATCGGCGCGGACAAGCTGGTACGCGATCTGAGCGGCCCATCCTCGTCGCCGCTCGGTCTGCGCGGCCTGCGCCTGCTGCTGGAGCGCCGCGATCTTCTGGAGAATCAGGTGGAGGCTCTCCTGCGCGCATCGCGGATGAAGAATCTGAAGATCATGCTGCCGATGGTCTCCTCCGTGCAGGAGGTGGTGACATTCCGCGAGGTGGCCGAATCGATCAAGGCCCGTCTCCAGCAGGATGGTGTGGAGTTCGACGCCGCCATCCCGATCGGCGCGATGATCGAGACGCCGGCTGCGGCCGTGATATCGGATGCGCTGACAACGGTGTGCGACTTCTTCTCGCTCGGCACGAACGATCTTGCACAGTATACGCTGGCGGTCGACCGGTCTGACGAGGCAATGGCGGCCTACTATGACGAACTCCATCCGGCGGTGCTGCGCCTGATCCGCGCCACATCGATGGCCGCGGCTCGCGCCGGTATCCCGGTGACGATATGCGGCGAGCTTGCAGCGAACCCGCTTGCAACGGAACTGTTGATCGGCCTCGGCGTTCGCCGGTTCTCCGTTCAGCCGCCGATGCTCGGCGAATTGAAGATGCGGATCAGGTCCGTGAACGCTGCGTACGCCAAGGTGCGCGCACGCGAGGGCCTGCGGCTTCCCACAGCAGCGGCCATCCGGGCATTCGCCTCTGAGCCGGGCACACCGGTAACGTAGCGGCGTTCAATCTTCGGCACGCGTCCAACCGAACAGATCGCGAGGAACATCATGAGCACAGCGCGACATCTTCCGCTCCTCATCGCCGCAATGCTTGCCGCAGGCACACTCCGCGCGCAGCATACGTTTTCGATCGTGGCGGTTGACCCCGAGACCGGCCAGGTGGGAAGTGCCGGCGCCTCGTGCGTTCCGTTCGATGCCGCCATCATCAGCGACGTGCACCCCGGCATCGGCGCAATCCACACGCAGGCCAGCTACATCCCGCAGAACCAGGATCATGGCGTGGATCTGATGGATCGCCATCTGCCGGCGCAGACAATCGTGGATTCGCTTGTGGCGTTCGATGCAGAAGGCAACTCCGGCGTTCGGCAGTACGGCGTGGTTACGCTTGCGGGGGACCAGAAGACCGCGGCATACACCGGCATCGGCTGCTCCGACTACAAGGGACATATTACCGGCCCCACCTATTCCATCCAGGGGAACATCCTGCTGGGCCGCCAGGTGCTGGACTCCATGGAGGCACAGTTCCTCCGGCAACCGGGGTCGCTTGCGGACAAGCTGATGGCCGCGCTCCAGGGTGCCAAGATGATCGGCGCCGACACGCGCTGCGCTCCATACAGCTCCTCCCACTCCGCCTTCCTTCGTGTGGCGCAGCCGACGGACCAGGACCAGGATCACCTCTGGCTCAACATCGATGTGTCGCTTGGCCCGGACTCGCAGCGTGAGCCGATCGACTCGCTGCAGACATTGTTCAGCAGATGGCAGGCCGGGCAGAGCAGCGTGCCGAAAAGCCCGGGCGCCGGGGCACTGCGGCTGGACCTCGAGACGATCGGTGACGGCAACGGCATGCTTGCGCGCATCGGGCTGCCGCTCGCCTCGGATGTCGAGCTTGCACTCTTCGACGCCATGGGCCGCGAGGTGCGCACCGTCGCCTCGGGCTGGTTCGATGGCGGCACGCACGATATCACCTTCCCGACAGCCGGCCTTGCAGACGGCACCTACTTCGTGCGGATGACCTGCGCCGCCGGTGGCATCACAAGAAAGACCGTGTTGACGCGGCACGATTGAACGGCACCTACATTCCTCTGTATCGTGAGAACATCGTTCAGCCTCGCATTTCTCGCGGCGCTCGTTGCCGTTGCCGGATGCAGCAATCCGGCAGCGCCCGGCGCGCCCGGCACGTACTTCCCGGCAACGGTTGGCTCCGCGTGGCTGTATACGGACGGGCACTCCATCTTCACCGCGAACATCATGTCCGATACCGTTGTGGACGGCATGGCGTGGCATGTGATGATGAGCTACTTCAACAACGTCACCAGCCACGTGCTGCAGCGGAATGTTGCAGGAGTGCACTATCGCAGGACGATAGACTCCACACTGGAATGGACGCTGCTGGATGAGGCAGCCGGCAAAACATGGAGTTATGTTGATACGGCCGGCGCGCTGCACTATCAATGCTCCACGGTTGAGCACCTGGACTCGCGCTATGTCTGGAACCGGACCTTCAGCGACCTGCTTCGCGTGCACGTTGTCACGTATGCAACGCCGCCGTACACCGAAACAACCGCCGAATCCGATTACTACTATGCCCGAAACGTGGGTCTGGTTCAGGTGGTGACCAAGGGATCGGCCGATACGCTCTCCCTGCTGAACTACGACATCAAGTAATCCGGCCCCCTTCTTCTCTTGCATCGCCCGTTCTCTTTCCGCACATTCCTTTCACTCCGGCAGGTGTCACCAACGCGCTCCCCATTCACTATTCGGTGAACGACCGGAGACTGCCGGCACCATCATCTTCACAGCTTCATTGTTCCTGGTTTGACATGCGTTATCTAATCGCACATGGTATCCGCACACAGTGCTGTTGCTTGATTGCGCTGGCCGCGGCATCGGCCGCCATCGCACAGAGTTCCGAGACGATTGCCGGTGCTTGCGGCGGATACGAGACGGGTGAACTGCATCTGACGATCGGAACCACTGACTTCAGCGGCACCTCCACGGTTCATGCACATTGGCCGGATTATGGTCTCTTCCTCTGGCGGCCATCGATTGTTGGAGAATCATTCGGCGCCCAACTCCGGGTGGGACGGTATCGGACAGACGGGAGCTTCGTTCATGATTTCCCCGCGACCGTCGTCCTGCTGGATGGCGTTGGCGTGACACAACGGATAAACATCGTGCACAGGGTTGACCTCGAGACATTGGAAGCGGATCTGCTTGCCACGTACGAACTCCCAGCCGGATTTGCCGTCGGGCTCGGGCCAACGGCGAGCTATCACACAACGATGAACGGCAAGGTGACGCAGAATCTGGTGGAGCCGGAGAACGCCCGGTTCCTCAACCCAGGCGGCCTCCCGACGGAGAACAATGGGCGGACTCTGGTGCTCCGCAATGGCGAGTGGCCCAATCGCAACAAGGTCACGTTCGGCCTGACGGGATCGCTCATGTATACGTGGCGAATCGATGATTGGCTGGCAATAATCCCTGAAGCCCATGCACGGCATGAGTTCACGGATTTCTCACCCGATCTCTCGCGGAACGGACTCATCTTCGGCGGCGGCCTGAATGTGGCGCTTATTCTTTGAGACACCCAAGGAGAGCGGCCTCCGGCGTGTGCAGCGGAAGTTTCTGATTGTTGGATGGATGATTGAGTCACTCCGTCCATGTTCGTATTCGAATGTTCACTACAAACCGTGAAGGCTGCCCATGATTGGCCGGCGACTATGGTGGTATTGCGTTCTGGCGCTTCTGCCCGCCTTGACGCAGAGAGGAACGGCACAACAAGCCGAGATGTTTCTCGGCGCCGGAGGCGGTTACGAAACCGGAACGCTCCGGCTCGACATTTCGAATCCTCCGTTCGTACAGCCGGGCAACTCAAGGACCACATGGCCGGAGGGGCATCTGCTTCTGTTCGTGCCGCGATTGGCCGGCGGCCTTCTGGGCTGCGAGGTACACCTTGGATGGCATCGGGAAAGGGGCACGATCGTGAACTACCCGCCGGCGACCTTGGTGCTGCTCCCCGGTTCGCCCGATCCGGTTATGCAGCGCATAAGTTTCGAGCAGACGTTCGACATGCAGACGCTTCAGGCAGATCTGCTCGCAACATTTCAACTTCCCGCGGGTTTCTCAATCGGCGCGGGGCCAACGCTGAGCGATCAACTCGTGATGAACGATCGCATGAAGGAGAATCTGATCGAGCCGCAGGACCAGCAGTTTGTGAATCCGGATGCACTCCCCAGCGAGAACAACGGGCGAACGCTGATACTGTACGATGGCGACGTGCAGGATCGTTCACACATCACCATCGGCATGATGGCCTCGCTTGTGTACACGCTCCGCATCGGCGACCGGCTGGCCGTGATTCCGGAAGTGCATGCCAGGCATGAGTTCACGGATCTCTCGCCGCATATTTCATGGAACGGATTCATCTTCGGCGGCGGCCTGAATGTGGCGCTCAGTCTTTGAGACACTCCCGGGGAGAGCAGCCTCCGGCGTGTGCAGCGGAGGTTTCTGATTGTTGGATGGATGATTGAGTCACTCCGTCCATGTTCGTATTCGAATGTTCACTACAAACCGTGAAGGCTGCCCATGATTGGCCGGCGACTATGGTGGTATTGCGTTCTGGCGCTTCTGCCCGCCTTGACGCAGAGAGGAACGGCACAGCAATTCGAGACGCTTCTCGGCGCCGGAGGCGGATACGAGACCGGAACGCTGCGATTCGATAATCCCAATCCTCCCTTCGGCCAGCCGATCCTTTCGAACGCAGGCTACCCGGAGGGGCACCTGCTTCTGTGGATACCCCGCCTTGCGGGTGATGTTGTTGGCACCCAGCTGCGCGTGGGATGGCACCGGGCGAAGAGCACGTTCGCATTCAGTCAGGATATTCTTGTCCTGCAGAACGGTGCCGGAGTAACCGCCACGCAGACCATCGCCTACGATCTGGACTTCGAGATGCTTCGCGCGGAGCTGCTTGCAGCGCTCGAGCTCCCTGCAGGGTTTGCCATCGGAGCAGGCCCCACCGTGGGCAACTACCTTGCAATGAACGGGCGCCTGACGCACCGGACCGTTACCCCGCCCGACACGCGATTCCCTTCTCCGGATCCGGACAACGGAAAGGTTATAACCGCCAGTGAAGGCGAAGTCAAGGACCGGTCGCACGTCTCGCTTGGAGCAATGGGTTCGCTCATGTATACATTGCACATCGGCGACAGGCTGGCCGTGATACCGGAGGTGCATGCCCGTCGCGAGTTCACGGATCTCTCGCCCTATCTCTCGTGGAACGGGTTCATCTTCGGCGGCGGCCTGAACGTGGCATGGGTTCTTGGAAGCGAGCCGGGCAGATAGGCGGCTCTCCATCCATCGCCGCATTGCGCCCGGCTACTTCGCTGCCGGCACCCACTGCGTGGTTCCCTTGTTGAACGTGCGCCACGCGAGCCAGTACTCCTGCCGCACGGCGAGCGCCTCCAGGTGCTGGCCCAGGCACGGCCCCTCGATGCAGGCACCGGTCCAATCCCACAGTGAATTCGTTCCACGATCGCGCATGCCGCGCCCTGCCGAGTCTGGCACGAATTCGTGCGCGGCGTCCGGTGCGGGCCGCTTCCACACGTGAAAGTTGGTAGTATCCGGCTCGAGCGCGATCACAACGGGAACGCCTCCCGGTTGATCGTTCAGCACGCGACGCTCCAGGAGATCGTTCCAGTCGTACGCCCGTGCAACTCCTCCGGCAGCAAGCCCAACCACCCAGCCGAAGTCCTGCCAGCGAACAACCCGCCCCGATGCGTCGCGATCCGCCGTGCGTGCGTGCGCGAAGCCGGAGAGTTCCTTGTAGAAATTGGCGGCCGAGGAATCCGGCTGCAGCACGAGCGTGTTCGGGTGGCGCGCAATCCAGGCGGACAGCGTCATCTGTTCGGAGGGAATCTCCTCGAGCTGCCGGCCGGCACGCGGCCCCATCACCGCCCGGCCCGTGGCCTGATACCACCACGATCGCGTTGCATGATCGGCCAGCACACCGTTGTAATGCTGCATCCCCACCAGATCGAACGCCTGCACCACGCCGTCCAGCGTTGTTGCATACACGCGCCCCATGTGGCAGAGAAGCGAATACGTTGCCAGCACCGGCGTGCCACCAACCGTATCGGCAAGCCGATAGTGCAGGCCGAGTATCGTAATGGGATATGCCTTCGCAACGCCGTTGCGCTCCACGCCGATCACGAGGCTCTGGGTTGCCACCTTGTTCTCCGCGGCGGTGGCGAACACCTTCTTCTGAACCTCGCGGAACGTGTTCGCGGCGCTCAGCTTTACGGCGAGGAAGTAGTTGAAGCCGAGGAGCGCCACGCAGAGGAATATCAGGCCCACGCGCAGCCGCTGTTCCTTGGTCCGGATCGTCATGACGATGTGCGGCAGCAACAGCAGCAGGCCCGAGGCCACGGCAAAGGGATGTATCGTGAACGCATAGTAGGCCAGCGGGAGCATGTCGAGACCCTGGCTGCCGCCGGGAGGCGAGAGGAGATAGGCCCGGATAACGCCTGGGACCACCAGAAGAACGAGACCGACATAGAAGCTTATGCGAAGGATGCGGGCAAGTACGTTCGGTTGCATCGATTGAAGCGGAGAGTTGAGCGGGCCGCCGGGCATGCGGGAATGCGACGATCCCGGCGGCAATACGAGCGCTGAAGTTACGGAGTTCGCCGCACGCCCGTTACCATTGCTCCCGGATCCGGATCATTCCATGTGGATATCCGTCCAGTATCCGGTATTCTTCTGCTCAACTCGATTCATTGGAAGCATCATGACCAGTCGCGCTGCTCTCTGCCTTCTCTTTCTTGCCTCGACTCTTCATGCACAGAACATCGTGCGGACGCGCCCCAGCCTCTCCGCGCACGCGGTACACGCGCTTGCGAAGTTCGAGCCCGATACGGGCCGCGTATACCACGGCGTTGGCGGATCGGCCGCGGAGGCAGATGCGTATCGCGCCGTGATGGACAGCACAACGCTCCCATATCTCTCGAAGCTGTACTTCGAACTTCCCGGCTCGGGAGCGCCGCCGTATGCCGCACTTCGCGCCGCGCTTGCAACGGAGCGGGCGGCCGGTCGGTTCCCGGAGTTGAGCATCGATATCACAAACGGGACCATCGGCTCCGACAGCATTCTGGCAACCACCACGCAGTACGACGCAATGGTGGACAGCCTTGCGGCGATCTGCAAGGGCTTCGGGCGGCGGATCTTCATCCGCCCCGGCTTCGAGTTCAACGGGCCATGGAACGGCTATCATGCCGATATCTATCCGAAGGCCTTCAAGAAGATCGTGGACCGCTTCCGCGCTGCCGGCGCGGGGGATTCGGCTGCGTTCATCTGGTGCTACTACTCCTCCGGCGCACCCAACGATTTCGATCAGGTTGATGCAAGCGGCTCGCGCTGGTACCCCGGCGACGGCTATGTGGACTGGTTCGGCATCGATCTCTTCTTCAACGACGAGTTCGACATATCGCTTCCGGAGAACGACGCAAGCGGCATCACCACGCACGGCAAGGTGGAGCGCTTCCTGGAGATGGCGCGCACGCACGGCAAGCCGGTTCTTGCCTCAGAGGTATCCGCGGCCGGGATGAACATCACACCCGATTCCGCGAAGGGGGTCGACATCTGGTACAACTGGTTTGCCCCCTTCTTCGAGTTCCTCAGCGCACACGAGGAGGTCAAGGGCTTCTGCTACATCAACACGAACTGGGGAGGAACGTGGGGCGATGCACGCATCGACAGCAACGCGACACTGGCGAGCTATTACGTGGATGAGATGCTGAACCCATGGTACATCCATCTGAACGGCGATACGGCAACGCCGCCGCCGCCGCCGGCACTCACGGCGCCCATCCTGGCTGCACCTGCCAACAACACCAGCACCACGAACAGTTCGCAGAACCTGCAGTGGCAGCGCGATACGCTGGTGCCGATCTATCACGTGCAGCTTTCAACCAGCAACACCTTCGCAACACTCCTGGTTGACGATTCCACCGTCACCGCTGGCACGCGCCCGGTTGGGCCGCTGCCGCTGGGCCGATACTACTGGCGGGTGCGCGCCGAACGCAACGCGGAGCGCGGCCCCTGGAGCGACGTCTGGAACTTCAGGATCGATCTCTCCGCACCGTCAACGGTACAGTTGGTGTACCCGGCTCCGTCGGAGGTGATCTCCGAGACGTCGGCAACGCTGGTGTGGCGGGCAGCCAGCCCGGCGATCGACCGCTACGAAGTGTCGCTCGCGGAGAACGCCGCGTTCGCGGGCGCCGCAGTGGACTCCGCCGTGACGGACACGTTCGCGCTCCGCACCGGCCTTCAGGACGGCCATACATACTTCTGGCGGGCTCGAGCCCACAACTCCAGCGGTTGGAGCGGCTTCAGCGAAACCCGCGCCTTCAAGGTGAGCCTGGAGCCGTCCTCCGTGCCGACCGCCATCGGGCCGGGCGGGGAGGATCGGTTGGTCTCCATCGCGCCGAACCCGGTGCAGCAGAGCGCAACGATCACGTTCTCGCTTGCACGCGGCGGCGAGGCCACCATCGCTCTGTTCGATGAGTTGGGACGTCAGGTGAGGACGGTGGCGAGCGATCTGTTCGGCGCGGGTACACACAGCACTGCGCTCGATATGAGAGGACTCCCTCCGGGCGCCTATGCCTGCCGGCTCTCCACGCCAACCGGCAGCTCATGGGTTTCCGTGCGGTGCGTGCGATAGGTTCTCCAGCGCAGAAACCGTCCGGCATTTGAGCGGCGTTCGCGGGGAACCGTCGTCCGCCGGCACTCGATCATCCACCGGGGTGCGGCAGTTGCCGTGCCCCGCCGCGTATCCATCCGGAGGGAAGGGCCGGGAGTTTCCCGCACGCGCCGGGCGGTGCGATGACGCGAGCACGGCGGCAGGAAAACTCTACTGGGGAGAGATATCGATTGAACGATCCATCATCATCCAGAGAATGCGCGAGTAGCGCATGATGATGGGAAGGAACGGCAGCATCAGCGCAAGCGCAAGCCCGTGCACCCAGATGTCGGGAAGCTCCGGGAAGAAGGTAAAGAAGATGATGATCCAGATCCCCACCAGTGTTGTGCCCAGAGCATAACTGAAGAAGGTTGCCCCGCTGAAGTAGCCCGGCTCGCGCTGGTAGACGAGATGGCAGACGGAACAGACCTTCAGCATGGTCCACAGTCCGGTGTAGACGCGCCCATGATGGCATCGCGGGCAGCGCATGTGAAGCGTTGCCCACAGCTTGCCGTGGGCCGGTTCAATCGCTGGAGTCTGGGATTGTTCGTGCGTCATCATTCGCGTTCCCCTGCCTGCATAACGGCCTCGGCTGAAAACCGGCCGCGTACCCTGCCGATCGCCGTGCATCACGCGGCCTTTAGGGTTCCGGCCATACGGTTGATCACGTTATCAACGGTCTCTGGTAACCAGGAGCCCGATTCCTTGTACGCTCACCTGCGGCTCGCTGTGGTTCCTGGTCAGTTGCAAGAACAAGCCGAACGGAGGAGGACAGCACCCTGCAGGTTTCTGAAGTGCAGCCCGCTGTGATAGGAACTCTTACAACCCCACATCGTTCAATGCCGCCCGTCACGAATATCGACGTTTCAATCATATCGCTGATGTCTCGCCGCGCAAATAAGTGCGCATCCGGTGGCCGGGGCCGGTAGCCGGGGCCGGCGGCCGATGCGGCAGCCCGCACGAACGGCCCAAGCATGCCGCGCCTCGGAGCCCGCCGGCATTGCGTCCACGCCGGCGATCACCTGAGCGGGCTCCCTCGCGCTGAGGTCCGGGAGACGCCGGCCCGGCCGGAAACCTTCGGCGTTGTGGCTGAGAGCGTTGCCCGGAACGCAAAATGAGTTGCTGCAATTCCGAAATACCTACGAAAGAATGAGCCCCTCTTGTGTAAATTCGCGCGACTCACAACTCACTGAAGCAGTTTTTCATCGAGGCTCAGTATGAAACGAATCCTTCTTGCTACCATCCTCGGCATGTTCACGCTTGGGCTCGCTGCTGCGCACGCACAGGTTCGTGCGAACGCAATCGGCGCCAAGGTTGGTCTCTACTTCGACGGCAGCAAGCCGATGATCGGCGTCAACGGTGAGATACCGTTTACGTCCGAACTCGATTTCGAGCCAGCCGCTGAGCTGGTATTCGGCATACAGAACACCACGCTCGTGATTCTGGATGCAAACGGACGGTACTCGTTCAACCTCCAGGGCAGCGAGGTGCGTCCGTACGTTCTTGGCGGCCTGGGCGTTGGCGTCAGCTTCGTCACGGTAAACGGAACAAGCAAGTCGGATACCGATTTTCGTCTCAACCTCGGCGGCGGCATGGTCTTCAACAGCCGCTCGCTGATCCAGTACTGGGCCGGACTCAAGGTCTTCGTTCTCTCGAAGTCATCGGATGTCGGGCTGCAGGGCGGCGTGAACTTCTACCTGTAACGCCGGCCGATTCGCCGACAGTTGAAATCCCTCGAAGCCTTCCCGACGCGGAAGGCTTCGTTCGTTGAAGCCGGAACAACGCCCCGCTGTTCGCCGGCGAGATCGGTGATTTCGCCGTGCAGACGTGTGGATGAAATCCGAACCGTCGGGGAATAGCATTGGAGGCACTGCCGCCGGGCTGCACGCCGGGCTGCACGCCGGGAGGCACACCTGCCCTTGGACCTGCGACTATCGTATGAAGAATCCGCCGAACAATGGGAAGGGATGGGCCGCGGCAATCACGCGGCGTGTGTGGGCCGTGCCGGTTGCATTGACGGTGATGACCGCAGCTGCAGCTGCGCAACAGGCGTCGGCGCACGCTCCGCATGTGGAGGCGCGCCTGATTGCCAGCCGCACCGCCGTTGTGCCGGGAGCTCCGATCACCGTTGGCGTGCTGCTGCGCATGGAAAAGGGATGGCACACCTACTGGCGCAATCCCGGCGATGCCGGCATGGCGACCTCGATCGTCTGGAAACTTCCTGCCGGCGCACGCGCGGACTCGCTTCGCTGGCCGGTGCCGGAACTGATCGGCGATCCGCCGGAGGTAACATACGCCTACGGCGACTTCGTGGTGCTCCAGTCCGTGATCCATCCGCCTTCCGGGCTCGCGCCCGGGAGCACGTTCACCATCGGCTGTACGGCGTCCTGGCTGGTGTGCAGCCGGATATGCCTTCCGGGAACGGCGGAGCTTGCGCTCACACTGCCGGTACATGCAACGTCCGCGCCTGCGGATTCCCTCTGGAAGGCCCTGGCAAACACGCGACAGTGCATGTTTCCAAATCAGGCTCCGAGAACGGGAGTAACGGCGCAGCTTCACGACAGCACTATCGCTCTGCGCGTGCCCCTGAAGGAGATGCCCGTTGCCGCACGCGCGTTTCGCGTGCAGTTCTTCGCCGCTGACGAGGCGGTGATCGATCATTCCGCCGCGCAGACGTTCGCGCCCAGCCCAACGGGACTCACGGTGTCGCTGCGCCTTTCCTCCTTCGCAACCAGGCCGCCGCAGCGGCTCCGCGGCGTTCTCGAGGTGGAATCCTCCACGAAGGAGAGAATGGACACGGAAATCGATGTTCCGATCGTCAACGTGGCGAAGAAGTGAACCAAGGTGAGTAGTCAGCGGTCAGTGGCGGCTGGAGAATATCTCCTGACTACGAGCCACTGGCCATCGACGAATAACAAGCGGCCAACGAACAACACCAAGCCTGGGAGAGAACGATATGAGATCGAACATTCGCACATGGATTGCCGTGGTCCTGGTCGCAGCTGCGGCCGGATTGATTATCGGCACGGCGTTCATCACGCGCACTGCACAGGCGGACGATGCGCTGGCGCCGGACTTCACACTCACGGACATTCACGGCACACAGTACCGGCTCGCCGATCTCAAGGGGAAATTCGTTGTGCTGGAGTGGTTGAACTTCGACTGCCCATTCGTGCAGAAGCACTACAACTCGCACAACATGCAGAACCTGCAGCGCACATATCGGGACAAGGGCGTGGTATGGCTTTCGATCGTCTCCTCGGCGGCGGGGAAGGAAGGCTACTACTCACCGGATGCGTTGAACGAGATCGCGCAGAAGCGCGAGGCGGCGCCAACGGCAATCCTGATGGACTCCGACGGCAAGGTCGGCAAGCTGTACGGCGCACGCACCACACCGCACATGTTCGTTATCGATCCCAAGGGAGAGATTGTCTACAAGGGAGCGATAGACGACAGGCGAAGCACGAACCCGGACGATGTGAAGGAGGCAAAGAACTATGTAGCGGCAGCACTGGACGAAGTTCTGAACGGCAAGCCGGTCACCGTGGCCGCCACGCAGCCGTACGGCTGCTCCGTGAAATACTGACAGTTCCTGTCAGGACCAGGATGCCCTTCAGGGCCTGCAGGCCCTGAAGGGCCGAACGTCGGGAACTCCGGCAGGTTCCGTTGTCGACGGGTCGGTAGCCGGTTGGATACTCACGGGCGGCTACCGGCGGCAGATGCCGATGCCGCCATCACATCATTCGTCACCCGAGGCTCCGCGCGCATTCTTTATCGCGCGCAACAGTTTTTCGAAGTGACGTTCCGGACTTCCCGCATCGAGCGCATCGAGCGCATCGAAATACGTATACGCGCTCGAGGAGGCCGCATCAACCCGGGACCGGTCCAGCGGCTGAGGACCGCTCAATCCCACCAGTCGCTTCCCATCTCCAATGCTGAACTCGAAGAGGAAGTATCGTCCCTCCGGTGCGATCGCCGTATCGCCCGCATGGATCTCGCGTTCGCCGACAAGCTTGATCGATACCACCGCCGGTCCGTCGCCGTCGTCTGAATCGACGATCCAATCCGAAAGCACTCCCGCCGCAATGCTCTGCTGCGATCGGAGCGCGGCCGGAATCGCCTTCGTGTATCCCAGCCGATCCAGCTCCGTGTACACCCTGGTGCGATACTGAAGGTCGGACGCAAGCGAGCGAACAGTTGTCTGCGGCAGCGGCTGGTTCAGACGCGCCAATGCACGGAGCGCTGCGAACTCCACCTCCAGATCGCCGCAGGATGCAAACTTCTTCAGCACGGCCACACTCTCTTCGGACGGATCGAGATAGCCCAGAAGCGCTGCCATGGTCGGCGCGCGCATCTGGAACGTGGAACCCGTGCTCGCGCCGTCGTCCGCGTCGTCATTCGAAACCGAATGCGCCTTCAGGAACGCCTGCTCGCGAAGCATATCGCGACAATCCTTCAGGATTCTGACCCGATTGCTTTCAAGCACTCTCCGCTCCACGATGCCGCTGTCCACGGCCATCATGATCAGCGGGTAGATATCGTCGGTATAGGCACCGCGCCCTGCCAGCGCAATCATGTGCGGGATCATCGGCCGCATGCCGGCAAGGTCTACGTAGTAGCGGTTGAACGGCATCCTCAGCTCGAGCTCTTCCTCGCTGATCTCGTCCAACAGATCGCCAACCGCAGCGTTCGCCTCCTCGCCCCCGATCGAGACAAGCACGTTCATGATGTCCGATCGCGACGAGGCGCTGGTCACGTCCATCGTAAAGTTCCGGCGCAGGAAGGGAATCGTGGTGCTGTCGTGCACGTTGACAAGCGCAAACAACAGACGCTTCCGCGAGGGCCCGTTCTCATACGTGGTATATCGCTCACTCACGACGCTGTCGTCTACGAGCGGCGATGAGAGCAGGTTGTAGATCTTCGGCAGATCGGCAACGGAGAAGGGGTACGTTCCGATGGCTGCCCGCGCGCGCTGGCGCTGTACGGCGTCCGTGGCCTCCAGGTCGCGAAGCAGGCGATCCGCTTTCGGCGTGAACACGCTCCCCGGAAGTGCCGGACCAGTGAGGCGAAACGAGTCGAGAAGACGATCGGCTCCGGCCGCTGCGGATGAATCGGGAGCCCCGCCCTGGCGCACCATATAGAGCATCGGCCCGCGCAGGATGAAACGAACCCGCCTGCGCGCGGCTTCGTTCCTTCGGGACGCGATGACCAGATCGACGCCACCGCATCCGCCCATGCTTGCCGGACGGATGGACTCCAGACATTCGTCGTAGGCTATCTCCAGCTTGATCAATCTGGACCAGACGGCGGACGAATCCGTTGCCGTGTAGTAGTTGCTGAACTCCCGGCACTGCAGCAGCGCATGATGTCCGGAGAGAGAATCGATCGCAACCAGTGTCATCACGCGGTAGGCGAGGTTGTCGTTGTTCACATCGTTGGACTCGTGCGTCGCGCCGGGAAGCTCCGCCGTGAATCCGTAGTCGCTGCCGTCGTACGTGGTCCACGGCATCTCTCCGCGCGGCAGCAACTTGAACGATGAAAGGAACCGATCGGCGTCCTCGCTGTGTACCTGCGACTCGACCGCGACCACCTGTACAACGTATCCGCGACGGTCACGCAACAGGGTGCGGAAGCGGCGGGTAAGATTGAACCCCGTCCGGCTTTCCGACTCGAGGAGCGGATGCCCCTCCATTGCGGGTCCGGCGGAACGGTATTCCGGCATCCGCGCGTCCATGTCGCTGAAGACGGTGCCCAGTGCGGATTGCAGCGCGGAGGTATCCTGCTGCCGGCCGGCATCGTCGTAATCCAGATAGCCCACAACGAAGGTCAGGCCGGAACCCAGATCCGGCCATACCCAGGAGCGGAACCGGTCCCACCGGCCCGCGAAATAGTTCGGCATCGAATCGCCCGGCATGGCGATGGGGGGCTGCGGCATCTCCACGGAGAAGGCTCCCTCGACACTGGCAAACGTCTGCCAGTCCGGAATGCGGGCGGGAGTGCCGTAATCGTCCGGTCCCTTGCTGTACAGGCTCTTCACGGGACGTACAGTGTAGCCTCGCCCGCGGAACAGTGCAATCAAGCCTTCGGCTCCCGGCAGATGCCCCGATCCTACCGCAATGAAGGTTGGCGCGGTTCGGATCAGCTTCTCTCCGCGCTCGGCCATGACGTGATTGCGATCGTCCAGCAATCGCTTGCGCACAGTTGGAGGCATGTCGCTCACGAGCTCGTAGAGCCGCGCAAGGTCCCCCTTGGCATAGGCATTCACAAGCATGCTCTCGGGATCATCGTCCGTCTGCCTGGAGAGCTTCTGCTTCCGCCTGCGTTTCAGCCGCGTGTACATGTCCTCGAATCCGAAGGAACCAAGCAGGCCAAGCTGTTCGTTCACTCGTTCCAGACCGGTCAGCTTCAGTCCGGCGTTCCGTGCAATGCCGAAGAGATAGCCGTCGATAACGGCCGGCTTGTCCGTGGGGCCAATGGTATCCGCTCCAACGAAGATGGATGTGCCTCGCCGGCGGGGATCGAGCGCTGCAAGGACGCGCCTGTGAACGTGCGATCGAACTGCGGGGCGTTCCGGCGACCCCTTCGGCTTCCATTCCACTTTGGTGTCGGCATCCGGGGCCGAATGCTGTGCGGCCTCCGTGTCCGCGGTTGCAACGTCCCCCTCGCCCGTCCTGAACGCCGCAACTTCATCCGAATCGGGAGCCACATGTTCCGTACGCAACCGCATAAGGCGCTCCAGGCCATCCTCGGGAATCAGATATTCCTCGATGAACTGCCGTGCAAGCGTGTCGAACTCGAGCTCCGAGGCAAACACCGTACAGGAACGGAGCGCGGTCAGCACGGAATCGTTCAGCCGGAACGCCTCGCGTTTACTTACGTGGATGGTGCCGTACAGATATGATGGTTTCTCCAGACCGTTGCCGGATATCTCCCACAGGAGCGTAGGCGGCACCGGTTCCTGCGCGCGCATCGAACCGCATACGGTGAGAAGCGCCAGCACCGCAGGGATAAGAATACGCGTCAGAATGCTCATCGAATCGGAGTGGAAAGAGAATGGGGATCGAATCGAGTTCCGCCGGTTATTGCGAAAGTAACACGGCGGGACCAATCCATGGTTCTCCGTGATGCTCCGTGCGCGCCATCAACACCACACCAGTTCGGGCGCCTCGCCCCGGCGCCCGAACACGATAGCCCGCTGGGCAAACCGGCGCGCCAATACAACGGCGGCCTCCAATGGAATGTCCGGCACGAAGAAGCTCCGCTCCGGCACCCACGGACCACGATCGGCCCGGCCTTCACCTTCAAGAGCCGCATGCCCCATCGCCACGATCCGTTCGCGCAGTTCGCCGTTGCGCGCCTGGTTTTCATCGTCGCACACGGGAACAGAGCCGGGGTTCCACGCCGTGATGAAGGCGAAGCTCCCGGCGTGAAGATCGTCCAGCAACCGATCGAGCGCGAGGCTCGCCTCGCCGATCCGAATCACCACCGCCGCTCCACCGGCTTCCACCACGTACGATGTGGCGCGATAATGGGCCTCCAACGATTCCTGCATCATCACTCTCCCTGGTCTGCATCTGTTCGATTGAACGATCACCAAATGCGAAGCGCCACACCGGACGAATCCGGCATGGCGCTCACGTACTACTGCTCCGGCCGCGGCGTACGCCGGCTCCTGGAACCAACAGGCATCCCGGCAGCCGCTGTGCGCGCTGAACCTCGACTATGCCAAGGCATCCCTCGGCAATGACTCACCGTAGTCTTCGCGAGAACTTCAACCTCGACTGCATCAAGGTATTCCCGGGCAATGACCCAGGTGGGTCATTGCCCGGCCTCGCGCGGCGAAGCCGTGGCGGCCTTTGCGGGTTGGCCTCACCCGGCCGCATGGGTCCGTACGTTGAGCGGGAAGGATTGCCTTCGGCGCTGCTTCGCGGTGACCAATGCCGGCCGTCATCGGCAGGAGGCATTCTCCGGGAAGCTCGTTCCTACTTCACCGACAGCAGTTCCACCTCGAAGATGAGCGTGGAGTTCGGTCCGATTGGCCCCGTGCCCTGCTCGCCGTATGCAAGATCCGGGGGAATGAACAGCTTCCACTTCGATCCGGCCTTCATCAGCTTCAGCGCCTCGGTCCATCCCTTGATCACGCCGCCAACCTTGAACGTTGCCGGCTCGCCGCGATCGATCGAGCTGTCGAACACGGTACCGTCCACAAGCGTGCCGCGGTAGTGAACGCTCACCTCGCTTGCGTCGGTGGGCTTCGCGCCGTTTCCTTCCTTCAGCACTTCGTACTGCAGGCCGCTGGGGAGCGTGACCACGCCTTTGCGCTTCTTGTTCTCTGCGAGGAACGCATCGCCATCCTTCTTGTTCTTCTCACCCGCCTTGGCGGCTTCCTCGGCCTGCTGCTTCTGTACCTTCTGCTGAAGCGCGCCGAGACACTGCTGCATGTCGGCGGCCGTGAGCTGCATTCCCTTGTTGGCGATCGCGTCCTGCAGTCCCTTCATGAACACTTCGTTCTTGATCTCGATGGACTGCTGGCGCAGACTGCTGCCAACCTGCACACCGATCGCATAGCTGATGCTGTCCACATTGGTCTTCAGCGGCACCGGCGCCTGGGCGTGTGCGGCCATCGTTGCCGCAACGGCCACGAACGCCGCCAGGATCATTGCTCTCTTCATTCCTTGTCCTTCATCGATATTGTTTCAGTTACTGTGAGTTGCACGTTCTATCTCGAAACGCTGCGAAGCGAACCCCGAGCAATCTGAGCGGAACCACCGCGCTGCACTACGCGTTCCGCAATTCACCGGCACGACGCACCCACGGGCACGCTGCACAACCGGCTCCGCAGGAACAGTCAATCGGCTGTAGGAATGCCCCGGCCATCGTCCGCCAGCAGGAACGACAACAGCAGGCCGCTCCGTTCAGGAACTCAAAACTACTACTTCCCACCGTTGTCAACCGCCACGAGCTCCAGATCGAACTGAAGCACCGCGCCGGGCGGCGCACCGTTCCAGTAGGCTGCATTGGCGCGCGGGAGTATGGTTGTCACACGGCATCGTTCTCCCGGCGTCATCCGCAACAGCACCGGACCGATTCCGGGAGTTGCCGCGCCAACCCGAACGTGCGGCGAGCCGGAGCCATCCCGCGTGTCGACAAACCCGCGGCCGTCCAGCAGCGTGCCGCGATAGCGGACGGTGACGCGGTCTCCCTCCTTCGGACTGCTTCCCCTACCCAGGCTTATCACTTCGTAGTGCACATCGTCATCGACCGCCACCACATGGCTCCCCAGTGCATGCTTCGCCATGAAGGCGCGCGACGCCGGGAAGTTGAACATGTAGAGGCTGTCGCGACGGAACGCATCGTGTTTCAGACGCGCCTCGGCCGCGCGATCGTTCGCGGCGCTCATCAGCAGCCGCTGAAGCCTCGCGTCAATGCGCGGCGCGTTGTTCCATCCATCGCGAATCCCGGCGATCATGATCTCCGGATCGACATCGATTCCGGATTCGGCGCGGGCGTTGCGAAGCAGCCGCATCAGGACGATGCCGGCTGTACGACTGAGACTGTCGGAGACGAAGGCGCCTCTGTTGAGCGATCCGGCAAGGAGCCTGGCGACGGAATCGTTCGGAACATCGGTGCCGGCGGCACCCTCACGCACACCGGCGATGAACAGGTCAAGGCGGCGGCGCAACGAGTCCGCATGCACGCGCGGCAGATCCTGCGCCACCACGTCAAGACCAACCGCATAGCTCAGGCTGTCGCGATCGTTTTCGAGACGTGGAGACGGATTCGCACCTTGAGCCGCCAGCATGCCGGCCATGCTCAGGAACAGGATGACACTCGGAACGAGGAGTCGTTGCATGAGACTCTCGGAGCTGTTGCGATCTGCCGCAACGCACCGAACGGCGCAGCGGCATCGGAGGAGGCTGCCGGATACAGACAGCGGAGAATGGGTACGAGCGAAAAGGGGAGCGCCCGCGGCGGGCGCTCCCCATCGATGCACGGCGTTGCCGCGCTCTTACTTGTGTGCACCCGGTGCCGTTGGTGGCGCCGGTGCCGGTGCCGGTGCTGCACCCGGCTTCTCCTTCACGATGTCGAGCAACTCCACCTCGAAGGTGAGGAGCGCACCGGAAGGAATCTTGCCGCCGGGAGGAGGCGCCATGCCGTAGCCCAGGTCCGGCGGAATCCAGAGACGCCACTTGCTGCCGACCTTCATCAGCTTCAACGCCTCGCTCCAACCGGGGATCACGCCGCTCGCGTTGAACGTGGCCGGGCCGTTCTTGTCCGAACTGTCGAACACGGTGCCGTCCAGCAGCGTGCCCTTGTAGTTCACCTTCACATTGTCGGTTCCCTTCGGTACAGGACCGCTGCCGTCCGTGATCACCTGGTACTGCAATCCGCTGGCGAGCGTAACGACACCCGGCTTGGTCTTGTTCTGCTCCAGGAATGCCGTGGCCTTCTTCTTGTTCTCCTCGCCGGCCTTGCTCATGCTGTCCTGCTGCTTCTGCTGGCGCTCCTGCTGCTTCTGCATCATCTTCATCTGGAAGCTCATCAGAACCGCCTGCGCAACCGAGTCCTTCATGACGGCCTTGCTGGCCATGGCGTCCTTGATGCCCTGAACCATGACATCGGGATCGATCTTCAACGAATCCCGCTTTATTCCCTGACCCATGTTCATGCCGATGGCATAGCTTACGCTGTCGTCATTGGACTTGAGCGCGTGGGAGCCGCCCCCTGCTGCACCATCCTGGCATGCCGCGAGCGCAACCGAGAGCGCGAGGGCTGCGATGATGAATTTCATTGCGTTCTCTTCTCCTGAAAGTTGGATGTATGATGTTGGTACGTTTTGAAAACAATGCCGGGAGACCTCCGAAACGGCTCGTGCCACCGGCTTGCGTGGGGATTAGACCTGCTAGATTACCACAACTCCGGCACACGGACAATAACGAAGAGTGTTACAACCGCGCCAGCACCGCATGCCACAGCGGGAGCGTGAGGAAGGCCACGGGAACGCCAACGCCTACCATCAGCGCCGCCAGCGGCGGATCCAGATCGTTTTCGATCGCCACGATTCCCGCGGTTATCATCGGCGGCATGGCCGCCTCGAACAGCGATACCTGTACCGAAAGCGCGCCGGTGCCAACCACGGCGTACAGAATCACCAGGAGGATGATCGGCGCAAGCACCATCTTGTAGGAAAGACCCAGAAGAAGATTCCCGGCATTGCCGGCGAGCCTCGTGGTGGCCAGCTGCAACCCGACGGAAACCAGGGCCAGTGGCGCGAGCGTGTCCGCCAGACGCCCCAGCACACCGGCTATCGCATCGGGATACGAAATCGGAAGGAGCGGAAGAGAGAGGACGAACGCGATGAAGGGGGGGAAGAGAAGCACGCGGCGCACGACCGCCCGCCATCCGCTGTCGCCCCCTGCATATCGTGCCGCGATAGCCATGCCGAACGTGGAGAGGATCAGGAATGTTCCCGGCTGGTCCACGAGAATACCGTACGCAAGCGCGTGGCGCCCGTACATCGCCTCGATCATCGGAAGCCCCATGAAGGAGGTATTGCCCAGCCCGCCAACCAGCATCAGGCAGCCGATGGTCCGGCCCGCCAGCCCGAGGCGCGCTCCCAGGAGATAAAAGAGAGCCGCGCCAAGGAAGAAGAGAATCCAGGGAGTGAGGATCGGAACGATCAGCGTGCGATCGAACGCAAGCGAGTGGAGACGCAGAAGCACCAGCGCCGGAAGGGAAACATGGATGATGAAGGCATTCAATGCCCTGGGCCCGGCATCTCCGAATCGCCGGGCCTTTCCCAGAATCAGCCCGACAACAAAACAAATTCCGAGAAGAAGAAGCTGCTCCATGCAGTTGGGATGGATGAGAGACCGGAGTATGAGCGCCTGCTTCGGCGGGCGCAATATACCACCGCATGCCGGCGCTCTACATTCAGGGTGTACTCCCCGCACCGCGTGGTTCCGAATACGCCTGCACAACCGCACCCAGCGGACTTTTAGGGTGAAATCCTCACGGAAGGAATTTATATTTCCTGTCCGCTCTTAATGGAGCGCAACGATATCGTCCGCCGAGGTCCGTGGTGGCGGCGAATCGGATCTCTGGTGCGAGAGATTGAACATCGATGCTACTGTCGGCATCCGAGTAATATCAGCGTCACCTTCGTGGCACAGCGTTGTTTGAATGCAGTGACGTAATCGTCTCGCCGCGGGTCGTGCTTTCACAGGCTTCCATCAACGTCAGGAACGCGCTCATTCGCCTGCGGGCCTTGCGGAGCGGGACGTTGGAAGCAGCAGGGCACTTGCGTCTCATGGTCGGCGTGTGATCGCCCAATCCTGTTGGCATCAGCGCATCCGAGCGTTCATACAAACCGGTACGTGTCCCATGAAGCAGCTCTTCCTCGTCACCATGTTCCTCGCTTGTTGTACGTCCGCACTCGTTCGGGCTCAGAACAGCCAGGAGAGTCCGGCACGCGGTCTGTTCGTCTCACAACCTCGTCCCGCATACAGCAAGCCGATCCCTGCAACGGCAACATTCTTCACAATCGATCCGCAGGCGTTCAACCGTGTGGCCGTCTCCGGCCCAACGCGAATCGTGTTGCCGGACTTCCCGATCAACACGGCGCAACGGGGCACGCTGATGCTGGACCGGTTCCAGGTGCTGGCAAACAACGCCGTAACGGTTACGGGGCAGCTCAACGGGGCCGATCGCCCGTTCACTCCGGATCCCGGCATCTTCTGCAAGGGAACCGTGGAGGAGATCCCGGGATCGTTCATCTACCTGGCGATCTTTCACGATTACTGCTCCGGTTATATCGAGATTCCCTTCGGCCGTGAGGCGACCGCCCGCTTCACGATCGCTCCGCTCGAGCTGCACGACGGCGCTCCTTCGGTGATGGTGACGTACGACGAGCATCAGGCGCTTGCAATGCAGTCGCCGCAGTTCCTGGAGGGAGGACAGTGGCACTGTGGCTCCGAGGAGGTGCCGGGCTATCAGGACGCGGTGAACCAGGTGTTCACCAGCATGAACCGGAAGGACAAGCATGCCCAGGCGCATGTTCAGAGCAACACGCTGCTTGCGCCACAGCTCGCGATCGAGTGCGACTCGCTCTTCTACGCGATGCACAACCGCAATCTCTCCCGCGCAACGAACTACGCACTGACTGTGGTTGGGGCGATGTCCGCGATCTACCAGCGCGACGTGAACGTGCAGTTCTTCGTTCCCTTCCTGCGCGTCTGGACCGGTGCCGATCCCTGGCCCGGAACCTCGACCAGTACGCTGCTGCCGCAGTTCAGAACGTACTACATCAACAACATGGGAGGAACGCAGCGCACGGTTGCGCACATGCTGTCCGGAGTGGCAATCGGCGGCGGCATCGCCTATCTGAACACGCTCTGCAACACGCAGTTCGGATACGCCGTGAGCGGCTTGAACAACAACGTGACCTATCCCACTACGGCATATGTATGGGACAGCGACGTCATCTCGCATGAGACCGGCCATCTGTTCGGATCGCCGCACACGCATTCCTGCAACTGGAATCCGGCGATCGATTCCTGCTACACCGCGGAGGGTGGCTGTTTCGCCGGAACAAACCCGCGAACCGGCACGATCATGAGCTACTGCCATCTGACGGCGTTCGGCACACTGCTCAACTTCCATCCGCGTGTGGCTGCAACGATCCGCGCCGGCGCAGAATCCGCGGCCTGCATCGGTGCGGTGAACAACTCCAACGCAAACGACGTGGCGGTGAGCGACATCTCCGTGCCGGCATCGGGCGGCGCCATCGCACAGAACGCACAGTTCACACCGCAGGCGGTGTTCCACAACAGCGGCACCAACACGCAGTCCAATCTCACGGTCACGCTCACGATACTGGACAGCCTGGGGAACACGATCTACACCAACAACCAGACCATCACCTCACTGGCTGCAGGCTCCAATGCATCGGTAAGCTTCGCGGCCACCTCGATGGGATTGATAGGACGCTACTCCGTGGTGGCGACGATCAATCTGGGCGGCGACGCGTTCATGGCGAACAACACCATGGTGCGTCCGTTCGAGATCGTCAGCTCCGTCAGCGGCTCGGTTACCGTAACGACTCCGAACGGCGGCGGCGTGTATCGTTCGGGATCGACGGTCACGATCACCTGGACCTCGTCCAACATCACGACTGCGCGCATCGACTTCACGCCCGATGACGGCGCAACATGGTACACGGTTCGCTCCGACATCTCCGCCGCAACCGGAACGCTCAGCTGGCTGGTGCCGGCAATGCCCACCACGCGCGCGCGCATACGCGTGGCCAACCGCGACAATCTCTCCACCAGCGATGTCAGCGATCAGACGTTCACGATCGCAACGCTCCCGCTGGACTGGCAGTGGGCGCGAAAGGGGGGAAGCGTGCTGGACGACGAGATTCAGGGTGTTGCAAGCGATTCGCGCGGCAACGTCTACGTGTGCGGCACGTTCAACGACTCGCTCTGGCTGGACACCGTGGCCGTTGTCTCCGCAGGCGGCACGGATGGCTTCGTTGCGAAATACTCACCGGGCGGCTGGCTGCTCTGGGCACGGCGCTTCGGCGGCTCCGGCAACGACAGCGCGCACAGCATCGCGGTTGACGCCAACGGCAATGTCTACGTTGCCGGCGCCTTCTTCGGCACGGCGAACGTTGGCCCGAACAATCTGAACTCCAGCGGCGATGCGGACCTTCTGGTGGCGAAGTACGATCCAAGCGGCACGGTGCTCTGGGCCACGCGCGGCGGCAGTGTTGGGCGCGATGTTGCGCGCGCAATCGCGATCGACAATTCCGGCAATGCATATGTGGCCGGAACGTTTGCCGGCAACGTGACGCTCGGCCCCAGCACGCTTGTCTCCAGCGGCTTCCAGGACGCCTTCATCGCGCGCTGCAGCCCGGCCGGCACGTTCGACTGGGCCCAGCGGGGCGGCAGTGCCGGGAACGACGAGGCCATCGGCGTGGCTGCAGACGGCTCCGGCAACTGCGTGATGGTAGGCCGCTACAATGCGGCCTCCGCAACGTTCGGCGCCACCACGCTCACCAACAGCGGCGGCGACGACGGATTCGTTGCCCGGTACAGCACCACGGGAGCATTCCAGTGGGCCGCGTCGGTGGTGGGCCCGAGCGCCGACGACCTGCGCGGAGCGGCGATCGACAACAGCGGGAACGTGATCGTTACCGGCTCGTTCAGCTCCACGGTGAACATCGGCACAACGGTCACCGGATCGATCGGCGGCCGCGATGTGATCGTCATCAAGTTCAACAGCGCCGGCACACTGCAGTGGCTGCGCCGCTTCGGCGGCACCGGCACCGATGTCGCCAACGGCGTTACGGTTGACGGCAACGGCAACATCTACGTTGCCGGAACCTTTCAGGATGTTTGCTACGTGGCGGACCTCACAATGAACGCAGCCTCCGGCACGGGGAACGATGTGTTCGTGGTGAAGTACAATCCGGACGGCTGGCCCGCATGGGCGCGGCGCGGCGGCGGAGCCCGGCAGGAGGACGGCGTTGCCGTTACCTCCAACGCCAACGGCGACAACGTCTACTTCGTGGGACGATACAGCTACACGCCGCCGGTCGATCAGATGAGCGTCTACGGTCCGGACCAGCTTACCGGACGCGGTTTGAACGATGTCATGATCGGCCGCCTGGGCATGTTCCGCGTAACGTCGCCGGTCGACCGGGATGAATGGCACAGCAGCGAGGTTCGCAACATCACGTGGGCAGCATGCACCAACAGCACCGTGAAGATCGAGTACTCCATCGATGACGGCACAACCTGGACAACGATCATCAACTCCGCGCCGAACACCGGCTCGTATGCCTGGACGGTGCCGGCGGTCGTTGCACAGCGGGCGATGATCCGCGTATCCGATGCCGATCCCATTCCGATGTGCGGTTCAGCGGTCAGCGGCACGTTCCGCATCATCTCCATTCTCCCACCAACCAATCTGATCGCAACGCCGTTCAATGCGTCGGTGGACCTTGCCTGGACCGCGCCGGTGGGTGCAACTCCCAGCGCCTACGCGATCTATCGCGGCACGAACCCCGGCGCCACGCCGGCCACGCTCACGCTCCTGACGTCGGTTTCGGGAGCGCAGACCGGATACACCGATTTCGCGGTGGTCAACTGCACCGAGTATGTCTACGCGGTGAAGTCCGTCGCCGGGCCGAACCTCTCCATCTTCTCCAACCTGGACAGCGCGAAGCCGGAGGCTCCGAGAACGATGATCGCGCAGAATCCGGCGAAGGGCCAGTTGGTTCCCGCCGGCAGCAGCCAGACGATACGCTGGACCTCCACCGGCTGCATCGACAGCGTCAGGGTGGAACTCTGGACGGAGCGAACCGGAACGTGGGCGCCGATAAGCGCGAGCACCGGCAACAACGGCACGCTTGCTTGGACGGTGCCGCAGATCAAGTCCACCCATGCCATGATTCGCATCACCGCGAAGAACGATGCCAGCGTGATCGGGGTGATCGACACCTTCTCCATCTGCAGCGCGACGTCGTCGATCACGACAGGCGGCGCAACCAGCATCTGCGAGGGTGACAGCGTTGTGCTGACCGGACCACCCGGCTACAAGATCTACCTCTGGTCCAACGGCGCAACCACGCGAAGCATCGCCGTACGGACCAGCGGCGCGTACACCCTCTCGGTCGCCGACAGCGCCGATTGCGGCGCAACGTCGCAGCCGACGATCGTGACCGTGAACCCGAATCCGAAGCCGAAGCTGGCCACCAGCAAGGCCCCGGCGATCTGCAACGGCGACAGCGTCACCATCGATGCCGGCACCGGATACAGCGCCTACATCTGGTCGACCGGCGCGAACACGCACGCCATCACGGTCAGGAAGGCGGGCACCTACTGGGTGCGCGTGAGCAACGATCAGGGATGCGCGAACACATCGGACTCCGTATCGGTAACGGTAACTCCGGAACTTCAGCCGAAGGTGACCGCCATCGGCCCCACATCGTTCTGTGCCGGTGACAGCGTGATGCTGGATGCCGGCAGCGGCTATGCCACGTATCGCTGGTCGACCGGCGAGACGACGCCGATGATTTCAGTGAAGCTGCCGGGCAACTACACGGTGGTGGTCTCCAACGGGAGCGGCTGCTCCGGATCGTCCGCAGCAGTGCAGGTTACGGTGTACCCGAAGCCTGCCAAGCCGGTGATCGCACGGAATGGGAAGGGGGATTCCCTTACCTACAACGGCGCCATCGGCACGCTCGAGTGGCGCAGGAACGATACGGTGATAGCCGGCGTCACGGGCGGGACGATTCCGATCGTTGCGATCGGCACCTATATCGTTTCGGTGATGGATGCCAACGGCTGCTCGGCGACATCGGCACCCTTCACGGTGACGGATCTGCCCAGCTCCGTGATCGTGGAAGCGGGTGAGGGCGCCTTCATGCTGCATCCGAACCCGAGCACCGGACTTGTGACGATCGAGACGGACGTGCCGGCCAACGCCACGCTGAATGTGCGCATCACGGATCTTGCCGGCCGCGAGGTGATGCACGTCGAGGCCCCGCACGTTGCCGGGCATTGTGTGCAGACGCTGGACCTGCGCTCCCTCCCTAACGGCGTCTATCTGCTCGATGCAACCGCGGGCGATCGAAGCTGGAGCAGGAAGCTCGTGAAGCAGTAGCAGCCAACTGCACGGCAGGCCATCGCCATCAACCCTCATCCGGCCCGGCGGAGATTTCCCCGCCGGGCCGCTCTGTTATCCGGCGGTGCTGTATGTTCGCAGTGAACGCAGGAGTTCCTGCCAAAAGACCGAGCGCGTTGCGAGCGGTCTTCCATAACCGGGCATTGATTCTTCGTACGCTCGCCTGCGGCTCGGCGCCGTTCACGGTCAGGTGCAGGAAACAGCCGTCAGGAACTCCGGTTACTCCGCTGCCGATCGGACACATGTTCCCTGCCGATCGCATGCCGCTCCTGTAATTTCCTTCGCTCCATCAGCCGATGCCACACTCAGGACTCTCGCTCTCCGCCGAAGAACTTCGTGCGTTCGGATACGCAGTAGTGGACGCGATCGTGGATCGCCACGAGCATCTCCGCGAGCTTCCGGTGGCAAGCATTCCCTCGCGCACCCGGATGGAAGCGCTTCTGCGAACAGGCCTCCCGGAGGAGCCCTCAGCCCCCGGCCATGTGCTGGAGGAAGTTCTCGGGTCCGTGTTCGCGAACACGACACGCGTGGATCATCCTCGTTTCTTCGCCTATGTTCCCGGCCCGGGCAATGTTGTGAGCGTGATGGCCGATGCTCTGGTGGCCGGGTTCAATCCGTTCGCGGGTTCATGGGTTGCAGGCGCCGGAGCCGCGGAGGTGGAGCTGGTGACGGTGGACTGGCTGCGCCAGATCTGCGGCCTGCCGCCGGAGGCGGGCGGACTCTTCGTCAGCGGCGGCTCCATGGCCAACCTCACTGCGCTGGCGACCGCACGCCATCAGCTTCCGGAGGAGACGTGGCAGGATGCGGTGATCTATGCATCGGACCAGGCACACTCCGCCGTAACGCGCGGCGCGCGCATCCTCGGGTTCGCGCCGGACCGCGTTCGCATTGTCCGATCGGATGCAGACCTCCGCATGGACATGGCTGCGCTGCGCCGGAGCATTACTGATGACAGGGAGAAGCTGCTGCGGCCGTTCTGCGTTGTGGGGAACGCCGGAACAACCAACACCGGAGCAGTCGATCCGCTGGATGCCGTGGCCGATCTTTGCGAGGCCGAGGAACTCTGGTTTCATGTTGACGGCGCGTACGGAGCCGCGGCCGCCTTGAGCGACCGTGCACGCCCGCTGCTTGCGGGGCTTGGCCGCGCGCATTCGATCGCGCTGGACCCGCACAAGTGGCTCTTCCAGCCGTTCGAATGCAGTTGCGTGATCGTGCGCAGGGGAACGTTGCTGCGCGAGACGTTTCGCGCGGTGCCGTCCTGCCTGAAGGACTCGGATCTCACTGTGGAGGAGGTGAACTTCCGCGACTGGGGCGTCCAGCTTACCAGAGGCTTCCGCGCGCTGAAACTCTGGATGTCGCTGAAGGTGTTCGGCGCCGCGGCATTTCGCCGGGCGATCGACTGGGGGATCGTGCTGGCCGAACATGCGGAGGCGCGCCTGCGCTCCAATCCACAGTGGGAGATCATGACGCCGGCGCAGATCGGCATCGTCACCTTCCGCTATCGCGACGAGGCCCGCACTCCGATGGAAATGGACGCGCTGCAGCGCGCGATAACCGAGGCACTCACGGCCAGCGGCTATGCGATGCTGAGCACCACGGAGCTGCGAGGGCGGGTAGTGCTGCGGCTCTGCACCATCAACCCGCGCACCGCGAAGGAGGAGATCGAGCAGACGATTGCCATACTGGAGGAGGAGGGAGCGCGCTGCGCGGCAGCCACAACCGACACCAGTCCAACACGAGCGCAATGATCATTCGCACATTTACGGAGGCCGATTCGTTGACGGAGCTTACCCGGCTCCTTCACCGCGCGTACAGAGGCCTGGCGGAGATGGGACTCCGATTCCTTGCAACGTATCAGACGGACCGGCAGACGCAGGAACGCATCGATAACGGCACATGTCTCGTGGCCGAGATCGACGGACGAATCGTGGGAACCATCATGTACTACAACTGCGCGAACGCCGGCGGTACGGCATGGTACGACCGCCCGGAGGTCTGCTCCTTCGGACAGTTCGGCGTTGAGCCGGAGCTGCAGGGAGCGGGCATCGGGACACGGCTGCTCGAAGCCGTGGAGGTGATGGCCCGCAATGAGGGGGCTGAGGAGATAGCGCTGGACACTGCGGAGCCTGCTCACCATCTGATTGCCTACTATTCGCGGCACGGATACCGGCTGGTTGATCATACCCAGTGGGATGCCGCCAACTACCGGAGCGTGATCATGAGCAAGCGGCTGCAGCAGTAGGCGTTCCCCGGGTCTGCGCCCGCCTGCGGTTTGGCACTCCCATCACGAGTGGCTACCTTGCTCCGCCTTCCCCGACCTCCGCCGGCGCAATGCCGCGAACGAGTCCGCACGTATCGCGATGCGATACAATAGTCCGGCGGAAGCGATGCTCCCGCGCGGCGCACCGCATCGTTCCGCATCACTGGTTCCACGATCGTTGCACCAGGCACCATGAACAGACGCATCCTCATTCTCTTCGCCGTTCTCGCGACCGCATCGTCACCGATGGCGGCCCAGGGACCGATGGAAGGGCTGATGCCGCATCCGAAGACGGCATTCGCCCGCACGGAGACGTTCGCGATTCACCCGGAGACGCCGATCGTGGTGCCGGACGATGCGGACTCCACGACGATGCGTGCGGCACGCTATCTGCAACAGGGCATCCGCACTCGAAGCACGGGCAGCTGCCCGATCGTGCCGATCGCGCAGTGGGATACGGCCGGCGCTCCGGCGATCGTTCTTGGAACGTACGCGAACGCATTCGTTGCCGCCCGCGCAGCGCGTGCCCTGCCGAAGGGTGCGGAGATGCCGGGAAGAAGTTCTGTGGAACCGGGAGGATACGCGATCGACGTGCGGAGCGGCCAGGCACTGGTGGTCGGGAACGATCCTGACGGGATCTTCAATGGCGTTGTCACGCTGCTGCAACTCACCACACCGGGTAACGCTTCGCTGTTCGTGCAGGGAGCGTTCGTGTGGGATTATCCGGACTATCCGGTGCGCTGGGTGTTCTCGCAGCACAACCTGCGCGGCGCCAACGCGATGAAGCAGCTCGGCACCGTGCTCGATACGATGGCGGCATACAGGCTGAACGGCATACAGCAGGGTGATTTCAAGTACAACCTGCTGGAGCAGCAGCCGCAATACTACTTCGACAGCGTGAGCCGGTTCAAGGCGATGGCGGCGGCGGCGAACGCGGAGATCATCCCGGGCACGGCGGACATCGGATACTCCGAGGGAATCCTCTGGCACGATCCCAACCTTGCAGAGGGCTTCGCAGCATCGGCCCCGTACGTGATGGAGGCGGACACGGGACGCCTTCTGCCCGACGCACGGGTTGCGCTTCCGAACGGCGGTTTCGAGAATGTGGATGGCAACGGAACGTTCACCGGCTGGAGCTTCTACGACGACGGCGCCGTAACCGCGGACAACACAACGGTTCACAGCGGCACACGCAGCGCGCGATGCACCAACTTCACCAACGGCAATCCCAGCGGCAACTGCCGGTTCAATCGGAGGATGAGCTGCAACCCGCACCGGACCTACGTGATGAGCGCATGGCTGAAGACCTCCGGGCTCAGCGCGGATGCGGTGCAGTTGCTTGCGCTCGGACTGGACAGCAAGGGAAACACGCAGGCGCTCACGTTCACGCAGTTCAATGTGCCGGCAACCACCAGCGGATGGACGCGCGCCGAAGTGGTGTTCAACACCTTGGAGGACAGCACGGTGCTGCTCTACGCCGGTGTATGGGGCGGCCGGAGCGGAACGATCTGGTGGGATGATTTCGAGGTTCGCGATGCGGGCCTCACCAACGTGCTGCGCCGTCCGGGAACGCCGCTTCATATCCGGAGCAGCAACGGCGCCACGGAGTATCGCGAGGGGACGGATGTTGCGCCCATCGCCGATCCGCTGGTTGCCGGAAGCAACGGTTCGTACGGGCCCTACCATTCGCCCCCCACGCTGCGGAGAATCCCAGGCGGCACGCTCCACAACGGCGACACCGTGCGCGTCTCCTGGTTCCACCCGATCACGACGATAGCGGACGAGCAGGGAAACGGGCAGGTGATGATCTGCCCGTCGGAGGATACACTCTACTCCATTCTGCGTACACAGATGAACGGCATTGCAGGGCTCTACGCTCCACACAGGTTCATGTTCGGGCACGACGAGATTCGCGCGATGAATCAGGACTCCGCATGCCTTGCGCGCGGCATCGGCCCTGCGAACCTGCTCGCGGACAACGTACGCCGCTGCATCGCGATCGCCGGTGCGGCGCAGCAGGGTGCGGGCTGCGTTCTGTGGAGCGACATGTTCGACAAGTTCCATAACGCTCACGCAGGCTACTACCTGGTCAATGGCGACCTTACCGGCGTCTGGGACTCCATCCCGCACAGCGCATTGGTCGCGAACTGGAACTTCGGCTCGCGCGATTCCAGTCTCGGATGGTTCGGCGGCATGGGCTTCCAGCAGATCGCCTGTCCCTATTACGACGAGCACGATACGCGCAACATCCGCGCGTGGCGGCTGTCGCTGCAGGGCGTTCAGGGTGCGCGGGGAATGATGTACACAACGTGGAGCAGCGACTACAGTTTTCTGAAACCGTTCGCATACTACGCCTGGGGGGCGGGACCGTACGTGATTCACGAACCACCGGATACCGCGGCACTGCCGGAGCGCAACGCCGGAAGCGGAGAGATCTGCTTCCATGCTGAGGTGTTTCCCGATCCGTACGATCTCTCCGACAGCATCACCGCCGTGATGCTGAGCGGAACCCGGTACTCGCTGGATGGCACGCCGCATGCGTTCACGGCCATGCTGCATCGCGATACCGGCAACGTCTTCACGGGCTGCGTGGACTCGTTGACAGCGCAGGGGCTGCGGTACACGGTGCGCGCAACGAACCGCCAGGGCCTGGACCGGATCACCGCCAATTATCTGGTGGCGCGCGCAGGCATTGCCGGCGTCCCGGATGAAACGCGTGCGCACTCCACGCTCGCACTCCACGCCGTTCCCAACCCGGCCGCAACGGTGCTCACGCTTTCGTTCGCGATGCCGGCGCACGGCTCATGGAGCCTGACGGTAAGCGACATGCTCGGCCGCATGATGCAGCACGCAGAAGGCAACGCAGAGGCAGGCTCCGTGGGACAGACGTTCAACGTTGCGGCACTTCCACCCGGGAACTACGAGTGCACGCTTCGCGCGGGCGGACGAACGGAGACGGCGATGCTGCACGTAATACGCTAGCAGCCTGTTGAATCAGTACGATGCGACAGACTGTTCAACAGCAGTCGGATGCAGGGCAGCCGGACGGCCGCGAACGAGGCGTCATCCCGGACGTCGCAGTGAGCGGACGTGACGCCCAACGCGTGCCGATGGCGTTGCCCAATAGTCTGCGAGGAGCCTGTAGAACTATCAGCGGATTCCCCCGATGGCCACGTCACAGGAAAACGACGACAACAGAAGCGGCTACGCGTTGATGAGCGCCCTGCTCGGGAGCGCGTTGTGGGTGGCGATGGTGGTGGCAAACACCTTCGGCAACGAGGCGCTCAACCGCTTCTCGCTGCTGTTGCTGCTGGGGATCCTCGTCTTCGTTCCGCTGGGTCTGGAGCTGGCGGCATTCCCCGGCCGCGGCGCGGGGAACAACGGCGTCTACCGCCTTGCGCGCTTCATTCAGCCGTTCGCAGGGATTGCCGCGGCGGCATCCTGCCTGCTTCAACCCGGGATCATCGCAGGCGCCCTCGCGCTGCTCTGGCTACTCTTCTGTGTCGTAGCCGGCGCCGCCGGCCTGCTTCGGCTGCGCGAGCCGCACGCATTCAGATTGGACCAGCTGGCCATCACGGCAGCACTGCTCTATCTTCCGATCGGCGGGGCCTGGCTGGCAGTGCATCAGTTCAACACCACGATGCTCGGGTTTGGTGGTGTGATCGCACTCCTGACGGCCGTTCACTTTCACTTCGCCGGCTTCATCGCGCCGCTGCTTGCGGGAATGGCAGGCCGCTATCTCGCATCGATGCGCGAGGCGCCGGAGGGGCAGGGAATGAAGCGCGCATGGCGGATGTATCTGTTCGCGGCACCCGGTATCATTGCGGGTCCGCCGCTGGTGGCCGCCGGGATCACGCTGGCCGTACGAACTCCCGTGGTTGAAATTCTCTCGGCGCTTCTGCTCGCATCGAGCGTAACGCTCTTCGCCATCGTCACCATGGGCGCAATCGCACGCTCGCTGGAGTCACGCCCGGCACTGTTGCTTCGCATTTCGTCCGTTGCGTCGTTGATCGCCATGCTGCTGGCTGCGCTGTATGCTGTGGGGACATATCTGCAGGTGAGATTCATCACCATCCCGGTCATGGGCATCACCCACGGCGTGCTGAACTCCGTATTCGCGTTGTGCGGCCTGTACTGCTGGATCATCGTACGCCCCGTACCTCCGGGCCCCGGCAGCGAGGGATAGCACGTTCCGCTACCGCCTCCCGCTCTCAACCGTTACCGCCAGCATGTTCACCGCAACGGAACCGGCCGGATGCCCGCCGGCCGGATGCCCGCCGGCCGGATGCCCGCCGGCCGGATGCCCCCCGTCCACCCGATCGGCCTCCGCCTGTTCGATGCGAACGATTGCTCCCCGCTCGGTAAGGCGATCGGCGAGGAGCTGCGCGCCGGTGCGGGCTGTCTCCATGCCGGGAGGATGCTGGATCAGCACATGATCGCCCGATTGCACCGTCGTCTCAATGGCTGCCAGCATGGCCGCCGCATCCCGCATGGATCCGGAGTCGCCAATCGTTATGCCGTAGGCAGCCCATTGCCGTGAATCCACCGCCGCCGTTGGCGCCACCTGTACCGGAAGGGTGTCGCGCGCCGCAACCAGTGCGCCGCTGGAATCCTCCGCCGTGAGCACTGCCACCAACGGAGCGGGAGGCACGGCGGCGCCTTCATCTCCCAGACCGAGGTTCATGTCGTAGCTGCGGACAGAGCCGTCGGAGGAGGCGTGCGCGACTTCGTTCCCGTTGCGTCGAACGGTGATCTCCCACGACCGCATGCCCATGCCCCCTGTGAACTGCGGCTTCAGGCCGATCTGCGGCGCATCGATCTGCTGCTCGTCCCATACCGTCTCGACCGGCGCAAACAATCCGGGCCATTGAGAACTGAGCTGAACGCCGGCGATCGAGTCGTGCCCAATGGCGGCCGGATCACCGCCAATGACGATTCTCCCCGCATCCACTCCCCACGTCTCCTCGAGGTAGCTGCGAACGGCGAGCGCCCGCGCGTGTGCAATTCCCGGCGCCTCCGCCGGCGCACGCATGCCGGCAAGCGCCAGCACAGCCTGCGGGTTGTTCCGCATGCGCATCCCAACCACGTTCAACGACTGCCCCACCATCCGGAACGGGTCAATCCGCACCAGCGAATCGATGGAGAAGGTCTGTGCCTGGCTGCGATTCAGAAGCAGGTAGCGCTCCGAAACGAGAGCAGAGTTACGGCTGAACGCGATCACGGAGGGAAGGAGCGCGCGCTGTGTATGACGCATGTTTCGCCGCCGGACAGTGAACATCTTGGCGCGAAGACCGGTAGAGTCGTACGCATAGATATCCACCGAAGCCCTGAACGGCACCGGATGCGGAGGCCCGGGCTCCAGGTGTGTATCCATCTGCTCATTCTCTGCCCCGTTCACATTCACGAGGAGTGTGAATCCGGCGTTCAGCGAGACGGCCTGCAGGCCAAGCCCGAGGCGCAGCCCCTCCAGGCTGATGCGGGCATGCAGGGCCGGCAGCAGCCTGAGCGTTCCGGAGAGGGGCATGCCGTACGATGCGCCGGCAAGCAGGGCCACCTGCAGACGGGCATCGGCGAGGATGTCTCCGCTCCGCAGCTCGCGCTGCGGTGTTCCCGAGACCGGAAAGGTTGCGTCCGCCGGCTCGACAATCTGTTCGCTCTGCGTGTAGATGCCGTTCACCCGGTAGGTGACCGAGGGACCGAACTCCAGCGCAAGCCCGGCCGGAACGTGCCAGAGCGCGAGAAGATCCTCCGAGACGTAGAACGCCTTTCCGTTGACGATGAATCTGTCCCGGTGCCCGGCCGCGGCGGTATCGTCGTAGATATCGGATGTGAAACGGCCGATGGAGTAACCGACGTTCATGCGTTCGGCGAGATCGAATGGGCCGCTGAAGAGGCCGCGGAGCGAGGCGCCGGCCCACACGGTATGATTGTAGGAGGATCCGTGGCCGTTGCATGCACACCAGTCCACTGCGCCGGGCACTCTGTTCAGCCCGAGCTGAAGGCCGAACTCGTACGCAGCGCCTGGTCCGAGCTCGACACCGGACTGCGCGCGCGCGCATGCCGGGAGAATAATCGTGGCCGCGATCGCAGCGCTCCACAGAACAGCGATGGCGCGGAACCCGAGCCGGGTTCCGCGCCATGCGAGGGTCTTGCTGCCTCCACACCCATCCGTCCCATTCGAGAGACGTCCGGATGCGAAGCGATATCGATCCTGCTTCATCACGTTCGTGCTGCACTCCTCGCAATGTTGTAGAGGAAGGTACCGGGCTGGAGCCTACGGCGTCCAGAACACGAAGCCGTCCACACCGCTTGCCTCCAATGTATGCACGGTTTGCGTTGCAAGATCCACCGTACTGAGCGAGTGGCGGTTGTTTGCCTGTTGGAAGGGAGCGTACGGCTCCAGTACTCCGTAGGCGATGCTTTTGCCATCGGGCGACCATTCGGGGCAGATCTCTATCACATCGAATCCGGGAGTGTTCGTGACGTTCTGCATCGTAAGGCCACCATCCTTCGTGATCCAGATATCCGCGGAGACATGGCCAAAGAAGTCTCCGCCGACTCTCACGAAGGCCATGCTTTTGCCATCGGGCGACCACGCGGGCATGATGTCGAAGCCGGGACCGTTCGTCATGTCCACGCGCCCGGTGCCATCCGCATTCACCACGAAGATATCGGTGCTGTCCGTTCCGGTGCCCGCCCCGCTGTAGGCAAGCTTGGTCCCGTCCGGTGACCAGGCCGTTTTCAATTCACCCTTGAACACGGCGGAATTGGCAGCGTTGTCCGCCACCTCGCGGTCCTGCAGCGTCTGCCCCGCGCGGATTCCGCTCACCACGTGAAGCTTCATCGGCCAGATCTTGGAGCTGATATACGCCAGCCGCGATCCGTCCGGAGAGAATGCCGGGATGCAGCCCGTGGTGACATTGTGGGCCACCGTGCGCGGATGCGTACCGTCCACGTCGACAACGATGATCGAGTCACCCAACGGCATGTAGGCGATCTGCGTGCCATCGGGAGAGAGAACCGGCTGAAGGTTCTGTGCGGCATCGATCACCTTGTGAGGATTGCTGCCGTCGAGGTTGGCAACCATCCCGATATGATCGGAGCCGGCATATGCGATAAGCCCGTGCGCCGGAGGGGAGAAGAGGGCGCCACCAACCAGGCGCGTGCGGTTTGTTCCGGCCGGATCCACACGGTACCCACCGATCTGCGCGGCAGTCTCGCCGAGCGAGTAGTAGATCCTGGGGTTGCTCTGGAGCGTCGGAGTGTAGTTGGTTGGAAGCTGGTCCTTGCATCCCGCCAGTATCAGAATGCAGGCAGCCGCGGCAATCAGAATGTGCTTCATCATCATTACCCACGAATGGTTGAGGGATTGCGCGCGGGCCGATGCATCGTTGGGTCCCCTGGCTCCGGTGAACTACTGTTCACTGTGCGCATCACCGGAAAGACAATGCGACCGGTTTGAACCTAACCGGCCATCCCGACTGCCGAAATATTTTTCGGCGTGTTAGGTTCAGGCTGCAACAATTGTCCTGATACTATGTGAGCTTCCGGCAAACGCTCCTTCCCCGCGGTGCGTGCACGGCGTGAGGGGAGCGGGAATCATGGGTGCAGGATGCATGCGTGTGCGCCTGTACCCCAAGCGTTGCGCAACGGGATCGAACGGTGTTCTCTTCGACAACAACACACGATGATGCGGCATGCTTCCGCCTGTTCCTTGCAGGCGATGACGATGCATTTGCCGCCCTGTTCGACCGGTACAATCAACGGCTGTACGTCTACTGCCACAAGTTCACCGGCGACGCTGCAAAGGCTGCGGACATCACACAGGAGTTGTGGGAGCGCGTGATCAGGCTGCGCACCGCGCCGCAGGAGGTGCGCAACCCCGGCGGGTTCTTCCTTCGCATCGCACGCAACCTCTGCCTGAACAGCATGAAGCGCGAGCGCCGGTCCATGGCGCTGGATGACCTGCCGGATTCCGAGCATCCGGTGCAGACCCAGCGGAGCGAATTGGAGGAAGCGATCGAGGAGGGGCTCTCGCGCCTCTCGTTCGAGTACCGCGAGGTGCTGGTGCTCAACGCCTACTGCGGCTATCGCTTCGAGGAGATCGCCGCGATGCTCGGCAAGAGGCCGGAGACGATCTGGATGCGCGCCTCACGCGCGCGCGCGCAACTGCGCAAGGAAGTAGTGGAGCTCGTCGGGCTTCATCATACGGCACAACATGCCCCGGTGCCGAACAGAGATTCAAGGCTATCGGAGAAGTTGCAATGAAACCATCCCGGGACGATCTGTTGATCGATCGATATCTGGACCGGCGCATGCCCCTGCGGGAGGAACAGGCGTTCGTGGCCCGCCTCGAGGCGGACCCACGCCTGCATGCGATGGTGGAGACCGAGCGCGCGATCCGATCGGCGATGCAGGCGCAGAAGGGACAGTTGGCGGCCGGCCACGCGGCGCGGCGTTCCGCCCTGCTCGAAACGCTTGCAGCCACCACACCCGCACAGCATACCGGCGCTTCGCTTTTCGCCACGCTTCTGGAAAACACCTTCGTCAGAAGCATGATTGGCCTCGTCGCCGCCGGCATCATCGTGATGGGTCTCCTCCTCATCTGGAATCGCGACGCTGCGGATCCGCACGTACTCCCGGACCCGCCTGCACCTGCAGCCGATGCAGCGCACGCACCGGCACCGAACGCAACGCCACCGGAGCCGAACGCAGCCGCCCCGGCTGCGCAGACGTTGGACGGCGTTGCAGGTGCCGAAGACCGCAGCGCGCACAAGCCGGCTGCAGCAGGGCCGGCGGCCGGCACCGGAACAGGAGAGGCCGCGGGCCAACCGGCCGCTCAGCCGGCACGGACCGCCTCGGCAAAGCCGGCCGTCTCGCCGACATCGACGGACCGGACCCATCCGAACGGTGCAATCGGCAACGTGGATCCGAATCGGGAGCAACCTCATTCGCTCCGGACGGATGGTACGAAGCATGGCAACGATCCGAACGGCGCTGGAAGCCGGACGAACGCGAATGCCCAGAACCAGCCGGCGCAGACCGAGGAGACGAAGCCCGCCCACGATCCGATTGTGTTCCCGGCCAAGTCCGTGCAAACCAAGTTGAACGTGGAGCAATCCACTCCATAGCTGTGCGATGATCGCTGTGAGAGTTGTTATTTGCGGAGATGAACAACTCTCACACCGTCGACGTGTTTCCGATGCAGACGATCGGCTACGTGCATTCCCCGGTTGCCCTGGAGACCGATGAGGGATGGGGGAATGCCGTTGCCGAGATTCATCTGTACGACGATCTGGCCGCCGGCCTTCACGGCCTCACGGACTTCTCGCATGCCGTCATCGTCTTCCTGATGCACCATGCATCGTTCGATCCTGCACGGCATCTGCTGCGGGCGCCGCGTGATCGCAACGACATGCCCCGCACCGGCATCTTCGCTCAACGCGCCAAACACCGCCCCAATCCTATCGGCATAACAACCGTTCCCATTCTCGGCATCGCTCCCGGCGTGCTGCGTGTTCGCGGTCTGGACGCAATCGACGGCACCCCGGTACTCGATATCAAGCCCTACGTTCCGGCCTTCGACGCGGTGGAAAACCCGACGGTACCGGAATGGATGGACCGTCTGATGCACGGCTATTTCGATTAGGCTGCGGGCCAGACGGCCTTCGCCACCGGCTCCACGGTCCCGTCACGCCGCCGATAATGGCGATGGGTTATCAGATTGTGCGCAACATCCCCCTAAAGGGTACGCCTGGGGAGAGCGCTAGGAAATTCATGGGGAGCGAGTCATATTGGCGCATTGCTCGGCCGTTTCTGCTATGATGGCTGTGCCCCCGCTGCTTCGTTCCTTGCTCGGACTCTTTGTTCTGGCTGTAAAGATCAGGGCGATTTCGAGACGCCCGATTGCGCACGTGATCCGTTTGTCGCCGTACAGTATCGCGTTGCGATATGCGGCAACGGTATCAGTCCCTGGCGCCGGCCATTCTCGATGAACCATATCGATTCGTGCGACGCATCGTCCCTCGCGTCTTCGCCGAATCGGGAACGCGGTAAGACCAGTTCCATTGTATTGTCTGTTCTCGTTCGCAGACAGATCCGCCAGCATGCGTCCTCCATGCTGACAACACCGGTAACCGGTTGCTTTATCATGGTGCAGTTCGGTATCAGTTCACCCCGGACGACCTGCATCCGATCAACGACATTCAATTACGAGCAGCGTCATGGCGGCATTGATTCCTCGCAGCATTCTCTTTGGCAATCCAACACGGACCAACCCGCAGGTCTCACCGGACGGCACCCTTCTCGGTTACATTGCTCCCGTTGACGGTGTGCTCAACGTGTGGGTACGAACGATCAACGGTGATGACGATCGCCCGGTCACCAACGATACCAACCGCGGCATCCAATCGTTCCGCTGGTCCTCCGACAACCGGCACATCCTCTATATCCAGGACAGCGACGGCGACGAGAACTACCACCTTTATGCAGTCCACATCGACACAGGCACAACGCGTGATCTTACCCCGTTCGAGAACGTCCGGGTGCGCATCGTTGCGCACAACAAACACTTCCCGGACAATCTGCTTCTTGCAATCAATAGGAACGATCCGCAGGTCCACGATGTGTACAACCTTCATATTCCCAGCGGCGAACTGCGCCTGGTAGGATCCAACCCCGGCAACTTCATCGGCTGGCTTGCCGATCCGGAGTTCAAGATTCGCATCGGCGTGACACCGAATGCCGATGGCGGGCTGACCGTGTATCATCGATGGACCGAGGATGGGCCGTGGGAGGAACTGCTTGCATGGAACCTGGACGATGCAGCCGGAAGCCAGCCGGTAAGCTTCACGAAGGATGGCAGAAGCCTCCTCATGCTGGACTCCCGGAATGCGAACACCGCCAGACTGGTCTCCATGGAGATCGCGACCGGCGAGGTTCATGTGATCGCGGAGGACCCGCAGTACGACGTAACGGAGCTTACGATGCATCCGGACACGTATGCTGTACAGTACGTCGGATTTGCGCGCGAGCGGATGACATGGGAGGTGTTGGACGAGTCCGTGCGCGAAGACCTCGAGACCCTTCAGACGCTGCATCCTGGTGACCTGAACGTTGTCAGCAGCGACGACAGCGACATGATGTGGATCGCCCGTTTCATGGCGGACAACTGCCCCGTGGTGTTCTATGCCTACGACCGGAACACGCGGAATGCAACGCTGCTGTTCACCTCCCGCCCGGAACTGAAGAACTACGGGCTGGCCTCCATGGAACCTGTCTCGATCACTGCCCGCGACGGTCTCGTGGTGCATGGCTACATCACCTTCCCTCCCGGCGCGGAGCGCCGCAATCTTCCCATGGTGTTGAAGGTTCACGGCGGACCCTGGGTGCGCGACATCTGGGGATACGAGTCGGAGGCACAATGGCTAGCCAACCGCGGGTACATCTGCCTGCAGGTGAACTATCGCGGCTCCGCCGGCTACGGGAAGCAGTTCCTGAATGCCGGGAACAAGGAGTGGGGAGGGAAGATGCACGACGATCTTATCGACGCCGTGCAGTGGGCGGTAAATCATGGCTATGCCGATCCAACACGGATCGCAATCTACGGCGGCTCCTACGGCGGATATGCCGCGCTGGTCGGCGCCGCCTTCACCCCCGATCTCTTCTGCTGTGCCGTCGATATCGTTGGGCCCAGCAATCTCATCACCTTCATCGAAACCATTCCTCCCTACTGGAAGCCGAACATCCAGCTCTTCCACGATCGCGTTGGAAATCCGGATACGGAGTCTGACTTCCTGAAGGCCCGTTCGCCGCTCTTCAAGGTTGACGACATCCGGATTCCGCTCCTGATAGCGCAGGGCGCAAACGATCCGCGCGTGAAACAGTCGGAGTCCGAACAGATCGTGGAGGCCATGCGCGTCAAGGGGATCGCCCACGAATACATGCTCTTCGAGGACGAGGGGCATGGGTTCGCGAAGCCGGAGAACCGGATGCGCTTCTATTCAACCGCGGAGCAATTCCTCGCGCAGCATCTGGGCGGGATGTTCGAGCCGGAGATGGAGAGCCTGTCGGTTGCGTGAGGCACGGCCCAACCATTGCCGCCAGGCAGACGGGGCATGCACACGATCGGCGGCCTTCGCGACGCCCGGCTGCCGGCAGCAGAGGGAGGTTGATCGCCCCCCCGGACAGTCTGATGATTGATTGGCGAGCCGAGCACGAGCGCCCCGGTCAGCCAGAATTGTCAGACAGGGCCCAGATGCAACTCGCTTGCAAAAAGCTTTGCCGGCATTCCGATAGTCCGTAAGTTCGCGTCGTGACATTCCGGCATTCCATAGCCCGTTCTACCGTTGCATCGGTTCTGCTCATCGCCTATCTGTTGATGTCGATGGCGGGGGCGATGCACGACGCCTCGCATGCGCACGGCGGATCGGTGACGGCCCGGACTCTTCGAACCGCCGGCATCGGTACGCCGGCACCGCACGGAAAGGAGTGCGGTCGGCATGCGACCGTGAATCCGGGCGATGGGTTCTGCTTCTTCTGTGCCCACAGCACGGTGGTGCTCCGCTCCGAAGGGCTGAACGTTCCGTTCCGGACAACTGTCTACCGGTCGTATCCGCCAACGTGGTTCAGGTCGCATCACGTTCTCCCGCCAACGCTCGCCGTTCTCTCGCTTCGCGCCCCTCCGGCCGTAGTCTGACACCATCATCGCAATCATTCTCGCCTGACTCGGAGCACATCCGCCGTTGATCGCGGAGCCGTGCACCGCCGCGTGTCGTTACCAGCCCGCGCCCAGTGTCGCTTGCGGCCTCCGGAGCGCCGGCATGCATGCAATCCAATTCCAGACCCGACATGTTCTCTCATGGAACTTCCGGGAGCACGAGTTCGTGCTTCCATGCGATATATGCCGTCTCGCTTGCGGCGCTGTGCGCTCTGGTGCTCGCCCCCGGCCGCTCATCCGCTTCCACACCCCCGGACCATCCGGCCGATGCCGCTCCACCCGACGCCGTGAACTATACTGTTACCGTCGTGGATAAGGCTCTCAACCAGCCACTGGAACTGGTCCGCGTATCGCTGAGGCGTGGTGAGCAGACGATTGCGAACACCACGACGAACACCCTGGGGCGGGCGCTCTTCAGAGATGTGAAGCCGGGCCGATACGTGATTACACTGAGGCTGGTGGGCTATGTTCCCGCATCGGACACAGTGACGATCGATTCACTCCACTCAGGCACAACGGTCGGCATGGATGAAGTGAGCCAGAGCGGCGTAACGGTGACCGCAGCGAAGATGCCTGTTGCCACTACGGTCGATCTGCGCAACGGCAATCAGGTGTTCGAAGGGGAAACATATCACGCGCCGCCTGCCGCCCGGATGACCCAGCTCGTGCAGCAGAACGTTGCCGGAGCCGTGCGCGCACCAACGGGCGAGGTGCATGTACGAGGACAGCACGGTGAGTTCACCTACATGGTGGACGGCATCCCGGTTCCCCTTGGAGTGTTCGGGGGATTGAATGAGGTGGTGGACCCGAAGGTGATCGACAATGCGACGTTCTATACCGGCGGATTCCCGGCCGAGTATGGCGGCCAGATGTCATCCATCGTCGATGTGCAGACCAAGGTCCCCACCGGAAAACTGCACGCGGACTTCTCGGCATACGCCGGCAGTTATCTCACGTCATCGAGCGACTCGCTCGGGTCGCGTGTGGGGGCGTTCAAGGCGCTCAACTCCAACGGCCAGAGCCTTTCGCTGAGCGACCACATCGGCAATCTGGGATTCTTTCTCTCCGGCTCGCGCCAGGAATCGGACCGCCGCATCGACCAGCCGGTGCAGGTGCTGTTCCACGATCACGGATTCGACTACTTCCTCTACGGCAAGGCGAACTACGTGATCGGCAACAACGACTACCTGACCGCGAATCTCAACTACAGCGTTACCCACACGGAGGTGCCGTACGACTCCGCGGAGGGGATCAACCACGATCTTCAGCACACGTCGAACGGATTTCAGACGCTCTCCTATTTCCATACCGACGCAACCGACGCGGATCACGAGAACAACTTCTTCGCCGGCGTCTACGCGCGCGAAGGAGGACTGCGCTACGACGTGAGCCCGGATGATGAGCCGAAGCAGTATATCGGCAGCGACACGGCAACAGGATATGTGGTGGCACAGGATCGGAACTTCACCACGATCGGCCTGCGAACGAAGTACGATGCCCGTCTCTCGCACGAGTTCGGCTATGCGGCGGGCCTGCATCTGGCCAGCACAACGGGAACCGAGGCGTTCGACTTCATAAACCCGGGCACGCCCGGACCACAGACGACTTCCACGTTCGCCGGCTCGGACTTCGGCGCGTTCGTTCAAACGCAGTGGCATCCTGCGGAGTGGACACGTGTGGATCTGGGCGCTCGATACGATCAGCACATCGCACCCGGCCTCCCGATGGAACGCCAGGTAAGCCCGCGCATCAAGTGGAGCATCTTTCCGGATGAATCAACCACGCTTTATCTCTACTACGGACGGCTGTTCATTCCAACGAACATCGAATCGCTTCACAACCTTGCCACGATCGTTGGCGATTCCGCCGCACCGACGGTTGCCCAGCGGGAGAATCTGTACGAGGCCTCGTTCGTTCGCACGTGGGAGTTCGGCATGACGAGCAGGCTGGCGGCATTCTACCGGGATCAGAGTCCGGGACTGGATGACCAGACGCTGGGCTCCAGCACGGTACGCGTGAATGTGAACATCAACCACGTGCGTGTCACCGGCCTGGAGCTTGCGCTCACGTACAGCGTCTCCTCGACACCCCTCTCCGCATTCCTCAACGCAGCGGTCATTCATGCATACGGAATCGGTCCGGTCTCCGGCGGCTTCCTCGCCGCGGACTCCGGCACAACGGCGTTCGATCTCGATCACGATCAACGTCTCTCCGCAGTGGTGGGCATCAACTATCAGCCGGAGAACTGGTTCGCATCGTTGAACGCCACCTACGGCTCCGGGCTCACCAACGGAAACGAGGCCGTGACCTACGCAACCGGGCTCTTCGATTTCAACCAGGCCGCGCATACAACGCCGTCGTGGATTGTGAACGCCTCCGCCGGCTACACGTTCGATCTGGGCGGCGGGCATACGCTGGAGCCCTCACTCTACGTAACGAACCTTCTGGACTATGCACATCTGGTGAAGGGAGCCTTCTTCAGCGGCGCGAGCTTCGAGGAGCGGCGCAATGTGGTGCTGCGATTGAATGTGCACGTCTGAGCGCAATGCGACGTCCGTGTTCCATTCCGAACAGAGCATCGCGGCCCTTCTCCGACGCATGGGGAGGGGCCGCTCCTGTTGGCGGCGGACCGATGACACGGAGCAGACGAACGGTGAAGGAGAAGGTCCCCCGCCATCTGCATCTTTCCTATCTTTCAAGACCGACTTTTCCCTTCAAGCACGAACGTCCGTCATGTTTCTCACACAGAATCCGCATCGCAACACTTCCGGCATTTCATTGCAAGCCCCTGCAGACGCCATCCGGCGGGCGGGCCGTCGTCTCCGCGCCATGCGCTGGGGCACGGCCGCACTCCTTCTTGCAACCATTCCTGCCGCCATGCTGGTTGCGGGATGCGCATCCTCGACGCTGGTGCTTCCCGAGGAGCGGCCGTTTCTCTCCAACATCCGGCAGCTCACGTTCGGCGGCGAGAATGCGGAGGGATACTTCAGTTTCGACGAGAAGAAGTTCTCGTTCCAGCGTACACATCCGAATGAGGGGGAGAAGTGCGATCAGATCTACAGTTACGATCTGGCAACCGGCCGGCAACGCCGGATCTCCACCGGTTACGGGCGATGCACGTGCAGCTACTATCTGCCGGGCGATACGTTGATCCTGTATGCGTCGACACATCTCGCGGACTCCGCCTGCCCGCCGCCACCGGACTTCTCGCAGGGCTATACGTGGGCGCTCTACTCCGGCTACGACATCTTCGTAGCGGACACCGCCGGGCACATCCGGAAGCGGCTTACCAACTCACCCGGCTACGATGCAGAGGCCACCGTTTCGCCAACGGGCGATCGCATCGTTTTCACCTCCACACGTTCGGGCGACATCGAACTCTATTCGATGAACCTGGATGGAAGCAATGTGCGCCAGTTGACGAACCTTCCCGGCTACGATGGTGGCGCATTCTATTCCTGGGATGGAAAGAAGATCGTCTTCCGGGCCAGCCGTCCGGAAGGGAAGGAGTTGGAGACCTATCGCGCACTGCTGAAGGAAAATCTGGTGCGCCCGTCGCGCATGGAGATTCAGGTGATGAACGCCGACGGCAGCGGACTGCATGCGGTAACCAACAACGGAGCGGCCAACTTCGCTCCGTTCTGGCATCCGGATGGCGTGCACATCATCTTCGCCAGCAACATGGGCGATCCCAAGGGACGCAACTTCGATCTCTACATGATCCGCGAGGACGGCACGGGGCTTACCCGCATCACGTACAACGAGACGTTCGACGGCTTCCCGATGTTCACGCACGACGGCAGGCATCTGATCTTCGCTTCCAATCGCAACGACGCAAAGCCCGGAGAGACGAATCTCTTCTACTGTGACTTCGACGTGAGCATGGTGAAGTAGGAAACGATTGCGGGCGATCGCATCGCACGAAGCCCGATGTGTTGCGGAGCCCGCTGCCTCACGCCTCTTCAACACTAGGCCCTGCAGGGGAATGCCCGGCAACCGTTCAATCACTCTCAACCGTCAGCCGATCTTCCGATGGCCTATATCGACCTTCCAGAGAACCTGCCGGGGATCTACGGCCCGCTGGCGTTTCGCCCCGAGATCGCCGAGGGGATGCGGGGATTCACGCACGCGTTGATGCGCGGCACCTCGTCGCTCTCGGTTGCGGAGCGGGAGCTGATCGCCGCCTACGTGTCCCGCCTGAACGGATGCTTCTTCTGCTACCAGAGCCATGCATCGACGGCACGATATCTCTTCGGAGCCGATGCCGGTGTGGTGGATGCGGTGATTGCCGACCTTGGGAGCGCACCGGTGGATGAACGGATGCGGGCGCTGCTGGGCATTGCCGCAACGGTACAGCGCGACGCTCGAGACGTAACCCGGGAGGATGCGGATGCGGCGCGCTCCGCGGGTGCCGATGACGTTGCCATTCACGATACCGTTCTGGTTGCCGCGGCGTTCTGCATGTTCAATCGCTATGTGGACGGCCTTGGCACCGATGCGCCGAGCGATCCCGCAGTCTATGCCGCATCCGCCGCGGAGCGTGCCGCCGGTGGATACCGGCCGCGGTGACGCATGATATCGAAACGAGCTCCGCATGGGATGTACGGAGACGCGAACGGCCCGCCGGTGGCGACGGGCCGCTTTCGTAAACGTTTCATGCCGCATGTTCACACGGCACGGATCTGCCGCATCAGCAGCAGGGATCCCAGTAGACGATGAGCCAGCAGCGAACGCGCGGCGGCCAGAGCCAGAAATGGCACTTGATGCACCAGCGCCAGCAACCGCCGGCCCATGGGAAGAAGACCTGAGGCCCGCCTGCGTTGACAACCCGCCCGTTGACGTTGACCGACACCACATCAACACCTGAAGGCACGGTGACGCTTGTCAGGCCAGCCTGTGTGATCGTGCCCGGCCGTGATGTACCGTCGGAAAGATTGACGACATACGGCAGCGGAAATTCGCCGGCGGCTCCGTTGGCTGGAGACGCTACGTAGATGTTGTATGCATCTGCTTCCTGCGCCGCGGCAATGCCGCGCATCGCAAGTGAGAACATGATCATCGCCGCAACGGCAACCAGCCCCTGCAGCATACGATATGTTGAACGAGTCATGATTGATTCCTCCAGTCTGGTGAATGTGAGTTGAAGGGACTCCGCGCGCCAGAGCCGCCTGCGGACACACATGGCAATTGCAGGCTCTGAGGAGCAATGCCACAGCGTATCGGCAGACACGTTCGGAGACACCGCCTCGTAATCGTTGACTGCGTAGACCGTCCTCATGCACATCGTTCGTTGCACGTGAGGCGGTTAGCTGGAGAGAGTGTTATTTCAACGTGCAGGGTGATCGATACCGGTTGCGTGATTGCCGTCAATCACGCAACCCAACCATTGTAACGTACAACGATGCCGTCGCCGGCATAAGTACATTAATGGGTCCCCCCCATTTTGGGTACCGGCGTGCGAACCTTGAAATGCATGATTGGTGGGAGCGCGTAGTGGTGGCCTGCCAAATACGAACTTGCGAGAACACGAGGATCCGGGACCTTACCGATGGGCGATGGCAAGTACGTGCGTGCCGCCCGATATCGTGACTCCGCCGACATCGGATGTGAGTTCCTGACGCCACAGAGTGTTGGTGTCCCGGGCCTTGCTCACTTCTGCAACCGACCGGGAACTCTCAGCGAGCCGCAGGCGCGCGTACAATGAGCCAGGCCCTTGGCTACGAACGGCCATCGGTGCCGTTCGAGACCATTCTGTTCGGAGCCTTCAGCCCCGGCGATCGACTGCGGAGCATTGCCGATCAGGATTCGCCACGCCCGCCCCCCACATGCTCGCCGCCCTCGGTAGCGACGAGCCGACTGTACTGCGTGCTACTTCGTCTTGCTCTTCAATTGCTCCTGCATCTTCTGCATCAGCTCGCGCACCGAGTCCAGCGTGCGGCGAAGCGAGTCCTGAATGGCCGCCGCATTTGGAACCGGCGGGGTCTGGACGGCGGGTGCCGCGGCGGGTGCCGCGGCGGGGCCGGTGCTGATATCGGTTATGGTAATCTCGTGCGGATCGGTGGAGTCGTACGCAGCCGTAACCGCAACGCCCGGCTGGAAGAAGTGCACGGACCGGAGCGACGGAACGAAGGTTGTTGTCGCGGTGTCCAGATGCCCGTCCAGACGCCTGAACTCGATCACCAGCTTGAGCTGCGGCGAATCGTTCACGATGGTGCCGGTTTCCTCCACATCGATCAGCCGCCCGGGCACATGCACGCCATGCTCCTCCAGCCGATCCTGCCGAAGCTTCGGCCCGAGGAAGAAGAACCATAGCGGCAGCAACACGATCGCCGGTATCAACAGCCCGAACAGCAGCGGCCGCTTGCTACGCTTCAATGAACCGGGATCATCCGTCACCGGTGTTTCGGGATCCATTACCATTGCGCCTCCAGATATTATCCGTCGTTGAAGTGGGGCTGCGTTCCGCCGCATGCCGGCACCTCGTTCGTCCATGCCCCGCATCGCGCCCGGCCTATACCCTGCGCTCCATTCGCTGTTTGAAGTAATCGTATGTCATCCGCAATCCTTCGGCCCTGCCGATCTTCGGCTCCCAATGCAGAATCTGGCGCGCCCGTGTGATGTCCGGCTGGCGGACCTGCGGGTCGTCCTTCGGCAGAGGAGCGAAGACGATCTCGCTGCCGGAACCGGTAAGCTGCTGAATCTCCTCGGCAAGCTCCAGCATCGTCAGCTCATCCGGATTGCCGATGTTCACCGGCTCGTTCATGTCGGACATCAACAGCCGGAAGATGCCGTCCACAAGATCGGAGACGTAGCAGACCGAACGGGTCTGCCGTCCGGCGCCGAACACCGTGAGCGGTTCGCCGCTGAGCGCCTGGGAGAAGAAGGTGGGAATTGCACGCCCGTCGTCGATGCGCATGCGAGGGCCGTAGGTGTTGAAGATGCGGACGATTCGCGTGTCCACATTGTGATAGCGGTGATACGCCATGGTGAGCGCCTCGGCGAAGCGCTTGGCCTCGTCGTACACGCCCCGAAGCCCAATCGGGTTTACGTTTCCCCAGTACTCCTCCGGCTGCGGATGCACCAGCGGGTCGCCGTAGACCTCGGAGGTGGAGGCGAGCAATATTCGCGCGCCCTTCGCCTTGGCAAGCCCCAGCGCCTTGTGTGTGCCGAGCGAGCCGACCTTCAGCGTCTGGATGGGAAGCTTCAGATAGTCTATCGGCGAGGCAGGGCTTGCGAAGTGAAGGATGTAATCGAGATCACCCTCCACGTAGATGTAGTTCGTGATGTCGTGATGCACGAAGTGGAAGGAGGGATTGCCGAAGAGATGGGCGATGTTGTCCGCGGAGCCGGTGACAAGATTGTCCATGCAGATCACCTCGTGGCCCTCTGCAATCATGCGATCGCAGAGATGCGAGCCGAGGAATCCGGCGCCGCCGGTTATCAGAGTACGTGGCATGAAGTCGGGATCGGGGTTGAATGCATTCATTCTTCAGCCGGCACACAGCGAGCACTGCCGCAGGCGAAGACGGGAAGGGGAGAAAGATACAACGCAGCGCCGAACGTGCTGCGCCGAATGGCGTCCGGAGAAGAGCTCCCTGCAGCGCTCGTGAGGCGCCGGCCATCACGCCGGTGGACGCTCTCAGTCGGACACGGAGGCCTCGCTCTGCATTCCCACCCAGTTGATGCTCAGCTGGGCACGCTCGCGCAGCCGGTCGATCAACTGCCCCGCGTGGTGCGCAAGATGCCGGATGGTGTAGAGGTGCAGTTCGAAGCGGTTCATCGGGATCCACGGGAATCCCGATGGTGCGTTCATCGGAACAGCGGCAACCAATGGGGCAACCAGGCCGGAGACGAACCGGTGATACTCCACAATCTCCTCCCTCGTGTACGGAGTGCCGATTTCCGGTCTGGCATGCGGCGGCCATGGATACGGTCCGAGAAAGTTGTACCCCATTCGCATCTTCTCCCACGGCTGCATCTGGATCTCCGATGGCGCCAGATAGAGATTCGTGTAGAAGAGAGCATGATAGGCGATGTGCCAGAACCGGTTTACATCCCCCTCATGATTCCAAAGGTCTTCAGGACAGGACTCGATCGCGGTACCGATCATCGCAAGCGCGGACCGGTATTGCGAGAGGATGCTCGCGCCGATGTCTGCTGGTGTCATGGTCTGTATGCCTCGCGGCTGTTGAGTGCATGGTATCATCTGCATGCCTGTTCCCCGTATCTCGCACCGGGCGTCAGGCACGCTTCTTCGTATGGGACGTCCGCGCAAGGCTGCGCGGCTTCCGCTTCGCGGCGAGTTCAATTGCAGGATCCCAGAAGTGTTTCGCCATCAGAACGGCTTCCCCCTTGAACTCCACCCCCTCGGACTCCAACAGATCGCGCATCAGTGTCGGCGTGGCAAAGTGATGTTTCCCGCTCAACTCGCCGGCACGATTCACCACCCGATGGCATGGAAGTTCCATGTCGCCGGCAACACCATTCAAGGCATAGCCAACCATGCGCGCGGAGCTCTTCAATCCCAGATACGCGGCGATTGCTCCATACGAGGTAACACGTCCCGTCGGGATCAGCGCCACCACCTGATAAACGCGATGGTAGAAGTCATCGCCTGTCGCCGGAGTGTCGGATGTTGCCGGATCTGTGGAGCGTTTCTTCTTCATGGACGCAATATCGGATACATCTGCGGGCATCTCGATGCTGCCCCGCTGGAATTACATCGCCGCCGTTCCGCGAACTGCCGGACGAATCCACCGATCACGATCAGGCGGAACCGGGTTGTCATGCAGGCCGCACGCGGCGGCTGCGGACTTCGAGAGTGCCGCCCCGGTTGCGGCAGTTGTTCCTTCCGGCCGCCAAGGTTGTCCCGGAAGGGGTTCCGTTGTTCCTGCATGCCCCCTGCCCGTTCTATCGCCGCATCACAACGGCACTCGAACGGAAGCCCGGTGCCTGCAGTTGGACGAGGTACGTACCTGCAGAAAGAGATTCCCCCACGATGGTTGTCTCGTGGCTTCCGCGTTCGCGCATTCCCTCGTCCACGGCCATGACCTCCGTTCCCAGCAGATCGTACACGGCAATGCGCACGGCGGAGGGAGCAGGCAAAACATATCGTACCACGATATTCCCGGTTGCAGGGTTCGGGTACGTCTCGAGCCTCGCCGGCGCGGCGGCGGCGGCGGTTACGGCCGAAGGACCGCTGCTGCAGGCCCACGCGGACGTCCATCCCCACGATTGCACGGCGCCGTTGGAAACGAACGCAAGCGTCAATGCGCCGCTGTGCCCGGTGACAATGCCGGGCGAGGAAGTGCCGCTGTAGCGGCCTATCAACGCGGCGCCGGTGTCGCGGCCGTCGAAAATCGAGAGCCGATCGTCCGCAACGTTGAAGCTGTTGAACGCGAGCGTGACGGACGTTGCACCTTCGGGAGCAATCGTGAACGCGTACGACTCGTCGGCATAGTAGTTCCCCGCAGGGCCGCCCATGTCGCTGAACGTGCCGGCACAGGGAGAGCTTGCGCAATCGGTAAAGACATCGCGGATCGCATCCCACAGCTCCGGATTCTGACCGTCGTAGCCGAGCGCCCAGATGCCGATGCCGGCAAGCCGCTTCATCTTCACCATGTCGTACTTCATTCGAAGGCTCTCGCCATCGTCGTAGAAACACACGCGCCAGGAGGAATCCGCACGATGAGCGTAATACGGCGCGGAGGATTGCGGCTCCCACACGCGGCCGAGAAGCGCGGCCTGAGCGCGTGCAGTTGAATAGAGCACTGCCGTTCCCGTTCCCTGCGCTGCGGAGCCGGCCGTATCCGCTGCCGTTGGCCATTCGTAGCCGTAGTAGGGTACTCCGAGACAGAGCTTCGCGGGAGTGAGTCCTTTCGCGAGATAGTAGTTCACCGAACGTGTTGCGTCGTACTGTGTCCAGCGCGCGCCACTGTTCTTCGGCGCAACAGGTCCCGCGTCCGACGAGCCGGCCCAGTGATAGTCGTATCCCATGATGATGAACAGGTCCACCGCAGCGGCCATGGTTGCGACGTCGAACGCGTTGCTCCAGTCCACGGCCGGCAGGGCAATGGAGATGCGGGAGCCGGGCAGTTCCTGGTGAAAGCGGTTGCCGAGGTCCACCATGAAGCCCGCAAGGGGATCGCGCTGGGAGGCGGGCACACCTTCGAAGTCGATGTTCACACCATCTGCAGCGCGGAGTCGTACAAGCGCAATCAGGCTGTCGATCAGCCGCTCCCGGTTCGCAGTGTTTCCGAGAAGCTGCTGGTGGTTCGCGAAAAGCGTGGCGCAAAGATGAACGCGCGTGCCGGCCGCTTTCGCAAACGGCACGAGATCCGTAGTCTTCCAGCTATGGATGTTCGAATACCCGCCTGTCGAGGGATCCACCTCGTAGGAGAAATAGCAGACGTCGGAGAGGAGGGAGTAGTCGTAGCCTGTATAGGCCGTTCCGGTCCAGTAAGGATTCCAGCCAAAGACAACACTGGTTCCGAGCGAGCAACGTCTACCCCGCTGCATGGCATCGGAATGATAGAGTGAGCCGTTCAGGCTGTCCCAGCCTGCCTCATTCCCGATATCGCGACGGCCGAACTGTTGCATTTGCTCGTGGTGCGCCGAACTCATGGCACCGGCTGGCAATCCTTCGAAGGACTGTTGTGCGCTGAGCGAGAAGGCCGCAATGAAAAACGCCGCGAGGAGAGTTCCGATTACCCTGTGCATTGTAACTTATCCAGTGGGTCTGCTGCCTTGGCATGTGCCAATCTACCACAGATCACCCTTTATGCGTTGTCGGCGGCGCCAGCCCTGAGGCGTTGCAGCGCGCCAGACGCCCATGATCAGTATAACAGAAACCTATCCGCCAATCCTCACCGGATTTCGTGACGCTGCCGCAGCGTCCATGAAACGTATCGCGCTTGCCGACGCAACCGATAAGCGCGTGATGCACGCCGCACGGCTCCTCGTTGATGAAAAGATCGCATGGCCGGTACTTGTAGGGCCACGACGCTCGGTAGAGGCGAGCGCTGCCGAGGCCAGCATTTCGCTCGCCGGCATCGAAATCGTCGATCCGGACGACGCTCAACACGAACGGTACTCCGAGGCGTTCCAGAAGATCCGGGCGGAGAAGGGCCTGGACATCAAGGGCGCCCGCATCGCCATGAGCAACCCGCTCTACACGGCCGGGATGATGGTTCATCTTGCTGAATGCGACGGATGCGTGGCCGGAGCACTCTCCACTACCGGCGACGTGATACGCGCGGCGATTCAAACCATCGGGCTGGAGCACGGAGTCACCACCGTCTCCTCCTTCTTCCTCATGGTATTCCCAACCACGGTCTACGCCTTTGCCGATGGTGCCGTGCTCCCGAATCCAACCAGCGATCAGCTTGCGCAGGTTGCGCTGGTAACCGCCCGCAACTTCCAGCGGCTGGTGGGGGAGGAACCGCGTGTTGCATTCCTTTCGTTCAGCACGAAGGGAAGCGCGGAACATCCGGATGTGGAGAAGGTTCGCGCGGCGTACGAGATAGCACGCCGGCACGCGCCGGAAGGCTTGATCATGGATGGCGAACTTCAGCTGGATGCGGCTATCGTTCCGGAAGTCGCGGCACAGAAGGTTCCATGGTCGCCCATTCAGGGAAATGCAAACGTGCTGATCTTCCCGAACCTGGACGCCGGCAACATCGCCTATAAGATGGCCCAGCGAATGGGTGGGGCCCTGGCAATCGGCCCGATCGTTCAAGGCCTTGCCAGGCCGATGTTCGATCTTTCCCGCGGGTGCTCCGCGGATGATATCGTGGATGTGGCATCCATCTGCTCACTTATCGCATCGCGATAGTATCGCGGCAATCCCGCTATCTTTTCACCCCCCGAAAACGTTTCTCTGACGAACACGGCACGCCGCGCTCCCGGCTGACTTCCGGAGCGCGGCCTCCACTTTACATTTTTCACGTTCAGGCAGAATGATGATGCGCAACCGGATTATAAGTGCAATGGCAGCTGCCATCCTGCTTCTCCTCGTATTCCCCTCCGGCACATACTCGCAGGTTCATACCAAGAGTTTTGGATTCGGATTGATCCTGGGGGAGCCAACGGGCCTCACGTTGAAGGGGTCGCTGGGGGGTAACAACGCCTGGGATGCCGCAATCGGTGCATCGTGGTTTGGCCGCACCCGGATCCATGCGGACTATCTCTGGGAAGTGAACGCGTTCAATTCCAGGAAGGCCGGTCTATACTTCGGCATTGGCGGCGCGCTTGGCCTGGGCCGAGGCACCGGCGTTCTTGTACGGGGAAACGGGCACGACTGGTATTACTACGAGAACGAGAACGCAGTAGCGTTCGGTGTCCGCGCCGTAGGCGGAATCGATGCGATGCCGTTCAATGCTCCCGTTGAATTCTTCGTGGAGCTGGCGCCGATTGTTGGATTTGTTCCTGCCTCCGGCGTCGGCTACGATGTTGCGTTCGGCGTCCGCTTCTACCCCTGATCGCGGCAGGAAACTGCTCGCAGAGGATGGTGAAGCAGTCGAGATCGAACGCAGGCGCCGCTTGCAGGCCGATGCCCAACAGGCCGGATGCTGAACACGGTTTCGATGTCACCGCACCTGGCTGACGGCCGCAATCGAGCAGGAAGGTGCGAACCTTCCCCAATAGAAAAGCGCACCATGGAATCCATGGTGCGCTTTTCTATTTCCTGCAGAGAGGAGCGGTGCTCCCGAATGTACCACCACGGACGGCATCGCTGCCGCAACCGTTTGGACGGAGTACCTACTCGTCCTCCTTCGGCTCATCCGAATTGCGATGGCCACCGGTATCCACGTTGCCACCATTCTGCGGAGCGCCGCCGCCGCTTACAACATTGACATGCTGCGTGCTGTCGGCCGGAGCATTCGGTGAAGCCACGGTGTGCGTCTCTGCCGACTTCACGTCCGTTGCGGACGGTTGAAGATCGGAGTCCGCACGCATCATGCCGCCACTACCCACGGGAAGAGGGGGCACGACACTGGGCGGCTGCGCTATGATTGCGCTGTGAGCATGAGTGACTCCGCCCGTTGCATTCACATGCGGATGCAGCTGCGCGGGAGCTGTCAGGTTCTGCGGAGCAGGAGTCTGAGCGCTCTCGGCGGCATGCCGTGCGCTCCCCGGCTCAGCCTGCGCGGCCGGGTTCTGCGCCGATGCGATCGTCATGCGCTCCGTGAACGTCACGCCGGAAGGGGCCCCGACAGATCCGGTGCCTGCGGTTTCGGGCTTCCGGGTCGCGATCTCCGTTCCGGTGCTTCGCAGCATGTTCGCCGCGCCGCCGGTACCTGTAGCAGCCGCAGGAGCGGGAACAACTGCAGCGGACTTGGGCGCGTCGCCGGTCACGTTTACAACGAACGCAAGAACAACCACTGCGAGCGATCCGCCGATCCACCCCATCATGTTGTTCAGCCAGCTTATGGATGCGCCGCTGCCGGCAATTGCAGCCGGGATCGGAGCAACCGGCCGACGGCGATCACGGATGGCCTCCATCAGACGCGAATCGAAATCGTCCGGAGCCGGCACCATCGGCATGGAACCCAACATGTGGGGTACATGCTCACTGTGCATGGCGATCATCCGGTCGAGCTGCGATTCGAAGTCTGCAGGTGCCTTCACAGACGGGAGGGACTGCATGACCTCCCGAAGCTCGCTATCGGAGAGACGTTTCCTACGAAAGATGCTCATGAATGCCGAATTGTCTCTATCGTTCCTGGTAGATGTTGCGCAGTAACTTCTGAAGCTGCACACGCCCGCGGTTGATGCGGGACTTGACGGTACCCAGCCCAAGGCCGGTAATCTCCGAGATCTCCTCGTAGCTCATCTGCTGGATATCGCGGAGGATCACCACTTCGCGATACGCCGGCGATATCTGCATGAGCGCCTGCTGCACCAACCGTTGCTTCATCGAACGATCAACCTGCGTGTCCGGTGTTGCATCGGGATCCAGCACAGTCCAACCCTGCCACTCGTCATCGTTGTCGCTGGATATACCCTGCACCATGTAGCGGCGGAGTATGTACTCACGCCGCAGCTCGGTCTTCGTAAGGTTCGAGGCGACCTTGAACAACCACGTTGCGAACTTTGCGTCACGGATGTACGAATGACGATAGTGGTAGAGACGCAGAAACGTCTCCTGAACCACGTCATTCGCGCGATCCAACTCGCCCAGGAACCGATAGACATAGTTCGTCAACGGATCCTTGAAGCGTCTGACCAGTACCGTAAACGCCTCTTCTTCACCACGTTGGAAGCGCTTGATCAGCTCTTCGTCCGAGAGGGGTAATAGGTACTCTGATGCTTGGGATGCCATCTCTCTGTTACTGCGGATGTGAAGCACCTGAGAATTGAGGAAGTAAGATACGCTTTCTTACGCGATCCGCAAGCTCCTTTCCGGCTGGAGGTAGACTTGTGAGAAGACCCGATAATGGATGAAGTGTCGCAGCGAGTTATCGTTTCTTTTACGAATTGTGCGACGTAGATTGCCGCGCCGCAGTCGTACTGTGTGCCCGCAACCATATGGTTATCGCCGGAACCATGGCCGTTTGACAGGATAGTCCCGGCCTCCCGGTGCCGCCGATACTTGGCGCGTTCCGGATATCAGCGGCGGGCACCGCTTCCATATCGTGAGGTAGATCGATGTCCGATAGAGACAGCAGCGCGCGACGCAGCCCCCGCGGGCCATTGCGCAGGGCGTTTCGGGAGGCACGGCCAATCCTTCTGGCCACCATCACCATGGCATGCGCATACAACATCTTCGGAGCCAATGCCATTCCATGGCTGCGTGAAGTTCGCACGGCGGACAGCGCCAGCATCCTGCATCTGGACAGCAACGCTTCAACGGCCGGCACGCCCGCAGCTACCGCCGCCGCCGACACCGCTCATCGAATGCCGCCTCCCGACACCGCACATGCAGTAACGCCAACGGATACGACCGCGCTGGCGAAGCATATCGCGGACAGCATCAACATGGCTCGCAAGGATTCGCTGCACAAGGCGAAGGCGCTTGCTCAGGCAACGAACGACAGCCTTGCAAAGGCCGAGCGCGCCACGCTGCTTGCGAAGCTTGCCACGGCGAAGGAGATCGATGGCGATGTGGCCAAGAAACTGTACGACCTGAAGGCCGCCACATTCATCGATGCCCGGCCGGAGGATCATTTCGCCGAGGGGCATATCCCGGGCGCCATGAATGTCTACGCGGAGCAGTGGCAGACGAAACTGAACCAGATCGTGAACCTCTCGCACGACAGGCCGATCGTCACCTACTGCGGCGGCGGCGATGCGTGCGAGTTGAGCCACGAACTCGCGGACCATCTGCGCGAGCTGAACTTCAAGGTGGTTGTGGTGTACATGGGAGGTATCAAGGAGTGGACGGCACGCAAGTATCCCGTTGCCACCGGAGCGCAGTAAGCCCGCGCCTCGAGCCGCGATGAGGCGCAGCCGCAGGGCCGTTGTTCGCACGACACGAATTCTTCACGTTGATATCCCGGCAGTAGTTATGGATACATCAGCAATCCCGATGGACCAGGGGAGCCAGGCAGCCCCGGGAACAGGCAGCGACAATCAGGCAATGCATCCTGCAATCCGGCTCCTCTCCTTCGCCGCACGCATGCTGCTCGCCATCGTCTTCATCGTATCGGGCGCGGGCAAGATCGGCTCGCTCTCCACGTTCGCTCACTCGATCGCAGCGTATCAGATGCTGCCGGAATCGCTGGCCAACATCGCCGCGCTCGCATTCGTCTGGACGGAGCTCGCGATCGGCATTCTGCTGTTCGCCGGCGCCGCCATCCGCGGAAGCGCACTCCTCTCCTCCGCCCTGCTGGTGGTATTCCTGATAGCAGTCATCACCGCGATCGCGCGCGGACTGAACATCGACTGCGGATGCTTTCCCGGCGCGCCGGAGCCTGTCGGGATCAGAAAGGTATTGGAAGATCTGGGCCTGCTTGCCGCCGCGATCTTTCTGATCTACTTCCCGAAATCGTTCCTGAGCATCGATACGCTGCTTCGCCGTCAGGGAGCGGAGGGAGAGGCCTGAGCGCGTTCCCGGGTTTCGCGTTCCCGGATTCTGTAAAGCCCTCGCGTATCGCACGGCACAGAGAGTGTCGCCGGCCGTACGATCGGCACGGTTCCACCGGGCTTCGCCGGCGGCGTTCGCGGTGGCCAGCCGCCGGGCAACGCATTTTTCATGTCACAGGGATGTGACCCGACTATCCATAACCGACAACCGACGCTTCCATGTACGACGCACGCAACAAGGAACTTGCAGACAAGATCATCACCTACTCCACGGCCTCGAAGCCGGGAGAGAATGTGATGATAGAACTCTTCGGCATCAACGGCGTTCATCTGGCGCAGGAGATGGCGCGTGCCGCGCTGGAGGTTGGCGCCGTGCCGTTCGTGGTGATTCGCGATACGGAAACCGAACGCGTGATCCGCGAGCGCGGGACGCGAGCGCTGTGGGATCGCTATCGCGACGTGCAGGGGCTGCCGTTGATGAAGGAGATGGATGTGTACATCGGCCTGCGTGCCGGCGAGAACATCTACGAGCTTGCGGGTGTTGGAAAGGAGCAGAACAAGGCGTACTCCGAGGGATATCTGTTGCCGGTTCATATGGAGGAGCGTGTGAACAACACGCGATGGTGCGTGATGCGCTATCCCTCCGCCGCATTCGCAATGAATGCGAAGATGCCCACCGCCGCGTTCGCGGACTTCTACTACAAGGCCTGCCTGCTGGACTACGCGGAGCTGAATGAGCGGATGAAGCCGCTGCACGAGCTGCTTGCCGCGGGCAAGGAACTGAAGATGGTTGGCGAGGGAACGGACATCTCGTTTTCGATCGAGGGTCAGACATGGATTCCGTGCGCCGGCGATGTGAACATTCCCGATGGCGAAATCTTCTCGTCGCCGCTTCTCGAATCGGTGAACGGCGTGATCACCTACGCCCCAACGGTGTACGAAGGGAAGCCGTTCGAATACATCAAGCTCGAGGTGAAAGACGGTGTGGTGGTTGGCTTCGACTCCAGCAACAACAATGGCCTGGAGGAGATCCTCTCCACCGATGACGGAGCTCGGCGCTTCGGTGAGTTCTCCTTCGGAACCAATCCGTATATCGATCAGCCGATGTACGATATCCTGTTCGATGAAAAGATCTGGGGATCCAATCATCTCACGCTGGGGAAGTGCTACGACATCGCACCGAACGGCAACCAGAGCGCGGTGCACTGGGACCTGGTCTGTATCGGTGCCGACGTCTACCTGGACGGAACGTTGATCCGGAAAGGACGACAGTTCGTGCACGAACGGCTGCTCCCGCTCAACCCGGAAAATTTCTGACCCAGTGCTTCTCCAGTCGCCACGCACCATCGGCGCATGCGTGCGTGGCGAACGGAGACCCGCATACAACTTCCAATCCTGCCGACGAACCAATCCATCGCCCCAATGCGAACAGTACCTGCCGTACCATCCTCGCTTCTCGCGAGCCTCGTGCTTGCCGTTGTGCTTCTGGTTGCTGCATGCAGCACACCCGGCCAGCAACGCCAGCCCCATGACTCCACGTCCGCCGCAACAGACTCGGCGCTTGCAAAGCCTACAGGCACACGCTGGCACAACAAGCCGTTGAGCGATTCCAGCGTTGCAGGGACGTATACGGAGGTGTTGCCGGAGAACAGCAACGTGCATCACGTGATTGCGCTCCTGCTCCGGCTGGACAGGCAATTTGTCCTGAACGACAACACCGGCGGCAAACTGCTCATTCGCCGCTTCGGCACATGGTCGCGCAGTGATTCCCTGGTGACGCTTCACATCACCATGCAGGACAAGACGCCGGTGAACGATTCGCTTGCATTCATGTGGCGGGACATCGAGATGGTGGCGCTCCCCGGCCCCAATGCACCGCAACCGTTGTGGCACCTGCTTCGCAAGTAACGCCGCGTACAACGGCATGTTCCCCGGCCCGGCACGATTCATCAATTGAAAACCCATTCCGGACAGCCCCATGCGCTCACGTACTGTCATCTCTGCCGCACTCGCGTTTCTGCTCATTGCATCGGCTGATGCAATGTCGCAGACGCCCCAACGCATCCGCTTCACCAGGGGAGCAACGGCCGGCGTCGTAAAAGGGAGCATCAAGGGATTCGCGTACAAGGACTACGTCATCGGTGCGAAGGCCGGGCAGCAGATGAGCATTACGGTCTCCTCCAGCAACGACTACGCCGTCTTCGTGGTCACGTCGATCAATGGCCAAGCGAACGACATGTCCGAAACGACGGAATGGAACCAGACATTGAGCCAAAGCGGCGATTATGTGGTGCGCGTGCTGATGATGCGCGCCAACGCACGGCGCAAGGGGGCAAGGACGAACTATACGTTGACAGTTGCGATCAGGTAATGCCGGCTCCGGCTCATGCATCGACATGCCATGTCCCCTGCAGAACTTCTTCAACGGCTTATCCGTTTCGACACCACCAATCCCCCGGGCAACGAGGCGGAGTGCATCCACTTCATCGCGACGCTGCTGCATGATGCGGGCATCGAGACGAGGATCGTGGCGCGCGATACGAGCAGACCCAATCTGATTGCGCGTCTCGCCGGAGAGGGCAGGGCGCCCGGCCTGCTGATGCAGGGACACGTTGACGTTGTCACCACTCAGGGACAGGAGTGGACGTATCCACCCTTCGCGGCATGCATTGCGGACGGGTTCATCTGGGGCCGCGGAGCGTTGGATATGAAGGGGGGCGTTGCGATGATGCTGGCGGCATTTCTTCGCACGCACGCAGCGGGCGTCCCGCGAGGCGATCTGATGCTTGCCGTTCTGAGCGACGAGGAGGCCGGTAGCACGTATGGTGCGCGCTATCTCGTTCATGAACATCCGTCGCTCTTCAACGGCATTCGCTATGCGGTAGGCGAGTTTGGCGGCTTCACGTTCGAGATTGCGGGCCGGCGATTCTATCCGGTGCAGGTTGCGGAGAAGGGGATCTGCCAGATGCGGCTCCACCTGCACGGCCATGCAGGCCATGGAGCGCTTTCTGCGCGCGGCGGCGTGACGGCGGACGTTGCAAGAATTCTGCGCACGCTTGATGAGAAACGCCTTCCGGTGCACGTAACCGAAGCGGCACAGCTGATGTTGAACGCGATCGCCAGGGCGGTGCCGCCTGCTACCCGCATGGTAATGCGAGCGCTTCTCTCGCCCTCGCTAACCGATCGCATGTTGAATGTGCTGGGGGAACGCGGAGAAGTGTTCGATCCCCTCCTGCACAACACTGCCAACGCCACCGGTATCAGCGCCGGGGAGCGCATCAACGTGATCCCGGCGCACGCGACTCTCGACATCGACGGGCGCCTTCTTCCCGGCATGACATCTGCGGACATGATCGCCGAACTCCGCGCGCTTCTCGGGGTGGACTTCGAGGTGGAAATGCTTGCTGACGAGCCCTCGCCCGCAACGCTGGATATGGGCCTCTTCCCAACGCTCGCGGATATCGTGCGCAAGGCCGATCCCGGCGGCAAACCAATTCCCTATCTGCTCGGCGCCAGCACCGATGCCCGCTTCTTCTCACGGCTCGGCATTCAGTGCCACGGCTTTCTGCCGATGACCCTTCCCGCCGGGTTCAACTTCTCCCGCACGATTCATGCGGCGGATGAGCGCATTCCCGTGGAGGCCCTGGAGTTCGGCACGCACGCACTCGAGGAGGTTGTGCGGAGAATGTAGCCTGCAGCTCCGCCGGCCGCCGAACACGAAACCGGACTCCCGACCCGCGCAACCATCACTCACCCAGATACTCGAACAGAAGATCGCCCCACACCGTCTGATGCGTTTCGTTCAGCAGCGCCTTGTTGATCTCCTTACGCAAGGGGCTCCGTGCCGGGAGCGCGATGCCGTAGTACTGGCGCTCGAACACGTTGGGAAGCACGTGCACGGCATCCCTCATCTGATGGCTGCAGAGGTATTGCAGCATGGGCGCATCGTAGACCATCGCGTCGATCGTACCGGACGCAACCGACGACAGCCCTTCCACAGGTGTCTTGAATGTGCGATAGCGAACATGATGCGCCTGGAGGTATCGTTCGCTGGTGGAGCCGATCACCGTCCCGACATTCACGTTCGCCAGATCTTCCGGCCCGCGTATCGACGACTCGAGCTGGCTTACCGTCAGCTTGGCCGTGATCGTAGCCGTGAACACCGATATGATGATGATCGCTGCTATCATCCAGCAGAGGGCCAGCAGACGGCCGATCAGCGTCACGGGCGCCTTGTCGCCGTAGCCGACCGTTGTCATGGTCACGGCGGACCACCACATACCGGAACCAAGTCCGCGCAGTCCCGTGCCGCCGAACTGGCTGGGATTGCGTCCGCGCTCCACCAGCCACATCAGGGCTCCGACAACGACGGTGCCGATGGCAAGCAACGCAATGATCAGAAGAAGCTTGAGGGAGAGGAGTTGTTCCAGAACGCCCAGCCATTCGGCCTTGCGCGTCGGCACCACGGCGATGCCGAGGCCGCTGTTGTAATACGGATGCGTAAAGTCCATGAGCGCCTCGCGCTCGGCGGTGATGCTCAATGCTGCAACGCCGGCATCGACGGTGCTGTCCCTGACTGCACGGAGAAGCCCCTGAAGGTCATACTCTCTGAATTCGTACTCCATCTTCATATCGGCAGCGATCCGCTGCCACAGCTCGATGCTCAGTCCGCGCCACACGCCGCTGCTATCCTTCATCGCAAAGGGCGGGGCCACCTTCGTTCCAATCAGAAGCTTCCGTTGATGATTGTCGCCGGATTGTGCGCAGAGGTGGCTGGTGACAGGCAACAGGAGGAACACAATCACACCGAAGGCGGACTTGACATTCATTGCAGCACTCACGATCTATTAATCAAGAAAAGCGCCCGGCACGGCACATCCGAGACGGCCAGACACCGGCACATTGCATTGCCGATTCGAACGCACAGCCTGAATAAAAGATGTGGCCGTGCTCCCTGCAGATACTACATCCCGAGATTCCGGAGCGAAGGATGCGGAACGGTAGTTCGGCCGCCCACCCTTCGGACATCAATGGATCGTCGCAACACGATTCGATCAACCATCTCCCACAGCGGATATCGCCACGCCGAACTCCGGCAGCCGCGGCGATAACATCGGCGCCGAGCACAGACCAGCCGGCTCCGTGCCGAAGAGTGACATTCGCTGCCTGCCGTTCCTACGGTGTCCCCACGCCGCGCCCGATCTTCTTCCCGCCATCCGCATCCTCACCTTCCTTTATCAACCGCATCTCCACAACGATGCGGCGTTTGGTGCCGAGGTCCTCGCCGGATGTCAATGCGTTCAGATCGTCGACACTGCCGCTCACGGCGCGCCACCGTACAAGGTTCTGCTGCAGGAGCTGTGTGTACACCTTCCGGGCACGTCCCTTGCGGAACAGGTTGTCGAAGTACTCCACGCTGTAATGCGCGCGCAGGCCGGCAAGCTTGAAGTTGTCCAGCTTCTCCCAGCTCTTCACCGTCACCGAATTGCCCGCCGAATCCAGGAAGTCCACCGGCTGTTCGGTGTATGCGCCGATAATCGGACGCGGATCGGCAAACCCGTACACCGTAAGCTGGATGTACTCCTTCGGATCGTTCGGGCTCTTCGCCTTCAGATAATCCACGAAGCCGGGGAAGTAGGTCTTCTGACACCGCTGCACGAAATCATCCAGCAGATGTTCCACCTGCGCGGCGAAGTTGTCGTTCTCCACAAACGCCTCGCGATCGCGGTTCACATCGGTGATGTACGTCTGATCGCGAAGGTCGCTGTTCTGCCGCCTGCGCAGCTCCGCAAGCGAGATACGAGTGTTGAGACGGTAGTAGCCGCTCACGAAGAACGGAACAACCTTTCCGGCAACATCGAACGTGAAGATCACCGGCGCCGGTGGAAGCGGCGGTTCCGGAGGCGGTGGCGGAGGAGGGGGCACGATCGGCGGAATGTCCGCGAGCGGCGGCGGCGGCGGCGGGCTGCCGAATTTGATGAGGCAGTCCACTGTGGAATTCAGAGCTACGTTCCGCACCGTCACCGGCAGCGGACGGTCATAGCCGGGCGCATCGGCCGCAACGCTGTAGTCCAGGCCATCCAGCACCTGAAACGATGCAACGCCGGAAAGCGCGTCCACATCTCCGATGGTACGGGAAAGCGACGTCTCCTTCACGGCAACACGTCCCGCCACGTTCTTCCCCGTGGTTGTATCCAGCAGCTGCACGCGGATGACGGAGTAGGCATCAACGAAGATGTTTGGGCCGCCCATATACAGATCCAGCCCTCCCTTGCCGCCCGGACGGTCGCTGGAGAAGTAGCAATGGCTGCGATCACCGAAGAAGAAGAACACCTCGTTGTACTTCGTATTGATCTGCGAGCCCAGGTTCTTTGCCGGCCCCCAACGCCCGTCTACGCCTCGGCGGCTGGAGAAGATATCCGCTCCGCCGAAGCCGCTGTGCCCTGTGCTGGAGAAGAAGAGCGTGCGCCCATCCGGGGAGAGGAACGGCGACACCTCGTTGCCGCTGGTGTTGATCTCGGGCCCAAGGTTGACCGGAGCGGAGAAGCTGCCGTCCGGATTGCGTGTGGCACCGTACAGGTCCATTCCACCCTCACCGCCTTCACGATTCGAAGCGAAGACGATGTAGGTGCCGTCCGGAGAAAGCGTTGCCTGCGCATCCCAGTCTCCCGAATTCAGTTCGTGCAACGGGCGGAGATCATGCAGACTGCTTCCATTGGAGTCAAGCACGACAGCCTGAATGTCGGCATCACCAAGGCCATGCGTGCGATCGCTCGCGGTGAGAACCGCGACATCGGTGAACGAGAGCCTGGCGAGGTCATCGTCCGAGAGCGAGAAGAGAAGTTTCTGCCGCGGCACCGGGGCGCTGAGCGAGCCTTCGTCCAGCGGGGAATTGATTTCATCGTTCGGCAGCAGTTGCGGAGCGCTCCATGAATCGCCATCCGCCGTGCAGCGATACACGTCCGCGGAGCGGCTGCGATTGCTGGTGAAGTACAACCAGCGATCGTTCGCCGTTACGAACGGCGCATAATCATCCCCCTGCGAATTGAGCGCGTCGAGATTGATGATGTGAAAGGCTGTGTCCCTGCTCGTGGGTTGTGCGCAGAGGGGAGCGGCCAGGGCCAGCATCGCAGCAAGCGATGCGAACTGAAGAAGGGTCAATCGTTGCATCGTGCGGCCTAATCCCCAAAGTTGTACATGATCCCCATCGTTCCCACAATGCCGGTCTGCTTCATCTCCTCGGGGGATCCAAGTACCGAGTTGAGCGGGGAGCTGTAGAAGAATTCCGGATTCACAATCACGCGCCCGATCTTCAACAGGAATCCTGCTCCGCCGCGCAGCGCAAACGTTGTTCTCTTGTACGTCGGAAACGACCTGCCGCTTATCAGTTTATGGCTGGTGCCTTTGGAATCACCGTACGTGAACGACTGGCCATCGGCTATGGTCTGATAGTAGTCGTAGTAACCATCCAGCAGCAACCCGCCGCTTCCGCCGCCAAAGACATAGATGCCGGTCTTGAAGAACTCCACACCCAGGTTGAGATCGGCGGCGCATGTTGCGAAGTTCGCTCGCACCTCACCGTTCTCACGGAGCGTAACGATCGAATCGTTTGCATCGCGCACCGGATCGCCCGGCAGCGTGGTCTTGAACGTGCCGGGACGCCCCTCGTAGCGCACCCGCGGCGAGAGGAAGAGCCAGGTGTTGAAGTAGTACATCGCCTTGGCGCCGAACGTGTAGCCATGCCCGGAGCCGTCGTCGAAGAGCGCGCATGGTGCAAACGTTCCATCCCCCACGCCGAAGTAGCCCTTGTCCGTCCAATTCCCGTAACCCGCCTCCAGCCCGATGTAGAAGGGGATGGGGATCGGCTTGGGAAACAGCACGTTATCCTTCGCATGCCCTCCCTGCGCATGCAGTTGCGGAACGAACGCAAGGAGCAGCAGCCCCAGCAGCGCACACGTGCGATACCTGCCACCCGCTCCGCGTGATCTATATCGTACTCTGAGAAAATGCATCATGAACCGGAGAGATTTCATGTTGGGGGAACGCTGCAAGCGCGTTCGTCGAGAGGATCCACGACTCCATCACCGTCGAACCGGCATTGCGTACCGGTCCGCAATGCCGAGAGAACCAACGCAGCCCGTCATCGGGCCAGAAGGATCTTGCGGAAGAGCGCCGTGCCGTCCTGCGCCCGCACGATCGCGTAGTAGCTTCCGCTGGCCATTCCATCGAGGTCGATCGTGAGGCTGTTCGTTCCCTCGACGAGATCGTACCGGCGCGCCTGACGCAGCAACGTTCCGTCGTTGCTGTACAGCTCCAGAGTAATGATGGCATCGGCATCGGCGGTGACCGGAAGTGTCACAACCAGATCGGAGGCGGGAGTGGGGCTTGCGTCGCCAACGGCAATCTTGGCCGCGGCCCCTACGTTGATCGGCTTCGCGGAACGGAAGCATGTGCTGTCCAACTCAACGAAGCCGGCATTGTTCAGAATGGTTCGGGGATTATCATCCTCGAACGTTCCGGAGGTCAGCTCCACGGAGGTGCCAAGCGTATCTCCGCGCAGCACCATGAAATCGAGCTGCGCCAGCTCGCCTGCACCCGGCATGTGATTTCCCGTTGCAACGATATCCACCGTTGCCTCCCGGTCACCATAGTGCACCGGGCCGGCTGTCAACGTTGCGCCGCCGGATTGAGCCCCGGGACGCACACCTCGCAGATCGAGCATGGTCTTGTTCCAGCGCATCTGATAGGTGATCGTGTCCACGCTGTAGGCGGAGACCGTGCTGTCGTAATAGACCGGCAGCGTAACGGTCTGCCCGGGCAGGCCGATCCGCTTGTCGGTGATGCGAAGATTTGCTTCGGCCCATGCCGGACCGCTGAGCCCCGCGCTCACGGGAATGGCGCCGCAGCTGTTGTAGTAGAACGTGACCTTGCCGCGGCGCATCCGGATCGAGTCCGGTGTGAAGCAGACCGTGAGCTGAACCTGCCCGCTCTCCGGAATCGTGATCGGGAACGTGACGCCGGAACCAAGCGAGAACTCCGTTGTCGGATCGCCGAGCATCGTGCGGAAGTTGACGCTGTCCACCACGGCGTTTCCCTCGCCGGCATTGGTGAGCGTGATTGTGTGGCACTCGGTTCCCTTCACATACACGGAGTCGAACGCCACATCCTGCACCTGAACGATGTACGGCGAAAGGATCTTGATCTGGAACGGCTCGCGGGACTTCGCGCCGCGGCTCAGCAGATCGGTAATCGCCTCGAACGCAGCCTGCAGCGAGCTGCAATCGCTGGCGTCATATGCCTGCCCGCCCGTTGCGTTGGCAAGCGACTGCAGGTATTGCCGGCCGCCCTTCAACGGATCCAGCCCGATGCCGATCGTGAACACTCTGATGCCGCGCTGCTGCGCGTATGCAGCGACCTGGGCAATCGGATAGGTAAGCTGGTCGTCCGTATCGGCTTCGCCGTCCGTGAGAAGTACGATCACGCGGTTGGTGAGAGTGCTCTTCGCTACGACATCCACCATGTGGCGCACGGCCTCGCCGGTGGGCGTTCCCGCCTGCGGCGTGAGAGCGTTGACCGCGTTCAGCGCCGTGGCGCGCGCGGGATCGGTAATGATCTGCAGCGGGAAGATGTCCTTGATGGAGGAGCGGCCGAAGTTCGACGTTGTATAGGTTGTCACGGCCAGCTCATCGAGAATGCCCACGGCCGGGAGATAGAGGAGCGCGCGATTGATGAAGTTTTTCGCCTGCGTGATCGCCTGTACCATGCGTGTACTGGGCGTGGCGCCGCAGTACATCGTCTCCTTCATCGAACCGCTGACATCGATCAGCATGCCGAATGCGATGGAGCTGCGGCTGTTGCTGGTAACGAGCAATGTGTCGCGCAACATGCCGCGCTGCCTGCTGCTGATGCAGATCTCGATATCGCGTGATGCCTGCGGCGCAACGATGAACGGCGTTGGAATGGGGTTCGTGATCGTATAGCCAAGCGACCCGATGGCCCACGCGACGCTCTCCACGATCAACGGCGCATTGCCGACATTCGAGAAGGTGAGCGTGCTGCAGCGCACGGAGTCGCAGGGGATCTGCTCGTTGTTGGCCGGATTGAAGCCGGTCTTGCTGAGACGTATCACCGCTCCGGTACCGATCAGATCGGTAACGCCATTGAAGCCGAGCTGCAGAACAGATGTACAGCCGGATGGAAGGTTCACCGCCACGGAATAAATACCGTTGCTGTCCGGCTTGAACATCACCTGGATGATCAGGCTGTCGCCCGGGAGAATCACCTGCGGCAGCGTGGTCTGCAGAACGAACGGGAGCGGTATCGAAAGGTTCGAGGCATCCAGCGTATACGGCCCCTCGCCGTTGTTGTGGATCACCATCGGCAGCACGGCGTTGGCGCCGGGGTTCGTCTTCGGGAAGTTCAGAACACTCGGCGTAACATCGAGCGCCGGCCCGCTTCCTCTGCCGGTGAGGCGAACGCGAATGGAATCGTTGCCGTGAGCGGTGGCCACTATGATCAGAAGCGAATCGCTGATGGCGCCGCGACGCTCCGGTACGAAACAGACGGGAACGTTGAGCCGTGAGTTGGAGGGGATCGCCGTTGGAATCGAGACTCCGGGTCCGATTCTGTAGCTGGTGCTGTCGCGCATGTCGAGCGCGATCAGTTGCCACGATTCGGTGGTTCCGTTCGTAATCACAACGGAATCGCACGCAGCGGAGTCGCACGGAACGGTTGGGAATGAAACCACCACCGGCTGTGCATGCAGCGCGCCCGCTGTGAGCAGAGCAATTGCAGCAAGCAGAAGGGCAATGGATTGTGGACGTCGTAGCAGTCTCCGTACCATGCGTACCGCTCCGAAACTAAGTGCGCGAAGAATGACAATGCCTGGATTACGCCGACAATCGGGGTGGGAATGGCTGGCGTCAGCTCATGGCACATCCCGCCAATGAAGGCAGCGGTATGCCGGGACACGGAAAATATCGTCCCTCCGGGTCAATCCCAAGGAATGAACGAGTGCCATGATTCGATTCATCAGAATCCCCCTCCCCGGGTCCATCCGAATAACACGAAACCATGTGGAAACGTCACTCTCCGCACGGCGTCGCAACGAGCTGCAAGGCTGCCGGAAAAGCAGGTGCGGCTCGCCTTGTACCCTGTATCAAACTCATCTGCAGGGAACGCCTCGTACCGGTCATGAATTGTTCCAGCCCTCAGCCGACTGGTTGCAATCAGGCGCATCAGCAGATCGCGAACGGACTCATCACCATTGCCGAAGCCTTCCTCCCTCATCGCATCGTACAACGCGGCTGCCGTCACATGCATTCCGCCGTCGGCGGTTCGCCATCGTGCGGCCCGGGGTTCGTACAGCAACAGGCTCGATAACGGAGGCGGCCCTTCGATGACGTATCGAAGGGCCGCCTCCTGACATTGATTCATTCCGTCAACACTGCGTGGCCGATCTCATCGGTCGATCACAACCGCATGGCTGCTCGCGCGCGAGCCCTGGCGCAACCGGACGATGTACGCATTGGACGGGAGGCCTGCCGGATCGAATGTTGCGACGTGCGGGCCGCTCTCCATGCGGGTGCCGTCCAGAAGCGTCCGCACCAGCTGCCCGGCAACGGTGTACACCTGCATGTATACCGGCTCGGTGCCATCGGTACGATAATTTATTGCCACCGGGCCCGTGGCAGGATTTGGCGTAACGTTCGCTATGGCAACGGCGTTGTCCAGCGCTGCGGGATTGTCCACGCCGCTCGTCACGGACTCCACCGTCCACTTGATCGTCTGGCCGTTGAACGCCAGGTTCACAATCGCGAACGCCATCTTGTTGCAGCCTACCGTCTCACCCAGCACGTTGTCCTCGTTGGGATTCAGTTCGCGAATCTCCGCCAGGGTATTGTTCCGGTACAGAAGCGCCATCACGGTGAACGCCTGGCTTCCCTCGAACTTGATCTTCAATCCCTGCGGAGCGCTGAACGAGTAGAGATTATAGGCAGAGGCGTATTGCTGCACGGCAACCTGCCCGGTGGCCGGGAACGTGCCGGTATAACTGTTGGTCAGCTTTGCTACCGAGTTGGAGAGCTGAAGCTTGTACACGTATCGGGGATCGCTGTACCCCCTGAGAACGAAGTTCGCAACGGCAAATCCCTTCAGCATGTCGTTCATCGTGCCGCTGTTGCCGCTCGCCTGCATTGCGTCGTTGAAACGGTCCAGCGCAGTGGTCTTCGTCTGAACAAGCTTCATCATGAAGCCTTCGCCCAGCTGCTCGTACAGGTAGCGGAGAAACGTCATGCCGCGCTGATAGTCGATCTCCAGATCGATGTACGGAGTGCCACTGCTCCAGCGGAAGAGCGGGAGGTTCGTGTTCCCCAGGTAGTCCGCATTCTGCCGGTCGTGATAGCCGCATATCGTGCTCGCGGCCTCGCTGCACCCCTCGTTTGGGAACGTTTCGCTCTGTGGATTCCAGCGGTAATGAATCAGGTGCTGATACTCATGTGCCAGCGTGCTGACAACACTTGCGATATCGTTCGCAGTCTGATTTGCCAGCCCTTCCTTCGAATCGATGTAAAGGATGTTCATCTTGTTGGAACCGTTGTTGTCGGTCTGGTCCCACGGCGAGAAGAATCCGAGCACGCTGCCGCCGCTGAAGTTGTCCTGGATATCGGTCAGCAGGAAGTCCTCCACGTCCGGCGTGGAGGGATCGAAACGGTTCACCGGGGGAAGCCCGAACACCTCTTCGTCGTTGTCGATGATCCCCTTGTTGGGATTGCGCGAGAGCGTGGTGGTGGCGCTGTCCAGCCCCTTGGCAAGCGCGGCGAGCGTTGTCTTCTTCACGCGAAGCGTGTCGCGCAGATCGATCCACAGCCGGGCGCGGCGCCCCTGGAACACAAGCTTCGCCTCGATCTCGTCGTACTGATCCGTAACACGATTGCGTATCACGAAGGGCACGATCACATCGTCAAGCGATGTGGAGAGCAGCACCGCACGGTTATCATGCTTGCTCCGCTCCACCATGCGACGGTAGAGTTCCGGATTGTTGCGCGCGGTGTTCGCGAGAGCCTCCTGCTCTCTGCCATCGTTGAAGACCATTGTGCCGCACACCACGGGACGCCGTGGACTTTGAACATCATCCCCGTTCATGGATTGTGCCAACACCCCCAATGGCATGGCCATCGACAGCACGGTTATGGCTGCACATGGAAGAAACCATTTCATAGCAGTATCCCGATGTGAGTGAACGTTGATTCGCGTGTAATGATGGCGCGGGCTCCGCGCGCCCGGTTACGAACGGCCCAACTACAACATACCCAATACATCGGACTCGGTTACCATGGCCGTTCACAACACCGACGGGCTCGACATCGCAGCGGGTTGCCACACTCCGGCGGGGATGCTCCGCATCCTGCGACAAGGGGGACGCCCGAGACAAAACACCCCCTGACTCCATCGGTGTCAGGGGGTGCACATTCAGGAAGGTGAGCTGCGCCGATGCGCTACGCCGATGCGTTCAGCGAACAACCACCAGCGAGCGGCCAACACCGCGACCATTCTGGATCAGGCGCACCAGATATGCGCCGGAGGGAATGTCCGACGTGTTGATCGAAAGCTCGTGGTCGCCGGCATCGAAGTGCTCCGCGGAGGCGATGGTCCGCACCAGTGTACCCCGCGTATCGAACAGCTGCACCGTAGCATCACCGGCAACAGGCGTCGTAAAGCGAAGCGTAACCGGGCCGGTAGCCGGATTCGGAGCGATCTCCGCGATCGACAGCCCGTTTGCGGCCCGCGACTCGTTGTCTGCACCAAGAGCCACTCCGTTGATGTCCCAGCGCACGGTCTGTCCGTTGAAGGAGAGGTTGGCGAATCCGAACACCACCTTGTCGTACGTGGCGTAGCTGCCGATTACATACTCCGTGTTGCTCTCCAGCTGCCAGCATTCCACCCACTTGCCTCCGCGGTACAGCATGGCCATGACGCGCATGGGCTGGTTTGCATGGAATGTCACGCGCACGGGGCCCGGCTTGCTGTACACGGCGTAGGCGGAGCCGTACTGCTGCAACGACACGGAGCCGGTATCCGGAAACGACGTGTTCGTGAAGCTGGCGAACGCGTTCGGAACAGAGTTGGAGAGCCGGTCCTTGTAACCGTAGGGCTGGTTGAAGTTGCCCATGTAGTTGGCGGCGACCCATGAGCTGAACAGATCGCGCCAGTCGCGGTTGTCGCCGATCGCCTTCAACGCACCGGCGATACGATCCATGCCCGTGGTCTTCGTCTCGTTGAACGCCGTAAGGAAGCGCTCGCCGCACTGTTCGGTGAAGTAGTGCATGAGCGTCATTGCGCGTTCGTAATCCACGAGCACCTTCGTGCCGTCGTTCGAATTCCATCCGAACATCGGCCAGTTGGTGTTGCTCAGGAAGCCGTTGTTGCTGCGGTTCTGATAGCCATTCAGAATACTGGCCACCTCGCTGCATCCCTCGTTGAACACGATCTCACTCTGGTTGTTCGTGTTGTAATGGATCAGATGCTGGTACTCGTGGGCCATGGTGTTCAGGATGGAAGGAACGCCTCCCTGAAGTCCCTCGTGCGAATCGATGTAGAGGATGTTCATCCGGTTGGAACCGGGATTGTCCGTCTGGTCCCACGGAGAGAAGAAGCCTGCCACGAACGCGCCGATCAGGTTATCCTTGATATCGGTCAACAGGAAGTCCTCGATGTCCGGATTCGAAAGATCGAACCGGTTTGGCGCCGGCTTGCCGAACACGGCCTCGTCGTTCAGAATGATGCTCAACTGGGCATCGCGCGACTTCGACGGCGTAAGCGAATCCAGCCCTCGTGCGAGAGCGTTGATCGTGGTCTGGCTGATGTTCGCCTTGTCCTTGTTATCCACCCAGATGCGGGCACGCGACCCCTGATACACCAGCGTTGCCGTAACCTCATCGTACTGATCGGTCTGGCGATTGCGGATCACGAACGTGTTGACGATGTCGTCTGCAACACGAAGCATCAGGCGGGAGGGCCCCTGCTTTGCGCGTTCGATCATGCGCTGGTAGAGCGCCGGATTCTGCCGTGCAGTGTTGGCGAGCGCCCTTGCCTCGCCTCCATCGTTGAAGACACCGAAGCCGCAGCCGGCTGCGTTGTCGTTATGCACATCGGTCTGCGCATTGAGTGCTGCAAAGCCCAGAACCGCACATGCCGCCGCGGCAAGTATGTGTCGAAGAGTCGTATTCATTGGTCCCCGTAGTTGATACCGGTTCGTACGTTGTTTGCAATTCATTCATCGTCCTTCCTACATGACACACATATCCACGATGATGTCTCACCGCGGATGCTGGGCTGCGAAGGATACATGTCAAGGCCAACCGACCGGGTCCACACACATGGGCAGACCGTCCGGAATGGCAGGCAGGTGCGAGCGGGTTCGAATTGTTCGGAGCGAACCGGGGTGGCCGGTTCGTGGGGATTGATGCGATAGACGCAGGGTAATTCGCATCAAGGTAGATCGTAAATATCGCTTATCCAGATTCCATAACCAATGTATTTTGCGGCCCGGGTGCAGAGTTTACAATCCGGTCGTGAACCCGGCACCTCCTGGCATACTCTACCACTCTTCGCGAACCCACGAGCATTACCAGGTGCTTGTACGCGCAGAATTCCGGCATTTCCAATCATCAGCAGGCCGATACCGTAGCATGAACGCACGGTACCGGCGGCGCATTGTATTGTGCCCGAACGGGGGGTAAAATCATGTCCCAGGTCGAGGAATTGCAACGAAAGCTTCTGCGCACCAGAAATGTGAACGAGCGGGTCACGCTGCTCAATTCGCTGAGCCGAGAGACCTATAGAACCAATCCACGACAGGCGATCGAATACGCCAATCAGGCACTGGAGCTGGCCACATCGCAGGACAAGCGCGCCATGGCGCAGACACTCGCTACTCTGGGAGCCTGCCATCTCATGCTGGCCGACTACCCGGTGGCACTCTCGCACTGTCTGGCGTCGCATCGCATCTTCCAGGAACTTCAGATCGCGAACCGCGAGGTGGCGGCCCTGCTGATGAGCATCGGCTATGCCTACATGCGGCAGGGGAAATACCTGGAAGCATTGGACGCATTCCGCAAGAGCCTGGCAGTACACGATGATGAGGAGGAGGGGGAACGGGAGCGTCGTGCCAAGACGTTGAGCGATATCGGCGACGTGTATACCGAGATGGGCGACTACGTCACGGCGCTCGAATATCTGCATCAGAGCCTAGCTCTGCGGCAGGAGAGCGATAGAACCACGGATGCCGGCTCGCTTCTCAACAGCATCGCCAATCTCTATTTCAACACGGGTGACTTCGACAAGGCGGACGAGTTCTACAGCAAGGGGCTGCGTGCCTTCCAGGAGGCCGGCGACGCCGCGATGGAGGCGGTTGTGCTGGGGAATATCGGATTGATCTACCGGGTTCGCGGCGACTACGAAACCGCAATCGCTTATCTGGAGAAGTCGCTCGAGCTGTGCCGCTCGATCGGGAACAAGGAAGGAGAGACACGGGCCTACGTGAACCTTGGGGACATCCACGAACAGCGCGAGGAGCTTGATATCGCGCTGGAGTATCTGAACAAGGCTTCCAAGCTTGCGGAGTCAATCGGCGACAGGCGCGCATTCGCGGCGGCGCTTGGAACAATCGGCGCCATCTACCTGCGGAAGAATCGTGCAAAGGATTGCATCACGGTAGTGGAGCAGGCGCTGGGTGTGGCGGCAAAGACCGGAAACCGGCAGATTACCTACGAACTGCACGAGATCCTCTCGCAGGCGTACGAAGCCGGCGGTGACATGGAGAATGCGCTGAAGCACTACAAGGTGTTCACTACCACGAAGGAGGAGATCCAGGGGCAGGCAAAGCAGCGAACGATCGACGAGATGCAGATGCGCGTTCAGGTGGAACGTTCCGAGAAGGAGCGGGAGATTATCCAGCTGAAGAATGTGCAGCTCGAGATGGAGATCGATCACAAGACGCGCGAGCTTGCAAGCTCCGCACTGCACATCGTGCAGAAGAACGAATTCCTCTCGAAGCTTACGCGACGCATTGCCCAGATACGGACGGAAGGGAGCGGAACGCGCGAGGCACTGCTCGACGACCTGCAGCGCGAGGTGGATCTGAGCATCGGCGCACCGGAGGACTGGGATGCGCTGGAGAACCAGTTCAATCAGATTCACAGTGATTTCATCCGAAGCCTTTCCACGCAATACCCTTCGCTCACGCCGGCGGAGTTGAAAGTCTGCTCGCTGATCAAGCTCAATCTTTCAACGAAGGAGATCGGGCGCCTGCTCTGTATCTCGAACCGAAGCGCCGAAAACCACCGCTACCATATTCGGCAGAAGCTGAACCTGCCGGTGGACGTGAACCTCACAACGTATCTCGCGGGATTCTGATGCACCGCGCGTGCGTAGGCAGGATGTCCGGCGTCGCACTGGCATGCAGCCCAACGGCCGTATGCCCACTGCAGCGCCGCGGCACATTTGCGGCGCAGGCGAGGCACCGGCCATGAAGCTGCGCACTGCCGCATACCGTCCCCTGATGAACCACACAGCATGCTTCTTCTGCGTAGGGTGATTGCAGAGCAAGGCGCGCAGGTCGCCCGACATGCCGCGTGCGTCCGTTTCGGCGCCATGCTCCCGCACGGCATGAACGGCCCGCCGCTGCCGCAGCAACGCTCCCCTCCCTGCGCATCGATGCGCGCTCATCGATGCTCACATTGAACACCACCATATCCGTGACGGAACTTCACACCGGTGCGTAGTAAATGAGTAGGTGCGTGGCCGCAATCCTGCGGTATCATTGCACGTGGAGAGGGTAATGATTCTTGGTGAGAGCGATGCGGCTCGAATAGGCTCCGAGGCCGCACCATCGTATGAACCGATGAGACGTGAATGAAGGCTATATCGCTGAACCGCAACGAAAGGAGTATGTGAGGAAAGAGTTTTGGGGTAGGGCATATCACGCCGTTCGAACCCCGTTCAACAAGTGCCAGCGAGTAGTGGAAATACCACGCCGGAGAGCTCGCTGGTGATTGTGTTCTGCAGTCAATGGACCGGAGATTGCAGAGAGCGATGGTTCTGGTGGCGCCTCCCCCTTATCCCAAGCCAGCCTGTACGAGGTCACCTGCTGTTCGTACCCTCAGGATGATTTCTCGTACAGGCTGGTTACGTTATCGGCATGCAACAACGCGGTAGCAACATCGCACTGCGGGCATCGCCATACAAGACCGAAGCCGTAGATGCCGCGAACTCCGCGGCGGTTCCGCACGGGCCGTTCGCCGGACATGCGAATGCATGCGGGCGTAGCGAAACGAATGAAACCTCCAGGCCGGTGCCCACACGGACATGACCTCACGCCTGCAGTTGTTGCAGCCACCCATCGCGCAGGCGCTTCTGCGATGCAGTCGGGTTCGGCACGGACTCGATGCGATACGGCCGGGTATCGAGCTCGCGGATGGCAAGCGTCAGTTCCAACAACCGCGGGCCTCTGAAGAGGGTGACCGTTACGCGGCTTCCGGCGGCCTTCGATGCCATCACGTTTTCCCATCGCTTCCCGTCAACACGCTCGGCATCGAGAGCGAGAATCAGATCGCCGCTGCTGAAGCCGGAAGCGGCGGCAGGCGACCCCTCCAGTACGTTCACGACACGCACGAACGGCTCGGCCGCGCGCTCACGCACATCGGGAAGGACAAGCCCCGTGTAGAGTTGCGGATTCTCCTCCGCCTCACGGCGCTTCTCGGGCCGCCGCCCTTCACTGCGCGGCACCCGAGTGATCGCGAAGCCGGCCGCCGCAAGCTGCGGCGTCGCATCCAGCTCCGACGCTTCGGCCACCAGACGCTCCAGCCAACTGCTCACACTCCGCCCGGCGACTTCCCTCACCGCGGCAAGCACATCCTGCTCCGTATATCCGGTTCCCCGAAGGAAGTATCCGGCATGCGCCGCCTCCTGGTAACTCGTGCGATAGAGGAGACGGATCACATCGTCCAGCGATCGCATGCCCTTGCTTCGTCTGCGAATCTCGAGATCGAGCAGGAGGGCAACAACCGCTCCCTTGTGATAGTAGTTGACATAGGTGTTCCTGAAGTTGCTCGAGACTGCCGGGCCGCTGCGGGCGCTCGTGATAAGCCACGTGTCGAAACTGGACATCCGAAGGTTGCGGTGAAAGCGTCCGGGTGAACGATCCACAAGATTGATCTCGTTCGCAATCTCCTTCAGAAATCCGGCCTCGCTCCGCACACCGGCACGGTGCGCCATCAGATGCCCGTAGTACTGCGTAAAGCCCTCGGCAAACCACAGAAGCGTCGTGTAGCTCTCCCTGGAATAATCGAACGGACCAAGCTCCGCCGGCCGCAGCCGCTTCACATTCCAGATATGAAAGAACTCGTGCGACGATACTTCCACCAGGTCCGCATAGCTCTCGTTGTTGAGCATGGAGCCGTTGAGCACCAGGCGCGTCGAAGCGAGATGTTCCATGCCGTCACCGTTGGCTGCATAGGGATCCACGTTGACGAGAAAGTAATACGCCTCGAACTCCGGCCTGCCGAACGTGGCGGTATATGCCAGCACGATCTTCCGGAGATCACCCAGATACTGATCAATCCTGCTGTGGAGCGGGCTGCCGCGACGCACATGGACATTGGCCGCCAGGTCCAGCACCAGATGATAGGTGACACCATCCTCCACAAACTGTTCATGTATCGGCGTACCGATCTCGATCGGCGAATCGATCAGCTCGTCGTAGTTGGCTGCGCGGAACGCCGCTGAGCCGCGATATCTCCCGCGGCTCAACGACGTGTACGCCTTCCAGCCCTGCGGCGCCTCGATCCGGAGCGTGATCTCCTCCGTTGCCCGCCCGACCACGTAGCCGAACAGCGAGGAGCCGTTGATCGATGCATGCCGGTCATCGAGCTGCGAGAACGTACCGCTGAGCGTGTCGCCGAACATTGCATAGCCGATACGCACGTTCTCCTCGCCGCTGCACCCGATGCGCCATGTTCCCTTCGCTAGACGCTCGATGGGAAGCAGACGCCGGCGCGCACCGTGAGCCCGAACCTCCTGGACATTTCTAGCGAAGTCGTAGATGAAGTACCGGCCCGGCGACCACGCGGGGAATTCGAGATCGATATGTGCAGCTCCCTTCGTGTCGACTTCAATCTCCACATCGAAGAGGTGCGCGTTGCGACGGTCTAGGGTAAGAACGTACTGAAGCATTGACTGAACGTTTGAGGGTTTCCACCGTTGCAGAGAACTCCCTACGGCAGCGGTCTTCATCAACGCACATCGATGCCGTGGGCGCGGCGATTATACGGCATTGTTCGGTTACCCTCGCATGTCTCTTGCCTATTCGAATGCAGTTCGTACCTTGCGAGGGTATTCGGATGAGCACCTTCACTCCAGGGGGAAGACTCCTGCGCTCGGAAGCAGCATGATCGGAGCCTCGCACCGGAACGCCTGCAGCACACGGAGGCAGACCACATGAATTTGAAGGATGAGTGGTGCGGCCGGCCTGCATTCGCTGGTGATGGCTTCGGCGGATCACAAATACCCAGATCATGAGCAAGCGCGGCACATCCCTGAACCTCGGCAATCGCTTCACCGATCGCACAAGCGAACGGTTCGACGACGGATGGGGAGGGATGGAAGAGGAGGAGAATGCCCGCACGGAGTTTTTCAACGACACGACGCGCCAGGCATTCGCAACCAACGACAGCCCGGATATTCCGTTCACCCATTCGATCAATCCCTACCGAGGCTGCGAACATGGGTGTGCCTATTGCTACGCACGTCCCACGCACGAATATCTCGGCTTCAATCCGGCGCTCGATTTCGAAACCAAGATCATGGTAAAGCGCGATGCCGCGCGGCTTGCGAGGGAGGCGATGATGAAGCCTTCCTGGACCCCTACCACGGTTTCCATCTCCGGCGTCACCGATCCCTACCAGCCGGCCGAACGGCGTTTCAGGATCACCCGGCAGATCCTCGAGGTGATGCTGGAATTTCGCAACCCGGTCGGGATCGTCACCAAGAATGCGCTCGTTGCACGCGACATCGATCTTCTCGCGGAACTGGCACGCTTCCAGTGCGCGGCTGTGTTCGTCTCTGTGACCACGCTCGACCGCGATCTCGCGCGCCGGATGGAGCCGCGCACCTCCACCCCGGAGCGGAGGCTGGAGGCCGTTCGCCGGCTTTCGGAGGCGGGCATTCCCGTTGGGGTGATGACTGCTCCCATCATCCCGGGATTGACCGAGGATGAGATCCCTGCGCTTCTGGAGGCAGCCGCGGAGGCCGGCGCGCGGCATGCGGCCTTCACAATCGTCCGGCTGCCACTCGCTGTAAAGCCGATCTTCCTGGACTGGCTGGAACGCGAGGAGCCTGCACGTGCCGCGAAGGTGCGCAACGCGCTCATCGAGATGCGCGGCGAGCGGATGAATCGCTCGGAGTTCGGCGCACGCATGCGAGGAAAGGGGCCGCGGGCCAACGTGATTCGCGACCTCTTCAATCTCACCGCCCGACGGCTGGGTCTGAATTCCGAACGGCTCCCCATCAGCACGGCGAACTTCCGGCGCCCGGCTGCGGACAATCGCCAGATCGATCTTTTCGACTTCCTGTAACCCCACTTCACGCGTGGGTGCGAGCCCACGGCTGTAATGCTGCAGTGCGTGAACTGCACATCGATCCCACACCCGCAATCGGCGCATGGTTCCTTCAAGTACACCATGCGCCTCTACCACTCCGGATGAAAAACAGAACGGGGCGGTTCCTCTCGCTGGAGGAACCGCCCCGTTGTCGATTCATGGCCGCCGGAAGGCAGCCCTGGATTAGCGCACGATCGTCAGCGTGCGGCTCAGCGAGGAGCCGTTCGCCACGAGACGATAGTGATAGAGGCCGTTGGCAAGACCGCCCACATCGATGCGAACGTTCGACTCGCCCGCCTCACGCATGCCGGCATCGAGAACGCGCACAAGGCGTCCCTGATCGTCGTACAGCGCAAGGTTCACGTCGCCGCGGGTCGGCAGGATGTAGGATATCTGCACCACATCGCGAGCAGGGTTCGGCACGCTCTGCATGAGGGCCATGCCGTTCGCATCGCGCACACCGGCAACACCGCTGATGCTGAACTCCTCGAGTCCGTTGCTTACGATGTCGATGTTGTCGATGCCGCCATGGCCGCCGGCGGTCACGCTCGGATCGGCATTACCCGGACCCTTGGTGTAGGCGCTGCCGTTCACCGTGACAACCTGCTGGCCGTTCGTGGCGTCCGAGTTGATGTTGATGGAGACACCCTGGATCGGGCCTGGTGCGGAAGGCGTGAACGTAAGCTCAACAACCTCCGCCTGCGTCGGAGCAAACTGCAGACGCGAGAGCGGAGTTATGGCGAAGTCCGTCCCCGGCTGCGAAAGATCCGGCTGCTTCAGCGTAAGCGGCATCGTGCCGGTGTTGCGAATCATGAAGCTCTTCCGGGCATGCTTGCCCTGAGGAACCTGGCCGAAGTTGATCACGGTTGGCGTCACCTCGATCGAACGCGTACCGGCCACACCGGTAAGCTGGCCGATGATCACGTCGTTGTCCGAAGTAGTGGCACGCACGAACGCACTGCGGCCGCCCGTCGGCGTATCGGCAGGCGAGAACGTAAGAGCAAGCTCCAGAATCTGACCCGGCGTAAGCGTAACCGGCAGGGTTGGCCACGTCGGGGCACCCGTTGCGAAGTCACCCTTGTTCGTGCCGTCCAGTTCCAGCTTCGTGATTGTGATCGGCGTGATGCGGGTATTCTCCAGACGGACCGATCCGGCGCGGACGTCGGGTCCGGTCCCCTTGATCAGCGCCTGGCCGAAGTCGAAGCTAGTCATGTACAGACCCGTCTTCCCTTCGCCATACACGTCCACGCGATACAGGCCGCGCTCCGTTACGCCGTCCACGACTTCCATGGAATCGTTGGTCTGCACGTGCATCGTGGCACGACGAGAGCCCTGCTGCTTCGGCATGAACCGAACACCGACCGAATCCATCTTCCCAACCGGAATGATGTCGTCGCCCGTAGTGGCATCGATGTATGCGTGCGGCTTGTCAACGATCTCGAACTCATCCACATCGCCGGAGATAAGGCGAAGATCCTTGCTGGAGACACGCAGGTCGCACTCGCCGGAGTTGTACAGCATGTAGTATGCCGTAACGCTCGAATCGATGCGGATGGTCGGGAACTGAAGCGCGCCCGGCGGATTCGTGGTGCCGGGAGCGGAAAGCTCGCCGCCGATGCCGCGGCCGTACACGTCAAACCACAGCAGACCCTGCGTCAGCGCCCCGTTGGCGGGGTTCGGGTTGATGACGTTCTGGCCATTGCTGGTCACAACGATCCGTCCGAACCGCTTGTCGCGGCGCCATGCATTGAACGAGAGATACACCGTCTGCGACTGCCCGCGGGTAAGGTGGAGCGGGAAGCCCACGGCATTTGCCGGAGCCGTTGTCGGTAGCACCGGTGGATTGACGGTCATGACATAATCAGGCAGCATCATGTAGCCACCCTCGGTCTTCGGATCGCGGATCAGCGCATAGCGCGGATTCCCCTGGCGATACATGGTATCGGTCTTGTACACCTGGATGTTGTTCACCACCAGCGTACCACCGCCGGAGTTCGTGATCTGAACCGGAATCGTGACATAGCTTCCGCCCATGCAGCTGTAGGCATTGCGGAAGATCTGCGAAGTGCTGTCCACCTGAACGCCGGCGATGCGCATATCGAGCCCCGGAGCCTCGCTGTAGGCAGAGAGCCGGAACACGCGGGTCTGGCCATCTGCCACAACGGTCAGCGTATCGATGACAAAGCCAACGCCTGTTGCATTGAACGTGATCGTCGGAGTGTTGGACTGCGTGGCGCCGAGCGACGTGCTCGGGGGGCTGATGGCATACTGGCCACCGGAGGTCCCCTTGATCGTATAGGTAATCGCAGCCGGCGTTGCCGCCCCGTTCGTGTTGATGTTCGTCAGCATGAACGGCGTCAGGTTCACGCTCGTGCCGCGCAGAATGCTGACGCTGCCGAGAAGCGTATCACCGTTGTTCATCGAGGCTGTTCCACCCTGCGGAACATTCCCGGTGTAGATGATGCGTGGCGCTGCCGTGGCTGCCAGATAGTACGTGCGGAGATAGCTGTTCGGCCCGGTCACCGTGAGCACCGCGTTGCGCACACCGACACCGGTTGGGTTGAACGTGATGGTGGGCGTGGAGTTCCCTCCGGGCGTGACTGATGCCGACGTTGGCGAGATGCTGTAGTCCGATGCATTCGCACCACTGATGGAATACGTCATGTTGGCCGACGGAGCGCAGCCGGTTGGCGTGATCGTGAACGGCGTAAAGGTGCCGCTGTTGCCACGCTGCACGCTCACGTTGCGCATCAACGAATCGAAGTTCTGCATCGTTGCCGTGCCGCCCTGGGCAATATTGCCGGCGTTGACGATCGTGCAGAGATCGAAATCGTATACCTTGTTGACATTGCTCGGGGGTGCGCCGGTGTAGTTGCTGACGTAGCTGACAGTGGCCGGCGGGCCCGGGAAGATGGCAGCGAAATCACCGGGGGCGTTCTTCGCCCCGAAGACTCCTCCGCTCGTTACTACCGGCCCATACCAGAGCTCGATGCGATTGGAGCCCTCGTACAGGCGGATCTGATAGCGTGTGTTGGTCGGCTGGCCGGAACCGGGATAATCGCGAATCTGGAAGTTGACCGTCAGAATGCGGCTTCCGGCAACACCGGTCGTAATGTAGGTGACCGATCCATCCGAACCGGTGTGAGCATCACGTCCCAGACCGCAGATCACCGGAACGCCGTATGTGGAAGTGGTAAAGTCCTGAGTCAGGTAGCTGTTGGCGGTGCCGCCCAGGCCGATATAGCCGTTCGAACTCGCGCAGAACTGCGTGAAGTTGGTGTTGTTCATCTTGAAGGTGAACCCGATCGGATAAAGGCTGGAAATAGCATCGTCAATGCCGGCGCCGAAAATCTGCGAGGAGCCGGTCATATCCGTTGGTAATCCGGTGGTCTCAGAGAAGGCATAGGTCGCCATCGTCTGCGCCTTCAACGCGTAGGCGCTCATCATGAGCACCCCGCACAGCAGGAGGCCGAGGGACATGCGTACTCTCAGTACACGGTTGAGAGACATTGTCATAAGAGCATCTCCTAGAAGCATGCTATATGGTAAAAACCACACCGCCGCGGGAACCTCCTTGGGGGGAGTCATTGGGCGGTCATTTATTGAATTCGAGGTCGAGCGCCGGACGCAGCATCAACGGCTGCACAAGGGATTCGCAATCAATAGGGTGATGGCAGTTCATGCGACCCCCACATACGTTCGAGGAACTCGTGAAACCGAGGAAGGTTCCAAATTCGTCTGCCTGCTTCATGAGCCCCCGGCTCAGGACGCGGAATGCGGAGCGATTCCGCCTTCAACGTGACTGGTCCGGAAGGAACATCAGCTATGGCAGAGCGATGCCGGTACCGGTTAGTAACGACATCAACGTGCCGAAGGTTTGGAGTTGGCCGCATGCCGCAGGCATGCGATTCTCTCAGGGTCTGTGAGCGAGATTGAGTCCGAGGACGTACTGGGGTGTTGTACGGATCGCCAAGCAATATATCACAGCCAATAGGCAATTGCCATATGTTTTTCTGTTCCACACTGAAGCCGTCGATGCGAAATCGGGGCGGTGCAGAATGCAGAAGCGGCCCCGAAATTCATCGGAGCCGCTTCAATTATCAGCGTATCAACTGGATATCGGGCAGATATTGCCGATATCAATGCAATCAATGCACCACGGTCAGCGGCCGCGTCAGCGTGCTGCCGTCCACGGTGAGCACGTAGTGATAGACGCCGCTCGCCAGGCCCTGCACGTTCACACGGATGCGGCGCTCGCCGTTCTCACGAACGCCGGCATCGATCTGCTGCACCATACGCCCGTCGGCATCGAACAGCACCAGCTGCACCGTTCCGCGCTGCGGCAGAATGTAGCCGATCTCCACTTCGTCACGACCCGGGTTCGGAACGCTCTGGAGAAGTGTCAGGCCGCTTGCGTCACGCACACCGCTTACACCGCTCACGCTGAACTCCTCGAGTCCATTGCTTGCGATGTCGAAGCCGGTCCCTACCGCACCACCATGGGCAATCGACGGATCGGGATCGCCGCTCTTGCGGGTCCTTGCCGTGCCCCCCAGCGTCACGGTCTGCGTGCCGTTGGTTCCGTTGCTCTTGATATCGATCGTTCCGGCCGCAAGGCCGGACTGCTGCGGAGCATACGTCACCTCGATGATCTCCACCTGGCCCGGAGCGAAATCGGTACGTACCAGCGGGGTTGCGGAGAACTCGCCACCTGCGGACTGTACATCCGGCTGCTGCACCTTCAGCGTCATCGTGCCCGTGTTCTTCACGGTGAAGCTCCGGCGGGCCTTCTTGCCGATCGTCAGCTGACCGAACTTGATATCCGTTGGTGTCACCTCCACAGTGCGCGTCCCGGCAACGCCGGTGATCTTGGCATTCAGCGTATCGCCGTTGAGGAGAAGAATCATCACGTTCGCCTCGCGTGCGCCCGGCACTCCGCCGGCCGCCGGTGCGAACTCCACACCCAGCTCAACGACTTCACCCCCCTGAACCACGCGCGTCTTGGTTGGCCACGGCTTGGCTGCATCCTGCATGAACTCCGTGGCATCGGTGCCGTTCAGCGCCACCTTCGTGATGATCACCGGGCCATCCTGCGTGTTCTGCAGGCGTACAACTCCGTGCGTATGCTCCGTGGCATCGCCGCCAATCAACGCCGTACCAAGATCCGCTCCCGTTGCATAGAGATCGGACTTGCCCGTACCGTAGAGATCGATGTAATACACGCCGCGCTCCGTGACGCCCGGAATCACCATCGTGGAATCGTTGGTCACCACGCGGATGCTTGCGCGGCGCGAGTCCACCTGCGACGGCTTGAACCGGACCTTCACCGTTGTGGAAGCGCCCGGCGCGAAGATCAGGTCGCCGTTGCTTGCCACGGTGCCGGAGGTCGGCATCTGCGTGATCTTGAACTCGTCAAGATCGCCCGCTTCGATTTCGAAGCGCGACGGCGTAATCCGCAGATTGCACGTACCGGTGTTGTAGAGCGTGATCGTCTGCTCCACGGTGTCGCCGATACGGGTCACCGGGAATCCAACCGCGCCCGGCCTGCCGCCGTTCGGGTTGTCTGAGAGATGACCGCCGGTACCGCGTGCGAACAGATCCAGCCGGAGCATGCCGTTCTGCGCCAGGCCGTTGACATCGGGCCCGGCAAAGTTCAGGGCATTCGTCCGCAGGAACAGCCGCGCGAAGCGCTTGTTCTCGAGCTGGCCCACAAAGGTCAGATAGACACGCACCGTCTGGCCCGCAGGAATCACGAACGGATAGGTTAGCCGCGGATTCGCCGAGAGCGGAGCGGCGGCCGGCTGGGTACTGAGCACGTAGTCCGTGGAACGGATCAGGTTGTTGGAGCGGTCCTTGCGAATCGGATACCGCGGCGCGCCCTGCATGTACGTGGTATCCAGTTCGTAGATATCCGTGCTCCAGAGGGTGTCGGCAATGAAGTTCGTGTTCTTCAGGTCCAGCGGATAGGAGAGCGCCTGCTCGCCAACGCAGCTGTACTGGTTCACGAAGAGAACCGAGCTGGAATCGAGCAGCGTCCCGCCCGACCGCACCTCCAGCGATGGGAAGGCCGCGATTGCGTAGAGGACGAAGGAGCAGCTCTGCCCGTCCGCTGTGATCGTCAACGTTGCCGGCTGGGCACCAGTGGAGCTCAGCAGCGGCGTGAATGTAATGGTCGGCGTTGCGGACTGGCCACCGGTGAGGGAGGAATTGGGAGGAGCGATCGTATACTGTCCCGCGCCGCCGCTGATCGAATAGGTAACATTTGCCGGGCCTGCATAGTTCCCCGTCTCGTTGTCCGTCACGCTAAACGGCTGGAACGTAGATGAGGTGCCGCGAATGGCGTACTTCCCAACGAGAAGTGTGTCCACGCCGCATGCCATGGTTGCGGTGCCGCCCTGCGCCACGTTCCCCGTGCGTGTGATTCTGGGCGTTCCCTTGGCCGCGATGTAGTAGACCGAGGAGCAGCCAACGGTGTTGTCCGTAAACGTCAGGATTGCCGAACGAGTGCCGATGGCGGTCGGGCGGAAGCCCATCACGTAGCTGATGGAGCTGCCGGCGGCCAGCGAACCGGACACGGTCTGATTGCCCGTTGCCGTGAAGCGGTATTCCGTGGCGTTGGTGCCGCTGATCGTCATCGTATAGTTATGCGATGGACAGCCGCCCGCAGGCATGGTGATCGTGAACGGCGAATAGGTTCCCTCGTTCCCCACCATCACCGTACTCGTGGTCAGCATACTGTCGCCCGAGGCCATGCCCGCCGTTGCCAGCGGGGGCGTTCCGGCCAGCGCGAAGTAGCACGGGGTGAAGGTATACGACGTTCCTGCGTTGATCGGCGTCAGGTGCAGGGCAATGCTGTTGTTGGAGACCGCGGAGCTCGTGGTTGCCGTTGCACCATTCGGCGTAACACTGATATAGTCCGTGGTGCTGGCGCCGATGCCGATCGTTCCGGAGGTCGGCTGGCCGGAGCTTGCCCACATGGAGCCGTAGCGGAACTCGATCTTGTTCGAGGTCTCGTACAGAAGAACCTGATAGCGGTTCATCGAAAGGCCGCAGCCGGCCCACCAGAGCGAGCCGTTGTTATCGGCCACCTGCGTGTTGAACTCGATCGTCAATATGCGGTTCGGCGCGCTGCCGGAGACCGCATACTGTACACCAACCAACGGGTTGAACGTGCAGCCGTTGGCCGCACCGCCGTTGTTGTACATGTGCTGGTGATCCCACCACGGCGCGATGATCGGATAGAACGGCGCGTTCGCGAGATCGTTCGTGAAGGAATTGGACTTCAATCCGCCAAGGTAGACTGTGCCGCTGGTGGACACGCCGAACTGCGTGTAGGCGACGCAGGAGAAGCGGAAGGTGAAGCCGATGTTGAACGGACCCGCCGAAGCGGAGTCGTTGAAGGTGCCGGTGCCCGCGGCTGCCCCGTTCGTGCCGGCAATTACCATCGTCGCCGTTGTCAGCGGCGTATAGGTAATCGTCGATGTCGTGAACGTGTAATCCGTCGAGAGCAGAGCCCAGGATGAGGACCCTCCCAACAGCATGAGCGCCACGATTGCAATCAGGCAACGACCAAGCCGTAGTCGTTCTGGAATGCGTATCACTGTTCGCATTGTATACTCCTTGAAGAGTTCGGGTTATGGAACTTGCAGGCGGAACGTACCAACCACGCTGGGGTAGATTAGGCATGATGGCGGGCCGCAGGTCCTTTATCAAGCAACGATTGAGTGGCACATGCAACGTGCCGAACCTCCATGCCAGTGGAGGGAGGGGACCTGGGTGGAGCGAAATTAGATGAAAAGTTGAATTGAACAATACAATCTGCCCGCACGCCGGCGATGTTTGTGTGACCAGGCAGTCGCCAGCGGCCCGTGAGAGCCGGTGACTGCGAATGTGTTTCGTTTTCGCAAATGCAAAGAAAGGGTACGAACCTCACTGATACACGGAGAACCTGACGGTCATTTCGAGACCATCAACCGCGACTGCGTAGAGGTATTGCTCGGCAGCGACCCACCAGAGGTCTTCGCGAGGCGAACGCACCGAAGCCGTGGCGACCTTTGCGGGCTGGCCTCACGCGGCTGGTACGATTCGGTACGTTGAGCGGAGAGATCGCCATGCCCCCCGGCTTCGTCGGGGCTCGCGATGGCCGTGGGGGAGATCGCGTTGACCATGGTGCGTCGAGTAGATGAGTGCTTAACGAAAGGGGGTACCTCGATGCGAGGTACCCCCTTTGTTCCATTCGGACCTGTTCGCTGACGATTCCAGTCACCCGCCGGACCACGGAAGGAGACAGGTTCGCCGCAGGCCCCGATCCATGTTTATGGACCGGGGAGCGGCGGAACTCATCGAACGACGGTCAGTGTACGGCTCAACGAATTGCCGTTGGCCATGAGCCGGTAGTGATACAGCCCGGCAGCAAGCCCGCTCACGTCTACGCGGAGACGGGTTTCGCCGATCGGACGGGTGCCGGAGTCCAGCATGAGAACCAGGCGTCCCTGATCATCATACAGTGCAAGAGTAACGTCCGCACGCACCGGCAGGGAGTAGCCGATCTCCACCAGATCGCGGCCCGGATTCGGAACGCTCTGCATCAACGCCATGCCGCTTGCATCGCGAACGCCGCTGACACCTGCCACACTGAACTCCTCAAGACCGCTCGTTGCGATCTCGCCGCTCACGCTCGGACCGCTCGTGGTGCCGGTGGGATCAGGATCGTCCACCTTGCGCGTCTTGGCCGTACCATTCAGCGTGACGCTCACCATCGGCGTAGCCGTCCCGTTGCTCGTGATATCCATGGTACCGGAGTACAGACCGGTTACCGTTGGAGCGTACGTTACCTCGACGATCTCGGACTGGCCGGGATCCAGCTGCGTGCGGGCAAGCTGCGTTGCCGTGAACTCGCCCGTGGAGGTAACCGCAGGCTGCTGCACGGTAAGCACCATCGTGCCGGTGTTGCGGATCACGACGTTCTTGCGCGACTTCTTACCGATGGTAAGCTGGCCGAACTTCAGATCCTGCGGCGTCACGTCGATCTCGCGCGTGCCGGCGGTACCGGTTACAGGGATGTACACCGTATCGCCATCGGACGTGATCATCCGGAGACGCGTCTTCCGCGTGCCGGGCGACTCGCCGGACTTCGGAGCAAACTCCACCTGGAAGGCCTGCTCCATTCCCGGCTCCAGAAGCACCGGAAGCGTTGGCCAGTTGCTTGAACTGAAGTCCGTGCTGTCATCACCAACGATGTCCACCTGAACGATGCTCACCGGATTGCTCCGGGTGTTCTTCATCCGGACGGAACCCTTGGTGTGCTCTGCGCTGCCGCCGCCGATCAGAGCAGTGCCGGCATCGCCGCCTTCACCGTACAGATCGGTCTTGCCGGAGCCGAACAGGTCCACATAGTAGACGCCGCGCTCGGTGATGCCGGGAACGTAGATGTTGGAGTCGTTGGTCTTCAGTCGCAGACCCGCACGGCGCGACCCGATCTGCTGCGGCTTGAAGCGGACAACGATATGATCGGACGCACCCGGCGGCAGAATCAGATCGTGCGTTACGGCGTCCACCTGGCTGGAGGGCTTCGTGACGATCTCGAACTCGTCCACATCGCCGGCCGTGATATCCATCAGGGTCAGGTTGATGCGGAGACTGCAGACGCCGTTGTTCACAACCGTCATCGTGTCGACTGCCCACTCACCGATACGCGTAACCGGGAAGATGACGGCGCGCGGCAATCCGCCGCCCACCGTATCGGAGAGCATGGAACCGGAGCCGTGCGCGTAGACATCGAAGTTCACGAGACCTTCAGACGATACGCCGTTGGTATCCAGCCCGGAGCGCGACTGTCCGTTGGTGCGGAGTATGGCGCGGGCGAACCGCTTGCCGTTCAGCGCGCCGACGAAGCTCAGGTAGACCGTCGTGGAATCGGCCTGATGCACGGTTATCGGGAGCTGGGTCTGTGCCGGCGTCAGCGGCAGCACGGGCGCGTTCCTGGTAAGCCAGTAATCGTAGACACGGATAAGGCGTCCCTGCGAATCACGGACGTACGGATAGGAGGGAACGCCCTGACGATACACGGTATCCACCAGATAGAACTCCGCACCGTTGATCATGAAGTCACCGTAGCCGGTATTGACCACCTTGACCGCATAGGTCACGGCCTCCTCGCCAACGCATCCGTAGCGATTGCGGAAGAGTTCGGTCAGATCCACGCCCACGGTCTGCGCGCCGATATGGAAATCGGCACCCGGCGCCGCGCTGATGGCGTAGAGCACGAACGTCCGCGACTCACCGCCGGCCGTAACAGTAAGCATTGCCGGCTGCGGGCCGAAGCCCTGCGGGCTGAAGCAGATCCGCGGAGCTGTTGTGCCGTTGGCGCCGAGCGTGGTATCGGCACTGATGGAATACTGATTGGTCGGATCGGTCAGCGCGTAGTGTATCAACTGACTCGAGCCACTGACATTCAACAGTGAGAAGGGAGTGAAGCATTGCGAGCTATGTCGAGGCACGGGAAGGCCCTTGAAGAGCGTGTCGCCGGTATTCATCCCCTGCGTGCCACCCTGCGGGATAATCCCCGTGTAGTTGACAAACGGAGCGCGCGCCGCGAGATTGAAGGTGCGCGTAACGCCTGGGCCGGTCACCGTGAGCACGGCGGAACGCACACCACCCGCGGTGGGAGCGAAGCCGATGTTCGGAATATCCACAGTGCCGCCGCCGAGATTCACCGTGCGGTTGAGCGTTCCCGGAGTGCCGAGGTAGTAATCATTCGCAGCCGGGCCGCTGATCGCAAGTGTACAGAGGCCGGCGCAGGTGACGTCCGTCATCTGCTGCGAGAACGGCGTATAGACCGAAGAGCTGCCAACCTGGGTCAGGAAACCGCTGAAGAACGTATCGCCGTTGGCCATCGTGGTTGTGCCGCCGTTCCCGGCTCCCGTACGTCCGGTAAGAACCAGGCTGCACGGAATGAAGGTGAACATCGTGCCGGCGTTGATGGCCGTGGAGTTGATGTTGTTGCTGTTGTTCACCGAGGCGCGGCTCATCGTGCCGCCGCCGCCGGTGAGCGTGACACTCATGTAGTCCGACGCGCTTGCTGCCAGACCGATCGATGCGGAACCGCTGAAGCAGCCGCGGAACTGGTTACAGACATCGCAGGAGGACATGCGGCCGTACCAGAACTCGATCTTGCCGCTCTCGTACAGGCGCGCCTGGAATGTGCACCAGGCCGGATAGCGGTTCTGGCCGTCCATATCCCGAAACTCGATCGTGAGCAGCCGGTTCGGTGCCACGCCGGAGGTCTGATATTGGATGGCCGGATTGCCGCATCCCTGAACGCCGCCGGAAACCCGGAGGTCATCGAAGAAGGGAGCGATCATCGGATAGCTACCTACCGTCAGCGAATTGACCCATGTGGTGGTAACCACTGTGTTACCAAGGCTGATCGCACCGTTGGTGCTGAGCGAGAATGTTGTGTAGCCTGTTCCAGCGAACGGGAAGGTGAATCCGATCGCGTACGGGCCGCTCGCATAATCATCGTAACCGCCCTGTCCCGAGCCTCGCTGTCCGGCACCGTTGTACACAACATTGCCGGAGGTGATACTGAACTGCGAACCACTGCCACTCTGAAAGACGTAATTGGTCAATTGACCCCACGCCTTCGGGGTGACGGTCACCGCCATCAACAATAGTGACAGCAGTAGGGTGTACCGTTTTTGCATGACGTTGACTCCTAAGGATATACCGACGAAGAGTGTTTCGTGTATAGCAAACGCATTGTCTGTTAGGGTGCGAAAGACATGCGCTCGCCGTCCTCAGGAACAGCGGCAGGTACGGTTTACGGTGAACCCGGCGAATTGTGGAATGTTACAAAGGCTTCCCGGATGCGACAAAATCCGAATCGCCGGAATCCCTGGATTTTCGCCGGATAATCCAGTTCTATCGGCCCCGGTCGATGCCATCTGCCAGCCTGGTGCTCCGAAGGCAGAGTTCCCGGGAACCCCGGATTCCCTGCCGGCAGGGCGCAGGCCCGGATTACAGTCCCGGTATCCTGACGGTCGCGTCAACAGGACGTCGCGCCATCGTGGTCACGAGCCGCCCGGATTGGCGTAAGCGCGAATGATAACAGCGGCCGTCTTTGAAGACACGATGCGCGGACGGAACATCACACCGGTTGCACGCATTGCGAAAAAAAAATCCTTCAGTGCCGCCCAGCCCGATCGTTGAGAAGCGATCCCGGTGAGGACTGCCCCATTCCTGCAGGCCGGTAGACGGCGACCGCCCTGATTCTCCGGGTGATATCGAAATGCCCCCGGCATCGTGATGCCGGGGGCATTTGACGTTCAACCTTTCCGTTGGAAGCCAGTGTCCGGGTTAGCGGACAAGCACAACGGGCTGCGCCTCAACCTGGCCATTGGCCTCGAGGTTGAAGAAATACGTTCCGTTCGGGAGCGCCTCGCCGTTGGAGCCGCGGCCGTCCCATGTAAGCGTCCGATCGCCCTTGCCCACGTCCGCGTTATCCAGAAGCGTACGCACCTGGCGGCCGCTGGCATCGACAACACGGATGGTCACGTTGGCATCCTCACTCAGCGTGTAGGCGAGGGTGGTGCTGCTGGTGAACGGATTCGGATAGCTCTTCTGGAGCATCTTGTTCGCACTTCCGGTGACGGCACCGGAGATCAGCTTCTTCTGGAAGCCGTCGTTGTTGCCGTGCGTAAGGTTGTTCACCGGCGTCCAGAACACCACACGGACGTTGCAGTCGCTGGTGATCTTGTCACCCCAGAAACGGCCGGTCAGCGTCGTATTGTTCCCAAGGTCGATCGTGCCGTTCGGCGCGAACACCTGACCATGGAACTCGGTGCCTGTGCCGAAGTCGACCGATGAGGCACCGCAGTAGACGCCGTCCGAACGGACGATGAAGAGTGCGCTGTTGTACGGTCCGACGTAGCCGCTGCCGATAAGCATATCACGCCCGATACGCACCTTGGTTCCGGCCTGCGTAACGATGGTGATGTTCGAGCCGCCGCGAATCGAGCGGATGTTGTAGATGCCGTTGCCCAGCGTCAGCGTGCCGCCATTGCCGATGGTGATCACGCCGTATGTTCCTGGGTTGAGCGCGCGCGAACCATTGCAGGACACCGTGATGTTGTTGCAGCCAACCGAGAAGCTCGGCACCTTCGGAAGATCCAGCGGGTTGATGATCGGCGCCGTGAAGCAGGTAGGCCCGCTGTGGCGCTTGGTTGCGTTGCATGTGGTGCTGGACGAACGATTCGCGCAGAGATCCCAGACACTGGTGGTGTTCGAGAGGTCACAGTAATCGCCGCGCACGCAGCCGCCATCACCGTTGTAGGCCGGCGTGTTGCACGTACCGAACGTGAGGCACGGACGCGGATTGCAGCCGGTTACCGGCAGGTTTACACCCACGTTTCCAAGAACCACGCCGCGCGTGGTGTCCGCACCGCAGCAACGTCCCTTGAAGTATACCGAGTGATAGCCGAAGAGCGCGAAATCGATACCGGCTACCACAACCGTCTTCTTCGCGGTATACGTCGATCCGTTCTTCGTGACGGTAAGCGTAAGCTTGAACGTTCCGAAGTTGTTGGTGTGCACCGTCACTGTGGAGCCGTTGGTGGCGCCCACGATGGTGGCAGCACCGGACACGCTCCAGGAGTAGGTAACGCCAACGTCGTTCACGGTGGACGTGTACGTGGAGTTGACGCAGGCCTCAACCGTATCGAGACCACTGATGGAGGCGCTCAGGTACTGCCGGTAGCCGAAGTCGCCGACAACATCCTGGTGCGTTGCATCGATCGTTACGTTGGCCTTGTGTCGCGTTGCGATACCATCCGGATCTGCGGTTGGAATTGCGTTCGCACCAAGAACGGTGGAGTCCACCACGATCAGGCAGTGACTGTTCCGGAGATCCTTGAAGAGATACGCACCGTTTGCATCCGTGGTGGTGGTCAACGTCGCGTCGACAACATTGTCGTTGTCGTAATCCACGTACAGGAAGAGCGGAATGCCCGGGATACCGAGTTCGCCGTTGTTGAACACACCGTCGCTGTTCGCGTCGAAGAAGAGCCTGCCGCTCACGGTCGCGGTGTCCGGCGGAACGGAGGGAGGAGGCAGCACCGGGTTGCCCGTGGTATCGACACCCATCAGGTAGGGAGCCGTAAGCGTACCCGCAGGTCCGAAGCGCATCGCGTCCAGATTCTGAAGATCCATGCCCATGATATTGAGCGTCCAGATACCCGGCGGAATGCTGTCGGCCTGATAGTCCATCAGGTTGCGATCGAACGGTGCGGTGGAAAGGCGGAATTGCTCCCACTCCAGGTTGCCGGAGGGGTTACCGTTCACATACGAGGTCCCGTACGGATCGATCAGTTCGTAGAAGATGTTCGGCTCGCGGCGAAGTGCCGGGCTCTGGCTGTCGTCCGTCGGATTGGACGTTGCGGTATCCCCGTTGGCACAGACGATTGCCGAATGAGCCACGCCCTCGTTCACAACCTGAGTGCCGGCGGGAACCCAGCTCGGCACGCCGTTCGGGGTATCGGGATCGTCCTCGTCGCTATTGATGCACTGATAATCACCATAGTCGAAATCGCCGTCCCAGAATACCAACTCGGACTGTGGAACCTGCACGTTGAGATAGAACGTCCAGTTGCCGTCGTAGGTGGTAGGAGTGAGCGTCGGGTAGTTCGGATAGACGATCTGCGCAGTGGCCAGGTTCGAGAGAGGCGCGGCCATCGCAAAGGCCTGATTCGGGCGGAGATAGATCACGGCGTCCGTACGAACCTTGAAGCTGCTCCAGCTCGTGATGGAGTTGTCCGTGGTGCGGATCTTCAGCGTGTAGTAGTACGCACCGCTCTGCGTGCGCGCCTGCGCCACGTTGTTGAACGTCACGTTGTACCACCGGTTGTCGTAGGCATTCAGTGAATCGCCGCGGAACTGCAGCACCTGGAACGTGCCGGTACCGTCTCCGTTGGGATCGGCATACACCGTGTATTCCAGGGGCACGGTGCCGATGTCCCAACGTCCGCTCGTCTCGGGATCGAAGATTCCGATGGTGACGGTGCTTGCGGTGGCAGGTACGGCCACCGTCAGGACGATGTCCTGGCCGGCCAGCGTGTTGATGCCGGCACCGGCAATCGACAGCATGCGGGCATCCGTGGAATCACACGTCGGAAAACACGTACCACTGAATGGGGCCTGCGCATGTGCGCTGGAAGTGATGAGGCTTATGCCGAGCACTACCATGAGTGCGGGCAACAGTAGGAAGTTGCGAATCAGTATACTGATTCGCATGGGCTGCTGGACCATGAAATGATATCCTCCGGGTTGTTGTTGTTACGCCGGAGAGCGAGCGTCCCCTCTCACTCTCCAACGCCTTACGATGAATCACGAGCGCACAGTACCATACCGCACGCATACGTTATGCTTAAAGCACCCACAGGATGAACTGCAACTCCCGGTGGCAGCCGAACGCAGTCCGTTTCCGATAGATGCTGGTATCACGTTGCCATGTTATCTCGATGACACCCACCCAACAGGATGCCTGCGAAGCACAGGGCTTTGTAACGTCGCGATAAGGATGTCGGCCTGAACACGGGGTAGATTCAAGCCCGAAGAAAAGACAGACATCAGTGATGTCTGTGATGGTGCGGAAGCATTGGCGTGGTGCTAAAGGGGGTCCGTATTCGGAGCACCGGCACCAGTGCAGAAACGCAATATATTTTTTACGCCTGAGGGGTACAAGTAGTCATCGTGGAAAACTGGCAGAAATTTTACGTCGTTCAACACACGGTGCATTGTCTGGAACGCGGCAGTCAGCGAGATTGTACGGCGTACTTGTTCGTCATTCAATCATGTCATTCAGAACAGCAACATTGGTGATGCGGATGTTCGCCGGCCCGGCAGCCGGCGGTATTATCATTGCAGCCCTCCTGTGGGTTGCACCTTCCGCCGTCGCACAGCCGGCGCAACCCGGTGAGGCTCCCCCTACGGTCACGAAGCGGCCACAGAACAGCGCCTTCGTGATTGCGCGTCTGAAATATGCGGGCGGTGGCGACTGGTACAACGACCAGTCGTCCGAAGTCAACATGCTGGAATACCTGCGCAAGGCTACCGGTATGAACGTTCGTCCAACATTTGAAAGCGTGGATATCGCCAGCGACAACATTTTCAACTATCCACTCCTGTTTCTCACCGGCCACGGCAACGTCAACTTCAGCGAAACCGATGTCCGCCGCCTGCGCGCCTATCTTCTCGCCGGAGGGTTCCTCTATATTGATGATGACTACGGGCTGGACACGGCCATCCGACGCGAGATGCACAAGGTGTTCCCAGGACAGGAGTTCCAGGAACTTCCCTTCTCACATCCGATCTATCACGCCTTCTATCAGTTCCCGAACGGACTGCCGAAAATTCACGAGCACGATAACAAACCACCGAGAGGTTTCGGACTGTTTGCGGAACACAGGCGGCTCTGCGTCTTCTACACCTATGAGACCAACCCTTCAGACGGCTGGGCCGATCCGGACGTCCACAACGATCCTCCCGAGAAAAGGGAGGAAGCGTTCAAGATCGGCACGAACATCATCGTCTACGCGCTGACAAACTGAGGGCTCCTGCCAAACGGCTGATCACGTTGTCAACGCCCCTGCCTGCGGTGCCGAATGCCGGGAACTCCAGGCACCGGCTTGCACCTGAAGGTGGAACTGCTGATCTTGCTTCCGCTGCCGTAAACTGCCGCGGCCCGCAAGGCGCGGCATCCTGCGATGACGATGAGATGAACGGAAACGGACAGGTACCGGCAGCCATCGACGGCACCTGCCAGACGGAACCTGTCGTACCGGGCGGCCACCGGGCCTGCTGACAGGCCGCAACCGGGCCTGCTGACAGGCCGCAACCGGGCCTGCCTCCATGGGACACAATGGCCGCTTCGGCAACACATCACCCCGCCGACAATCATTTTACTCCTTTCCCTCGTTTCACATCCCGGGATACGGCGATATATCGTATTGCCACATGTTCCGCCGTGCCAGCGATGCTTCAGATAGCCATGCTTCAGATAGCCATGCTCCGGGTAATGAGAACTTCACGCTGTAAAAATTGCGGCCGTCGTGTGCGGGATAATAGGTTCGTCCCGAAGAGATAATCATCCAACGTTATTTGAACAGCACCGATGCCTCTCGATTCAACAAGCCCGGGACGCGGGCCGAACGTTGAGGTGGCGGGCGCATCCTCAACACCGGGCCGACGCCGCATGCCGGCAACTACCCTGCAGGCAGCCGCATCGACCAATTCGCGACAGCAGTTCGCGCGAACGATTTAGGAGACTGACGATGTATCGACAACATGGAAAGCTACTCGCAGCGATCACGATCGCGCTCGCCGCTACGTTCACAACGGCGGCGGCACAGACAACGGTGCGCGGGGTGATCGGTTCCGGCGGAACCAGCACCTTCAGTGGTGCCATTACCATCAACGCCACGCTCGGACAGGCCGTTATCGGTCCCTCAGGATCCTCGACCAGGGCGCTCCAGGGATTCTGGTACACCCTCGCTCCGCCACCGCCGGCTGCCGTACCGGGTGAGGAGAACTCGACCGCCGCTGCGATGCAGTGCGCTCCCAACCCGATCTCGGCACAGGCCGAACTCCGCGCCCGCATCGATCACAGCGGCCCGGTCTCTCTCAGGCTCTTCGATGCCATCGGCCGCGAAGTGGCAACACTCGCCGACGGAGTACACGATGCCGGGACGATCTCGGTCACGCTCGACGCCGCGCACCTTGCCGCCGGCTCCTATGTCGCGCAGCTCGTTGCTGGCAACCAGCGCCAGATCCTTCGCATCGCCGTCGTGAAGT
>JAFDZV010000046.1 GCA_018266795.1 Bacteroidota bacterium | reverse complement strand
GACTGTAGAGTGAAGTACCAATTGTCGTGCCAGCGGCCGGATCGTGCAATGGGTGGTGGAATCGGCTAATCCTGAACTACATCGCTGTCCGAATCCCGGACAGTTTCCGGCTTTTGGACAGAGGGACGGCGAACGGTATTGTGATACGGTGCCGGCGAACGGCTGCCGGCGAGTTGCTTCGGGTGGTTCGGCAGTGTGTTCTTCGTGTTGGCTTTGTAGATTCACACTCCTCGCACCGGCGGAGCCTGTTGAGCCGGGCCGGTTGCGTGCAACTCATGCCGATCGTTCAATGATGCCCGACCTGCTTCCATGATCAATCCGTTATCAGCAGACGCCGTCACCGATATCATGATGGAATTCATTCAATCGATCGGCATCGGCGTGCACGAGGCAGAACTGCCGCACGACACCTTCCTTCCAGGCGTATCTCCGCGCGGAGCATCGCTGCTGGTGGATCGCAGCCGCCTGCTTTACCCGGGCGACCTGCTGCACGAGGCCGGGCATATTGCGTGCGCGCCACCGGAGCGGCGGGTGTTGTTCAACGGGAATGCCGGTGACGATCCGGCTGAAGAGATGATGGCGATCGCGTGGTCGTACGCAGCGGCGTTGCATATCGGGCTGGACCCGGCAGTCGTGTTTCACGAGCATGGATACAAGGGAGGGAGTGCCTCCATCCTGGAGAACTTCAGGCGCGGGCGAACCGTTGGAGTTCCGATGCTTCAGTGGCTGGGAATGAGCTACTTGGCGGAGGAGGCAGCCGGCCTCGGAGTGCCGGCCTACCCGGCCATGGTGCGGTGGATCAGATAGCGCGCGGAGAGTTTCGATACGCTGGCAACGCTCCGACTGCGAAGGGCGCCCCCGTATGTGCGCATGATTCATCCGCCCACGTAGGCATCACAGGCATTGCGCATGCGCTCCTCCGTGAGCCAGGATAATCCCGGGAGATCGCCCGTTGATTCCGGAACCGGAAGTCCTGCCATGAACGTCCCCGCGGCCGTCAGAAGTTTGAACGCCTTCAGATCCCGAACCGAGGTCAGCCAGTTGGCCGCCGGCCCGGTGAGCAGGAGACGCCCGTTCCGTTCCTCGGCACAGCCCGCCGCATGCAGCAGTGCAAGGGCGTGCGCCAGTTCGGCATAGGTAAGGATGGCGTGGTTCAGATAGTCGCTCGCCGCAACGATCGCCCGCAGATCGCATCCCTCATCACCATGCGCCAGCGCAATCGATGCAAGAGCCCAGGAGTTGTTGAATGATAGTGCGTCTGCCATTGCGCATGCGGGATTGTACTCTCTCGGAGGCGGCGCAGGATAACGATCCGTATGCTACCGAAGATGCCGTGGAACGCGTGCACGCATCAGCGCAACCAGCGCCGGTTCCATGTAGCCGTATCGGTCCGGGATGTCCAGGCACACCACGCGCTTCGCTCCAAGGTAGGCGCCGAAGTGCTTCGATAGTCCGCTGCGGTGTGCCTTCTCCATCACGATGATCGTATCGGCCCACGTGACCAGATCGGGTGTGAGCCGATTCTCCGAGTCGGGATTCAATCCGGCGGAGGTAGCCTCGATGCCCGGCCACGAGGCAAACAGCTGTTCGGCAGTTGGGCTCCGCAACCGGTTCCGGCCGCAGACGAAAAGAATATGCTTTGCGCTCACCTGCCCCCGTGGCTGCATCGCGCCGCGAGGCTCATGAACGTCACCACATCGGCAAGCCCATTGCTCTCGCAGGTTCCGTCGATGAACAGCTCCACCGCCTTCACGGCGCTTCCGCTCACCTGCCGGCATTCGATCCTGTCTACTGTGGTACAGGTTGGGTCCTCCACGTTGCGATAGAAGGCCAGCAACCGGTCCAATCCGGCAACGTCGGCATCGGAAAGAGCCAGTGTGCATCCCGAGAGCCCTTCATCGGATGCCTGCGCATCATCGGCTCGTGCATTCAGCGGGCTGACGTCAACCGCGTAGTTGGAATCGTGACGAAACTCGAACTGGTATGCCACGCGGTGAAAGCATCCGATGGAGAGATACCGGACAACAATGACGTCACCCGGCGGCAACTGGCGAAGGGAGATCTGGCGTGCGCCCGGGGTCTGGGCCGCGACGCTGCATATCGCTGCGGGCATGAACATGAGCGCCAGCACTGCTGCCAGCGCGCCTGCCCGTGAGATGTTGATGTTGCTGCGATTCATGGTATCGAGATCCGGGCCGCATATACGAACGGCTCCGGAAGAACATAGCAATTCGCAGATGGAAAAAAAGTGCGGATCGTCATCGCGGGAAACATCACCCTTGACCGCGTCAGGGTATCCCTCTGCAATGCCCCCTGTGGTCGTAGCGAGACCACCAACCTCGACTGTGTCAAGGTATTCCTCTGCAATGACCCACCGATGGTCTTCGCGAGTCCCGACTTCGTCGGGACGTGGCGATCTCTCCCGCACGGCGGGCGCATCGTTGCGTCGAGTGCACCGCGATGCCGGCTGGTATAGGTTGCCACGTCGGCATCCGCTCCGCGGCTGCCGACGCGCAACGACCCTTGATGGACGTTCACATCCTTTGCAATTAGCAGGCTGCGCCTCTGCTGCACGGGGTCTCGCGAAGACGAGCGATGTATGTGATGCTCACTGCCTGTTGTCATGAGCAGGATGCCGGGGTCATTGGTGCCATGCCAACTGCGCCTACGGCGTCCGGCATCTTGCGCGAAACCATCGTGCGACCCTGCTACTCTTTCACGATGCGCGTGTTCGCGACCGGTGTACCGTGGGTATCGGAGACTACGAGCAGATACGTGCCGGGCGGTGCCTGCCCGCATTTCCACACCGCGCTTCCGCTCCCCTCCGGCACCTCGCCGCACGCGATCTCATCGCCGCGCAGGTTGTAGATGCGGAAGCCTCGCGGCATCGCTGCAAGGTCACCGCGCCAGGCGATGTTCACCGCGTCGCGCGCCGGCACCGGCCAGACCGAGAGAGCACCATCCCGGCCGGCGACGGGCGTCCGCAGCACATCGGAACGTTCCGGCGAGGGGATGTACGGCCCGCCGGCGAGGACCTGCAGCCGTGCGGGTGTTCCAGACACTCCGATGCAGTCCACCCATCCATCGCCATCGATATCGCCTGCGGGGAGGATGCCGAAGTACGGGGCCATCGAATCCGCGAAGGCCATGTAGCTCCGGCTGGGGCCGTCCGGCCGGCCGCTCAGGAAATATGTCCTGCCAGGGGCGTACCAGCCTTGATCGATGGCAAGCATGTGATAGCGTCCCGATGCGTCGTTGAGCGGACCGGCGTCCGAGCCCTGCAGGAAGTTTCGCTCCCCGGCCGGGATTACGAAGTCCGCGTCGGAGGAGTCGTAGCTTCGCGTGCGGGCGCTCTTCCCAATGCCGGACCGGTAGATGCGCAGTTGCTTCTGTGAAAGGCTGAAGTTGTACGCCACGATATCGGTGATGCCATCGCCATCGCAGTCCGTCGCCATCAGGCTTCTGAGATCGGAACCGGCAAGCGGCAACGTAACCGTTTCCCGATGCGTTGTATCACCGAATCCGTAGATCGTTCCATTGCCCCAGTAGAACACGATGGCCTGGTCGCCGTTGTTCTTCAGCGTTGCCAGATCGAGGTGATGGTCGCCGTCGAAATCGCCAATCAGTAGTTGTGAATACTGGAAAGGCTGTGTCGAATCCTGAGGGTACTGCACGGACAATGTTGCAGCAGATACCTGGAAGTCACTTCCTCCCTTGTAGATGTCGAAGCCGTATCCCGGCCACGATACGATCATCTCGTCGGCCCCATCGCCATCGAGGTCCGCCGCGGCAATCGGATACGGTTCTCCGTATGGCCCTCTGTAGCTTGCCGGGAGTCTTATGGCACACACTGCGGCAGGGATCGAGGGGATACGCCTCTGCTCCGTCCGGTAGATGTCGACGCCATAGATCGTCGGGTGATACCCATCGTCCGTTCCCGGGATCACCCATGGGAATGCAACGGCGGGATACGCTGTTCCCCAGAAGTCACCTGCGATGGGCCTCCGGAAAAAGTCGGCCACGCCACTCGTTGGCGGTGCCGGGAGGACCTGCACAGGCACCGTGTCCGCGGCAACGTTCCCGCCGGTAAACCGGTACACGCGCCATGTGCTGTCCGGATCGTTGATAGCGATCACGGCGGGATGTCCCGTGCCGTAGATATCGCCGAGGACGTTGTAGGTACGGAAGTTCCGGCCTGTCGAGTCGTATCGAAACGGGACGCTCCAGATCACATGCAGCCGCTGGGCCAGAGGGCTCGGCATTATCGTATCGGATTGCGATAGAAGGCTCGCAGGGTGGATAAGAAGCATCGCACAGGCCGCCATGCACGCCAGGGAGCGCATGGCCTGCGGCGCGATGCGGAGGAATCGGACAATCGTTGTCCGCATAGTGATCACCGTTGAACGTATGTCAGAGATCATCGCCGTGGCGTGCATACTACAACGCGGGAGACTTCGTCTCTCTACTCATTTATTACGCACGAGCCCGGAGCCGCATCGCCGCGCCGGCCGTTGTGGTGTACGCATCGTGACTGGAGTTGCGGCACCGCCACGGATGCGACGGCAGCTGTTCAGGCGAAGGTGCGACGGCATGCTGACGAGGGAGGTGGTGCGCGCATGGAGCCGGTAATGAGCGGGCGGGGCCCCAGCCGCTCTGGTGCGGCCCCGCCCGTCATGATTTCAGTGAGTGCGTATCCGGTTGCATCCGCATTCGTTTCGCTGCTCCGAGCCGTCACCTACGACTGCGAAACATTCCACAGACGGTGAAGCCCGGCATCGTCACCGTTGAACTTGTCGCGATCGCAGTTGCCGACGCCGTTCACCGAATGAGGCGTAGGGCCGTTGACACCGTCGGTGTACTGCCACATCGTCCACGTGGACCAGTTCGCCGGAACCACGGCCGTTGATCCGTATTGCGCCAGCCAGAACCAGCAGTTGGCGAGCGTGGCGTTGTGCGAGCTGCCCAGAAGCTCCTTTATGTACGAGCCGCTGTAGAGTCCTGGCCACCGGCCCGTCTGGCTCTGCACGTAACTGACGAACGCCTCGGCGTCAGCGATCGACATGCTCGCGGCCGGCTTCCCCTGAGAGTCGTAGTTCTGCTCGATGTCCAGCACGAGGAGATCCTGCGGCCCTGGATTGACCACCGAAAGAAAATACTCCGCCTGCTGCTGGCCGTCGGCAGCGCTGGCGAAATGGTAGGCTCCCCACATCAGCCCGGCCGCAAGCGCCTCGGTCTTCCGCGTTGCATAGGTGGGGTCCGTGTACGAGAGCCCCTGAGTTGCCTTGTGGATGATTCCCTCGATGCCGTCAGCCTTGATCGTGCTGAAGCTGGACACGGTGTTGTGGTGTGAGAGATCGATGACGACGTTGATCATACGGCTATGGTCTCCATGATGCGTTGTAGTTCCATTCGGGGTGAACGAATGCCCGCAACCCGGGCCCGCAAGGTGCAGGGCAAATGTATGCCGGCGCGGCAAATATTCCGCCTGAACGGCATTGCAGCCCTCCACGAGCAGAGGGGCAATGCCCGCATCAGCATTGCGATCCCGCAACACCGGCATCGTGGTTCGCGCACGCGGCCTGCGCGCATCCTCGGTCGCCGCCCGGTTCCACGTCACGATCCGATTCCGCTTCATGCGTGACATTCCGCCGATGCCGGACGTCTTACAGGCACCTCCTCTCGCTCGGCGCGGGCTTCATTAATGCGTTGCAACACTCAACCCGATGCCCGGATCGATGATCCGCGTATCGTATTCCGATATCATCGTAACGTCGTTACATCGGATGTGTCGTGGGTCTGGAAGTGTGCCGGCCGATTGGCCCTGAGGGTCCCTGTCAAAACCGGATTGCACTTGTCTGCCTGCAGGCCGTGCAGCGCCGGCCGATCGGCCCTGAACGCTCGCGGGGCAATCGGATGTTAATTTTTCCCGAAGGCGTTAACCGCTTTCCGTTTCTCGTGTTCCTGAAGTGGACACGCTCGCGAAATCCGGTGTACCAACCCCCCAACGGCTTCGCGAGCCACATCGATATCGCATCTCCGGCTTTCGCATCTCCGGCTTTCGCATCTCCGGCTTAGTGAATGCATGCACCGCTGTTGGACCACGGCGGAGCGTTGCCGTACTGTATACAGTCTATTCGAGGGTTGTTTCCATGAAAACCGTACCGCCCTGTAGCCGCTTCGGCTTCAGCCGATGGCTATTGCCCGCTGCAATCTCTCTGGCAATTCTGTTTGTGACCACGTCGCTCCGGGCGCAGCCGGGCTTCGTCGCTGACAGCAACCGCTGCACACCGCCGCCCGCCGGAATGGTTGGATGGTGGTCGCTCGACGAAACTCTTCTTACACCAGGAACGTTGGTTGCCGATCTCACCGGCAACGCATCCAGCTACTTCCCGGCCAACACACCGAACAACGGTTCGGTTGTCGGTGGCGTGCTGGCCGCGCCGGGCAAGGTAGCCGGCGGCTTCCATTTCAACGGCGACCGCAGCCAGTACGTGCGCGTCCCCAATCATCCGGATCTGAACGTGGGCCGCGGCGACTTCTCCATCGATGCATGGGTGCGCCCGGACAATCTCAACATCAACGCCGTGATCGCGGACAAGCGCGACGGCCTCGGCAATGTGCGCGGCTACTCGCTCTTTCTGTACGGCGGGCATCCCGGCGTGCAGCTGGCCGATGATTCGAGCGGCTGGTACAACTTCGTTGCCTACAACGCATCGGCGCCGCAGGGGCAGTGGGCGATGGTTGCCGCGACGGTGGATCGCGACAGCCCGACCGGCGGCAAGCTGTACCTGAACGGGCAGGTGGTGCTCACGTTCGATCCGCGCGTTCGTCCCGGCTCGCTGGATAACAACGGCAGCTTCTACATCGGCATCAGCGACATCTATGCGAGCGTTCCATTGACCGGAACGATAGATGAGGTGGAACTGTTCAAGCGGGCGCTGGATCCGCAGGAGATCGCGCGCATCTACAACGCAGGCAGCGCGGGCAAGTGCAAGAACGCAGTGCCGCCCCCCGATTCGAACCGCTGTACACCTCCTCCGGCCGGCATGATCGCGTGGTGGCCGCTGGACGAGACGCAGCTGGCGCCGGGCGCGCATGTTGCGGACCTGACGGCCAATCCCTTCAGCTACTATCCCACCAACAATGCCAACACCGGCACCGTGGTTGGCGCTCTGGTTGCGGGGCCGGGCAAGGTTGCCGGCGGCTTCCTGTTCAACGGCGACCGGAGCCGGTACGTGCGCGTTCCCAACAGTCCGGATCTGAATCTCGGGCGCGGTGATTTTTCGATCGATGCCTGGATCCGTCCGGACGTGAACGTGATCAACGGAGTTGTGGTGGACAAGCGGCAGGATATCGGCGACGTGCGCGGCTACTCGCTCTTCATGTACGGCTCGCATCCCGGCATTCAGCTGGCCGACGACTCCAGCGGCTGGTACAACTACGTGGCCTACAACGCAACGGTGCAGCCCGGCCAGTGGTATCTGCTGGCAGCAACCGTCGATCGCGACAATGCCGCCGGCGGCAAGCTGTATCTCAACGGACAGGTGGTGCTCACGTTCGATCCGCGCAACCGGATGGGCTCGCTCGATAATACCGGCGACCTGTTCATCGGCAAGAGCGACATCTACGCCAGCGCGCCGTTCAACGGTATGATCGATGAGGTGGAGCTGTTCAACCGCGCGCTCGATCCGCAGGAGATCACACGGATCTACAATGCCGGGGGTGCGGGCAAGTGCAAGAGCGGGGCGCAGCCGCCGCCGGACAGCGGACGCTGTACGCCGCCGCCGCCTTCGCTGGTCGGCTGGTGGAGCGGTGATGAATCGAACGTCGCATCCGGTTCGGCCATCGAGGACCTCACCGGCAACCCGTTGAAGTTCTCTCCCGCCAACACTGCGAACAATGGAGTGGTTGTCGGGAACGTAGTCTCGGTTGCTGGAAAGGTTGCAGGCGCGCTGCAGTTCAACGGTTCGTCCAACAGCTACGTGCGCGTGCCGAATCATCCGGACCTGAACCCGGACACGACGGACTTCTCCATCGACGCATGGATCAGGAGCGATGCAACCACCGGCAACCGGATCATCGTGGATAAGCGGCAGGCCGCCGGCAATCAGGTGCGCGGCTACTCGCTCTACACGTACGGGAACAGCCTCGGTTTCCAGATGGGGGACAACCTTACCTGGTACCGGAATTTCGGAACGGGTTCGGCCGATGTTGTCGTGGGGCGCTGGCACTTCGTTGCGGTGACCGTGTCGCGCAAGCGTGCCGACGGCGGACGCCTCTATGTTGACGGCCGCCTGAAGGGAGTGTTTGATCCGCGCGGCGCCATCGGCTCGCTGAACACCGGTTCCGATTTCTACATCGGGAAGTCGGACATCTGGGCCTGCGTGCCGTTCGCCGGGGCCATCGACGAGGTGGAGTTCTTCCGCCGCTCGCTGGACTCCTCGGAGATCGCCCGCATCTACAACGCGGGAAGCGACGGCAAGTGCAAGACGGCAACGAGGCCGCCGGCCAATCCGTGCGACAGCCTGTGGGGCGAGGGACATCAGGAGGAGTGCTGCAGCTATTCGATCGGCATCAACAAGGAGGCCGGTGCGCTTCAGTCGCTGCGCTATACCCTGCTGCTTACCCCCGGCACCAGCTCGTTCAGCGGGACCGTTCGTTCCGTGTCGGCAACTCCGTGCGGAGTCGTTGCGACATCCCCCGCGAACCTGGATGGAAGCCACGGCGGCTTCCTGATGTTCGATACTGCATGCACCCGCGGCAACTCCACGCGGCTGGTGATCGAAGCGAACTCCGCCGCCGCCGATGGTCAGGTCTGCATGGATCTTGCGGCAATCGTCATTACGCCGCGCGGTGAATACAGGGAATGCCATCGTACCATCTGCTTCCGCTGCTCGCCGGTGACGGAGAGCCGCTGTGACGAGCTGACCGTTGCTCCGTATGTCTCGCAGGCGCCGCATCAGAGCGTGCGGCTCTTCACGATTGCGAACACCAAGGCTCCGGCCGCGCCGATCTGCAGTGTCGCGGTGGCGCTCTCGCCGTCGGTCTCGGGCCTGAGCGGCGGCGTGCTCACGGTGGACGGAGTTCCGCACTCGTGGCCGGCGTTCAGCTCCGGCAACTTCACGATGATCGGCAGCCAGCATGGTCTGCCGGCCCAGCACGCAGTGCAGTTCGCGCTCGGGCTGAACTATCTCACCGGATGGAACGGAACGGTGACGATCACAACGTACCACTGCGATGGGCGGTCCTGCACCATGACCTATCGGTGGATGCCACAGGGAGGCCGGGATCTCGAGTTGACGCGCGAACCCGACCTGCTCGGCGAGGATGTCTGCATGAGCCGCATCGCATTTACGCGCACACGGTTGCCGTGGCCGCAGGTGCGAACAATCGGGCTGCTTCTGCATCAGCCCGCGGGGCGCATCCTCGCGCTCTCGCCGGCCACGATGCCGTGCCAGCCGGATGCGCCGGGCTGCGACGATCTCTTCGAGCATGTGATCGTGAACGGCTCGATCGCGATGTTGCAGCTTCGCGATCGCGGCTACGACTATCGGAACGACAGCATCCGCTCCTCCGGCGATCCGGAGATCATGCTGATCTGCCGCGCACCCTCGGGCGCTCGCGTGATGGCGGACCTCGTCTACTTCGACTCCACCGGACGTGAGCTCGGCACGGACTCCGTGCTCCTCTGCGGCAGGGAGGCGAGCGGCGTAACCGCGCCGACCGATCCAACCACCGGCTCGCAGGTGAACGTCCATCCGAACCCTGCGAACACCGGATTCATGGTGGGCTTCACCGTGCGCCAGCCCGCGATGGTGGAGGTTGAAGTGTACGATCTGCTCGGGCGCCTGGTGCTGCGGCAACCGGCAACGATGCTGGAGGTCGGAACGCATGAAGTGCCGATGAACGCCGCAGGCCTTCCCGGCGGCACGTACTTCGTGCGCGTGCGCGGCGGCGGAGCCGATGGAACGGAGCGTGTGGAGGTTGGGCGGTAGCCGCAACCGGCCTCACCGAATGCTGATGCAACCCCGCGAACAGGCATCCGGCCGTTCGCGGGGTTGTTGTTTTGCAGGACGGCGCCGTGAGTGCGCCATGTTGCATATTGCGCGCCGGTCCCGGATCCTGGGTAGTGACTCATTGTGCATTTCGATGGGAGCAGTCTGTGCCTGCATGCAGGACCCGGGCCGCTCCGCGGAGCTTGAAGATTCCATACGCTCCTATGCTACCGATGGGACGCCGCTCCGCGGCTTGATGGCATGGCTGGCTGCACCAGTGCCGGGTATCGCAAGCGCCGTCAGGCGCGAACCGTCGGTAGCATGGGCACGCCCAACGTGAACAAGCACCGTAGGTGCGAACCATTCGGCGCACGGGCTCCGGCAAACTGAGTCACTACCGGATCTTGAGTGCTGCCTGTCGCCCCTTCGACCGCAGGCACGATTACCGTGATGCAGCAGGCCGGCCGGTCGAGATCCGGTTGCATCAATCCCCCCGCCGACTATCACTAACGGACAACCCATGACGACATACGATTTCATAGTCATCGGCGGCGGCCGTGCGGGGTTCTCTGCGCTTGCCCCGGTAGCTGCATCCGGAGAGCGCACCGCGCTCATCGATCACGGTGCCATTGGAGGGCTCTGCTCGCTGAACGGATGCAACCCGAAGAAGGTGCTGGTGCGGAGTTCCGAGGTGGTGGAGGAACTCTCCAACGCTCTCCGCTTCGGAGTGGACGTATCCGGCATGCATGCGGAGTGGGGGCGCGTGATCGATCGGAAGGAGACCTTCACCGGCGGCGTGACGGAGCAGTCCGAACAGATGCTGCGCGATATGGGGACCGATCTCATTCACGGCGCGCCGCGATTCATCGGGAGCGACCGGCTTGTCGTGGGCGACGAGGAATATCATGCCTCCGCATTCGTGATTGCAACCGGCTCGATTCCCCGGCCTCTCGATTTCCCCGGCGCCGAACACGTGCGCAGCACCGATGATATCCTCGCGCTCCGAACGGTGCCGGAGCATCTGGTCTGTATCGGCGCAGGCGTCGTGGCATTCGAGTTCGGCCAGGTGTTCGCGAGGCTGGGCTCACGGGTAACCATTCTTGCGCGCGATCCCGCGCTGGCCGGTGCCGAGGAGGAGATGGTGGCCGCGCTCCTGGACTATTCGCGGGAGCTCGGCATCGAGGTGGTGAGTGTCGAATCCGTGGCGGAGGTTCGCGACAGCGGGGGGGGAGTATGCGGTTGCATATCTCGCCGGCGGGACGTCCGCAGAGATCGTGGCAAACTTCGTTCTGAACGCGGCCGGGCGTGTTGCCTCGCTCGACGGGCTGGATCTGGATGCCGCGGGGGTTCGTACGGACGGGCATGGAGTTGTGGTGACGCCTTATCTGCGGAGCGTGAGCAACGGCGCGGTGTTCGCGGCCGGTGATGCGCACGGGCGGATGCAGCTTTCACCGATTGCCACGTACGAGGGCTTCATCGTTGCACGCAATTATCTGGAAGGAGATGCGGAGATGGTGGATTATCGCGTTGTCCCGCGCGCAATCTACACGATTCCCGCTCTCGCATCCGTCGGGATCACGGAAGCGGATGCACGGCGCCAGGGCATTGCCCCCAACGTCATCTCCAGCGACATGAAGGATTGGAAGGTTGTGGCGATCGCCGGTGCGGAGCCTGCACGGGCGAAGGTGCTGATCGATGCGGAGTCCGACGCGATCCTCGGCGCCCATCTGCTGGGGCCGTCATCAGCGGAGCTGATTCATCTGTTCGCAATGGCCATGCGATTCAACATCACGGCCACGCAGTTGCGAACCATGCAGTATGCATACCCGACCTTCGCGAGCACGATCCCGTCGATGCTGGGATAGTGCCTGCGGCGTACAACGAGTCAACAGTCCGGCCGCGGCGGCAGGATGCCGTTGCCTGCGGATATTCATTCACCCGGGAGTAGAACAATGATCACGAAGAAGGACATCGTTGGTGCCATCGTCCACGAATGGAACGTGGCCAAGTTTCTTGCTGGGAAGATTCCATCCGATGGTTTCGACTATCGCCCGTCGGAGAAACAGCGCAGCGTTATCGAGCTGTTGCGATATATCGTCGTGATGCCGATGGCAACGTTGCGCGGCCTGCTCAACGAAAGCTTCTCGGCCGGCTTTCGCTCCTATGCTGACCACGCGAACGATATGACACCGGAGCAATTCCCCGCGATGGCGGATGCCGCGATCGCGGAGTTTACCGCGGCGGTTGAGGCGATCGATGACGAGGAGTTCTCGACGCGGATTGTGGCGCTCCCAACCAGACAGACCTTCCCGCTGGATGTTGCACTGATGCTGACCGCCGTGAAGTGGAGCGCATCGTACAAGATGCAGCTGTTCCTGTACGCGAAGGCGCTCGGTGCCACGGACATGGGAACCATACAGGCATGGGCCGGCATGGACCCGCAACCCCGGCCGGACGCGGTTCCGGCCGCATAGCGCCGGCATGCCTGCTCTGCATGCAGGCACCTGAAATGACGCACGCCGCGCGGCTTCGCATTTCTGCGTTGCCACGCGGCGTTTCTCGTCAGCATGGAGATCTATGATACTCGTGCTGCCAGCGCGTTCGGCAGCTCCAGCAGATGCCGGATAACCTGCACGCCGGGCGGGAGCGTCTCTGCATCGCCGCCGCCCGTAAGCGCATACACCATCATTCCGGCAGCGACGCCCGCCTGAATGCCGGGAATGCTGTCCTCCACCACCGCGCATTCGGACGGCCCCACTCCCATGGCCCGTGCGGCGTGAAGGAAGAGGCCGGGATCGGGTTTCCAGCTGCCGATCTCGTAGGAGCTGAAGATGCGGTCGCCGAAGTACGGCCGCAGCCCGGTGAGCGACAGGCTGAGCTCGATCTTCTCCCGCGGTCCGCTGGAGGCGACACAGAATGGAAGCGTCATCGAGCGAACAAGCTCGAGCGCGCCATCTATCGGGCGAAGCCGCTCGCGGAATGCGAGCGCCAGACGGCGCCGCTGTTCGGGCACGAAGCTCTCCGGAACCGGGCGCCCGATGAGCCGTTCGATCAGTGCCACACACTCAGCCATCCTGCGTCCTCGAAATGCTACCATCGCCTCATCCATCGAGAACGTATGCCCAAGCTCCGCGATCATCTCGATCATGATCTCGTGTGCAGGCACCTCGCTGTCGACCAGCGTTCCATCGCAATCGAAGATCACTCCCTTGGCGCTCATACGGATTATCGGTGAATGAACACCGGCTGCGACGCGGTGCCGGATGCGGTATGCAGCACCAGAAGGTAGGCGCCGCGCGCAAGTCCGTATGCCGCAATGTGTCCGGTGCAGTTGCCGCCGCCGGCGGCGAACGATGCCGTTGCAGCCACGCGGTCGCCCCGCATGGTGTACAGTTCCGCTTCGAGCGTGGCAGGATCCAGTTCCGGAATCGAAATATCCAGCCAGCCATCTCCCTCGGTCACCACGGCCTTCACGGCCAGCCTGCCGCCATCACGCTCCGTCTCCACGCCGCTGGTGCTGTTCAGCCGCGCGAGGAAGATATCCGTGCCGTTCGTGGATGTGGGCGTGCTTCCAACGCTCGTGAGCTGCGTTGCGCCGAAGCGCTCGCTCCCGCTGAAGCTTCCGCTGATGTAGATGTTCTGTCCGCCATCCAGACAGATCGGGCCGCTCTGCGAGCTGAACAGGCCATTCCCTGCGGCGTTGGAAGCAAGCCAGGCGCGAGTACCGGCCTGTGTCACCTTCATCGCGAACACATCGCCGCTCGGCAGTCCGCCCTGCGAGAACCCGGCTGCATAAATATTGCCGGCTGCATCCGCGGCCAGGCCGGCGAGTTCCTGTATGAAGTCGCCGCCGATCGGAAACGCCCATACAGGTTCCCCGTTCGCGTCGTATCGAACAAGGAGCGCATCGGCTTCATCCACGGCCGGGAAGGAGCCGGAGCCCACCGTCAACTGGCCAAAGTAGGTAATGCCAACGTAGATGGCGCCCGAGGGGACAACCGCGAGCTGCATCGCAATGGGGGAGAACGATGTGCCGCCATCCTGGTGCACCCACGTGGCCGTGCCGTCCTGTGTGTAGTGCGCGAGGAAGTAGTCGGACGGCCCCTGGGCCGCGAGCTGTTTGCCGCCGAAGTCCGCTGTTCCCGAGAAGCGGCCCAGCAGGATCGCGTTCCCGGCGCCATCGGCCGCAACCGCGTCCAGCACGTCGACGCCGGTGCCGCCTGCACGCATCGCGCGCACGGCTGTTCCGTTTCGATCGAGCATCGCGAGGAAGACATCGGTGTTTCCGGTGCTCACGAGCGTGGTACCCCAGGCGTTGACAGACCCGCTGAAGCTGCCTGCAATCCATATTCCCTGAGGCGCCACGGCTATTCCATTCACCGTGTTCGCGCCGCTTCCGCCCGCGCTTCGCTCCCACACCAGCGTACCGGCGGAATCGTACTTGAACACCATCATGGTGGTGCCGGGAGCGCCGGCGATCGTTGTGTCCGAACCGCCGCGGTCGATGTGGGCGGAGGAACCGGTGAACGCCGCGGTAACGTAGACGTCGCCGTTCGCGTCCACGCTCATTCCCCCGAACACGATGTGTGCGCCGGTAACGGCGGCTCGCGCCCAGCGGAGCGTTCCGTTCGGTGACCAGCTTGCCACGAACTGCGTAATGCTGTCAGGGAAGCCCAGGTGAAAGGAACCGAGTTGAACGATGTCGCCAAGCCGTCCGCTCAGGTAGAGATTGCCTGCCCCGTCGGTTGCAATCGCCTTGGGATCCTCGCTTCCAACACCGCCGATACTGGTGGCCCAGCCCCATGTTGGAGTCTGAGCCCGAAGCGGGGCGGTTCCCGTCACGGCGAGAAACGCGAGCAGGGTGAAGATGGAAATCCGCATCGGCAAAGCTTCTCCTGTTTAGTCCTGGTTCGGTCGTGCGTACTGCATCGCTCTCAACATATCCCTCGATCGTACCCCCGGGCAAACCAACCTTGGCGTGATTATTAAGAATCCAAGCGCCGCGCGGGCGCGCAACTTCCGCATGCCTCGTGTGTATTTCTCGCTTTCCGAGGTATCCGTGGCCGTTGCCCGGCAGGCAGGAATGGAGGAACCCGGACGCAAACCCTAGAAATCCATGCCAGGTTCACGAGATCTCTACGAGCTGATCGGAACGCTCACCAAATCGGAGAAGCGTTATTGCCGGATGATGATGGAGGGGGGAGCGGGCCGCAAGGCAAGCAGCAGTCTGAGGCTGTTCGAACTGCTGACGGCGATGAGCGAGCCGGCGGAGGAAAAGGTGCGCAACGCCGTTGCGGGCGAGGCGTTCGCCGGGCACCTGCCGGTGACCAAGCGGCATCTGTATCGGCACATCCTTCGCTCGCTCCGAAGCTTCCGCGGCGAGAACTCCACGCGTGGCAGGATCCGCGCGCTTACCGAGAGCGCGGAGGTCCTTGCCGATCGCGGGCTGAACCGGCAGGCACGCGAGGTGCTCCGGACGGCGTGGAGCATCGCCGAGGAACATGATTTTCTGGTGGAGCAACTGACGCTGCTGCGGCTGGAGTGGCTTCTCGATTCACGCCTGAGCTACGCCGGCGTACGGGCTGCGGATTTCGAGACGCGCCGCGATCGCGCGGGCTGCATCCTGAGAAAGGTGGAGAACTACTGGGACTACCTTCATCTCTTCTCCACTGTTTCGTTTTCATTGATCACGGAGGGGCCGCTGCGGGAGGAGCGGATCGCGAACGGCGAATGGATCGCGGCCCATCCGCTGGTGCGCAGTCCGAGGACGCTGTCGCAAGGGGCCGCGCGCTTCTACTTCGAGACGTTGCGCATGTACTATCTGCTCGCCGCGCGGTACTACGAGGGCTATCTCAACTCCGTCCGCTACCTGGAGTTCGTGGACTCCCTCCCGATGGAAATCCGTCAGGAGCAGTACAGCTACGTACAGCTGCTGGATACGCATGTGATGCTCTGCGTGAAGATCGGGAGGTACGACGAGGCCCGCGCAACGTATCGCCGGATCTGCGAGCTGGAGGCAGCGACGTGGGAACGGCGCATGATGCTGGAGGAGGGGCGGTTCACCTGCAGGGTTCTTCTGCTGATGATCGATTTCGATCACGAGGGGCTTGCCGCGATGGCGCCGGAACTCGAGCAACTGCGGCGTGGCCGCGACCACGGTGTTGTATGGCAGACGGAACTTGCCTACACCATCAATCTCGCGTACGCCCGCTTTGCGAACAAGCTGCTCCGCGAGGCCGCGGCAACGCTGTATCCGGTGATCAACGATCGCCGGCACGGCCTCCGCAACGATGCGCTCTGCCTGGCCAGGCTGATGCAGCTGATGATTCACTACGACCTCGGCGACTACGAACTGCTTCCCTTTCTGATCCGTTCCACCTATCGCTTCTTCAAAGGGTGCAATCACCTGCACGCGTTCGAGCGTGCCGTGCTCGCATTCATGCGTCGCCTTGCAAACGTTCTCACCAGCGGAGAACTGCGATGCGAGTTCGAGAGCACGTTCGCCGAGCTTTCCCTGATTGCAGCCGATCGGCGCGAGTACGAGGCGTCGTCTGCGTTTGCAGTGTTGCCGTGGCTCGAGAGCAGGTTGACAGGTCGTCCGTTCGGCGAGGTTCTGCGCGAGCAGCGCGACAGAAGAAGTGAGGAGTACGAACGCTTCGGCGCGGAGGCGGCGGTGATGTTTGCATAGAATGCCTGCGCCCCGTTCGCTCGCATCGCGAGACGATATCCGGCCGGAGGGCGCTTCGCGGGAGGTGCGGAGGCCGTGCATGCAACGTGGCTTCCGCTGCAGTCGACCGGCGTGGTGCCGGCCGAGTACGTCACTTCTCTTCGATCACCATCACTTCGATCGGAGCGGCGAGTTCGTGCGGCGCGGGATGCTCCGGGCTGGCGCCGTCGATGGCCACGGATTCGCCGCGCACATCGAAGCTCGTGATCCGCTTCCCTTCCTCGCTGCACTCGCTGCGCAGGCGGTTGCCGATGAATTCCAGTCGCCGGCCGATGGCGCTGCTGTCCACCGATTGGCTCCCCCACACATAGGGCGTCACCTGGATGGAGGCGCTCTTGTTGATGCCTGCAACGATGTTGCGGATGGAGCGGTTGGTTTCCTCCGCCGACGCGATCGGGAGCACGTGCTGGCTCACCGTCTGCATGGCTCTCCGTCCGGTGGTCACGTTTCCGGTATCGAGCACAACCGGGAGCGTGTCGCGCGCCATTGCCATCGCGCCGGTGGAATCTTCAACCAGAAGTTCGGCGCTCAGTGCCTGCGTTCCGTTCCCCTCGTTGAAATCGCGCAGCACCATTCCCGCATCGATCGATCCCTCCGGCTCGCCGCCGTGGGCGCTCAACACGCCGATCTGATGCCCGTTGTGCGTTACCGTTGCCTTCCATGAGCGTACGCCTGCGGCGGCGATGATCGTTGGCTGCAACAGCACCGAGGGGGCGTCCACCGATTCCTCGATCCACTCCGTCACGATCGGCGCCGTGATCGTCTGCGATGCCGATGCGATCGCCACGATGCGATCCCCCTCACCGCGGCTGCCGTCCGGCGGCATCACGTGGAGGCGCGAACGATCGATGCCCCACGTGGAGGCCAGGTAGTTGCGAACGGCTTCCGCGCGCTCCCTGGCGATGCGCTTCGGTTCGGCCGGCGCGGCCGAGCCGGTAATCGCGATCGACGCCGAGGGATCGGCGGCCATCCGCATGCCGATGATGTTCAATCCGTAGCGATACAGATCGGCTACGTTCGCTCCGGCAATGGCCTTCATCGTGAACGCTGAACGCGTGGCGGTGGTATACCCCGCATAGCGCTCCGGAAGACTCGAGGAGTTCGGCTCGAAGTAGAGCACCGGCACCAGCGGCACATGCATCCGGTGCAGCGTGCGCCGGGGACTGAGGAGGAAGGTGTCGGTTCTGTTTCCGTTCCGGTCCTGACAGAACAATTCCACCCGCGCATGAAGCGCGGGCGGAACTGGTGCTGTGAGCGTGTCGATCGTCCGCTCGGATGTTGCCGGCCCCTTCGGGGTCGTTGCCGGCGGTGTTGCCGCAGGGGGAGTTGCGGCCGGAGGAGGCGCCGGTATCAGCTCGCCGTTCGTGGATCCGAAGATCACTCCCAGGCCGATCCCCAGGCTTCCCATGCCGCCGATGACATTGCGTTTGAAGTTGTAGTGTTCCACCTCCGCGTTGCTGTAGACCGCCGACGCACGTGCCTGAGCCGATGGCACGAGCGCGAGGCCCGGTGTGAGAGGTATCTCGAGCGACGCACGTATTCCCAGGCCGCCGGTCGCAACGAACACATTCGGGTCGCCGGAACTCGTCTGCTGCCAGTACTGTGAGCCGTCGTTGAACGTTGCCGTGCTCGGGCTGACGATCGTTTCGCTGGCGGTATAGTGCGGCAGGAATCCGATACTGGCGTGCGGTCCGATTTCCAGGCGTACCAGATCGCCTGCCTGGATATACGCCATGATGTCTCCCTGTATCGTGCGAGCCTGAAAGTCCAGGGTCTGGTGCACCTCCGCGGGTTCGGTGGGGTACCTGCCCTGGTAATTCGACTCGGTTCCCTGCGCATCGATCCGGATGTTGCTGATGCCGTAGCTCCATGTTGTGGAAAGCCCGAAGCCGTTGCCGAAAAGCTTCGGCAGGATCAGCGATATGCCCGCCGACTTCAGTTTCGAATCGCTCGTGAGACTGGTATTGCTGCGCATCGCGTCCGCAGGCACCACAAATCCCATATCGTAGGCGACTCCGAACAATACTACGGCTCCCGGGAGCCTGCGCTCCTGTGCGTGCACGGCCATGCTGGCGGCGAGCATCATCAGCATCACGGCCATCGGCCGTTGCCATCGTTGATGATTCATTGTTGCTATTCCTCTCTTCTTGCTCATTTTTGTCGATCACGCCGCGCGGTGTGCATTGTTCGTTCCGGATAGCTTTCAGACACGGGCAACCGGCGAACCCTGACACTCGAACCGGGGAAAATATTCCTCCGATGTCTCCGGTCAGGGTACGTTCCGTTGATGTGTCATCGGCACGTGAGCCATGAGCTTGCACTACGGTCCCCGTTGCATTGGGGGTGTCGGGAAGCGGAGCGAACAACAATGAGCCAGTTCCAGATAGCGTTACCAACCAGTATCGTACCGGGCGCCAACGTGCGGGCAACGACTGACGCGGGCATCAACGATCGCGACGCTCGTCTTCTGGACCGCTTCATGGCGGGGGAGGACGCGGCGTTCGTGCATCTGTTCAACGCGCACAATCACAAGCTCTATTCCTATTGTGTGAACATCGTCCGCGATGCCGAAGCGGCGGAGGACATCACGCAGGAGATGTGGGAGAAGGTGCTGCGCATGCGCGTGGAGCCGCGGGTTGTGAAGAACCCTGCCGGATTGTTCGTCACCATCGTACGCAATCTTTCGCTCAACTATCTGCGCAATCGCAGGAAGTACGCCGTGCTGGATGGCACGGAGGAATCGATCGCTGCACCGCATCACGAACGTACGGAACAGGAGGAGATGGTGATACTGGCGCTGGAGAAGCTCTCCTTCGATTATCGCGAGGTGTTGATCCTCAATGCCTACAGCGGCTATTCGCTCGAGGAGATTGCGGTGATGCTCGGGAAGTCGCGCGAGGCGATCTGGAAGCGGGCCTCCCGCGCTCGTGCCCAGTTGAGCAAGATCGTGGTGAGGATGCTGGAGACCGAGGAGCGAACGGCCTTCGGCGTGGTTCGCGGCACATCGTCCGATCAAGGAGAAAGCAATGACTGACAGAAAGCGACGCGATTGGGCGGTGCGATACCTGGATGGCACGATGGCACCCGCTGAACGGCAGGCATTCGAGGAGGAGCTCGAACGCGACGATCGCCTGCGCACCGTTCTCAACGCGGAGATGATGATTGCCGGTGCGCTTCAACCGAAGCCTGGTGCTCCTGCACTGGAGCACCTTGCAACGCGGGCCCGCGTGATGGATCGGCTGGCCAGCCTTCCCCGGACAGCCGGCGCTGCCGCGAACGTTGCCGGAGCGGGGGGGCTCTCCTTCATGGCGAAGATCATCGTGGGGGGGATCCTCGGCGTGGGCGCCCTCTCCGTGGGATACGTCGCCATGCAGAACGGCAACGATGCGAAGCAGATGGCGCCGGCGCCTGCCGTTGCTCCCGCCGCCGCTGACGGGCGTCCCACGGATTCAATGCCTGCGAAACAGCCTGCACAGGCCATGCCGGCCCGGAGCGACAGCACCCTTGCGCCGGGCGAGCGCGCATCCGCAGTGCAGCCATCTCAGGTGGAGAGCACGCATGTGAAGCGTGAGAGCACTCCGGCCATGCATGCTGCCGGCGCGAGAAACCAGGCGCCCGTTCAGCCGCACGAGACCGCACCGGCTGCGGACCGGACGTCGCAACCGAACGCCGAGACACCGGTTATTCGTAAAGACCAGAATGTGCAGGTCCATATCTCGGTGCCGCCCGATAGCACGTCCCATCCGAAGCACCGATAGTGCCGCCGAGATGTCGGACACGCCCGTGCAGCATGATGAGAGCCCGAAGTATGTGGCAACGTGCCGGCATGCTGCGCCACTGCGTTGAAGCGGAAGAAGCGGGAGGCGGAGTTGCGAACATAGCGGTGTCCGGCGTGCGGTACCAACCGTGGCGATCGGCCTCTTCCTGCAACCGGCAGGAACTACGGCAGGCCCCGAGACATTCGAAGGATGTGTCGGGGCTTGCGCTCGAGGAGCCGGCTACTCGGTTGTGCGTTCAACGCACCGGTTGCAAAAGGATGCTGTGTGAGGAACCGTTGGACCCTCAGCGCCCGGGCGGCACGCGGGATGCGGCGTTTGCAGCGTTCCCGGTATGCTCTACCCGGCCCCCATCTCTGTGAGTGCCGGGTGATACGATTCAAGCACGTTATCACTGAAGCATACGAACGTAACGGACTCGATTGTGCCGCCGATGTCGAGGAACGCGCGGGTTGTCTCCACGGCGATGCGGGCGGCCTCATCGAGAGGATATCCGTAGATGCCGCAACTGATCGCGGGGAACGCGATCGTCCGCAGGCCGTGCTTCGCGGCCAGTTGCAGGCTCGAGGTGTAGCACGAGGCAAGCAAGCCGGCCTCGTTGAACGAACCGCCGCGCCAGACCGGCCCAACCGTGTGAATGATGTAGCGAGCGGGAAGGTTGTATCCCCCCGTCATCTTCGCCTCCCCCGTCCGGCAGCCTCCCAGCAACCGGCACTCGTGCACCAGGCCGGGGCCGGCCGCACGATGAATTGCACCGTCCACGCCGCTGCCGCCAAGCAACGAGCTGTTGGCGGCGTTGACCACCGCATCAACCTCCATCGTGGTGATGTCGGCGATGATCGCTCGCATCCGCTCAGTCCGGTTCCGTTCCTGCTGCATATTCATGGCTGCCAATCTACTACGGCATGCGGGCCGCCTGCAACGATCGCGGCGGGTGCATGCAATGGCTGTATGCCGGGCCTCATGCATGCGGTATGGTGGGGGCAGCTTCTTCATCGCTATCGGATTTCAGTGCCACAATCCGCTTCCCTATGTTTGCGCGATCGATATTCCGCTCACTCATTGCGATCGCATGAATCTGTACGATGCCATTGCCACTGTGCTTGCCGATGCCGGCGCCCCGCTTCATTACGAGGATATCTCCGACGCCGTTGCCCAGCGCGGGCTGTGGGTCTCCGAAGGGAAGACTCCGCAGGCGACGGTTGTGGCCTATCTGTCGTCGGATATCAAACACAAGGGCGTCGGGTCCCGCTTTCAGAGGACGGCTTCCGGCGTCTACGGGCTGCGATCGTGGGGGCTGCCGGAGTATGCAGGCGCGGCAGGAAACGGGCGCGACCGCGATCTCGAGGAGACCGGTGCGGCGGCCGGAGTGCACCGGGTTCGCACGCCGCTCTTTCCGCGGTACACCACCGTACGGCATCTGCTGACCCTGCTGGACGGCGTACCCAAGGCGGCGCTCACGGATCTGATCGGCGCCATCGCCGATCGCACCGGGACGCCGCAGAATCCGGTGGACTGGTCCGATCCCGATTCCTGGATCGGCGAGCGTCTGAGCGGCGCCAATGCCGAGCTTGCGCGCACCATCTGGGACCGCACCAATCGAACGGTGAATCCGCGGCATCTCTACGGCAGCTATCTCTTCATCAGCAATTTCGATCTGCTCTCCGTCGATGCCGGCGGCATCTACCGGATGAACGAACGCTCGCGCGCCTTCCTCGCGAACGATCCGGTTTTGATGCGCGAGCTGGACGATCTGGAGGGGATGACGAAGCTGCTCGGGATCCTTGCAACCAAGACGCATGCCAGAAGCAGCGATCTGATGCCGGAGTGGAAGGAGTTCCTGCTCGAGTACTCGCGCTTCCGAACCGACTCCACGCTGAAGGATACGCTTCGCCGCCGCGTGCGGAATCTCGTGGAGCGAGGCCTTGCCGAGCGCGACGGCATGTATTACTCGATCACGAGCGCCGGGCTCGAATATCTGAAGGAGCTGCCGCGCTCCGATGGTGACGATCGTCGCGACGTCGGGGTGGCGATCGGCAACTACAATGCAAAGCAGCGGGAGCTGCTTCGTGCGCGGTTGTCCTCCATGTCGCCGTATCGCTTCGAGGAACTGGTGGGCGATCTGTTGGAGTCGATGGGGTATCAGGACGTGACGGTCACGAAGGAGAGCGGGGACAAGGGGGTGGACGTGGTTGCCACCGTGCAGTTCGGCATCACGACGATCACCGAAGTGGTGCAGGTGAAGCGGCATCAGGGGAACATCGGCCGGCCGGTGCTCGATCAGTTGCGTGGAGCGCTGCCGTATCACAAGGCGCTGCGGGGTACCATCATCACCACCGGCAGATTCTCCAGCGGCTGCATGGATGCAGCGCTCTATCCGGGGGCTGCGCCGATCGGGCTGATTGACGGCGACCGGCTGCTGGATCTGTTGATCGAACACGAGATCGGAGTCCGCAAACGGCCTGCGCTGCTGTATGATATCGACGAGGAAATGTTCGCCGGCAACACCGATGAAGCTGTGGCAACCGGTGATGTTGTGGAGTAGGCGGCGATACCTCATGCGTCCGCGCCCGCCGGTTGCTATCGCAGGCTCATATCGTAGCGCTCCTCCACGACGTCCGTGCCCCAGAGCCGGGTGGGGATGGATTCCACCTTCTGAAATCCGATCGATGTGTAGAGATGTGCAGCTGCCCGCAGCGCGCTCACGGTCCAGAGAATGATGCCGCCATATCCCTCCTCGCGCGCAAACGCCACGGCCTCTTCCAGCAGTCTGCGCCCAAGCCCTGCGCCGCGTACGGAGGGATCCACCAGAAACCAGCGAAGCTGTGCCATTCTCTCCGTGGTGGCAACTTCTTCCGCGGCTGCAACGATCGCCACCGCACCAACGATGCCTCCCTCACACTCGGCGATCCAGATGCGTTCGCGTTCGCTGCCCGCGCGAACGAATTCCGAGAGCGGCCCGGCTACGTACGCTTCGAAGGTGGCGTCGAAGCCGTATTCGCGAGCGTAGAGAAATCCGTGCATGGCCGTGATGGTGCCGATGTCGCCCGGCCTGATGTCGGTGCGCAGCGTGATGGCCGCCTGGGGTGAGTCGCCTCTCTGCATCTGGGTTGGCTACTGGATGAATCCTTCGGCGATCAGGTCCTCGTACGAGCAGCGCTCACGCTCGAGGATGCTCGCCAGCATCTCCCGGAGCCGCTCGATATGCCACTCCGCCGGAAGCCCGTCATCCCCCGCGGCAACGCGCGGATGTGCAAGTGCCTCCCGCAGCCTTCCAACGATTGCCTGCTCCTGCCCGCTGGCGGTGATCACCGGCACGCAGCCGGAAGGCCGCTCGTATCCCCGGTACTCGAACAGCCACCGATGGCGAGGTCCGCTGCCAGCGGCTACGCGCGAGCATTGGAGCCACAGGCCGTAGCCCAGGCCGTCGTCCGTGGTGAAGATCGCCTGATACGATCCGCCATCGCGGAAGTAATCCACACGCACAAGTTCTTCGATGTTCATGAATCCCCGAACATAGTGCATCGCCGCACATCGGGCAACGGGCTGCCGGTGCATGCCGTTCTCATCCCGGGATCCCGGTATTTGCCTGCATTACCCGGTGGCTGCGATTGATGCCGTGCTGCAGCCCGCGTACGTTTGCACGCGGAAATACGTACGGCGTTGATGCGCCGGCTGCCGATGGACGGAGATGGACCGCCCGCAGCGCCGGATCGATTGTCATATCGTACCACGATACGTGAAACGCCCTGCCGAAATCCGGTCCACTATCTGTTCCCGCCCGATTCCACGGCGGAATATTCATGAACTGTATCCATGAGGTTGACATGGCCTTTGTCGAAGATGGTTTGAGAATGGCATCCGGCAGAACCCAGCCGGGCGCCACCAACTGGCAGGTGTATTCGCCCACCGGCATCTATGTGGATGTCGATATCACATCGGCGCGCTTCACCGGCACACCGGTTATCGTAACCTCCATAGGAGGAGCCGGGAATCATTGGGCCACAACGGGAGCATCCGCCATCTATCCGGTTCCACCGGACCTGCTGGCAACGGCAACACGCTTTCGCGTATATCTACGCTGGGTGGATAATTCACCGCTCACGCCGGCGCAGGCGAATGCGTTCAAATGGCATATCAATTGGGTCGGGATGGAAGTGTGAGGCGTGTGCAATGTGCGGGGGCGTGCCGGATTGAATTCTGTCGGGCAACGCGGAAACAACGGAGGCGAGGCAGTTGCCTCGCCTCCGTTGTCGAACGGGACATTATCGGATTACCTCCAGTCGCTGCGATGCCGTGAAATGCTCGCCGTGGGCCACAACCATGTACACGCCGGAGGGAAGGGAGGTGCAGTCGAGCGTGAGCCATGCCGGGGCTCCGGACTCCACGGATCCTTCATACAACAGCGCAGCGCGCGCGCCGAGCATCGTGTGAAGTTCCACCCGTACATGCTGCGCCTGCCGTACCCCGATGCTCATGCGTGTTTCGCCGGCGGCCGGATTCGGATAGGGAGCCGAAACCGTGCACTCCGAACTTTGTGATGCCCGCACTTCTCCGGCCCTGGAGAAATCCACTTCCCACAGATTGTGCGCGCCACCCCATTCCAGCACGTAGATCCTGTCGCCAACGATCGCCGCGTCGATCGGCTGCACGAATCCGCGCACGATGCGCCGCGAGGCAAGCGCATAGCTCTGTCCGTTCTTGCGCATGCGGAGCTGCAGCATGTCCTGCCCCGGATCGCTGAACGGCGTAAGGAGATCGTTTGCAGCCGGCGTTCCATCGGTCCAGCTCAGCATGTAGGCATCGCCGTTGAAGTCCGCCGGCAGCGCGCCTGCGGAATCGAACACCAGGCCGAGCGGCGAGCGATGAGCGGTGAACGTTCCCAGCGGCTCGGCCGGTGTTGCGGTATGAAGCGAACCATCGTCCGGATCGCGAAGCGTTACCGCGTCCGGTCCCGCGTTGGGTATCGGATCGGTGAACGTCACGCCGGCCGGTCGCGGCGGGTAGGTGCTGTCGTTGTGAAACGTCCCCTTGGTATAGCCGAGAGAGCTCTTGTTGATACGATGGTCGTTCTCCGGATTGTAGCCCGGGTACTGCTGCGGCGTGTCCGTGGTACCGAGCCGCCACGGGAATCCGTAGTGTCCACCCTCCCGAATCCAGTTCAACTCCTCGTTGTCGTCGTGGTCGCCGGAGTTCTCCGTGCCGATCAGATCGCCGTTCGGAGCAAACTCCAGGTCGAAGCTGTTGCGCGTTCCCTTCGCGAAGAGAAGCCCCGTGGCGCGGAGCGCCGAATCGTTGTCGGGGATCAACAGGTTCCGGCTGTCGGCCGGAATGCGAAGGATCGCCGAAGTGATCGGAACGTCGCGCATGCCCGGAAAGATGCCGCCGTTATCCTGCACCTCGCCGTGGTCCGTACGCGAGCCGCTGTTCATGAAGACGAATCGGCCGTCCGGGCTTACCGCGAGGCCGTTACACGTATGATCGAATCCTTGATTGCCGAACGGGTAGGGTTCCGTGCGCGCAAGCGTATCCCAGCGGAAGCCACTGTCACCAACTCGATTGCCGCGCGCGATGATTGCGACGTTGTAGTTCCCTTCCTGATGATTCGCCGAGAGATAGAGCGTTCCGTCCGCAGCCACCGCCATCCCCTGGACGCCCGTAAGACCATGGTCCGCGGCGGTGGCCACGAGCGTCTTGGTGGTGTCCTGGAACGGAGGGGGAATGCTGTAGAGTCTTCCATCCATCAGAGCCACCAGAAGGCCGCCTGAAACGGGATCGTGAACCACCCGGATCGAACCCGCGTCGAAGGTCGTTATCGAACGAATGGTGATGCCGCTCACGAGCGGTTCCGGGCTCTGTGCCCGTGCGGCTGTAGCTGCCAGCAGGAGAAGTGCGGTAGCGCAGGTAGTGGGAAGATGTCTGATCATGACCTGTCCGATGTTATGGCTCCAGCAGGAACAGTTCGGGATGAAGTTGTGCCCCCGGCCATGCCGCATCATACGTCGACGTGCGGTGCCCGGAGACGGAGCGTATCGGTGCACACAGGCCGCAGCGGTTTGCGCGTGCTGCGGTACGATCCGTTGATGGGCTGTGGAAGCGGGCGAGTGCGCGGCACGTTCCGCAGGCCGCGTGAACATACGCGATTGGGGGAACACCATGGAATGCCATTGTGTGAACAAGTCGCGCAGGGAGACCGCATCTCCCGGCCTACAGCATCTCGGCTCCGGCCTGGTTGGAGGGGCTGTTCAACAGCGCAATCACTTCGCCGGTAACGTCCTTGCCGCCTCCGAAGTTGGTGAACAGCGAACTGACGGTGTGAATCGGTCCCCATGGCAGACCCCACCAGCCCATCAGAATCGATATGGCGGTGTACTTGATGCTGGTCCCGGCGGTGCTCTCGCCCGCTCTGATGAAGTAGATATCCGATGAACGCCTGAACGTCATCACAACCACTGAAACACAGTAGTGAAACAGAACAAATCTGCCGCCTCGCTGCAGCTCGTCGTTGAGGTCGCTTGCGGTCATGCCTTCGATGCCGATGATTTGCATGGCTTCTCCGATAGTTCTGAAATACCGAATCGACGCGACAATGCGATGTATTCATCACTTCCGCCCGGGGGAACGGCGGATAGACCGGATGCTGCTGGAACGGGTGGCCGATTCCGGAACGCGCGCCATCGACAACTTCATATCGGCGCGTTCACATGTATGACCCGACGAACGTATCCACGGCCGCCGGCAATGGTCGGTTCGGCAGGTCGCAATGCGATGCGATCCGGGAAGAACTCTCTATCGGGATACGATACGAAAGCCGATATGCTTGTCGGCATACTCGGGGGGATCTTCGAAATGACGATAGGCCGATCGGGCAACGAACGGATTGCTTCCCCACCATCCACCCTTTTCGACTTTTCGTTCTCCGGCTGCCGGGCCTGGGGGATCGTCGCGGACTCTGGATGCATAGTAGTTCACATCCAACCAGTCCTGAACCCATTCCATTGCGTTGCCGGCCATGTCGTATGCTCCAACCCAGCTTGTTCCGTTCGGATAGCTTCCTACCGGGACTAATCCGGAGCGACCGGTCACGTTGCAGCGCAGGCTGTCGAATCTGTCACCCCACGGATAGCGGAGCGAGGCGGGGCCGCGAGCAGCATATTCCCATTGCGCCTCCGTAGGAAGCGCGCCCGCGCGCCAGTGTGCGTATGCCTCGGCTTCGTACCACGTAACACAGCATCGAGGCTCGTTCGGCGTCGTGCCGATACACTCGACTGGAAGCCGCCGAATGTTCTGACGATTCAACCACCTCCAGCCTGCCAGCGACCAGTAGCGTTCCTGCCGGTATCCTCCGTGGTCGACGAATGCCTGGAACGCACGGTTGGTGACCTCGTACCTGTCGATCCAGAAGCCGTGAAGCAGGCGCACCATGTGCTGCGGCGTTTCGCTGAGAAGTTCACGCAGCACCCAGCTCGGTGGATTGAGCGTTCTGAGTTCCGCAAGCGTGGAATCGTCCGTTCCCATAAGGAACGTTCCGGGCGGCACCCATACCTGTTCGATGCCGAAGGGATCGATGCGCGTTCGGATCGAGTCGCCCGAGCCGGGCCGTGCGTTCGCCGTTCGATCGGATATTCCGGTGAATGCAATTGCCACCCACAGCATCGGCATCAATGCAACGGTTCCAAACGATCGCGAGAAGATGAACATGGGAGTCAATGGCTGGTGCAGCGGATGCAGTGCGCGCAGCGGCGCATGCTGCGGGGGCATCGCCGTCCGGTTGAGGCAGGCGACAAACTAGTCCGCCGGCTGCATCGAACCAAGACCACCGTGGTGCAATATGCGTGCGGCATCGGCACTGCGGGCAGTGTGCGTGGCAGTGCGATCCCGGGAATACGAAGCCGCAGGGACCGGCTATTGCAGCAACCGACTCCGTGGAATGCGAACCGACCGTCCCGCCGCGCGACGATATCGCGTTGCGATGCGTCATTCCGGCCGCTGCTGCTGCGCATCGTACCGCACGGTGGACACTCTGTGCCTCGGTTCCTGCCCGAGACGATCGCATGCCCGGACGGCTGCCGTCCGGGCGGCTGTCCGAATACCGGAATCTGTCCGGGATTCGAACAGCTTGTTGCGACACGTTTCGTTGAAACGAGAGTATTTCCTGCAATTGCCGCTCTGGCACGGCAATTGGTACTTCACTCTACAGTC
>JAFDZV010000045.1 GCA_018266795.1 Bacteroidota bacterium | reverse complement strand
GGTCAGCTTCGAGGAGAATACGCAGGGAGAACGTATCACGATAGCTTCCTCCTTCAGCAATCCTCTTCCATCGTCCTCTCTGTCCAACCGCGATGACATCACTCGACATCGTTCATGCCTACTTCATACGCCACAATGCCGGCGTGGCCGGAGGCGACTTCTCCGCGATGCTGGAGCTGTTCGACCAGGGCGGTGAACTTCACTTCGCGAGCATTCCGTTCGGACCGTTCATCGGCCGCGATGAAATCGCCCGGGCATTTCGAGAGCATCCCCCGTCCGATCATCTCGTACTCATCGACGCCGCGGTCGACAACGGGAGCGTCCACGCAACGTACGGATGGCAGTCTGCACCCGAGACGCCGGCGGGGACGATCGAGGGAACGATTGTTGATGGAAGGATTCGGTTCTGGAGAATCATCTTCGCGCCGCGTTGAGCGCACCACCTGCTGCTTCCCGGGAAGAAGGCATCGTTTCGCCTCACGTCACCGTTCCACCCTCACCCGCACATTCTTGTAGCTCGGCGTTCCGCTCTTCGGATCCACGCGCGTGCCCACCAGGAGGTTCGCCTCCGGGTAGTACATCGCCGCGGAGCCGCGCGCGATGTCGTAGGCGGCAACACGGATGCCCGGCATCGCGCCCGTCTCCGAACGTACCGTCACGCGGTCGCCGTCCTGCAGGCCAAGCACGGCAATGTCCGCAGGGTTCATCATGATCACGTCGCGGCCTGGCTGGTTGCGGTAGCGATCGTGCTCCTCGTAGACGACGGTGTTGAACTGTCCTTCGGAACGGATCGTCATCAGGCGCAGCTCGCCGGGCGCAAGCACGTCACGCGGAGTGGCAACCGGCACGAAGCGCGCACGCCCATCGGGAAGCGGGAAGCGCGGCTCGTGGCGTAGGCGGCCCTCTACGTGGAACTCCTCGCGCGTGCGGCCGATCTCCCCCACCTTCGCATAGCCAGGCACCACGCTCGCCATCACACGCCGTATCTCGTCGTGATTGCGAAGCGCGCGGAAGTTCACCGGGCCGTCCTCCGGCAGAAGCCGGGCGCCAATGCCGGTAATGATCTCCACCTCGCTCTTCAACTCGGACGACGGACGCCCCATCCCTCCGTCGGAGAGGCGCACGAAGCTGAACATGCTCTCCTGTGTGGTACTCTGTAGTTCCTCGTCGCGCACGCATGTGGGAAGGATCAGCACCTCCCCTTCCGGATGCTCCGGCGAGACGCAGACGTGCCCCTGGTTGAGCTTGGTGCTGATGTGCACCGCGGCGCCGATGCGCCCGAGCGCGCGGGCGGCGTATGTGAGATCCGGATTCGCCGCGTAGAAGTTCCCTCCCATCAACAGCGCAAAGTCGATCCCTCCATCGTGCGCCGCATGCAGCGACGTCATGGAGTCCATCCCCGTTCCCTCCGGCACCTTCAATCCGTACAGATCCTCCATCGCCTTCAGGAAGCCGGCCTTCAGCTCCGGCGCAAAACCCACGGAGCCGATCCCCTGCACGTTGGAGTGCCCGCGGATCGGCATCAGCCCCGCATTCGGGCGCCCCACCATTCCGCGCGCAAGCGCCAGGTTGGCAATCGCATGTACGTTGTCCACGCCATGCTCGTGATGCGTGATCCCCATCGCCCACATGAACACGGCGTTGCGGGCGGCTGCATATCCGCGGCCGATCCGTACGACCGTCTCGATATCCACGCCGCAGTCGGCGGCGAGATCTTCCAGCGGCTCGCGATCCAGTTCGGCGCGCAGCACATCGAAGCCACTGGTATGCTCCGCGATGAACCGCTCATCCAGCGCCCCCTCATCGATCACCACCTTGAGCAGTCCCTTCAGCAACGCGATGTCGCCGCCGATGCGGGGCTGGAGATAATCATCGTTGATGGCGGAGCCGAAGAGAAGCGAGAGCGGACGCGATGGAATGTTGAAGCGATCCAGCCCCGTCTCGCGCAGCGGGTTCACCACGATCACCTTCCCCCCCTGCGACCGGATCTTCGCAAGCGTCGTGATCAGGCGCGGATGGTTGCTCGCCGGATTCGCGCCGATCAGGAGCACGAAGTCCGCATGCTCCACATCGTCCAGCGTCACCGTCGCCGTTCCGGTACCGATGCTGGCAGCCAGCCCGACGCCGCTTGCCTGGTGGCAGTAGTAGGAACAGTTGTTGACGTTGTTGGTGCCGTACACTCGTGCAAGCCACTGCAGCAGGAAGGCCGCCTCGTTGCTGCTTCGTCCGGATGAGTAGAAGAATGTCCGCTCCGGGCTCGCCGCGCGCATACGCATCGCAATACGATCCAACGCCTCATCCCAGTCGATGCGGGCATAGTGCGTGTCCGAGCCGCGACGAAGAACCGGGTACGCAAGCCGCCCGAGGTTCTCCAGCTCTCGCGGGGTAAGCTTTGCAAGCTCGGCAACGGCGTTCCGCTCGAAGAAGTCCGGCGCAAGCGGCGGCTGCATGTCCGCGGCCATCGCCTGTACGCTCTTCTTGCAGAACTCCGGGAAATGCCCCAGCTCGTTCCGCATCCCTCCCGCCTGCCCCCCCATGCCGTAGGCACAGGTCTTGCAGGAGTTGGGCGATGCCATCCGCCTCCAGAAGCGTACGGGACCGCCGTATGCCTCGAGCGACTTGCGGAGCGTATATGCAATGGCGGCCATGCCGCCTCCGGACGTAACGTTGCTCATCCTGGCTTCGAACGCGATTCGTAGAATGGACGTAGAAAACCTTCAGCATGCCGGCCTGTGGGGATCGACTGCACCTGATTCCCGCGACGGCCCGCACCGCAGGCCTCCAAGTTAGCATGTTCGAGGGATGAGAATGAACGTCTCCCGGCCATGACGGTCACGGAACATGCGTGTAAGGGATGCCACAATTCCCAACTGAACGGGCTCGAACGCTGACAACGATCGTTGCCGACCATCGGTCCGGTTCTTTGGACGCTCGGGTTCGGCTCGCTGCAGTTCTTGTGAACCCTGAGTCACGTGCACGGCAAGCAGCGAAGAGCCCGGACGCAAACGCCCGACTGTTGTGCGGAGACGTCGAGCGGAACAGGACGACGTCATGTTGTGCCGGGAACTCTTAGATTGGCGACCAACCCATTGACACTCCCGGCGTTGAGCGCCAACGGCGTTACCTCACGAGGCATGCCGGGAGTGCGATCATGGAACTGCGAGAACGCCCCCCTCGGACAGGTAAACAAACTCAGTGAGCACATGGTCGGGCCAACAGACGCGCGTAGTTGCCGATATCGACGCCGCGCGTTGCCCATGAGCTACAGACCATCGCTCGAACTCCAGGAGGAACACCATGCTCGTTGAAGAACAGGTAACCATCAACGGATCCAGGGCGGCGATCTGGACCGCGATCACCGACATCGAGAACTCCGCGAAAACCATCAGCGGAATCGAGAACATCGAGGTTCTCGAAAAGCCGGCAAGCGGGCTCGTGGGGCTGAAGTGGCGGGAGACCCGGATGCTGCGCGGCGAGCCGGCTACCGCGGACAAGTGGATTACCGAGGCCGTTGAGAACGAGTTCTACAAAACCCGTGCAGAGGATCGTGGATTTGTATTCATCACTACCATGAGTATTTCAGATGGCAGCGGCGGCATCACGTTGAAGAGTTCTCATGATTCCCAACCGCAAGGCATCGGTGCACGATTGATGTCGATCCCGATGGTGCTTCTGTTCAAGGGGATGATAAGAAAAGCCATCCTGCAGGACCTCAGTGATATCAAGTCCGCGGTTGAACGGGAGTGATCGAAAATAAAAATCCCCGCACCGATAACGCCGTGCGGGGATTTTCAGTATCCGATTTCCAATCGTGAATTATCGCACGATCTTGATCTGCCGCTCCGCCACGCCGGCCGGCGTGGTCAGGCGATAGAAGTAGGTACCGCTCGCCACCGGCGTTCCGTCAGACGAACGGCCATCCCACTCGATCTCGCCTGCACCGGCCGGACGATCGACCTTGGCAAGGAGCGTGCGCACGAGCGTTCCCTTTGCATCGTACACTGCCATGGAGACTTCGGCGCGCTCAGGCAGCACGAACGAAATAATGCTCGAGCCCGAGGTGATGTTCGGCCGAGCGGCCAGTGCGAGGGTGGTCGCAAGATCCGGCGCGGCTGCGACACGCTTGCCTGCACCGCCGTCCTGATCGTCGGACATGTGCACCTCGAACGCCATCCCGTCAACACCGTCGGGATAATCATCATCCTCCTGCGCAAGCGTCCAGGTGTAGACGTTGCCGGCCTCTTCAGCCAGGTCCGCGGCATCCGGATATTGCATCTCGACGTTCACGATGAAATTGGTGAAGTCGGCATCATCGCCGGCGGGCAGGTTCAGGCCGTCGATCAACGCATCGGGATCGGTGACAAGCACAGCTGGCTCGCCAGCAACCTGCTGGATGCCGTTGCCGCTTCCATCCCAGAGCGCAAAGAGAGCATCGCCCAGAATCACCTTGACACGGAACCCGGAAATATCGAACAGCGTCCGGCCGTTGCCATGGAGCCAGGCCTTCAGGCGCAGACGGGTACGCGCCGCATGGGGCCCCTTGTGGCAGACAGAGAACGACTGGCGCGGCTTACCTGGAGTTGTGGGCAGGCAGTTCTTGTGAACGATGTTGTTGTCGCCGGGAACAAGGCTGTAAATGCTCGGGCCCGGGGCAGTGATCGGATCGCACACATCGTCATCCCAACGAGCGAGGAGGCAGAAGTGCTGCCCCGGTGTTGCGTTCGGCGGAACGCTTGGCCACGTGAACATGACGGTGGTTGTGCCATTGCCGGGGATGCTGCATACCGGAATCGATCCGATCGGGGTCCAGTCCGCCGGGAAATTCGAGAGGCCGGTGCTCGCATCGCGATAATACAGGTTGACGTTGCCGCAACACGACGGCTGCGGACCGCGATTGCGGAGCGTCACGAATATGTATGCAGGCGAAAATGCCTGGGGAGCGTCCTGAAGCGGTGAATATACCGGGGTAAGCCGAAGAACGACATCCGGACTGTGGAACCAATTCGAGCCGCAGGCATATCCGGCTCCGGTGTTGCCGATGTCGCTGGGACAATCCTGCATGTAAATATCCTGGCCGAACACCGATGTGGCGGCCAGCGTAAATGTCAGCAGGCAGAGCCCCATGGCTGCCCGCACGACCTTCCTTGCGAGGTAGTGCATATATGTCTCTCCGTGTGATCTATGATCGTAATGTGTTGGAACCCGCGTAGCTCGCGGCGGTGTCCACCTCTCCATGCTGCAGTACTTCGAACGCGGCACCTGTTGTGCACGCTCACTGTCTCGCTGTGCATCAGGGAGTTCGAACAAGCGTTCGTCGTCAGGAGATGTGGCGGGCAAACATACGTTCCGGTTTTATGGGTGCGCAAGATGCCCCATGCGGGGGGGGTGCATGAAGATGTACTGGTCGATTTATGGTTACCAACAAATGGCGGAGGTCGTTATCAGACAGTATTGCCCATCGATCCAGTTGAACGATAACTCGACCGCCTGGTGCACCTGACTGGCCGAACGGAATTTGGCATCACTAACCGCAATGCTATCTTTGTGTTCCCTTTCTGTAAGGGCTGACATTTGACATTCGTTATGATTCAGTCGGCCGGATGGTACTTTGGTTAGGCCTGCTACACGCAATAACCATGATCCCGCCGGCATCACTCAATTCACCGGAGGTATTCTCATGATGTTCCTCACCGTTCTCAGGGTTCCGTATGTCCGCGCCCTCTTCACGGGTCTGCTGGTCGGAGTGCTCGCAACGTTGCCGATGGCCTCGGTTGCGTACGCCGATGTCGGGTTGCCGTGCCAATACTTCACCATCGTTACCACCAACCTCCCTCCCGGCCACTTCCCGTTCAGTCTCAAGGTGAACTACAAGTATAAGATGACGCCAGACGACCCCTACTCTGAATCGAGCGTCACGCTTTACCCGTCCACAAACGGTACCGTTGCGAACAATGTATTCCTTGCCACGGACCTGTCGCAGGTCGGTGGAGTGATAACCTCGGTCGAATTGCTCGGACATACCATTCCGGCGGATGGGACCTCGCACGTTATCTCAACCGGCATCCCTGGTGTCTGTGATTCGGTGGTTGTCGACCTGACCCACTATCCTCCCCCGACGCCACCAGGCTGCCCGATCGTCATCGACATCCACTCCTTTGCGTGCTGATGCCCCGTTTCGTGGAGCATGCGCCCGCAACGCATGCTCCACGGATTCTGAACGGACACGATGAAATTCCATGGTCTTACCAATCCGGATGTGCTCATGAAAACTTCGTCCATACACCAGCCTCGATACGCGGCATTCCGCACGATCATTTCTCTCGCGCTCCTTCTGTTCCTCTGTGCCGCCCCGCTCCCGGCGCAGATTTCATGGGAGCAGATCCCAGGCCCATCCGGCCTCGGCTCCATGAAATTCGTCGTTGCTTCGGACGATGCCCGCGCCATCATCTACTGCGGACTCGATCTGGGCGGCATCTATCGATCGCTCGACAGCGGCAGAACCTGGCAGGCTGCCAACAGCGGGCTGCCGCGGCTTTCCATCGGCGGGCTGCATGTGAACCGGCGCGGCGACCTGATTGCCGGTGTCGCCGGCGGAGGGTTCTGGCGATCGGCCGATGCAGGGCTGCACTGGAGCGAGCTGAACGCCGGCATCGACCCGGGCGATCCGGCGGGCGCCAGCGCGGCGTTCGCCGAGGATACCGCCGGGCGGATATATTCCACTGCCGGCCGGTGGATCTATCGCTACAGCGACTCGGCGGCCACGTGGCAACGGATCGTTCACCCGATCACGGGCTATGCAACCAGCGGCATCACGCTCGATTCCGGCGGCGCACTCTACATCGGCACGGACGTCAGCGGAATGATGCGCGCCCTGCCGAACAACACATGGCAGCCGATCGACAGCGGGCTTGGGCAGAACCTGGACATCTATGCACTGCTCACCGACCGGCACGGGCGGATCGTCTGCGGAACGAAGAGCGGCATCTTTCGCCTGGACACCAGTGCCTGGTACTGGCAGCCGATCGACAACGGCATGGGGGCCACGGTGCCGGAGGTCCGCACCCTTCAGTTCCTCCCCGACGGAAGCATGGTGGCCGGCACCTCCGCCGGAGTCTACCGTTCGTTCGACGAAGGCGATTCGTGGAGTCTGGCCAATCCAACCGGCCCGACGCGGATACTGCACGTTGCCCTGAACGCGACGTTGCTGAGCGATGTTCACGGATTCAGCCGGGCAACCTTCAGCGACACCGTCTGGCGGCGCTCCTACGAGGGAATGCAGACGTATACGTTTCCGGCATTGATCCGGACGGCGTCCGGGAATCTCTACACGAAGCTCTTCAGTACCTGGATGGCGTTGTCGCAGCACGGCGAGCGGATGGATACACTGAAGGCCACCGATGGCGCAAGAATTCTCGGGCAGATCTATGCGTTGCGCGACGGCCGCGCGCTTGCCTTTGTTGGCGACAGTCTATGGTTCCGCTCCGATGATGGAGGTTCCACATGGGCACATGTCGGCTCGAAGCCCGGACGGCCTCTGGTGGGCATGAGCGAGCTGCCTGACGGCAGCATCGTCAACGTTGCCGCGTCGCCCACGTCCCAGTTCGAGATTTCCCGCTCGAGGGATCTGGGCGCGTCATGGAAGATTATCGGCAGGGAGTCCGCGATCGATAATCCATTGGCGTTCATCACCGTCGGCACCAACCACGTTATCGTCAGCGGCGCGAACGGGATCTATCATTTTTCGGCGAGCGGCGACACGCTCATCCGCGACGCATTCACACCGATGAAGAGCATGGTCATGTTGTTCGCGGTAGCCCCTAACGGCACATTGTTTGCCGGCGAGACGGCCAACTCCATCGGCGACGCCTGCGGTCTGTTTCGTTCACTGGACACCGGGCGCACGTGGGAGCGTGTGAGCGGCGGCCTTCGCGATACGAACATCCATGCGCTCCTCGTGGACGGCACCATGCTCTATATCGGGACCGGAGATGGCGTATATCGCGGCCGGGTAAATGACACCGTCTGGACCCGTGCCGACGACGGCATCACCGGCACATCCGTGCGCTGCCTCGTCCACGCCGCAGACGGGCTCATCTATGCCGGGACCGATGAGCGCGGACTGTTCCGCACCACCGAACCGGTCGCCGGGGTTGCAACCAACGTACCCCATGCGGAGGACGGAACGTGGATCTCCGCATCGCCAAACCCCGCACGATCGGTGGTCTCGGTGAACGTATCGCTTCGGAAGACCGGGAGTGTACACGTCGCGGCCTATACCATCGACGGCCGCTGGGTGGAGGATGTCTACAACGGCATAATGGAACCCACGGAGGGAACGATCGCCTGGCACGTTGACAATCTGCCCAACGGCCTGTATCTGCTGAAGTTGACGGCGGGAACGCACGATGAAACGATTCGCGTGGTAGTGCATCGGTAACGGAAGCATCGTCGCGAGTGCGGCGTGCCGACCGCCGCGCAGCATCGTGACGATGGCGCGATCACGGTGCGGCACGGTGGAAGCGGCACGGCCTCGCATCGGCAATCTGCTCCCAGCTCTACCACATCCTCGATGAGGCACAACGGCCCGCTCCTGCAAGCGCAGGAACGGGCCGTTGGTTAATCACCACAGTGTGCACGGTTGCCGTTGAGACACCGATAGCTCTCCACACATTTACCGCAATACCACCACCGTCGCAGCGCTCCGATACGCGCCGTTGCGCAGCTCCACCTCATAGATGCCGGAAGGCACCTGGCGAACGTCCACATGCGCCTCCTGGTTCTCTCCGGTGCCCTCCCCGATCCCCGTTCTCACGATCTCGCGCCCTACACCGTCGTACAGGCGCAGCACGCCCGGCTTGCCCGATGGCAGCCAGTACTCCAGCACCAGTTCATCGCGCAGCGGGTTCGGCCTGATCGCGACGATCTGCACATGTTTCTCGAAACTCGTCCCAAGCTCGCAACCGCTCAGGATCACCAGGCCATCGCCTGCCGCCGCAACGGAGAACGCCTCCGGCATCTGTACGCGGTCGATCGCCATCACGTTCAGCGGCTGCCCGCTCACCAGCCCCTCCAGTTCCACGCGGAAGAGTTCATCGCCGGTGATCGCCGGACTCGACGCCGGACGATCCACACTCAGCAGGCCCGCGCCCGTCGCGTTGTACGTTGCCATCTCGCCGCCGGCAGATCGGTCCGGCGAGATCACATCGTGGATGAAGAGAGCGCGCGAATCGAACCGCAGATCGGCGTGATACCCATGCACGGCCTCTGCGACGGTCAATCCCGGCTGCACATGCATCACCAGCGAAACGCGGTCGCCGACGCGAGCCGCTACGGTGTCCAGCTTCACGATATGCGGCACGCCGCCGGAACGATATCGTACCGGATCGGAGACCGCACTGCAGCCGAATGCGTCGGTGATCACCACCCGATACACGCCATCGGCCGGCGGCCGGCAGGTATCGGACGTCGCACCGGCGATCGGCAAACCGTCCAGCAACCATTGATAGGCCGAGGCCGCAGACGGCGTGCGCAGGATGCCGCCACCGAGCACGATCGGCGGAACCACCGGACGAGGATGCACCACCACATCGGTCGGCGCCGACGTTCCTGTGCAGCCGCTGGCATCGGTCACCGTGACCGTATATCGCCCGGACGTCTTCACAACGATGCTCTGTGTGGTGGCGCCAGTAGACCACCGGTAGTCTGCATAGCCCGCATCGGCACGCAACGCTACGCTGTCCCCTTCGCAGAAGGCAAGCGGACCACCGGGCGTGACGATCGGAACAGGCGCCTTCCCGGCAACGACATCCACCGGCGCCGATGTGCCGGAACATCCACCCGAGTCCGAGACGATCACGCTATAACTGCCGGGCGTGCCTACATCGATGGTCTGCGTTGTGGCTCCGGTGGACCATGCATAGGCCGCATACCCGGCACCGGCATCGAGCAGGAGCGTGGAGCCCGGGCAGAGAACGATCGGCCCCGCCGGCGTTATCCGTGCCGTGAGATGATCGCCGATTGTCACATCCAATCCAGCCGAACTTCCCCTGCAGCCACCCGACGTGGTCTCCGTCAGATCCACACGTCCGGCTCCGGCAGCCGCCCCCCACCGCACGCGAATGGCCGCGCTCCCCTGCCCCGACTGCAGCGTGCCACCGGTCACGTTCCATTGATAGCCGCTCCCCGGTGTGAGCGGCGTCGTGTACGAGACAACGGAGTTGCGGCACACATCCGTCGGGCCGCTCACAACCGGCGACGGAAGCGGAACCGCCGTCACCGTCACCGCCGGCGCCAACCCCGTGCAGCCGTTGGAGTCCGTCACCGTTACGGTGTACGTTCCCGATGCGCGCACCACGATGCTCCGGCTGGTGAAACCGTTGGACCAGAGATAGCCCGTGTAGCCGGCACCGGCATCGAGCACGATGCTGTCGCCGGTGCAGAACGTGCCGCCGTTCGGAACAGTGATCATTGGCTGCGGCGGCGCGTTCACGGTAACCGTCACCGAATCCGAAGTCCCATGGCATCCCGAGTCGTCGCTGGCCCACACTGCGTAGCGCCCCGGAGCGCCGACGGTGATGGTGCGCGATGTGGCGCCGGTGGACCAGAGGTAGCCCGCATAGGAGCCGGCATCGAGCGTCACACTGTCGCCGGCGCAGAGCCGTGGTGAACGATTCGTGGTGATGACCGGCTTCAACGTGGTGCCGATCGTCACGGTGATCGCCGTATCGGCGCTGCAGCCGGTTGCGGGGTCAGTCACATGTACGCGCAACACGCCGCTCCCGGCCGCCCCCCACAGCACACTCACGGCGTTGGCCGTAAGGCCGCCGGACGTGGCCCCGCCGCTCTCCAGCGTCCACTGATACGCAAGCCCCGGCTTGAACGGAACAGTGTAGATCACGAACGTGTTCGGACAGACACGCACAGGCCCGTTGATGGCGGCATCCGGCCGTGCCAGTACCTCAACCACGATCGGATCGGATGTTGCCGAGCATCCGCCGGCGTTCATCACGATCACGAAGTACTTCCCGCTCGTCTTCGCGACGATGCTCTGCGAGGTCGCCCCGGTGGACCATTGATACGAGGAGAAATCGCCCGTTGAAAGCGTTACGCTGTCCCCCGCACAGAACCGCAGCGGCCCGCTCGCGGAGATCACCGGATGCGGACCGGGCGTAACGGTAATGGCAACATGCGCCGTGGCAACGCAGCCATTGGAATCGGTCACCGTCACCGAATAGTCACCGCTGGTTCGCACGGTGATCGATTGCGACGTGGTTCCGGTGGACCATAGATAGCTCGCGAACGTACCGGGTGTTGCCACCAGGATTGTGCTGTCCCCCTCACAGAACACGGTCGGTAACAGGTTCCGGATGGTGACCTTGGGCAGCGGATACACGCGGACGTTCACGGTGTTCGATGAATCGCTCCAGCAGCCGAAGGCGTTCTGCACACGCACCGTGTACTGCCCGGCCTTCGTCACCGTGATTCTGCGCACCGTGTCGCCGCTGCTCCAGCGATAGGCCTGATAGCCGCCCCCGGCATCGAGCACCACGCTGGAACCATCGCAGAAACCTAACGGCCCGGGCGGAACGATCTGCCCGGTAGGCCGCGGGTTCACGACAACGGTCACCGTATCGCTGTAGTTGCTGCATCCGTTCGTATCCACGAAGAAGAGTGAATACTTCCCGGCACGCCGTACGGTCAGCGTGGCAGTGGTATCACCGGTGCTCCAGACATGCCGCCGGATGCCGCCGGCTGTGGCAAGTGTCGTACTGTCGCCATCGCAGATCTGCCGCAGCCTGTCACCAAGCGTTCGCACCGGAACCGGGTAGATGGAGACGGCAACCGGCACAGCCGTGGCAGTACAGGAGCCGGCGACCGTAGCCGTCACACCATACGTGCCGGCCTGCCGCACGACGATGGATCGTGTGGTTGCACCGGTAGGCCAGAGGTAATGATCGAAGCCGCTTGTGGCGGTAAGCGTCACGGAATCACCGGCGCAGAGATGGGTGTTCCCGCCAGCGGTGACGGTGACAACCGGGTCGCAGAACGCCGTCATGAAGATGTCGAATCCACCGTGGGAAGTCGGTTGAAACGCACCGGGCGTGGTAGGGAAGTCCACGTTGGATGTAGTACCGTTGACAATCACACCGATCGGAGTCGCGCTGATGCCGTTCGCCACATCCCATCCGCTTCCACCGAGGTAGGTCGCCCAGATCCTGGTGCCGCCCGAATCGAACTTCACGAGCGCCACGTCACCGATCGGACGATAGGCGGGCTGATACGCATCCTGGGTAACCGGCAGATCAACGGACTCCGTATACATCGCGGACCAGATGGATCCTCTGGCGTCGAGGTCCAATGCAACACTGTAGTCTTCGCCCGTTCCTCCGTAGTACGTGGCCCACAGGAGCGCACCGTTCGGCGCGAGATGCGCAACGAAACCATCATACGTACCGGAATGCTGTGTACCTTGAAAGGCGCCGGCACTGACGGGGAAATTGGAACTGCGGGTGGAGCCCACAACGGTCACCACGCCCCCCGGCGTCGCGGCCACATCCAGGGCCACATCCGAATCGCCCCCACCGAGGTAGGTGCACCAGAGGCGGTTGCCGCCCGGATCGAACTTGCCGATGTAGGCGTCCCGTAGTCCAGCAAGAGCCGGTTGTGCACAGTTTGCAGACACCGGAAAGTCCGTCAGCATTGTCCCACCACAGACGTAGATATTGCCGGCACTGTCTAGGGAAAGAGCCTTGACGCTGTCCCCCTCGCCCGCGGCGGGCGGGGTGCCGCCGAAAAATGTGGACCAGATGCGTGCCGATCCGGTGCTGTTGAATTTGGTGATGAACCCGCTGTACCCGCCGTTGATGGGAGGCGTCCCCTGAAACGCGCCGGGAGTGGCCGTCAGCAGCGCGGTGGCCCTGCCGCAGACGATCACATTGCCCGCATGGTCCACCTGAACTCCCGAAAGCTGTGCCCCCTGATAGTATGTGCTCCAGACCAACCGCCCATTGTTGTCGAACTTGGTGAGAGCTCCCGTACCTGAATTTGCAAAGGTGCGCTGAAACGCTCCGGTGGTGGTGGGATAGTCCGGGCTGTCGGTCGCAACGGCTGCGTATGCACTGCCGGCAGGATCCACCGTGATCGCCACACCGCCGTCGAATTCGCTGCCGCCGAGGTAGGTGGCCCAGATGCGATTGCCCAGAGTGGAGAAGCGTGCTACGAAAATGTCGTAATACAAAGGAGGCGTAAGCACCGTCTGTGCAACTCCGGGCGTCACCGGGAAATCGATGCTCTCGGTTCTTCCAGTGACAGTGATTGTTGTATCACCATCGGAACAACTGGTATTGCCTCCAAACCCCGAGCCACCGCCGGCCAACGTCTGGTCACCACTCGGCGCCGGAATCGACAAATCCCAGCCGGAACCGCCGAGATAGGTGCTCCAGTGCAATGTTGGATCGATCACCAGATCGCGCGATCGATCGTAGTCACCGATGGTGAAGCCGATCGCAGAGTCATTCAGCAGGTACGATCCCCTCACTGCTCGCTCGCTTCCCCCGGCGCGCTGGTAGATCTCCGGGCGCCCCTCCTCCACACCGCCAAACGGGCTGGCAACGTTCACAGTCCCGTGCTCTGTCAGGTGCAGGTCCGTGGCACCAACATATCGCAGAGCGATATCCGATGTCCGCCCGCCAGGGTGCACGATGAAATCATACTTCATGCCACCACGGGCACTGTGATACACGAGGTCGATGTAGGGGTAGATGTCGTGATAGGTCACGCGCCCGTAGCTCCGGACGTTCAGGATTCCCGATGGGCAGTGCGCGGGGTAGAAGTTCTCATGGTCACTTGACGGCAGGTCTCCGGTCACTTCCGCGTCAGCATTCGCCCCAACCAACTCCATGTCCATGCGGTAGACGATCGGGCGCCGAGCGGTGCCCGTCCCCCCCAGCCTCCCCTCCGCCGGCTTCTGTCCTCCGGCAGAATCATGATCGCACCGCACGAAGACATAGCTGAGCCCGGTTGAGCGAAGGTAGAGCGCGGCATCGCGTGATCGCGTGCTGAAGAGGATGTCCGGACGTGGATGTTTCAGCGCGTCCACGATCTGGCCACGGTTCTCCGCGAAGCGAACACCGGCCGGGTTCTGCGCACGCGCGCAGGCAACCGACGCAATGAAGCAGACAAGCAGGATACGATACCGTTGCGGCTCACACAGTCTGGCCATTCACACTCTCCGGACTGATCCGTCACCAGCAGCCGCATCCGGCAGGGTTCACAGCGTGGACGCGGTTTCTCAGGGAAGTAATCTTGGCTCCAACCTATGTAGGACAAACAACTGCGCCGAATGTCGCAGCACTCCATGCACCGGCAACGCAGTGCATGGATGATCGGTTCCATGCAACAGGGCATCCCTCCCGCGAGATATCCGAAGATTCGAACGAATCGTGATTGTCTCCGCTACCGGATGGCCGGCCGGCGCATTCGTGAGAGGAGCGTCATCGGCGAGACACACCCTCGATCCTCGACCCAACGCTCACAACGTTTCGGTGAACTTCGATCAACAGAATGCCTGCAGTGTGGCGGTGATGGAATGAAGCGCGACGGAATATTCCGGAGCGGATCGGAGCGATGCGAGCCGTGTAGTAACGAAGATGGCGGGCGTATGTTCCAGCAACACACGCCCGCCTCTTCGAATCAACTTCTCATTCGCTCTCAGGATGGAATAACGCCGATCTGCTGCATCATCCCGAGGCGATCGAACATTGCGCGCAGATCGGTGACCTGCCCGTCGGTAATGCTGAGCAATACCATCGCAGGAACGGTCACGGTGTTGCCCGTCGCAGGAATGCCCATGAACAATCCCGTGTGCGTGCCACGCAGCGTAAAGCGCACGGCGATTCCATCGTCGGTGGCACGGGCCTCATCGATGGTGTGGTAGATGTCCGGGAAGCCGGCATAAAATGCCTGACCGAAAGCACCATGGTTCGCGGCATCCATCGTGGGAAACCCGACGATGTTCGCCTGGTAGTTCGGCGCGCATAGTTCGGGAACCAGCAATCCCTTTCGTTCATCCTGCCCCTTGAAGAATCGTGTCGCAAAGTCGATCGGATCCACAGCCATTCCAGTATCTCCCTCTGTGATGTTGAATGACGTCGCCTCGGCCCGAAACGCGGCAACCGTTCGTTCCGAGCAGCGGGCCTGCATCGAGCAGGCACAACGGCCGCATCTACTACGAGGAAACCACTGCGGCGGATGTTCCGCGGCCGCGCACTCATACCTCGTGATCCTTCAGGATCGCCTCCCCCTTCACCAGCCAGGAGATGCCGAAGGCCACGATGGCCAGCGCTTCCATCCAGAAGACCGGATTGAATTTCCATATCGATGCACCGGCAGGGAGCGGGCTGATGGCGGCAACGAACGCGATCGAGAGAAGGATGATCGCGCCGCAGATTCTGTACACCACATTCCGCTGCAGCTTCCGCCGCGTTGGCGGTTTCGTTGGATCGGTCTTGGTGAAGAGCCGCAGGCAGAAGTAGGCGAGCATCAGAAAGAGAAGCGCGGCGAACGCGTAGTGGAGATTCCCGATCAACCGCTCGTGCGCGGTAGGTGTTGCGGAATCACCCATCGGGCAGAGCGCTATGCCGACGGCGAATGCGCCGGCAAGCAGACTTGCGATGTGATCGTTGCCGTATCCCCTGTATGACATCAGAAAGATCCCGATGGCGCACATGCTCCCGACGAACACGTTCCCCATGCCGGAGTAGTAATAGCTGCTGATGGAGCTGCGAAGCCCGGGGCCGTCAACAAGGAGCCCACCCAGCGAGAGAACCAGCGGAAGGCTGATCCCGATCACTCCAATGCACTTGCGAAGGGAGAGATAGGAGATGACCAAGCTGGTTGTTGCGTCCGGCTGAGAAGATTGCGCGGTGGCAGGTGTTGCATTCATACATCGTCCACAATTCAATGGAGCATTCAGTTGATACATCGCACGGCCTGCGGAGGAATGCACACACGCCGGCACGATGCGTTCGCAATGTAACAACCACCGCATCATGCCTGCGCATGGCATAAGCGGCGGGTAGTGTAGCAGCTCACCAGCGCTACCGCCGGTTCACGGAGCTTGTTGGCGGATAGGGGTGTGGCTGCTTCAGATGGGATGCCCTGCGTTCCGTGCCGGCCGGGAGGCACCACATGCAGCCACGCAGTGCAGTGAGTGGGAAGAAATCGTCTTCGATCGGACAATGCATACGGCAACGATCTGCGCAGCCGTATCCCGGGTTCGGTACCTCCTGTCTGTAGCACATCCAGCCTCTTCCGCTCTCGAGCTCCCCGCAGGGAGCCACCCGTGCTCTCTGGATGAGCCCGCGGTACATCGGGGCAGAACGAAGTTCAAACTGCGACACTACAAAACGGCGCCCCGGCACTTTGAACCACGACAGTTTTTCCTTGTATGCGCGGCGCCAATGTCGTATCAATGCACTCATTCTCCGGCGCAACAGACTCATCCATCTTGACATCGGCCTCGCGATGCAAACGTTCGGTTGTGCGATCGGACCATTCCTCCGTTCGCAGCCATTCGTTCGCTTCGCATCCGCACGGGCAGGCGGAATCGGTGCTGCCCGCAAGCATCCCCGGCGCGTCCCGGTCAATCAACTCCCCCATCGCACATGATGACGATGCTACGACGCCATGCCCCCGCACTTCCTGCGATAGCCGCCGCACTCCTTGCCGTGCTCCCGTCGCTCCTTCATGCGCAACAGCCTCAGTACTCGCATTACTGGTACTTCGGGCACAACTGCGGCATGCGCTTCGATCCCACCGGGCCTGCAGCGCTAACCGACGGCAGGCTGAGCACCGATGAAGGGTGCGCCACGATCAGCGATCGGACCACCGGCCGCCTGCTTTTCTATACCGACGGCGTCACGGTGTGGGACGCGGCGCACAATGTCATGCTCAATGGTTCCGGCCTGCTGGGGCACAGCAGCAGTACACAGTCCGCGGTCATCGTTCCCAATCCCGCGGACAGCATGAAGTACTACATCTTCACCACTGGTGCGGTCTACCCTCTCTTCGATCCCAGCTACGGCTTTCGCTATTCGGAAGTGGACATGCGGCTCAATGGCGGGCTGGGTCGGGTCATCACGAAGAATGTTCCGCTGATGACGAACAGCTGCGAGAAGGTGACGGCTACGCGCCACTGCAACGGCCGCGACTACTGGGTTGTGGCGCACGAATGGGGCTCCAACCAGTTCCGTTCCTGGCTTGTAAGCCCGGACGGCGTCACCGGTCCGGTGGTTTCCGCGGTCGGCCCGGTCTATCCGCGCAATGACAACGACCGCACCAACACGGCCGGATTCGCAACCGGCTGCATGAAGATCTCGCCGGACGGACGCCGCCTGGCCGCTGCAAGCCAGTGGCTCTTCATGGCGGAGCTGTACGACTTCGACAACGCCAGCGGCGCCGTCGGTAACCGGCTGCTGCTGGACTCGGGGAAGTATCACTACTACGGCGTCTCGTTCTCGCCCGATAATTCCAAGGTGTACTTCTCGTCGGAATCGGCGCCGATGAAGATCTTCCAGTGGGACCTGGGGCTCGCGGCACCGGCTGCAATCGCCGCATCGATGACGGACCTCGAGGTGCCCGGACCGAATCGTACCGGCGGGCAGCTGCAGCTTGGACCGGACGGAATGATCTATGCCACGCTCTACAACAGCGACCGGCTTGGACTGATCCGCTCCCCCAACGCCGCGGGGCTGGCGTGCGACTACGAGGAGCCGGGCATTCTTCTCCCGACACCTACGTGGCAGGGATTGCCGAACCTGATCGACTGCGACCTCTTCCTCCCTGCCTCCGCAACGTCGGACCTCAACATCACGAAGAGCGTGAACAGCAGCACCCCCGAACTGGGCGACACCGTAACCTTCACGATCACGGTATGCAACGGCCTGGGCTGTGCGTACGCCACCGACGTTGTCGTGGAGGATATTCTTCCGGCAGGGCTGGCATACGTGGACGGGTTCTCCGCATACCCGCATCATACGTTCGACACGATCCGCCCGCAGGAGTGCCGCAGCGTAACGCTCCGCGCGCTGGTGACGATGGCGGCGCCGCTCGATACGCCGATTACGAACTGCGCAACCATCGTCTCGGCCTCACCGACGCCCGGCCCCGTACCGCTTGGTGGAAACTGCGCAAGCGTGAGGGTTCACGCATGCAGCATCCGGCCGCAGCTTCCTGCGATCGACTTCGGAACCATACGCTGCTGCGCCGATTCCCTCCGCACGATCGCGATCGTGAATCCATGCGCTCATGCCATCTCGATTCTCGGCATAACCTCGCCGGCAACTCCGCACTTCCGGGTGGCGAGTTCCACGCTTCCGGTTATTCTCGCGTCCGGCGACAGCATGATGCTTTCAGCGGACTTCATACCCGGCGGCACAGGGGTGTTCCGCGACAGCTTCGCGTTGTACGCACTTGCACGCCGCGACGGCGTGCCGGACACGATCGTTGTGCCGCTCCAGGGAGCGGGCGTTGCGCTGGAATTCCGGACGCGCGTCGGTGACTATCATGCATATCCCGGAAACACGATCGAGACGCCGGTTGAGCTCCTCACATCGCCGGGCTGTCTCCGTGTGCATCGTCTGGCAATCACATTCAACTATGATTCCGGCATCTCGCTGATGAAGAAGCCTGTCGATGTCGCGGCGCTCCTTCGCAGCACTCTGCTGGAGAACTGGATCGTGGAGTCCTTCTATGTTGCTCCGGGAGAACTCACAATCACCCTCCATGCCCCGAGCCCGGCGGCGTACCTCGGCGGACCGGGACTGCTGCTGCGGCCGAGGCTGCAGCTTGCGCTGAACTACCATCTTCACGCAACGCTGAGCGCACACGTTACGCCGCTTGGGGAAGTCTGCGCCAACGTGGTCTCCGTGCCAGGCACTGAAACCGTGGACTCCATCTGCGGCTACAATCTCAGGCTGATCGAACGCATTCCGTTCGGCAGGCTTTCCATCGAAGACGTTCGCCCGAATCCGCTCGGGCATACCGCAGCGATCCGCTTCGTGACGATCGCCGACGGCGAGGCGGCGCTGGAATTGACGGACGTGAGCGGACGCAGGATGCGGACGATATTCGATGAGGTCATTCAGGCCGGAGTGCACGAGTTTACCCTCGATGCAGCAGATATTCCCTCCGGTATCTATTACTGCACACTCCGCTCCGGCGGTGAGAGCGTGACGGCACAGGTGATGGTACGGCAGTGATACATGGCCGCACCGACATGGCAAATGTTCGCGTTGATGTGCGCGGTGCGCCACATGGTTGTCGCGAGTGAAAGCTGTGAGCGCGGCAGCCGTTCCCGAACGCTCGATGAAGTCGCTCCGGCTTGCAGTGCCGTCATCGAACGATCGCCACGGCTTCGCTGCGCTCGCCTGCCTCATGGCATCCGGGAAGTCTGCCACCAACTGCTCGTGCGTTCTCCCTATCGGCCGTAGTGCACGATGGCATCGAGAGGTCTACGCAGGCAGTTCGGCCCACTCACTCTGAGCGGCCTGCACCATCTCCCCACCATCATTCAGGTCCCCGCAGGGAGCGGTCTGTGCTTTCATGGTGACAGAGAGGTCGCTCCCGGGCTCCGAGACATCATGGAACCTGATGCCCGGGCGAGGCCTGTACCCAAGTTTTATCTGACACGATGCTGCGAACGCCTATGCCTTCGGCACATGCATCGCCGGCACCGGTCTCGAGCCACCAAGTCCCGCGACAATCAATCGATTGAATCGGGCGTCCGCAATTCACATTCAATTCCATCTTGGAGGATTTATGCGACATGCATTTCTGGGTGAAGTAATCGCTGCGGCGTTCAGTGTTGTGCCGCACGGATGGGCAGTCTGCGACGGAACGCTGTTGAACATCGCAGACTATCCGGATCTCTATCAGCTTCTGAGCACCACGTATGGAGGTGATGGTGTAACCACGTTTGCATTACCGGATCTGAAGGGACGCGTGATCGTGGACAGCAACGCCCCAACCCTTCCTCCGGGAACGTCCGGCGGCGAGGCTGCGCATACCCTGACCGTTGCCGAGATGCCGGCGCATTCGCACGACGTCGGCACCACCAACGTCGGGGGCGCGATCGCAACTCCAGGCGGCATGTTCCTGGCAGCGTCCAACGACGCCTCGGCCGTAGCGATGTATCGTCCCACCAGCGACGGATCGACGCTGAACTCGGCAACGATCGCCACCGTCGGCAGCGGCGATCCCCACGAAAACATGCAGCCCTATCTGGTGATGAACTACTTCATCTGTATCAATGGCGGATGCTACCCCGTGCGTTGATTCGGAATTGCCGAGATAACAAAAACCGGAAGGCACCATTCGTGGATTGGTACCTTCCGGTGTATGATGCCGGAGTTTCCGCAGGAATGTTCAATCGCCCGCACATCGACTCCGGAACAGGCGGGCTGCCTCGCGAAACGCACCGGTTCCTCCGCCGCAACGGCATGACTCGTCGCGGACCGACGGTTCAACGCATCGCTAGATCACCAGCACCTCCTCGCGGGTGCTGAGCAGACCGGAAGCATTCTCCACAACAACCTTGAAGCGGTAGTAGAGCGTTGTACCATTATCATCCTTCAACAGGTCCGCTGTCTCCGGATACGTCGTGAAGTCGCCGCCGGGCGGATAACTCATCGAGGTGGCGGCGAGGTCCGGTTTCACGTCGTAGATCTTCACCCAGTTGCCGGCACTGTTCATGCGATACAGGTAATAGCGGGCATTGTACGCCGTGGTGCTCCAGGTAAGGGTGACATGCAGCAGGTGAGCGCCCGTTGTTCCCACCGTGTACGTAATCACCGGAGCCGGAGGATTGATGCTGTCCACGACCGCGGTGAGCGCCGCCTTCGAGGGAATCGAGGGAACGAGCTCATCCTGGTCCAGCTCGTTCTTGATCATGCGAAGCGCAACCACGCGGTAGAAGACCGGCAGTCCGAACGGCGGGAACTGCAGGTCCGCGAAGGTATCCACCAGATCATCGCCCACGCCGAACGTTGCCACCTGAGTCATCGTCCGGAGCGAGGCTGCATCGGCAGCACTCGTGGCGCGATACAACTGGAACTGAACAACGTTCTCGCTTTCGAGATACGGATTGACGGCGAGCAGCACCTGCGTTGTTCTGAACAGCGCGGGATTGGCCTCCACCGGCGTGATGCCGGTAATCACCGGAGCTTCCGGGGGGAACGTGTTCACCATGTGCACAGGCCCCAGCACACCGCTGCGCGCGCTCAACTCCAGCTTGTTCGTCATGCCGGCAACCGCATAGAAATAGAGGCTGCGTGCGGCGCCATCCAGCGTATAGTCCGTGTAGCGCACGTTGCCCGCACTGAGCAGTCGCGCCATCGGCGCCGGATGGAATGCTGGATCGGTTGGCGGAATCAGGTCGCCGTTTGCGTCGCGTGCGGTTGGCGCCTCGTTGGAGGTTTCCTTTCCGGAACGGATGAAGTTGTAGAGCACGGGCGTCCGGTTCATCGGCGTAAACGCTGCGGCGATCGCCAGCATCACGTCGTCGATCACATGCCGCCCGCCAGCCAGCGCCACGTTCAGGTCAGCACCGGTAAACACCGGGTAGTCCGCCGCATCGTACGTCTTGTGAGCCCTGTCGGGGTTCGGGAAATGATAGGAGCCGTGAACCTTGAACTGTCCGGTGCCCGTGTCGTAGACGCCGTTCACCAGTTCGTTCCACCCGGCATCGAAGCCATCCTCGCCAAGCGGCGCCACGGCGGCCATGACCGCATCGGCTGTGGCAGGCTCGTAGATGGCATCGAGAATTGCCCGCTCGTTCGCACGATAGAAGACCATCGCAAAGGGATTGGTTCCACCCGGATTCACCACCGTATCGAACGTGTAGGTGGAGCGCCCGTAGAAGTCCGGACGCGTTGCATACTTGGGGCCAACCGGAAGGTTCGGAACCACGGGGGTCGTGATCTCGCGCGCGATCAGCATCACGGGCGTGCTCATCAGCGAGCGGCACGAAGGCGAATCGTCCACCGCTGCAACCGCCATGTAGGTGAAGTGCGATCCCTCGCCCGCCGCCGGCTCGATCGCCGAGGCGGTAAACCCGTTCGGCGTATCGTAGTGGAGATACACGCGATAGCCGGGATGGAAGTTCACATTCACACCGGCGCCGGTGCTGATCGGGTTGGCGGCATAATCCGGATCCACCACATAGATCGTGAGCGGGCTTACACCGTTCGTCTCGATCCGCCAGACATCCAATGCCTTCATCTCACTCCCCGCCGCAATGCGCGCCACTCCCTTGTACCAGTCCACATCGGTGTTGCCGGCCGGAACCGTTGGGAGCACCAGGCTGCTGAACACCACGCTGTACACACCGTCGCCCAGATGCGTCACCGTTGCTGCGCCGAATGCGCCGCCAACGTTCAACACGGTGCTGCTGCCGTCCGGATTGATCACCGTCTCGGTGTGGAACGGCGTGAACGAATGAAGCGTCACGCGCTTGGTCAGCTTCGTCCATCCAATCGTCGGATCGGCCAGGTTCTCCGTGACGATGAAGCGCTCGCCGATATCGGGCGTGACGTCCGCCACCGTGGAGACGAAGTTGTTCGTGCCGTCTGCGTCGGTAAGACTGCCGCTCTTCGCCGGGCGCACTGTGAAGACAGCACCAGTTGTCGGCGTGGAAGCAACAACAGCGGTAACCACATACTGTGCAGTGGGCGTGATGAGCAGACTTCCCGAGTACCTGGCCTCGGTCCCGGCCGTCACCGTGGGCTGTACGTCCATCCCGCTTCCCTGGCTGGCCTGCGGCAACGGACTCGTGGAGATGGCATACAGCCCGCCGCCGGCGTCCTGCACATTGCTGATCTCCCCGCGGACCACATTCGGCCCGCTGGCACGGAAGTAGATCTCCACCGCATCCGCGAAGCGGGCCGGGCTCACGCGGCTGTAGGCGATGTTGTGCTGGTGCGTCCAGTAGAAGGTGACACGCGTATCGTGAATGTGGTTCTGCTGCTCATTCAACGTCGTGAAGATGCGCGGCTCCTCCGTCTGGATGTACTGCACCGTCAGATTCGTGGGCGCCTGCAGCGTGCACCTGTTCGGGAACGTCGTGGTAGTGTTCTGAATGGTCGCCCCGAGCGGTGAGGGACGCGAGAACCAGTTGATGCCGTAGATCGCATACTTGTGCAGCCCCTCCTCGCTCTCGCGATGAACGAAGATCGGGTTGGGCCCCTCCGGAATCGGCACCGTCTCCGCATGTCCGGCCGAATCGAGGTAGTCCGTATCGCTGCTGAGCTCGGGCGTACGCCATCCGGAATCGGAACTCAGCTTGTACTCGACGCCGTAGGCCACGGGCTTCGTATTCACATTGCGGGAGAACTGCGTCAGCGTGCCGAAGAACGTCCCAACCTGTTGATCGAACACGAGCGGCGTCCGGTTCACATTGATGAAGCGCTTGTCGTCGAACGGCGTATAGCCCTGGTCGTCCGTGATCAACGCCCCCTGGTCGGTCCCATCCGGCACGCGCAGCCCGAACGTGAGAGCGGCCAGATCGGGGGTCACCGGGAGACGGTAGTCGGGCATCCCCGTGGGGAGCGAAAGATAGATGTGGCGCGTACGCCCGGTCACCGTTCCATCGATCGGCACCAGCGTGATGTATTCCATCATGTAGATGTACTGCTGGGCAGGATTCGTCACCGTTCCGTCGATATATCCAAGCCCCAGCATGCGGGCCACGTGATAGTCCGATGCCAGGAACTTCAGCGCGTCCAGATAGCTGATCTCCACGCTCGAGGAATCCGGCGGCGTGTGATTGAGATCGGCGGCCAGATCGGAATTGAACGCGTGCTTTGCATACAGATCCGTGCGGCTGTAATCGAGATAGCTGGTAACCGCGGACTTGAGCCCCTCGCTCGGCGCATCCACCGCCGCCCAGCGGTTCATGTAGTTCCCGGTCTTCACGGTGGCACCGTCGTTGAACTTGGGCCACGTGAGATCCACATTGTTGAACGGCCCGTTCTCCAGGCGGGTCTGCACCTCACCGTCCGTAACCGACAGCGCGAACTGGTTCAGGTACAGCCACCCGGCGCGGCGTGTGGTGCCGAGATAGTAATCGTTGTACGTCTCCAGCCGGAACGCCGTCGGGAAACTGTTCAGGCAGCGGAACCGGAGATAACTGATCGACTCGCTCACCACGCGGTAGTTGCTGCTGTTGATCCCCGCGTTCGTGTTGTCGAACTGCTGGCGGGCCGTAACAACCAGATCCCCCTTGTCGGCCTGTGGCAGCTGCGATACCGCTTCGGTCTGCAGCGAGTACGTGCCTCCCCCCTTTCGCGCGATCGTGACCTCCGCCGCGAACGCAAGCTTGTCCTTTGCACCAAGCTGCAGCACGCCGCTGTAGGTCTGCAGGAACATCTGCGGCTGCACCGCAGGATTGATTGCCAGGCGCACGGCGTCGTATATGGGATGATCCTCGAAGCGAAGCACCAGCGTGGTAGCAATGCCGGGCGCAACCGCGATTCCGGAATACGTCCACTCTCGCAGGTCACCGGCCTCCGCAATCGTTGTCGGGATCGTGTTCGCGTTGAGCACCGTCGGGTACGACGGTGGATACGTTGCACGCGAGATGCGGACGAAGTCGTTCGACTTGTTGAAGCCTATCGTTGTGGCATAGGTTGCTCCCGGCGCCGCCAGATTCCCCTTCGCAAGGTGCTGGTCGCCGAGCTTCTTCAGGAATCCCCAGCGCAACTGCACGCCCGGCGAGCTGTTGTCGCTCCCATCGGAGCCCGCCGCCTGCAGGTAGATGTACGGCGACTGGATAAGGCAGCACTCGCATGTGGAATCGGTGCAGGTATCCAGCCCGGCCGCCGAGAGCGACGGCTGCAACGCGGAGTAGCGGTCCTGGAAATCCAGCAGGAGGATCTCCAGTTGCACCCGCAGATAGCCGTTAACGGCATGTGTCAGCGGGCAGATCTTGATGATGTGATCGGCCACGAGCTGGCTGATCTGCATGCACATGATGTCGAACGGCGTGCTGCCCGGAGGCGGCGAGATCGGCGTCGGGTAGAGAAGGTTGTAGAGCGTGGTCACCTTTGCGCCGAACTGCGCAACGATCTGATTGCTCAGCGTTGGCGAGAGCGTTCCCCTGATGTCGCAGAGGTTCTTCAGGCAGGAGAGTACCTTCCACCATGCCACGCAGAAGTCGTCGCAGATGGTGCAGCACGCCTGCGTGCCGCTGCGAAGCGCATCAACCTTGGCGCGCAGCCGCTGGCGATAGATATCCACCTGGGTCAGGAACGCCTGGCTGATGGTGCCGCAACGCTGGCAGTTGGATGCGAAGTACGAATACACCTGCTGCAGCATCTCGCACGGCGTCTTCGCCCAGGTCAGCGGCGGCGCCGGAACGCCCATCGCGACGTACTGCGGGAGCGTCAGCTGGTAGAGCACATTGACCTCCGGCATCAGCAGCGAGGCAATGTCGTTGCTGCCGGTGCCGCACCCGCTGGAGGAGGTTTCGCACAGGCGGCAGAGGCAGCGCAGGATGTCCAGCCAGTCCGCGCAGGTATCACACGGTGCACCGGTGGGCTGCCCGACGTTCGGACCCCAGATGGCCACGGCACTCATCACGTTGGCGCGAAGCCCGGTAACGAATGAATCCATGCTCGTGACCAGCGTCGGCGAGAGGACGTTCGAACGCAGGTATGCGATGTTGAGCACGCCCAGCGTGCACTGGAGATTGTCGAAGAACGTTCCCCCCTGCGGAGCGCTGATCGGCGGCGTAAGACCCAGCGCGGCGACGATGCTGTTGCGCGTTGTGGTGAACACGTTCATCGAGTTGTTGATCGCGTTCACCGGCCCGTACGTGAGGAAGAGCGGATCGTTCGCGCCGGAACCGAGGAACTGGTAGTAGTCCGGAAGGTCGTGATGCGTGCCGCAGTGCGGAACGTCCACCGCGGGGGGAACGCCGCAGGTGTACAGGCCATAGGAGCCGAGCAGAAGCTTGAGGTTGTTGTACTCGGCGAGCATCGGATCGATCAGCATCCCGAGATCGTCCATGAAGCCGGTGGGAGCATTCCAGCAGCTCATGCAGAGATTGGTGATGAAGCTCGCAACCATTCGCAGCTTGTCGCACGGCGACATCGGCAGCCACCATCCAACAACCGGCATCCCCACCAGGAACCAGTTTCCCATCACGAACCCGAAGATCGTGTCGATCGCGGGCTCCAGCACAAGATCCAGCTCCTGCCGTACGGCCAGCGGAAGCCCACAGCGCATGTTGCAGAGCTTGCAGAGGCAGGCAAACATATCCTGCCATTGCGCGCAGCGGGTGCAGTTGTCGCCGGTGGGAGGATTGGGATGGGTGGGATCGCCGATGTAGTAGAGCTGCTGCGCGCTCATCGCGTTGAAGAACGTGTCCACCTGCGCTCGATCGCCGTCGGAAATGTCGCGATAGACGGAGTATGCAAGGCCGGTGACGTTCAGGTTCACGCGAAGCAGGTCGGTGAACGTTCCGGCGGCAGGATCCACCGTGGTCAGGTCGATCGCCAGATGCTCGGCGAGCGCGCGTCTGGATGCATCGAAGTCCTGAAGCAGGCGCTGCGCCTCCACGATCGCCGGATGCGTCATCGGCGCGCCGGCGATCGGAACCGCAGCGAACGTCTGATAGATATTCACCAGACGCGGATACACATCGCACGGTGGTGCGGCCACGGCATATACCGGCTCTATCGCAATGCGATAGTCGACGTTGTATTTCCCGCCGTTCAACGGAAGGATGTACTCCTGCGTATCGGGTGCCGCGGGGATTGTCAGCGTGTGCGTCTCGGTGTACGGCGTCGTGTCGCCACCGCTCAGCGGACGCACCGTCACGGTTATCGGCATCACCGTTGGATTGTCCGGAATCCCCGGCGACGCCAACAGCGTATCAAACGGGAAGGTGGCGCCGAGCGCTATCGGAGCCACCACCGAGTTGATCCGGCCGTCGATGATGAACTCGAATTCCGTCGGCACCGCTGGGGGGCCGCCCGCCGGTCCGCTGAGCGCCGTGACCCCATTGATAAAGATGTTGGCTACAAAATCGCTCATGGTGTTCTGAACAATTGGATGATGATTCTCGATTCGTCTGATGGTGGGCCGGCGCATATCGGCCGATCTGCTCGCTCGCGCTCGAACGATTGCCTTCCCGGCCGGAACCGGCCCCGCAACACGATGCAGGGCCGGCACGGCGCGAAAACTATAGGCACTGTCTGGGGATCCCGTCTGGGCCGGATCGCGGCGCCAGAGCGCCCGTGGCCACGTTGCACTCGCCCGCTGTAGCGCCGCTACGCCCGGCGAGTGCGCCTCGTCACGTGCACCGATCGCTCGCGACCGGCTCACAAAACAATTATCAGACGGAGCCTAGGCCATGTGGAACTTCATCTCCTCCGACCCCTGCGACACATAGGAGGATCCGTCGAACTCCAGGTAGGAGAACGTAATGCGCACCGTTGCAGCAGGGAGAGTCATGGTATCGTTGGTGATGAAGATCTGCGACCGATCCTTGGAGAGGACCATGCGGAATGTCGCCAACTCCGTTCCGGGGCTGGCATCCGGTTCCATGCGCACGGCAACCGCCGCCAGAAGGTTCGCCTCCGGAATCTTCGGATCGTTGAACGGTTCCGGGCTTCGAACCAGCAGACCCACGCGCTGGCTTCCCTGCATCACGATGTTCGCCTCCACAGTCTCAGCCGGATCGAGCACCATGGAGGTGTTCTGCGCATCGTACCGGCGCACACGCAGGGCGCCATCGATCAACCGGTCGAAGATGTGCTGATACTTCTTCTTCAGATCGTCCTGCGCCGTGTTGTTCACACCGTTCAACAGGTCCAGCGCAACCGGGACGGCACCGGACGTTACCGCATTGCCCAGCATGTACACGGCCTGGCGGCTCGTGTCCTTGTCCAGCACGTAACTTCCGATGTGCTCCTTGAAATCTGCATACCGCGATGTCTGGAACACGTACTTGTGGATCTCCGACGTCACGCTGTTGTACACGGCGTTCATGATCACCGAGTACAACTTCAGCGGCTCCAGCGGCTCGGCCTTGGACTCGTTCAACGGCACCGATGAGTACATGCCCGGCCGGCGAATCGGTCCGGTGATCAGGATACAGTTCTTGCCGAAGAGGATCAGGTTGTTGATCGTCTTCACATCCTCCTCCATCCTCACATTGCCGTCGGCCGCCCAGTCGGAATCCACCCGCTTCGGCTTCGGGTTCACCTTCGGCTCCGCAGGATCCTTGATCACCACTTCCAGCGTCGCCTTCTCCTCGGCAAGCCCGCCGTACGTGTCCCAGTTGCTGAACATCGCGAACACGTATGCGTACTTGTAGAACAGCAGCAGGCGCGGCTCGCGGTAGTAGAGCGGCTTCGCGTTGACGATGCTTCCATCGGCATTGGGATAGGAACGGTCGTAGTCGATATAGTGCTTCAGCGTTGCAAGCTTGTACTCGTCCGCACGATCCTGCGTCACCAGCGCCTGATACTCCGGCCGAAGCTGCGCGAAGTGGCCAACAGGCCCACCGGTCTTGAAGCCGAACATGTAGTATTGCGTGAATGTCGGCCCGTTGGAGGGGCTCACGATCTTGTCGCGCGTTCCTATCCGCACAAGGTAGTAGGTGTTCGGCCGCCAGATCGGCTGGATGGTCTTCGTGAGCGACTCCACCATGTTGCGCGCCGCCGCGTCCACGTCGCTCTCCGGCGGGATCGTGAGGTTGTACTCGTAGTGCTCCTCCGTGAGCCAGCAGACCTCGTGAAGGAACGTTGCGCACTTGGTTGCAGGCTGCGAAGGCCCGGAGCCGTTGTTGATATCGCTGAGGAGCTGGTTGAGCTTGTTGATCTGGTCCAGAATCTCCTGCGCCTCCGCCTCCAGACGGTCAGCATCGCGACGAAGCTGATCGAGGTTCGTGGTACAATTGCTGCAATGTGCGTGGCAGTAGGCATCGCATGCATTCGCCTGGTTGTATGCATCGCGCGCAACCTGCGCATCGTGCTCCTTGGCGTTGTACTGCGTCTGGAGCGTCGCCTTGCGCGCATTGATGGCAGCGGCAAGCTGCTGCCAGTAGGTGCTGCTGTCCGTGCATCCCGATGCGGTGATCACGATCTTGTCGATCGGCACGCGCGGCGTGACGGCCCCGCCATCGTACACGACGGGATCCAGCAGATCCAGCGGCGCCTTCGTCACCGAGGAAACACGCGTGTAATAGTTCGGCGCCGGCGGAACGGGATGCGAGCCCAGGTTCCAGATACCGGGCGGCGGCGTGACGTGCGCGTTCGCATCGGCTTTGGTGCGCGCATAGTAGGTGATGGTGACGCCGGCGGCCAGCGTGGAGAGCTTGATCGAGGTAAGGAGCACCGGCTCGGAGAGATAGATCTCGATGGAGCCCCCCTGCTCAACCGAAAGCGACTGCGCAATCCGGAAGACATTCGGGAACGTGGTTACAACTCCATCCTTCGTCACCACCCGGAACAGCACGCGCTTGTTGAAGCTCGTGCGGCCCGCGGCAATGTGCAGGTTGAGCGCGTACTGCAGCCAGTCCACGCACCGCATGGAGCGCCGGTCCTCCTCGCAGAAGAGCATGCCTCCCGGGAACCCGAGGTCCTCCACCACGACATCGCCGGTCCCCTGCGTCGTGTAGGAAAGCGGGGTCTGTGCCAGCAGGCGGAGCTTGGTGTAATGCGAGGGCTGCGTCATCTGGAAGTAGCCGATCTTCGCGTTGTTCAGCACCGCAAGGTCCACGTGCGCACGGTCGCGCATCGGCGTCTCCGCCAGGAAGATTCGGTAGGGCAGCCAGGAGCCGTGATCCCAGTAGAGCACCTCCACATCGTTTACCCAGTACTCGTGCGTCACCTGGTCGTGCTTGGCGCGCTGCGGCGGCACACTCTCGCGATTGTCCACGCCGCCGGTGATCTCGCCGATCCGTTGCACGGAGGGCACCGTGGTATCCGGTTGCACCGGCTTCGCGAATTCGATGTCGATGAAGCTGTCCATCGGGATGGTATAGGCATCCAGCGCGGACGGCCAGCCGCCGGGATATCCGGTCTGGCTCGTGGTGTTGTAGGCCGCGAGCGCGAACGGCTCCTGCGACATGATGTTCAACGCCTTTGCCGGCATCTTCGTCGGGTCGCCGCCACCGGCCATCTCGATCACCTTCACCTCGTCAAGGTTCAGGTTGTCGCTGAACCGCCATGTCAGCTCGATGTTGACGTTGATGTCGGGGAACGGCCACGGGAGGTTGAGCGACACGGTAACGCTGCCGGTGATCACGAACGGCCGCGGCGCCTCACCGGAGAGCGAGGCCGACAGCCCCAGGCCGAACTTGAACCGGAACACACGCAGGCGGGCGTATCCGCCGATGCGGATGAACGCGCCGATCTGCACCGGCTTGAAGCTGATCTGTCCTCCCTCGTCGAAGTAGGCCCCAAGCTCCACGCCGACCGGCCCGAACTTCTTGTTCAGCTCCCAGCTTGCGCCGGCTCCGGCCTTGATGCCGCTGGAGGAGATCATCAGGTAGGCGTAGGCATCCAGGATGGTGAAGATGCGCGCCTGCACCCGCTTGCTCGGTGGTTGGTCCTCACCCAGATTGATGTACCAGCCGGAGGCATCGCCGAAGAAGAAGCCGAGGCGCGCCTCCGCATCCAGCTTCAGGATCTCTCCGCCGTCCGGCAGACGGTAGTGCACGCCGAAGCCGGCCTGCACGGACTTCCTGTCCACACTGATGAAGGCGGAGAACGGAGGATCGTTGGTGTTGTCCAGCCCGATGCGCTGGCTCAGTATCGCCGCCTGCCCCTGCAGGAGAAATACCTCCGGGAGCGAGAGAAGCAGGAAGAGCTTGCTGGAGAAGACATGGCCGGAGTCGCCGGCGGTTGCAACGGAGACTCCAGCGCCAAGGCTGAAGCCGTCGCGCTGCGCGAACTTGCTTACCTGTATTCCCTCATGGAAGTCCGGTGCAACCTTCGCCTTGTAGTACTCCCACCAGTCCACTGTGTCGGGATCGCGCGTGCTGCCGGCCGGCAATGCAAGGCTCTTGTCCACCACGTACTTCTGGCCCAGCAGGCCGCGGAAGCCGTAGATGCCGAGTCCGGTGGCGCCAAGCAGGATCGGCGTGGAGAGCTCCAGGCCGGCATCGATCAGGAAGGCTCCCTGGCTGGGGTTCAGGCGCATCGCGGCGGAGCCCCCCATCTTCATCCGCGGAAGCGCAAAGCTCACACCACCGATATACTCCGTGCCGCTGGACTGCCCCGGCCCGGAGGGATCCTTCATCGAGAGATAGCCGCTGATGAGAACCGCGGCATCCTCCTTGCTCACGTTCCCCGGAATTACCAGATCGATGGCGATGCTCTGGATGCGGACAAAGACATGGAGCGGGCCGGAATCCACCGTGAAATAGAACTTGATGCCGTCGCCGCGGGCATCCACTCCCCCGGGATTGATGCTCACGCCGCCGTCGAAGCCGAAGTAGCGATAGCGGCGCAGCGAGCCATCGTGCATCGCCTCGTGCGAGCCCAGATGTATCGCCGTCACCGAGAGCTTCACCGGCCCGATCTGCACGGTCACCGCGCGCGGAAGCACGAACGATCCGCCCTCGAATTCGATCGCGCCATCCTGCCAGATCACCAGCTTCTTGATCTCGATCGCGCTCGGCAGGAACTGCCCGATGGTTCCTCCCATGTCCTCGAACGTCAGCGTGCCGCTCACCGCGAGGAAGTACCGCCCGTTCTTCTCGCCGATCGAAAGGCTGGCCACCTTCAACGAGAGAACGTTCTTGATCCGTAGCTCCACGGGCGGATCCGGGACGGCGGTGATCACGAAGCCGTCCTTCCCGATCGTCACCGTGATGCCGATCTTCACCGGATCGCCGTTGGCATCGGTGAAGCCGGGCACCGTGAGCTGGCCAACGATGCTGGTGGCGACGATTGCGTTCTGCTTGAACGTCACATCGAACGATGTGAACCCGATCGTGAAGCCATCGGCGATCTGCACGTCGAAGACGGGGTTGGCGCCGGTTACCTCCAGCCCGATGGTGCCGGAGATTCCGCCGGTGCCGATCAGCAATCCCTTCCCCACCAGCGAGATGTTCACCGCCTGCTTCACCGTCCAATCCTTCGGCAGCCCGATGCTCACCGAGTCGATATAGACGCCGACGAAGTCCACGGGGCGGCCGTCGAGATTCGCTTCGGGAATGTTATCCGTGCGGCTCAGGTCCAGCTTCGCACCGCTGATATCGATGGTGAAGCCGGTGCCGGCGATCTGCGACGGATGGTTGAGCGATGCGCTCACGCTCCCATCGAAGCCGATCCCACCCTCGGTGCTGAAACTGAGCGTGCCGTTGCCGAAGAGCAGAATCGTTGTCGCGGGATCGTCCAGCGGCGTACCGTTGCTGGTAGGGATCAGCATCGTCCGCGGGAACTCCATGCCGAGACTGATATCGAGCGAAGCGCTTGCCTTCGGCACCAGCAGGCGCTTCACCATGTCGATGGCCGAGCCGTTGAAACGGGTCTCGAACAGCGTCTCGATATTCTCGAACGCCTTTACCGCATCGTCCAGATAGTCAGCGAACACGATCACAGCGGGTGTGATGGCCGCGGCGGCAAGCGTGGCGTCGGCGAAGATGGATAGCTCCAGATCGGCGTAGGGATCGGGGCTGGAGCCGGAGGGAACCGGCACCGAGGAGCCATGCGCGGAGTTCAGCGCGTTCACAAACGTGGTGATCGGCGTGGCACCGCCAACGAAGATCGTGATCACCAGTTCCAGGATGTCGCGGCCGGTGACCCCGCCGAGCTCCAGCAGGATGTTGAAGAACTCCTGCGCCGCGCCGGAGAAGGTGTCCAGGCTGAAGGAGTTGACATAGCGGAGTATCTCCCACTCATACCACAGCGTGGTGTGGATGATCGAGGTTGGGATATCGGGGTCGCCATCGTGCTTCGGGTTGATCAGCAGCGACATACCCGTTCCCGGTATCTCGATCGCAAGGCGCTTGTAGGCGACGAGGTCCAGGCTGTAGAATGCCGAATCATTGCGTGCGCTCTTGCTGAACTGGAAGTTCCGGTAGAAGATTCCATCCAGAATGCTCGCCAGCCCTCCCTTCACGAAGCTCAGCTGCTCCGGTAGTGCGTCAACCGAAATGATATCGGATAGTGGCGGATAGAATTCGCTTGTTGGCATCGCAAGCCCTCGTGTGGAGCGTTGTGGTTGTCGTGGTTGTATGGTGGTTCTGCGACGGATATGAGTGATTCGTAATGATCACCCAGACCTATGGGCCAGCGTTCGTTCACTGCGCACGCCGGCAGCGGACTTGCACGAATTTCCGGTCACGATATGGCCGCCTTGATCGCCTCTTTTACAGCATCGATCACCTTCACGGTGTCCGCATACTTGTAATCGGCTGCACTCGGGTTCGAATTCTGCAGCTTGGGCACATGCAAGTGCCCGGTAGGCATCGACGGATCCCACTGCTGGCGCATCAGAGCGACGCGGTACATGATTTCATTGGAGAGATAATCCCCACCGGAACCTTGTTTGGTTGTCACATACTGGTTTTGCATGCTCGTCAGCTGCGACGGCGCAACCCCGATAAATCCACCTGGCCTCGGTGAAGCACTTTCGATTTTCACAGTTAGACCAGCCGGCCGATTTGCCGCAGTCGAGATATCGTAGATCGATGTCTGAACAGCTACCGTATTCGAGCTGGCAAAGCTGAACGTCTGGTTATAGATATACTTGAAGCCCTGAATTGTCGTGGCAGTTCCGATCATCTTGGCATAGGGCAACGTCGTCTCATAAAATGGATTCCCCTGCGGTCTCTTGGGGAAACTGGAATTCGGCAGCCCTTCGTTGTCAGGGGCGGTACCGCCACGAACTCGTCCTGGAAATCGATCGATCCAGAACTCGCCCGGCCCAGCCTGACTTAACGTAAATATGTAATCCACCTTGTCCGAACCGGGCTCGATGTATTTCTCCAGCACCCGCTCGATTACGCCCGGCCCACCATCCTCATCGAAGTCACGCCACCGCACCGGGAACAGCACTGCCTGAATGGCACCAATCGGCGTGCCGCCGCCATCTCTCACAATGAAATTGTGCACCGCAAGTGCCGACGCACCCGATGGATTGCTCTGCAACGGATTTCCATAGCTCGTTGTTCCATCCAAAAAGAACGGATCGAAGCCGGTGACGATTATCTTTTTCACCGATGCCCAGCTCGTGATGGACGAAAACGCGGAGTTGCCGGCGAATTGTATAGCCTCGTACCCGCGCGATTCCGTTTCGAGAACACGAAGCAGGCGCTGAGTAAACAGATTATCCTTCGCCATATCCGCATGCCCGCGTATCGCCTTGCGCATCAGCAGACGGTTCCAGTAGAGCGGCCGGTCGTCGTTCTGCTGAATTGATGCCGCCGGAGTCCATGATGGTGCATTCGTCGTGTACCGGGCGCGTGCGAGAATCTGCCGGGCGTAATTCTGCACGAGTGACTCGAAGTCCGCATGCGTCTTGGTTGGCGGATGATATCCGTTCAGCGTCGTGATGAATTCATCCTTGATTCGTGTCATCTCGGGCTCGTCCTCCAGCAGGCCATGTACGGCAGGTATGCTGCCGACAGCGGCCTTCCCCTTTACCCGGTCCTGATCGGCGAGCTTCTCTTCATAGTCCATGCCCGATGTACCTGGAGCGCCGGTTAGGCTCGGAATGGCCGTGAGCGCCAGCGACGTGAACGAAGTCCGGTCGCTCGCGAGCGAGATCACCTTCACCGGCGTACCGGCGCCGAACGCGCCATACGTGCCGTCGGAGGTCTGGTAGCCGGCAACCATCACCTCGTACTCGAAATAATCGATGCCGTTCGCATCGGTCTTCGCCGTCTCGCCGCGCAACACAAGGAACTGTTCGTGGAACGCGTTCAGGTTCGACGTAGCTGCGGTCTGCAGCGACGTCAGGTCCGTGCGTGCGAGCACAAGGAGCAGTAGCGACGCCTTCCACCTGGTGCGCCGTTTATCGTCCTGCACGTTGAAGAAGAGCGCGGGGCGATCCGAGCCGCCCACCGGGTATATCCGCGAGACCGTATAAGTCAACGACGGATGCTGGATCACGAGCGTCGGAAGGAAGGTCTCCACGGAACTGTAGCCGGCGCGGAGATCCAGCCTGTCGGCATTGCGTGTGGGATCGCCACTGCGGTAGAATGTCTCGGGAAGCGCATAGTAGTAAACCGTGTCGCTCTCCTCAGCACGGCCGGTACGGGCCATGTAGCCGAACTTCAGCACCGGCGATCCCGAGACCGCCGGCACCGTGGTGGCATCCACATATTTGCGATGATGCGTGGTGGTCCAGAGGGCGGTCTTCGGGCCGGCCCACGGCAGCAGATCACCGATCGGACCGAATACGTTATCCGTATAGGACTGCGTCTTCACAACCTTGCCGGAGGCAGGATACACCGTAGTGGCATCGTACTGCCGCGCATATGTCAGCTTGATCACCGTTGCAACGTTCGAGCGATCGCCGGATACGCCCACATCGATGTTCGGGAAGCGGAACACCAGCTCGTTGGTCCAGCCGGAAGGCATCGCAGGGAGGAGATTCGGGCCGTCGATGAAGTCCGCCGGTGCGGATGCTATCGTACAGTCCGCATGCTCCAGGATCAGGAGCGGCTTCTTGTTGTCGTCGATGCGCAATCCCAGGTGGATCTCGTTCTTCGTTGCGGTTGTTGTGGTACTTGTCTGCCCGGCAGCGTTCCGGATGATGAGCGGCCAACTGGTGGCGGCGTACACATCCAGCGCGTACGTGGCGGAGGTCTTGCCGATCTTCACCTGCTTGCCCGTACCGTCGTCGTAATTCCCGTAATAGTTCAGCGACCTGTTGTTCTCGTTCCGGATATCGAGGTATACCGCGTTCTTCGTATTGGGGAAGTATTTCACAAAATCGTTGTACACGTGATCGCCGGTAAGCGCTCCGGAAGGCGCGCCAACGCCGAGATCGAAATGCATGCCGTAGTAGGCTGCAGGATCAACGAACGTGATCGCCTCCTCACGCCGCCACTTCTGCTCATCGCCGGCGTAGCTGGAGACATCGATCTGGTTTGCCGTTGCGCGCACCCATGCCAGATCGTACTGCCAGCTCCCATCCTCCAGCACGATGTCCACCCCGAAGCCGCTCTTGTCGAAATCCCCCAGAACAGTGCCTGCATCCACCTCCACTGGCTGGTAGTCCGCGTGGTCGCTGAAGAAGAAACTATCCAGCTTGTCCGTAGGTGACGAGTTGAGCCCATCCCACCCGATCGCCGTACTCTCGGGCGCGGAGGCGGTTGTGGGAGTCCCGCTCTTGGCGGTAGCCAGGCGATCGGCATGCTCGTACACCTTCGTGATGTATGCGGTTGCGCCGGTTCTTGCCGCTACGTGGTCGAATGTCGCGTTCAGAAACTTGGTGATGTCCAACCCGCGATAGATGAAATACTTCACCGGCGTGAAGGCAACATCTGACTGCACCGTTGGCCGCAGCACCAGATTCACAAGGGTCGCGCTGATCTTCTGTACCATCACCGTTCCCTTCACTGCGGCATAGGCAGTAATGTTGGAGGTGGTGGTGAAGGTGCACGTTGTACGAAACAACGTTGCAGACTGTGGGCCGAACGCCTGGGCGGCGGTCTGGGCAAGGCCCGGCGCATTCTTCAGGTCTGCAAAGACATGGAGGGTGGCCATAAATAGTCGCAGGATGTGTGATGGTGAACTCCGCCGCTCGCAGAATGCCGCGCGAGTTGCATTCGCAGCACCTGCACGGATGCAGGAGCAGGAACAGGATTACCCCGATCCGGCTGGCACTTCCTGCCACCGTTGATGCTCGCCGTGCTGAACGTCGCCATGCAGAACGCACGGGACTCGATATCGCACTGGAATCAAGGCTTGGAGCGGTGCTGAATAACAGGAGCAATTATACGACGCGGCGGCGGCCGATGTCAAGAACAATCACGCCATGTCCCCGGCTGAAGCATCTTCTGAAACGGATGAATATACATTCGCATCGAGTCCATACATCCGTCCATCAACAATGTCCACTTCCGCAGCCCCGGATCCTCTTAATGATATCGGCAGGTGAACGTTCACCGGCGCAATCAGCTCACCCCCGATCCTCCCGTTCCCTCGGGTTGCACCTGAAACCACAGATTCATTCAGTAGGAGGATGCATTATGCTGACCGGAATTCGCAATTCCGCGACGGCGGTGCTCGTGGCCGCCTTGTTTCTGATCGTTGTCGCTGCCAGCGTCTCACACGCAGCGGTCTGTACTTCCGTTACCGTCACCAGTAATCTGGTCGGCAGTATCAAGCTCACACTGGTGGACGCATCCGGCAGCCTGTACAGCCAGACTGTCACCGGAGGCGGCGCTGCAACCGTTGTGACGCCCCCCGCAGGCTTTGTGATCGCCGGGGTGCAAGGGGCTACCGGAATCAATCACTTCTTCCCCGCTCCGCCTCCAAACCCTTCGTGCCTCATGCAGGGAGGCGCACAGGCCTGCATCATGTTGCTTGCTACAGCCCCACCGCCGGGAGTGTACTGCGGTACCGTCTGCTATGATAATCTGGCATGCACGATGACCATCAATCCATGCCCATCCAATACGTGCGGCCCGTGAAGCGAACATGCCGTGTAAGGATTCGATAGCACCGCGTATCAACATCAATACGGAGCGAAGGATGCGGCGTGCATGCCGCATCCTTCGCCTGCGTTCCGCACGGCCTCCACGCCCACGCACCTCAATCATGTGAGCACAATCGCGCATGTGTGGTATGTTGCGCTCGGCCAACGCCGATGGCTGCACGATTGGTGCACTGGTCGGCACATCGTTCGAGGACCAGGAGCAACCAGATGTCGCGCATCATTCGTTTCGAGATTCACGCCTCGCAGCCACGGGCACTCATCGATTTCTATTCGGCACTCCTTGGCTGGCGATTCACCGAAGTGCCCTCCATCGGCTACTGGCGGATCGAGACGGGCACACCGCAGGAATCCGGCATCAACGGCGGCCTGGTGCAACGCCCCACAACGGCGCCGGTGGACTCCACCGCGCTCAACGCATTCGTCTGCACTGCGGAAGTGACATCGCTGGATGATACGCTTGCGAAAGCAACAGAGCTTGGCGCGGTGGTGGCACTGCCGAAGATGGAAATCGCCGGCATGGGATGGCTTGCGTACATTATCGATCCCGATGGAAATATCCTCGGGCTGCTGCAGCCGGATCCGGCACACGGATAGCACTTCATATCCGGGAGTTGAAACCCGCGCGGTGCAGATTATGCACGGCCTTCGGTACGGGCCGGCCGCGAATAGTTATCGGAGCGCCGGCGCGCTTCTCCCAGACTTTTCGGAAATTCCGATCATCACACCGAAATCCCCATCCAACTGCGTCCAGCTTTTTTCCGGGAGATAGCAGCGCGAAACAAAACCATCGAGATAGAGTGCGTTGCGACAGCCCAGCGCCTTGAAATAGGTGGCGAAGTCGTAAAGCGTAACCTTCCCGCGCGACATGGCGAAGATCACTGCGCCATCGCCACGTATGCCGACGCCGTTACGAATATTGAGATGGTCCGAGCCTTTCACGAAGACCGGATGGACGGCGCCGTCGATCAGCAGCATCGGTCCGGACTGCGTGGCGAAGTCGATGTTGCTGAGATATTCGAAACGGTCCGTTGTGACGATGGCGGCACTGCGGTCCTTCCGCACCAGGAAGACGCCGTTCGGTTTCAGGTAGAAGTTTCCCCATCCGCTCGACGTATCCAGCGGTGAGAGCACGCGGCCGTGCTGAATGAAAAGCCCCACAGGCGAATGGTCCTTCCTGAACATCCCACCATTCATTGCAAAGCGGAGCCGGCATCCTCTTCGTTCCTCGCAGCTGCGAAGCCGTTGAATGCTGCGCAGCTGGCGATCCTGATCATCCAGCCAGTACATCTGGATCGGAGCGCTCCGGGGATCGAGCGTGAGGGTAACATAGCTGGCGCTGTCCGGAGCGATCGCTCCGGCAGAGGGTTCATGCGATTGCGCCGGGCCAGGCCCGATCACCGACTGCATTGTCAGGAACAGCACGATCCCGCCGGCGATGATGCAGGCGAGGAAGGCGGCGGCAACGATCCAGGCGCGCCTCATCGCACGGCTCCGATTGCGGAGCGAACGGCGCGCGCGCCGAGTGATATGATGCTACGCCACATGCGGTGAATCTACAAGCTTGAACCGGAACGAAGGATATCCGCCCAACGTGGCGCATTGATGCGAACTACATCGGCTCCACGCGGACGCGGGCCATGAACATCCAGTTGCGCTGGAACGTGCTCCAGGGTACCTCGATGCGGCTCTGATTGTTCGGCCAGGGATCGCGGAGGATCGCCGTGAGGAAGATCGGCTCGTTGGCGCGATTCACCGTATAGGTGACGGCTGTGAGCACGTAGGCGTGGCCGGTGGCCTGCGATGTACGCACGCCGACAACGATCGGAGAGCGTTCCGCCAGATCGCGTACGATCTCGCTCCCGTCGAACGCGAAGGAGGAGGAACTGACACGCACCTTCTGTCCGTCGCGCGTCACGGCCCATCCGGTGAGCGCCTCCAGGATCTGGTCCGGCTGCCCGGCCACGTTCGGTGCGGCGCCGCCGAAGATCCTCTCCACCACCTGCTCCTGCGTTACCGGAATGCCGTGATAGTTCAGCACCATCTGCACGCATGCAGCCCAGCACCAGTTGCTCTGCCGTTGATGCCCTGCCGTCTCGGGAGCGGCGAAGTACTCGAACTCCTCGGTTGGGATGCCTGCGGCCCACACACCGGGCCGGATCTGCATGATGGATGGCTGCTGTGCGGCGGCCGACGCGGCAGCCAGCAATCCGGCAATCAAGAGAGGGGCAATGCCCCTCGTCAGCACGCGCACGGTCTTCCGTGTCGTTGTAGAACGCATCACTGTTCTCCTCTGCGAAACCATATCGCCATGTCAGCCTTCCTGCATGCGAATCGTGAACGCTCCCAAGTAATACAGTAGACCCATACCAGGCCAGTCCAAAATGCGATCCTGCATTCGGATCCCATCACTCAGCCGACCCACAAACGTCGATACGCCCGGGCGCAAATGCCGTTCTGTCCGGCACTACATCACCTCCCGCCCCAGCTCCGGAAACACCTTCGCCACCTTGGCAAGAAGGTAATCGCCGTAGGTGCCGCTGAACTCGCGGAGGCTGGCGCCATCCCATCGCTCGCGTTCGTTGGTCGCGCACTCGATCCCTTCGATCGGCCGCATCACGGCATTGAAGTTCGGATCGAAGAAGAATGGGAAGGAGAGCCGGCTTCGGTCGCCGATGTTGCGAACGCGATGGAGCGTGGAGCGGTAGAGCCCGCGGGTAAGGCGCTCCAGCATGTCGCCGATGTTGCAGACGAAGCTTCCGGGCACCGGCGGTGCTGAAATCCATCCGCGTGGTCCGGCAATCTCGAGCCCGCCGATGCTGTCCTGCCGCAGTATCGTCAGGAGCCCATAGTCCGTATGCTCCCCCACTCCCCAGGCCGCATCGGCGCCGCGGCCCGAGGCGGCAGGCGCCGGATAGTTGAAGATGCGAAACAGCACCAGCGGATCTGCGGTGTAGCGGTCCGCGCAGTAGCGTTCATCCAGCCCAAGGCTCAGCGAGATGCCGGACATCAGCGCATGCCCAAGCCGGGTGAGTGCAGCCATGTATTCAAGCACGGCCTCACGAAAGCCGGGCGGATCCGGAAACAGATTCCGGCCGTGAAGCGGGGTGCCGGCCAGAACCGCGGGGTGATCATCCGGCAGTTCCGTACCGAAGTACAGCCCCTCCTTCAGATCGGGCCTGCCCGATGTAAGCTCGGCTCCAACCGGGAAATATCCGCGCCACGCCCTTCCGCCCAACGCCATTCCAATCCGCATCTTCTCCTCTGCATCCCGGGCGAAGAACTCGCGGCTCAGTTCTTCCATTCGCAGTGCAAGCTCCTCCTCCACACCATGCCCCGTTATGTAGAAGAAGCCGTGCTCGCGGCAGGCCGCGCCGATCGCCGCCGCAACATCCCTCCGGTCTGCGCCCGCACGCACGGCATCACGCCCGGCAGCCCCACTGTCGACCAGCGGCGCAACGTCGATGATCGGCAGTGCTGCCTCGCTCCTTCCGGCTGCGGTCGTTTGATTCATGAACGTCACTCCCCCGATTCATACGCGCGTGCCGTGCCAAGCCTGCTCCGGCATGACGCGGCACCACATCCGGCGCCGGAACAGGCCCGCCACCATCGCTGGGCCGGCGCAACGCCATTCCGTTGCACAACCCGATACGCTATCGATCGAGCGCACCGAGTTCCTTCCGGAGTACATCCGGCACCAGTTGATCGTTGACGTCGTCGCTGCAGATCGTCTGCCCGCCGTCGACAGGCTTGCGCTCCATCTTGATGGCACAGTCGGACTGCCAGCGAGGCGTCGCCACACTCCAGAAGTCGAAGCAATATCCGAATCCGGCCAGTCCCAGAAACATCGCGCTATCGATGCACGACGTGCCGTCACCGTTTGTCCGTACAAGGTACAGATCCTCGTTCCCGAACGTGAAGGACTTCGTGTAGCCGGCAAGGATGTATCCGGATTGCGCGGCATCCAGCGCGAACGCTTCATCCTCCTGCGCGGCACCGTACAGGAAGGACCACACGGGCTGGCAGTCCCAGCCGATGCGCATCAGCACGGCATCGTGACCGCCGAAGCCGAATCGCGCGCTGAAGTATCCCGCTACAACAATGCTCTTGTCGTCCGCGATAATCGCCTCGCGGAAGGTGCCGTCCGGCACCATGTCGCCAAGCGGGGCGTTGAAGAATATCCGGTCGCAGATGCAGCCTCCCGTTCCGTTGAACTTGATCAGGTACGGAAACGGATGGCCGGCTATCAGCATCGTGGCCCCAACCACGGCGTAGATATCGTCGCCGGTGACGCTGCGACTGAAGTGAACGATGTCGTATCCGGCATCGTCGAGGCTTCCACCGGCAGTACCGGCCCAGACCAGGTGACCGTCGGAGTGCACGCGCACAACGAAGATCTGATCGCCCTGCCCGAAGCTCGCGCTCTCACCAACGGCGATAAGATCGCCGTTGTCCTCCGTCTCCACAACGCTGTGGAACGCATCGAAGCCGGAGCCGCCGTAGGTGCGGGCCCACACGATAGTACCGTCGCTCGCGATCACCATCAGAAATGCATCGTACTTCCCATCCTCCCCGAAGCTCGCGGTATAACCGGTTACGGCATACTCGTTCGCGCCATAGGGCTTGATGTTCGTCCCCTGGTCATCCAGCGACCCGCCGTACCGCCGCGCCCACCGCACGCTTCCATCCGAGGCGATGGAGAGTACGAAGGCATCGGATCCGGCACCGGCGCAGCATCCCTTCATCTCCGTGGAGCCCACGATCACAAATCCGCCGTCGGCAGTCCGGCGAATCTTCCGACCGAAGTCATCACCTCCGTTGCCGACATCGTAGGTAGCCGCCCAGAGAACGGCACCGGAGGTGTTGGTGCGCACAACGTATACATCGTAATCTCCCCCCGCGCTGAAGCTGCGCGACTCACCGACCGTGATGAACCCGTCGTCCAGAGCCTGAACGCCGCCGCGCGCCGCATCGTCGCCGCTGCCGCCGTAGTGTCCCTGGAATGTCGCCCGAGCACGCTGCGTACAGGCGATGGCAAGCAGGAGAAGCAGGATGAGCTTCAGACGCACGATGCAGCATGGAAGTACTCGATGCATGATGATACTCCGTTGGAGAGCACGGCGGCTCGTATGTGTTCGGCATGCCGGCCTGAGGACCCGGCAGAGCCCTATCGGAGATATGATACATCGGGCCCGATGCCGTTCAGGGTGCATCTTTGTGTACCCCTTGCAGGTACCGGCCGCGCGCTCCGTTGAACGAAGCGGCCCGGGCATGATTGTTCTGCCCGGGCCGCTGAGCGTTCAAACGCTGCGAAGAACATCGATCGCCTGTGCGGGTCCGAGTGTCCGGTCCGCTCCACCCGGACATTCAGGCTCTTCGCAGATTCCAAGCGGTTCCACGTTACTTCGTCACGATGATCCGCTCCACTCCCTGCACCTCCGTTCCCGTCAGTCTCAGGAAATACACGCCCGGCGCCATCCCCTCGAGACGGAGCGGAACGATACGGCGTTCACCGGCCTTCGCATCGCCCGTGTAGACAATACCTGCATCGCGCCCGTCGGCGGTAAACACCCTCAACTCCACGCGCCCGTCGGTTGGCGTCGTGAAGGCGATATCCGCGCTCCCGTGTGCCGGATTCGGATAGGCGTGCAGCACGGCTGCGGACGCAATTCGCGCAGTGGCTGTTCCAACGTTTGTCTTCCCGGCCGGCGGAGCCGCGGCCTTCGTCACCGATGCGATTCCATTGCGTGCACGGCTCAGGATCGATGTGAAGAATCCGGCTATCACCACCTGGCCGTTGTGAATCGCGATATCGAGCACCGAGTTGTCGCAGTTCGGATTCCAGTGCGTATCGACAACACCCGTCCCCACATTCAACGCGGCCACCCGATTGCGCGCAACGCCGCCGATGGTTGTGAAGTCACCGCCGGCATACAGCACGGTATCATCAACCCGCACCACGTTCACCGTATTGTTCGCTCCGGGGTTCCAGCCGGTGACGGCGGTCCCGCTCGTATCCAGGCAGCCGATCCTGGCACGCGCCGCTCCGCCAACGGAATCGAACGTGCCGCCAACGAAGACCATCAGCCCGCTCGCATTCGCCGCGATACTGCTCACCGTGCCGGCCGGCACCGGATTCGGATCCCACGCGAGCACCGCACCGCTCGAAGCGTCGATGGCGGCGAGCCCGTTGCGCGCATTCCCTCCAACCGATGTGAACGTTCCGGCAATGTAGATGCGTCCGTTGTTCACGATCACCTTGTTGATGTTCCCTCCCGCATCGGGATTGAACACCGTATCCACAACGGGCGTGGAGCCGCCAAAGACGATCTCCGCGATGTTGTGGCGCTCCGGACCGCTTATCCAGCTTGCTCCGTCGAACACCTGGATGGTATCGAAGTTGCCTACCACGATGGCATGGTTGGAATCGATCATCGCGATATCGCGGAACACGCCGGTGCCGGTCGGGCGAATCTGCGAGCTCGTCATGTTGCTGGCTACATCCCATTCGGCAAAGTGATTGCGCCCGAAGAAGGTCTGCCCACTGGTCTGGTGGATATAGGCATTGGGCCCAACAACGAGCGCCTTCTGCGTGCCGCCAACCGTGCGGAACGCATACCCGGAGAGAATGGTGGTGGTGTCCATCTCCGCCCCAACCGCATTGCTTCCATTCACCCGCGCGAAATGCTTGGAGAGGAGTTCGAAGTCACCACGCCCGCCGAGGAACTCACCGGACGTTGCATTGTTGGGATCATAGGCCACGGTGAGCATATCGGTCCATCCCCCCGAACCGGGGTTCCACGTCTGCACATTGCCACTTGCGTCCACCTTTGCCGCGTGATTGCGGGTTGTGCCGTCGAAGAATGTGAAGGCTCCAACAGCGTACCAGGTGGTGCCTGGCCCCGGAGTAATCGAGGCGATGCGATCGTTCACCGTGCCGCTGATAACGAACCCGGTTGCAATCGTGCCGTCGCTGTTGACCTTCGCCATGCGGTTCCGGTTCTTGCCGCCGATCGTGGTGAAGTTCCCCGCGCACATGATGCCGCCGCTGACAAGCTTCACATCGTAGACCAGATCGTTGGCAGCCGGATGCCACGTGCTGACCGGCGCGCCGGCGCTGCTGTCCACCTTGGCAATGAAGCTGCGTGCACTGGCTCCCACGTTCTGGAAGTCGCCGCCGATATAGAGCCTGTTGCCGGTAAGCTGGATCGCCCGCACCCACCCGTCCGTGCCGGTGTTGTACGTGGCGTCCGTACCGATCGTTCCCACCGTCTTGATCTTTGCGATGTTGTTGCGCGTAAGGCCGCCAACCGTTGTGAAGTTGCCGCCGATGTAGATCATGGAGCCGTTGCTGTTCGATTCCAATGCATTGATCCGTGCCGTGGAATTCCCGGTAACCGAAACGCTGAAGGAATTGTCCACCGCGCCGGTGGCCGGGTTGAGGCGAGCCAGACGGTTGAACGTGCTGCCGCCGATGGAGGTGAAGTCACCGCCGATGTAGAGGAACCCACCGGCCAGCATCATGGTGCGCACCACGCTGTTGATCACCGGAGGATTGAAGTTCGGATCGATGGCTCCCGAGCTCGTGAGCCGCACGATTCGGCTGCGGAGCGAATCATCCACCCAGTCGAACTGGCCGGAGACGTAGAAGCCGCCGGAGCCATCCGGTATCGAGCCGATGACGAAGTTGGCGTACTGCCGCGACGACGTCTGCGAGCCGGCGTCGCTGATAATCACGCCAACACCGTCGCGGTGCTCCATGTGCATGAACAGACCGCTCATGTACAGGGCAGTTGCGCCTGCATCGCCGAGCGATGAGGTGCCTGCATCAGCATCCGGAAAGTTCCGGTTGAAGACCTGCGCGTGGAGGCTGCCGGAACAGACGGCAACCACAAGTGCCGTACGCAATAGGACCATTGCCATGGTTCTCATAGAGATACCTCGGTTAATATGAACCTGGGATTGTTGGTTGTGGAGGCCTCACCGGTGAGTTTGCCGGGGCCGGAGTAGTTCGTCGGACTGGGAAGTACCCGCCTCGCGGCGCCCATCGGAATTCGGCTCACCGCCTGCAGGAGGCGGCGACCGACCCGATCGTGGAAACGCTCAGCTGGTATACCTGCGGCTCACCGCGCCGGCCGGCGGAATCATACGCCGCCGGCGACTGCTCCAGGATGTGGAGGGACATCGAGAGGGCATGTGATGAACCGGTCCGGTCTCCCTGCCGGACGAAGGCCGCAGGCATGAGGGCTGGACATGCGACCCGCACGACATGAGGCAACAACAGTTCCGCAGATGCAATCCCTCGCAAGACCGGTCGTGCACGAGGGAACGCAACACGTTGTCGCATCATGTCGGGCCGAAATTAGAAGTGGTAGAGGGCGGCGGGAAAACAATGTTGTTCTTCCAAGAGCAAGTCTACACAGCCATTTCAATCAATGTATATTTCGCAATCCTCGGGAAACGGACGGTTTTTCAAGATACACCACGTGAGGATTGCCGGATGTCCAAGCCCCTAGCACACGATCTGTTCACCCTGATCAAATCGTTGACGAAGACGGAGAAGCGGCTGTTCAAGCTGTACGCCGCTCGCCACGCCATCGGCGGGAAGAACAAATACGTGCAGTTGTTCGATGCGATCGACCGGCAGAAACAGTACGATGAACGCGCACTGCTTGCACAGAACCCGTCGCTCCGGCCGCTGGATCTGCGAAGCATGAAACCATATCTCTACGATCTGGTTCTTCGATGCCTGCGCGATTCGCTCCGCGACCGGTCCGCGGCGTCGCGCATTCGCTACCAACTGGAGAAGTGCGAGATCCTTATCCACAAGGGACTCTACGCTCAGGCCTCGCGACAGCTTGCGAGAATCGAACGTATTGCGGAGGATGAAGGGCATCTCCTCATTCTTCTCACCATCCTCGATTACGAGCAGAGCCTGAAGGTGCGTGCGGCGGAAACAAACACGCTCGAGCGCCAGACGGAACTGTACGGCCGCCAGATCGCAGCTCTCGACCTGCTTCGTCAGAATATCGAGTACTACCATCTCTTCATGCGGACCTACTATCTGCATGTGAATGCAACGCGCCCTTTGAGCAATGCCGATCGCGAAGGCGCTCTGAGCGTGCAACGTTCCCCGCTGCTTCACGATGACGCCTCGCCGCTGACGTCCTATGGACAGATGATGGTGTACGAGGTTCAGATGAGGCTGTGCGAAATCATGGGAGACAGAATCGGAGCCCTGAAGTATGCCCGGAAGAAGGTCACGTTCATGAACTCGACCCCGGGTTACAGCGAGCGTCATCTGTACGAGTACGTGTATGCGGTGGCCTCGCTGGTTACGTACAATCTCCTGTTCTATCTCTATGCGGAGGCGGAGGAGTTGCTGAAGACATTGAAGAGTATGGAGATCACCAGCCCACGGCTTCGTGTGGAGCTGGGGATCTGCCGATATCACTGCGAGCTGAGCTACCTCAGGCACAGCGGCCAGTTCGATCGTGCAATGCAGCTGGTTCCGGAAATCGCAACTTTCATCGATAAGCATCGCGACGAGATCGAGATCACCACCGTTCTCGATTTCCATGTGGTCTTCCTGGACCTCGCGATCAAGCATGGCGATTCCGCAAACGCACGCCACTGGCTGGGGGAGCTTGTATCCAACAGGGATCTGTATCGCTTCAGCAGGTTCGTGGACAACGTGAAGCTGCTTACCGTGATCGTGTATTTCGAAGCACGTGATTTCGATGCGCTCGAGAGCGCGGTACTCAGTGTCTATCGATATCTCAGAAAGAAGGAGCTGTTGTTCGGGTTCGAGAATATACTGCTGCAGTTCCTGCGCAAACTTCCCGGCATTGCCGGCGCGGCAGCGCTACAGGAGGAGCTTCGGCAATTGTATACGGAGTTGGAGGCAGTGCATGATACTCCGGAGGGAGTACGGCGCAATTTTCAGTTCGACTACATGACGTGGCTGGAGTCGAAAATCCGAAACCTGCCGTTCGTGGATGTGCTGACGGCAAACATCGGGAGGTGGCGCCAGGAGAAGCACGAGATCCTGCGGAAAGCCGGCGTTGAGATCGTAGAACACAACGCGCCGCCACGAACAAGAAAGCATGCGCGCGCGGCGATCGACACCCCGGGATCTGCAGGTGACGCAGTACAGCAGGGCAGGTAACCGGGTGATTGAGCACTCTCAGCGAAGCGAACCGATCTCGAGCGAGGCCGTTGCTCCCACCCACGAACGTGTGCCGTTGACGTTCGCAAAGCCGTAGACACCAAGGCCCAGCCAGTTCGTAATGTGCCAGAATGCCCGCGCCTCGAAAGGCAGACCAAATACGGTCGGCAACGTTGTGCGCTCGCCGCCGAAGAGTCCATGCCCCTCGGATCCGCCTACGACCGCAACTCCAAGGCCGACGCTGATATCATAATCCTGCTGCTCGGTTCCGTATCCGTAGAGCAGGCCGATATCCCAGTAGTCGTCATTGAACAGCCCGTCGCTGTTTTCGGTGCCGCGCAGGGATAGAATATTGTGGCCGGCCTGATAACTGGCCGTCACGGCACCGGATATGAACCCGAGTGAACTGTAGCCGAGTCCGGCCGTCCCCCAGATGCGCGACGGAAGTTCCTGGCCGAGTGCGCTCGAACATGATGTGCATGCGACGGCAAGAACGAACGATAGAGTGAGTAGATACCGCATGAAAGAGTTCCTGTATCGAGATCAACGACGTCATGCCGGCATGGCCCGTCCGCCTTGCGATGTGCGGCGGCAGGCGAATCGGCCCGCGCCGGATGCGGCGAAACAGCGGGCAGCGATCAGCATCCGCACGCCCCGGCACCACCCCCCTGCCTGGTGCACCGCCGGGAATGGACGCGTTCGCAATGAACGCCGGAACTGAGGCGCAGGCATTTTACGTACACGCCGCACCACTCCGCTCACCTCGGGAATGAGGCATCTCTGACGTATGCCGCGCAACGGTGCATGATAACCGGTTCCGCGGGGACTGCGATCCAGGAAGGTTGCCGCACCACGTGGCGCCTCGATATGCCGGCGGATATTCAATTACACACGGCACGTCATTATGTAACAACGCCGCCCCGGCGGCTGTGCAGGGGCGGCGCGATTTGCAAACGGCATCGATGCCGTCACGGGTTGAATATGCCGGAGCGGAACGGCTTATCGTTGCTGCATCGCGCCCGACGGAACAGACGCGGCCTCCACATTCACGGCACGTACAACGGCCGGCTCGCTGTTGCGACGCACCTGCCCCAACTGTTCGTTACCACCGTTCTGCTCGAACCCGAGGCGGCATTCGTTGCAGATCTCCTTGTCGCCGTCCACATAGCGCGGATCCACCTTGACATTGCACTGCGTTGTCCACCGCGGCGTGCAGTACTTCAGATCATACATACAGAACGACGGCTTGTCCTCGATGAAGTCCTGGTCGACGCTCTTGCAGGTTTTGCCATTCACGTCCGTGCCAACCTGATACAGGTCGCTGTTCCCGGAGCCGAAGGAGAACGTGTAACCGGCAAGGATGAAGCCGCTCTTGGCTGCATCCAGAGCCCATGCCGCATCGTCACGATCGCCGCCGTAGATGTTGGACCACACGCGGCCGCAATCCCAATCCACACGCACGAGGAGCGCATTGATGCCGGCGTATGCGGAGTTGCGGTTCTTGTAGTAGCCGGCAATCACGAGATCCTTTTCATCGACAACAAGCGCCTCGCGGAACGCCCCGCCGTCATCCTCCTCCCCCGGCTTGTTGAAGTATGCGCGATCGCAGATGCACTTCCCGCAGCCGGTGACCTTCAGAAGATACGGCGTCGGGAGCCCCGTGAACTGCGTGGTGTATCCAACGATTCCGAACACCTCTTCACCGATGATATCCTTGCTGAAACGGGCAACGTCGTATGCGGCCTCGTTGCCGTCTCCGCCGAAGTGCCCGGTGCAGACCAGGTTGCCGTTGGAGTTGACGCGGGCAAAGAAGATTTGATCCTGCAGGCCGAAGCTCTGCGTCTCGCCAACAGCCACGATATCACCGGAGCCATCGGCGCTCGGGATCAGGCTGTGGAATGCATCGAACTCCGTGCCGCCGTAGGTGCGGCCCCACACCACGTCGCCGGTGGAGTTGATGCGCATGAGAAGGGCATCGTACTTGCCATCGTTTCCGAAGCTCATCGTATATCCGGACACCACGTAGTCATGTGTCTCGTCGTCCGGATTGTAGGCGCGAATGTTCGTTCCCTGATCGTCCAGATAGCCGCCGTACCGCTTGGCCCAGAACACACCGCCATCCCTCGCGATCTCCATTACGAAGATGTCGGACTCCTGTCCGGGACAGCAGCTCTTCTGATTTTCCATGGAGCCCACGATGATATACCCGTCGCGGGTCTGGCGAATCTTCCTGCCGAAGTCGTTGAAGCCACCGCTCATATCGTACGTAGCGGCCCATTGCACCTTGCCGCATGGATCGGTCTTCACGACATACACGTCGAAATCCCCTCCGGCGCTGTAGCTGTTGCTTTCGCCAACGGCAATGTACCCGCCGTCGTCGGTGAGCAGTACGCCTCCCTTCGCGGCATCATCGAGACCTGCCCCATATGCATGCTGGAAATACGGCTGGGCCTTGGCGGCGCCGGTAATAACGAGCGCCAGCATGGCACTCAGAATAAAGCCGGCAGTGGAGCGCTTCCGAATTACACGCATGATTCCTCCAGAACTGAATTGTAGTTGATGTGGATGGGTTACCGGTGCGATCACTGCTCCCGCCAGGCGATGGCTACGAGCATACCGCCGTTGGGCCCGAGTTGTACTCAGGCCCCTTCCCCCAGACGGAGATCGCAGAGCCGATCTCCGCGATAACACGGCGGGAAGTATCATGGATCAATCCCCTCGCGGCCTTGCAGATGATTGCACCGTACACGCGGCGATTCCGGCAACCGGAATCGATCGCCGTCATGAAATCGTGCTGGGGAGAATGTGGTTGCCCGCCGAACCTCGAGGTACGCAGCGGTCGGGGAACAATATCGCCTCATCGACCGCACATGGCGGAGTGCATCTTTGTGTACCCCCGGAAATACAACGTGGCGTGGCGATCGTCGTGATCGCCACGCCACGCAGATCCAGATCGTGCAATGAATCGGTGCACCGCTCCATTGCGCGCCGGCGGCCGAGGCTACTTCAAATCGAGCCGCTTCACATCGGAACCGGGCGCTGTGGACGCGCCCGCAACGTGAAGTTGTTCCTTCAGCCTTGCGATACGCGCCTTCAGTGCAACAATTGTCTGCTGCTGCTCCTTGACGGCTTC
>JAFDZV010000044.1 GCA_018266795.1 Bacteroidota bacterium | reverse complement strand
GTCGTCCGTCGTCAGTCGTTGGTAGTCAGTAGTCTGTCGTTGGTAGTCGGTGGTCAGTCGTTGGTAGTCAGTAGTCAGTCGTTGGTAGTCAGTAGTCTGTCGTTGGTAGTCAGTAGTCAGTCGTTGGTAGGCAATGGCACTACTAACCACTGACTACTGACCACCGACCAATATCGATTCCCTTCCTATGTCCTCTCCAGCCATCAGTATCCAGAATATCGGCAAGCGCTACCGTCTCGGCAGGCGCGAGCGGTATCATGCCCTGCGCGATACGCTCACCGACATGCTGAAGGCACCGCTGCGGCTGTTCGGCGGACGTTCGGAAACGAAGGAGGCGGATGAGGAGGGGGCGATGCTCTGGGCTCTGCGCAACGTCACGTTCAGCGTGGACCCCGGCGAGGTTGTTGGCATTATCGGCCGCAACGGCGCGGGGAAGAGCACGCTGCTGAAGATCCTCTCGCGCATCACGGAGCCAACGGAGGGGAGGGCGGAGATCAACGGGCGGGTGGGCTCGCTGCTGGAGGTGGGAACCGGCTTCCATCCGGAGTTGAGCGGGCGCGAGAACGTTTTCCTCAACGGCGCCATCCTTGGAATGCGGCGGGAGGAGATCACGCGCAAGTTCGACGAGATCATCGCCTTCGCCGAGGTGGAGAAGTTCGTGGACACGCCGGTGAAGCGCTACTCCAGCGGCATGTACGTACGGCTGGCCTTCGCCGTGGCTGCGCATCTGGAGCCGGAGATCATGCTGGTGGACGAGGTGCTGGCCGTTGGCGACGCGGCGTTTCAGAAGAAGTGTCTCGGGAAGATGGGGGATGTTGCGCGCGAGGGGCGCACGGTGCTCTTCGTGAGCCACAACATGGCGGCGGTGGAGAATCTGTGCGAGCGCGGCGTGCTGCTGAACCACGGCGGCGTGGAGTTCGTCGGGACGCAGACGGAGGCGATCGGCAGATATCTGAAGGGGCTTACCGATGTCTCCGTGACGCTGCGCGACCGGAGGGATCGTCGCGGCAGGGGAGGCGTGCGGATCGTGGCGATAGAGCTGCGCGACGCGGAGGGGCGCCCGATCGATGTGGCGATGTGCGGGCAGGAGATCGATATCGTGATGCGATACGAGGCGGAGCCGGGGATCTCCGGCCGCGGAGTTGTTGCGAGCATCGCCGTGAAGACGGCGATGGACGTGCCGGTGTTCCTGCATCACAACCGGTTGACGAAGGAGGAGTTCGGCTCCCTTCCGCCGCGCGGCGCGTTCGTGCTGCGCGTGAAGGATCTTCCGCTTCCTCCGGCCGGCTACCGGCTCGATTACAGCGTGATCGACAACGGCACGTTGCTGGATGCCATCGCCGAGGCGATGGATCTGAATGTTATTGCCGGCGACTTCTACGGCTCCGGCGAAGTTCCTCCAATCTCGCACGGCGTCTCGCTTGTCAGCGGAACCTGGCGTCTCGAGACGGAATAGGCTGGAGCCGACCGGACGAATACCAATCCCGTTATGCGACCTGGCTTCTGGATGCTCCGCAATTTCAAGCGACGCCTGTGGCGTGTGCCCTCGGCATGGCTGGGGGAGATCTCGGCATGGCGGCGGTTCTGGCGGAGCTATCGCACCTATCGCGCGATGGCGCCGGAGCAGGTTCCAACGATGCAGCTGCTCCCCTGCCTGAACGACGACACGGCCGAGACGCCGATCGAGCCGATCTATTTCTACCAGGATGCGTGGGCGTTCGAGCGGATCGTTGCCGCGCATCCGGCGGAGCATGTGGACGTAGGATCGCATCACAAATTCGTGGCTCTCCTCTCCAAGGTGGTGCCGGTGACGATGGTGGATATTCGTCCGCTGCCGCTTCCGTTGAACACGTTGAAGTTTCTGAAGGGATCCATTCTGGAGCTTCCCTTCGCCGATGCCAGCATCGGGTCGATCTCCTCGCTCTGCGTGGTGGAGCATATCGGCCTTGGGCGATACGGCGATCCGCTCAACCCGCATGGATCGGAGGAGGCGATTGCGGAGCTGAAACGTGTGGTTGCACCGGGGGGCGATCTCTACATCTCGCTTCCGGTGGATGACGTGACACGCGTCTACTTCAACGCGCATCGTGCGTTCGATGAGGAGTATCTCTTCACGCTCTTCGATGGCTTCGAACTGCTCGATCGCAGGTACATCGTTCGCGGACGCTACCTGGAGAAGCGCGAGCCCGGGTTCGGCATCGGCTGTTATCATCTCAAACGGAGCGCCGGCTAGCGGCGTGCGGCCTGCCTGTTGAAGTGCGGGCCGGCGGTGAATGAATCGCAGCTCGAAGCTGCAGAAGGCACAATGATTCTACTGCATCCCATTCCCGAATACCACGAGTCCTGCCCGCGCTGCGAGGCGGCGCTGGAGCCGTTCGGCTGGTACATGCCCGGCATGCGGATGCTTGCGCGGAGCCACTGTTCGGGCTGCGGAGCGGAGTACTATGGCGATCTCGCCGCCGGGCACGGCCTCTACTATCCCATGCTGCTCGATGCCGCCACCGGCGAGGTGTTCGATCGCTGCAACGTCCCCTGGTTCGCCGCATGGCTGCGCGAAAGCTATGCGGCGCGTACGGCAACGGAACATGCCTTCCACGTGGAGCAGTTCCGCGACGTTGAGCGCCCGCTTCTGCTGAACTGTCTGGACAGGCTGTACGGGCATGCGCTGCTGAAGCTGCTGAACGCCGAGTACTATCTGCGGGAGCATGCGGCGCTGGATGTGATCGTGCTGGTGCCGTCCTATCTGCGATGGATGGTTCCGGACGGAGTCGCCGCGGTCTGGAGCGTGGATCTTCCGCTGCGCGACGGCGCCGAGTGGAACGACTGGATCGCCCGCGAGATCGGGCGCCGCCTGGAGGGGTTCGATGCCGCGTTGCTGTCGATAGCGCTTTCCCATCCGCATCCGGACGATTACTCCATCGAGTCGTTCACGGGCGTGGCACCGTTCTCCGAGGAGCTGTGGCACACCGGCGCCGCGCACACCGTTACCTACATCTGGCGTGACGACCGGCTGTGGGAGGATCGATCCTTCGCTCCGTTGCTGGAGCGTGGCGCGCTGGAGATATCGCGCCGTGCCGGTCTTTCACGGGTTCCGCGCCAGCGCGACAAGGTAGTGGTCCTGGCGGATGCGCTGCGCCGCGAGTTCGCGGATCTCCATTTCGCCGTGGCCGGACTCGGTACACCGGGTGACCTGCCGGACTGGATCGAGGATGCGCGCGCATCCACCGTGAACGCTGCACAGGAGCGCGCGTGGTGCGAGCTGTATGCGCGCAGCGGGGCGGTGATCGGCGTGCACGGCAGCAACATGCTCCTTCCCTCCGCGCATGCCGGCTCCACGTTCGAGTTGGTGTGGCCCACGCGCTGGGGGAACATTGTGCAGGACCTTCTGGTGCGCAGCGGCGATGCACGCGAGGCACTGCTTGCGTATCGCAATCTGCCGATCTCCGTGAAGCCGGCGGAGCTTGCGGCGATCGTGGCTGCCTATCTGCGCGATCGCGAGGGAACGATGCTGAATCTCTCCGGCGCGGCCACGCGCCATACGCCGGAGACGCGCGCGGACGTGATCGCGCGCCGCGAGGCTCTGCGCCGCCGGAGTTGAAGCCACGGCAAACGCTCCGCGGATGCGTGGGGCCGGGCTGCAACTCATAGTATGCTGCGGTCTGCGTGTGACCGGCAGTGTGCGGCCGTTCTTCGCAACGATCGCGGCGGCGCGCTGTGCTTCGTCCGGAATCCGTTCCCTTCATTCAACTCGTTCGTCGTGCGCATTCTGATTCTCAACGCGGACTACACGGCCTTCCTGCGATGGCTCTATGCATCGCAGCCTGGGTTGGCCGCAGCGCGTTACGATGAACAGATGGCGGCGCGCAATGCAAGTCTCTTCGGGGTTGCGGACTTCTACTCCTGGAACCTTCGCTCGCTTGGGCACGAGGCGTGGGAGATCCATGCCAACAACGAGCCGATGCAGCGTGCGTGGGCCTGTGAGAACGGGCTCGCGCTGCCGGAGAACTCCGGCCGCCGATGGCGGATGCGGCTGCGCGGCGGGCTGGTTCCCTGGCTCTCGCGTGTGGAGGATCGCCGATGGATGTACCGCGTGCTCGCAGAACAGATCCGCAGGCTGAAGCCCGATGTTCTGCTGAACCAGGCGCTGGATGGTATCGACCCGCGATTCATTCGCGAGATGCGGCCGCACGTGCGGCTGCTTGCGGGCCAGGTGGCGGCGCCGCTCGGTGACGACGGGGTTATTCGCGAGTACGATCTCATCCTCTCCTCGCTTCCAGGTTTTCTTGAGCGCGCGCGCGCGCTGGGCGCCCGGGGTGAGCTGCATCGCTTCGCCTTCGACGCCCGCGTGCTGGATCTGCTTCCTGCGGTGGAGCGCGATCTGGAGGCCACCTTCGTTGGAAGCATATCGCGTCATCACGAGTCGCGCGTGGCGCTGCTGGAACGCGTTGCCCGTACGTGCCGTCTGCAGCTCTGGGGGAAGGGGATCGAGACGCTGCCGGAGGATTCGCCGCTGCGCAGCATTCACAACGGCGAGGCCTGGGGACGTGGGATGTACGACATTCTGAACCGCTCGCGCATGACGCTGAATCATCATATCGGAATCGCGGGAGCGCATGCCAACAACATGCGCCTGTTCGAGGCAACCGGTTCCGGTGCGATGCTGATCACGGACTGGAAGAGCAATCTGCACGAGATGTTCGAGCCGGGCCGTGAGGTGATTGCCTACCGCGATCACGAGGAGTGCGCGCGAATGATAGAGTACTATGCGGCGCATCACGATGAGCGTGAGGCGATTGCCCGCGCGGGCCGCGAGCGGACGCTGCGCGATCACAACTACCGTGTCCGCATGGAGGAACTGGCCGGCGTCCTGGAACGGTATCTGGCGAATGCCGGAGGGAGTGTGCGATGAGACTGCGCGATCTTGCTCGAAGGCTGCGCCGCCGTCTCGCCGGGAGCGGCGGGGATGCAGGCGCACGGGGAAGCTCCTCGGAGTACGAGGTGATCACGCGCGAGGAGGCGATGGCCGTCAGCTCGGACGGCTGGCATGACCCCTCGGTGGCGGCGCGGCAGGATGCCGCGTTCCGGCGTTTGCTGGATGCGATGTACAGGGGGAAGCCGCGGACCGACCTCGTGGTCTACGCCCGGGCGGTTGCTGCAACCGGTGTGCACGATGGGACATTGCTGGAGGTGGGTTGCGGCAGCGGCTATTGCAGTGAGGCGCTTGCGCATCTCGAGCATCTGGCGCTCCGATACACCGGCCTGGATTACTCCTCCGCGATGATAGAGCTGGCGCGCCGGCACTATCCTTCGCTCGATTTCGTTGTGGGGGACGCGTGCGCCCTTCCGTTCGCAGACGGTGCGTTCGACGTGGTGATCAACGGCGTTGCGCTGATGCATATCCCGGACTACGTGCGCGCAATCGTGGAGGCGCGCCGCGTTGCGAGGCGCTGGTGCATCTTCCACACCGTGCCGGTGCTCGCGGAACGTCCCACCACATTCCTGCGCAAGCGTGCCTACGGCCTTCCGGCGGTGGAAGTGATCATCAACGAAGGGGAGCTGCTGGAGCGTTTCCGTGAGGCCGGGCTTGGAGTTCCGAAAGTCTTCGAGAGCCTTCCGTACGATCTTCATGCGGAGCTCGGCGAGCGCACGGTTACCAGAACATATCTCTGCGAGGTGCTGCCGTGAATCGTTTGGTGAATCTGGGCTGCGGGAGCAGATACCATCCCTCCTGGATCAACATCGACATCGAGCCTGCGGGGCCGGGCGTGATCGCGCACGATCTTTCAACGGGCATTCCGTTGAAGAGCGGGGAGTGCGATGCGGTGTATCACTCGCACGTGCTGGAGCATCTGCGCCGCGCCGATGCCCGCAGCTTTCTGCTGGAGTGCGCGCGCGTGTTGAAGCCCGGCGGTATCATACGCATCGCCGTTCCGGATCTGGAGCGCATCTGCCGCGCCTACCTCGCGGCGTTGGAGTCCGCGCTGGCAGGTGATGCCGCCGCTGCCGCCAACTACGACTGGATGATGCTCGAGCTGCTGGATCAGACCACGCGCGAACGAAGCGGCGGGGAGATGGCGGCCTTCCTTCGCCGCGATCCCCTGCCGAACCAGGAGTTCATACTCGAGCGGATCGGTGAGGAGGGGCGGCGCATGATCAATTCCGTTCGCGCGCGTGGCGCGGCTAAAGGGAACGGTGCGCTTCAACCGAAGCGGCGGTCGCCGGGCTCGATTGTGCGCGGTGTTCGAGCGCGCCTCACGGGCCTCGTTGCCGGCAGGTCCGCCTCGCGTGCGCTCGCCATCGGGCGCTTCCGCCTGGGAGGCGAGGTGCATCAGTGGATGTACGACCGCTACTCCCTTGCCCGCCTGCTCGCCGAGTGCGGCTTCGCTGACGCCTCGGTGCGAAGCGCAACCGAGAGCCTGATCCCCGGCTGGGCCGGCTACAACCTGGACACGCTGGAGGATGGATCGCCGGTGAAGCCGGACTCGCTGTATATGGAAGCGGTGAAACCGGGAGAGGGGGATTGAAGAATTAAGAGGGCTTGATAATTCCTCATTCCTGATTTCCTCTTCCGACAAACCAGACGAACGGATAGATCATGTCGCAACCCCTTCTTGGTGATCAACGCACCGGCACAACCTGGCTCTGGGTGGCAATCGCCCTGTTCGCGGCAATGGTGGCCTATGTCAATCCGCTGCGCGACGTTGCCGTGGATGATGACTGGACCTATACCGCCACGGTCAGGCATCTGGTGGAGACCGGACAGTATCAGCTGGACCAGTTCTCCGTGCCGAACATGCCGTTTCAGATCTATACCGCAGCGCTCTTCTCGCAGGCGATCGGCTTCTCGCTCTCCACGGTCCGGCTGGTGACGATCGTGATGGCCTTCATCGGCCTGGCGGGATTCTACAAGCTTGCGCGGGAGAACGATCTGGACCAGCGAACCTCATCGCTTCTCGCCCTGATATGGGCCGGGAGCCCGCTCCTTGCGCACCTCAGTTTCACGTTCATGACGGAGGTGACGTTCATGGCGTGCATGGTTGTGGCTCTCTGGCTCTACTCGCGCGCCACGCGTCTGCTCAGCCTTCCAACCATGCTCCTCGCGTCGGTTGCGGCCTCGGCCGCGATCCTCACGCGGCAGTTCGGTGCGGTGATCGTGGGCGCGCTCTTCCTGGTCTGGATCACCGATCGCAACCTCCGCCGCCGTTTCCTCCTCTTCATCGCCGGCGCCGTGCTTCCGGCAATCGCCGTCTGCTATCAGGTGTGGGCCGGCATGAACCATCCCACATGGGCCCAGGGATTCGTGAAGACCGGCGTCACCACCTACGTCTCCGATGTTGGGGGCTTTCTCTTCGGTCTCCTCTGGCGTCCGGTTGTCCTGATCCTCTACATCGCGCTCTTCTCCCTGCCGATGCTCGTGCCGATGATCTCCGAATGGATCGCGAGCCTGCGCAGCCGCGGCTCCGCGCAGACGGGGGCGGGCGCCGCGCGCGGGCGTTCACCGTGGATTGCCGCAGGTGCCGCCGCAGCCATCGTTCTGATCCTTCTTGGCGGATCCATTCTCTTCCATCTGCCCATCCGCATGCCGATCGTGCCGTGGAACTTCAACATCCTCGCGCGGTCCGGGCGTGTGGTGACGCTGGGCATCACCGTTGTTCTCGCAGCAGGTGCGGCGCTACTGGTGCGCACGCTCCTTGCGGACCGGGCCGCACGCGGCTCGTGGCGCGCCTCGGGAAACGCCTGGCCCCTCCTCGCGATCACCAGCGCGTGCTTCCTCGTCTTCAATCTCACCTACTACAAGTTCGGCGACGACTACGCGCTTCCGTATCTCCCCTTCCTGCTGATCACGGCCGGGCACTATCTGCGTCCGTTCATGGCGCGGCATGCCCGCAGCATCGGCATCGTTGGTGCGGCGATGGTGGTGGTATGCGCGCTCTGGATTCGCGGATGGATCGAGGCGGAGACCGCAGCCTGGAAGGCGGCCGATACCGTGCTTGCGAAGGGGGTGAATCCCCGGCGCATCAACGGGCTCTGGAACTGGGACTGCTATCACGGCGCGTTCAATGAGTTCCAGGAGGATATCGGACACCGCCCGATATCGACGCTGGACTCGATGTATATCTGGTATCGCGATCGCAGAAGCCGATGCAACTACGTGATCGCCTCCACGCCGAAGATCGAGGGAGGCCCATGGGCGGAGGAGGGGCGCATGCCGTATCGCACGTTCCTTCTCAGCGAACACTACATCTATATCATGCGCCGCGAACAACCGCTTGCTCCATGAGGCCATGACGGCGCTGCCTGCTGACGCTGCAGGGTACGCATCATGTCGCGTTGCATATTGACTTCCCCATGAGTAGATTCGTTTACCCCCAACTATTCGTGAAGAACATATTTCTGCGGGCAATTTTTGTATCACTTGTATTTGTCCTGGTCATGACGACAACCGGGCATGCAGCTCAGGAACTACGCTACGCGGAGGCTGACTGCGGCAACGGAAGGCGTTGGTGGTCCGTTACCACGTACGAATACGGACAGCCGTGCGAGATTGTCGGTGTCAATTGCGATGGAGCACAATACCATCGCGATATCTTTCCGTGCGAGATTGTCGTGGAGGATCCGACCGGTGGACTCCATACGGTCGAAGGAGTGGATTCCATGGGAAATGTGATTTGGTATGCGAGAGTTCTGTACGATGCCAATCACGAGGTACAATGGATCGGCGGACGCAACGCCAACGGGCAGTTCTACACGTGGCGGACGCCCGATGCGCCAGGCCCCGGAGGGTTGAACTGAGAGATTGGTAACACAGCGGCATTGCAATGGGCACTCTGATTCAGGTGCCCATTTCCATATTTCGGAGCTTGGGGAACGCCATCTACTGGATTCGCTCGCGTTTCCACTCATTGCAGGTGTACGGAGGTATTGCACGGCCCACGAGTTGAGCCGACCTGTCGATTCCGCCCAACGATCGGCTGATGTGCCGGCAACCGGCAACGCCCCGGCGTCGACAGCATATCTCTGGAATGTGCCGGGTGATCGGCGCGAGCCGTCCGGCGTATTTCCGATAGGTCCGCTCGTTGCGCCGTTGTATGTTCGCGATCGGTAGAAGGTCCAGCACACGACACGTTGATTCCGGCATCGCGCACGATGCGATCACGGCAACACCCCGGCAGTGACAGGGGCATCACTTCGTCTGTGCCTATCTCGTTCAACTTTTAGCGTCCAAACTGCATGCCGACCGGCAATTCGAAGCAAGCGACGGCGTTCTGGCTTTTGGTCGCCCTGGCGGCGTTCATCCTCACGGCGATCTTCGTCAATCCATTCCGCGACAACACGCTCGATGACGACTGGGCAAATGCGCTCACGGTACGGCATCTGCTGGATACCGGCACCTATGCCTTGAACGACTGGGCAGTGACCGATATGCCGTTCCATGCATATCTGGGAGCCGGAGCATCGCTCGTGTTCGGATATTCGCCGGGCGTGCTGCGGCTGGTGACGCTCTTCATGGCGCTCGTCGGGCTGGTGGCCTTCTACAAACTTGCGCGCGAGCACGACATGGACAGCCGCCAGGCCGGGCTCCTCTCCGGCATCTGGCTTGCGTCGCCGCTGCTTCTTCGCAGCAGCTACACCTTCATGACCAATGTGACGTTCGTCGCGCTGCTCGTGCTTGCAACATGGCTCTATGCGCGAGGCATGCGAACGCGAAGCATGCCGGTGATGATTGCCGCATCGCTGGCAGCGGCGGCGTGCATTCTCACGCGTCCGTTCGGGATCGCCCTGGCCGCCGGCGTGCTCATTGTCTGGCTCTCCGATCGCGAACTGCGCCGCTCGCTCGGGCTGCTGGCCGCCGGTATTCTGCTTCCGCTTGCCGCTTCGGTTCAACAGATCGTCACGGCCTGCAGCGGGAACAGTTGGGGCCTCCAGTACACGCGTGCTGCGGAGGCTGCCTATCTGGGCGTTACCGGCCACCTGGCCGCCAACGTGCTCTGGCGGCCGTCGGTGGTGATACTCTATCTGGCGCTCTTCATGCTGCCGCTGGCGATCCCTGCGGTGCGGGAGTTCCTGTTCAGCGTTCGTGCAGGCAGCCAGGTCTCCGCGAGGGAACGCTCCATCGCTCTGCCGGTCGTGCTGGCAGTGCTCCTCACCGCGGTTATCCTGCTTGGGCACATGGTGCTGGATACACCCCGGATGATGCCGTACACCGGCTGGAGCTTCGAGATCATCAAGCGCTTCAAGCCGATCGGTCGCGGCCTCTTCTCCGTGGGAGCCTGCATCGGCGCCGTGCTGATGCTCCGGGGGATCATCATCACGCGGCTCGGTCGTGGTACGTGGCATGCCGCTCCGTTTGCCGGGCGCCTCCTCTTCGCCACGGCCGCAGTGATGCTGCTCGCGAACATCTGCTTCTTCAGGTTCGGCGACGAATACATCCTCGCCTACATTCCGTTCGCGTTGATCACCGTTGGCTACTTCCTCCGTTCGTGGATCAGCCGGCTCACGGCGGTCACCGCCATCAGTTCACTCGCCGTGCTGTTGTGCGTTGCGCTCTGGACCCGCGGCATCATCGCCGGCGAGGAGGCGGGCTGGCTTCTGGGGGAACAGGTGCGCAAGCAGGGGGTGCCGGTGGAGGCGGTGCACGGCACACTCAACTGGAACTGCTACAACGGCCTGTTCAACCGCTACCTCGCGGAGACCAATCGCGCTCCCGCAACGGACCTGAACGGTTTCTTCGCCTGGTATCACGCGCACCAGCTCCATAGTCAGTATGTTGTGACCGCTTCGCCGAACGCGCGAAGCGATACATCGTGGCAGCGCGCATCGTTCGCACTGTATCGCGACTTCCTCCTGCAGACACAGCCGGTGTACCTGATCCGGCGGGTGCATTAGCGGGATTTGGTCAGTTGTCAGTTGTCAGTTGTCAGTTGTTATGAGAGGCCATCTCATCAATGCCTGATTGTCATCCTGACGTTGACACTGAACGAAGCGAAGTGGAAGCGGGAAGACCGTGGAATGCAGCCGGGACGCGAATCCTGTGTCCCCGATGCGCAGCATCAGGATCCTTCGCCTGCGGCTCAAGATGACGGCCCGGACCTTTCTGAGATAACTTCCAGCTGGTTGACGAGGGGAGCATTTCCTACTGACCGCTAACTACTGACGACTGACTACCAACAACTGACCTTCTTCCATGTCCTCAGCTGATCGCTTCCACGGCTCCCGCGTGCTTGTCACCGGCGGGCTTGGCTTCATCGGATCGAATCTCGCCGCCAGACTTGCCGGCGCCGGCGCCGAGGTGCTGCTGGTGGACAGCCTGATCCCGGAGTACGGCGGGAACCTGTTCAACGTCGGGGAGATACGCGATCGTGTGAGCATCAACATCTCCGATGTGCGCGACGAACACAGCATGCGCTTCCTTGTGCAGGGGTGCGACTATCTCTTCAATCTTGCCGGGCAGACCAGCCACATGGACTCCATGTCCGATCCCTTCACGGATCTGGAGATCAACTGTCGCGCGCAGCTCTCCATCCTCGAAACCTGCCGGCGGTACAATCCCGGGATCCGCATCGTCTTTGCCAGTACCCGCCAGCTCTACGGCCGCCCGGACTATCTCCCCGTTGACGAATCGCACCTGCTCCGGCCGGTGGATGTGAACGGAATCAACAAGATGGCGGGGGAGTGGTATCACATCCTCTACAACAACGTCTACGGCATTCGCGCCTCGGCGCTGAGGCTCACCAACACCTATGGGCCGCGCATGCGCGTGAAGGATGCGCGGCAGACATTCCTCGGCATCTGGATCAGGCTGGCAGTGGAGGGGAAGCCGTTCGAGGTGTGGGATGGCGATCAACTGCGCGACTTCACGTATGTGGACGATGCCGTGGAGGCACTGCTTCTGGCGGCCGCATCGGAGGAGGCCCATGGCCGCGTCTACAATCTCGGCGGCGACCGTCCGGTGAGCCTGAAGGAACTTGCGGAACTGGTGGTGGTTGCGAACAACGGCGGCGAGTACTCCGTCCGGAGCTTCCCACCGGAGCGCAAGCCGATCGATATCGGCGACTACTATGCGGATGACGCCCGCATTCGCGCGGAGCTTGGATGGGAGCCGCGCGTGCCGCTTGCCGCCGGCATTGCACGGACGGTCGCGTTCTATCAGGAGCACCTGGCGCACTATCTGTAGCGGAGACCGCCCGGCATCATCGCCACGATAACCTTTCCGTCGGAGAAGAGGGCCGCCAAGCATCGTTGGAGCTTCGCGGCCTCTTTCGTCACCATGCGGTTCCGCCCGATTCCTGCCGGTCTGCATCGTCGCCGTCGATGTCGCAGAACATCGCGGAGCCGAACTTCCCACCGAATCTGATCCAGATCATAGTAGTGCTTCGGGCGATGCCGTAATGTTGAGGCGTTCGATGGCCCGCAACGGTTCGTGGTGCCGGCGGTCCGTCACTTCCGACGTGCAGTTCCTATCGAAACCGGGATGCGCTTCAGAGCCTGCAGGCCCTGCGCACCGAGTGTGGGGAACTCTCATTGCAATGGAGTTCTGCAATGCATGCGACAGCATCGTATACGCGCGACTTTGGTGCCATTACCATGAGCGACGTCGCGTCCGTAGGCGGAAAGAATGCCTCGCTCGGCGAGTTGTTCAATACGCTTTCATCGGCCGGCGTCGGGACCATGGATGGATTTGCTTCCACGGCGGAAGCGTATCGGCGTCTGCTTGCCGAGGGTGATCTCGAGATGCGCCTTCGTGCGATTCTCAACGGCCTGGACACATCCAATCTCGCGGATCTCGAGATCCGCGGGCTGGCCGCCCGGCGGGCTGTGCTGGAGACGCCGCTGCCGGGCGACGTCTCCGCCGCCGTTCTGGATGCGTACGACCGGTTGGTGCAGCGTCTCGGTCGGGAGCCCGGTCTGGCCGTTCGGTCCTCCGCAACCGCGGAGGATCTTCCCGGCGCCTCCTTTGCCGGACAGCACGAGACGTTCCTGAATGTCCGTGGCCGCGACGCGTTGCTGCGTGCGGTGCACGAGTGTTATGCCTCGCTCTTCACCGATCGCGCCATCAGCTATCGCGTCGAGCATGGGTTCGACCATATGGCCGTGGCGCTCTCGGTGGGCGTGCAGCCGATGGTGCGTTCCGATCTCGCCTCCGCCGGCGTGATCTTCACGCTCGATCCCGAATCCGGCTTCCGCAACGTCGTAGTGGTGAGCGGTGCGTGGGGGCTGGGAGAGATGGTGGTACAGGGGAGCGTGACCCCGGACGAGTGGGTTGTGTTCAAGCCGACGCTGGAGAATGCGCGGCCCATCGTTGGGCGTCGCTGCGGAACCAAGGAGGCGCGCATGGGATATTCGCCCGACGCATCGGGCACGGCGGTTATCCCGACCACGCAGGAGGAGCGCACCCTGTTCTCGCTGAACGATGACGAGGTGCTTACTCTTGCGCGGTGGGCGTGCCGTATCGAGGAACACTATTCAACGCTCGCGGGCCATCCGCAGCCGATGGATATCGAGTGGGCCAAGGATGGCGAGAGCGGCGCGCTGTACATCATTCAGGCCCGGCCGGAGACGGTGCATTCCTTCCGATCCGCTGCGGCCGTGGTCGAGGCCTACCGTCTTGCCGCCGCGCCGCCGGATCCGCTGGCCACGGGCCAGGCAGTGGGGGAGAAGATTGCAAGCGGGCCGGCGCGCGTGATACGCGACGTGCACGATCTCGCGAGGGTCGCGAACGGGGATGTGATCATCGCGCGGATCACCGATCCCGACTGGGAGCCGGTGATGAAGCGGGCGGCCGCAATCGTCACGGATGAGGGAGGCCGCACCGCACATGCCGCGATCGTGTCACGTGAACTCGGCCTGCCGTGCCTGGTGGGAACGGGGAATGCAACCGCTGCCGTAACCGACGGACAGATGGTGACGGTATCGTGTGCCGAGGGAACGGAGGGGCATCTCTATTCCGGCGAGGTGCCGTTCACCGTGGAGCGCCTCGACGCATCGGCGCTGCCGCATACCCAGACCGATGTGATGCTCAATGTTGGCGATCCCGCAAGGGCGTTCACGTATGCGGCGCTTCCGAACGACGGTGTCGGGCTTGCACGAATGGAATTCATCATCGCCAACCAGATCGGTATTCATCCGATGGCGCTCGTGCGCTACCCGAACCTTCGGGATCGCGATGCCGTGGCGGAGATTGCCCGGCGAATCGGCGGCGAGGAGCCGGCTGAATATTTCATAGAACGGCTCGCCGAGGGGATTGGCCGCATCGCCGCGGCGTTCTATCCGAAGCCCGTGATTGTGCGGATGAGCGACTTCAAGACGAATGAATATGCGCGGCTGCTGGGTGGTGCGGAGTTCGAACCGGCGGAGGAGAATCCGATGCTCGGCTTCCGCGGCGCCTCACGGTATTACGATCCGCGCTATGCGGAGGGCTTCGCCCTGGAGTGCGCGGCGATCCTGCGGGTGCGCAGTGTGATGGGTCTGTACAATGTGAAGGTGATGATCCCCTTCTGCCGTACGGTGGCCGAAGCAAAACGCGTGGTTGCCGAGATGACGGCGCGCGGCCTGCGACAGGGGGAGAGCGGATTGCAGATCTATGCGATGTGTGAGCTCCCGTCGAACGTGATGGACGCCGAGGCCTTCCTTGGAGTGTTCGACGGGTATTCGATCGGCTCCAACGATCTCACACAGCTCGTGCTGGGCATCGATCGCGACTCCGGCACTGTTGCGCATCTGTTCGACGAGCGCGATGATGCCGTGCGCGCGATGATTGCGCAGGCCATCGCCGTTGCCCGCAAGCTGGGGAAGCCGATCGGCATCTGCGGCCAGGCCCCCTCGGACTATCCGGACTTCGCCGCATGGCTGGTGGAGCAGGGGATCACCTCCATATCGCTGAACCCGGATGCGGTTATCAAGACACGGCGGACTGTTGCCGATGCCGAAGGTGCATTGGCGGCGGTGACTGAGGCCGGGACGTTGCCGGGCGATCAACACTGACGCGGATCGACGGCCGAACGGAGACGCGGCCGGATTGTACGACAGATCGAGTCCGATACCGTACCTATCAATAGATCATCATAGAAAGGAAGACCGATGGAACGCGAGTTCGAAAACAGGGTGGCAATCGTGACCGGCGCAAGTTCGGGAATCGGCCGGGCGTGCGCGCTTGCGTATGCGCGCCGCGGCGCCGCCGTTGTTGTTGCCGATGTGGACGATGAAGGGAGTACCGAAACCGAGCGTCTCATTTCGGCCGAGGGGGGCCGTGCAGTTCATGTGCACTGCGACGTTGCCGATGCCGCGGATGTGGAGGCGATGGTAAACAGGACGATCGAGTTGTATGGCCGTCTGGATTTCGCCTGCAACAATGCCGGCATCGCCGGAACACCGGCAACAACTGCGGACTATCCGGAGGCAACCTGGCGGCGGGTGATCGACGTGAACCTGAACGGAGTGTGGCTCTGCATGAAGTACGAGATCCCGAAGATGCTTGCCTCCGGCGGCGGATCCATCGTGAACATGGCGTCCATTCTCGGCGAGGTGGGATACGCTACGGCCTCGGCCTACGTGGCGGCGAAGCATGGCGTGATCGGGCTTACACAGTCCGCCGCAATCGAGTATGCAACGAAGGGAATCCGTGTGAATGCGGTCTGCCCGGCGTTCATCTACACGCCGATGCTGGAGGAGGCGGGGATCGTCAAGGGATCCGACCTGTATTCCTACATCGCACAACAGCATCCGATGAAGCGGTTCGGCACGGTGGATGAGATCGCCGAGGCAACGATGTGGCTCAGCTCATCCGCATCGTCGTTCGTTACCGGCCATGCGCTGCTGGCTGACGGCGGCTACGTGGCGCAGTAACGGGTAGTGGGCACCGTCGTGCTGCTCCGGTGTTCGTCTGCGCGAAGAATCGGCGCCGGCTGGCCGGAGAGGTGATGCCGGCATCGTGCCGTTCGGTATTCCGCCGTTACCCGTACATGACCGCTGCGTGCGAACGGCGTGAAGGGTCATACCTGCCAGCCGGCGAACGGGGAACGGCGCTCCATCTGCCGGCGGCTCAGAGGCCGCGTTACTCCCTGTTCTCCAGCGCGATGAAATGCCGAAGGCGGAGAAGAATTTCGTCGCGCGTTGTTCTGAACGCCGCCAGCCGCTCCTCCTCGCTTCCCGTCACGGCAGCGGGATCGTCGAAGTCCCATGCATACCTGTTTGCGCCGGGAAACACCGGGCAGTTTTCGCTTGCCTTGCTGCAGACGGTGATCACGTGATCGAACTGCTGGCCGGTGTATTCTTCGACGGACTTGGACCGATGGCCGCTGATGTCGATGCCGATCTCCGCCATCGCGGCGATCGCCTCCGGGCGCACGATCCCCGGGTGCGTTCCTGCGCTGTGGACTTCGAACCGGTCGCCGGCATAGTGCCGCAGCAGGCCTTCGGCCATCTGGCTGCGCGCGGAGTTGCCTGTGCAGAGAATCAGGACGCGTTTCCTGGTATTCATGATTCGTCGCTGTTTGAATGATGGGATGATTCCGGGGTTTGCGGGACAAGCCAGTGGAAGATTGCTGCGGCTGCACATGCACCCAGCACCTGCGCAACGATGAAGCCGGGCGCATCCGCGGGGCGGATGCCGGCGAAGGTGTCGCTCAGGGCGCGCGCAACCGTGACCGCGGGGTTTGCGAACGATGTCGATGCGGTGAACCAGTAGGCCGCGGTTATGTAGGCGCCCACGGCGAACGGAGCCGCGGCCGGCCGTCTGCGCGAGACGGAGATCACCACTGCCACCAGCCCGAATGTTGCCACGAATTCGCTGAAGAGCTGTGCAATGCCGGAGCGTTCGTGATGCGACGCGAAGAGCGCCGGCAGGCCGAACATGGCGTGAGCCGCAACAACGCCCGAAACGCCGCCGGCAATCTGCGCCGCAACGTAGAGCGGCACGGTTCGCCATCTGGCCGCACCCGTGAGCGAAGCGGCGAGCGTGACTGCCGGGTTGAAGTGCGCGCCGGAGACCGGTCCGAACGTGATGATCAGGGCCACCAACCCGGCACCGGTTGCAAGTGTGTTGGCCAGGAGCGCTATCGCCACGTTGCCGCCGGCGAGGTTCTCCGCCATGATCCCCGAGCCCACGACCGTGGCGAGGAGCATCGCCGTGCCGATGAACTCCGAGACGAACCGCCGCGCGGCGGGCGGCCCATCTCGCCGGCCGGAGCCGGACGAGTCCGTATCGGTACTCTTGGTCATTGCCATCTGGTCACCCGGTATGTGGAGAGAAGAACATGTCGCCGGAGGCCGGCGCAGCCTTGATGCCTGCAACCGCCGATCCCGGCGGCAGTCCTTGGCGGAACATCAACCCCGACTGCGTCGTGGCATCCGCCGGCAAGGACACACCTGTGGCCCTCGCCAGACCTCGCGCAGCGAAGCCGTGGCAGTGCAAGGCAGCGCCGAAGGCCATCTGTTCCTCAGGGCGCGTCGTTCCGCCAAGCGGACCATGATGCCGGCCGGTACAGGTTGCCGCGTCGGCATCCGCTCCGCGGCTGCCTCCTCGCAACACCCCTTGCCGGCCGTTCACATCCATTGCCCTTGGCAGTTGCGCTCAGCAGCAGCCGGGAGCGCAGCATGCTTCCGCGCGCGGAGCGGTCTCGGTTGCCGCAATTGCTGCAGCCGCGATCGCCGCCGTCGTATCGGAAGGGGCGGCGCCCGCCTTCGCATCGGAACTGCCGCAGCACGCATCGTAGCCGGCTCCCTCGGGGAGATTATCCTTCAGCACCGTGAACACCTCCCACTCGTTGCCGTCCGGATCGCACACCCAGGCCTTGTTCTGAACGGCGTAGCAGCATGTCGTCGCCATTTCGTCGCGTGGGGAAAGGCCGCGCTCGGCCCAGAGGTCGCGCAGTGCAAGCACCTCGGCGGTGGATTCCACCTGGATTCCCATGTGCGAGAGTGCGCCCGGCCCGTCCACGCGGTTCTCGTTCAATGTGAAGTTGAGCGGCGGATTGTCCAGGTCGAACTTGGCGTATCCTGTGCGGACCTTCACCGGCTCCGTTGCGAACATCGCGCGGTAGAACGCCAGGCTCTCCTCCACGTTGCGGACGTTCAATGCCACATGTGCCTTCAGCGTAGGGATCGAATGCAATGCCGTCATCGTTCTCTCCTTGGGTTTCATTCGAGCATTTTACATATTCGTCCAAGCGAATGTGATGCAAAGATAGGTGGAGCGTTCATATATGCAAAAGCATATATGTCGAACTCCATATTTTCTCCCCATGAGCAAGGCAACCCCAACATTCTCGATAGAACTCTTCTTCCGTGCACTCGCCGATCGGACGCGGCTTCGGCTGCTGAACCTGATGAGCGACGGGGAGATCTGCGTCTGTTTCTTCACCGAGATACTGGACGAAAGCCAGCCGAAGGTGTCTCGGCATCTCGCGTATCTCAGGCGTGCCGGCATTGTGGCATCGCGGCGCGAGGGGAAGTGGATGCATTACCGCATGCAGGAGCCTGCCGAAGAACGCGCCCGAGCGCTGCTGCGCGCCACAGTGGACTCCCTCCGCAACGACCCTGCGATGCAGCGCGACCGCCAGAAGCTCTCCCGTCTCTGCTGCTCGCCGCGCCTTCCCGCGAGCCTGAACGGCGCCCCGGTTCCCGTGCTGAACGGTTCGGTCCGTACAACCTGCTGAGACGATCCCACCTCCGCCCGGAATGGCTATCTTGCGTTTCGCCTGTGCGATACGGGCGAACCCAACCTTCGGGACCCTTCGTTCATGTCCTTCTCTATACCGCAGACAAACCCGGGCGCCAACTATCGAGCGCATCGGAGCCTGATCGACGCCGCCGTGTTGCGCGCGATGGAAGGGGGATGGTACATCCTCGGCGAGCAGGAGAGCGCGTTCGAACGCGAGTTTGCCACCTGGCTGGGAGTTGAGCACGTTGTGGGCGTCGGCAGCGGCACCGATGCGCTGGAGATCGCGCTGCGTGCCTGCGGCGTTGCGCCGGGGGAGGGGGTTGTCACCGTCTCGCACACGGCAGTTGCAACCGTTGCCGCCATCGAGCGCGCCGGCGCCGTTCCGCTGCTGGCGGACATCGACCCGTCGCGCTACACGTTGAGCCCGGCCTGTGCCGGGGAGGTAATCGTTGCGGCGCGTGAGCGCGGGATTCGCGTGAGCGCGATTGTTCCGGTGCATCTGTACGGCCAGATGGCGGACATGCCCGCCATCATGGAGCTTGCCGGGCGTTACGATCTGCATGTGGTGGAGGACTGCGCGCAGGCCCATGGCGCCGCGCTGAACGGGCGCATGGCCGGAACGTGGGGGGATGCCGCGGCGTTCAGTTTCTATCCAACGAAGAATCTCGGAGCGCTTGGCGACGGCGGTGCGGTTGCCACCGCCAACGCTGCCGTGCCGGAGCGTGTGCGCCTGCTTCGCGAGTACGGCTGGCGCGAACGGTATGTGAGCAGCGTGCCCGGAATGAACTCCCGGCTGGATGAGCTTCAGGCCGCGATTCTGCGCGTGAAGCTTCCGCACCTGCACGATGAGAATGCCCGCCGCCGTGCCATCGCCGACACCTACAATCAACGGCTTGCCGGTTCGGCGCTCGATCTCCCCTTCTCCGCCGATGGTGCCGAACATGTCTATCATCAGTACGTGGTCCGCACACCGCGTCGCGATGAGTTCCGCGAGGTTCTGCGTTCCGCCGGTGTGGGGACGCTGGTTCATTATCCAATGCCGGTCCACATGCAGCCTGCCTATCACAATCGTCTGGCTCTCTACTCCTCGATGGATGCGACGGAGCGTGCGGCGCGCGAGGTGGTGAGCCTTCCGATGTTCCCGGAGTTGAGCAACGAGGAGGCGGAGTACGTGGCGCAATCCGTCCGTGTGGCTGCGCATGGCGGAGTGTCGTAACGCGAGGTTCGGGCCGCATCATTCGTGTACACGTTCTGCACATACTTCGATGTAAACTACCTGCTGCGCGGGCTTGCGCTGCATGCATCGTTGCGCCGGCACGCCGGGCCGTTCCGGCTGTACGTGCTCTGCCTTGACGATGCGGCCTTCACGGCGTTGAGCGCCCTTGCCCTTCCGGAGATCGTGCCGGTTCCGCTCGCGGAGCTGGAGGCTGCCGACCCGGAGCTTGCGGCAACGAAGGGCTCGCGCAGCATCGTGGAGTACTACTTCACCTGCACCGCGGCCTTCATTCGACATCTGCTTGCACGGCATCCGGAACTGGAGCAGATCACCTACCTCGATGCCGATCTCTACTTCTATAGTTCGCCGGCGCCGATCTTCGGCGAGCTGGGGAACGGCAGCGTGATGATCGTGGAGCACCGCTTCCCCGAACATCTGCGGCACCTCGAAGTGTTCGGGAAATACAACGTGGGGCTGCTTCTGTTCCGCAACAACGCCGAAGGGCGTGCGTGCCTGGAGTGGTGGCGCGAGCGCTGCATCGAGTGGTGCTACGACCGGCTGGAGGAGGGGAGGTTCGGCGACCAGAAGTATCTGGATGACTGGCCCGCGCGCTTCAGTGGTGTTGTCGTGCTCCAGCACAAGGGGGCGAACCTTGCGCCGTGGAACCTTGCAGGCTACACCATCTCGATGCACGACGGGCGCGTGATGGTTGATGACGTCCCTCTCGTCTTCTATCACTTTCACAAGCTGAAGGCGATCGGTTCGTCGACGTACGATGCCGGTCTCAGCGATCGCAGAGCCCGCATGAGCGGCGCGGTGCGTCGCGGCATCTATGCGCCGTATGTTCGCGAGCTGCGTTCGCTGATGCGGAGTGTTGGTGTGGGAAATCTGGGAAGCGTGCGCCGCGCTCATCGCGGCGGGCTGCCTCAGCGGATCCGGCGGATGCTGGATACCCGCGTGCTGATTGCCGTTGGGGCCGCCATCGTGCTTGTTGATCTCTGGCCGGTGGCTCGCGGGGTTCGCGGCATCAGGCGCCTCTGGAAGCGATGACCCTGCGGTGAGATATTCTTCATACATGACTTCGACAACGACGATACGGCCCCCGGGCATTCATGAACTTCCCCCTCCGCCGGAGGGGCTTGCAGGCTGGCCGTGGACCGAGGGGAGCACTCCGGTTCCCGAACGGATGCCGGACGGCGCGGAGTGGCCGCTCATCACCATCGTGACCCCTTCGTTCAATCAGGCTCGGTTCATCGAGGAGACCATCCGTTCCGTCATCCTGCAGGGCTATCCGCGTCTGGAGTATCATGTCATCGACGGCGGCAGCACGGATGGCTCCGTGGAGATCATCCGCAAGTACGAGCGCTGGATCACGAGCTGGGTGTCGGAGCGCGACAGCGGCCAGTCCGATGCAATCAACAAGGGATTCCGCCGCGCGGCCGGCGAGATCATCGCATGGCTGAACTCGGACGATGTCTATCATCGGAACGCGCTTGCCACGATCGCGCAGGCGTTCGCCGCCGACACCGCGTGCGGCCTGGTATATGGTGCGTGCGACATCACCAACGAGGATGGTTCCCTGTATCGGCGCTATCCGAGCCGCGACTTCGATCTGAAGATCCTTGTCAATGCATGGAACTTCATTCCACAGCCGGCCGCCTTCTTCAGACGGAGCGCCTATGCGGCAGTGGGGGAGGTTGACGAGAATCTGCACTACACGATGGACCGCGATCTCTGGATCAGGCTGGGCCTCCGGTTTCCCGTCCGCTTCATCGATCATCCGGTTGCGAACCTGCGCTACTACGACGACTGCAAGACTGCAACGATCTCGCGCAAGGGACGGCGCGAGCGCCTGGTTATCTGCAGGCGGTACGGCGGGAACATCTTCTCGCGGGTCTACCGGCAGTATCTGAAGGACGAGATGCATCTTCGCTTCGGTTTCCTCTGGCGATTGAAGGAGCGATTCCATTGACGCCGCAATCCACGCCGCCAACGGATTTCACGTTCGTCTACTTCGCGCCGGCCGACATTCAGGTGCCGCGTGTGGACCGCCAGGGTGTTGTGCATTTCTGTGAGTCGGTGCATCGTCTCGGCATTCCGATCGAGCTGGTGACGCTCGGGATCGAGATGCTGGAGAGCGAGGCGCGGCCGGAGCATCCGTTGGATCTGTACCGCATCCGCGAGCGCTTTCCGGTGCGCACGGTTCCCACATCGATCCGCCAGAGGACGCAGGACAATCGGGCCATCCACTCCGCGCTCACGAGGCTCCGGGTGAACATCGCCGAGGGGCTGCGATGGCTGCGGCGGGTGCCGGGCGGGCACCCGATCGCCTTCTTCGCCAAGAACTACGGGCCTACGCTGGCGTTTGTGATCATGCGCGCCTTCACGCGACGGCATCTTGCCGTCTTCTTCGAGGCGCACGTTCCGCCGCGCCGCCGGATTCATCGTGCGATACTGAATCGCACGGACGGCATCGTCACCAACTCCTACGCGTTGGGGCGGGACATCGTGGAGAGCTACGGCATTCGCCGCGAGTTGGTGCTGGGCATTCATCAGGGAATAGATCTGGAACTGGTGGAGGAGGATCGCATCTCGCGAGCGGAGGCACGTGCGCGGTTCGGCTTCGGATTGGATGAACAATTGATTGTCTACGCCGGGAAGATCTACTGGGAGTATCGCGAGGTGGAGTACATCCTGGAGGCCGCGCGCAGGCTGCCGGACGATGTTCGTGTGGTGATGGTTGGCGGCCGCGCCGATCACGTTGCCCGGTATCGCGAGCGGATCGAACGCGAGGGGCCTGCCAACGTTCTCTTCACGGGATTCGTTGCGCCGATCGACGTTCAGGCATACCTTGCGGCTGCCGATGTGCTCGTGATGTATTATCCCTCCGGCCTCGAGCTGAACAAGTATCGCTCCCCCGGAAAGCTTTTCGAATACATGGCTGCGGACCGGCCCATCGTCACCGCGGACTATCCCGTGCTGCACGAGGTGCTTGGCGGGAACGGGACAGCGGTCTTCGTCCCGGCCGATGCGCCGGAGGCCCTGGCCGATGCGTTGCAGCGGACGCTGGCGCATCGCGAGGAATCGGATGCGATGGCGCGTCGCGCCTTCGAGCAGGTTCGTCTCTTCTCCTGGACGGCCCGCGCTCGAACGGTCGTCGACTTCATGCGGAAGCGGATCGCTGCCCGCTACGCCCGGTAACAGCCTCCCCACACCAGCGTGCTGCAATCCGCAGCACCGCTGCTCCCCCCCCCAAGGATCTGATCTTATGAAACACACCCCGATCCCGAAAAAGCCCGCCGTTACGTTGGAAGCAGTGCGCGGCGCCATCCTCGAGCTGTTGCAGAATGCCGGCGAGGATCATCTGAAGAGCAACGAGATCTCCAAGGCGCTCGGCATCAAATCCACCGAACCTGCATACGATCTGGTGCGCGAGGCGCTCGAGACGCTCGCGGAGGAAGGACTGATCTTCCGCACCACGCGCCGTCGCTACGGCTTCCGCGTCCCGCATGTGGTTATCGAAGGGCGTCTGGAGAACCTGAAATCGGGATGGCGTGTTGTCTCGCGCGAGGACCCGGCCACCATCTTCGAAGTGGATCAGCGGCTGCTCTGGACCGGCATGCACGGGGACACCGTCCGCGCCAAGATGATCGCTCCCTCGCGTCCCGGCGGCGAGCCGCGCGGCGAGGTGACGCGCGTGCTGGAGCGCGCCAATGCCACGGTTGTTGGGACGCTGAAGAAGGGGCGCGGGCTGTACGTGGATCCGGACGAGCGCCGCATCCATCGCACCATTACCATTCCGCGCCGCTGGGTTGCTCATGCAAAGCCCGGCGACAAGGTGGTGGCGAGGTTGATGGAGTGGAACGATCCGGATGCCGAGCCGGAGGGACGGATCGAGACGGTGCTTGGTCGTGCCGGCGAGATGAACGCGGAGATCGCCGCCATCGCGGCATCGCACAAGCTGCCCCATGTCTTCACGGACTCCGTGCTCGCCGAGGCCGATGCGTTCGGCTCTCCGTTCACGGCGGAGGATCTGTACGGCCGCCGCGATCTGCGCGAGATGACGATCGTGACGATCGATCCCGTGGACGCACGCGACTTCGACGATGCGATCTCGATCGAGGAGCACGAGGACGGAGACGTCACGCTGGGAATTCACATCGCCGATGTGGCGCACTACGTGCGTGAGGGGTCCGAGCTGGACCGCGAGGCATTGCGGCGCGGCACGTCGGTGTACCTGGTCACCGGCGTTATCCCGATGCTCCCGGAGCGCCTCTCCAACGATCTCTGCTCGCTCCGGCCGCACGAGGATCGCCTTGCCTTTTCCGTGTTCGCGCGGCTTTCGCCGCACGGCGCCGTGAAGGGATACGAGATCGTGAAGAGCGTGATCAACTCCAAGCGCCGCTTTACCTACGAGGAGGCGCTGGACGTGCTCCAGACCGGGCGCGGCGACTTTGCAATGGAGCTGCTAGCGATCAACAGGATCGTGCACGTGCTGCGCGCGAACCGGAGGCGGAAGGGGAGCGTGGACTTCGACCGGCCGGAGATGAAGTTCCGTCTTGACGAGAACAATCATCCCGTGGAGGTGATCGAGAAGCGTGCAACGGAGTCCACGCGGCTGATCGAGGATTGCATGCTGCTTGCGAACCGGATTGTTGCAGAACATATCGGCGGTGCGAAGAAGGGGAAGGATACGCGCAACCCGTTCATCTACCGCATCCACGATGTGCCGCCGAAGGCGAAGCTGATGGAGCTTGCGGACTTCGTGGCAACGCTGGGCTATTCGCTTTCGATCGACAACGTGCGGCCAAAGGATATCCAGCGATTGCTGGAGCAGGCGCGCGGCACTGACGAGGAGGAGCTGATCAACGACATGGCCCTCCGCTCGATGGCCAAGGCCGTCTACTCCGAGTTCAACGTGGGCCACTTCGGTCTGGCGTTCACGCACTACACCCATTTCACCTCCCCCATCCGGCGCTATCCCGATCTCCTGGTGCATCGCCTGCTTGCAGAGTATGCTGCCGGCATGAACGGTGCGCGCCGCCAGTGGTACATGGCCCAGATGGGGGAGATTGCGGACCACTGCTCGGAGCGCGAGCGTGCCGCAGTGGACGCCGAACGTGAGTCCGTGAAGATCGCGCAGGTGGAGTTCCTGAAGGACCATGTTGGCGACGTGTTCGAGGCAACTGTTGCCGGCGTGATGCCGTTCGGGCTCTTTGCGGAGTTGAAGGGCTTCGGCATCGAGGGGCTTGTGCGCCTGCGCGCGCATGAGGGGGACTACTATGTCTACGACGAGCGTACGCGTTCCTTCCGCGGTCTTCGTACGAAGCGCAGCTATCGTACCGGCGACGCGATTCACGTGCGCGTGATTCGAGTGGACGAGATTCGCTCCGAGATCGACATGGAGTTGATCGAGGAGGAGGAGTATCGCGCCGAGATGAGCGAGTCCGGTCCGGTGCGGACGAAGCGTGAGCATGTCGCCGCCGATGAGTCCGGATTCACTCTCGCCGAATTGATGAGCATGCCTCCGCGCGCGGCACGCAAGGGGCATGTGAAGGACGCCGTTCCGGAAAAGGCGGGTGAGCGGGGAAGGAAGCCGCGCGGCGGCAGGGAGGAGCGGACGGGTGCGGCTCCCGGTGCCGGCAGGCGTACAACCGGCAAGCGTGCTGCGCCGAAGAAGAAGACAAAGGGGGCGCCGAAGCGTGCGTCCGCGAAGAAGCATTCGGGAGCGAGGAAGCATGCGGGGAGGACGAAGGGGAAGAAGTGATCCCCTCGAGCTCGCGAAACCTGTTCCCCCGGTGAGAACGGAAGCAATTAATCCAGCAACACATTCATGATCATTGCACTGGCGTCACCTCGCATTGCTTCGACGATTGATGACGGGTTGGAGAGGATCGGGCGATTGATGGCCGATGCGGCGGCACAGGGGGCCGCGATCGTCTGCTTCCCCGAAGCCTACCTTCCCGGACTCCGCGGGCTGGATTTCGAGGTGCCGCCATGGGATCCGGAGGCGCAGGAACTGGCAATCCAAACCGTGTCGCAATGGGCCCGAACACATTCGCTGGCAGTGATCCTCGGCATGGAGCGGTTATCCGATACCGGCCGCCAGATCGCCGCCGCGGTCATCGATGCGGAGGGCCGGCTTCTGGGATGGCAGACCAAGAATCAGCTGGACCCGTCGGAGGATCGATTCTACGTACCCGGAGATACCAGACAGATCTTCGAGATCGACGGTGTCAAATTCGGTGTCGCGATCTGCCACGAGGGGTGGCGCTATCCGGAGACGGTGCGATGGGCAGCGGCGCGCGGTGCCGCGATCGTCTTCCATCCGCAGCACACGGGGTACGAGACGGCAGGCGTTGTACCAACAGAGTGGTGCGCGCCCGAAAGCCCGTACTACGAGAAGGCGATGATGATGCGCAGCATCGAGAACACGATCTATTTCGCCAGCGTGAATTATGCACTCCGCTTTCCGGAGTCCGCGACGGCCCTCATCCACCCTTCCGGCCGCTGCCAGGCATATTTACCGTACGGCCGCGAAGGCGTGCTGGTGCAGACTCTCGATCTCGGCGCCGCAACCGGTCTGCTTGCCGGGCGGTTTGCTCCGGAGCGATATCGGGAATTCGTTGCCGTGTAGGCGCAGGCTGAAGACCTGCGCCTACGCCGGCACGTAAATCTTGTATCGCGTATGTTTCGCCACCTCATGTCCATTCCCGATGGGGTAATTCCTCTTACCATCGTACACTGAATTTTCCGTTTCGCTCCCTCCCTTCACACCTTAACCGGCATTAAGGAGATATGACCATGACCAGACGTTCACTTCTGGCGATGCTTGTCGCTGCCGTCGCGCTTATCGGCACGATCGGCATGACGCGCACCGCGTCCGCGCAGAACAATCCAAACATCTGCACCTACACCGTTGACGTGGCGGGAATTCCGCCATGTTGCTTCCCGATCAATCTCCAGACAGAATGGAATTGTCTCGGAGCGATCACGATGGACAACAAGGCAATTCCGGGCAACGGCGTCTTCGTATTTCCGTTGAATCCGCCCGGCGGCGGTCCGTGCCCGCCCGCGTGCCTCTTCAATTGGGCCTCGCTGAATGGCATCATCAATCCGACGCCCCTTGGCCAGACCAAGCAGTACGTTATCAACGGCTGCTGCTATCGTCTCACCGCGGCACTCGATGCAGCCGGGCAGGTGTATCTCACCATCCGTCCCTGCATCGTGTAGCACGGAATTTCCGAGGTTGTTGTTTTTTCACGGGGGATGCGGCGATCCGCATCCCCTTGCTGTATGCATCCATCACATTGCGAGCACGCGCCCGATGCATTTTGCAATGTACACGTGGTGATGGTGATGCAGTAGCGGCTTGACAGGTATGTATTCCTGTTGTATGATTGGTCCGGATTTCAGCGCCCGTTGCTCCGCCTTCATTCAAATTCCTTACTGGTTGAACAGGCGCGCCGAAAACATTGGGATTCTGTAAGGATCGAACTATTTGAGCGTTATCGTATTGAATTACCAACACCTCTGGCGCCGGCGGTGCGGCTGACATACGGCTTCGTGCGCCACGATACATCAACTATCAACCACATACTTCCATGAGCTGCAATTGTAACTCGACTGGTCCCATCACAAGCTGGATCGACTGGCAGAACCAGGCACCACAGGATCCGCTTGATCTCATCGCCCGTGCCAAGCTTGGCGGCACCGTTGGCATATATGTCAACAGCACCACCTTCTCTTCGCCCAGCGGATCATCCTATCCCACTGCATTTGCACTGAACGGCGATCCGACATGTTCGGCGCTCGGCAGCGACAACCTTCAGAACGTTGCGAACGCGAACCAGTGGAATTTCCAGCACATCACGCGCAACTCCAGTGCCACGCTTGCCCCGCCGCTCAGCAAGGTGATATTTCTGCGAGGTGGAACTGATTGGGAAATGGCGATCCCGCTGGACCTTGGAGCGGGAACCTATCTCAACATCCAGCTCAGCTTCCGTGATAACGCGGGCACACGCGGCGACTTCGCCGGTACGGTGCCAGTTATCGAGTTCGCGGGAACCTTTACCGGCTCACAGACTCTGAGTATCACACTGAAACGCTTCGGTCATGTATGGATGGGGCTCCGCGGCCTGGACAACACGAGCAAGTGGAGCATGTACGAGAGTGAGTGGATTATCGTGCCGTAAGGACATATCAGATCGTTATCTGGTGGCTGGTGCCTGAAAGCGTCAGGTATCGAAAGCATTACGGGTCATCTTCCAACCAACGTGTGACGGCACAACAATGGCAAAGAATATTGGTCTCAATCTCGGCCCCATACTGGGGCCACTGGCATCGAAGCGCCCCGATCCGATTTCGGGGCGCTGGGTGACGATCAAGCGCTACGAAGGGGGCAATACCAACCCGCTTCAGGGAGGGCACTGGGTGGATGAGGGATACTGGGTGGATCCGCCGACGGAATGGGGAGGAGGGGGGATAGATCCCGTCGGCGGTGGCGGAACATCCTTCTACAATCCATATCCGCCGCCGCCCCCTCCGCCGCCGGTCAACTGTCCGGTATGGATGGAAGAACCTGTCGCTGGAGGGGGAGCGGTTAAGCATACGTGCACGCCAGCTCAACAAGAACTATTGCAGTTTAATTATCATTATTTGGTGACTCAAATGGCGCCTTACCTTTCTCAATTTATTGACATGGAAGGATATTCATTACTCGAGTGCATGAAAGAAAAATGGTGCGGCATTGTGATTGATTGTAAGCAGTATGATGATCCTGATGGTTTAGACGGGGAATATACAGATGATCCTAGTAGCGCCATCCCGGTTCCGTTCTTGACGCTTTACCCAAGCATGTTTACATATGAGCAAGATTCGCGTGGTGTGCAATTCGCACGATATGATCTCTTAGGCCTACTCATTAAAATGTGCGGGGGGACGGAGCTTGATGCCCTTGCTATTTCCTCCTATGATCCCAATGAACCGAGGTGGGGCGGATATAGCAATGTTGCAGATCACAATAGCAATTGGGGCGATAGCTTGTGTGCCAATTGTCCAATTGACATCGTTGAAGATCCATCGGTACCTGGTAAAATGCGTCGAGTTTTACGTGGGCGTTGGGTTTGGTGGGATAGAGATAATGGCGATGTTGGAGTGGTGCCAGACATTAGCAACGTTTTGAATGGAGATCGAAATGAAAAGGATAAGAATAAAAAAATGTGGCGTTTCTAGAAGGCATCCGGCAGGCCGAGCCTCTTTCACTCGACGCCGCAGTCGTCATGTCGCAACCTCGATTGCTGTTGCGTTTGCGATAGCGTGGGGCCGCATGCCTGGAACTGCATTTGCACAGGAGGTGAACACATCAGGTCGGTACGCCATGCAGGCGGCGGACAGTGCGGACCCCATGCCGCCGTTCGACGTGTCCGGCATCTACCGCGAGGTGTACGGGCAGGTTCGGTATCCCGGTTGGGGCTTCACGAAATCGACAACGCAGGACAGCATGCTCGCTGGCCTGCCGATCTTCTTCGTGATGAGCAGGCGGTTCCGTGTATCGGATACGCTGGCGCATGTCAACGGGATCTATCTGCTGGCATGGAAGGTGGAACACATCAACAGCTATTTTGCACGGAATGGAGAGTCGAATATCGACTCAGCATCCGGCGATGTGAGGAGGAGCCTTGTTGCTGCATCCTATACGGATACAAACGGCCTCCATCTCTGGAGGCTGTTTCTACTGGCATCCGCGCCCACAACGGATTCTTGGAAAAGCTGGACGTTTGCAAAACGTACGGTGTTTGATCATCCCGTGCTGAATGCGGATGTCTACACCTATGTCGATCGAGAGTTTCACCATCTTGGAACGTCCGCGTGCCCTGCGTTCTTCTGCGTGGTCGGTGCCGTCCGCTATCAGGTTGGTACCTTGCTGGACGCCGCCGTGCGCGTGAACACCTGGAAGGCCGTCACCGGCGAGGCGCCGACGCTCTTCTTTCCGAACGGGAAGTAGGCGGTCCGCACCGGCTGCTCCGCTTACCCCATGTGAGTTATGGGTGATGAGTTATGTCGCCACACCCATAACTCGTGCACTCATCACCCCTCCAATCCCTCCAACAACCTTGAGCCCGGCACCTTCAGCACGAAGTCCGCGCCGAGTGCCTGCGAGGGAGCCAGCGCTCCGATGGGGCGGGTTACCAGCACGTACTCGGCCGCCATTACCGTTGCCATCGCCGTGAATCTATACGGCTCCGCGGTCTGGAGCCATGCCTCTGCACGCTCTCCCTGCCGGTTGGAGACGCGCGCCCATACGGAGGCGAATCCATGCTGCTGCAGTTCCCGCTCCGGTCCCGGTGCGTATCGCAATGCGATGCGCCGGATGAACGCCCCCGCTCTCTGCATCCGCACCAGCGGCCTCAGCAACGGGCCCAGAATCCGAATCAGCGGAGGAAGCCAGCGCGGGGCGGAGAAGCAGGTGGTGATGTTCGGAATGCCGGTGGATCGCCATGCGGTCTCCAGATCGCCGATCGGCATCGGCAGCACCGTGCGTTCGCGATCGTGGAAGCGTTGGCGCCTTGCTCCGCGTCCCAGCGCATACGGCCAGAGCAGTCCCTCTCTACGCACCCAGCCGCCGCGTGGAAGCGATTCGATGGTGGAGAGAAGCGTTCCCGGGGAGGGCGTGGTTCCGGTGTTGATGGCGATCTCCAGGTTCGTTGCGTCCGGCAGCCGCGCCGCGACCATCGCCGCCAGGCAGTCCGTGGGGATCACGTCGAACCCGCAGGCGGTAACCAGCGCAACGCCGGCTGAGCGCGCTTCGTCGTCGCAGGCGAATGTGGCCTGAAGCACGGGTAGCTCCCCCGTGATGTCGATATAGTTGGTTCCCGCCTCCAGGCAGGCCCGCACCATCGGAGCGGCGGTAAAGACGAACGGGCCGGCGACGTGGAGCACCAGATCGACATCGCTCACGGCTTTCACCAGCCGCCGGTGATCGCCGAGGTCGAACGCCGCATGCTCCAGACCCAGGCGCACGGCCAGTTCCGCGAGCGGCCCCTGCGACCTCCCCGCAAGCAGCGGGCGATGTCCGCGGCGCACCGCCTCCTCCGCAATCAGCCTTCCCGTGAAACCGGTGGCGCCGTAGATCATGAACTCGTGTGAACGCATGGTGCCAATATAGGCCCATGCATGCATCGCCAGCCATTCTCCCTTTGCGTTCCTCTGCGTCCGCTGCGGTGGCTCATCCTGCATCCTGCGGATTCTTCGGCTGCGATTGCCATATTGGAACGGCGCGCATGCGCCATCCCGATCTCCATTCGCGTTTATGAGCAACGCTTCCTCTTCCTCGAACCGCTTCCCATCCACGCGCATCTCAGCGATCGCCGCTGCCGCGAGCGCCGATGGTGGCACGCGCGCGCGCGGACTTGCCGCCGTGGCAGCGGCCTATCGCCTTCCGGTCTATACCTACATCCGGCTGCGCTGGAACCGTGAGCGTGATGAGGCGGAGGATCTCACGCACGGCTTCTTCGCCGAACTGATCGAGCGCAACCTGCTTGGCCGCTACGATCCTTCGCGTGCCCGCTTCCGCACCTATCTCCGCACATGCCTGGACGGCTTCGTGGCAAATCACATGAAGGCGGAGCGAAGAATCAAGCGCGGCGGCGATGCCGAGCATATCGCGCTGGATGCGGAGGAGGCGGAACGTGCGATCGCCGCAGCCGGCGCCGTGAGCGATGCGGATGCCTGCTTCGACCGCGAGTTCGTGCGGAGCCTTTACATGCTTGCCGTGCGGCGCGTGCAGGCGGCTCTTGCCGACGCCGGGCGTCCCGTGCACACGGCGCTCCTGGAGCGTGTGGTGCTTGCGGACGATGCAGACGGCCCGCCCCCCAGCTATCGCGAGCTTGCCGGCGAGTTCGGGGTTACCACCGTGGCCGTCACGAACTATCTCGCCGCGATACGTCGCGATCTCCGGCGTGCGCTTCTCGACGCTCTTCACGAACTGACGGCAAGCGAGGAGGAGTTCCGGAGCGAGGCGGCTCTGCTGCTGGGGGTAACTGCGGCATGACCTGGCTTTCCGACAGCGTGCTCGAGCGCCTGCGCCGGGAAACGGTCTGGCCCGATCTGAGCGGGACCGGATACCGCATCCAGAGCTTCATTGCCTCGGGCGGAATGGGGGAAGTCTACCTCGTGGAGGATACCGCCCTGGAGCGGCGTGTTGCGCTGAAGGTGCTTGCTGCACCGCTGGCCAGCAACGATCTCGCGGAGCGGATGCTGCGCGAGGCGCGCATCGTTGCGCGGCTGGAACATCCAGGCATCGTTCCGGTGCACGACGTTGGGCGCCTTGCGGATGGACGCGTCTTCTTCACCATGAAGTATGTGGACGGCGAGCGCCTGGACCGCCATGTCACTCTCCTGGAGGGCTTGCCGGACCGGCTGCGCCTGTTCCACAAGGTCTGTGAGGCGGTTGCGTTCGCACACTCGCGAGGTGTGCTGCATCGCGATCTCAAGCCGGAAAACATCATGGTGGGAACGTTCGGCGAGGTGCTGGTGATGGACTGGGGGATAGCGCGGCTGCTCGATGACGCCGCTGCCGCGGGCAACGCATCCGATGCAGGAGCCGGGGCTCGCGACGTTGCCGGAAGCGGGCACCACACCGCCCACGGAGCCATCATGGGCACGCCGTACTACATGGCGCCGGAACAGGCTCGTGGAAGCAGCGGGGAGGTGGACGAGCGATCCGATATTCATGCGCTCGGCGGCATCCTCTTCTTTCTCCTGAACGGTACGCCGCCCCCCGATCCGGGCGCGCGTGCCGGCGCGCTGCATGCGGCCGTGCGCGCCTACGGAGTCTGGGGTGCGCGTGCGCTCGAGGCGATCTGCCGGAAGGCGATGGAGGAGCGGCCGGCCGCGCGCTATCAATCCGCCGCGTTCCTTGCCGATGACGTGCTCCGCTTTCTGGACGGCGCCGCGGTCTCGGCCTACCGCGAGAACCTGTTGGAGCGGGCGCTGCGATGGACGCGCCGGCATCGGTTCCTGGTTCTCCTGGTGCTGGCCTATCTCGTGATGCGCGCCGTGGTATTTTTTTTGATGGGACGTTAAAGATCCTCTGCAGGACGTTGAATGGAACGATGGAGGGGAGCGCAAGCCTCCCGGCGCGGTGCTCGTGGTGAGGCGCGCCGATTCAACACTTCAATGCGCCAGCAAGGAGGCAGTCACGATGCAACGTATCAGCCACTTCGAACTATTGGCAAACGATCCCGCCCGTGCAGAGTCGTTCTACTCCAACGTGTTCGGATGGACGTTCACGAAGTGGGATGGCCCCATGGATTACTGGATGATCGCCACCGGCACCGAGGGGCCGGGTATCGATGGAGGCATGGGACGCCGGAACAGCCCGGAGGAGCGTGCGAACAACGTTATCGATGTGCCGTCGTTCGACGAGTGGGCGGCCAGGATCGCGGCGAACGGCGGCACGCAGACGGTTCCGAAGTCAGCCGTTCCGGGAGTAGGCTATCTGGGATACTTCCGCGACACCGAGGGGAACGAGTTCGGGCTGATCCAGTTCGATGCGGCCGCCGGGTCGTGACCGGTTGCGTGAACATTTGCAGTGCGGTGCGCGGCCGCTCAGGCAGGCGCACCGCCCTTCATCATCAGTGAGGTATTACCATGTCCAAACCGTTACTCGGAATCGTTCTCGGCGGAATACTCGGCGTCTTCGACGGGCTCACCGCGCTGCTGTACCCGGGAATGTCGCCCAAGATCCTCGGCATCGTGATCGGATCCATGATCAAGGGAATCATTGCCGGGGTGATCGTTGGCTTCGTGGCCACGAAGCTTCGGTCGCTGCCGCTCGGAATCATTATCGGCCTCGGGGTCGGTATGTTGCTGGCCTATCTGGCTGCGATGATGCCCGATCCGCAGACCGGTAGGCACTACTATCTCGAGATCATGATTCCCGGCAGCATCGTGGGATTGATCGTGGGCTTCGCTACACAGCGCTATGGCCGCCCGGCAGGACAGCCCCGCGCAAGCCGGCAGTAGCGCATGCACCATCGCGGATTACAGGGAGGAGCCGTGCGGATGCTGCTGCTGCCGGGCATGGATGGTACCGGCAAACTGTTCGAGCGGTTCATCCATGCAATGGGGACCGCAGATGAGGCCGTTGTTGTTCCCTATCCGGTGGACGAGCGCCCCGGCTACGCAGATCTTGTCCGTCTTGCTGCGCGGCACGCCGAAGGCGGGGATGCGCTGGTGATTGTCGCGGAGTCCTTCTCCGGTCCGGTTGCCGCGGAGCTCGCGGTCATGCTCGGCGATCGTGTGCGGGGCCTGGTGCTCGTGGCATCCTTCGTGCGATGTCCGCTGCCGTTGCCTCTCCGCGCTCTGGTTCGAGCGGCATCGCGGGCCGCCCCCTTCGTTCCGATTCCCGTGGGGACGCTGCTCCGCAGGCTGATGTTGAACGGCCCCGTGCCGGAATGGCTTCTGCGTTCGGTTCGCGACATTGTCCGGTCCGTTCCCGTGCGGGTGATCGCCTCGCGGATCCGCCTCGTGCTTCGCGCCGATGCCTCGCGTTCGCTACAGCGTACCGGTGTGCCTCTGCTGGTGCTTTCACCCACCCGCGACCGGCTGCTTGGCCATGCCTCCGCGAACTACATCGCCCGGCTGCGTCCGGATTGCCGCATCGTTGCAGTCGATGCTCCCCACCTCGCATTGCAGGCGGCCCCTGAGGCGTGCGCCGAGGCAATCCGGCATTTCCTTGCCGGCCTGAGCCCCATCACGGGCGGCCCGTCCTTCTGAGCCACAGCCCGGACGCTTCCACCACTCACCGATTGCCGCTATATTCCCTTCCCGGCGTAACCCAGGTATTTCCGTTCATGATGCGTACCCGAATCCTCTGGCCACTGTTCGCGCTCGTTGCGATCGCGGGTTCGGCGCACGCCCAGAAACGTCAGCCGGTTGCGCCGAGCAGCGAGGAGCGCCGTCTGGTGGAGGAGGCGAACGAGTTTCACGACCACCAGGACGTCGATGCAGCGATAGCCCGCTACGAAAAGGTGCTCGCGATGAATCCGCACAATGTGGACGCACTCTACGAGCTCGCTACCTGCCGCTACGAGCGCCAGGAGTTTGCCGCCTGCGAGCAGGTTGCGCGGCGCGGTGTGCAGTACGAATCCGAACACCTGGGCTCCTTCTACGTTACGCTCGGTGCCTGCTACGACAGGATGGGACGGCCGCAGGAGGCCGAGAGCACCTATCGCGAGGGGCTGCGGTTCGATTCCACCAACTTCCTTCTCTACTACAACCTTGCCGTTACGTCGCTCGGTCTGAACAAACTGAACGGCGCCCGCGATGCATTCGAGCATGCGCTCCTTCTCAACCCGAACCATGCCAGCAGCCACTTCGGACTTGGCCAGCTGTACTTCGTGCGGGGATATCGCGTTCCGGCGCTCCTTGCGCTTTCGCGTGCGCTGCTGTTGGAGCCGTCGTCCGGCAGAGCGGAGTCGGCGATACAGATGCTCCGCGCGCTCCTGAAACTTCCTCCCACGGTCTCCGGCGCCGCCACATTCAAGCCAAGCCGGCACCATGAGGAGGGGGACTTCTCCGGCGTGGATGCGGCCATCGTTGCGGCGGCTCCGCACGCGGCCACGGAGGGCCAGGCCATGCTGCCGGACCATCTCCGTGCCGCGCTCCAGTTGATCGGCAGCAACACTGGCCACGTACATGAGCCGTCATTTGCCGGACGCTACTATCGGCCGTACGTTGTTGCCGCGGAGCGCGAAGGCTATATCGAAACCATGGTGTGCATCGTAACGCGCACGCTGCAGCCGGAGGAACGTACTGCCTGCCGGGATGACGCGAAGGCGGAGGACGCCTATCTGAAGTGGACACGTTCCTATCACTGGTCCGCTCGTTGATCCGCTTCGCCCGCTTTGTGGGGCGCAACGGTTGTACGGCACATCACACGATTCACGACCAACGATCGATTGGATGCTCAAGCGTGATTACATACTGACGATGGTGGAACAACTCGGCTACGTGCTGGCCCGCGTGTTGTTTCTGAAGGAGACCCGGCGGTTCGATGTGGCGGAGGTGGAGGTGCAGGACTTCCTGGGAAAGATCTTCGGCATCGGGGCCAGGGCATTGCGCGAGGCGACAGAGGAACAACTGCATGAGCTCTGCGTGGAGGAGGGGGAGTTCCAACCACATCGCGCCGTAGCGCTTGCAAGCCTCCTGAAGGAACTCGGCGATATCGACTCCCGCCGCGATGATGCGCAGTACGAGCCGTGCGGCAGCTACGAGCGTGCGCTGCTGCTGCTGCTCGATGCGTACGGTGATGGAACGGTTGCGCTTCCGCTGGACGCGGTGGATACGCTGGAGTTGATGATCGAGCGCTGCGCTGCCTGCGGGCTCGACCCATCGGTTCAGCGGCGACTGCTCCGCCATCTGGAGCTTACCGGATACTATGCCGATGCGGAGGACCTTCTGTACGAGATGCTGGATGCGGGGACTGCCGATCGTGACGGCGATGCGATCCCTTTCTACCAGCGTCTTCTTGGCCGCGGTGATGACGATCTCCTCTCCGGCGGGCTCCCTCGCGAGGAGGTGGAGGAGGGAATGCGCTCCCTGCGCGATCGCAATTGAGGTGACACTGCTGTACGCCACATTCATCGCGGCGTTGTAAGTTGGGTGCTCGTCTGTACATGCAAGGACACTTCTCGATGACCCCTTCCCAACCCTCCGCCGATTCAGCCTTCGATACCTTTGCTCAGCGTCTTACGCCCGCACGCGCACGCGACTTTCAGATGATCCATGCCGGCATCGCGTTCGCGTGCATGTTCGGCCTCGCCGTCAACTTCTTCCTGTACGCGCTCGGCAGCGAGAGTCCGCCGGCCGAGGGGCCGGTTGCCTTCATGTGGTTGCTCACCTATCTCTTCATCGGCCTCGTGGTTGTAGGCGCGGTGGTGGCGGCCGTTCTGCCTCGCTGGCTTCTCAGCCCCGCACACCTGCACGCACGTCTTGCGGCTGCGGGGGAGAAGGGGAGTGCGGACTGGGTGGAGAAGGGACTTCGTATGCTCCGAACCGCACTTGCCGTGCGCCTTGTGTTCCTTGCCGGCCCCTCATTGATCGGCCTCGTGCTCGCGCTCTACGCGCTCCGCATCGGTGTGCTCTTCTACAACCCCGAGTTCGCGATCCTCGCCGTTCCCGTCTGCATCACCCTTGTCTATCTCGGTTCCACGTTCCCGACACACGATCGCCTGCTTGCGATGGTGAAGTCGCGAATCGTCGCGAAGCTCGGCCCGGAGATGTAGCTGTGTTGCGCGTCCCGAGCGGCGCCGGTCCGGATGCTCATCAGGCCGAACCTTGCGGCTGCACTGCCGGCGGAGCGGGCTCTGTCGTGGTACGATATATCGGCCGGAAGCAGATCGCGAACGTACCGCATCGAGTTGCCATCCACTCCTCGCATACTCGCACCGCTGATCATCCGCCATGAATCACATCCGCCTCGTGCCAGGGAGCAGTCGCCCTGGAGGCCTTGCCCCATACGGTGTAGGAGGCGCACGGCATCGGCGGGAACGATCGTAGCCGCCACACGTACATCTCGTTACTGCAACCTCGTCCCTCTCCCTCCGATAGAAGTGCCCGGCCGCGCTTTCGCGGCAAACGTATCGGTGTTATCGCGGCGGCGAAAGGAGAGTGGTGTGCGGTTTCGAGATTCGCGGCGCCTGGCCTCAATCCAGCCCCTTGTTCGTCACGTAGAACATTCGCGAGCATCCACTCAGATCGTATACACACAGGAGACAATGCATGAAGAAGTTTTTGAAGTGGACGGGGATCACGCTCGGCAGTCTTGTAGGGCTGCTGCTGATCGCCGGCATCGTTATCTACTTCGGAACGGAGGCTCGCCTTACCAAGAAGTACGAGATCGGTGTGAAGCCGTTCACTCTCTACAGCGATTCCAACACGGTTGCTGCCGGACGCCAGCTTGGCAACGGCGTTGCGGTCTGCACGCACTGCCATGGTGACGATCTCGGCGGCAAGGTGGTGATCGATGCACCTGTTGGTTTCGTTGCAGCGCCGAACATTACCTCGGGGGAGGGGAGCGTTGTTCGCGACTTCAAGGACAGCGACTGGGTGCGCGTGCTGCATCATGGTGTTGCGCCGGACGGCCGTCCGCTCGTGATCATGCCGGCGGAGGACTATCAGAACCTCAGCATCGAGGAGATCAATTCGCTTGTAAGCTGGGTGAAGAGCATGCCGCCGGTGAACAGACCGTCGCAGCCGAGCTCCTTCACCATGCTTGGCCGCGTTCTGTTTGCCTTCGGTGTGCTGCCGAAGCTGCCGGCCGAAGTCATCGATCACAACGTTCCGATTCCGCCCACGGCCGTGCCCGGCGTGAATCCAACCTACGGCCACCATCTGGCGTTGACCGCCGGCTGTGTCGGCTGCCACGGGCCTACGTTTTCCGGCGGCCAGATCCCGGGAACGCCGCCCGACTGGCCGGCTGCAGCGAACATCTCGCAGGACACGAAGACCGGTATCGGCTCCTGGAGCGAGGCGGATTTCATCCGCGCCCTTCGTGAGGGAATGCGCCCCGATGGCAGGACGCTCGATACGCTCATGCCATGGAAGAACACGCGCCTGATGAAGGATGACGATCTCCGCGCACTCTATCTGTTTCTGAAGACCATTCCTGCGAAGCCATTCGGCGGCCGCTGAGTTCCAACCGGAGCTGTTCCAGGGCGAGCGTTCGCGGAATGTGTAGAGGAGCGATGCACCGCCGCGTGTCCGGCAACCAGGACGCGCGGCGGTGCGCTGTTTGGGCCGTTGACCCATGGAGCGCGAAGGACGAGCCGGCGATCCGGTCCCCACGTTCTTCCCGCGGGCCTTTGCCGAGGCCGCTTCGGATGCCGCTCGATGCCTTATCGAAACCGGTTGCGAGGGAGGAAGGTTGCATCGCGGGCTCCGTTTGCCCTTCCCGCAGCCGCAGGGAGAGTATACCGTTCCGTTCCTCAGTTCTCATTTTTTCGGTACGTTCGCGCCACATACCCTGCGTATCTCGAAGCACCGTCCTCGACACGTGTGCCGATCGAGCCCCGTACTCCTATATTTGCCGTTCGTTCGATGCCGGCCCGCAGATACATAGTTACAGGACGTGTTCAGGGAGTGGGCTTCCGGTACTTCGTGAAAACGATCGCCGAAGCGTTCGATATCTCCGGCTCGGTTTCCAATCGCGCCGACGGCGGCGTGGAGATCGTTGCTGCGGGGACGCCCGAGAACCTGCGTGCCTTCAAGGAGCAGGTGGAGCTTGGGCCTGCCGGCGCCCGCGTGGACCGGATCGAAACCGAGCATCTTCCGGACGAGCGGTACCGTGGGTTCGCGATCGTGCGGCAGTAGCGAAGGGCAACAACAGACAACACATTATCCTTGCAGAGACTCAATGACTGATAAACCGGTAGTCGTGATATCGGGGGCCGGCGGAGAGATCGGGCACGGCCTGATCCAGCGCATCGCAGCGGAGGGGAACTACAGCATTCTGGCGCTGGACCTGCGCCCACTCGATCCTGATCTGGCGAAGCTGTGCGCGGAGACGGTGGAGGGTTCCATTCTCGATACGGCGCTGCTGGAGGCTCTTGCCTCGAAGTATCGGGTTGCGGGCATCTTCCACCTTGCCGCCATGCTCAGCACCAGCGGCGAGGCGAAGCCGGAGCTTGCCCATGCGGTGAACGTGCAGGGGACGCTGAACCTGCTGACCTTCGCAAACCGCGAGGCGAACAATGCCGGCGCCAACGTTCGCTTCCTGTTCCCGAGTTCGATTGCCGTGTACGGTGCTCCCAGCATTTCCGCGAAGGAGGCGGCCGGCAGGATCACCGAGGAACAATTCCTGATGCCGACCACCATGTACGGCGTCAACAAGCTCTCCTGCGAACATCTCGGCCGCTACTACACCCATCACTACCGTCAGCTCTCCTCCGATCGCGATCCCTTTCATGTGGACTTTCGCTCGATCCGCTTCCCCGGGCTGATCAGCGCGTTCACGGTTCCGTCCGGCGGAACGAGCGACTATGCACCCGAGATGCTGCATGCAGCCGCGAAGGGAGAGCCGTATGCCTGCTTCGCGCGGCCCGATACCCGCATCCCGTTCATGGCGATGCCGGATGCGATCGACGCCCTGATGAAGCTCTTCGAGGCGCCTGCCGAGGCACTTACCACGACTGCATATAATGTCGGCGCGTTCTCTCCGTCAGCGGAAGAGGTGCGGTTGAAAACGCTGGAGGCATTCCCGGGCGCGGAGATCACCTATCAGAACGATGTGAAGCGCCAGGGCATCCTGGATACATGGCCTGCGGATGTCGACGACAGCCGCGCGCGAGCCGACTGGGGTTGGGCTCCGCAATACGACTTCGATCGCTCGTTCAACGAATATCTCATCCCGAACATCGCGCGTCGTTATGCGCTTTCGGGGACAACTTCCTAACCTCGAACTGTACGGTGCCGTTGAGCACGTGAGGATTATTCGCGGTTCGAGCAGGCCGAACGATGGTTCACGACACATGGACACGCGTCGGGCTCCGGTGTACTAACAAAAAATCACCCGCAGGAGATCTTGCGTTTGAACGAAAGATCTCTAACTTCGCGCCCCGTTCACAGGGGCGTAGTGTTGCCCCAGACGCTGGGACCCTCCGCATGGATTCGATGCAGGGCAACGCTGTTCCCGGTAGCGCTTCCGAGTGCAGACATCAGATCAATTTTATCGCAACCAAATCAACCAGAGGAGTACGCTCTATGTTGTGGACACCTGAGCTAGCCGCCTATCTCGAGGATGCGCCGTGGCCGGCGACAAAGGAGGAGCTGCTCGATTTTGCCAACCGCACCGGAGCACCGCTGCAGGTGATCGAGAACCTCCAGGAACTGAACGACGAAGAGGACGAGGTATACGATAGCATCGAGGATATCTGGCCGGAGGCCATGAATCACGATGATATGTTCTTCGAAGAAGATTCGGAAGATTACTAGGAGACTGCTGCACAGCCTCATCTGCGTGCGCGCAGGCGCGAACGCGATGGTGGGAGCGTCGACTCCGATGCCTCCGAAGCGCTGCTTCGGCGCAGTTGCCGGAGTGCTCCGCAGCTGATCGTTGTGACGGGATGGGTGCGTCGCTGTGGTACAACCTCCCGAGGCGCGGAGGCGGGTTCTCGCAAGGCTCGTACGGCGCCAGTCAAATCCGGGGAAGCACTCGGCAGTGTTATCGACGCGGCCTGCTTCCCCGTGTTCGTTTTCGGGCCAGCGCTTCGGGCTTGCGTTGTGGGCGAATGATTGCGCTCGGCGATGGTCACGGTTGCGACGATGCCATGCAATGCTCGCCTGGTTCCCCGGCGGGCGATAAACCCTCGTAACTGCGGTGGTGTCAAGCCGGTTCGCGCGCAGCGCGGAATCGGCAGCCGGGGCGCAGAGGTGGGCAGCTGGATTGTCCAGCATGTTCGCGGTGCCCGTTCGCAAACGCATGCACCAGAAACCAGGATCATATCGTCGGCGCTCCCCGTGGCATCACTGTCGTTGGCCTCTCGTGCTGATGGCGATTGTGCTCCATGGCTCCGCGTGGGCACAGGGGCCCGGCGGCAACGCCCCTCCCGTTCCCGTGTTCACGGGACGTGCAATCCTGAACTCCGTTCATCCGATTCTGGTCGACGTGCGGCTGAAGGGGAACACCGCCATCGATGACGATCAGTTGCTGGCACATATCCAGACGCGACCCACCCACACGCCGCTGATCAAGCAATACTACCTGCTGCTCGCCGATCTCCTGGAGGAGAACCCTACAGTGCCGCGCAGCTACCGCGTTATCGGGCGCGACTCGCAGCCGTATTCCAAATATCCGATGCTGCGCCGCGCCATCGACAGCCTGGGTGGCGAACTTCGATATCTGAACACGACGCTTCTGGACAGCGATGTGGTTCGCATTCAGAAGTTGTACAACGACTTCGGCTATCACGATGCCGTAGCCAGCTATACCCTCACGCTCGACACCCTGCGAAGCACCTCCATCGTCACGTTCAATATCGTGGAGAACAAGCGCTACCCGCTGCGGGGCCTGACATATCTTGGCATGGATGCGGTGCCGAAGGATGTCCGTACCAGTATCACGCGGCAGGAGAAGGTGAAGCTCGGGAGGTACTTCTCGTTGAGCGACCTCTCCGCCGAGACGGATCGCGTTGTCGCGGAACTGCGCAACAACGGGTATCCGTACGCGGCCACGCGCCAGACGCTCGTGCTCACGGCCAGGGAGCGGGACAGTGTTCCGGGCGCTCCGTACGACAGCGCCCTTGTCTTCGTCTATACCGGCGGTCGCTATCGCTTCGGGCCGACGACCTATACCACCGAAGGGGTGGTGGATGCCGGCACGTTCAGCGAGGAGATGATCATGGTGCAGCGGGAGTATGTGGAAGGGGAGTGGTACAGTCACGACAAGGTTGATCAGACGCTGGAGAATCTTTACTCGCTCGGCGCGTTCGACCTGGTAACCGTGGACACGGTGCGGAGCGGATCGGACAGCGTGCTGGCGATGCGCATCCATGGGAGACTGCGGGCGCGCAACGATCTGCGTGTCGGCGGGGATATCGGTTACGAACGGCGTCTGGATCAGTACGTGCTCAACGCCAGCCCGAACATCTCCTACAGCCGTCTGAACGCCTTCAACTCGGGAGGCCACTTCTCCATCTCGAGCAAGGTCTCCGTACCGCTCACCGATCTTACCGGGATCAGCCGCTTTTTCAGCGGCGCGCAGGGGGGCGTCACCACCTCGATGTTCTTTCCCTCGGTGGGCCGGCAGCGGCGACAGAACATGAGCGTGTCCGCGAGCTACGACAATGGTGTGGAAGGAAGCATCAACGCGCCGGATGGTTCGATATCGGTGTTGCGCGACGAGCAGTATCGTGCCGGCATGGATCTGCAACTGCAGTTTCAGCGCTACACGCTCTTCACGTCGCTCACGTTCCATCTGACGCTGGAGCAGACGCGATCGTACGATGTGCGGCAGTTCCTGGAGACGTTCGCGAAGAGCGTGGCGCAGGAGGTCTCGAAGTCGCCGTCGCTGTGCGATTCCGCCTCCACCTACAATGTGGTGTTCGATCTCCTTCGCAGCCAGGTGTTTCGTCCCGCGGTGCTGCAGGGAGACGATCCCAGCCTTCTCTCCAGCAACGATGCCGCGGCGATCGACAAGTTCAGCGCGCTGAAGCAGACGATCGTGCTGGGAGGAACGCTCACGATGGACACGCGCGACGAGGTGTTCGTTCCGAAGAGCGGCCATGCCATCGATCTGAAGCTCGAAGGGGGGCTCACCGGTCTGGGCGCCTCAGGTTACTTGAAGACCGATCTCAACATGCGTTTCTACTCCCCCGTGCCGGCCGGGATCGGCGCGGCGCGTCTGCGGATGGGGTATATCCAGGAGTTCGGCGCCGTCCCGTTCACGCCCACCTCCAGCCGCTTCATCGCCGGCGGTGCAAACAGCGTCCGGGGCTGGGTGGAGCGCGACATGCTGGCAACGCGCCCGCCGGATCTGGTAACCACGCCGGACTGCGAGACCGCCATCGCCAATGCAATCGATGAACGAAGCACCAGAATCCTGGGAGGGCTGGCGGTGGTGGAGGCGAGCATCGAGCACCGCGCGCGCCTGTTCAACCTCGTTGCCAACTCCGTGCTCGCGCGGCAGTTGAACCAGCTTCAGCTTATCACGTTCATCGATGCCGGCAACGCGTTCTTTCGTGACAGCCGCGACAAGTCCGTCGTGAAGTTCTGGGAGAACATCGGCGTGGACTTCGGGACGAGCATCGGATACGACACGCCGGTGGGGCCGTTCCGCTTCGGCGTGGCAACCCGGATCTACGATCCGCTGGATCCAACGCTCCTCACCACGCGCGAACGTCTGGTGTTCAACCGCAAGTTCGGCAGTACGCTTACGATGCACGTCGGGATCGGATACGCGTTCTGAACCGCGGCCGGGTTGTTGTGCGTCCCGGAAGACGGCGCCGACATGCTCCACCACTGAAGCCACTCTCTCGCGCCGTAACAGCGTGCACCGGCGATGCGAATTTGCCGTGGGGATGATAATTTTGTCGCCGCCTATTCCTGTACCGCATCACATACAATCATACGATCAGGGAACAATGCCCACATACGAATATCTATGCAGGACCTGCGGACATCGCTTCGAGGTTCTTCAATCGATCAACGCCGATCCGCTTGCACACTGTCCGGTAAAGGAGTGCGTGCAGGAAGACGAAAGCCTGAAGGGAACCGGAGAGGTGACGAGGCTCGTGAGCGGCGGAGCCGGTCTGGTGTTCAAGGGGGAAGGATTCTATCTCACGGACTACGCCCGCAAGGGGAAGGGGGAGGAATCGGGCAAGAGCAGCACCTCTACGCCCTCGTCGCCGAAGTCGGCATCGAGCGGTTCATCGCCGGAGGGCTCCGCGGGTTCGTCGCAGGCAGGTGGTTCCTCGCCGGAGGGCGGTTCCTCGGGCAGCGGGCCATCCACGGGTGGAGGCTCCTCCACCGGAAGCTCCACAGGTGGCGGCTCATCGGCGTGAGCCGCGCCGGTTACGCCGGTTGTCGCGTGGGCGTTGGAAGGGTTACCATCGCTGCTTGCGTGCGGCAACCAGCATCACGATCACGGAGACAACGGTTGTGTAGAGCGATGCCGCAATCCCGTGACTCACGAAGAACGATATGAAGGAGAGATTGGTGGGCTGAACGTAGAAGAAGTAGTAGACGATGTTGTGCACCAGTGCGGCAAGCCCCATCACACCCAGGAACTTGAACTTTCCTACGGACTCGGAAAGGGCTGCGCCCTCGGTAAAGAAGTAGCCGGCCACGAAGCCGGCGAGCATCTTCGAGAGGGCGTTGGTGCCGATGATGTCGCTGGAGATGATGTCGAAGAACAGCCCGAGCACGAAGCCGGCGATCTCCCCGGCGAACTGTCCTTCACGTATTGCGATGAATACCGTGAGGATCACCAGAAGATCGGGTGTGATGCTCTCCACTGCGATGTAGCCCAGGTTGAGCTGCACAAGCAGGAGAATGAGCCCCGCGATGGCGTACCAGAGATAGTTCATGTACGCGGTCATCGTCCCTTCTCCCCGCCGCCGGTCTGATTGGGTTCGATCAACTTCCGTTCCAGGTCGAGGCGCGACTGGTCTGGGGAGTAGAGCACCACGAACGCCTCCTCCAGCGTCGCGAAGTTCACAGCCGGCTGCACGCGGATCTGATAGAACAGGGAGCCGCGTTCCTCCTTGATGTCGGAGATGATGCCGATGATGATGTTCTCCGGGTACCGGGGCGAGTAACTCGAGGTCACAACCGTATCCCCCTTCTTCTGCGGCTGCGCTGCCGGGATGTCCTGCAGATAGAGCGATCCCTTGCCGTCCCATGTGATCTTGCCGTCGTTCCGTCCCTCGAGCGTTCGTGCGGCAACGCGCGTGTCGCGGTTCAGCAGCAGCTCCACCACGGAGTAGTCGTCGTTCAATCCCGTGACGCGCCCAACCAGGCCGCGCTCCGTGATCACCGGCATCCCCTCCTTCACACCGGCCTTCGATCCCACATTCAATGTGGCGTAGTTCCGCTCCTGGATGGTGGTCTTCCCAAGCACCTCCGCCGAGAGAAGCTTCATCGGCGAGTGTTCGCGGAACCCCAGCATGGCACGCAGCTTCTCCACCTTCAGTGCGGCGTCGCGATACTGCATCGTCTGCAGCGAGAGATCCTTGTTCAACTGGCGCAGTGCGTGGTTCTCGGTTTCCAGTGCGTAGGGATTCGGCAGCCAGCTCAGAGCGGACTGCACGCTTGCGATAACGCCCACCGAAATCGTGCGGAAGGAGCGAAGTTGCGAGCTGCTGCTGCGCGAGATGGCGAGCAGCGAGATCACGATCAGCAGCAGTGCCGTGGCGTATTCCTTGTATCGAAGAAAGAGCTCGACAATGCGTTGCATGGCGGCTTGCAATTACGAGGTTTGGACAGGGGAAACGATGGGGAGCATCGAGCGGAACGCCTGTTCACCGCGGTGCTGGCCTCGAACGGCCGGGCTTGCTTCCCCGGCCGGCGAAGGGGCTTCGAAACGGCCCGATCGCCGGCGCCCGCTGGCTTGCGCTCGCGAAGCGATGTATCAGTACCGGCGGCTCTTGATGAGTACCTGGGAGTATTGATTCAGATTCTCCAGCACCTTTCCGGTGCCTCGCACAACGGCGGTCAGCGGGTCCTCCGCAACGAACACCGGGAGTGAGGTCTCGCGGCGCAGGCGTTCGTCCAGTCCGCGCAACAGCGCGCCGCCGCCGGTGAGCATGATGCCGCGGTCCAGAATATCGGCGGAGAGTTCCGGCGGTGTCCGTTCGAGCGAAAGCTTCACGGCATCCACGATGGCCATGATCGGCTCCGAGAGAGCCTCGCGTATTTCGGCGCTGGTGACGGTGGTCATGCGCGGCACGCCGGCAACCAGGTCACGCCCCTTCACCTCGATCTGCACCTCCTCCTCGAGCGGCATCGCCGTTCCCACCTCGTGCTTGATCGCCTCAGCCGTTCGCTCGCCGATCAGGATGTTGTGGTTCTTCTTGAAGAACTGGATGATCGCGTTGGTCATCTCGTCGCCGGCGATCCTGATGGATTCGTCGTTCACGATGCCGGCGAGCGCGATCACGGCGATCTCCGTGGTGCCTCCGCCGATATCGATGATCATGTTGCCGACCGGCGCCTCCACATCCAGGCCGATGCCGATCGCTGCAGCCATCGGCTCCGCGATCAGATGTACCTCCTTTGCACCGGCATGCTCAGCCGAATCGCGCACGGCGCGCTTCTCGACTTCAGTGATGCCGGACGGAACGCAGACAACGATTCGCCGTGACGGTTGCCACGACGGAGAAATCTTGCGGATGAACGCACGAAGCATCCCCTCGGCAATCTCGAAGTCGGCGATAACGCCATCCTTCAACGGCCGAATGGTGCGAATATCCTTGTGCGTCTTGCCGATCATCGCCTGTGCCTCGCGTCCGATGGCGACGATCTTCTTTGTGGTTCGATCGAAGGCGACAATGGAGGGTTCGTTCAGAACGATTCCCTTCCCCTTGACCCAGATGAGAGTATTGGCAGTGCCGAGATCGACCGCGATGTCGTTGGAGAAAACGCCGAACACAGGCAGGAGTTGACTGGAGTTGCTGAAAACAAAAGAGCGATTCGCGCCGCAGGAATCGCCTTTTGGTAAAACGGCACAAATATGGACAATCGCGGGAGGGTATCCAAGCAGGCGGGGCCGTTTCCACTACCTGCTGAACGATTTATTTCGCTTCGAAGCCCGCGCACTCTCCGTTGCAAGGCCGCTGCCTTCAACATCCGGTGCCGCAAGGCCTGGAGGGGAGGGGATTATGCGTCGTCGACCGGATGCTCTGCACGAGCAACGTGCGCGCATGCACCAGTGTCCGATTGCGCGAACTGCGCCATACCATACGGTACGAATCCCTGCCGCCGCCGTCTGCTCCGCCGCGCGCATCGTGCCAACTGCCGGAGCGACGGATTGCGCGCTGCGCTGCGCAACGTGTTGCCGCTGCTAAACGGTGCCGCACAGGCGGTCACCGGCGTCGCCGAGACCTGGAAGAATGTAGCCGATGTCGCTAAGGCAGCGATCCACCGCACCGGTAAAGAGCCGTGCGTTGGGGAAGGCCGTGGTAACGGCGTCGATGCCTTCGGGCGAGGAGATAATGGTGAGGATGGAAACCGAGGCCACCGATTCCAGCGCTACCCCGCCCAGCGCTGCGGTGATGCTGCCGCCGGTGGCGAGCATCGGATCGAGCAGGAAGAGATGCGCACTCTCCAGGGGCGGGATCTTCCGATAGTACTCGTACGGGATCAGGGTCTCCTCATTCCGCTTCAATCCGATGAAGCCGGCGGCCGAGGCAGGAATGATATCGAGCACACCGTCCAGCATCCACAGGCCGGCGCGAAGAATGGGAACCGCAACCGTGCGGCCGGCGAGGCGAAAGGCCTGCATCCGCTCCAGCGGTGTCTCGATCTCCAGCGGCTCAAGCGGCAGGTCGCGCGTGGCCTCGTAGGCCAGGGCCCGCGAGACCGTGCGGACGGCTGCGCGGAACTGGACGGCATCGCTCTGTTGCATCCGCATCACGCGGATTGCATCCGCGACAACGCTGTGCGAGAGAACAACCGGAGGGGAGACCTGCTGCTCGAGACTCATCAGTGGAGAAGTTTCCTGAGGTTGGGATAGAACAGGATGCCGATACGAGGCTGGCTCACAAAGAACTCCTGCTGGCGATGGGAGAGCGGCCGTTCGCCGGAGATCGCTGCGACATGCCATTCCGCTGTTGGAGCGAACGTTCCGAACGGGAAATTCAGATTCAGCGAGATGCCGAACGATCCGCTGATACCCCAGGCGCTCTCCCGGTAATCCTTCAGGGTGGTGTCTCCGTGGTCGATCAGATATTGATCGATGCCGAACTCGTTGCTGAAGTGGGTGACGCCCAGCGATCCGAAGAACGTCACCACCTTGCGCGGGTTCGCGGTTGCGCGCACCTTGATGTCCAGCGTGCGATGCAGGTTGGGTGGAATGGGGGCAAGCGAATCGCCGTTCTGATTCCGGATCTTGATCGAGGCTTCGTCCAGACTGTTCGGAATAACCTTCACGCTCGTGTAGGCGATGTCCAGCTGGAGCCAGTCGATATCAAGGGGCTGAAGCGGAGTAACCGTCAACCATACGCCGTAGCCGATGCCACTGGCTTCGGTGGTGGCGCCGCTGATGTATGTGGAGCTTGCCAGGAGCCCGCCAATGCCTACGAGGCGGTCGAACGGAACCGGGGCTGTGGTGTCGACGGGATGGACCGGCTTCGGTGGCTGAGCGCAGGCGCCGGTGGCAGCGATGCCGAGAAGAAGAATCAGAGCGGCAGCCAGGCGGAAGAATCGTCGTGCATTTACTGTTGTCATCTCTCTCACAACGTCAAGTGTCGTGCCGCGAAGCTCGGCAACCTTTGCGGCAACCAGGCTTACATATGCGGGTTCGTTTCGTTTCCCGCGATGCGGCACGGGGGTAAGATACGGCGCGTCGGTCTCGATCATAATCCTATCATCGGGAACCATCCGCACAACCTCGTCCAGCGCTCCCTTGCTGTAGGTGATGTTGCCCGTGAACGAGATCATTGCGCCGAGTTCGAGCGCCCGTGCAAGGACCGTTTTGTCGCTCGAGAAGCAGTGGAGTTGAAAGCGGAGCGATCCATCCTGCTCTTCTTCGACGATGCGGAGCAGGTCATCATCCGATTCGCGGTTGTGGATGGCGGCTGGAAGGTCCATCCGTTTGGCCATGGCCAGAAGGCTGCGGAACACTTCGTGCTGGCGTTCGCGCGGCGCGTACTCGTAATAGTAATCCAGCCCGATCTCGCCGATTGCAACCGCCCCATGCCCGGCCGCAAGCGGCTCGATCGCCTCGATCTCCCGATCGGTAACCTCGTGGGCATGATGCGGATGAATGCCGAGCGCAACCTTCACTTCGGGATATCGCCCGGCAAGCGCCAACGCATCGCCGAACTCGGATGGCTTCGTTGCGGGCACAACGATCGCCTCCACGCCTTCGGCACGTGCACGCTCGATCACGGCATCGATATCGTCGGCAAACCGTCCAACGTAGATATGCGAGTGTGTGTCAATCAGCGAGCGCATTCAGTACCTCGTCCACATGCCCCTTCACCTTCACCTTGTGAAAGATCGTGGCGATGCGGCCCTTCTCATCGATGATGAACGTTGTTCGCTCCACTCCCATGTACGTGCGTCCGTACATGCTCTTCTCCGTCCACACGCCGTAGGCCTCCGCGATTGCGTGATCCGGATCGGAGAGAAGCGGGAAGTTAAGCGATTCCTTCGTTATGAACTTCCTGTGACGTGCAACGGAGTCCGGACTGACGCCCAGAACTTCGGCGCCGTGGCCGGCGATGCGATTCAGATTGTCGCGGAAGCTGCACGCCTCCGCCGTGCATCCCTCGGTCATATCCTTCGGATAGAAGTAGAGCACCAGCCGTCTGCCTCTGTAATCGGCAAGCGTTCGTGTCGTGCCATCCTGATCGGGCGCGCTGAATGCCGGCGCCCTGTCACCTGTGTTGAGCATGGCGTGATCAACTCATGATAATGTTCGCATGCCCGCGGTTTCCCGCGGCCGGTCAACCCTGCAGCCGCCCCGTGTGAAAACCGTCTGCAGAACGTCGCCGCCCCGGGTACGGACCGGAGCGGACGTTCTGAATCGTGCCGGGCGCCGGTGTCTAGAACCCTCGCCCGCCACTGCGCTTTCCTCCCTTGCCGCCTCGACCGCCCGGCGAGCCCCAGCCTCCGCGGGAGCCGCCTCCACGCGAACCGCCGCCCCGCGTGCCGGGACCACGCTGCCCGCCGCTGCGAGCATCCCGTCCGCCGGAGCCCGTGCCGCGCGGGCTCCAGCCGGTACGCCGTTCGCCGGATTCTCCCTGTGACGGCCGCTCTCCATGCGGCGCATCGCCTCGTGAGCCCCAGCCTCCGCGCGAGCCGCCTCCGCGGGCGTCGTCGTTACGTCCGCCGCCGGATCTGTCGCGCGAGCCGAATGCCGGCCGTCCGCCGCGCGCCGCGCCGCCGCGGGGGCCGCCCGGGCGGTTGCCGCCGAACCCGCCGCGTGCACCGCGTTCGGCACGATCGCCAAACGGCTGCGGGCCGGTTGGCCGCGGGCCTGACGGGCGCGGGCCTGACGGCCGCGTTTCGCGTTCCGACCGATTCTCCTCACCCTGTGGATTCCGCTCCCAGCGGTCGTGTGCCGGGCGTCGCGTCTCATCGCCGGCATGCTCGCGGCCCGGCCGTTCCCATCGATCGTTCTCGCGGCGCTCTGCCCGCGGCCCGCCTGTATTCCACTTCGAGCGTCCTGTTGATGGGCCGGCTCCCCACTTCGAAGAGCCGGAACTGCGCTTCGGTCCGCCCGAGCCGCCGCCGGGGGAACGCTCGCGCGATCCGCCGAATCCTCCACGTGCACCCGGGCGCTTTCCCTGCGCAGGCGTGCGCCGGACCGGCGCCCAGCCCTGGCCGGCACCGCTCTCCGGCTTCTCCCGCTCGGCGCCGCGCGTTCCCGGACGGAACCAGCCGGATGATTGCCGCTCCTCATCCTCGCCTTCGTGCGAGGCCGGCGAGAGATCCAACTCCTCCTCGAGATCGAATGCCTTCTCGAACCCGGGCCCTGCCTCCGTCCCGGCCTCGTAGGCGGCTTCCTCCCGCGGCTCGGCGGCGCGCTGAGCCTTGTGCAGCTTGGCTTCGCGGCGCGTCGCCTCCTTCGGGTTCCAAGCGTCCAGCACGAGAACGAACTCTCCCTTGAAGCGCTTGTCGGAGAACTTGGCGAACAGTTCCGCAAGCGAGCCGCGAACAATCGCCTCGTATGCCGTCGTCAGGTTGATGGCGATGGCAGCCTGGCGCGAGGGCATGGCGTCGGAGAGGGCGGCGAGCAGCGAGCGGAGGCGGTAGGGTGTCTCCAGGATCACCACCGTGGCGTGGTGCGTCGCCAGTTCCTGCGCCGCGTTCCGACGCTCCTCCGGCTTGCGCGGCAGGAATCCGACGAACTCGAACTGTTCCATGCCGAATCCGCTCGCCATCAACCCGGTCATCACGGAGCTTACGCCCGGAACGATTTTCGGCTGAACGTGAAGAGCCTGGAGTTTGCGCATCAGAATGTGGCCGGGATCTGCAAGGAGCGGCAGCCCGGCGTCGGAGATTACCGCAACCTCCTTCCCGGCGCGCAGCAGCTCGATGATCTCGTTGCTTGCGTCCTCCTCGTTGTGTTCGTTCATTGCAAGCAGGCGCTGCGTGATGTTGTAGTTGCGCAGCAGCCGGGCCCCAACCTTGTACTCCTCGCACACCACCACGTCTGCGCGTTGCAGCGTCTTCAGACCGCGCATCGTCATGTCGTCGCGATTGCCGATCGGCACGCCCACCAGTGAAATGCGCCCCGGGACGGCCGGCTCCACATGCTCGACGAGGTCCTCGGGCAGCGCGGTTCCCTCGTCATCCGCTGCCGCATCGTCGGCCACCGGATCCCCGGCGTCGGGCTGCGGCGTTTCGGCGTCTTCCTCGTCGCCCGCATCCTCAACGGGAGCAAATGCCGCATCGGCTTCGGTTGCAGCTTCTTCGGTCGCAGAGCCCCCGGCCACGGCACGTTCAGTCGCAGCATCTTCACTCGCCTCCTCGTTGGCCGCGGCGTTCGCCTCCGATTCCGATTCTGCCGCGAAGTTGCCGCCGCTTTCCGTACCGGTGTCTGCTGCTTCGCCGTTCGGTTCGGTATGTGCCGGTTCCATCGAGGGCTGCCGGTTGTCTGGATCGTTCGCCTGTTCGCCCTGCGATTGAATCGTCTCGCCCGACGCGTCGTTCTGTGTGTGCGTATCGTTCATGAAGTGAGTATTCGGCAACACGGCGACGACTCCACACTGGAACCGCCGCCGCGATGCGCTGTAAGAGAATCTACTGTGCGTTCAAGCCGTTCGTGCCGTTCTGCTCAGGAGTCCGGCTGGGGCTCGGCGTTGATCGTGCTGTGGTACCATTCGCGCATGAACATGGCGATCACTGCGGAGGTAGGCACGGCAATCAGGAGGCCGATGAAGCCAACGAAGTGGGCGAAGACGAAGAGCGACGCGATCATCAGCACGGGGGGAAGTCCTACGCGATGGCCGATAACTCTCGGTTCGATCACGTACGAATTCAACGCATGAAGGCCGGCAACCATTGCCGCGGTGATCAGCGTATTGGTTGCGAACTCGCCGGGTGCGAAGAGGAAGATGATCATCGCCACGCCGAGGTTCAGAAATATTCCCACGGATGGGATCAGGTTGAAGACTCCGGTGAGAATTCCGATCACCACGGCATACGGCACGTTGAAGATGGAGAGGATGATCACAGCCAGCGTTCCCACGAGCGACGAGGTGATCATCACACCGCGCAGATACGAGCTCAGGATAACGTCCACCTGACGAAGGTAGTAGACGTAGCGCTTGTTCTCGCGCAGCACCTTCGTACGCATGAACGTGCGGAAGCGCTTGAAGTCGATGAGCATGTAGAGCGTCAGGAGCGGGATCAGCAGAAGGTTTATCACTCCTTCGAGGATCGAGCTGGCGTTCTTGACGAACGCGCCCATCTGGGTGAACAGCCAGGCAACGATCGTCTTGATCTGCGGCTGGATCTCGTTGCGCACCAGATCTTCCGCCTGGCGGCGCGGGATGCCCAGATCCTGGAGCCGGCTGGTGAGATGATTGTTGTCCAGGAATGTGTTCGCATTCTTCATCAGCCCTGAGGCGGATTGGAAGAGCTGCTGAAACTGTTCCACGAGCCCGGGAACAACGAAGATGCCAACGAGCGCATACACGCCGAGCATCATCAGCGAAAGGCCGAGCGACGTGATCCATCGCGCGATCCCCTTCTTCTCCAGGCGTTCCACGATCGGCGAGAGAATGTACGCCAGCGCCAGCGCCACCAGGAAGGGGAAGAGGGCGCCGCTCAGACTGAGAAAGAGCCAGATCATGAACGCCGCGATGCCGAGCTGCATGGTGCGCCGAGGAACGATCACCTTCCGGAACGGATAGAGGAAGAAGATCAGAGCCGCGAGCGGAAAGATCGGATGCATGATCGGCGTGATCATGCTGGCAAGCATCAGCAGGAGCAGGATGAACCCGCCCAGCAGAGCAAGCATCTCCTGAAGCTGCATGCCACGCCGCAGCATCACGCTCTGGCGAACCTTCCGCACGATGGCCTCACGCACATTGACGGCTTCCTGTGGTACGGAGCCTGATTCCGGAAGATCTTGTTCGGCCACTGTTGAATGCTCCAATGTGATACGGAGAAGTGAGCCTTCCATTGATTGGTAGCACGCTCGTCCCGATGAAATCGGGACTCGCTCTGGTCAGTTGTTGGTAGTCAGTTGTCAGTTGTTGGTAGTCAGTTGTCAGTTGTTCGTAGTCAGTTGCTGATGCATTTTCCACTGACCACTGACCACTGACACTCCGCGCCCTACCGGCCGGTGCTGCCGAACCCTCCATCGCCGCGTTCGCTGGCCTCCAGGCCCGACACTTCGCGCCATGCGATGCGTTCGTATCGTGCGAAGATGCCCTGCGCGATGCGCATGCCGCGCTCGATCGTGAACGGTTCGGTTCCGTGATTGATCGCGATCACCATGATCTCGCCGCGATAGTCCTCGTCGATCGTGCCGGGCGAGTTGAGCATCGTGATGCCGTTGCGGGCGGCGAGGCCGCTGCGCGGGCGCACCTGGCACTCGTATCCCTGCGGCAGGCTGATCGCCAGGCCGGTGGGAATCAGTGCCCGCTCGCCGGGGGCGAGGATCACCGGCGACTGAACGGCCGCCCGGAAGTCGACGCCGGCCGCGCCGGCTGTTGCATAGTCCGGCAGAGGAAGATCGTCGAATCCCTCGCGAACCCGGGTTACCAGAACCGTTGCCTCCATTGCCTCGCGACGCATGCTCATGTGAATGCCTCGATGCCTGTGATGTCCGCTCCGAGAATCAGCGTATGGATGTCGTGCGTTCCCTCGTACGTCTTTACCGATTCCAGATTCGCCGCGTGACGCATCACCGGATATTCATCCAGAATGCCGTTCGCGCCGTGAATGTCGCGGGCCATGCGGCAGCATTCGAGCGCCATCCAGACATTGTTGCGTTTCGCGAGCGAAACCTGCTGTGTCCGCATCGTTCCCTCATCCTTCAATCGTCCCAGACGATATGCGAGCAACTGCGCCTTGGTGATCTCGTTCAACATCCAGACCAGCTTCTCCTGTACCAGCTGGAATCCGCCGATCGGGCGATCGAACTGGATGCGCGTGGTTGCATAGTTGACGGAGGATTCATAGACGGCGATGGCAGCGCCGATCGCCCCCCAGCTGATGCCGTAGCGCGCCTGCGTAAGGCAGGAGAGCGGGCCGCGCAGGCCCTGTACGTCGGGGAAGATGTGTGTCTTCGGAATCTCGCAGTCCTGGAAAATCAGTTCGCTCGTCACCGAGGCCCGAAGCGAATGCTTCCCCTTCATCTCCGGCGCCGTGAAGCCGGGCGTTCCCTTCTCCACCATGAACCCGCGCACCACGCCGTTCAGCTTGGCCCAGACAACGGCCACGTCAGCGATGGTGCCGTTGGTGATCCACATCTTTGCGCCGTTCAGAATGTAGCCGCTCTCGGTCTCGCGTGCGTTGGTGAGCATGCCGCCGGGATTGGAGCCGAAGTCCGGCTCCGTAAGGCCGAAGCAGCCGATGGCGTCGCCGCTCGCCAGGCGCGGCAGCCAGTAACGCTTCAACTCCTCGCCCGCATACTTCCAGATCGGATACATCACCAGCGATCCCTGCACGGAGACGGAGCTGCGGAGAGCGGAGTCCCCGCGCTCCAGTTCCTGGCAGATCAGTCCGTAGCAGACGGAGTTCATGCCGCCGCCGCCGTACTCCTCCGGAATTGTCGGGCCGAACATGCCCAGATCGCCGAAGCGCTTCACCAGGTGTTGCGGGAAGGTCCCCTCGCGATTGTGCTTCTCGATGATCGGCAGCACTTCGTTGTCCACAAACTCGCGAACCGTGCTCCGCACCATCCGTTCCTCTTCGCTCAGCAGACCATCGATATCGAAATAGTCGGGAGTTATGATCGGCATCTTCGGCAGGGGAAGTTGAGTGATCGGATTTTACGTATTCGACAAATATAGAGGTTGGCGGCCAGAGCGCGGCCCTGCTTCGTAGAGAGTTACAGTTGGAAGTTCATTGTACGCTCGCCGCGCTGGCTGGGATCGGCTCGCTGCCGTTCTCATCGCGGCTCGCCGTGGTTCATTGTACGCTCGCCGCGCTGTAGTCCTTGGCACCGAAGTCTGCCGGATGTAGCACCGCCAAAACCCAAGCACGAAGAACCAAGCACAAAGCCCCAACTGACCACTAACAACTGACTACTCCCTTACACCCTGAACGCCGCAAGGAACTTCTTCATCCTGCCGTACATCTCGTGAACCCATGCGGCCTCCTTCGGGTACGCGGCGCCCGGATGACGACGGAAGTCGAACGGCGCGATCACGATGCGGCGGCTGCCGGGAGGTACCTGCGCCATCAGGCCGAACAATTCCTCGATGCCGGGGTCGCCGATTGCCAGGCATCCTATGGAGAGATGATTGCCGTGAATGTAGATATCTCCCCCCATTGCCGCGCGGTCAACGCGCGCATGTGCCAGATCGTCGGCATTAGGATAGCCTACCCGCATCGACAGATGGAACTGGCTGTTAGGGTTCAGTTCCGTGATGTCGTAGAAGCCTTCGGGCACCTGTTCGTCCCCTTCGCGCCGCTTCGGGCCGGGGCCGCCGCTCGCGGCCAGCACCTGGTGTCTGTACAGAAGGGCGTAGCTGCCGGCGGTATTGGCACCCCACACCTCCAGCCGCCGCTCGCGTTTGAAGGCGAGGAGCATCACCCGCTTCGGCGGCCAGGCCACGTTCGCATGCCGGCATGCCGCGCCGTAGCGTGCCTTCGCAACCGGGCTCAGCGGGCCGATCACATCCTCCACCGTGCGCGGTGTTGGCGGAAGGGACGGCCGCGCGGGAGGCGCCTGGTTCTGTGCCGCCTTCGGTTTTACGGTGCCGGCAGCTTTCGGGGGCCGGGGTGCGGACTGCCCTGCGCCGGCGGGCCGTGCCTGGTCCGGCTGCCGCGTGCAGCCGGCGGCTACGCTCGTTGAGGCGATCAGTGCCATTGAGGATCCCACCAGCAGGAGCCGACGGATGGCCGAGGGAAAATGGATCATGGGAGTGGAGCAGCAGATGTGCCGGGCCGGAATCATCGTGGTACGCCGGATGATTCCGTCGCGCAGGCTTTCACTCTGAAACGCCCGATAGGAACGACTGTTACTGTGCTTGGTTCTTGGGCCTTGGTTCTTGGGTCTTGGGTCTTGGTGTGCCGTGATACGTCCTGCAGGTTTCGGCGCCAAGGACCACAGCGAGGCGCAGCCGAGCGTACCAAGAACCAAGCACCACGTTACGTTCTCATACGGGGGCGGGATCACGCGAACCGGCCCGATTCGGTACCTTTGCAGAGTTGTCCTACCCTGGCGCCGGCATCTGCATCAACTCGCAGTTCAATCCGCTATGACATCACGCGACGTTGCGAAGGTTCTCTACTCCATCGAAACATACCTGGAGCTTCACGGCGATACGGAGCTCACGAGCAAGAGCTATGGCCGCGCCGCGCGGTCGCTGGAGACGAGCAATGTGGACGTTGTGGCCATGGTGCATGCAGGACTGCCGGTGAAGGCGCCCGGCATCGGGAGCACGCTGGGGGCGGTGGTTCGAGAGATCGTGGAGACCGGCACTACCGCGCAGCTCGAGGAGTTGCGGAGGATAACGCCGCCGGGGTTGATGGAGATCCTGGAGATACGCGGCGTTGGAGCGAAGAAGGTCCGGGCCCTGCATACACAGCTCGGCATCGAAACGCTTGACCAGTTGGAGCAGGCGGCGCTGGAGAATCGCATCGCAGCGCTCCCCGGCTTCGGCGACAAGTCGCAGGCGAAGATCCTGGAAGGACTTTCCCAGCTGCGCCAGCAGGGGGGGAAGTTGAGAATCAACAGGGCCACGGAGTTGGCCGAGTCCGTTCTTGCGCGCCTGCGCGAGCTCCCATCGGTGGAGCGGGGGGCGATCGCCGGGCGTCTGCGTCGCGGGGGGGAGGAGTTCGATTCGCTTGGCTTCGTGCTGCAGGCTGCCTCCGTCGATGCGCTTGAGCGCGACCTGGCGTCGATCGCGGATATTCTCTCGGAGCCCGTACGTAATGGGAGCCTGATCACCGCCCAAGCGGACGGCGGGTTCCGCGTTCGCATCGATGCGGCAACGCCTGCCAACTACGCGGTGCTGCTGCATCAACGTACAGGCGCGAGCGACTACTGCTTCATGGTCTCGATCCCGCTTACCGATCGTGGCTACGATCTTCGCGAGGACGGACTGTACAGGGATGGGGAGATGGTGATGCTGGACTCCGAGGATGAGCTGTTCGATCTCGCCGGCATGCAATACATCACACCGGAGTTGCGCGAGGGGATCGACGAGGTGCGCAGCGCGCTGGACGGCGGGATACCGGACCTCGTGACGCGGGAGGATCTGAAGGGGATGATCCACGTGCACTCCACCTGGAGCGACGGCAGAAGCCCGATCCAGGAGATCGCGGAACACGTTCACGGCCTGGGCTACGGCTATCTGCTGATCACCGACCACTCCAAGAGCGCATTCTATGCCAACGGTCTGGACGAGCGCAGGCTGGAGGCGCAGGGGCGTGAGATCGACGAGATCAATCGCCGCTACGATCCATCCGAATTCCGGGTGCTGAAGGGGATCGAGTGCGACATCCTTGCCGATGGCGCTCTGGATCTGGAGGATGATGCGCTGGCGGCGCTCGATGCGGTTGTCGTCTCCGTTCACTCGCAGTTCAATCTTCCGATGGAGGCGCAGACCGATCGGATCTGCCGGGCGCTGGAGCACAGGTACTCCACCATCCTCGGCCATTCTACCGGGCGCCTGATCCTGAAGCGGAAGGGATACGATGTGGACCTCCGGCGGGTGATCGCCGCGGCGGCCGCGCATGGCAAGGCGATCGAGCTGAACTGCAATCCGATGCGGCTGGACCTGAACTGGCGAATGGTGCGCCATGCCCGGCGCAAGGGGGTGCCGATCGCCATCAACCCCGATGCCCATTCTCTGGCAGACTTCGACAACATGCGCTACGGCATCACGATGGCGCGCAAGGGATGGCTTACGCCTGATGGAACGCTGAACGCGCTCGACGCCGATGGGCTGATTCGATTCGCAACGGCGTTGCGAGGATAGCACATGATTGTACGCTTCGTCTCCTGCCGCACGGACCGCCCTGCCGCTGCGATCCCGCGACCTCGCCGGCTGCTGCTCGTATGGCTGCTGGCCCTTCCGCTTGCCGTGCCGATGCTTCGCGCACAGTCGGTGGACGAGTTCCTTCGCAAGGGAGATGCGGCCGCGCATGCGCGCGACTTCAAGGCGGCGCTGGATTACTTCGGAAAGGCGTTGGCGATCGCACCGAACAACACAACAGCGCTCCTCTGGCGCTCCGGCGTGTTGCTCTACACGGGTGATACCGCCGCGGCTCTCGAGGATCTGAACAGAACGATCGACCTGGACCAGCGTTCGCCGGCCGCGCGGGTCACCAGGGCGGCCGTCTTCATCGAGCAGAAGCTGTATGTCGCGGCTCTCGAGGATCTGCACAAGGTCACGGCCATCGATCCGAAGGATACCACGGCACTGCTGTTGCTGGTAAAGACTCATCTGGCTGCAGGGGAGCAGTTCGAGGCAATGGCGGACATGCGCCGTTATCTGGATGCGGCGCCGAACGGCGCCCGCGCGAACGAGCTGCGCTGGAACCTGGACCAGCTCGGGTACGCTCCGCAGAAGCGCAGCCAGGTGACGCTCCGGAACGGGGATACATCGTTCACCATCTCCATTCCGTCGGACTGGCACCACGGCATCAGAGACAACGGCAACGTCTGCGAGATGTATGTCGGTTCCAAGGACGTGGTGATGGACAGCGTGGTACACTCCACCGGGGCCACGATCACGGTGCAGTACGTGCGCGATCTCCGGAAGGTCAACCCTGCGTTCAAGCCGGGCTTCGATTCGCTGCTCCCGCAGCTCGTGAAGATCGTCAACCGTGCGGACAGCCGGGCGGTCGCGGTGCGGGAACTGGAACGGAAGGGACTCACGGCAGGCCGCTACAACGGCTACGTGGTGCACAAGGAAGTTGAGGTTGGCGGTGAGCTTGGCACGCTCTACGTATGCCAGGTGCTGCTGGCCGCGCACAACTCCGGCTGCATCGTCACGTTCGAGGTTCCGGTTCCGCTTGCCGAATTCTACCGCGAGGCGTTGAACCGGACCGTTGCGAGCATCGGGCTGAAGTAGGAGTTTCCTGACAATACCGGGTGGCAATAACCTGCCTGCGGGTCTTGCCGCGGCTATAGATGGGAACGCCGACAGTTGCAGATCACAGCATCTCGAAATCCATATATCGACTCATGCCGATCATCATTGATGGAACGATAGTATCGAATGCGATTCTCGATCGCGTGAAGGCGGAGGCGGAGGAGCTTCGCCGCGAGCGCGGGATAACGCCCGGGCTTGCGGTTGTCCTGGTTGGCGACGATCCTGCCTCGGCAACGTACGTGCGTTCCAAGGGACGCATGTGCGAGCGCCTGGGCTTTCACTCGATTACCCACCGGCTTCCCGCATCCACCAGCGCTCTGGAACTGCTCTCGCTGATCGCCGCGCTCAATGCGGACAGCGCAATCCACGGCATCCTTGTGCAGAGTCCGCTTCCGGGGCATATCGACTACGAGCAGGTGGTGGAGACGATCGATTATCACAAGGATGTGGACGGCTTCCATCCGGTGAACGTGGGGAGGATGGTGATCGGCCTTCCGGCGCACGAGTCGTGCACGCCGGCCGGCGTGCTTGCGATGCTGACGCACTACCAGATTCCAACCAGCGGCCGCAGTGTGGTGATCATCGGCCGCAGCAACATCGTGGGGAAGCCGCTGGCGAACATGATGATGCAGAAGCGCGAAGGGGGGAATGCGATCGTCACGGTAGCCCACTCGGCCGCCGCCGATCTCGGCGCTGTTACGCGTAATGCGGATATCGTGATTGCTGCGATCGGCAGGCCGCGCTACATCACTGCCGACATGGTGAAGGAGGGGGCGGTGGTGATCGATGTCGGGATCAATCGCGTGGACGATCCGGGATCGGAGAAGGGATACCGGATCGTGGGTGATGTGGACTTCGATGCCGTTGCACCGAAGTGTTCCGCCATCACACCTGTTCCGGGCGGCGTCGGCAAGATGACGATCGCCATGTTGATGCTGAATACGCTGCGCTCTGCGCGGGGGGACTTCCATTGATGTCCGAAGCGTACGACTACAGCGAGTTCTTCGATGACGAACCGCAGCGCGTGCAGAAGGAACGCCCGAAGTACAGGGTGCTGTATGAGGACGAACGGATCGTCGTGTTCGACAAGGCGCCGGGCGTTGCGGCGATTCGGGAGCGGTTCCAGGTTGGTGTCTCGCTGAAGGAGATGGCGGAGGAGCGGATGGGACGGCTGTGGACAGTGCACCGCATCGACAAGGACACCAGCGGCGTTATCGTGTTTGCGCGCGATGCCGAGGCGCACAAGCTGCTCAACGACCAGTTCGAACGGCACGAGCCGTTGAAGATCTACGCGGCTGTGCTGGAAGGAGAGATGGTGGAGGATGAGATGACGATCGACATACCGCTTGCGGTGGACCCGGCGAACGCCGCGCGGATGCGTCCGAGCGCTCGAGGCAAGGAGTCGTTGACGGTGCTCCGGGTGCGCGAGCGCTTTCGCGGCTTCACCTATGCGGAGGCACGCCCCCGCACCGGACGTCAGCACCAGATCAGAGTTCACTGCAAGGCTGTAGGGCTTCCCCTTGCGGTGGATCCGCTCTACGGCAATCGCACGGAGCTGTTCCTTTCGGCGATCAAGCGACGCTACCGCGGCTACGATCGTGAGGAAAAGCCGTTGATGGCGCGGCTCACGCTGCATGCGGAGCAGCTGACGATTCAGCATCCGGCCACCGGCCAGCCGACAACGTTTACCGCGCCGCTTCCGCGCGACATGAACGCGCTTCTGACACAGCTCCGGAAGGCGCGCGGGTGATTGCCTGAGGTGCGCGCTTCAACGTGCAGACATTCCGGGCTCGCTTCCGCCGGCCGCCATTACCAGCAAGCCCGTCCCGATCGATCGTCGGGACGGGCTTGCTGCTTTCGTCGTTGAAGCGAACAACCGCGCTTCAACGGCCGTGCCGCCTACGTGTGATGCCGACGATGGTGTACACGATGCAGGCGGTGGCGCCGGTGAACGCGGCGTACGTGCCGGCGATGGCGGCGCAGACGTCTGCGCTGGCGTGCCTGCCCGCGGTGCCGTACTTCGCTTTTCACGCCAGCCGGGTTCTGATACCGTGCTGTGGCTGTCGCCGGAGCCGATGTCACGGCGGAATCCATCGCAGCGAATGTCTCCGTGCCGGCTGCGACGGTTGCTCCCAGAAGAAGCGTTGCAACGATGCGTTGAGCCTTCATCCGTTCGATCCTTGTACTGTGATCAATATGGCGCCGATGTGGCGCGAGAGGTATGGCAGGGTGAACGGAGGCAAGTTACTCACGGGGCGATCGATTGCAAACGGCAGCCCGAACCCGGTTCGGTGAGATCGTGGTACGATCCGTTCCTTATCGCAATACCTGGCGTGCGAAGAGGACGTGCGTTTGGTAGTACGTTTCATCCAGGCTGCTTACAATCACTCCGCTGGACGTGGAGGCGTGGATGAACGAGTTCGGAGTTACCAGGATGCCGACGTGCGAAACGCCGCTGCCGCTGGTGTTGAAGAAGACGAGATCGCCCGGCAGAGCCTGCGACAGGCTTACCGCGCTGCCGGCTTCGGCGATGGCGGCAGCGGTGCGCGGAAGCGAACGTTTCACAACGCGGAAGACATTGTCCACGAAGCCGGAGCAGTCCACACCGCTCGGCGTGGTGCCGCCGAACAGATAGGGCGTCCCGAGCCAGCGCTGCGCCTCATCCAGAACGGCGCGGCGCGCCGGGTCCGTTGCCACCATCGATCGGCCGCGATCCAGTGAGGCCTGCGCGTTCGGAACGGCGGCGCTGCCGGTCCGGATGGTTGTGCGGGAGGCTGGAAGACAGCCTGCGAGAAGCGCTGTGCCGATGAGAAGTGAGAGGAGAATCGAGTGCTGTATCGGTAACCTCATGATCATTCCGTGCTGGACTGTGCAACTGAACGATTGCCGGGGTGTGACATGCTCATGACCGATCGGGTTGAACGCGCGAAGGATCCCCCGCGGAGCCGGCAGGGTACCGCTCGCATCCTCACTGCATTGCGCGGGAGATGCCGGCCGCTCGAGGAGAGGCGTTGTGCGGGGCGCCAATCCTCGCTTCCATTTCAAAGGGAACTCTCCGGTTACCGCAGGAACTGTAAGTTGAGAGTTCTAGAAGCAGGGAGCTTTTCATTCGAATCATGTCCGACAATCCTTCTCCGCGCAGACATCTCTGCGTGCTCTACCGAGCAACCGGCGGCGACAATCCGAAGAACCGTCCCTCGTACTATTCGAAGATGCTCTGCCTGAAGAGCTTCCTTCGTGCGTTCGCGAGGGTGCAACATACGGCGAGCATCGTTTTCTTCAACGATGGTCCGATGCCGGAGGATCGCCTTGCGATCGAACGCGCGTGGGGTGAGGTTGTGCCGCTCGCGGGGATCGGCAACAGTCCCTCGTATCGTGCCGCGCTGAGCCGGGCGCTCACGCTTCCTGATGATGCCATCGTCTACTTCGCGGAGGACGACTATCTCTACACGGAGGCGGCGCTGGAACGAATGCTGCAGGCGTTCGAGGAGATTCCGCGTGCGGACTATGTCACGTTGTTCGACCATCGCGATCGCTACATCCGCACCGACGACTCCCGCCGCGGATACAGCCGCGTCCTCATCGGTGCCGGCATGCACTGGCGTACGGTTGAATCCACCTGCATGACCTTCGGCGCACGCGTTTCGCGGCTGAAGCGCGATGCCTGGATCCACCGGATCGGCACGGCGCCGCGCACGCCGCGCGACCGTCACATCTGGCGTCTTACGCTCGGGGAGAAGTGGTTCGTGTTCAAGTTCCCGAAGCGGACGCTCATCGCACCGATTCCGTCGCTCGCAACGCACATGGATCCGGAAGGGCTTGGCCCGAACGTGGATTGGGAACAGGTTGCGCGCGAGGCGGAAGCGTTCGATCCGATGGAGCGCCCGCCCGTCGGTTTGCAACGGGACTGAGGGGGCCGAACCCCGGCCGGCCCCGAGCAGCGGCGCATCGCAATCGTTCCTGCACACCCGGCTCCCCGGGTGCGCTGCGTCCATCGCCGCGATGTGAACCGGCTTCGTGCCGGGAGTTCCACACTCCTACTGGATCCAACAACGGATGTCGATGATATCGATGCGCTCGATCGTCCTCGTGACCGCCCGACGCGTAGCCTGCTGCGCCGCCACGTTCATGCTGGCGGCCGGGCTGCTGCAGGCGCAGCCGGTCCGCAACGTGGTGCCGATGTACGGCGTCGGCGAGGATGAGTTCCTCCTCAGCGGCTACATCGCAACGCGCCCGGATGGTCCGATAGACGAGCTCTGGAACTTCGCGCGGGCGATGGGGATCACCACGCTGGAGCCCTCGCTCACGCAGGAGCAGTTCGACACGCTGATCGCTTCGCCGCTGCGTGATTCCGTCACCGGCCGATTGATCGTACGCGGCCTTGCACCGATGCAGCAGGCCGGCGTCGGGAGGGAGCTGCAGTTCTATCCGTTCGACTCCGTGCAGTCCCCCTTCTATCAGTGGCTCTTCGTTCATCGTGCCGGCGGCAGAAGCGCCTACAATGCGGCACAGGGAGGCGTGCAGGAACGCATCTATTCCGTTGCGGACTCCACCACGCCCGGAGAGATGGTTGCCTGGAATGTCGCATACGACTGGCATCCGTGGCAGACGAATCGATTCGCGGCGAGACCGTACGACACCACCGCGCAGGACGCTGCGGCATTCCTTTCATGGTATCAGTATCGCGGCGCGGCGAACCGGAATGCGCCGACATTCCATATTGCCGTTCGCGCCCGCCTGCTGGATGCCGGTACGGCGCGCGCCTCGGACTCGCTGCTGCGGTTGGAGGTGTGGTACGAAGTCCAGAAGGGGAGCGCGTACATCGATACCGCCAACGTTCGGAGCGTGGCGACGGAGAACATGGAGCTGCCCTATGCAACGCTCTATGTGCGGGAGGGCGATCTGGCCCGTACGGTGGGGCGCGGTGCCGGCGCGTACGCCGAGGTATCGCTCCCCGTGAATCTCCAGCAGGCCGGTGGCCGGTACTTCGGCCCGCTTCATCAGGGAAACGATTCCCGCCGCTTCGATCTGCGGCTCTACTGGACAGGTGCTGCTCCGGTGGCAGTTCGCAGCATCGCGCTCCGCGATTCGATCGGCGAGCTTGTGCTGGGAGATGAGCCGGCGAGCGCCGAGTATCGTGCCGCGATCGTAGGCGCCGCCCGGCGAATGCTGTACGGGCCGGCTCCGAATGGCGATCTGCGACGTGCCGTGATCCGTTTGATGTCCGGCATCGAACCGCATCCGACGGAGTTCGCAACGTCCGCGGCAATCGGGCGGCTGCTTAACGACGGCCTCCATCGCGGGTTCGCCGCCGGCACGGCGATCCCCGTTCACAATGAAGGAGGAACCAGCGACCGCGGACTTCAGAACTTCCACTACCTGGTGCCTGGCGATGCGATCTTCACGGAGATGCTGCTTGCGCCGCCGGTCGACACATCGAGCGTGTACGGCGACGATCTGTACAAGGCATACCGCGACCGATTCCACATCGACGTGGTGCAGGTGCCGTCGCTTGCCGAACACAACGGCGGGCGATTCCAGATACCCCTGCTCCGCGCAACGCGCGAGGCGATCGAGAACGACTACGAACGCGTGCTGCAGATCGTTCGCATGGGGCAGTACTATCCGTTCACTCCGGCATGGCCCTGGAGTCTCGGGAATGTGACCCGGCTTGGCGAGGGAGCACGCGTGTCCGATGCCACCGGCAGGCGCATGATCGCCACGCTCTTCACCACTGCGGAACTGCACCTGCGCGTCCGGGGGAGAACGCGTCCGCTCGATACACTGTTGAGCCATGTGGTGGAGGCATCGGAGATGCGGACGATGGCGAACCTCGCGCTCTGCTACGGTGCGCGCGGCATCCACTACTACTGGCTCGGCAATTACACCAACTATCTCTACCGGTCGCCGGAGAACCCGGATCTCTGGGTGGGCGTCAACGATTCGTGGGGATCGAACGGCCCGCTTACCCGCGATACCACGCTGGACCATGCGGATACGTTTGCACTGACGGACAACGTCGCAACGCCCCGCTACCCGCAGGGGACGCCGAGGGTTCTGATCCCGAACTTCTACGTGGGGTACGGCGTTCGTACCCGGGAGATCAAGCGCCTCGATGCATGGCTGCCGCGCATCGGCGCGGAGATGGCGCGGCTTCGCTGGCGCGATGCGTACAGCATCCACGCCTGCGTTGCCCACCCTCATATCGACGGGCGGCAGGTGCCGCTGCGCCCGCTTCCGGCGGGGGAGATCGTTCGCGAGGTGCGCGCGGCGTCGCGCGACGGGCGGGTGGACGCACCCAGCGCCACCTATGTCGAACTGGGGCTGTTCAAGACCGTTGCGGGCCTGGGAGCCGACGGTGCCACGGACTCGCTTCGGACTGTGGATCACATCTTCGTTGTCAACCGCCGATCCTTCGAACGCCCGGACGATGTCCCTGCCTCGAGCCCTGAGGGGGGGCGGCTGGATTCGCTGGCGGAGTCGCGCCGCATCACCATCCGCTTCGGCCTCGGGCGGGAAGGATGGCGCAGAGGGATCATCCGCGTCCGCGAGCTGGCGGCCGATACAGCCCGCCTTCCGCTTGCAGGCGCTCCGCGCATGCCGCTGGATACGTTCATCCATGCGGACAGCTCCGTGAACCTCTGGCTGCGTCCGGGGGGCGGCGCGCTTCTCGAGATCACCTATCCCCTTGCCGATCTTCGCTCGGAGAACGCGGAGCCCGGATCTCACGGCTGGTTCGCGGGCGGGCCGGCACCACTCTCCGCCGATCCCCCTGCAGCCACACGCCTGCGGCACGACGTTCGTGCTCGGGATGGACAAGGTGAACCATGAGCCGCATGCAACGGCACTGGCCGCTTGCGGCCGCCCTGGCGTTTCTGCTTCTGCAGGTCGGCGCAGTCCTCTGTGTCTCGCTGCACATGAATCAGGGAACCTTCGTCTACGCGCTGGACGATCCGTACATCCACATGTCGATGGCGAGAAACATCGTCGAGCACGGCGTGTGGGGCGTCACGCCGTACGAATTCTCTTCATCGTCATCATCACCTCTCTGGCTGATTCTGCTCTCGGGGAGTTATGCGGTTGCCGGCGCCAACGCGCTTGCGCCGCTCATTCTGAACATCACTGCGGCCGTGGTGTTCCTGGCGATGGCGTATCGAATCCTCGGAGCCATGGAGATCGGCCGGACCGGAACGTTCATCGGGCTGGCCGCGCTGGTGCTCTTCTTCCCGCTGGTGCCGGTGATCTTCTGCGGATTGGAGCATGTGGTACACGCGGCGATTGCCCTCTTCTTCGTCTATCGAGCCGCACGCGTCCTGGCCGGCCGGCAACTCTCGGCCACCGCTCTGCTGGTTGCCGCGCCGTTCCTGACAACGATCCGCTACGAAGGGGCGATGATGGTTGGCGTGGTTGCGCTGCTGTTCATTCTGCGCCGGCGTCCTGCCCTGGCAGCCGCACTCCTCCTGCTCGGCGCGCTTCCCGTTGTCTGCTACGGCATCTTCGCGACCGCGCACGGGTGGTTGTTCCTACCCAATCCGATCCTGCTGAAGGGGAATGTTCCATCCCTCGACACGCTGGCCGGCATCCGGACCTTCATCACCGAGGGGGCCTACACGCGGCTGGTGCACGAGCCGCACCTGCTTCTGATGCTGGCCGCCGGCGCTGGCGCGATGCTGCACACATTGATGCGCCAGCGAACGCTCTTCACCGTGCGCGGCGTGATGCAGACTGCGGTGCTCGCCACGGCGGTTCTGCACCTGCAGTTCGCCGGCATCGGCTGGTTCCATCGATACGAGGCCTACCTGGTTGGGTTGTTCGTGATCGCCACAATGCCGTCGTGGTGCGAACTCATGACCGAGCTTCGCCAGAGAGCCGGGAACGTCCGAGGTGGCAGGATCCTTGCAACGGCCGCCCTTCTGATTGCAATGCTTCCCTTTCTCCATCGCGGCTCCAAGGTTCTGGTAACCCCGACTGCAACGGCGAACATCTACCGGCAACAGTATCAGATGGGGCTCTTCCTGCGGCAGTACGGGAGGGGGACGGCCGTGGCCGCCAACGACATCGGTGCCATCTGCTGGCTTGCGGACATTCATCTCGTGGACATCTACGGCCTCGGGTCGCTCGAGACCGCGCGACTTCGCATGGCCGGGCGCACGTCGCCGCAGGAGACCGCGCGCATTGCTCGCGAGCATGGTGTTGCGCTCGCCATCGTTTACGATACGTGGCTCGCAAGGGACGGCGGCGTGCCTCCCGGCTGGAACGCCGTTGGCAGATGGACCATCGGCAACAACGTCGTGTGCGGAAGCGAGACGGTGACCTTCTACGCCGTAACCGCCGGAAGCCGGGCGTTGCGGGAGGAGCTCACCACGTTCTCCGGATCTCTTCCCGAAGGGGTGCGCGTGAGTTATGTCGGTGATGTGGTGGATGCCCGATAGGCGCCTGCCGGCATGTTCAACAGCCTTCGCCGCCCTGAAACGGTTCCGCGCCGCATGTGTGCCGCCGCACGAGCGAACGCATTCAGGTTCCAATCGAACGGCAGGGCGTTCGTTCAACTACGATTACGCAACCTCTTCCCGGGGCTCCGCTTCAGCCATCGAGGGTCTGGCCGCGGCGCCGTGATGTAGATGATCGCCGTGAGGGTGCGCGTGCGAATGCTCGCCTGCTTGGTGATGAGCTACGTCGCACTTCTCATCGCACAGATCGCACTGTCTGCAGAGGCGCATGTTCAACCAGTGTGCACTGGCGATCATCAGGCCTCCCAGCGCCGCCAGATAGGGATGGAGCGTCTCTGCAAGCTCTGTGTGCGATTCATGCCCGACAACGTTGAAGAGCATCAGCATGATGCCGGTGCTCATCATCATCAACGGGTTCAACTTCCGGTGAACCCGATAGGAGCTTCCGAGACTGAACGTGGCAAGCACGGTGGAGATTCCGATCATCGAAAGCTCGAACGCTCTGCCGCCGAGAAAGCCGAGCCCCACGGCGGGAAGGATGCTGATCAGGAAAGGGACCGCCGCACAGTGAATTGCGCAGAGCGTCGACGCCGAAACGCCGAACCTGTCCAGCAACTGCTGGTAACGTTGGGAGTGGTAGTGCATGTCCGTAATCTATTTATCTACTTCCGGCATTCCGGACAGGTGCCGAAGAACTGGAGTGAATGGCTGACGTTCGTGTATCCAGTGGTCAGCTCCAGATCCTGCTCGATCCGTCTCAGCCCGCAGGCGTCCAGCGGGGTTGCGCTGCCGCATTCCGAACAGACGATGGAGTGGTTGTGCTGGCGCGAGCGAACCGTATAGCGCCACCCTTCGTGGAGACGATCCACCCGCATCACGAGCGAACAACGCTCCAGCGTTTCGAGCGTGCGGTAAACGGTTACCAGATCGATCGTGATCCCGGCTGCATGCAGCGACATCTCGATCTGGGCGGCGGACTGGGGCTCGCTGGCCTCCAGCAGCCGGTGGTACACGCCGCGACGGGCCACCGTCACGCGAAGCCCATGTTCGCGCAATCTGCTGTCGATCGGATCGGACGGCTCCGCAGTCTGGTTTTCCGGAATCATATGGAGTGCAAATGTATGCACGTGCAAGCGATTTGCAAAATGGATGATGTCTCGGCTCGATTCCGCCGGCATCAACCGGGAGCCGCGTCGGAAATAGCGGCCCCGCCCTTCGATCGGGTTTCTCTTCAACATTTGCCTGAATCACCACAATACCCATATCTTTGCAGTCTTCCTCTTTTCCTACGCCAACCATGGCCGTACGGAAGGGGAGGAGCGCAGGGGCTGCCGTTCGCAGTATCCGTTCACTAATCAAAACCTACCCGCCGCCGCCGGTGGGGAGTCGTCCAAACCACTCCCTCCGTGCACAGGCAACCGGACAGTATCCAACGTTTCGGTCCGCGGTCATCGTCAACGCGCATGCGCCTGACGAAATCGGCAGCCCGGCCGCGACTGAAAACAGGATACGCCGTCTGGAGTTCGATCGGGTTTCCTCCCCGGGCGAACCTTCAAGGGTATGTGTCACAGCTATAGGAGCTACTATGCCAGAGGTAACCATGCTTCGCGGGAAGACCAAGGGCCAGAAGGTTTCGCGCTTCGAGCGCGACAGCGACTACTCTTCGAGCGAGTATGCAGATCTCGTAAAGATGTACGAGGGAACGCTCGGCGAAATCACGGAACATGAGATCGTGAAGGGCCGGGTTGTTCAGATCAATGACGATGAAGTCTCGATCGATATCGGCTTCAAGTCCGAAGGAGTGCTGCCGCGCAACGAGTTCAACAATATTGAGGACCTGAAGCCCGGCGACGAGGTCGAGGTCTATCTCGAGAAGGTGGAGGATTCCGACGGCAAACTGATCCTCAGCCGCAAGCGCGCAGACTTCATGCGCATCTGGGAGCGTATCGTCAAGGCGTACGAGACCCAGGATGTGCTGAAGGCGAAGGTGACGCGCCGCATCAAGGGTGGTCTCGTTGTCGACCTGCTCGGCGTCGAGGCGTTTCTCCCCGGTTCGCAGGTGGATGTCCGTCCGGTGCGCGATTTCGACGCGCTCATCAACCGCGAGATGGACGTTCGTGTGGTGAAGATCAATCATCCGAATGAAAATGTCGTGGTCTCTCACAAGGTGCTCCTGGAGGAGAACCTTGCCGGCCAGCGCGAGGAGATTCTCGCCAAGCTGGAGAAGGGACTCGTGCTGGAGGGCGTGGTCAAGGCGATCACGGACTTCGGTGTCTTCGTCGATCTCGGCGGCGTGGACGGCCTGGTGCACATCACGGACCTCTCGTGGGGCCGCGTGAATCACCCGAGCGAAGTGGTGAAGCTGGACGAGACCATCCAGGTAGTGGTGCTCGATTTCGACGAGGAGCGCCGCCGCATCTCGCTTGGCCTGAAGCAGCTCACACCGCATCCGTGGGAGGCGATCGATCAGAAGCTTCAGGTTGGCCAGCGCCTCACCGGCAAGGTGGTGTCGCTTACCGACTACGGCGCGTTCGTGGAACTGGAGCGCGGCATCGAGGGCCTGATTCATATCTCCGAGATGTCCTGGACGCAGCACATCAAGCATCCGTCGCAGATGGTCTCGCTCGGCCAGATGGTGGACGTGCAGGTGCTGAACATCGACAAGGACGAGAAGAAGATCTCGCTCGGCATGAAGCAGCTCGATCCCGATCCGTGGGATGCCCTGCTGCAGAAGTATCCGGTGGGCTCCATCCACACCGGCGTGGTTCGCAACCTGGCGAACTTCGGCGTCTTCGTGGAGCTGGAGCCGGGTGTGGACGGCCTGGTGCACATCTCGGATCTGAGCTGGACGAAGAAGCTGCGCCACCCGGGCGAAATGGTGAAGAAGGGGCAGGACCTGCAGGTGCTGATCCTCGGCATCGATGCGGCGCAGCGCCGTATCTCGCTGGGCCACAAGCAGGTGACCCCGAACCCGTGGGAGGAGTTCACCGACGAGTATCGTGTGGGCTCCGAGACGGAGGGGAAGATCGTCCGCATCATCGACAAGGGCGTTGTTGTGGAGCTTCCGCACGGCGTGGACGGCTTCGTCCCCACCTCGCAGCTCGCCTTCGCACCGGTGAAGAGCATCGCAAGCTTCTTCCGCGTGGGGGACAACCTCCCGCTGAAGGTGATCGAGTTCGACAAGGAAGCGAAGAAGATCGTTCTCTCCGTGGTGGAAGCGTTGAAGGCGAAGGGAGCGGAGGCGCAGGAGGAGTACTACCGCCTGCATCCGGTTCCGCAGTCGGCCCCGGCCGGCGTTGCGGAGATCGTCCCTCCCGCCGATCCGGACATCGAGGAGCATCCGGCACCGGCCGCAGAGGAGCCGGCGGCACCAGCACCCGCTCAGGCGGAGGCCCCTCAGGCGGACGCTGCACCGGAGCAGACCGAGCACTCGGAGCCGGTTCATGCCGAGGCGCATCACGAGGAAGGCGGCGAGCACGCCAACGGCTGATTCGCATCTGTCCGATAGATCTTGCAAGGCCCGGAACGCATCATCGCGTTCCGGGCCTTGCTGCTTCTTCGGGGAGATGGGGAGGATGGGCCTGGCGAAGGTGTGTGGTGGCGAATGATTCGCGGAAAAGATTCGTACTTTCATGATCCCGGTGCCGGCAGGTATGCCATCGAGGCATGCCGTGCCGGCGCCCTTCCAACCGCCTGGGTAACCGGCACCCGCCCGCAGAACCAGACGTCGGCACAGGACAGCTTGCGCGTGCGATCCATGCACCCACGGAGGGCAACCGGGTATCGGCCCGGACCCACGCAGGCTCCATACCGGGGCGTATCGTCGCCGGCTGCACTCAGCGAGGGATGGTCTCGAGCGCGTGTACCCGAAGACGCCTCCGCCCCCGATCAACGATTCAACAACTGTCTAACGCTGGTACGGAATCATCGTGAGCTCGCGATCTCGACGTCGTTTCATCCAGACCATCATCGGCGGGGCGGTGGCCGCACCCGCGGTGCTTCGTGCCCAGGTGGACACGCCGGCGATCTATCTGCCGGCTGCTCCGGCTGACTCCACCCATCATAACGATTCGCTCCTCACGCCGGGGCGCCCGGCGCATGGCGCGCCGAAGCGGGCCGAGCACAGACGTTCGCATGGCGAGAAGGAAAAGGAGCAGCCGCTCCCGCTCATCAAGCCGCCGGCGTTGAAGGAGGGATCCACGATCGCACTGGTTGCTCCGGCAAGCGGCCTTTCGCACGGCGAGGCGATGGATGCAGCGGCCACGCTGAGAAGCCTGGGGTTCAACGTGAAGGTCGGCGAGCATCTTACGAAGGCATACGGCTATCTCTCCGCCAAGGATGATGCGCGTGCGGAGGAGTTCATGAAGTTCGTGCTGGATCCGGAGGTGAACTGCATCATGGCGGTGCGCGGCGGATACGGCGTGATGCGTATCCTCCCACAGCTGGACTGGGCGGCCATCCGGGCGAACCCGAAGGTGATCATGGGGTATTCCGACATCACCGCCCTCGTGAACCCGATCTACAAGCTCTCCGGGATGGTGGCCTTTCATGGGCCGGTGGCATCCTCCACGTTCGATCGCTACACGCTGGACTCGTTCAAGCGAACGGTGATGAGCGCCGCGCCGGCGGGTGAGTTCGGCGAGAGCGATGAGTTCAAGGGGGAGGTGTTCAGCGAGCGCCGCGCCTCTACCATCGTTTCCGGAACCGGACAGGGGCGGTTGGTTGGCGGCAATCTCTCGTTGGTGACCGCGTTGATGGGAACTCCGTACGAGATCGACACCGAGGGGAAGATCCTCTTCATCGAGGAGGTCGAGGAGGAGCCGTATCGCGTGGATCGGATGCTGATGCAGCTCGTGCTCGGCGGCAAGCTGCAGAAGTGCGCCGGGATAGCAATCGGCCGCTTCACCAAGTGCGAGTCGCGGACGCGCGGCGGTGAGTTCCGCATGTCGCTCTCGCTGGAGGAGATCGTGCACGGCCTGCTGGAGCCGCTGAAGGTGCCCACGGTCTACGGCCTTTCCATCGGGCATATCAAGAGCAAGCTCACCGTGCCGGTGGGCGGACTTGCCACGCTCGATGCCGACGCACGAACCATCCGCATCGACGAGGCCGCCGTACGTTGAGGTCATTCTCCCGAGCTGGGGGCCGAGGGGGAGCGGAGCTCGTATCGCGACATCCCGATATACACGAGCCGGAGCATACGCCGGCCTGCCGGGTGGTGAACCACATGCCGGAGGAGTTCTGCGCATGCGCACGGAGACTATTGCCACGGTGCATCTCTGCAAGGCCATACCGTCGATCCTGATCCCCGCCATCGCCTCGTGGATGGTACTGACTTCGCCCGCGCAGGGTTCCCGGGTTCCGGTTGGAAGCGGAGCCGGCATGCGTGTGCATGCGAAGGTGTGTGCGGCTGCCGTGCGGCCGGCGCCGCGGCGCGCGGGACCGGTGGTCCGGCCGAAGGAGGGGAAGAAGACCTCCCCGCTGAAATTTCTCTGGCCTACTACCGGCCGCAGGATCTTGGAAGGATACGGTGAGCAGGTGGACGCACAGACCGGCACCGTGACGCTGAATCCGGGCATCACCGTCTCCGCGCCGAAGGGCTCCGCGGTAACGGCGGCGGCGGCGGGGCGCGTCTCGGTTGTATCGTGGCTTCCGAGCTACGGAACGGTTGTGATCGTGCTTCACCGCGGCGGCTATCGCACGGTGTACGGCAATCTTGCAGCGGCAGTTGTGAAGCGGGGACATGCGGTGCAGCCGAAGCAGAGACTTGGCACATCGAGCGGCCGGGTGCACTTCGAAGTGTGGCGCGGGCAGACGCGGTTGAATCCGCAGACCGTGCTCAGGGAACGATAATTCGACGACATCGAGATCAGGACAATCAACAGGGAAACAGCATAGATGGCCCCGGTGCAACAGGAGACAGGATCGGCATTTCGCACAGGCTACGTGGCGATCGTCGGCGAACCGAACGTCGGCAAGTCCACATTGATCAATCGCCTGGTTGGCGCCAAGCTTTCGATCGTGACATCGAAACCGCAGACCACGCGGAAGAGCGTGCTGGGAATCATGACCACGGATGCGGCGCAGATGATCTTTCTGGACACACCGGGCGTGCTGACGCCGCACTATCTGCTGCAGCAGAAGATGCTGGGGTATGTGGAGACGGCGTTGACGGACTGCGACATCGTGCTGCTGATGCTTGATGCGAACGCTCCGGATCTGGAACGCTTGGCCGCTACGCCGCTGGAGGGAGTGGCCGGATTTCGCAAGCCGGTTGTGCTGGCCATCAACAAGGTGGACACGCTGCACGACAAGAAGGTGATGCTTCCGGTGATGGAGCGTTTCATGAACATGGGAGCGTTCCTGGATGTGATTCCGATCTCGGCGAAGCATGGCGACAATGTGGATGCGTTGATGAACCTGATTGCCGGGCATCTGCCGGAGGGGCCGCCGCTGTACGATCCCGAGCTGATCAGCCAGCAGCCGCAGCGTTTCTTCGTGAGCGAGCTGATTCGCGAGCAGGTTCTGAAGCTCTACAAGCAGGAGATCCCGTACTCCGTGGAAGTGGTGGTAGTCGAGTTCAAGGAGCGTGAGGCTCCTGCGAAAACCTTCATCAGTGCGGAGATCGTTGTGGAGCGAGAGACGCAGAAGCGCATCGTGATCGGCCAGAAGGGAGAGGCGTTGAAGCGCCTTGGCGAGCGGGCGCGCGCGAACGTGGAAGAGTTTCTGGAGGTGCCGGTGTATCTGGAGCTCTTCGTGAAGGTCCGCGACGAATGGCGGCAGAACGAGAACAGGCTGCGCGGCTTCGGGTACTGAAGGTTCCGGACGAACGGGCCTCGAACGCCATCAACGGCCGTTCGAAACCGGGGGCCTGGTTCTTTATACGCTCGCCCTTGGTTCGCTGGGAGTTCCTGAGCGGTTGCAGGAAATATCCGGCGGGAGAGGACAACATCCTGTCGTGTCAGGATCTCTTGGCTCCCGGCCGCCGTGGCGTTTGCGCGAGAGCGGCGCTCACGATTGTGCGCAGAACGCTCGCAGTGCGATACGTGCGCATTGTATGCGCAGCGTGTGCGCACATTCCCGATCTTGCATCATCCCTCGACAATAGTCCGTCCAACTCAGTGTGAGGTTCATGGCATGACACTGCTTCCGTTTGCTCGACGTTTCGCGCCTGCCGTCATCGTTGCGGCAATCCTGCTCGCAGCGCTTTCACCCGCTCGCGCGCAGGAATCCAAGGACTTCGCGGTGATGCTGCGTGCGGATGTGGCCAAGGCGCCGCGTCCTGCGATCACGCTTCACTGGAATCGCGATGCATACACTACCAGCTACGGCATCTGGCGCAAGGCACCTGCCGATGCGGACTGGCCGCAGGCGCCGCGTGTGACGCTGGATTCAACGGCGACCTTCTGGACCGACACGGCGGTGGCGGTTGGCACCGCGTACGAGTATCAGGTGATCAGGCAGGCCTACCACAAGCTCACCGACACAACCGGGCTCAGGTATTACGGCAGCGGCTACATCCTCTCGGGCATCGAACGTCTTCCCCAGCCGCTTCCGGGGCGCGTGCTTCTGTTGGTGGATTCCACCATGATGAATGCGGTCTCCGCCAAACTCGAGCAGCTGGAGAGCGACCTGATTCGTGAAGGGTGGCAGGTGACGCGCCGGCTGGTGCCGCGCACCGAGAAGTTCGACGGGGCGGCCGTGAAGGCCGTGAAGGCGATCATCATGGCGGAGGAGAGCAAGTCGCCGCGCAATCTCCGTTCCGTGTTCATTATCGGCCGCGTTGCGGTTCCCTACTCCGGAGAAATCAATCCGGACGGACATCCGGACCATCTGGGCGCATGGCCCGCCGATCTCTACTACGGCGATATCGATGGTGATGCCTCGTGGACCGACACGCAGGTGAACAACGCGGATGCCGGACGCGAGGAGAATCGGAATGTGCCTGGAGATGGAAAGTTCGACCAGTCCGACATGCCCTCAACCGTGAAGCTCGCTGTCGGCCGCGTGGATTTCTACAACATGCCGGCCTTCACCGCCACGGAGGCGGATCTGCTCAACGCCTATCTGGCGAAGGACCATGCTTTCCGGTCCGGCGCGATGCGGGTGAAGCTGGGGGGCGTTGTGGACGACAACTTCGGTGCCACCAGTTATCCCGAGGCATTTGCAAGCGCCGGCTGGCGCACGATTCCGCTGTTCGGTGGCGAAAACACCACGACGGATGGTGACTTCTTCACAACACTCGGCGGCGACACTACCTATCTGTGGGCATATGGCTGCGGCGGCGGCACGTACACCAGCGCCGGAGGCATCGGCAGCACCACCGACTTTGCAACGAAGCCGGTGGTTCGCGGCGTGTTCACAATGCTGTTCGGTTCCTATTTCGGTGACTGGGATTCGCAGAACAACTTCATGAGGGCCTCGCTCTGCTCCGCACCCAGCACGCTCACGTGTGTGTGGGATGCGCGGCCGCAGTGGTACTTCCATCACATGGCTCTGGGCGAAACGATCGGATATTCCACAATCCTCTCCCAGAACAACAGCAACGGCGTCTACATCCCCAATGTCTATTTCACGCAGCAATATCCCAACGGCGTGCTCTACACGTTCGGCAACGGGCTGGTGCATGCCGCGCTACTGGGCGATCCAACTCTGCGTGCCCTGATGGGACATCTGCCCACGCTCGGTGTGGTGGCAGTGATACCCACCACCGAGGGGAAGGGCGTTCGGATCACCTGGCAGCCGTCACCGGCGGTGCAGCCCGACGGTTACTTCATCTACTGGGCGTCGTCGAAGGATGGCATCTACCATCTGCTGAACACTACTGCGATTACTGCCACGGAGTATGTGGACTCCACACTCCGCGCGGACTCGGTGACCTACCTGGTGCGTCCGGCAATTCTGCGGACCACGGCCAGCGGCACATACTACGATGCCTCCGCCGGAGTATCCGGCGGCGTACGTCTGGCCGGCGTTGCCGGCGCGGCTGCACCGACGTTTGCATGCACTGCCGCGCCCAATCCCGCAACGCGGAGCACCATGGTCAGCGTTACGCTTCCGGTCGCGGCCCATGTGGCAATCGACGTGCACGACATCGCGGGCCGCCATGTACGCAGGCTTGCCGATGCCGGGTGGGAGGCCGGCACATCCACTGCCCTGTGGGATCTGCGTGATGCGAACGGCTCCCGCGTTTCGCCGGGAGTATATATTCTGCGGCTGACTGCGGGCGAGCGCATCAACACAATCAAGGTTGTTGTCGCGCCCTGATCGCAGCCCGACTCGGCAGGCGTGCAACCCTTGTACAGACCGGCCCCGGAGTATTTTCTCCGGGGCCGTGTCGTAATATGAATTTGTGTTCGCACAAGCGTGTTTGTTGTGCGATCGAACAACCGTGTGACGCGCCGGAATATTCGATTAAATTATTGACCTGCAATACTTTTGAATTGTTCGATTATTTGCCAACTTGTCCCATACCCCCAGATCCATTCACCTAACCCCCTGGAATTTCCTAATGCGACTGCTACTTCGTCTGACAATCCCCCTTCTTGCCCTCGGCTTTCTCATACATGATGCATATGCTGGTGTAGGCCCGTGGGCGCAGAGTGCCGGCAAGGCCAGGCTGACATTCGGCTACAGCCGCAAGACGGCTGGCTCGCGCTGGACCAATGGCACGTTGACAACGCCTGCGGACAGTCAGCTCGTTGACGGGCATTTTCACGATTTTCGATATGCCTACCTCTCGTTCGAAGTGGGAGTGATCGACAATCTCGAGCTCTCCGGAACAATCAATTATCTCTGGGGATACGAGGCTGTCACCAGCGATCCAATAACCAAGAAGCCGCTTCCGAAGGCATTCTTCGAATACAACAATGGCTTCACCGATTCATGGCTCAATCTGAAGTATCAGGTGTTGAAGGGCGAATATCCGGTGGCCGTGGAAGTCTCCACACGCTTCCCGGATTTGTACAACGATCCCTCGCCCGTCTATACCCGCTACAAGACGCAGGCATATTCCTACGCAACGGCGGAGAAGACTCCTGACGGCCGCGATACGATCGTGAAGCACTCCGTAAGCACGCAGACTCCGACGTCGGAGTGGCGCGGGCTTTTGAAGCGCGATCTCGGCATTTTCGCCGCAGTCGGGCATTCGTTCGACGGCAAGGCCTACGTGCAGAGCTCGCTTGGGTACAACTTCCGTCAGGGAGCATTCGCCGATCAGGTAATCTTTTCCATCGATGGCGGCTATACGATTCCGGTCATGAAGGAGTGGACGGTGATGCCGAAAGTTGCGTTCGACTATACGGGCGGCCTCGGCAACGGCGGCATACCTGATTCGACGGACCGTTTCGGGCAGAGCTCCAGCGGCATTCCGCAGAAGAACAGCAACTTCAACAACGGACGCTACGGCCGCTTGTACGGTTCGCTGATTCTCGGCCCGGCCGACGGCAGGTATGCTCTGGATCTGGGGATCGGGAAGTGGATCTTCGGCAACGGCGCCGTTCAGTACACGGAGACCTACGCGCAGTTCAGCTATCAGTTCTGAGCCGGCTACAGCGGGCGTTGAATTCGCCTGCTGCGACGAAAAACAGAATCGTCCGTGCACATGATGTTCCGGTGCACGGACGATTGGTTTTCGGGCCGACGGTATTGCCGGGTGCGGGGGACTCCCGTATCGCAGTACGACTTCGGCCGAACGGATTGGAACGAACGTGTTCTTCTGCGTCGCGGCGCGTCATGCGCGGTGATGCGCCGGACCGCCGATGTGTGCGCCCGCAAGGCGCTCCTGCAGCTTGTACTGCAGGTGATAGAGCGTTGAGTAGATGCCGTTGAGCGCCAGCAGTTCCTCGTGCGTGCCGGATTCGCGAAGCTCTCCGTGATGCATCACCAGAATCCGGTCCGCGTTCTGGATCGTGGAAAGCCTGTGCGCTACTACAATGGACGTACGTCCCTGCAGCAGCCGCTCCGTTGCACTCTGGATCAGCACCTCCGTCTCGGTATCCACGCTCGACGTTGCTTCGTCCAGAATCAGGATCTTCGGATTGTGTGCAAGCGCTCGCGCGAACGAAAGAAGCTGCCGCTGGCCAACCGAAAGCGTTGCGCCGCGCTCCTGCACCGGAGTATCGTATCCCTGTGGAAGGGAGTCGATGAATCTCGCCACCCCAACCGTCTCCGCCGCGCGCCGCGCCTCCTCCAGGCCGATGCCGGGGCTGCCGAGCGTGATGTTGTCCAGGATGGTGCCGCGGAACAGAAAGATATCCTGCATCACGAGCGCGATGTCACGGCGCAGATCGTTCGTGAGGATCGTTCTGATGTCGCGGCCGTCGATCTCCACGCTTCCGGCGGAGAACTCGTAATAGCGCATCAGAATATTGATGATCGATGTCTTCCCGGCTCCGGTTGCGCCCACGATCGCAACGGTTTCACCCGGCTGTGCGCGGAAGCTGAGGTCGCGCACCACCGGCTGAACGCCGTCGTAGCTGAAGTTCACGTTTCGGAACTCGATCTCGCCGTTGGTAACGCCGAACGGCTCCGGGTTGACGGCCTCCGGCGAGAACGATGTTTCGTCCAGCAGTTCGAAGATGCGTTCGGAGCTGGCCATCGCGTTCTGCAGGATGTTGTAGCGTTCGGAGAGATCGCGAATCGGGCGGAAGAACATCTCCGTGAACTGGATGAAGGCGAAGAGCACGCCGAACGTGAGCGGCTGGCTGCCGGATGCGCCGAACCACCCGCGAATCGTGTCCGCCAGGCCGGGATCGGCAATGCCGTTGAGCACCTCGTTCCCGCCGAACCAGAGGATCAACGCCACCGCAAGAGAAGAGAGCAGATCAACCACAGGGAAGAAGACCGCGTAGTAGGTGACGGACTTCACCTGCGCAACCGTATACGCCTTGTTGATCGGTTCGAAGTCATCGAACGTGCGCTGCTCCTGCCCGAACAGCTTCACCGTCTGCACGCCGGTTACGTTCTCGTTGATGAACGTATTCATACGCGAGAGCTGCGTGCGTATTTCGCGATACATCGTACGCACCCTGCGGCGAAAGAGGGAGGTGGCCCACAGGAGCAGCGGGAGCGCGATCAGCGTGACCAGGGAGAGCTTGACCGCCATTGCGAACATCATCACCACGATGCAGACGATGATGAAGACGTTCGCTGCGATCATCACCAGCGCACTGGAGAAGAACTCGTTCAGCACCTCCACATCGCTCGTGACGCGGGTTACCAGGCGGCCGATCGGGTTGGTGTCGTAGAAGCGGAGCGAAAGGCGCTGCAGGCGTTCGAAAAGATTCAGGCGTACCATGTGGATGGTTTCCTGCCCAACGTACTGCATCAGCCAGGTGAGCACGTATTGAAGGATCCCCTGCAGGAGCAGCACACCCAGGATGGCGGCAACCAGCCAGAGCATGCCTGCATAGTCGCCATGCATCAGGTGATCGTCGATCGCCACCTTGGAGAGATACGGACGCAGCGCCGCCAGCAGTGCTGCCGCGATCGACATCAGCAGGGAGCCGATCACGTGCCACTTGTAGGGGCGAAGGTACACCACCAGCCGCCGTAGAAGGGTCTTGTCTACAGCTTTTCCCAATACGTCGTCGTTGCTCGCCATGCTCGGTAAATAATTCTTCGTCTCGAGATGTTTGTCGCGGTCGCGGGAGTGGAACGGGAAGTGCGGCTGCAGTTTCCCTTCGGGCTCGAATCATATCCGCAAGGAGCCGGTGCCGGAGCGCCGTCCGGTGCACCACTGCTTCTGCCGTTGTCGGCAGGTCGTGATAAGGACTACGCCGGGATGCCGGAGCCGAGCATCGCCAGTTCCGCGGCAACGGCTCTGAACTCTGCCACCATGCCTGCCACAACCTGTGCTGCGGGAAGGATCGAATGCACCAGACCGGAGCTCTGGCCTGCCTCGAGCTCCCCTTCTTCGAGGTCGCCTTCAAAAATGCCTCGCCGTTCCCGCTTGGAGCCGAGCAGTTCACGCAGGCTCTCCGGGGCGGCGCCCGAGCGTTCGGCCTGGAGTGCCTCTGCGGCGAATCGATTGCGGATCAATCTCACGGGAGTGAGAGGCTTCAACGTCAGCACCGTGGCGCTGTCGCCCGCATCGACAACCGCCTGCTTGTATGCTGCGTGCGCACTGCTCTCCATGGTGGCTGCGAAGCGGGTGCCCACCTGAACACCGGATGCGCCCAGCGCCATCGCTGCGGCCATTCCACGGCCGTCGGCAATACCCCCTGCTGCAATTATCGGGATGCGAACGGCGTCCACTACCTGCGGCACGAGGCAGAGGGTTGTTATCTCATCGAGGCCGTTATGGCCACCTGCCTCGAAGCCCTCGGCGACTACTGCGTCAACGCCAACCTGCTCGGCCTTCAGAGCATGCTTCACCGACGCAACCACATGTACCATGATTGCACCGGCATCCTTGATTTTTTGTACATGGAGACCGGGATTGCCGGCGGAGGTGAAGAGAATCCGTACGCCCTCGTCGAGCGCGGTTGCCACAAGGCTCTCCACATCTCCGCGAATCAACGGGATGTTTACTCCGAACGGGCGTTCGGTTTCCATCCGGCAGGCGCGAATATGCTCGGCGAGGAGTTCCGGTTTCATGGAGCCGGCACCGATAAGCCCCAGTCCCCCCGCGTTGGAGACCGCGCTTGCAAGGCGGTGACCGCTGCACCAGACCATGCCGGCCTGGATGATGGGGTAGGTGACGCCGAAGAGATCCGTTACCCTGGTTCTGATTGCCACGTTGGCCTTTGTCACGCTGTTGAACGATATCGATGCGCGGGCCCTTCAACGGGCGGCAGCATCGGAGGTGCCCACCAGGCTGTTCTGCATTGCGATTGCATGATTGAACGGCCAAGTTACGAACCGGCCGAGATTCATGGGCGGCATTTCCGGCAATCGATTGTGTATGCGCAACCGCAATCGCTCCGCTGCATACACCGTTCCAGGCGCGCGCGGCGTTGCCTGCCGGCGGAAGGTCATGGTCTGCCGATATGAAGTGTTAACCTGAAGGGGTGCTTCCACGTTACATTCAGGCAGGGTTGATTGTCGTATGTATCAAATCTCCCACTCGTGTGTTAGTTGGTGGGTTGCGCCCGGGCGAGAGGGCCGCGCAAGCGACCCCATCCACCAAAATCCACGCTGCGTGAACCCGAACGCCGTTCGACGAGGCACCTGCCGGTCGTTGATGTACTGCGGGTTCCGTGTGGCGCGAACCTCCGATCCCGTATTCCTCAGGCTTTGATCCGTATGAGCGTCCGCATGATTGACAGATCCGTTGGTCTCGTTCTCGGCGTCGTACTCCTGCTCATCGCATTCGCGTCGCATGCAGATGCGCAGTCGCGCAACAGGGTGGACAACCGGGGGAGGGATTTCCGCATCGCCTTTCTTCTTACCAACGGTGAAGACGGCGGGCCTGAACTGGCGCTGGATATCGCCTCGGAGACGCCAACAGTGGGCACGCTCACCTACGTTCGATCCGGCATTTCCGTGCCGATTACAATCGCGCAGCCGAACATCCCTGTCCGGATCAAGCTCGATACCTCGCTGCTGATACTTCCGGATCCGAACAGTTCCCCCATCAGCAACTATACCGTCCATCTGCAGTTCAACGACGAGGTGGTGGTGTATGGCATGAACACGCAACGCTTCAGCAGCGACAATTTCCTGGCGCTGCCGCAGGAGGTGCTGGGTACCGAACATCTGGTTATCTCGTATCCCAATACGATCGATCCCAATGCCGCAGCTGCCGGTGTGAACGCCTCGGACTTCCCGTCGCAGTTTGCCGTGCTGGCTACTGTGGACAATACGCAGGTTACCATCCAGCCCACCGTGCGGCTGAAGGGGCGTCCGGACACGAGCCCCTTCACGATCACGCTCAATGCCGGCGAGATCTACTTCGGGCAGGCGAACGGGCGTGCCGGCATCGACCTTACCGGAACCTACATCCGCAGCAATCAGAAGGTGGTCGTCTACGGAAGCCACCAACGCACCAACATTCCATGGAGCGAGGCGGTTGGGCGGAACCATCTCATCGAGCAGCTCCCTCCGTTGAACCGATGGGCCAACCGGGCCATTGTCACTCCGTTCTACGATCTGCCGAAGACCGTGCACGACAAGGACATCTTCCGTGTTCTCGCAGCGAACGACAACACGCAGATCTTCTTCGACAGTACGCTGCAGACCACGCTCAAAGCGAGGCAGTATGCCGAGTTCCAGATCGACGGCCCGAAGTTGATCACCGCTACCGGGCCGATCATGGTTGCGCAGTACCATCATTCGTCGGTGAGCAAGCAGTACATCAGCCAACCGAACGACAGTATCGGCGATCCGTTCATGATGCTCGTCACGGCGCCGGAACAGTTCGATTCGGTCTACTGGTTCGAGAGCTATGCATCGCCCCACTTCGTGTATCACTACGTGAACGTTGTGGTTCCAACGGAGCGCGTGAACACCCTGCGGCTGGACGGATCCCCCGTGAACGTTCCGTTCACAACGATCGACAAGACCAGCTACAGCTACGCTCAGATCCCGGTGCAGCTTGGATATCACCGGATGAGCGCCCGTGCTCCGTTCGGGCTGTACATGTACGGCTATGGCACGTACGACGGCTACGGAGCTCCTGGAGCGATGGT
>JAFDZV010000043.1 GCA_018266795.1 Bacteroidota bacterium | reverse complement strand
ACCCACTCGGTTAAATGAAGGCCCTCAAATACAACCGCCTTTTCACAACCTGTCCATCCAGTGCCTCACAGTCTAATGAGGGAACTTGACATAGAACACACACACGATCCGGCAGATCCGCTATTGATACTGACTCAACACGGAACTCCCTGTCGAACTGCCTCCCCATCCGCTGTCGCACCATTTCTGTACATGTGGTCAAGAATACCGTATGCTGTTCCACTCTAACCGACGTGGTCCCCAAGGATAGCGTATCAAACCCAAACCACATCCGATCTACTTCAATCAGCGTATCCTCAACAATCGTATGGTGTTCGATTCTTCCTCCTGTCAACTTCATGTTCAAGTGACACTGAGAACGGTTAACGATGATGAGCACCCCACCTTCGACACCGAGCACTGCAATCGGCGGGCACGTTTCGGTTGTCGGTTCTCCGACATCGGCAAACTGCCAATCCGCTTCTTTATATGCCTCGGCCACATGTTCGGCAACACCGGCTTGCTCTGAAAGGTATAGCCCTACCACCCGACCAAGCGTAGCGTTAATCTCCTCGGTCAACCCCACATGCTCAGGATGATCCTCCGGGAGCAGCGAGACAAGAATTCCAGCCGCCTTTGCAACGAAGTCAGACATTGCTATCAAGATTTCGTACGTCCACCTCGGCGGTTCTTCCTTCACCTTGAAGTAACCTCCACCCTGACTCTCAAGATGAAAAGCACGCAAATCATCCCAACTGCCGTGAACAGCATCGCTCGTCAAAGTAAACATACGCCTGTAGATATCATCCCAGTCGAGCTTCTGAGCCCGCCTTCTAATCCCTCCATCTTTATCCCATTCCTTTACACTCCGAGGTGTGATATCCTGCTCCTTCACACCGGCTTCGTCAAACGAATGCTGTATGTCTCGAACGACGACTCGTGCATTTGGAAGCGGAGTAGCTCCGTTAGCCAGTTCTTCTCTCAATGAGTCCAGTTTGCTCTTCCGCCGCCGTAGAGAATGGTGCAAGTACTTTCGAAAGTTGTCAGGATCATTCTCAACAAGGAGATAGCAGAGTGTGATCCCAGTGTCAATGGCTGTCCGAGCCACGATCGATGCAACCTCCAAGTCATCCTGCAATAGCTGCTGATGAAATTTTGCAAGGTGTTTGTCAAGACGGAAAAGAAGGGCAGCTATGATAGCATCATCACGAACGAACTCCCTTGGCATTCCATCATTTGAATGGCAGTGTAGAAAGCGAATTTGATCCACCACCAGAACCAATCGAGTAAACAGCTTGACGGCTAAACGTTGAACCTGGTCTTGGTCTTTGGCGGCGAGGATATCATCATCCGACACATTGAAATTCTCGGGGATGAAGTCACTGATTGCCATCACTGATCTCGAATGGTACTTTGAACGGTATCTCCCAAGCCAAATTGAGTCCGGCCGCTACAATTTTATCGCCATAAGGAAGCACCTCTTACCCTCAGAATATCTGAACCCGATAACTTCAGTGCAGAGGTGCTTCTTATCGCTATGTCAGCATCCGAGTCCTCTCTTAATCGCATCAAGTTGACGTTGGGCTTCATCGAGCTTCCGGCCAGCATCGCTTTTGACAGACGACGGGACGATTGATGGAAGACTGTTGATGGCCCGTCGGGCTTGTGCCAACCCCTCTTCTTGGGCTTGAACTGCACGCAAAGCATCCTGCTTCGCTCGTTCGCATGAACTCATCCTTACCACCTCCTTTCAGAGTCATCTAATGAGTTGATTGACAACCTTCGGAATCTCGGGCTGCTCCAACAGCCCTTCCGACAAACGCTGAGGTCTCTCAGTTATCCTCTGGAAGATCTCGGGTCATTCCCATGACTGTCCGATCCAGAGATACGGCCATCCTTGTTATGGATGATCAGCTCTGTTCCTTGATTTCGGCTGATCTCTCTGGTTCGATCAATCACTTCCTGCTTCGTGTCACCATGCACTGAAGCACGGCCGGCGTTGTTACGCTTCCCGTCCCATCCCCCATTGGGGTTAGGAACCACATGATGCTCCTTCCGAGCCATAACAGTCCTTGGTCTTGTTGACTTGTCGTAAAGCGATGCAATCGAGTTGCACGCTTTGAGAACGAGCAAACATAGCGTTTTGCCCCGATGATGTCAACAAGGCATAGTGTCTGTTTTGAAATATGTCTACCTAACAGACATGTTGCCTAACTTCCTCTCACGTTGTATCTTAGCCCGTGAAAAGGTATAGAAGTCCCATATCGATGTGAACTATGGACGAAGAACAGCAAGCCCAACTGTACAGAACCATAGGAACAAGAATCCGACAGGCACGCGAGAAGTGTGGCCTGTCTCAAGGGGCACTGGCGGCACTGACTTCAATCAGCCGAGTGTCTGTCGTCAACATCGAGAAGGGTCAACAGCATACGCCACTACACGTACTGTTTGAAATTGCTCAGGCCGTCGAAATCGACATGGCAATGCTACTTCCATCGTTGCTGGAGGTCTTCGGTGAGGATATTGGTGGTGTCCGCCCATCCAGAGTAGCTTATATCGAAGCAAAGACCTCTGGTAGAAGGGAAAGCCGAGATCATGTTCTGAAGTTCGTCAAGTCCGTTTCATCAAACACAAAGGGACAGAAACGATGACACCTTCACAGATTGAGCAGTTAGCACTTGACACGAGACGCAAGACAATCGTCGACGGGCCATCTATCCCTGTGCATGAAATTGCAGTGCTGCTAGGAATGAGAATTGAATATCCAGAGCTGGGCAAAGACATCTCCGGCCTGCTGCTCATCGAAGATGGGCAGCCGATTATTGGCATCAATTCTAAGCACCCGCATGTACGCCAAAGGTTTACAATAGCACACGAAATAGCACATTACGTTCTTGGCCATATTCATCATTCAGACATCTTTGTGGATGAGGACAATTTTCTGAAGGTATACCGTAGGGATATACCTCGCTCACGTGACAATAAGCGTGAGCGAGATGCCAACACGTTCGCTGGCGCCCTGTTAATGCCGAGCAACCTTCTCCACGAGGAACTCGACAATCGCTCGCTTGGACTTTTTGATGATAAGGACTGGAAGAAGTTGGCCGATCGCTTCGAGGTAAGTACGCAGGCATTGTTGATACGACTAACCAAGTTGGGTTTCTTTGGACCTTCGTACTGATGCCGAATCTCTATCCAAGACTATACCGGCCGAGGTCATGTAATGGTTCGATCGACGTAATGTAGTTTCTGGCCCAAACTATCCACTGCACCAACTCTGACTCAGTATCGGCCACATGTTTTAGAGCTGCCTCCTCAACGGTATCGACGAACGCTCGCATCCGTGTACATTCGGCCCAAAGCTGTGCATCATCATATAACTGCCTACGACGAACTTCCTCCTTTCGAAGTAGGTCTTTCATCCGTCTCTCCTCCTCTCTCTTGATAGCTTGTTGTCGCCACACCTCTTCTAGGTACGCCTGATACTGCTTGATGTCATCTGTCAGCAGTTCAATACCATCAAGAATGACTCCCATCTGATTCTCGATCTTTCCCTTCCTTGGCCCATCCTCCCACACCTTCTCTCGCCTGTAACTTTTCAGCGGTGGGTGGTAGATAGTCACCCTCATCACACCCGAAGGAATCAATTCAGTTTCATTAGGCCATGTTCTACGACTGCTCGGAACAGAGACACGGTTCCGTTTCTCGTCTATACGGAACCCCAGCGTTTCACCGTTGACAAGCAAGGTTGCAGGTTCGTGTCCCTTGAAAGGAACAATTACCTGATGCCCCCGTTGCTCAATACCACTCAGGAACATTTCGGCGATACACAATGCCCGTTCGATGCAGTTGGGAGAGGCACGAATGTCGAGCGGCTGCCGCCTCCAAATCGGTGGCAACATACTCGTTCGAGATCGGGGTTCTCTCAACAGTACACGAACCTGTTCAACAAGCTGACGTGCAGATGTAGACCGCTCATTATTCCGGCCACGCTTCTTACTACTTTCCTTGGACATGATTCGTACCTCTCTATCTACACCTTACAAGTGCCGGCAAACTTGCCGGAAGATTGAAGCCCAACTTGCAATCATCCCTACTTGCACTGCTCCTATAGTTTCATGTATGTTCATCGCCCCTGCTTACAACCAGAGCGGGTTCATATTCACAGAACTCATACTTCCAGTCATGGCAAACACCATCCAGCGTCTCGCTATCGCTATCATGGTATTGATCGGAGCCGCCTGCTCCATGCTGAACGCCCAGACAGGCACGCTACCGAAGTTTGAAGACTACCGTACTTCCGACAAGCTGAAGGGAAAGCCTGTGCCGGCAAAGCCCCAAAGTGCTGAAGCAAAGCTCTACCGAACAGCCATCAAAGAGGGAGCAAAGGAAGGACCGAACTTCGCTGGCAGTTATACGGTAGTCACATGGGGCTGTGGAACGGCCTGTCTGATGTTTGCCATTGTTGATGGGAGGACGGGAAAGGTATTCGTAGCTCCATTCACTGTCTCTATGGGCGAACACCTTGAACAGGAAGAGGACTTGATCGAGTTCCACCCTGATAGCAAGCTCCTCATCGTAACTGGGGACATCAACGAGAAGAACTACGGCAAGTACTTCTACAAGTGGGATAAGGGGCGGCTGACATTGCTGCGGCGATCGGAAGCCAAACCGGTGAACTCCGGCAACTGAGCACACCTTGATGTCACATCCTGTTCGTTGGAGGAAGCGAATCATCAGCCCATCCTTCCTCAATCGACAGTACCCCAACTTCAAGTCAACTTCAAGTTGGGCCTTGCCCGTTACTCTGCCTTGCCGTATGATTGCCCCGGTGCCACAAGTAGCGGTCTATCATGATACGAACCAGCGTTTCGAGCCCGTTTTCGAGCAATTCTGGGCCTCACCGCTCCCCTTGGCACCATCGATAGCAGGGTTCAACCGTGCAGGTCGGTCGTGACGAGTTCTTTGAAGCGGAAACAGGGATAAGCAGGAGCCAATTCCTCTTGTTTCTAGCTGAAATCAACGATTTAGAGAGGTTTCGGGACCAATGCCAACCCATTGGGGTTACGGTCTTGAAAACCGTTGAACCCGCAAGGGTTCCGTGAGTTCGAATCTCGCCCTCTCCGCACAGACACAGGGCTCATGCAGCATGCATGAGCCCTGTTGTTCTTTGGGGTGCATCTGCTTCAACTCAGCCCGCAAGGGTTCCGTGAGTGCGACCCGAGCCCGAAGGGCGAGTGCAACGAGGTACTCTCACCCCCTACGCACAGACAGGCAGAACGAAGGCGAACCGACGGGAACGGCATCGGACTGACGAGATATCGTATTGCGATATCTCCCGAGGCGGCGGAGAACGGCGGCCTTCCATTGTCGAGGCTCATGCCCGTCGCATGAGCCTCGACATGCGCCGTGGAATACTCGGCAAACTCGTCGTCGGATTCGCACATCCTACCTGGGTCCCGGGCGCTGCCCGAACAGGTTGTATGCATATGGAACCAGCACCGGGCTCAACTGTCCTTCCGCCGGCAGATCGAACTCTCCGGGATTCATGTCGAGGACGGCCTGCTTGAAGGTCTTCTTATCCTCCGGAAAGCGATGCCCGTCCTCGATGTAGATGCGCTGCCACGTTGTTTCGAGCAGCGGAAAGGTGCTCATCAACAGTGGCGGATTTCCATACGCGAAGCTGAACTGTGCTCTGTCCGGTGCTCCGTTCAGACTGAATTCGTACCGCAGGAAGGTCAGGTTCGCCCTGTCGAACCCGGGCGGCACCGGCGCTCCATCCATGAACGAGATCCGTGCACGGCTGGTATGCTGGGCGATCATCGACCCGCTCCCCTTGAGATTGACCTGGAAGAATGGCGGGGCGCTCGGTTCCATCTTGTCGAGCACCTCGGCCTTCGTAAGGGTGACCGGCTTTCTGGTAACCGCATCCACGGTCTGGCCAACGATCTCCCATTCATATGTCCCCGGACTTATCGCTCCAGAGGATTTCGATGCGGGCACCTTCTGCGCAATCGGCGCAACGTTCGCCAGCACCCGCAGCGTGACCCCCTTCGAGTACCCCATCAACCGAGCCACCACCGTATCGGCACTTTGAAGGATGGAGCGGGGTGCCGGCCTCCAGAGTTCCAGCGGAACGTTGGCATCGGTCCGGGTATCGTGGCGGCCCATGTACTCATCCAGAAATCCGAGCGTGGCCAGCCGTTCTGCAAACGGAAGGAAACTGTTGTCCACGAGCGTTCGCATCCACTTGCGATACTTCTTCGTCACCTTCTCGGCCCGCTCGCTCAGCTTCGCCTGATCGCCGGTAACGGCCGCCGCGAACAGCTCCAGGATCATCCCCTTCATCAGCACGTCCGTCACGAAGCGGAACACGAAGGCGCCCCGCAGGAAGCAATCGAATGAGGTCGGCGCGGTTACGCCGATGGTGATATACGGGTAGAGCAGATCGAAGAGGAGCGGCGTGTTGTTCGGGCCCAGCTTGATGAGCTTCTGCGCGCAGAAGGCGACGCCGTCCCGTTCGCTTCGGACACCGAGCAACTTCTCGGCGAAGTCCTTGCGGTCGGCGTCGGTGACGCTCGGATCGCCCCCCACATAGTTCGGCAGCGCTTCGGCATACTTCTCGATGAGGAAAACGGAATCGGAGATATCGAGATAGACGCTCAGCAGGCTGACGCCGAGCAGCCCCTTCTGGATCTCCTGGATACCTGCCAGCACGCGATCCAGTTTGGCATTGATCTCCTCAAGCTGCCGCTTGATATCGGCAAGCGGGTCCGGCTTGTCGCCGAACCCAAGCAGCGCCCCGAAGATCTTCTCGATGGGAATCTTTCTCCCGGCATACTCTCGCTGCAGATCGGCAAACCTGCTGCCGGCAGCCCACAACTCCTTCAACACCGCCAGGCCCTGAGAAGGACTGATCTCGGGATCGTTGCTCGATTCACCGTTGCTCTTGTGGAGGAGCTCCGTATCGACGAATTCCATGGTTGACATACGCTTCCTGTTGCTGAGATGAGTAAGAGTTCTTGGCATGTGCCGCACGAAGACCCCGCAGGCACGGGAGTGCCGCGGCGTTTCGACGGGAACCGAGGGAGGACCGCGAGCATGTGTGTGAATGATGCCGCATCATCCGCGTGTCGCCGTTCACCGTGTTTCGGATTCGCAGCGAACCTAACGTCGTGCGGAGGCCGGGCAGCTACGTACGTGATACTTAGAGTTCCTACCACCAGGCGGATCTCCTGATCCGCGGCTTCTCATAACCAAAGGCTTGGCTCTTTGTATGCTCGCACGCGGCTCGCCGTGGTTCCTGGTCAGTTGCAGGAGTAAACCGAACGGAGGGGAACAACGTCCTGTTGTGTCAGGAACTCTCAGCGTTGAACAACGTCATCGGCGGACGCCCGGCGCCGGCCGGCACGATCCCGTGATGCCTCGATCGGACAACGTCAAGGCACGACTATCGATGAGATTGAATGCGGGTACGATGGTGAAGCTCGATGCGCTCTATGAAAGGCCGGCGAGGAATGTCGTCAGGTTGATATGCGAGGGGAGGGCAAGCTTCTTGCGGATGTTGTATTTGTGCACCTGAACGGTGCGTACGGATGTGAAGAGGATATCGGCGATTTCCTTCGTCACCAGATCGATGCGTGCAAGCGAGCAGATCTTCAGTTCGGCCGGCGTCAGCATTGGATACGCTGCCGAGAGCGTCCGGATGAAATCCTGGTGGAGACTGTCCAGCTGCTGCTCGAAGCGCTTCCAGTCCTCGTCCGAATGCTGCACGTTCTCGATCTGGCCGAGGAATTCCTCCACCTGCTTCGCGCCGCCGCCGCTACGCTTCTCCTGCATCCGCCTGATCTCCGCCTTCATCTCATCGAGCAGTTCCTTCTTCTGCAGCAGGTTCAACGCCATTGTGGCCAGCTCGTTCTGTTTCAGGCGCATCTGGGCTTCGAGCCCCTGAGCCTTCAGCCGGTAGATCTCGCGTTCGCGTTCCGCCTGTTCGAGATCGAAACGCACCTGCAGTTCGGCGATGGAACGCTGCTTCTCCTCGCCGGCAAGCCTGTCGCGTATTCCGGCATACTGCTTGAAATGATCGAGCGCCGGCCCCAGTTGTCCTGCCCTCTCATGCAGCTCGGCAACGGCCCTGTGCAGCTCGCACTGCATGTGGAGATCGTTGATCGACTCCGCCATCCGAAGCGCCTGGTCGAAGATGAAGAGCGCATCCTCCGGCTTCCGCATCGCGACATACAGCCTGCCGATATTCAACAGTATGGCAACGCGGGGCGCATCGTCTGTCGTCTCGTCCAGCAGAGCGTATGCGCGCATGTAGAATCCCATCGCGGCGCCGGTATCCCCGCTCCCTTCATGAATTGCGCCCACCATGGTCATCACCTCTCCGAGATTCTGCCGGTCGCCAAGCGCCTCGTAGATGGCGCTCGCGCGCAGGGCATGTTCCAGCGCACGCTCCGGCTCACCCCGGGTATAGTAGATCGAGCCGAGGTTGGTAAGAACCTTCACCTCCTGATAGCGATCCTCCGATTCGCGAAGCGCCGCCAGGCTCTTCGTGAAATACTCGAACGCCGCATCGTAATCCTTCAGGAGCCCATGGACAACGCCGATCGACGAGAGGGCGATCCCCGCGCCATGGACGTCGCTCAGACTTTCACGCAGCGAAAGCGCGTGCAGATAATGCTCGAGGGCCTTCGGATAATCACCGAGACTCGTGCGGAGATCTCCCATCGCTTCGAGGACATCCGCCCGCTCCTTCAGGAAATCATGGAGCGTACAAATCTCCAGCGAGGAATCGTACCATACCAGCGCCTCCTCCGGATCACCGAGCTCCCGTTTGGCTCTTCCGATCACCAGCGAGACCACAGCGGCATCGGCATGCGCTTCCAGATCGGTGAACCGCCCGTGCGCATCGGTCAGGTCCTCCACGGCGGCGGCGTATCTGCCGAGTGCCATATGGCACAGCCCACGGTAGCGAAGGATATCCGCCTCCGCCTCATCGTCGTGCAGAACCGTCGCCAGCAGATATCCCTCGCCTGCCAGCCCCGACGCGTACGCCGGATCGTCGCGATGTATCTCAGCGACGAACCGTCGCAGCAGCCCGAGCTTGCGTGCGGGATCGCTCGCCATCATCAACTGTTGCTCGATCGCGCCGACGCGGGACGTATCGGTCATGATTGCGTTCTGAGGCATCGCACTATTCGGATTGGGATTCGTGGGTACTATCGATGGTGGATGGCCCACCCCATCCACATAACACGCTGTCGAACAACACCATCCGCTGCGTTGGCCGCCCTGCCCCGATCGTTGTTGAACGGCCGGCGGCCACTCGACACCCAAAGAGCTCCTGACACTGCAGGATGTTGTCCTCTTCCGCCGGATATGTTCCTGCACCTGACCAGGAACTCCAACGAGCCGCAGGCGAGCATACAGGGAACCAGACCTTTGGTTATGAGAAGCTGCGGATTACGAGGTCGGCCTGTTGTTAAGAACTCTAAGTATCCACTACGTATGACTGCTAAGCATCGAAGGTCCGATATTACGGTACCTGCGATCAACCAACGACACCAATCAGGAGCAATCATGCAATCGGACATGACCCCTTCGAGCCGCGTGAACGGAACTGCCGTCGAGAACACCGAGTCCGGAACTCCCGTGCTTCCGCTGTCCATCGATGTCCCGAGCGGCCACCATGCCATCGTCACGGCGGCCTTCTACGGCGGCAACGCAAAGTCGGTAACGATCGACGCCACGGTTTCGCATCAGACATGGACCATCCCGCACGGCTTGGACAAACCCGGCTGCAATGTTCTGCCGTTCTCCCTCACCACCCCCGATTCCGACACCTTGCAGATCGACGTAACATGCATGACGAGACCGTCGTCCGGCACTCCCGAGCCGATGACGCCGATCGATATCACGTGGGCAGGCGGGGGAATTCCCGACAGCCCATCGGCGCAGACATTTCTCGTTATCTACACTGCCAGCCCGCTGGAGGCGGTCGGGATCACGATCGTCGTTCAGGTTGGATCGGGGCCGGCAACGGGGCCGGGAGAATGATGCAACGGCAGTACATGCCATATCGCCTCAGCGGACGCGCGGCATTTCCTGCATGCTGATGCGCAGTTGTTCGGCATCGGGATACGCAGGCCCGCAGAGCTTCTCGTATCCCCGTACCGACTCCTCGTAGAGCCGCATTGCGCCTGCATAGTCGCCCCTGCGCTTCAACACGTACCCGAGACGCTTCATGCTGTCGAGCGTCTCCAGATTGTCGCTGCCGAACACTCGCCGCCGGATGTTCAACGCACGGGAGAACAGGGCCTCGGCCTCGCTCATATCGCCCGCGTCGCGGCGAAGCGCTCCCAGGTTCGTGAGCGTGATGGCCACCTGCGGATGGTGCGGGCCAAGCGCCTTCTCGCTGATCGCGAGCGCGCTGCGATACAGCTCTTCGGCGGCGCCTGTGCTGCCCTGTGCCTGCAGCGCGAAGGCGTGGTTGACGAGATTGGAGGCCACCTCCGGATGCTCCGGACCGAAGAGGAACCGGTTGATCCGCCGGGCTTTCTCGAAGTACGAGACGGCTGCTGCGTAGCTGCCGGTGGCGATCCGCAGCGCCCCGAGGTTGTTCAGGATCATCGCAACCACCGGAAGCCCGCTCGCCTCCTGCCGCCCGCCTATCGCCAGCGCATCGGAAAGCCGGCGCTCGGCTTCGTCGAATTCTCCCATGGCATACAGACCCGCGCCGAGATCGGCGAGGTTCCGGGCAATGGAGAGATGCTCCGGACCGAGGATCCGTTCGCGGATCACGAGCGCGCGGCGCAGCAACGACGTCGCCTCGGCGCCGCGTCCGGTGTGATAGTGGAGCGTTGCGAGATAGTCCAGCGTGGCAGCGACGTCGGCATGGGAATCACCGAGCGTTCGCTCCTGCAATTCAAGCACGCGCGCGCAATACCCCTCGGCTTCGGCATAGCGTCCCGCATCCGAAAAGAAGCGGCCGAGCGCTCCGAGCGGCACCACCAGTTCGTGCTCGCTCCGCCCCTCCTCGAAGCATGCAAGGCTCTCGCGATACACATCTGCGGGATCGAACCGATTGCCGATGGCCAGCCAGTACGCGAGCAGTCGATGATTGCCGCCCGGGCTGGAGAGCGCCATGAACATCGGAATGTCGGCGATCGAACGGCAAAGAGCGCTCCACTCCTCCGCACGCTGAAGCTGCCACGGCTCCTCCTCCGCGCGACGCAGGCCCGCGGGGAGTGTTCCGAAGTATGCCGCGAGGCGCCGGTGCAACACGGCCGCCGAACGTTCGCCGGCGAGCACGTAGCGGCGCTCCACGGCCGCCCGCATCCGATCGTGAAAGAACGCGAGCTGCCCGCGATGCGAAATCAGATGGTGCTCCAGGGCGTCCAACAATCGCGAGAGCGAGTCCCCGTGCGCGGCGCAGCAGCCGGCCAGCTCGAATTCCGACAAACCGTTGCTCGATGCCCAGATCAACGCGAGCACATCGCCGGCAAGCTCGCGGCCATGCTCCTGTTCCAGACGGATAAGTATCCGCTCGAAGAGATCGTCCAGATCGCGCGCCTCGAGGAAATAGTCGATTCGTTCGTTCAGCTTCGATGAGGATGCATAGCGCCCGATCTCCTGCAGCCGCGTGCGGAGGAAGAGCGGATTGGCGCTGCCGGCATCACGCGAGAATCGTTGCACATCGTCCGCGCTCACAATGCGTTCGCTCGTGCGGAAGTAGCGGCGTACGATCTCGCGCCGCTCCTCGATCCGGAGCGGCAATACATGCAGCTCGGACCATCCGCGCTCACGAAGCTGCTCCAGTGTGCCGTCGCCGGAGGTGGCGACGATCACACGGAGATGCGGCTGCAGATATTCCGGAAGCCACGCCAGTGCCTGCGACGGCTCCGACAACCGATCGAGCGCGTCGATGATGACGAGCAGGTGTTCCTTCTGGACGTTGCCGAGCCACAGCGGAAGCGCCTCCTCGATCTCGCGTGCATCGGACGGCAGCGGCTCATCGATCGCATAACGCTCCCTGATCTCCGCCATGATCCGCCGCATGATCGGGAAATGGTCACCGCCTGCGGAGTCCGCGCCGATATAGTGCTCGATAAGGAATGCACCCGGGTGCTCGCGGCGATAGCGTTCGCTCCAGTATGCCACGAGCGCGCTCTTCCCTGCCCCCGACTCGCCGGTGATCACCAGCCCCCGTCCATCCCCGTCGCCCGTTGGCGACCCGGCGACGTACTCGTCGAGAATGTGGAGATATGATTCGTTGGCAACGTACGCGCGGCATCGCGACGCAGCGAACGCCCGGTGGCGCCGGCGATCCGCCTCGATGGACGTCTCGACGCCCGCATGCGACAGTTGCCTGTCGATGGCGGCGATGAGATCCTCACGCATATACCGGCTGAGCGTTTCCGGATCGGAACAGCCATCGCGCAGCGCGAACCCGTTGGCGCGGATACGCTTGCGCAGCGCCGCCGCCGGCGATTCAGGCCGCGTGCTGTTGCCGTAGGATATCGTGGCGGGATTGTCCTGACCGGTAGTGTAGAAGAAGGCGTGCGAGGCCCTGACGGGATCGGCGATGATCTCCTCGATGAGGGCTGCATCTACCATGTGCCGATGCGGCTCCGCAGTCTGGCGCAGCCACGGAAAGCGGCGTTGCAGTTCGGCATCGGGTTCGGGCTGTGCCGCCATCGGGTCCCTGTCACCGATCAATCCGATCACGTACGGACGGTTCGCTCCCGGCGCATCGAGATCATCACCGGTAAGGATCGTTCGGACACGCTGGTCCATATCCATCACCATCAATGTTGCACCGAGGCCCACGCAGAGGTCCTCCAGTTCCGGCAGTACGTGGCGCAACAGATAGTCGCAGGCGGCTTCCATATCCGAGCCGAGAACCACGACGGCAATACGAATCTGGAAGCGGGGATCGTGAAATGTCGGCGACAGCCGGCCGTTGCCCATGACGATGTGCTCTCCCTGCAAGATGTCTTAACGCCGGAGCAGCCGGCCGGGGACAATGCGAACACCGCGCAGCCGATGTCCGCAATGAGGAGGAATGCGATGCGGAATGGAGTGCAAAGTAACGGATGCGGCGCGATCATGTCAACGCCCCGGACGGATGTGGTGACCGGACGGGAAGAGGCCGGCAGCGCTCGTCGGCCGGGACGCGCTGCCGAACACCACTGAACGTTTCCGGCTCCGTGAGGTCGCCGCGAGCCGAAGGGCGAGTGCGCGGAGCGTGGTATTGTCACCCGAACCGCAGACTGCAAGAGGATGCCCTTCGAAGGTGCAGCCTCTTGCTGCTCTCCACCACACCGCTGGCCCACAATTCCGAGGCCATCCCGATCGCGAACATCAGGCCGTTCCGTCCACATCGTTGTTTGCCCACACGACGTGCGTTGCCACTTCAGCAGAATGCCGATCGAAACGAACATCGGGACAACTCTCTCAGCATCCGCGAGGCAGGCGGGCCTTGCAGGCATGTCAAATCTGACATATATTCATTCCTGTCATGTCGCCCAACAAACCACTGGTCTGGCTCCATGGTGAGATTAAGACTCCGCCTTTCTCGGCTGCGGCGCGGATCGAAGCCGGTGTCCTGTTGCGACGTTTGCAGCGTGGCGACATGCTGAGCTTACCATATTCGCGGCCGATGCCGGGCATTGGCCCCCGCTGCCATGAGCTACGAATCCAGGACGCCGACAAAACGTGGCGGATCATGTACCGTGTAGATCGCGATGCGATTGTCATTGCCGAGGTCTTTGCAAAGAAAACGCAAACGACTCCTCAGCAAGTCATTACGATCTGCCAGCAGCGACTCAGGCAATATGACTCGGCAATTACCGGAAGGAGTTGATTCAATGGATAAACGCAAACAGAAACGGCTTGAAGCTCGGGGATGGAGGGTTGGGGAAGCGCCAGACTTTCTTCAGCTCTCTCCTGAAGAATCGGCACTCATTGAACTACGTCTCCGACTCAGTGATGCGCTTGGCGCTCGCCGGAAGAAACTTCATCTTACGCAGAGCGAGTTTGCAAAGCTTCTGCGTTCGAGCCAGTCACGTGTTGCCAAAATCGAGGCGGGTGATCCGTCGGTGTCGTTGGATCTGCTTATCCGCGGTCTGCTGGCTCTGGGGGCAACTCCTCGAGATCTGGCCAGAGCCATCCGCCCTGCTGTACCGTTCACCGCTTCAGTATAACGCAATCACTTGTCAACGGCGTTACATCTACTCGGGGTGCTGGCGGATATCGCTCAGCAGCAAACGTCTCCGATGGTTCATCGTCGAGAACTACAACGGCGTGCCGGCCTATGCAGAGCAGCCCGGGTTCATTGCAGCGCAGAAACAAGGCTCATGCAGCATGCATGGGCCCTGTTGTTTTTCAGGATGCATCCAACCTGAAGGTGTTGTGAGTTCACCCCGCACCCAAAGAGCACGAGCGCACCGAGCGTCACACGGGTGCCAATGCAACTCCTTGTTGGCATGTGCGTGCTCTCCGGCTTCAAACGCCCGTGCCGCCGCAACCTTTCCGCAGAAGCATCTCCGGTATTCTATCGCAGAGAGTCCAGCCGGCTCTGCAGTGAGGAGGAGAGATCGGCCGCCTGTTCCCACACGACCGATGAGCCCTGGCAGAAGCCGGCAGCCTGCGCACCGATCCATTGCTCGTACCCCGAGGTTTTGATCGTCGCGAAAGGCGTCCACTCGGCCCTGCCCCCCTCCTGCGCGGGCAGAAACTGGCCGCACAACATGTACTGGTCTTCTCCGCCGGGAACTGCAATGTGTCCAAGGCGCACGTCTCGAAAGCGGAGCGGATCCGGCGGGCGGTGGGTATGGAAATCGGTAGCGGCGGATGCAAGCAGGAATTGTACAACTGAATCCACGGCCGTCCTCTGTGGTGGGACGGCATCCGCCTGCTTGGAACTCGCTTCCTGAGCTCCGCGGCGCGCGACGGGAGCAGTGCTGCAGGCTGCAATGCCTACAATGGCAAACAAGATCGCAAGATATCGCATGTCCTTCCTCGGGTGTGACGGCCTGGGGTTCTCGAGCCGGGGTACTGCCCGGACACATGGGCAACGTTGGGGCTGCATTTTACTCTGTCCCTTTCTTCCGATGAAGATCGCGGAGTCAGACTCCGCGATAACATTTCGAGGGAGTATCAGGAATCACTCCCCGTTGAATACCCGGGCCTGAGAGAACTCCCGACGATCGGCGCCTGCTGATCGTGCACGCCACGCGAAGCGAGCGCTTCAGGAGTACCCCGCTCTACACAGTCTGTTTGCTAGTGTGATGGGTTCGAACGACGTGTGCTCCCGGCTCGCTACTGAATCGTTCCGCGACTCGCCGCAACGCCCCGCACCTCGTACCGAAGCTCCACGATGCCGCTCTGGTAGGCTTTAACCTCCGCCAGATGAAGAGGGATGTCCGTGTCGAGCTTCTCGAAGAATCGAACCCCATCACCGATCAGAACCGGAAGGATCGAATAGCATACTTCGTCGGCAAGTCCGAGACGAACGCATTCGGCGGAGACCATGCCGCCTCCAACAACCCAGATGGTGCGGTACGCGGGCCGCAGACGCCCGTTCACGAGTTGCGCGAGATCGCCGGAGTAGAACCGGACGGTATCCCTGATCTGCGGCAGTTCGCGACTTGTGAGGACGAAGGTCGGCTTGTCGCCATAGGCCCACCCGAACCCTTTCGCCTCGAAGCTCAACGCGGTTTCGTACGTTCGCGATCCCATCACGTAGCAGTCGATCGTCTGCAGAAACGACTCGACACGTTCCGGGTCCATGGTCTCCCCGCCTTCGAATCTATCCGAGGTGTCGAGCCAGTCCACGCGCCCATCCTTTCGAGCGATGAAGCCGTCGAGGCTCGCGGCCATGTGGATCGTCACGAGAGAAACAGTGTTCGCCATCGTTTCGTGTTGAAGTCGAATGCAACGGATCGCGGACTGCCCGCAGCCGTCTCCGTTTGGATATACCCTGACACCACAGTTCACAGCAGCGGCGCGCGAGCGGTGACGTATCGCAATGCCAGCCCGCGCCGAAGGGAACGCACAGTGCACAACGCCACTCGGTGTCCTTCACACCTCATGACCCTCCGGACGCTTCAGGAATGCGTCGGCATGGTCCTCGGCCCACTGGCGGAAGGTTCGCGGAGGCGACCCGATGATGCCGGACACGGTGGAGGTCATGTATACCGGCTGTCCGATCGCCGCTCCCCACGCGGCCAGCAACATATCCACCACCGGAGCCGGCCAATGGCCTGCGGTCTCGCGGCGGAACTCCTCCGGCGACATCTCCTCGAACCGGATCGGGCGCCCGATGACGTCGCCGATGATTCCCACCTGCTCCGCCTGACTCAGCGACTCGGGGCCCGTGAGGACGTAGTCGGCTCCTCCGTGCTCCTCCTCGTACAGCGCGCGCGCTGCCACGGCCGCCAGGTCGCGCTCGTCGATCGGAGCCGTCTCGGCGGCGCCGTAGGGCCACCGGACAACGTTGCCGTCGCGGATCATGGAGGTCCACCAGAAGAGGATGTTCGAGGCAAACATCCCGGGCCGGATGATCGTGGACTCGAGCCCCGAGGCCGCGATGAGGCGCTCGAGCTCTGCGTGGAGCCGAGCCATCGGGTTGGGTTGCTGAAAGAACGGATGTGGCGTCCGGTGCGGCGAGGAGAGAAGAACGACGCGACGCGCGTGTGCCGCGAGACGCTCGATGACGGCAGGCGCGGTAGCCGGCGGCGCAGTCCAGACCAGAAACACCGCGCCGATACCCCGAAGCCCGGCGTCCAGCGATTCGGGCAGAGTGAGGTCGCCCGATACCACTTCGACGGCCGCCGGTAATCCGGCATCGGCAGGCCGGCGCGATAGTGCACGCACCGGCACGCCGGCCTCCAGCAACTGTGCGACCACGAGACGCCCGACACGGCCGGTGGCGCCGGTCACGAGAACCGGTTGCATATCTGTTCGCGTCATGAGGGTTGCCTGGGAGTACGCCGTTCGGTGCCTGTGAGGGTATCCCACTCGACGGGGGTGCATTGAGTGATGAAGCCTTCCGTGTAATGGCCAACCGTGCGGTCAACGAAGAACCGGCTCGCTATTTCGCGGCCGGCTTCTTCAACGGGATAGGTGTTCTGGAATACATCCCGATGGGATGGCCGGATGGATCGGCGACGAGCGAGATGGCTCCTCTGCCGTCCGGCAGGTTGAAGGGAAATCCCGGCGGCACCATTCCACCGAGTTCCTTTGCCCTGCGGCTCGCCTCCTGAATATCATTCACCTGAACGTAGACCACGCCGTTGAAGGAGCTGATGCTGCCATCGGCAAGGCGGATCGTGCCGATCGATGAGCCGGCGGCGACGATCTCGACCGCCTGATCGGTTCCATGCACCGCGGCGAACGTCCAGCCGAACAGCTTGCCGTAGAACTCCTTGGCCTTCGAGATATCCGTGGTCGTGATATCGAACCAAGCGATACGGCCGGGCCCCACATCGGCCGGCAGCGCCGTTGTGGGATCGGTCTGGGCCTGCACGCGCGCGAGCGTCATCACCATCATGGCCGCTGTCAACAGAATCAAGGTTCGCATTGCATCCTCCTTGAAGGTATCTGGACTACATCGTAACCAGGTCCGCGCGGTGTACGATTGCTGCGCGGAGCGCGCCGAATATACGGCGGCGGCGCACCAGGGCGAATCGGCATGCAATGCGATCGTGGCGGGAGGTGAATATCGTTGAGCGGAACGTGGGCTGCCCGGCGCGCGGTTGCTACAGCAGCGCGCTCATCCCTGCGGTAGTAACCCCACACCGCATGTGCCGCAGCATCGGCAGGGTCACCGCTGCATCAGTGGAGGTTCGGTTGCCTGCGCCGGAACTGCTGCGCGATGTCAGGCAGCAAGCATCTTCAGCAACGCCCGTTGATAGGCTTGCTCGGCGTCGAACCTGGGCATGCCAAGGAGTTCTGCGAGGGAGAGCTTCTCGACATCCTCCAGATAGGCTGTGGCGGCCAGGCCCGCATAGTATCCCCCTCTGTTGCGAGCTACGTCCTCGGCATGGTTGTAGGTGAACAGCGGGTTCCCGGGAAGGGATTCGGCCCAGTTGTCCAGAATGAACCGGACAAGCTCGCGCCGGCTGCTCCTGCAGCGTGATATCCACAACCGCGCCGGCCCGGTCTCCAGATGGCCACCCCAGAGTGCGACCTCCGGTGAAAGAGAGCCGGCCCGTTGGGCCACGCGCGTTGCAAGGCCTTCGGTCACCAGCTGGCGGCCGGTGCATCTCTGCTCTTCTGCCGACGTGAAGTAGAAATCGGGTACCAGTGCATAGTGCAGGGCATGAGCCAATTCGTGCGGGACGAAGGCGGCGAAGTCTTGCGGCGTGAGAAACTGCTCCAGCGCATACCACGCGATGAACCTGCCGGAAAGAAGGCACGCATGGCCATTGGACGTTGCACGCCCCACGAAGGCCACTGCGTCGAGCCCGGAGGCCGGCAGGCCGAGGTCATTGAACGCGCGTTCGGATGCCGCGAGTTGCGCCCCGAGAGCTGCGAGCCGCGAGCTCAGCGTCGCAGGCTCCAACTCGGCCTGGGTGCCCTCCGGCGATGACCAGAAGCGCTCGTAGTGCGTCTGAAACGCTGCACGTTCCGGGTCGGCGTCACGCTTACCGGTGAAGTCGACAAGCCGCATCCTTCATCTCTCCCGACAGATCTTTGCGTGGGCCACACAGCTCGTAACGATCGTCACTGCCTGCTGCGCCAATAATTAGGACGCTTCTTCTGATGCGCCACCGCCAGAATCCGGATTTCGTTCGCCCGGATCGAATACACCAGCCAGTAGGGGAACCTGATCAGATTCTTCATCCTGATGGTATCGGTCATTGTTTCATTGTTGGTGATGCAGCGGGGAATTCCACAATGATCCGGAGAGAGCGTTGTACCTCATCGATAAATGCCGCTCCAAGACCGGGACTTTCCTGGTCGTAGAATCCAACGGCTTCGTCGATTTCCATCTCGGCCGCTTCGTGAATCGAAACGGTCCACATCATGTGCGACGTGCTCGAGCGCGAGCCAGTACTTCGTCAGCCGCGTATGCGCGCGCGGATCCGTTGTCGATCGACTTGTCGCGACGCATAGCCTCATCGATCCAGAGTCCTTCGATTTCGGTCTCGGAAATCCCTTCCAGACTCGCCACCAATTCCCTCGCCAGATATGCCCGCGCCTCCGGACCGAGCCGGAGCGCCTCTTCTTTCAGTTCTTCGACACTCATGGTATCCACCCCATGATCACATAGTCGTTCACCGAAATATCGGAGAGATACGACGAACATCCGCAGGGGAGCACGCAAAGAACCGGCCCCATGGTTGCCACAGCCGTTGATGATGTCCAAGGCCGACCGGTACACCTACGGCATTCGTACGTCGATGGCAGGCAGGCCCTGCGCCTTCAGCTCCGTGTTGAGCGGACCGATGTGATCGCCGATCCATGCGGTGAACTGCTTCGAGACATCGCCAAGCTCGCGGGCGATCGCATCCGCATTGGCCACCTGCGTCTGCGATGGGCGTCCCTCGTAACCGTTGACGCTGCCGTACAGATTGGTCAGATGCTCGCGCAGCCGCTCCTCGCCCGTGATCATTCCTCCTTCCTTGGTCGCAACGATCTGCCTCCGGAGCGAATCCACCTCCGCCGCTGCCTTGCGCAGCGCGGGCGCCAGCGAGCCGGCGGCTCGCGCCGCACGGTCATCGAGCGTCCGGCGCAGGTCGTTCATCTGATCGACAAGCGTGGTCATATCTCCCAGCATTCCATACAGCCTGTTCGCAAGCGCCCATTGCTCCTGGCGATCGGCGGCGGTGTGCTTCGATCGCGGGTCCGGAACAACATGCAGCGGAGCGGTGTACTCGCTGTCGCCATTGACCAGCCTCACTGTGTAGGTGCCCGGCAGATAACGCGGGCCAACGCCGAACCCTCCACTCGCAGCCGGCGGGATGCGCGGCGGGTCCATCCGCATGGCCCACGTGACGCGGCTCAGCCCCCGGCGCTTGCTGGTTGGGAGAGTCGCCAGAAGCTTTCCCGACGGATCGTGTATCTCCAGCTTCATGTCGCCGAAGATGTGACGCTTCTGCAGGAAGTAGGTGATCACGGCATCGTCCGGAGGATTGGAGCCAACGAACGAAGCGTCGCCGTTTGCCCAGCCGCCGCTGGCGGAAAGGTATTGTACCACCGGCTCGCTCTGGAAGAACGCCGCGCCACGAGAGAGCGTCTCCGCCGTCAGCGCGCGGAGCGGCGTGATGTCGTCGACGATCCAGATGCCGCGCCCGTGCGTTGCGATCACCAGATCGTTGTCGCGCGGATGAATCGCCAGGTCGCGTACGGCAACGTTCGGCATGTCGCTCCCCTTGTACCGCGACCACTGCACGCCGCCATCCACGGAGATCCAGAGGCCGAACTCGGTCCCCAGGAAAAGAAGCTGCGGGTTGACAAGATCCTCCTTGATCACGTGCGCATACCCGCGCACCGGCGACGATTCGGAGATGAGCGGCGTCCACGTCGATCCGTAATCGGTGGACTTGAAGACGTACGGACGCATGTCGCCGAACGTGTGCAGATCGAACGTGGCGTAGATCGTTCCCGCCGCGAAGTGCCCCGGCTCCACGGAGGAGACCCATGCATTCTTCGGAAGGCCGCGCACGTTGCCAACCACATTCGTCCAGTGCCCTCCATCGTCGCGCGTGAGCTGGAGATTGCCGTCGTCCGTGCCGGCCCAGATCACGTTCGGATCCTTCGGCGACTCGGCGATCGCGTAGATCGTGGTGTGCATCTCGGCGGACGAATTGTCCACCGTGACGCCTCCCGACTCCTCCTGCTTCTGCTTGGCGGGATCGTTGGTGGTCAGGTCCGGAGAGATGCGCGCCCACGTCTGCCCGGAATCGGTCGAGCGAAAGAGGAACTGCGAGCCGAGATAGATCGTGCCGCCGTGGGTTGGGCTGATATGAATCGGCGTGTTCCAGTTGAAGCGAAGCTTCCCTTCCTTGTAGCCCGGCAACGGCTGGATGTCGCGGCTCTCGTGCGTTCTGCGGTTGACACGGCCGATGTTCCCCCCCTGCGCCTCCGCGTAGATGTAGTCCGGGTTGGTGGGGTCCGGGAACATCCAGAATCCGTCGCCGCCGTACATGTTCTCCCAGCGGCTGTTGGTGATCCCGCCGGGATACTCGGACTCGCCGACCCACGAGCTGTTGTCCTGCAGGCCGCCGTAGACCTTGAACGGTTTGTCCATGTCCACGCTCACATGATAGAACTGGGAGATCGGCAGGTTGTCCGCCTTCCACCATCGGTTGCCGCCGTCGTACGAGTACCAGAGGCCGCCGTCGTCGCCGGCAATCAGGTGATCGGTGTTGAGGGGGTCCACCCAGAGATCGTGGTGATCGCCATGTGTGCCGCCGCTGATATTGCTGAAGCTCGCACCGCCGTCGCTGCTCATGATGAGCGAACCGTCCGGCTTGAAGATGCGGTTCTCGTTCTTCGGATCGACGATCAGGTTTGCGAAGTAGAACGGACGCCAGATCATGTTCTGGCTCCGGTCCTTCATCTCCCACGTCTTCCCGCCGTCGGACGAACGGTAGAGCGCGTTGAGCGGAGGCACGGCTTCGATGAATGCGTACACAACATTTGCATTGGATGGAGCAACCGTCACCGCAACACGTCCCCACGGCTTCGGCGGAAGGCCCTTCGCACTCTTCTCGTCCAGCTGCTTCCAGGTGGTTCCGCCATCCGTGCTCTTGAACAGCCCGCTGCCGCTTGGGGCATCGGGGCCGTCGCCGCCGGAGCGGAACGTCCATCCCTTGCGGCGGAAGTCCCACATCCCAGCATAGATCGTCTTCGGGTTCGTCGGGTCCATCGAGAGCATCGAGCAACCGGTTGAAGGATTGCTTCCGGCGAGAACCTTCGTCCAGTGCCGGCCTCCATCGGTCGTCTTGTAAACTCCCCGCTCCTGGCTGTCGCTCCAGAGCTTTCCGGGCACCGCAACGTAGACCGTGTTCGGATCGGTCGGGTCGATGAGAATCTTGGCGATGCGCTCGGACTCCGGCAGCCCCATGTTCGTCCAGCTCTCGCCGGCATCGGTGGATTTGTAGATGCCGTCCCCCATCGAGACGCTGTTGCGCGTCCAGGACTCGCCGGTCCCGACCCAGACAACCTTGGGGTTGGTGGGGTCGATCGCGATGGCGCCGATCGAGAGCGAGGTCTCGTGATCGAAGACCGGCTTGAAGGTGGTGCCTCCGTTCATCGACTTCCATACGCCGCCGCTCGCCGCGCCGACGTACAGCGTCAGCCGGTCTCCCTCATGCACGGCGGCAACCGCAGCAACGCGACCGCTCATGGCGGCCGAGCCGATGTTCCGCGCGCCGAGACCCGATGTGGTCTCCGAGTCCACACGTGCCACCGCGGCGCGTGCGCTCGATTCATCGATCGCCGATTGTGCAGAAGGCGGGATGCCTCCGCCGGCAGGATTCTGCTGCGCGGAGTTCTCCGAGGGCTGGCCGGCCGTTGCGCCGGCTTCGGGGAGAGCGGTCGGCGCACCCGGAAGCGGCCGCGCGAACATGCGGTCGTCCATCGGGACGTTGGCCTCGATCCGATCCCAGATGATCTGTGACTTCTCGGCCGTAGAGCTTCCCTTGCCGCCGGTGGCAACAGCGAAGGGGAGATACCACCCGTCCACCTGCTTGTAATCACCCAGTTCGATCTCGAACTCGGTCTCGGCTCCGCGGACGAATCGCTTCACCTCGATCTTGATCGGCACGTAGGAGTCGGCGTCGATGTAGTACGTACGCACGTCGCCGTTGCTTGCAAGCGTTGCGCGCAACTTGTAGACATCGGTCCCTTCGATCTGATCGGTCCCGATCAACTCCACCGTGTTCTTCTTCGCGGCGAAGTCGAAGAGCGGATCATCGAACGCAGCTTCGTCCAGGATCCCCTTCATCTCCCCCTCCCCGAGCGGTTCGGGATCCTTCTTCCCTCCCCACGGCGCGATCTTCCAGCCGCTTGTGCCGTCGTATGCGGTGATGCCTGTCATCCCGCCGAACGAGAACTCCTGACGCACCTTGCCGGAGCGCGTGTTCCGGTAACACACCTGCGCCTGGAAGCCGCCGCCGCCGTAGAACGTCCCGATCCGCCGCAGAGTGGTTACCGCACGGATCCGTTCTCCGCCCCCCACACGCTGCTGGTATCGCGCGATGATGCCTTCGGCTGTCTGCTGCGCCCCGAGCGGCACGGCGTGGAGCAGCAGAAGTGTGACGAACGCAATGCAGAGAGTTCGAATGTTCGTGTTCATAAGGCTGGGATGGATAGGAGCCGATGAGGGCAACGTCCTGTTGTGTCAGGAACCTCAATCTGCGAAATGATTGCATGCGCGCCGCATGGGCTCAGGCCATGAAACGCTTCTCGGATGATGAGATACGGCGCGGGAATTCGTCGCAACCCCTTCGGGGTAGACGAATGTGGTGCCGGCCGGTTCCCGTGGTACGGAATTCATTCCGGGTTCAATGTTCGAGGCTCCTGCGCCTTCTCCGGGATATCCCAACCGACGTCCGGTGCCTCTTGCCGCTTCGCTCAAAGCAAGACATTGCGGTCTCGCCAACCGCCTCACCTGTACCAGTCGATGTCCCACCCGAACCCGACAGAGCGCATCGCGCGATGCGTGCGCCACGATGTGCCGTCGGCGCCATCGGGATTGAACGGCACATCACGCGAGCCCTTGGCTTCTATGACATAGGTGTCCTTCCCACCGGTGTCCAGGAACAGACCAAACGTGCCGACGTCGTCGCGGAAGGAGTTGAACGGCGTGGGGTAGTAGGTTGCGCTTCCAAGCGGCGGCGTGTCCGTCCAGCCAATCTGATCCTGGGTCGGGCGGAAGTCGATGTTATACGTGTCGTTGCCGGAGCGATCCCACATCAGCCCGATGCTGCACAGGTCCGCGGAGCCGCCGCAATTCAGCTTCAGCAGGTAGGAGTCATCGCCGGCGCCGTCGATCGAGATCCCGATCGATCCATCGCGCGCATGGCCCAGATACTGGTTCATGGCGCCATCGTACCCGACGGCGTAGACGTCGTTCCCCTCGAGGTCCACCTTGCAGCCGATGGCGTAGTGCGCCGCCGCGCCGATGGAATACTTGCCGCTGCGGTACACGTCGTTGCCGGAACGATCCTCCAGCATCCCGAGCCCCCACCAGTAGCCTGCTCCCTGGCTCCAGACCGGCGCGCTGTAGTAGTCATCGCCGGCGCCGTCCACGAGCGCCCCAACACCGCCGGCCAGCGACGCACCATCGCCGAGATCGGCGCGGCGGCCGAATCCGCACCCCTGCGACATCGATACCGACTGCCCCAGATAGAGCTCCGAGATCGCGCCGTCGTCGCGGGCCACGTAGCGGTCGTTGCCGGCGACATCCAGCAGGATGCCGGCACCGAGCGTGGAGCCCAGCCCCTGCGACTCGCTGCCGCACGTGTAGCGATCGTTGCCGGCAAGGTCCACCAGCGCACCAACGCCGATGTGCGCCGCACCCTGGCCCCAGGTCCCGTCGGTGACATACTCATCGTCCCCCGCAAAGTCCTGCAGAACACCGGTGCCGTACCAGGCGCATCCCAGTCCGGACTCGCTCACGTGGTACCGGTCGTTGCCGGAGAGATCGAACAGCGCGCCGATGCCGAACAATCCGCACGCCAGCGCCGCCGGCTCGCCGGCGCACTCGTAGACATCGTTGCCGGAGCAATCCACGGCCAGGCAGATCTGCCCCGGATCCTTGGTGGCGGCGAGGCGGCCCAGGTAATGGTCGTCGCCGCCGAGATCGATGGTCAACACCGCATCCGAGCCGGCCACCGTATCATTCCCGGTTCCCAGCACGCGCACCAGACCGGACGCGGTCTCGAGCTCGAATCCCGCGAGGTTCATCGCGCCGACCGGATGGAGCGAATCCGCCGAGCGGAACTCGCGCAAGGCGTGGGCAACCTGCGTGAAGAGCACCGTGGAGGCGAATGCAAGCCGCCTGCGGTCCAGATAGTCCAGCAGACGAAGCGCACCGACGTCCGGCGTTGCCGATTGCCCGAGACGCTCGTCGGACCACGGCGCCTTCGCCATCGCATACGATGATGCTCCGAACGTCTGCCCGCGGTCCAGCACGGCCCTCGCATCATCACTGTACGCACCGGCAAGCCAGACGCCCGCCTCATCGATCGCCACCAGCAGGCGCGCAATCAGCAACCGGGCATGCGTCGGCAACGCGGCCCACCGCGCACGGATCGATGGGTCGGGCATGCCAACGGTGTCCGGCACTGCACGCACGGGAACGTGATTCTGCGTGGTGTCGTAATAGGCCACGAGCGAGTCGAACGCCTCAGGCCGATCGATGCGCACCGCACCGTACCACCGCAGGTTCTCGATCGAGTCCGCAAGGAGCGGCATCATGCGTCCGGCGGAGATGTCTGTCAGCGAGAACCCGCGCTGCACCACGCCGTCGATCGCGCCCGCATTCTCCAGCAGCCCCTGGCTTACCTGGCCGGTGAAGCGGGGCACCGCACGGGCATTGCGATACAGGGACCACACGGTGCGGAGCACGTACGGATCCGGATTGTAGCTCAGCACCTGATCCGCGGTAAACCCGAGAGGGCCGCCGCCCGGCATGAGCTGATGCACCGCCTCATCCCACAACGAATCCGGCACCACGAGCGCGGCGCGCCCGGAGGGAACCGCCTGCTGCGCGGCAGGAACTATCGAGGGTGCAGGCGGATCGGCGACGGCGCTTCTCTCGGCGCGCTGCGTGGCGCACGCGATGGTGATGGCCGGCAGAAGGCAGAGGAGCGTATGGACGAGAGCGTTGCGGGATCGTGTCATGGGGAGGATGGAATGCGCTGGATATCGGCCGATGTCGCGCGGCCCGGGCTGGCCGTCGGGTACATGCAGCGTCACATGCGCCGGCACTCGTGCTGCCGGGGCTGTGACGGCCAGGACCTGAATAATACGCAACGGGACGGGATCGATCAGCCGGCAACACTACGGATGCAGATCGTGTTCGGCCTGAGCGACCGCGGAGGGAGCACCGGGACGATCGAGCGACGCCAACAGTAGCCGTGTGCCAAGGTGGCACGGCACTCCCGCCCGTAAACGCGGATGCCCCGCCGATCATGCGATCGGTGGGGCATCCGGATTTTTACGATGCGGTTATCAGCGTCCGCGTATCGCAGCACGACCCGGCATGGAAGCGAATGGCAATGCATTTCGGTGCCGATCGAGCCGTCGGGTTGCGCACATGCCGACGCTCACGGGCACGGCTCCACGGTCACGATGCAGGAGTCCTTGCCGACCTTGACCACCACCTGATCGCCGACCGTCACGTCCAGCACCGCCACTCCGGCAAAGAACGAGCCATCCGCCATGGCGGTCGTCTCGCGGGTCACCTTGGGGGTACCGAGCTTGTACGCCGTCACCGTGGAGCCGCCCGGCACGGAACCGGCGCCTCCTGCCATGACATCACCACCCTGATTTACCGAGCAGTCGTACACGTGGATCTTCGTGCAGTCGATCGCGGCAAGCGCAACTGCGTATGCCGCCAGCGCAAGGACGATCGTGGCAAGGATTCGAGGCGGGAAGTACTTCATATCGGGGTCTCCGGGATTGCGTGTACATGTTTCGGTGAAGCCGGCGCAATGGACGTGACTGCCGCAGCCGGCAGCGAGACCATGGCGCCGGACGCCGCTCGCTCAGCGCGTGATCTTGACGGTGCACTTGGTGCCCCCGACCGACACGGTCAGGGTGTCGCCGATCGTGTGGTCGAACCCATCGGGCAGGTCGATCTCCTTGATCGTGAAGGAACCATCGGCGTTGGCCTTGACCGAGACGGTCTTGCCGTTCTTGTCGGTGACGGTAACCGTCGAGCCGCCGGGCACGGACCCGGCCGAACCCGAGATGAGCATCCCGCCGGTGGCAACAGTGCCGCGGGAGGCGGTGATCTTGTCGCAATCTGGCTGAGAGACCTGGGCAGTCGCCGTTGCGGTGAAGAGCGTAGCTGCGACGATTGCCAGCAATGCCAGCGTTGTACGAGGATGGATGCGTGCGACCATGGTTGCTCCTGATGTTGTATGACGATGAAGGAGATGTGTCCCCGCGGGAACGGATCCGCGAGCTGCCGGCCGGCGCCATGTGCTGTACCAGGGTCAGGGGGGAGATGATGCTGGCGGGGGTTGTGGTTCCACACGTGCCGTACCGAACGCGCTCAAGCTACGCTCCCGCCCGCACGGGACGGGAGTACATGAAATGGTACCCGGGGAGGGGGGGCGTATGAGTGATGGGGATGAGTGATGGCCGTTGCTGATTGGTGATGGGTGCACCGCATCATGCACTCCGTGTCGCGGAACGTTTTCGTAAGATGGGACCACTCCGGCCTGCATCCGAACCCGGATGCGTGCATCCCGCGGGCGATCCGAACGAACAGATTGGGCGATCGCCTCCTCCGGATGCAGATGTCCGTCACACGATATCTCTGCCGAGGCATCATGATCAGAACCTCCTTCCTTCTGCTGGCATTCACTCCCTTGGCCGCGTGCGGCGCGCGCGCGCGCAGGGAATGGATTCCGCGCTCACCTACTTCCCGCTGCACGTTGAAGACGTGTGGCAGTATGGCTGCGCGCCCGCATACGTCCTGGATACGCCTCCCCTGTGGTTCGAGAAGGTGAGTGCCGAGGGCGACTCTCTGATGCCAGACGGCGAGCGCTACGTCCATCTGGTCTCGCACACCAGCCCGTCCTCATACCCGGCCGAGCCGGACCGCTGGCTCCGCGTGGACTCCGCCTCCGGCATCGTCTACATCTTCTCCACGAACCGCGGCTCCGCCGTTCCCCTGCTCTACCTCCGCTGCGACAGCTCGCTCAATCGAACCGGCGAGGTCGACGGCAGCACGGTCGGCTGCAGGGAGAGACGCGCGGACACACTGCTCGGCATCGTAACTGTCACGCGCGACTACGGTCAACTGTGGGAAGCGAACGGATACTCGCTCCAACTCGGCCTCAGCTTTGCAGCATGGGACCTGGAGGGTGACCCGAAGCAGAAGCACCTTCTTTACGCCCGCATCGGCGGCCGTGAATTCGGGCGACTACAGGGAGTACAACGGTTTGCCTTCCCATCACGCATGAACCTGGCGGCAACAATGCGCCGGTAATGGCGAACGGCAGATCGCACTACGATGAGCGATGGATGCCGGCGACATTCATCAATTATCAATTATCAATTATCAATTATCAATTATCAATTGATGAGTGATAATTCCCGCTCAATAATCGTACACATGCTCGATCACGAGCGGCGGATGATCTACCCGGCGGATGGTCCCGGCAAGCTCGCGCACGGGCATCGCCATCACAATGCGCTGCAGCCCGGGCTTCGTGGCAAGCGGCTGCCGCATGAGAATCCGCAGTCCGGAATCATCGTATCCCTCCGGCACGATTGCACTCAGAAGAATATCGCCGGTGTTGCCCGCGATCTCGAGGATGTTGACGCCGGAGCGCGCAAGCATCCGGGCATAGTCCGTAAATGCCTGATAGCGGGGAAGGGTACAGAGCACCTCACCGCCGGCCTGCGAGCGGAGCGGATGAAACTCCGGCATCGAGTCCGTGGAAATCGCCGGAAGACGATCCAGCACAACCGCCGTCACTTCCTTCTCCTCCTCGTACACGGCGCCGGCCGCCTGCTTCAGAAGCCAGCCGTAGGCTGCCTTTGCGGCATATTCACTCGTGAGGAAATACTTGCGTTCCCATTTGCGAAGCGGATCGCCGCCGATAAATCCCGTCCGGGTCCATAAACCCTTCAACGGCGCCAGGAAGTCGAATCGATACCACGGCTCAACGCGGATGAATTTCACGTAGCTCTGCATCGTGGTTTCGGCAAGGCTGTCCTCCGCAGTCCGGGCGCCGAAGCCGGCCGCCTCGGTTACGCGTCCCACCAACTTCTCGTAGCAGGCCTTGATCCCATACTCCGCACTGGTGCTGGCACCTATCACCGCGATCATCAGATGGTAGCCCGCATTGAACGGGTAGCGCCCCGAGATGGAATCGTAGACGATGCGATATCCGCTCCAGAACTGGCCCAGGTGCGCGAAGTAGGGAAAACGGCTCGGCGGACGATCGGCAATGAAGGCTGCATATTCGTCCGAACTCCATACCAGGTACCATTCGGGGATCGTCAGGTAGGTGTTGTCCTCCGGCCGGCGGTATTCCGCCGGAGCGATCGGGGGAGGCGCGATCCGGTCCGCGGCGGCGGCATGGCCGGGCACGTCGAAACCGGGCTCCGTACCACCCGATGCCAACGAGCGGAGCAGCAGCACAACAAGAGCGCAGCCGACGGAGATGGTTGCAAGAGTGCGGAGCTTCATGCGGCCTCCCTCGCATCCGTCTTCACGAACGCCATCAGCACGTTGTCCGTGGGATCGTTCGCCTGGAGCAGCCGCTCTCCATGGTCCCTGAAGCCGCGCCGGGTGATGTATCCGCTCCACTCCTCAACCGAACGAAACGCCTTGAACTCCCTGCTATCGGCCACCCACGGTGTTCCCAATCCAAGATTGAACACCGTGTGCACAAGCGATACGAAGGTCGCCATCTCCGGCGTGCGCACGTCGTGATCGCGAAGGATCAACATCCCGCCCGGGCGAAGCACCCGGTTGATGGAACGAACGAATTCGTCCAGACGATCCAGCGGCGCGTGATGCAGCCCGATGAAACAGGTGACGAGATCCAGACTGGCCGGAGCAATGCCGGCCGCATCCAGCGGAGCATAGTCGAGCGTGTGGAACCTGCCGATCTTCCGGATCCCTCCCCGTTCCATGATGTCGGCAGCGCTGTTCGTTGGCGCGGCATCGTTCATCAGATGCACCGGCCCGGAAATCCGCATGCGCCGGCGCAGCACGCTCACGTAGCGCCCAACCGATCCAATCTCCAGATACCCATTGCACGCTCTCCGGTCGCCCAGCAATTCCAGCGCCTGCCGGGTCATCTCCCGCTTCTGCTTCATGAGCGATGGGAGCGCAAACGTAAGCGGAGCAAGCGGCGCGGAAATCCCCGGCAGACCGGCCTGCACAGCCTCGTAGATCTCACGGTCGCTGCGGAGACGACCGGCCGTCTCCGCAATCAGCCGGTGAAAGCGATGCTCCGGATAGAGGTGATAGATGTTCTGGAGAAACTGGTAGAAGGCATCGGACCACGATGTACTGAAAAACACGCGGTGAAATTCCGACTTCGGATTTGTCGCCGGCTGCTCCGCATGCCGCTCCAGCCACGGAGCGTAATACCTGTCCCAGAGAACATTCCGAAAACGGAACCCGGGGTCCACACGCCGCTTCAACGCGAACAGTTCTTCCGCGCGAGGATACGCCCGGTGAAACTGGTCCGCCGTTGCGTGCGCCTGGTACGGCAGGTAGTATGTCCCGCCAACTTCCAGCACCGCATCGATCAGCTCCCGCGTCCAGACGGCCACACGCCCGCGGTCGTCGGCGTCCACCTGCTGCTTGTAGTACATCACGAAGGCGAACGTCTCACCGTGGGCCCATGCCAGCATTGAGCCGGGATCGGCGTTCGCGTGGCGGATCGAGATGTTGATCATGTTCACGCGGTACCGGTTCAGAATCTCCGACATCTTCGGAAGAAAGTCCTCGAAGCATTCCACGGGGACGAAATATTCCTGAAGTACGTAGGTGGTTTTCTCACGCGATGAGGGCTCCAGTTCCGCAACGTCGTACCCTGCCTCGTAATTCCGCCAGTGAACGCGCTGCCGGAAGAACAGGAGCGGATCCACGATGAACTCGCGACGCCACTTGCCGAGCGGCGTCTCCGAAATTGCCCACAGGAAGTATCGCTGCAGCGGGAACGAGGAGCGAAGCGGCATCAGACGGCTCGTCTGCGTCACCGGCCGTTCCGTCTTCTGCCAGGTCTGCGCGCGCACCCGGGTGTAGTGCGGTGGATAGAGATCCGCATTATGGAATACGGCTCCCGGATTGTTCCGGACATTTTCCCGGAAATATTCCGTGTATGCATTCGCGGGCATCTTCTTCGTCACGCAGGCAACACGCGTGTTGGGCACCACATCCAGCTCCGCCTCCACGATCACGCCCAATGCACTGTATCCACCGATGGCCCCGTGGAACATCTCGGCATTCTCCGTCGGGCTCGCATGGTGCAGCCCTCCCGCGGCATCCACAATCGATATGGACCGCACGGAGAGAATCACCGGCCCGAGCCCGATGTACCTGCCGTGCGCATTCACGCTCAGCGCTCCGCCAACGGTGAAGTTGGCATAGGTCTGCATGATCTTCACCGAGAGATCGTGCGGGTCCAGGAACCGCTGGATGTCGCACCATCTGATGCCGGCCTGCACGCGAATCCAGCGCTCGGACGGTGCGAAGGCGATCACGCTGTTCATCCCGCGCATGTCGATGTGCAGGCTTCCAGGACTCGTCGTCTGCCCGCCCATGCTGAAATGCCCGCCTCCAATGGATATCGGGCCAGTGGAACCGATGATGGCGCTGCGCACTTCCTCCACCGTGGTCGGGCGTACGATCCGCGCCACCGGCACGGCCACAAGCCCGGTGACATCCGTCACGATATCCTGCGGCACCGCACGGCCTTCTCCCACACGGAAGTAGTCGAGCTGCTCCAGCTCCGGCACCGGCCCGTAACGGTTCTCGCGCTGCCCTCCCTTTCGGAATCCAAGCGAATAGATCGCCCACGCCGGCCCGATGACCGGCACCAGCAACAGCAGGAGCCAGAGCCCGGAGCGGCCGATATCGTGATAGCGCTTGATCGCAACGGCAAGGAGCGTCCAGTACAGAACCGGATACAGCACCCACGACGCCGCCGGCGAGAAGAGCGTCTCAAGCACAATGGAGAGAACGATGAAGATGGAGAGGATGACGAGTGTGGCGTACCAGAAATCACCGCGCGCGATGCGGCCGTGCAGCGAGAAGAAAAGCCGAAGAAGGAGCATGTTCGCCTGTTGGATTGAATGCCTCCGCCGTGCGCCGGTGCACGCGGCGGACAATATGGCACGAGACGGCAAAGTACGCGAGAGCGAGCCGGATCCATACAGCGCTCGATCGAATCCCCGCTTGGCGCAAGGCTGCCATCGGAGAGGATACCGACGCGGCACATCCGGCAACAATGGCCGCCACGTACAATCGGCCGGCGTGCTGGCGCGAACATCCATTGCCATGCAACGTCCCGGCCGGCGCTTACGCATCCCGCCCCTCGTTCCGCCCCATCATGATTCTGCCGGTTCCGGTACCCGTGCCCGCACCTGCACTGCGTTCCGATGCAGAACAATCGTGCGGGATGAACCGCTCCGCGACAAGCCATGCGGATCGTTCCTTTTGGAACCACTATGTTCGCCGAACCCGGCGTATGACAGTACACATCTTCAACTATCATCCATCGTCTGCCATGGTCATCAAACAACTCCCGCATGTCACCGCCTTCTGCATCCTGGTTCTCTCCTCGCAGGTGCATGCCCAGACACGGATCCCTACGTTCGATGACTATCACACGCCCGTGAGGATGAAGGGAAAGCCGGCACCGGCACGGCCCGTGGGCCGGGATGCACGACGCTTCCGAACCGCCATCACTGCCGGGGCAAAGGAAGGCCCGAACTTCGCCGGCCACTATACCGTGGTGACATGGGGATGCGGAGCAGGATGCCAGATGTTCGCCATCGTCGACGCGAAAAACGGGAAGGTGTTCGTGGCTCCGTTCACGGTCTCCCTCGGCGAGCACTTGGACCAGACGGAAGATCTGATCGGGTTCCACCCGGACAGCGGACTCCTGATCGTGACGGGGGAAATCAATGAGGAGAATTACGGGAAGCACTACTACGCATGGGAGCGTGGAGAATTGAAGCTGGTCTGGCAATTGATATCCATACGCACGAAGGTCGACAACTGAGGGCGCCCGGACAACGGTAGCGGCGCGGCACCGTCTCCCTGTTCACACTCAGGTATCGCGCGTCGGCATGGCGTGTATGGCCATCGTCGTCGGTGACGTTCGCAGCTTCATCGGCGGGACACCCGCGATCGCGACGCAGCGATCCATTTCACGCGATTCCATAGCTTCGCGCGGACCGGCAGCCGGAAGATCCCGGAGCCACTGCCCGCCGTTCAAAGCAGCCCATCGAACACGCAACACGTGCACCATAATCACAGAGAACGTTCTGCCATGAGATCCGCTATCATCAGGCGTGCCGGAAGAGCATTTGTTACCATCAGCCTGCTCGCGGCCCTGATCTCCCACGCGTATGGAAGGGGACGGGGTGAGGCTTCCACGCCCGGCTCCGGTTTCATCACCATATCCGACATTCACTTCACGCCGTTCTACGATTCGACGCTGGCAACGCGGCTCATCTCCGCCGACTACCGGCACTGGCTCGCGATCTTCCAGTCATCGTTGGTGCGTGGCCTGGGTACGTACGGGAACGAGACCGGATATCCGCTTCTGGAATCGACGCTGGAGTCCATGCGGCGGTCGGCATCGAATCCCGGCTACATAATACTTACGGGCGATCTGCTCGCGCACAATTACCGGCAGACGTTCAATCTCTATGCAACGGACCGGAGCGATTCCGCATACGACCGTTTCGTGTACAAGACGCTCGCCTTTCTGGTTTCGCGCATACGGAATTATTTCCCGAACACTCCTGTTTTTCCGGCACTCGGCAACAACGACTCCTACAGCGGCAATTATTCGATCGGCCCGCGCTCGCGATTCCTGACCGATTTTCAGCGCCTCTGGCAACCGCTTGTAGCCCGGGCCGGCACATCTCAATCGTTCGCGAAGGATTTTCCCGCGGGCGGATTTTATTCCGTACCGGATCCGATCGTCACGCACCGGCAGATCATCCTCCTCAACACGATCTTCTTCTCGAAGAAGTATTGCAACAGGTGCGATTCCGGAAGCTCGTTCTGCGCCACATGCGACACTTCGGCCCCCTATCCCGGCGACATCGAGATGGCATGGCTCACGAAGGAGCTGGCGGCCTGTGCGCGGGACGGCCGGCATGTGGTGCTGGCATATCATATCCCGCCGGGCATCGATGTCTTCGGCTCCGTCGATTCAACCGGAGGGAGCACCGCGCCGGTAACACCGCTCTGGCAGGACCGGTACGACACGACGTTCCGGGCATTGATGGCCGCGCATGCGAACATCATCGATGCCTCGTTCGCAGGGCACACGCATGTGGATGATTTTCGGCTGATGGCGGACAGGGCAGGCAGGGCGTTCGGCTTCATCCATATCACTCCCGCCATCAGCCCGGTATACGACAACAATCCCGGCTATCAGATCTTCGCTCTCGATCGTTCGTCGGGAGTGATCGGCAATTACGAAACGCGTTATGTCGACCTCACCGCCCAGACGAGCGGATGGCGGAAGGAGTACGATTTCCGGAGCACGTACGGTGCCGCTCGCTACGACGTTGCCGCGCTGGTGAACCTGTACAACGCATTGCAGGCGGACCCGGTTATCAGGCAGCACTACATCGCCTATTACCCCGTGAGCAGCCTCCACGGGAACGCCCTCACGATCCGGAACTGGCACGGCTTCCGGTGCGGCATCGAGAATTTCTCCGTAGCGGATTTCACCGCGTGCTGCGCCCGGAAATAATTGCGCGCCATCGCCCGCGCGCATCGCAGACGGCGTCCGTAAATCACGCGAACCGGCCTGTATATCACACAGCCGGAATGCCTGGGGCATCGCGCCGAAGTCCGGCTGAAGGCGGCATGCCGCAATGGCGGGGATGATGGCTGCGCAGCCCGGTTCCGGGTTGGCGTTACACCCATTGCCGGCGGGTGTCATGCCCGCGTTGCCGGCGTTGTGCCGGCACTCGCACAGCACTCGCGCAGCGCTCGCATCAGTGCAACATCAATGTCACGATCCCGCCGTCCCCTCCGCCTGCGTTCCCGGGCAGGAACGATTGTTCCCGCGGCACTCATCGCCGCGCTCGTGATTGTAGCCGTCATCAGCGCGTGCGCTCCGCTGTACACGCCGAACGTGATGCACTCCTCCCTGCCTGACAGGGCCGGGACGGTGCAGGGCGGCCTGTACTACGGCGCCAGCAGTTTCAACGCGACGGCAGAGGTTGCCCCGATCGATGGCTGGTCGCTCCTGGGCTCATTTGCCTACGACGGCGGATGGTTCTCGAGCGGCACCGGCAGCAGGAACGTATCGCTCCGTTTCGCTGAAGGCGGAATCGGGAAGTCGTTGCGGTTCGGTTCGGCGAAGATGGATATCCTGGCGGGCTACGGAGCCGGCCACGCCGTGGCTCTCTGGCCGCTGGACTCGACGGCAGGCGCAGGCTTCTATCCCGACCTGAACGGCACCTACCGAGTAGAGGGGAATTATCGCCGCGCCTTCGTTCAGGTAAATGCAGTCCGCTTCTCAGAGCAGGCACGAGAAAGCGGCCTCGGACTTCGCACATCCTACGTCTGGTTCACGGACCTGGCACGCACCGAGAGGAGCACGCTGTATCCGCGCGCGATCTTCCTGGACCCCGTGGCCTTCATACGCGGCGGCTCCAGAAATATTCAGTTCGAACTTCAGGGAGGGTTTTCCGCAAAACTCCCGTTGAACAGCGACCAGTTGCGCGTGCAGGTGATATTCATCGAGCTGGGAGTGCATGGCGTTCTGGAGGGGCTCTGGTAGCCACAAGGATCGCAGTGCGATATGCGATGAATACACGGAACGTCTGGCGTGTGACGTGCCGGCAATATCTCCATGCTCCAGGCCCCTTCATCGGGGTGACGGCAACGACGGGCGATCTCCAAAGCCGGATGCCCCCATCTCTTCCTCGTCAACCCGTTACGGGAGCCGGATCTGCGCCGAACGAAAGGAGATTCGCACCCACTGCACACACCCAGAGAGCGAGCCAGATGATGACATGCAGGCGATAGAACCGAATCTGCCGGGCGTACTCATCCAGAAGATCGGACTCGCCGGAGAGGCGCCAGTACCGCGGCCGCACCATGTTCACCGCAACCGCGATTGAGACGAGGAAGAGTCCCGCCGAACTGTGCCCGTTCCATTCCCCAGGGGTTCACGATCGGAAGCCCTGAACGCATGCGGGAATCTCACATCCCCGGATCAGCCGATGAATCACGGCGTCATCACCACCTTGATGCACTCTCCCTTCTGCTCGTTGAATGTGGCGTATCCCGACGCCGCATCATCCAGCTTCAAATTGTGGGTGATGACGAAGGAAGGATCGATCGCGCCGTCGACGATATTCTGCAGAAGCCGCTCCATATATCTGTGAACGTGGGTCTGGCCGGTCTTCAGCGTCAGCCCCTTGCTGAACGCGGCACCGAACGGAACCTTGTCGATGAAACCGGTATACACGCCGGGAATGGAGACGGTTCCTCCCTTGCGACAGGCCTGGATCGCCTGGCGCAGAACGTTCGGACGGTCGCTCTCGAACCTCACCTTCTGCTTTGCATAATCGTAGAGGGCAGGAACGCTTGCACCATGCGCTTCCATGCCGACGGCATCGATACAGGCATCGGGGCCGATCCCGCCGGTACATTCCTTGATCAAGTCGAGCAGATCGGCATCTTCATAGTTGATCGTCTCGGCTCCGCCCTGTTCGGCCATGTGCAGCCGTTCGGTGTAGTGATCGATGGCGATAACGCGTTCGGCGCCCTGTAGAAAGGCACTCCTGATTGCGAACTGGCCAACCGGACCGCAACCCCAGACGGCAACCGTATCCCCCGGCTGGATATTGCAATTCTCCGCCGCCATGTAGCCGGTTGGAAAAATGTCGGAAAGAAAGAGCGCCTGTTTATCGGTTATTCCAGCCGGAATTTTGAGCGGCCCCACATCACCGTACGGAACGCGAACATATTGAGCCTGCCCGCCGGCGTATCCGCCGAAAAGATGCGAATACCCGAACAGGCCTGCCGAGGAATATCCATACACGGCCTCGGCCATCGCCGCATTTGGGTTGGAGTTGTCGCACAGCGACCACATGTTCCGTTCGCAGAAGAAACAATTGCCGCAGGCGATCGCGAACGGAACAACAACGTTGTCGCCGCGCTTCAGCTTCATATCCTTGCTTCCCACCTCCACGACAACCCCGGCGAATTCATGGCCAAGGATATCTCCCTTGCGCATGGTCGGGATATAGCCGTTATAGATGTGGAGATCCGAACCACAGATCGCAGTAGCGGTAACCTCCACGATGACATCCCGTGGATTGAGGATCGTTGGATCCGGAACGTTCTCCACGCGGACGTCGCCCGCGCCATACCAACAGAGCGCTTTCATCGCCGAACCTCATTTTATCTATGACATTTTTATCATGACCACGCCGGCGGAAGAACCTGTGTGCCATGCATTCCCCGGGAGACGCATCCACGTAGCCGCTCTGCATTTCGCACTCCGCGCCGGCTCACCGCACCCGGCCTCACCGCACCCGGCCTCACCGGCGTTCGGCTCGTTGCTACCAGTGCGCCGGCGGGTCGCTCGCCGGGAAGGACTCCCAGGAGGCTTCCTCCACCTTGTCCCGCTCGTGCCACCCGTAACGCCTCTCCAGATCGGGCCGTTCCTCGCCGGGAGGAATCGCCTGGCGGCCGTGCGGCTGCCCTTCGACGGTGGGAACCTCCCCGGTCTCCATCAACTGCTTGAGGCGTTTCATATCCTCATTGAGGTGATGCGATGGATTCTCCCCCAGAAGCTTCGCCAGCAGAACCCCGACGCTGCCGAATGGCGCACGGTAGGCCATTCGAACGTGGACTGTAGTGCCGCGCCCGCCGGCTGCCTCCTCGAATCGTACCTCGCCGGCATTTGCCACCATTGCATCGTGTACGGACTGCCATGCAATAAGCTGGTTTGGCTCCGCGTGCGTTATCTCCGCAGTCCAGCTCAGCGTTGTCCCCAGAGGAGCCTTGGCCGTCCAACGGGATTTCCCGTCCGAGAGCACCTCCACCGACTCCAGATATTTCATGAACTGCGGGAACGCCGCCATATCGCACCATCGGTTGTATACATCCGACAGCGGCGATCGAATGGTGACAACCGCATGCATCTCGATTCCTCCGTCGATGCCACGTGCGGACTCCGGCTCCTGATCCGCATGCAGGAACTCGTGCATCGGCCAGTGCCCACATATGCCGCGATAGAGCATCGAGCCGCCCACCATGGCCAGCGCCCGCGCCCCCCATGCCTTGCGCGTAAGCAGATAGCCGGTGAGCATCCCCCCAATTGCCGTAAGCCCCAACCGCTCGATGTCGGCGATATCGACTCCCCGTGCTCCACCCATGCCCCGTTGGATTCCGTTGCTGTTCATATGAAATCGTGAATCGTGAAGTTGCACGGTTACCGGTTGCCGCATTCGCGGTCCGGCTTCCCCGATGAAGCAAGCCGTATTGATCTACCAGGCTCTGTCGGACAATCTCGCTTGGGCCGGACCGTGGCGCTTGAACGCCTGCGGCCAGGTTGCACTCGCTCGAAGTTGCGCCGCGACGTCCGGTTCGTGCGCCTTGCCACGGGCACCGATCGCTCGCGACCGGCTCATAAAACAATTATCGGACAGAGCCCACCAATGCAGACGTCGAACAATGATTGCCATGTCAATGCCGGACACGACGCGAACAGACCCGGGGAATCGCGTCCTGCGCAGTGCACGATGGCGACAATGCCGCCATCGAAGGACAACCACACGGCATCCGGACGCCGCCTTCTCGGTACCGAACTCTGCACGCTCTTCAGGCTTCAAATGCAGCCACGCGAGCGTGCCGCGCAGAGAAGCGTCTCCCTGTTAACGAGACCGCCGGGAGAAATGATTGCGCATGATCGCATATGCCGACTCTTTTATTCCGACAATATTCTCGGAAGAATTTGTTCCCGTCATCCGGTCTCGACAATCGGACGGCGGGACGTGTGGCGTCAGTGGGCATCCGCACACCACCGGCGCACCGTATCGGCGGCGGCGACGTTTCGGATATGACGATGCCCCATGCATGATTCACCACGCATGGGGCATCGTTGTTCGCCGGGATCATGGAATACGGTGAACGCAGCCGCTACCCAGCGCCGCAAAACAATTGGCGTGATGCAGGCGCAGCGCAGCGCAACGCGCCCGGAGCGCCCCCGATAGCCGCAAAGCGGTACCAACCAACAGCGCGGCCCCGGCTGATGCCGGGGCCGCGCATGGACTGATCTGTTGTACAGCTCCGCTGCAACTGCTGTTACAGCACCAGCATCTCTTCGTTCAGGCTTCCAAGGCCGGACGAATTGAGCACCGTGACCTTGAAGCGATGGTATACGGGATTTCCATCCGCATCGATTTTCGGCAGATCGGGATCGCCGGCATGGTCCGCGGACCAGTCGTAGGAGATCTGCGAGGCATTGCTGGGAAGGAAGTCCGTCACCTTCTGCCACTGTCCCTGTGCCGTCATCTTGAAGAGCGTGTACGTGCCGCCGCTCGTTGCGTTCGGCCACGTCAGCGTCACGCTGGTCAGCCGGTCCGGCGTCACGGCATTCGGCATAGGCGTAAAGCCGGGCGTGATGATGGGCGCCGATGGGCTTGCCGTGTCCATGACGCTGGCAAGCACCGTCTCCGATGGGATGGACGGAACCAGCTCGGCAGCGTTGTTCTCGTTGGTGATCGTTCGCATCGCAACCAGGCGGTAGAAGAGCGGCTGGCTGAACGGTATCGCCTCGCCGGAGGCCAGATCGCTGAACGTATCGGCAACGCTGTACGGATCGGTTCCGGTGGTGGGAAGCTCCACCTCGGCTACCAGTTTCATGGAACGGATCACCGTGGATGCCGCCTCCGATGATGTCCGGTAGATGCGCACATGCGTTATCCGCTCCACATCGGGATACCGGTTGAACGTGAAGATCACCGCCGGCGCCAGCCCGAGTATCGAATCGTTGGACTGCGCCCGCACGGAGAGGATGTTCGGTGCAACCGGCGGCATCGTGTTCACCAGCCGGACCGGGCCGATAATCGGACTCGGCTTCTCCGGTGACTTGAGCTCGTTGTTGAGCTCGCGCACGTAGTAGAAGTAGATGTTGTGCGAGGCCCCGTCCAGTGTGTAGTCCGCGAAGCGAACAACGGTTGCGCCGCCGGCCGTGCCACGACGAATCATCGGATAGGGATCGTAGCCGGCATCCCCCTGCTTCAACAGCCCACCATCGGCACCGCGAATCACCGGCCTGGAGCTGGAGGTCTGCAGCGACGCGCTGCTGATCTGATCGTACACCACGTACGACTCGGTGAGCGGCAGGAACGCCTCGGCAATCGCATTCAGGATATCCGGCTTGATGCTTGAGGGCGTATGCGCCCCATCGAACACCGAGTAGTGCCCGATGTAGTTCGCCTCCGTTGCCCGATCGGGTTTGGGAAAGTGGAACGTTTCGCCGGGATAGGTCGGGAACAGTCCGCTGCCGTCCGTGTTCACCTGAATCAGATCCGTCCATCGCTGATCGAGGATCGCATCATCGCCCGATGGAGGCAGATTGGGAAGGATCTGATCCCGGATCGTTGCCTGCGTGTACAGGATGCTGAGGATGGCCATCTCATCGGCTCGGCAGAAGAGCAGTCCGTACGGCGGCGTTGTGCGCCCGCTGCGAAGCGGTGTATCGAACATGTACGTCGCCTTGCCGTACACGTCCGGTCGCGTTGCGAACATCGGGCCATACAGCGCCTGCGGCTGCTCCGCCGCGATCTGCAGACGCGACAGATGGATCACCGGCGTCGAGAGCACGGAGCGATACGGCTCCATGCCCACCTGATGGAGGGTATCCACGGACTTCGCCGCCATGTACGTGATGCGCGACGCCTCCGGAGCAACGGGAAGGATATTCGCATCGGTCACACCGTCCAGGTGAAGATCGATATAGGCGCGATATCCGGGATGGAAGTTCACGCGCACTGTTGCGGAGCCAACCGCCGGGGCAAGCTCCTTGCCCGGTGTGGTGTCGGCGTCGTACACGTAGATCGTCAACGGGCTGTTCGAGTCGATCTTCAACACATCCACAACCTTCACCTCGCCCAGGCTGGTATAGAGCTGCACGCGCGCGGTTCCGCGGTAGAAGTCCACCAGCGCGCCGGGGTATTTCGTGGTATACGGAAAGAGCGTGGTGGACGGCATGATCACCTTGTACACGCCGTCGAACCCGGAGCCGGAGTAACGTGTCACGCTGGCGCTCATGTCGGTAAGCCCGCCCATCGGCACATTCTCCGTCCGCTGGTTCACGGTCACCGGCTCCGTGTAGACCGGGCCAACCGGGAACGGCCACTCGTTGAACTGCAGGAGCGGAATCCTGTTGTTGTCCAGCCGCGTCCAGCCGGAGAAGATTCCCTGCTCGTCGATCACCCGGTTCAGGTTCTCCACAACCAGGAAGAGCTCACCGGCGATCGGCGCAACCACCGGCCCCGTGCCCGGCGTGCCGTCGCTTCCGGCAAGCGTGATCACCTCCACCACGAACACCGGGAATCCGGTTCCGGCATCGCGCGTCACCGCCGAGATCGGGAACTTCTCGCTCGGCGTCACAAGCATGCTCCCCTTGAACCTGTCCGTGTCGGACGGTTGAATCGTGGGAGCAACCGTCTCGCCGCCGGGCACCAGGGCGGAGATGTCCACGTACGAGGTTGTGGTGACGGTGGCGAAACCGCCGGACACCTTGGAGGTGAGCACCTGCCCCTTGATATTCATCGAAGGCTCGGAACGGAAATAGAGGTCCACGGCATCTGCCCGTTGATAGGCGATGTTGTGATTGTGGTTCCAGTTGAACGTGACGCGCGTCTTGCCGAACAGGCTTGCGGTCTGCTCGTTCACCGTGGTGAACACGGGAGGATCCTCCGGCTGAATGAACTGCGCGGCGAGGTTCAACGGCGGCATCAGAAGATTGCGCACCGGGAACTGATTGTCGGAGACATCGCTCAGATTCAGCTCCGGAGATACACGCGAGAACCAGTTGATGCCGTAGAGACCGTACTTGTGAGGCCCGACGTTCCCCGCCTTCTCGATCCGATGCGTATACACCAGCAGCCTCCCGGTCTCGTCCGGACCCGAATCCGGAATCGGCACCACCTCCGGATAGAGCGCGTGGTCACGATACGGAACGTAGTCGTCCGCGGCGTACTCCGGTGCGTCGTTGCTTGGATCGGGCACGGCCCAGACCACCGGGTCGTTCGGATTCGGGCCCTGCATCTCGCCGTACTTCACGCCGAACTGAATCGGGCGCGATCGTTTCCCGCGACTGTAGAGCGAAGAGGTCTGGTAGAAGCCGTCAACCGGGAGATCGAATTCGAGCGGCTTGCGGTACACCCGCACGTAGCGGACGTCGCCGAAGCGCGTGTAGCCGTCGCTGTCGGTGAACGGCTCGCCGAAGTGATAGTCCAGCGCATCCACCTCCGGTGCAACCGGGAGACGATCGTCGTACTGCCCGGTCGGCAACGTCAGGTAGCGATGCACCACCACGGTGGTATCACTCGTGGGATCGGCGACGGCGGAATACTCGGCGAAGTAGACGAACTGCTGCGGGTCCGACTGATTGGTGGGCGACAGCGGCGTGTCGATATATCCCAGGCCGAGCATGCGTGCGATGTGATAGTCCTGCCCCGCGAGGAGCAGCATCTGCAGCAGGCTGATCTTCATCGACGTATTGTCGGTCGGCATCACGGAGGGCTTGTCCACCCAGGCGTCGATGTTGGCCGGATCCTTGCTGAAGTCCAGGTACTGCACCACCGCGGATCTCAGGGATTGCTCCGGATGGCGATTGTGCGCCGCGCCCGGCTCCCAGCGGTCCTGGTAGTTCGCCACGTTCATGCGCATCACTCCGGCTGCAAGCGTGGCCGGAGACGAGTCGAACCGCGGCCACTGCCCGTCTACCGTATAGCGGCTGGTATCCTCCAGGCGGTTGTACACCTCCGTTGAATCGGTGGAGAGCCCGAAATCGCCGATCCTCTTCCAGAGATACCGGCGCTTCGTTCCGATGTAGAAGTCCTCGAATGTCTCCAGCCGGATGCGGGAGGGCTTTGCATTCGTGCACTTGAAGTCAACGCTGTCGATCGCCTCGCTGGTGATGCGATGCGGCGATGCAAGGCCGATGTACGTCTCGCGGCAGGAGAGGAACTCCGGCTCCGTTGCCTCCGGATCGTCGTTGCGCGAGATCGCCTCGAACTGGGTCTGCGGCGTGCCGCCGGTTGATTGCGGCACGACCTCGAACGCGAACATCGTCTTCGGAATCGCGGCCGCACTGTATACGCCGGTGTAGGCCGCGAGCACCGCCTGCACATGCGCCGTGTTCGGCGTGCCCGGTATCGCAACCGGATACAGTCCGGACTCGAAGTCGATCGTCACCGTTGTGACGGCATCCGGGAAACGTGAATCCACGCGCACGTTGCTGAACGTCCATGTAACACCGCCGCCGATGCTTCCGGTGATCTGCGGCACCATCGCCGCGAAGTCGATCTCCGCCACGAAACGGTCCGATGGATTGTACGGCGCACGATAGATCGTCACGAAGTCGTTCGTCTTGTTGAATCCGTTCGTTCCGTGATAGGCGGTTCCGGGCTTGGCCAGGTTGCTCTTGGGAAGATGATGCACCAGGTCGCCCGTGAGCGTCCATCGGAGATGAACTCCCCGCACGCTTCCATCGGCACTGCTGGAGCCGGCAGCCTGAATGTAGAGCGAACCGGATTGCACGATCGTGGAGTCCGTGTTCTCGTCGCCGCAGACGTTGTGCCCGGCGGTGAGGAGGGCGCCCCGCAGCGTAACCACGGCATCGCGAACGGACTCGAAGGATGCCGCGAACGCGGTGACCACCGAGGGCGCGGGATCGCTCAGCCGCAGACCGTAGATGTCGAAGAAGCTGGTGACGATCCTGAGCTTGCGGCAGGTGTCCGTTGCACACGCGTCGTTCACGATCGGAAGCCCGAGCAGCGAGGACTGCGAGAGCACCGTTGTGTAGAGCGTCGCAATCGCCGTTCCAAGCACGCTCCCCGGCGACTCCACCAGCGTCACGATCGTGGCGAACGCAACACGGTCAGCGGAGGAAAGCCCGGCAACGAAGTCGCACGCACGGCATGCGCAGGTAAGGAACTCGATCCACTGAGCGCGATAACTGCTCATCGTGGTTGCTGCACGAGGCAGATCGCCGGCAATCAGCCCGGCATAGCGCGAGGTCTGCGACGATAGAATGCCGTAGAAGAAATCCACGGCGAGGCAATGCACCGGTGCAAGCTCCGCGTAGCGTGAGTATGCGATCGCCGCAACCTGCGCCGCCATCTCCAGACGGTCGCTGAAGCTGCCGCCTGTTGGATAGGACGTCATCGCCAGGCCGAGCCGTTTCTGCAATGCGGGAATATCGTCCTTGAAACACCCCAGCATGGCGTTGATGGCCGCGATGGGCGCGAGCGCGGTGTTGGGAGCAACCTCGCAGAGAGTCCGGTAGAGATCGGGGATGCCCGCCTGCCGTCCGCAGAGGTCGAGGCTGTCGCTGCAGAAATGCACGCCGGCAGTGGCAAGCTCACCCAGATACGTTGCGTAATTGGCGGAGAGCGTGGCGAACACATCGTCGACATCCGCGCGCTGGTCCGGGCTCCAGACGTAGTACGGAGAACAGATCCAGCCGAACTGCCGCGCGATGGTGAGGAGCGTCCAGCAGGTTGTGCCGAACACATCGGAGGGAAGCGGGGAACTCCCCGGCATGCTCTGGAACAGAGCGTAGTACAGCGCTGTACTGGAGGAGGCGAACAACGAATCGAACCGCGACTGCTGGCTCGACGTCAACTGATCTCTGCGAAGGCAGAGCTTCACCAGACACTCGAGGAGCGTGCGGCGGTCCATGCAGACATTCTCGCACGGCAGCAGCGAGGCGCCGGCGAGCACGGAGACCACGCCGTCCACCTGCGGTTTCACCGATGTGTAGTACGCCCCGAGTTGAGCCGCAATGCCGGAGTCCATGCCGGTGCAGCAGAGGCAGTGATGCGCGATCACCTGCATGATCGGCCGCAGACGGTCGCAACACGCGGTGGGAGCCGGTACGGTCACCAGCGGAACGCCCGCAGCGCCGCTCCCGGTTGCCCAGGCGTAGAGCGAACTCATGTTGGTGCAGACCAGCGTGTCGATCTGCGCGGCAAGCGAACTCTGCCCTGCCCCGAGGTCGGCACGCGTCGTGCAGATCGAGCAGAGGCAGGAGAGAAGATCGATCCACTGTGTACAGGTGCCGCAGGAATCGCTGCACGGCGACGGGCGGTCCACCTCGGTAAGCGCAAGCGTGGCAACGTTGGTGCGGAGCAGCATGTGGAAGCAGCCGATCCTGTGCCGCAGCAGCGCGCTCAGACGCCCGAAGTTGGCATAGGCTGCAAGCATCACCTGGATGATCCGTTGCAGGCGGTTGTTGTACCCGTTGCCGAGCCACGGCACGTCGCCCGGTGTGAGGCCCAGATTGATGATGATCTCCGGCAGCACCCCCTCGAAACAGCTGATGGCGTTCGCGATGGCGGTGAATGCCGCATTCGAGTAGATGGGATCGTTAGCCGCACGTGACGAACAGTAGAGGAACTGATAGAGGCGCGGCAGTGTAACCAGCTCCTCGCACGACAGCGGCACGGTGTCGCAGAGCGGGATCGGCGCTCCCTCGCCTGCACAACACGTATCGCTCGTGAGCGTTGCGCTCACCGCCGTGATCGTGCCGGCGCAGCAGTACGCCATGTTGTACGCCGGCGAGTTCCGCACCTCGGCGCGAATGCAGTGCCTGCCTGCGCTCAGGGTCACCGTGAGATCCAGCGACCTCGAGCTGTGCATGCTCGATTCGGTGGGATGATCCAGCTCCGTGTCGTCCACGTAGATCGTGGCATAGTCGTCGGCGAGATACGTGAGCTGGATGCGCATCGTGCCTGCCGTGCAGACACAGAAGCACCGTTGGAAGAATGTCATTCCCTCGATGGGATCCGCAGCCGACTCGCGCGGCGAAATCCATTCCGCACCGCTCACCGGCGTCCCGATGCCGGACGTTCCGGTAACCACGTGCGGCGCGCGCGGCGCGTCCAGCACGGCATCGTCCGCCTTCGTGATCATCCACGCGGAGTGGCCGGTGGTGAGCGTGAGCTGCGAAACCGTGCAGCCCGCGTCACACTCGGCAAGCTGATCGTAATGGCTCTGCATCGCAATGAGCGAAGCCTGAAGCTGCGCACGCTGCTGCGTAGTTACCGTACCGCCACAGCAGGCGCACCGGTCCGCAAACCACTCCAGCAACCCGAGAAGCTCGTAACGAAGCTGGTCCAGATCCGTGGGGAAATATCCCTGGGGTCCGCCCCCGAACACAATGACGTAGGCACTGTCAACGGTGCCTCCGATGCTCGTGAGGACTGCGTTCGCAAGGTCGATCATGTTCTGATCGTCCTGGCGTTCATACCAGCGATCGAACGTTCGCGCAAGGCAGTCCAGCATCGTCATCCACGTATCGCAGAACGTATCGGCCTCGATACAGATATCCGGATACTCCGCAAGGAATGCATCGTACAGCGTGCGAAGCTGTGCCAGCTCCTCGTCCAGACGGAGCTTCCGTATGGTGTCCAGCGTACCGTTGCCGCAGATCTCCTGCAGGTATTTCAGGATTCGATCCAGAGCCTCGCAGATCCTCGTGAGCGTCATCGTTCTCGCCTGGTACGAACCAACCGGACCGTCGCTCAGCCAGTCCAACCGGTCTATCACCGACCCGAAGGTGCTGACGAAGTCCGTGATGACCGAGCTGTCCAGCTGGCCGGACTTCCGGCATATGCGCTTCAGGCAGTTCAGCTTGTCGTACCACTCATCGCACCAGCCGCCGGGAACCGTCACGGTCGCCTGGCAGATCTGCGGGTAATCCGCCAGAAGCGAGGTGTTGGCACTGCGCAGAGCTCCCAGATATGCGTCCAGCGCGAGCTTCTTCACGGGATCGATCTGGCCGCTGGAGCACACGCCGGCGAAATAGGTGGCGAGCTGCGCGATCTTGGTGCAGAGCTGGCTCAGCGAGGCGCTGGCTCCTCCCTGCCCGGGGAATGCGATCGCGAAGATGGAATCGATCACCGAACCGAAGAGGGAGAGAACGGTGGCGGCAATGTCCGCCGGAAGTTCGATCGTGTGATTGCAGATGTTCGAGAGACAGGAGATGATCCCCTGCCAGTCACCGCAATCGGTCATCGGCACCGTAGGATCGCAGATGTTTGCGTGGCGGGCAGTGAAGCCGGATTGCGCCGCCTCCATCTGCACGAGAAGATCGTCCAGCGAGCTGCGCCGCGCGTGATTTCCGGGAACGGCCTTCTCCGGGCACATGAAGTCGATCACACCCTTGATCTTCGACAACATGGCGCAGGTATTTGCGATGCCGGGCGTCTGCGATATCCCCGTGAGCCCCATTGCCTGATAGGTGCTGCGGACAAGCGTGCCGAACGTGCTCTCGATGTCGTCGATGAGCGACTGCGGAAGCAGCGCGAGGTTGTCGCACAGATGCCTGAGGCAGGTAAGGACGTTTCCCCAGCGGGAACAGAAGTCGTTCTCTGGTGGGTTGCAGAAGTTCCATCCCTGCCCGATGAGCGTGGCATTGATCGAATCCCGAATCGTGTACAGCGAATCGTAGTACGGATCGAGCGGCGGCGCCCACACCGGCAGCCCGATCCAGATCGTGCACCGGCGGCACCACCAGGCCCAGAAGCTGACGATGTAGAAGAGCTTGTCGCAGTTGATCCCCATGTTCGGCAGAATGAAGTAATCAACCGCCTCGGTCTGCACGATGTTCGCCACCTGGGTGTAGAGACCATCGATCTGCGGCGCCGCCTGCGAATCGTACATCGCTACGGCCTCGGGCGAAAGCTCCAGACGGTGCCGGCAGAACCGGCAATAGCAGTCCAGCAACTGGCGCCAGCGTCTGCAGAGATCGAACTCGAAGAACGGAAGCCGGTCGTATACCAGCACCACGTAATCGAACATCAGATCATCCACCTGCTCCGCGAAGTCGTCGATGATATACCGGCGCGCCCACGTGAGAGTCGATACCGATGTCGCGGCCGCCATCGTCGTATCGAACGTGAAGTCCTGCCGGTCGGCGAACGATGCGCCGACCGGCGGCTGCGTGTATCCCAGGCCGAGTTCCGAGTTGAGCCGCTGCAGATGCGGCGCGTTGTCCGTGAAAGCCTGATCGAGCGAGACGATCGGCGAAAGCGTATAGAAGTCCACCAGGTTGTCCCAGCCCAGGCACAGCCATCGCTGCCAGACGGCCCAGTTGAATCGATTGCGGCAGAGCCATTCGGGATCGTAGCACACGGGCGGATCACGGTAGATCACGCTGAAGGTGAACATCAGGGTCGCGCTGCCGGACTCCGGTTCGAACATGTTCACCGGCAGCGAGAATTGTTGCTCCGGCGGGTCCGTTGCAACCGTGAACGTCATGCTGGCGTTGCCGTTTACCGGATGCCCGGCGTGAATTCCGGATACGGTGATGCTGACGGGGATGTTCAATGCCACAGGAACTTCCTGCTGCTGCACCCCGGTCAGATGGTCGTTGAATGGTTGATTGGCGCCAACCGGGATCTGAACCTGAAACGGATTCTGCTCACCGTTGGCCTGGATGGTGATCGTGAACTGGTTGCCGAGATCGGCACCGAGGTACGTGATCCCTGTCAGCGTGCATAACGCTATCTGTTGCTGGCTCATATCGTTCGTTGTGGAATGGTGTTCAGAGTGAATTGCGTGTTGCCGCTCACCTCGCGCCCGACGCGCGGGATGCCATGCGGCGGCGCCCCGGCCGCACGAAGAACGCTGGGCGCGTTACGTCGTGCGGCCGCCCGGGAGCCATCTCCAACTACGATATCGTCAGCGATACCGTCACAGGGGCAACCTGTCCCTCCTGCCAGTCCGGATTCCCGGCCGATCCCACGTTGACCATGGTGGTGGCGGGCCCGTACTGCTTCCCGTCGTAGAGACGATACTCGAAACGGAAGGCAACCGTTCCGGCAGTAACGTTCATGGTGGCATTGGTGGCGAAGACCCTCGAGACATCCTTCGCGAAGATCACCGTGGGCGTGCCGGGGAACTGCGTTGCCGTCAGGCCAAGCGCGATCTCCGACGGCGGCAGCTTCGGATCGTTGAACGGCTCCGGGCTGCGGATCAACATGCCGATGATCTTCTCGCTTCCACCCGTACCGCTCTTGATCACCGTGAACTCCGTGGTCTGCGGCGCCGGAAGCGCACCCAGCTTCAACGCGCCGTCAACCAGGCGATCCAGCGGATCGGCGTATTGCCCAACAAGCGCATCGTAGGCAACGCCGTCCGCACCGGACGGGCGCACACCGGTGAAGATCGCGAGCGCCATCGCGGCATCGGCATCCTGAACATGCTCGGTGTACAGGGCCTGATTCGACGCATCGAACTGATAGCTGCCGATATGCTCGGCGAAGTCCGCGTACCGCGAGGTCTGGAACACGTACTTGTGCACCTCGCGTGTCTGCCGCGTCTGCGTCCCGACATCCATGAGGGCGTTGATCATCGCCGTGTACAGCTTGCGCGGCTCCAGGCTGAACGGAATCTTCGTCTGATGCGCGGGCGGCTTGTCCGTTACCTGGATCGGATCGAACTGCAGACATCCGCCGCTGTTCGCAACCATGTATTTGAACGTGAGCTTGTCCGGCGACTCGTGCGGATTCTCGTCCTTGTGCCACAACGGGTCGATCACGATGTCGTACTGCGGATCCGCCGGGCGGCCGGGATCGCGAATCACCACCTGCAGACCGGCACGCGTGTCCGGGAGGTTGCCCATTCCCTTCCAGAGCGAATACATCGAGGCCACATAGTCCACCACGTAGAACAACTGCAGCTTGCTGTTGCTGTAGTAGAGCGGCTTCGCGCCGATGATGTTGCCGTTCGCATTCGGATAGCTCCGCTGATAGTCGATGTACTGCTTCAGGTTCGCATACTGGAAGTGCGCCTCCTCGTCCGCATCCTGCAGCGTCTTGTACCGGCAGTAGAGTTGCGGATTATTCGTCTGCGCTGGATCGTCGTAGGCATGGAAATGCCCGATCGGCCCGTTCGTCCGGAAGCCGAAGGTGAACACCTTGCGGTACGGCGATCCGGCGTCGTCGTTGATGAGTTCGCGCGTCTCGATCTGCACGGCATAGTGCGTGTTCGGCCTCCATATCGTCTGCGTCAGCATCTTCAGGCCGTAGATCACGGAGTTGTTGGTCTCGAGCACAACCGTATCGTCCGGGAGGTTGTCGTTGTACTCCAGATCCAGAGCGCTGAGCCAGCAGATCTCGTGGATATAGGTTGCGCAGTTCGTGCCGGGGCATCCCACCGGAGCAATCACGATCCGGTCGATCGGCTTGCTGCCGTCGTTGTACTCCACCGGCGTTCCCAGACTTCCGCCGCCGATCCTGTCGCGCTTGCGCAGGGGATCGTAGGCCGTATCCACGGGAACCGGACAGAGGCTGCCGCGCGCGTTGTCGAGGCTGGTACTTGCCAGCGCGGTGCGGAGCGTGTCGTACGATCCGAACAATGCCTCGAGCGATGATACGTTCGCGTAGTTCAACGCCATCCCGCCGAAGTAGCTCGCGATCACCCGCACCTTGCCGCAGCGATCGATGCTCCGGTTCGGAATGCTCTCGAGCTTCAGGAGATCGCCCCACAGTAATGCCTTCTGTGCAAGGTTCACCAGATGCGGGCTCACCTTCACGTGCAGCGAAAGCGGGTCGGTGGTGAAAACCGCCGACGGCAGATAGCGCCGGTACCGGCAGACGTTTGCAAGGCAGAAGAGCATGTCGAGGAACGAGTCGCAGGTTGTCTGGCATCCGGCCAGCGGATTGGAGGAGCCGCCCGCATAGGCATCGGTGGCGGCCTTGATCGTTGCATAGAAGTCGTTCATGCGCGACTCCAGCGAGAGCGAAAGCGTGTCCCCCGCGCCGTACCCGATCACCAGCAACTGGAGCACCTGCGCCAGCACGGTGGTGAAGTCCGAGAGCGCCCATCCCACCGGAGGAGCGGGAAGATTCAGCGCGGCTGCAAGCTCGTCGAGCAGATCGGTGGAGTGATTGATTGCGAACACGATCTCCGCCAGCGGCGCAACGGACAGATCCTGAAGGCTCGGAGGTGTGTTGCAGAGCTTGCGGTAGATCTCGATCAACGCCTGTTGCCGCGCGCTTCGCGACGAACGCGGCGTGTTGCAGAGGCCGATGCGCTGATCTGCCGGTAGCCCGGAGAGCACTCCCCGAAGATCGTCGTATCGATCGTTCATATCCGTCAGCTGCCCGTTCGTCAGACGCGCCAGGATTGCCGGGTTCACTCCGTTCCCCTTCAGGCAGTCGTCGTAGATGTGCCCGAGAATGTAGTGCACCTCGAACTCCGTGTTCTCGATGCGCGTATCGAACGCGGGCCAGGAGAGCAGGTCGTTGTAGACGAAGAAGATCTGGTTCGATATGTCGAGCAGAAGATCGTCGAAGTCGTTCACGATCTGGTCGATGATGCTCTGCGGCAGATAGGCGCGCCGTGCGATCAGCATGTCCAGACACTCCAGCGCATCGATCCAGGTTGTGCACGAGCCGTTCATCGCACCGCTGTCGCACAGCACCGCACCGTACGGTTGAACCGCGCCGTCTCTGAACGCTGCCACGGCCGGAGTGAGATAGTCCAGCTGGAATCCGGAGAGTTCGTTCGCCAGCCAGGCCTGCATGGTGGCATCCACCGATCCGCAGTTCATTGTAAGCGCGGTCATGAAGGCGATCGCGGTCTGCACCAGAGCGCAGTCGTCCGAAGGCATCTGCGTTCCGAACAGCGAGCGGCCGTCGGTGCTGGTGAGCCCGACAATCGCATCGTACAGCTCGTCGATTGCCGGATCCACGGTCGAGACGAAGTAGTCGCGCTCGCTCTGCAGGCCGAAACCTTCAACCGATCCGCACATCCTGCAGAGGCAGGCGAGCGTGTCGATCCAGCTGCCCAGGAACTCGTCCGTCTCCTCGGACGGCGCATCGAGTACCTCGTTCACGGTTGCGGCCTGGTAGTCCGCCACGAGCTTCTGTATGGCGCCGTAGAACTCCTGCACCTGCGACCGAAGCGCGGCGGGAAGCTCGTCGAATACGGCCCATGCATAGGCAACCATTCGGAGTGCGAAGCCGAGATCGTGGCAGAACTGATCGGTCCACTGATCGGGAGGCCAGCCGAAATAGCTTTCCAGCGCCTCGATCGTGCCGGCGAACCCGTAGACGAGGCTGCTGATGGCTCCCACGGTTGGCCCGGTGGCGGTGTTGACCAGCGGGCCGGTGCCGCCGCCGCACAGGAGGCGTGCAATGCCCTGCAGTTCCTGCAGGCGGTTGCATGCAGTGGAGCGATCGAGATCCGTGTGCACGCCGTCGCCGGCGGGCACGGCGCCGGTGGCCGTACACTGCACTGTTCCGCCGGCAGCGCGCAGCGCAGTGCGAAGCCGGGCCGCCAGCGCATCGAGACGCTGGTAGTAGGGATCGAACTCCTCGATCAGCACATCGGGAATGTTCGCATCGTCCAGATCGAGCGACAGGATGGCGAAGAACTCCGCAGCCATCTTCAACTGCTGCATCGGATCGGTGATCGGATCGTTCTGATCGAGATGCATATCACGCAGCTCCGCATGATAGCGCACCTTGAAATAGAGACGGCCGATCTCGAAATCGATCTGCTGCAGCAATGCCTGAACAGCAGCCGGCAGCGATCCGCGCTTGTCGTACGCCTTGCCGATGCATGCGATGATGTCCAGCCAGCCCTCGTAGAACGCATTGGGCCCGGCGGGCGGCTGGCCGAGAGAGTTGCCGGCATCGTGTTCCATCTGCGCGTACTGCTCGGCATACCGCTTCGCATCGCGATAGAAGTTGTCGATGTTCACCTTCAGCGACTGCGGCACTCGATCGCGACCGGTGAGCGCAACGATCTCCAGCTCCAGCATCTCACGCAGACGCGCGCAGAACGCGGCGTTGGGATCGGGCGCCGCAAGGCCCCAAAGCTGGCGGAGGTAGAGATTCGTCTTGCGGAACTTCTTCGCCATCACCGTATCCAGCGCAACAACAGGGTCGAGTCCCGTATCCACCGAAGCGCCGCTGCAGAACGCACGCACGAAGCTCGGGATGTTTCGCAGGCGATCCCACACATCGTCCGTAACCGGGTTCGATCCGCCGCCGGCGTGCGTGATGTCCCAGCGCGCAACCGCACCGCCGCTGGGGCTCAGCTCCACGGGCTTCGGAGTATAGGGATAGCCGAGATAGTAGGAGACAACCAGCTTGTCGCATCCGGTGGAGAGCTTCATTCGCACATTCGTCACCGGCTCCGGGAAGAGAAGCTCGATCTGGTTGCCGCATCCGATCCGCAGCGACGGCGAGATGTTGAAGGGATTGCTGCTGGTCGCCACGGACGCGGAACCGCCGGTAACGGTGAAGCGGAGCTTGCGATCGAACACTGTCTGGTTTGCCGGATACGTCGTGTCCAACGGCACATCGGTCCAGTTCAGGCAGGTCAGCGCGATCTGTGTGGGCGGGCATACAACCACCGTGGGCGGGAAGCCCAGCTCGGTGAGCTTCACGTGCGGATTCTGCTCGAACGCCGTGCGCGCCAGCAGACGAAGCTTGGTGAGCGTGTCTGCAAGCGAGAGCTGCCAGAAACCATACTTCATGTTGGTTCCGATCTGCGTCTTCGCCCAGGCCAGCGCGGCGTCGTAGTCCGACGCGTACAGGCTCGGGTTGGTCTGCGCCACGAGATCCAGGAGCGGCGTGCTTGCTCCCAGCAGATCGAGCGGTGTCCACGACGCATCGGTTGGCGCGCAGTAGTAGAGCGACACCCGCTCCACCTTGTAGGTATGCTTCACCTGAGCGGAGATCCCCTTCTGCGGCGGCACGAACTCGTAGTCCACCGTTCCCGTCTGCGGCGGCGCAAGCTTCTTGATGTCGTCGTTGTCCAGATTCGGCGACACCCCCTTCGTGAATTCGATGTCGATCCAGCTGTCCATCGGGATGGCGAAGCGATCGAACGATCCGGCCCACTCCGAACTTCCAGGCATCGGAATCGAAACATCCGGCGAGCCGCCGGGGGGATCGTCGTACCAGGTGTAGGTTCGCTTCAGGAAGTTCAGCGGGAAGCTTTCGTTGGTGACCATGTGCACCGCCTTCGCCGGCAGCTTGATGTCCGGCGAAGGACATGCCCCCACGTTGAATTGCGAGTCGTCCGGTGGCTCCAGCATTCCGATCTCGTTGCGGTTCGGCGTGTCGTTGAAGTGCCAGCAGAGGTTCACGTTGATGTGAACGTCCGGCAACGGCCACGGCGTGCTGAGGCTCAGCTCGAACGAACCACAGATGACGAACGGATGCGGCGCCTCCGCGGAGAGATTCGCCTTCACCGAGAGACGGAAGCCGATGCCGAACACGCGCAGCTCCGCATATCCCTGCAGGTTGATCCATCCACCCAGCTGCACCGGCTTGAAACTCACGCGGCCGCCAACCTCCAGGCTTGCCCCCAGACCCACCTTCGCGATTCCGCAGTCCTGCTCGAACTTCCACTCCACGCCGGCGCCGGCCTTGATCCCGGAGGAGGCGAGCATGAAGTAGGACCAACCCTGAAGGATCTTCAGGATGGTTGCATGCACGCGCTTGGACTCCGGCTGATCGCGACCGATGTTCACGTACCAGGCGGAGGCCCGGCCGAAGAAGAATGCCATCTCCAGCGTTGCATCCAGCGTGAGCACGTCGCCGCTGGATTGCGGAATCTTCATGTGCGCCCCGAAGGCAGCCTCCACGCCCACTCCGGGCTGGATCGCTATCACCGCATAGAACGGCGGATCGTCCGTGGTGTCCAGTCCGATCCGCTTGCTCAGTATCGCGGCCTGCCCTTCCAGCAGAAACACCGTCGGCACCGAGAGCATGAAGAAGAGCTTGCTGGAGAATGTGGTGCCGGAGTCCGCGGCGGTTGCAAGCGATACGCCGGCGCCGATGCTGAAGCCATCCTTCTGTGTGAACTTCTCCGGATGAATTCCCAACTCCGGCTTCTTGTAGAACTCCCACCATGCGGTATCGGCCGGCTTGTCCAGCACATACTTGTTGCCGAACACACCACGGAAGCCGTAGATGCCGAGGCCGGTGGTGCCGAGAAGGATCGGCGTGGAGAGTTCGAGATGGGCGTCCACGAGGAACGCGCCGAGAGAGGGGATCATCCGCAGTTCCGCGCCGCCTCCCATCTCCAGCCGCGGCAGCCGGAAGGTGACGCCGCCGGCATACTCGGTAAGAGCACGCGTCTGCGACACTCCGCCGGGGCTTACCGTCGTGGGGTTCTTCATCGAGATATATCCCTTCAACAGCAGCGCCGCCGTCTCCGGTGTGGCCTCACCCGGAATCCGGAGATCGATGCGGATGGTTTCCACGCGCAGGAAGCGATTCCCCGAACCGCCAAACAGATCGTTGTCCACGGTGAAGTAGAACTTGATTCCCTCGCCGCGGGCGTCGACGCCGCCGGGACCGCTCTTCACGCCGCCGTCGAAGCCGATGAACTTGTACTCGCGCATCGCGCCGTTGAACGGCTGGCGGTCGCGACCGAAGTGGAGCGCAGTCACGGAGAGTTCCACCGGCCCCACCTTCAACGGCGCGATCGTTGGCAGTACGATGCTTCCGCCCTGGAAGTCGAACTCGCCGTCGGACCAGATCACCAGCTTCTGAATGTCGATCGGCTTCTCGATGAACCGCTGGTTGAGCGCGGGGATCTGCGCGATCACATCCAGCCTGCCGGCCACCTCCACGAAGAAGCGCTTCCCCTCCTTTCCAAGGCCGAGCTTGTTGAACGTGAAGTTGAAGATGTCCGGGATGCCGAGCGTGACATCGGGGAACGTGCCGGAGATCTTGAAGCCGTTCTTGTCGATCGAGACCTGCACGCGAACCTGTCCCGGGGAACCGTTGGCCAGCTTCAGCCCGGGAATCGTAAGCGTTCCCTGAATGTCGGACTTCGTGATCGTCCCCTGGTGGAAGGAGATGTCGAACCGATCGAGCGCGATGCCGAAGCCCTTGTCGCCGGGATCCGAGCCCGATGCATCGCGCTGGCCGAACCACGTCTCCAGCACCGGCTCATCCGTTGTCGACTGAAGGCTGAACTGCCCGGAGAGACCGCCGGTGCCGATCAGAACGTTCTTCGCAAGGATCCGGGCCCACTTGGTGGTGTCGGCCGGGCGCTGGGCGTCCGGCTTGGTCTTCCAGAACTTCGGCAGGCTGATCTCCGCGCTCTTCACGAACACGCCAACGAAGTCCGGCCCGCGCCCGTCTGCGGTGGCCTCCGGGATGTTGGTGGTGGTGCTGAGATCCAGCTTCACGCCGTCGAACGCGATGATGAGCCCGGTGGTCCCGATCATCGAACGATCCAGCGATCCCTGGAACGTTGCATCGAACCCGATGCCGCGGGTGGTGCTGAAGTAGAAGTCCACGTTGCCCACGGTGAGCGTGGACTGAACCGTGCCCGGTTTCGGATCGTCGTTGGCATCCACCGGCACCAGAATGGTGCGAGGGAACTTCACGTCGATCGAGGTCTTCAGTGTGGCGTCCACCTTCGGCACGAGCAGGTCCTTCAGGAACGTGGTCACGGACCGGCCGTTGAAGACATCGCTGAACAGCTGTTCGATTCTCCTGACGGCGGACTTGAGATCGGTAATGGTTGCGATATAGACCGCGTACACCGCCTCCATCGCAGGAATCCCGAGCTCATCCTCGAGGTCGGCGATCGCCTGCTGCAACTGTTGCTGCGGCGTTCCGCTTCCCGGCACCGGAATGCTCACACCGAAGTGCGTGTTCACATCGTGGAGGAACTTGTCCAGCTGCCCTGGGATCTGCGCATAGTGGTCCACGGCCTGCTGCACCACCTTCATCGGATCGATATCGAACTTGCGCAGCAGCATGCTGAAGAGCTGCTTCGCGTCGTCGGTGAAGCTCTCCAGCTTGAAACTTCCCAGCAGGTCGATGATGCCCCACTGGTAGGCCAGCGTCACCGGTATCTCGGTGAACGTGCTGTTGGCAGGCGAGTCCAGATCGATCTCGATATCGGTGCCGGGTATCGTGAAGCCGATACGGTCGTACCGCAGCAACGTGAGGCTGTAGAACGCGCGCCCTCCCTTGCCGCTGCGCGAATGCTGAAGGTTCTTGAAGAACGTCGTATCGAGCAGCGTGCCCAACTGGTCCTTCAGAAACCCCAGGAACGGCGGAAGGTCGTCCACGTTGATGAGCGTGGACATCGCGGGGTAGAATTTTTGTTGTTCCATGATTGCAGGTAGGTGGTGATGACGAACAATTGCTACGAAGCGGCGAACAGCCTCATGAAGTAGCGCGTTGCGGCGGACTGTTCAACAACGATCGGTGCGGAACGGCCGCGCCGCATCGGGCACGGCCGTTCATGGAAGCACCCGATACTACAACCCATCCAGAGCTCGTATCAGCAGGTTCCGCACCTCGTCCACGATCTGCGACATCGTCTTGCCGGACGCGGCCGGCGTCGGGATGCTCACGGCGCCAACCTTGGCGTCGGAAGGCGCATACGGAACGATGGGCGTTGCACAGAGCCGCATCAGACGATAGGAGATCTGATTGGGAATGAAGTCGCCGGCGGAACCGCTCACCGACGTCCCGGTGATCCCGGCGAGCGTGATGAGCGGATCGTTGTTCTCGCGATTCGATCCGCCGGGATCCATCGGATGCGGCACCGCCGTTACATGGCCGGCGGCATCGGACTGCGTGTACGATTGATCGTAGTACCAGATCTGCGGATGCACCGTGGTCTGGTTGTGCATCATGTCGCTCACCGGCAGCGACGTCTCGAAGAACTCCGGATAGCCCGCACCGGCGGCGAGCGGAACCAGATCGATGTTGTCGTTGTTGTCGCGGTTGGCTCCGGACTTCAGGCCCGCGAAGCGCTCCACCTCGAAGTACTGCGCCGACCCGTTCTGCGAGAGCAGAACGATCATGTCCACCCCCTTCGGATAGAGCAATGGTTTGATCAGATCCTCTATCACTCCTGCAGCGTAGTCGCGGTACCGTATCGGAAGGATGGCCGTCTTCACATCGGCCGTGACGGTGCCGTTGGTAACGGTCCCCTGCAGGCCAAGCGCCGCAACGGCCGAAGGGTTGGAGGCAGTGATATCCACGTTCAGACCGATCGGGTCCGTGGCGAGAAGAAGAATCCTCTTGTTCCCGCCGCTGAACGTCAGGCCCGAGAGCCCGCGCGAGAGCTGCTCCAGATCGTGCACCAGCTCATCCCGATCCGCGGCGTTCTTCATGCAGTACGGATTCCCCTTCAACGCAACCGCCATGCGCAGACGAGCCCAGTAGAGCGCGCGGTCGTCGTGATACGTGTTGCCGGCCGATGGTGTGATGGTGTTGGCGCGGGCCACCGTGAGAACGTCGGCGCCATACTGAAACACTGCCGCGGCAAGATCCGCCTTTGCGGTAGCGCTTCCGGCGGTCACCTGGTTGACGGCGTCGATGAACAGATTCAGCTTGGCGGTGACGTCGCTGTCCGCGGCGATACGGGCCTCCGGTTCCGGCTTGCCCAGGGAGCGGGCCTCCTCGTGATCGGGAGTGTAGGTGTCCGGAATCAGCTTCGTGGAGTCGAAGCCCGGGGAGACGAAGATCAACCCATCCAGTGAGTAGACCAGAATCGGCGCGGGCGGAGCCACGTCCGTGCTCTCGGCCGTGGCTTCGTCCAGGCCGCGCAGCGTCACGGTGTAGCGGTGATAGTTGGTTGTACCGTCGTTCTGATGCGTTGCGCCACCGCCGGGAAGCTGCTCGGTGAGCACGATGTTCTTCGGATGATTGTCGCTCAGCCCGGCGAGCCCGATCAGTGTGTTGTACTCATCCTCGTGCAGGCCCAGCAGCATCACGCTTTCCGGCACCGACGCCTGATCGCTCGAGACAAGCGTAAGGAGGCTGATCGCAACCGCGGCGCCTCCGCCGGCCGGCACCTCGTTGATCGTCGCGGTCTTCAGATCGAAGCCGTAGAAGAGCGATGAGGCGGAGAAGAGATTCGGCTGCGGACTGAAGCCCCCTTCGATGCCGGGTCCCACCACCACGTTCGCCGCCCCTCCATTGCGCATGAAGTACCCGAGCGCTGCGTTGAAGAACACCACCTGCGAGGGCTGAAACGCGGCGCCGCGCTCCGCGACGCTGCCGAAGCCGAGAAGGGGATCGTTGTCCGTTCCATCCACGAATCGCAGATCGTTCAAGCGCACCCACTTCGTCTTCACGTTCGCCGGATCGGTGTGCCACGGTACCAGCGCATTGACGGGTCCGAAGACGTTGTCCGTATACTGCTCGAACTTCAACACCGTGCTGTGGGCGGGCCAGAGCTTCGTGGAGTCCACGCGCCGCCCGTAGGCGAGCAGGATGATGCCGGCCACATCCTCCTTCGCACCACCGCCGGCCGCATGCTGCCGGATGGTGAAGCCCACCTCCTTCGTCCACTGCGCACCGTCGTTGTAGAGCTTGCCGCCGATCACGAAGGCCGTTCCATCCACCGGGGTGGCGGGCGCCCCGCACTCGATGTAGAGCGCCGGCACCTTGTTCCCGTTCATGCTGAGCGCCAGATAGATCTTGTCCACTGCGCGATCGGCCTGCGTGCGCTTCAGAATCATGAGCGGCCAGCCCTTGGTTCCGTAGCTCTTCGGGCTCATCGTCTTCTTCCCCGGCTTGATGCCATACATCAGGTGGCTGCCGTTGATCGCGTAGTTGGCGTAGAAGTTGAACGACGCATCGGTCTCGTTCCGGATATCGATGTAGATGGTGTTCCTGGTGGTGAACGGAGCAAGCACATCCGTGTAGAGGGCATCTTCCTTCTTCAATGTCTTCGTCCCGCCGCTCTTGGCATAGACTCCGATGGAGTACTGCTGGCCGTAGTAGGCAGCCGGATCGAGGTAGCGCAGCACCTCCTCGCGGTGGTGGCGCAGCGCAAGCGATTTCGCGGCATCGGCGCTCACATCGATGCGCGTGAACGGCCTGCGGGCAAACTCGTACGTATGCACGCTGGCATTCGCCTCCAGCACCACCTCGAAGCCGCACTCGGTTCCCTGCGTGAACTCTCCCAGCTGCATGCCGGCCGCGGCTATGGGAAGCTGCGGAGCGGTGTCGCTTCCGAAGAACATCGGATCGAGCGCCGTGGCGGATGCCACCGCAACATCCCATCCCAGGATGTCGCTGGTCAGCGTCAGCGGCGGCGCCTCAGCCTGGTGGGCCTGCCCGTAGGCCGTTGCAAGGAAGGCGTTGCGGCGCGCGAGCTGATAGTGATAGAGCGCGGCGATGAACTCGGAGCCTCCGGCCTCGTCGCGAACGTGGGTGGGATCGTCCTTGCTCGTCAGCAGATCGCCCAGCCGGATGCCGCGATAGACGAAGTACTTCACCGCACGCGAGCCGACGCGCGGCGCATCGAACGGCTTCAGGATCAGGTTCACCACGGCGTCCTGATACCCGCCGGCATCGCTGTCGGCGGTCCAGACGCGCTGCACCATCACCTCGCCCGCCGTCACGGCGTACGCCTTCGTTCCGGCCGCAACATTGAAGCTGCTGGTAACACGGAACACCTTGTCGCTCTCCGGCCCGAACGGCGTGGTCTGCGTGAGCCCGCCCATGTCCGCGAACGTGTAGAGGCTCGGCGCGTTCGGATCAACCACATCGAGATCGCTGAGGCGTACCGGCGTCTGATCGATGAAGACGGATTCGAACTGTTCCAGCAGCAGCACATCGTCGTGACTGTAGAGCTGAAGGTTGATATCCACCACGTCGTGCAATGCGGAGGCGTCGAACGTGCCGCTGAAGTTGATCTCCACGGCATCGTTCCCGGCAGCGGCCGCGGCACCGCCCGGCAGCGTCGGCGCGCTCACGGTGAACCATGTGGGCGCGGCCGGATTCGAAGTCCAGGCTGGTCCGCCGCCGCTCCAGGACCATTCCACCGTCTCCAGCGTGCCGGACTTCACGCTCCGCTGCCCCACCACCTTCACCTTGGCGACGCGGAAGTAGCCCACGGGATCCTTCAGGTTGACGGTGAAGGCAAGCGAGCCAACCGTGTTATCGCGCTTCACCGTGAGGGTGTCCGGAAGCGGATCGCCGTTCCCCTTCGCGAACGTGACCGCGGCGAACGTCACCTCGCGGCTGGAGATGTTGTTGTTGCTGCCTACCGTGTCACCGGCAAGCAGGCCGTCGTGCGGCGTGATCTCCACGAGCAGATGCGTGCGAAGGCGGTCCTGGTCCGCAATGCCGGCGGCAGCCAGCGAGGCTGCCGTGGGAACGTTGGCCGCCGGCCACATTGCCTTGACGATGAAGTGATCGCCGGGTGCGATGCCTCCGCTCAGCGCCGGAAGATTCTCGTCTGCTGCGGCGTTGAAGAGCGGCCTCTCCGTTCCGAGCAGGAAGGTGCCGCTGTTGTGATTCATGATGTTGGCCGGTCCGCCGGCATCGTTCCACCCCTGCGGGATCCTGAACGGCTCCTCCGAACGGCTGCGATAGATGTAGATGCGAGCCCATGCATCGAGGCTGTAGAGACTGTCGCCGCGGTTCTTGATGCGCGCATAGACGTAGTAGTCCTGGCCCGCCTTCGGCTGCAGATGCGAGGCAAGGTTCTGGTAGCTGGCTGCCGGATCGTAGCCGGGGAATCTGTACCCCTCGGGGAGCGCATTGTCGCCGTCGCCGGGAGCGTCCGGCAGGCCCGCGGCGATCACCGGCGCGGTAAGCCTTCCCCAGATGTCCGGGCTCGAAATCGGGACAACCCCGAGGTTCACCGGCGCAGTTCCGTTATCGTGGATGTTGTTGCGGATCATGAGATCGCGCGCATCGTGGCTGTAGTTGAACGCCGCCTTCACCGCCGCCTCGGCATCCAGGCGCCCGGCGCCATACCACGGGCTGCGATAGGCGATCAACCCGCCGTACACATTCTCGTTGTTGTGCACGTCGCGCTCCAGCGGATCGATCTCCAGATGCGTGGCGTCCGGGATGCCGCGGATGTGGCGTACCTCGGCGGAGCGAAGGAAGGAGTTGATCTCGATCGTCTGCCCCACAACGAAGGATGCGGTGCTGTTCACCTGGATGATCGTTGCTCCCTGGGCCGCATCGGCAGCCAGATCGTCGCGCCCCGTGTTCGCCCCTCCGCCAACGTAGTTGTTGGCGAGCGGGGCATCAACCGTGATCGTCTTCGTGGGGACATCCACCGCCGTGATGATGCGGCGCTCGCTGGCTGTGCCGGCCTGATTGGTAAGCACTACCGCATGGTCCACATGCATGTCGTCCACATCGTCGAGCACCAGCGTGGTTTCGGTGGGCTGGGCATCCACATCCTCCGATCGCTCGGCGAACCGGATCATGCTGCCGCCGTTGTCCACGATGGGATCGCCCTGGGCGTTGGTCCAGCGGCCGTCTACAGCAGGAGAGGCAGGAAGCGGCGAGTGCGGTATGCCGGGTGTCAGGGGCAGGAACGCGGTGGCCGGATGGATATCCGTGTTCCTCAAATCGGTGCGCAATGCAGTGCGCGTCAGGATGTCGCGCGCCTCGGCCCAGGTCAGCGTCGGCTTCGCGGTGACAACCAGCGCGCCGATGCCGGCTGCCAGCGGTGTCGCGGCAGAGGTGCCGTTGAATTCATCGTAGTAGTCCTGAACGCCGCGATGAATGTTGACCGCCGGCAAAACGTTGTAGGTATTCAGCGGCCCATCCACCGAGAAGTTCCGGTTGACGGCATCGATTGCGCGGATACGCACAGCCTCCGACCCCGTTGCCGATGGATCGCCAAGCTGAATCCAGTCGCCCACTGCAAATCCGGCCGTGTTGACAACGTCGATCGTGGTACAGGCCACAACGCGTCGTATGAGGTTGTGTTGTATCGCAGGTGTGTTGGCCGGGTCGAGAAAGATGACGTTGCCGACTGGCGGATTAACCGGATGCACACGAATCCATTCCATGTCGGTATCGCCGATCTTACCGATCAGCAACCAGTCACCGACATTGACGGTGGCAACTGCATTCACCGTAATACTCAAGGCGCCCACAAGAACCTGAGCTGCCAGTTGCATTTCAACACGTGCAGCTCCGATCGGGTTTCGTAGCTGCGTTGTGGAAGTTGGGCGGCTGATTCTATTCCCTGTTCCGGGAATACAGCCGGCGAGCATCCAGAAATTGGAAGGCGGATTGTGGGTCTGGAAGTTGGATACGCCGCTCGGGGTACAGGCCGTAACCGGAACGGCCGCCGCGGCCGGCAGGTTGGCCGGGCGCGAGTAACAGCTGTAGGATGCTCTGGTATCGAGAACAACGTTGTTGACATACTTCATCTGCAACGCGGCAACAGAGAAGATCCGTGCATGAGCGCTCCATCGCGTCGGCTCCTGGGCGATGTTGTCGTTCCCTGCAGAGAAGAACATCAGCGTTCCCCGGTTACCTCGCCCGCGACGTGTGATATGATTCAATGCCTCGTCGACGGCAGGAGTACGATCATTGGTTGTCGAGATAAAAGCTCCGATACCCAGGCTGCACGTGGTCACGTCTGCCCCCGGGCGAAGCATGGCCGGTGCCGGTGTCCCGAAGCCGGCACTCGGCAGCGAAGCGACGCCCGTTATCCACTGAAAGGCATCGACGTCGTTCTGGCGTGAGCCTCCCGAAATGATGCTTGAAATGCGCGCATGTCCCGCGGCACCGGCCAGGCCGTTGGCACGGCCCCCCACAAGCCCATTGTTGGCAGTTGCCGCAGCAATGGTGGCGCAACACAGCCCATGATCGTCGTGACCGAGGGCGGCGGGAACTGGAAAGTTGTTGTGATTATAGACATTGCCGCTTGACACATCGAACAACGTCTGAGTCTTTCGCCGGCTGTCCACCGGTGCTGCGGCCGGATGGCTGGCAATTGTGCCGTTGAGGTCGCGGGCAACAACAGGTGTGGTGGTGAGCGTGTTGCCGACGATGTTCAGGATGATGACCTCCTCGGCCACCGCGGTGCCTGCAGCAGGTGTAGTCTGCGTACCGATCGAGACTCTATCTCCAACCGCAAGCCCGGCAGCCGCGGTTACCGAAACCGTCGCCGTGGCAGCGGCTGTTCGCGCTGTCATCCATGTTCGGGTTGCGGGAGCACCATTCAGCATCACCTCGGTACCGATGGGAGCGTCCAGGAAGAGCGCGTCGATTTCCAGCGTACCGATGTTGCCGGGTCCGACCGGTGTGACAAGGTGCACCAACTTCTGGGTTTCCAATCCTACATCCACAACGTTGCCGGCAACAAAGCGGTTGCTGTCCCGCACCGTTATCACCGAGTGCGTGGGGTTCAGTATCGCAGTGAGGGTGGTGCTCACGCCTCCCGGCACCTGCCCCTGCAGTTCCTCGTGCAGCGGAACGCCTCCGGGATCGGAGATCACGCCACCATCCACCACACCGATAACCACGTTCGGATCGCCGAAGCCGGAACCGCCGACGTTGTTGCTGATGAACTCCCATGCCTCGGGGCAGCGCACGCGGATCCTGTCCCACACGGCCGGCCAGAGAAAGTCGTTCGGATTGAGCGCTTCGAGGTTGAGAGGAGCATGTACTTCGGCGGAAGCCGATTCCACCTCCGGCATCGCCATCAGCCTCTCGAGGAGCGCGTTGATCTCCTCGCCGATATCCGGATCGGCCCAGGCACTGAATGTCCCCTGCGTCCCCTTCACCGCACGTGCATTCTGCAGCCCGACGGAGGCAATGATCGCAAACGCCGCGTTGGTGGTTACATCGGCATTGAACGTGATGCTCACTCTGTTGGTAAACAGCAGAGGTTGATCGCCGGCATCTCGAAAGACCGGACCGGCCGCGGAGACCTTCGGATGCGCGCGCAGCATCTTCAGCAGCCCGCCATGTCCTGCGGCGCCGGCTGCCGGTGAGTGAGCAGCCGACGGCGATATCCGGATCACATTCACCGTTTGGCGTTTGACCTCGGGGCCGAATTCATGGTTCACCGACTTCCCCCCATGCCCCTCGCTGACGACATGCCCGCTGAGATGATCGCGAAGATCATGCTGCACGGAACTCCAGTGGTTCGTGACAACGGCGATCTGGCCGTGCGTGGACTGATACGGCACGCGTGCGCCGTCCTGCCAGGTGTAGCTGTCGCCGGGCCGGCCAAGGTAGAACGGCACTGCATGTGCCAGCCTGAGCCCGATCACCGTTCTGAATTGCGGCTCGAACCCGTCGCACGTCACGTTGACCGTGACGGCGCCCTGCGGACTCAGATCGGCCAGATAGACGCCGTGATCGCTATCGAAAATTGCCGTTGTGGTGGTTCCCGATGCATCCGTCAACGTCACATGTGCATCGGAGAGTATTGCCATCTCTCCGCTGTACACCGCGACCGCGATGCCCTGGTTGAATTGATCCATGACTGCCTCATGTGTGGTAGTGAACGATACGTCAGCCGAACGCTGCTCTGCAGCGATGCAACGGAACAATCGCCATCATGGACGATGCTCCTTGCAGGCATGGGCGGACATGGGTCGCCCTGTTGCAGAACGCCTCAGAACAGATAGAGCAATGGGGTGGTGAACAGGATCCGGCGATGAACCGGAACCGCGTTGCAGGCGCACGCAGGCACACTACAACGAAGAGATCGTCAGAACATGCGCATGGTAGCGCATGAGACTATGAGCAGCCCTGAGATCTCGGAATCGGAATGCCGGTGATGTTTCGCGCAGAACGGCGCACCCGGCACGGCTGCACCCCTTGCTGCGTACGGTTCCGGGGCATCAGCGCTCGCGGCTCTCAGCCGCGCTGAAGCAGGCCACAAACTCCCCCTCCACTTCCGCAACGGCCTGGTTGCGTGCCATCGTTTCCAGCAAATCATTGATACCGTCACCAACTCCGTTGTCGGCAGCGACGAGATAGGCTCCGTCCCGGACGCGCCGCACCAACGTAAGTCCTGCGTGGTGTATGATGCCGAGGCGTTCCTCCTCGCGCACCATCTGGTTGAACGTGATCGTAAACCGGTTCGTCTGAATAACCGGTCCTCCCGGCAGCGACTCGATCAACGCCCCGGCGGTGTTGACACCCCTGAGGCCGCGGAGTGTGCGCAGCACCTCGCAACCGGACCGTTCGAACGGCTCCGAGCGCCGCACAACGAGCACGGATGACGCCATGGTATCGATACTCACATGGTACGGCTCCAACGTCTTCCGGATCGCCGAGATCTCGGCGATGGAAACAACGAGACCAAGAGCATGGAGGTTCCGGACATAGGGAATCCTGTGGCCGCCGGCATATGTATATGCATCACCCGCCTTTCCGAGATAGACCGTGATCGCGCCGCTGCCCTGTGCGGCGGGAACGCGAACTGTCTGCGGCTCGTACCCACCGTGCGATACCTCGAGTGTGCCGGGCGGCAGTTCCGCGGCAAACCCATACCACTCCTTCGCGCTGTCGTACACGGCGGTACGGTATGTGGCATCAGCGGCATGCAACCGCACAACGGCGCCGGCAACCGGCTGCGAGTTGATGTCCCGCACAAGCACCACCACCGTCGGCGGCTGGCCGTATCCACTGGCGCCATCACTCATGAACGCCGCAAGCATCAGGATTGCAACTGGAATCGATCGTGGAACGAACATCGTTCAACATCGTTGTACTGCTCTCTGGAATGCCGCACCCGGATGGTTCATCATCCATGCTACGGAGCTTTGCAGCAACCGGCTTCATCATCGTCACCAAACGTACGAACGCAAGCCGCGCCGACAAAACAACGACGCAGCCGCACCCACGGTGCAACGCGTGAGATACGGCTCACAATGACTGTTTCAAGGAACGAGCGTACGCACAATCATGCAGCCGACTTCATCGGTCCCGGGCTGACAATTCGGAGTATCGCTGGCGTTGTGTGGTACGGCGGCGCGGCCGTCGGCTGTTATCCGTGCTGCCTGTCATCACGCAGCTGAGTGTGGGGACACATCCATCTGCAGATTTTCTGTTGGAGGATAACCGGCACGCAAAGTAATGCTACGGTTCAGGCATTACAAGGGACTCGATTCCTATATCTCAGGAAAATTTTTCAAACCGGCAACGGAGCCACGAATGGTGCACAACATGCAGAGGCATGTGCGAACGGCAGATAAACTGTGGTTGGCCAACGATCGGCCGCCGGATGCGATGCGCCGGTTGCCGATGCAGCGGTACCTACCAACAGCGCGGCCCCGGCTGATGCCGGGGCCGCGCATGGATTACAACCAACGTGTCTCCGGGAGCGCTAGTGCTCCACGAGGAGGGTACGTGCAAGCACACCACCTGCAGTGAGGCGATAGTGGTAGGTGCCGCTGGCGAGCGAAGTGACATCGACGAGCACACGGTGCTCACCGGCATCGCGCCGGCCCGCGTCGAGCACGTTCACCAGGCGGCCCTGTGCGTCGAAGAGCTCCAGCGTTGCGTCCGAGTTGAGCGGCAGATCGTAAACGATCTCCACCTTGTCGCGTCCCGGATTCGGAACGCTCTGCATCAACGCAAGCCCACTGGCATTGCGTACCCCGGTAACACCGCTCACGCTGAACTCCTGGAGGCCGCTGCTCGCGATATCCGACCCACCGCCCGTGCGAGCGGTGTTCGAGGAGGAACCGCCATCATCCTTCTGCGTCCTGGACTGGCCGTTCAGCGTGATCACCTGTGCGCCGTTCGTGGCGTTGCTGTTGAACGTTATGGAGCCGTTCACCGAACCCGCAACGCTCTGGCTGAACGAGACTTCGATCACCTCCTCCTGCCCCGGAGCAAACTCCGTACGTGCAAGCGGGGTTGCGGTGAACTCTCCGTTCGGTGACTGAACGTCGGGTTGTTGCACCAGGAGCGTCATCGTGCCGGTGTTCTTCACGAAGAGATTCCGGCGCGTCTTCTTGCCCATGCTCAGGAAGCCGAAGTTGAGGGCGCCCGGTGTAACGGTGATCTCGCGCGTGCCGGCAACGCCATGGATCTTCGCAACCAGCGAGTCGCCTGTCACCAGATAGACACGCAGTTCCGCATCGCGAGTACCCGGCTGGCCGCCGGCGCGAGGAGCGAACTCCACGCCGAGATCCAGCTCCTGGCCGCCCTGAATCACGTACGCCTGTGTCGGCCACGGCTTGGCCGCATCCTGGCCGAAGTCCGCGGCATCGGTTCCGGCAAGAGCCACCTTGGTGATGATCATCGGCTCGTTCCGCGAGCTCTCGACACGAACCACGCCGTGCGTATGCTCGCTCGCATTACCGCCGATCAACGCTGTGCCAACATCGATCCCCTGGATATAGAGATCGGACTTGCCCGTTCCGTAGACATCCAGCAGATATACGCCGCGCTCGGTAACGCCGGGGATTGCGATGGAGGAGTCGTTCGTCATGATGCGGATGCTGGCGCGGCGGGACTCCACCTGCTTCGGTGTGAACGTCACCTTCACCGGCGTGCTGCCGCCCGGCGGAATGATCAGATCGCCGTTGGAGGCTGTGGTCGGGCTGGACGGCATCTGCGAGATGGCGAACTCATCCACGTCTCCGGCAACGAATTCGAAGCGCGACGGGTTGATTCGCATGTCGCATGTACCGGTGTTGTACAGCTGGAAGGTCTGCTCCACACTGGTGCCGAGCGGCGTCACCGGGAATACGATGGCCTGGGGGAGTCCGCCATTCGGATTATCCGAGAGGCTGCTCGAGCTGCCGCGACCGAAGAGGTCCATCTTCAACAGCCCGGTCACAATTGCACCGTTCGTGTCGGGGCCGGCGAAGTTCTGGCAATTGGTGCGGACAAAAATCCTGCCGAACCGCTTGCCCGGCCGCTGGCTGATCATCGTGATGTACATCGTGGAGGCCTGCGGGAGCGTGGGAACCACATACGGGTAGTTCAGCAGCACATTGGCCTTCATCGGAGCAACGGGCGGGGCAACCGTGAGGAAGTAATCCTGCATCGGAACCAGCCGCCCGGCCTTGTCGTGACGCAGCGGATAGCGAGGCGATCCCTGCTTGTAGACGGTATCGGTCTCGAACACCTCCACCTTGCTGATGGTGAAGGGGACACCGCCGTTGTTCAGCACCTGGATCTGGTACGTATCGTAGGCTTCCCCTTCGCACGCGAAGTGATTGGAGAAGAGCGTGGAGGATGAATCAAGAGCAACACCGGCAATACGGAAGATCGCGCTCGGCACTGCGGCGGTTGCATAGAGAACGTAGGTCCGGATCTCACCGTCTGCATTGATCGTGAGCGTGGCAGGCTGCGGGCCTACGCCAACTGCATTGAAGGTGAGCGTTGGGGTAGCGCTCTGGCCGTTGCTCAACGAAGAGGTCGGCGGATTGATCACGTACTGGCCGGAGCCGCCGGTGATCGTGTAGGTGATGGATGCCGGCGGAAGAGCGCCGTTTGTACCCACGTTCGTGAGGGTGAACGGCGTGAAGTTGCCGCTGGTTCCGCGAACAACGAACGTGTTCAACAACAGCGTATCGCCCGTGGCCATGGCAGCGGTACCACCCTGCGGAATGTTGCCGGCAAAGGAAATGCGGCTGGTCCCCTTCGCTGCGAGCACATAGCTCTTGCTCACGTTGTTTGTCGAATCGTAGACCGTGAGCGTGGCGTATCGGTTGCCGACGGCCGTGGGGGCGAACGTGATCGGCGGAATAACCGAACTGCCGGCGCCAACCGAGCCGCCGGAGATCTGAATGCCGGGCGATCCGAAGTAATAATCGGCGGCGGCGGGACCGGTGATGACAAGTCCGTAGCTGCGCGGTGCCGAGCAGCCGGAAGCGGGAACGCTCAGGCTGAACGGTGTTGAGACCAGCGGATTGCCGAAGATCGTGCTCATCCCCTTCAGCAGCGTATCACCCGGCGTCATGGTGGCTGTGCCGCCGTTCCCCGTGCCGGTACGACCGGTAATATCCGGAGTGAAATGTGAGAAGCTGAAGATCTGTCCGATCGGGATCAACGTGGTGGCAGCAACGTTGTTGTTGTCCACCATGTCGTTCGGCGTCACGGAACTGGCCGTATTCACAACGCCGGGCGTCACCGAGATGTAGTTGTTGAGGCCAGACGCCAGACCGATGCTGGCGGTGCTGTGCACAGCCGTATTGGTGCTGACACGGAACGCTCCGTATTGGAACTCGATTCTGTTCGAGCATTCGTACAGACGTATCTCGTAATCGCACATCGGCAGGCAGTTGCCGGCATAGTAGTACGTAGCGGCGCTTACAAGCTGGGTGCCCCACTCGATGTTGAGGATGCGGTTCGGAGCAACGCCGGTCACCACATACGAGACATTGACGCTGGCGACTGGAGGCACGCAGGTTGCGCTGCCATCGTACATGTGCTGCTGATCCCAGAAGGCCGCGATGATCGGATCCGGAATGGGCGGCGCCTCGATGGCATTGTTCGGATTGCTGCTCAGCGTGGTCCCGAGAATCAGGAAGCCGCGCGCGTTGAGTGTGAACGTGCTGTACGCAGTCCCGTTGAAAACGAAACTGAAGCCGATACTGAATGGCCCGGCCGTGGCATCCTCGTTGTACACACCAACGCCGGTGGCGCCGTTGCTGTTGAGGATAACGGTGTTCGCCCCGGTAAGGGACGTGAATGTCCCGAGCGAGGAACCGAACGTATAGTAGCTGGAGAGCTGCTGTCCGTTTGCGGTTCCGAGCCCAAGCAATATCATCACCAACACGGAGGGAATGCACAGCAGGCGCCACATGTGCCTGCGAGCTGGTAGAGATGACATCATAATGGAGTCCTCGTGAAACGTTACTGTAGGAACGTAATGCCGGATCGGGGTGACATCGGCATCAACGCACGTTACGGAAGACCTGGCAGGAGCAGGCATCGGCTCGCAGGGTTGGCAAGATCACTGTTACCGCGATCAAGGTCAATGCACTTCTCGCGTCTTGCTCACTTCCCGGCGATCGGCCCGATTCAATATGGCTTCGGCACACCAGGAACCCTGGCATGCTGAAGGGATGTGCCTGCATTCGGTTGCGGGCACCGTATGGTAACTCGGTTGTAGGCGGTGAACCTGGCGGGATGTCGCATGTACGGCGCGAACTTCGCCCGCATGTCCATGGCAGTGGGCATGCGTTATCTCATAGAACGTTTCAGAGGGGCATGTTGTCACACCAACTCTGAAGAATTTTCAAGAAGACCTGTACCGCGAGGGACGATCCCCATGGATGGCATAGTCCAATCGGGCGATACTCCCGCTTCGGCGCCTCCGCATGCCCAACCGCACTACCCCGTTCCGGAACGTTGCGAAGGTGGCCGGCGGGCTGCCGGCACGAGGCTGCATGCCCGGCTTTCCGGCCCGGCGGAGCGGCAATGAGGGGCCGGCGACATCTTCATGTTGCCCACGCGCCATCAGGTTCGTATCATTGCCGATGCGTCACGATACCGGCCGCAGGATATGCGGGTATCGCAATGAAGATTGACCGCGGATGTCGAGCCGCGACGGGCGCCCCCCTCCATCACAATGCAGTCACCGAAATACCATCAGGCGTGAAGAAGCGCGAGTTCCCGGAGCCGCGGTTGATACGAGCATCCTCTATCACCGCATCGCTCCCACCCACACATCAGCCGACGCATTTGCGTGCCGGAAACAAGGTTACCGGCACACTCACGAAGAAGCCTCGAGAGGCAGCCGAACCCGGCCCGCGCAAGCCGAAACCGCCGGCATGGGCCGCCTCGGAGGATGCCATCCTCCGGAAACATTATCCCCAGGAAGGATCGGCCGCATGCGCAACGCTGCTCGGGCGGTCGCAATCCGCCGTGAATCACCGGGCAAAAGTTCTCGGCATTCGGTCCGAACGCCAGCGCGAGTGGACGCGCCGCGAGGAGGCCATGTTGAAGCTCCAGTACCCGAAGCTGAGCGCCGAGGAGCTTGCGCACAAGCTGAAGCGCTCCACGGCGGCCGTGAAGAGCAAGCTTCGCCTGCAGGGATTGCTGGAGCCGGTGGTGGAGCACTGGACCCACGACGATCTTGCCTACCTCCATGCGCACTACGACAAGATGTCCTACGCGGAGATAGCCGAGGAACTGGGGCGCACCGAGAATGCAATCATGATGAAGGTGCAGCAGCAGGGTTTGGCGCGTTCCCTGGTGCGCCCAACGGAGGAGCAGAAGAACTACATCGTGCAGCGGATGGGAACGGTTCACTACACGGAGCTCGCCCGCGAGCTTGGCCTTCCGATCAGCGCGGTGCAGCGCGTGGCTCGAAACAACGGGCATCGCGCGCGCCCAACCTCGCGGCCCTGGACCGAGGAGGACGATGCCGAGCTGCGCCGCCTGTTCCCGACGATGACGAACGAGCAACTGGCCGAGCAATTGAACCGGACGGCGCTGGCGGTTACCATGCACTGCCAGGCGATCGGGCTGCTGCGGCGGCCGCGGCGCGGCGGGCCGAGGAAGAAGGAAGAGTAGCCTGCGACGGCGACGTTCCAACGCTGTTTGATCCGTCGTTCCCGAACGAACATGGAATGCCGGTCGCGGCGTGCGCCACGGCGGCGATAACGAAATCCAATGCGCGGTAGGTGAATTCTGCGGAACCGATGAGAATAGCGTTCGAGTTTGCCACGAAGCGCTGACCTTGGTGCAACCTTCCCTAAATACGCACGGGGCGTCCTGTTCAGGACGCCCCGTTGCCGTTCAGCAATTGTCGGTCACGATCGTCGGCAGCCGTACATCAGTATGCCTGCCAACGCGAAACGCCATCGCTGTAGAAGCTGAAGCCGTTCGTGCCAGTGCCCGCTGAAATCGAGACCGACGTTGAGGACGCGTTGATAAGGTCGGTCCCGTTGCGCTGAATCGTGATGTTGTTGACAGCGGCATTTCCCAACTCGTTCTTGACGATGATGATCTTCCCGGAGTTCACAGAGTTCGCCGGCGGAAGCGTCACCGTTACCGGCCCCGCTGTCACATCCACGCCGATGATGTCCGTCCCCGCAGGAACGGTGTACGGCGAGTTGACGTTCGATATCGCAACGCGATTGAACGAGAGACCGACTGCCGGGTTCGCCCAGCCCACGGTGTTCGTGCCGCTGTTGTACATCAGCACCTGGCCGCCGGCTGCACCGGTGCCGCTGATCTTGCTCGTGCCGACTGCTCCATCGGCGATGTGCCGGTTGGTCACCGCGAACGTGAGAAGCTTCAGGCCGGAGATCGCGCTGTCCGCCATCTTCGACGTCGTCACGGTGCCGTTGGCTACCTTCGACGTCGTGATTGCGTTCGCCACGATGTCAGCGTTCTGGATGCTGTTCGTCAGCGTCAGCTTCGAGTACGGAATGCCGGCCGCGGCCGCGATATCCGCGTTCGTGATCGTGCCGTCCAGGATCTTGGCACTCGTGATTGCGTTTGCAGCAACCGTCGGGTTCGGATAGGTGCCCGTCAGGTCACCACCCGCCGCACCGGTTGCACCACCGCCGCCGCCTGCAGCCCACACCACATTCGTTCCGTCGTACGTCAGAACGTCGTTGGCGTTCGCGCCGGCGGAACTCACCTTCGCCGGCGTCACCGCCGCATCGGCAATCTTCGCCGTCGTGATCGCGTTGGCCGCAACGGTCGGGTTCGGATACGTGCCGGTCAGGTCACCGCCCGCTGCGCCGCTCGCGCCTGCCGGTGCACTCCACACCACGTTGGTTCCGTCGTACGTCAGCACATCGTTGGCGTTCGCGCCGGTGCCGTTCATCTTCGCCGCCGTCACCGCGCCGTCGGCAATGTGCCGGTTGGTCACCGCGAACGTGAGAAGCTTCAGGCCGGAGATCGCGCTGTCCGCCATCTTCGACGTCGTCACGGTGCCGTTGGCTACCTTCGACGTCGTGATCGCGTTGGCAACGATGTCAGCGTTCTGAATGCTGTTCGTCAGGCTCAACTTCGAGTACGGGATGCCGGCCGCAGCCGCGATATCCGCGTTCGTGATCGTGCCATCCAGAATCTTCGCGCTCGTGATCGCATCGTTGGCAACGGTCGGGTTCGGATACGTGCCCGTAAGATCGCCGCCAGCCGCGCCTGTTGCGCCCGTTGCCGGAGCGCTCCAGACTACGTTGGTTCCGTTGTAGGTCAGTACGTCGTTCGTGTTCGCGCCGGTGCCGTTCATCTTCGCCGCCGTCACCGCGCCGTCGGCGATGTGCCGGTTGGTCACCGCGAACGTGAGAAGCTTCAGGCCGGAGATCGCGCTGTCCGCCATCTTCGACGTCGTCACGGTGCCGTTGGCTACCTTCGATGTCGTGATCGCGTTCGCCACGATGTCCGAGTTCTGAATGCTGTTCGTCAGGTTCAGCTTGCTGTACGCAATCGCCGCCGTCGGGCTTACGTCCGCATCCACAATCGTGCCGTCGGCGATCTTCGCGCTCGTGATCGCACTGTTGGCAACCGTCGGATTCGGATACGTGCCGGTCAGATCGCCACCGGCTGCGCCGCTCGGCGGAAGGCTTGTCGGCGCTCCGCTCAGCTTGGAATAGCTGATGCCGTTGGCAACCTTCGCGTCCGTTACTGCTCCGTCGGCGATGTGCGCAGTGTTCACCGCGTTCGTAAGGAGCTTCAGGCCGGAGATTGCGCTGTCCGCCATCTTCGACGTCGTCACGGTGCCGTTGGCTACCTTCGATGTCGTGATCGCGTTGGCTACGATGTCCGAATTCTGAATGCTGTTCGTCAGGCTCAGCTTGCTGTACGCAATCGCCGCCGTCGGGCTTACGTCCGCATCGACGATCGTGCCGTCGGCGATCTTCGCGCTCGTGATCGCACTGTTGGCAACCGTCGGATTCGGATACGTGCCGGTCAGGTCACCACCCGCTGTGCCACCCGGGACGGCAGCACCCCAGACGATGTTCGTACCGTCGAACATGATCGCCTGATTGGCGCTTGCACCTGTGCTGGAGATCTTCGGCAACGTCACCGCACCGTTGGCGATATGCGCCGTGCTCACTGCATTCGTGAGAAGCTTCAGGCCGGAGATCGCGCTGTCCGCCATCTTCGACGTCGTCACGGTGCCGTTGGCTACCTTCGATGTCGTGATCGCGTTGGCTACGATGTCCGAGTTCTGAATGCTGTTCGTCAGGTTCAGCTTGCTGTACGCAATCGCCGCCGTCGGGCTTACGTCCGCATCCACAATCGTGCCGTCGGCGATCTTCGCGCTCGTGATCGCACTGTTGGCGACCGTCGGATTCGGATACGTGCCGGTCAGGTCACCACCCGCGGAACCGCCCGGAACGGCAGCACCCCAGACGACGTTCGTGCCGTCGAACGTGATCGCCTGATTGGCGCTTGCACCTGTGCTGGAGATCTTCGGCAACGTCACCGCACCGTTGGCGATGTGCGCAGTGCTCACTGCATTCGTGAGAAGCTTCAGGCCGGAGATCGCGCTGTCCGCCATCTTCGACGTCGTCACGGTGCCGTTGGCTACCTTCGATGTCGTGATCGCGTTGGCTACGATGTCCGAATTCTGAATGCTGTTCGTCAGGCTCAGCTTGCTGTACGCAATCGCCGCCGTCGGGCTTACGTCCGCATCGACGATCGTGCCGTCGGCGATCTTCGCAGACGTCACGGCTCCTGCGGCGATCACCGGGTTCGGATACGTGCCGGTCAGGTCACCACCCGCGGAACCGCCCGGAACGGCAGCGCCCCAGACGACGTTCGTGCCGTCGAACGTGATCGCCTGATTGGCGCTTGCGCCGGTGCTGGAGATCTTCGGCAACGTCACGGCGCCATCGGCGATGTGCGCAGTGTTCACCGCGTTCGTGAGAAGCTTCAGGCCGGAGATCGCGCTGTCCGCCATCTTCGACGTCGTCACGGTGCCGTTGGCTACCTTCGACGTCGTGATCGCGTTCGCCACGATGTCAGCGTTCTGGATGCTGTTCGTCAGGTTCAGCTTGCTGTAGGCGATCGCCGCCGTCGGGCTTACGTCCGCATCCACGATCGTGCCATCGGCGATCTTCGCAGACGTCACGGCGCCATCGGCGATATGCGCCGTGTTCACCGCGGCGGTGAGAAGCTTCAGGCCGGAGATCGCGCTGTCCGCCATCTTCGACGTCGTCACGGTGCCGTTGGCTACCTTCGATGTCGTGATCGCGTTCGCCACGATGTCCGAGTTCTGGATGCTGTTCGTCAGGTTCAGCTTGCTGTAGGCGATCGCCGCCGTCGGGCTTACGTCCGCATCGACGATCGTGCCATCGGCGATCTTTGCAGAAGTCACGGCACCGGCAGCGATCACCGGATTGGGGTAGGTACCGCTCAGATCACCACCGGCTGCGCCGCCCGGGACAGCGGCCCCCCAGACGACGTTCGTGCCGTCGAACACGATCGCCTGATTGGTTGTCGCACCGGTGTTGGAGATCTTCGGCAACGTCACCGCACCGTTGGCGATGTGCGCAGTGCTCACTGCATTCGTGAGAAGCTTCAGGCCGGAGATCGCGCTGTCCGCCATCTTCGACGTCGTCACGGTGCCGTTGGCTACCTTCGATGTCGTGATCGCGTTGGCCACGATGTCCGAGTTCTGAATGCTGTTCGTCAGGTTCAGCTTGCTGTACGCAATCGCCGCCGTCGGGCTTACGTCCGCATCTACGATCGTGCCGTCGGCGATCTTCGCAGACGTCACGGCTCCGTCCGGAAGCTTGGCGGTGGTCACCGAACCATCGGCGATGTGCGCCGTTGTTACGGCTGCGGTGCCGATCTTCGATCCTACCACGGAACTGTCGTTGAGCTTCACGGTAGTCACCGAACCATCGAAGATATTGACCGTGCGCACTGCAGCGGCGCCGATCTTCGTGGAGATTACCGAACTGTCGGCAAGCTTCGGCGTCATCACCGATCCGTCGGCAAGCTTCGGGGTGGTGATGACGGCGGGAGCAATTGTCGGGTTCGGATAGGTGCCGGTAAGGTCGCCGCCCGCAGCGCCGCTCGGCGGAAGGGTTGTCGGCCCGCCAGTGATCTTCGAGTAGCTGATGCCGCTCGCGATCTTCACATCGGTCACCGAGCCATCGGCAAGATGATTCGTGAGTACGACACCTGCAGCGATCTTGGAACCGACAACGGAGCCGTCGGCAAGCTTGGGAGTGGTCACCGAGCCGTCGGCGATCTTCGCCGTTGTGATCGCACCTGCGGCAACGGTCGGGTTCGGGTAGGTGCCGGTGAGATCGCCGCCTGCCGTACCGTTCGGTGGAAGCGATGTGGGAGCGCCGTTCAGCTTGGAGTAGCTGATGCCGCTTGCAATCTTCGCATCGTTGACGGAGCCATCAGCAATCTTCGCCGTCGTGACGGCGCCGGCAGCAATCGCGGGATTCGGATATGTGCCGGTAAGATCACCCCCCGCCGCGCCGCTCGGCGGCAGCGATGCGGGAACGCCGGTAAGCTTGGAGTAGCTGATGCCGCCGGAGATCTTGGAATCGGTTACTGCTCCATCCGCCAGCTTTGCCGCGGTAACCGCCTGGTCCGCAATCTTCCCCGTTGTAATTCCCAGATCGGCAACGGCAACCTGCACGAGAGCGCTGGTGCCGTTCCTGATCGAGATGGACGGATCCAGCGCACCAACTTCCTGAATACCCCCGGTGGAGGAAATAGTAAAGCGGTTGCCGTTGTGCGTAACCGTTGTTGCGCCCAGACCAACGAAATCTACGGCACCCGTGACGCCGTTGATGCTGGAAACGCCGTCGCTGCCAATCGTGATGGTATTGCCGGACTGCGACACCGTTGTATTGCCGGTACCGGTTACCTGCAACGCACCGGACTGCCCGTTCACCATTGTCACAACGCCCCCCGCCGACGGTGAGAGTGCCTGGGCAACATCGGCAACAGCCGAATGCATTGCGTAGGCGCCGGCGGTAATCTGTGTTCGCGGCGTAAGCTCCTGTCCGTTGTCGATGGCGATACCGAGATAGTACGGCCGATCGAACGCAAGCGCCGCCGGGAACGGCGTCTTCGATCCGATCCCCACGTTGAAGACACCCCGGAAGATCTTCACCGTCTGTGTTTCGGTGTAGAGCGGGGCACTGCCTGTTGGCGCATCATAGATGTTCAGCGTGATGGTTCGGTTGCCATCAGAAACCGGGCCTCCCGATTGATCGACAAGGGCACCCTGATAGCTGATAATTCTGGGTACCTGCGAAAAGGCCTCGCTCGCCATCATGAGCGAAAGAAGCAATACGGCAGGTATGAAGGACCTCTTCATCATAGCACGTCTTGAATTAGGATGTAAGTGAGGGATTCGCCGCGGAGGATTGTCTGCCGAGGGACCCGGACAATTCCCTTCCGCGGCTAACGTTGGTTGAGTGATCATCATCGCGATGATCGGAGGACACCGACCATCACATGGCATTGTACGCCGGAAACGCCGCTCGAAAATTTGGAGCAATCGTATCACCGGCCGGACTCACCGATAACGGCGCGAGCAGTACTCTCGCCGAATCGAATTACTTCGCCGTCATATATTCAACCCCTCCTGACCAACACAGTTCTTCCTCTCCGATGACGAGAGGAGGTTTGAATATTATGAATTGGCAACGCGCGCGCCGATGCGGTGCACTGTTGCAGCCGTGTCGGAATTCGGGAGCAATTGCATGCGTGCGGCACGCACTCCCGCCGGGGGCGTTGGAACTCGACAACGAGTATTTGGCGTGCGCCGGCAAATCGCTCACCAAGTGAACGCAACATTCTGCCGCGCACCGTTGACTCGAATCATGCCGTCAGCACAATGCTACCGGATGAATCGAACCAAGAAGATGGGAATCCTAACGAAGAGCCGTTTTGGTGTTCTCACGAGTGGACCTCAATGAGATACGGTGCAGGCGTAAAGTTCCGGATCCAGGACATTACGAGTCAGGGTGTTATTCGCTATATCCTGAATCTGCATGATCGGATGCCGTGGATTACTTCCTCAATCATGCCACCATTCATGGACTGACAACGGGCACTTTTACGATGCGGGTGCAAAGCTAACCCATAAAAATGAGGCCAACATGAAGTTGATGCCGCAATTACAAAATGAAGATATTGTTGGAGGGTATTTGGAACAGGCGGGTGATGCGTCCAGCCGGTAAATACGGCGGACAGGAATGAGGCATTCGGAAAGTCAGCTTCATGCGATTCCATCCAAAAAACGCGATCCGCCTGGTGTTCAGATGAAGACGCCCCGCAGCGCGCGCATGGTGCCGCAGACGCCGTCACGCCGACGCACGGTGGATGGTCGTTCCGAAAAAAAATATTTCCGGGACGGGCGGCATCGGCCAGGTAGCACAGACCGCGGCGCCCTATTCTGCCATATGGCGCCCCCTTCTATCTCCCCCCTTCATCCAGACTGCCCCGTTCGAGACGTTCGAAGACGAATACAATCTCCTGCGTTACGGGATTCTCCTCGACAACCTTCCCAATGTCCCGAATGCCGATCACCTTCACATTCCACATGGTATAATTCTGCGGATCCCCTGCGACGGGCTTCACCGTGATCGTCATCGCACGAATGGTCTGATTCTGGTCAAGGCAATTCTGCAGGATGGGAGTGAAGATATCGGAGCGCCGCTGCACGATCAGGATGGGAGGGCGCGAGATGCCGATCGGCGGCACGATGCTGGAATCCAGAGCGATGTCCGACGGAAAAGGACGATCGCCACCCCACCCATATGTCAGTATCGGTATTACACCGCTGTTCGGCCAGGCCACGGCCCCCTCCCCCGGATTCACCTTCAACTGCGCCACGGCCCGCTGAGGCGCCGGAACGAAGATCGCGGACCGGTGTATCACCTGGGTCACCGCACGGTTCGCCGCACGAGCGGCACGCTCGTTGTGCACAGCGACTACAGATGTGAACACCGATGCTGTCGCAATCAGATGAACAAGCATGATGTTGGCATTCATTTGCGTCCCCTCTTCCCCACGGCCGCAGACAGCGATCCCGGCCGGATTTCTGATTGATACTTGCGCCCCCGCTCCATCTCCGCGGGCACACGCCACAGCGCCCGCAAGATAGGGTTGCCCCCGATCATCAGCCAATTCCGTCGCGCGTGTACACCATACATAGAAAGGCACGGGGAGGGCTGCTCCCCGTGCCTTTGCATCACGTTCGTTCCGAACGGCGAATTACTTCGTCAGCTCGAGACGAAGCACCGACGGAATTCCATTGACACGCAGCGCCACCATATAGATGCCGCTGCTCATCGATGCAAGCTCCAGAGTACGATGGTGTTCGCCCGCCGCAAGGTGCTCGCCGTGAACCAGCGTTGCAACCTTCTCGCCGCGTGCATCCACGAGATCCAGATCCACAACCCCGGCGGACTGCAGCGTGAAGCCCACGTCGCAGTGTCCGGTTGTCGGGTTCGGCTGCGCAGTGAGTGCGCCCATCACGGCCGCCATCTTCTGTGCGCCGCCAAGGCCGGAGACAGCGCGTCCTGGCGGATCACCGCCGGTGACGTCGACCGTCTCGTTGCCAACCTCCTGGCCGTTCTCATCATAGTAGATGATCTCCACCGTCGGGTTGTTGCCATCGGTGGCCTTGTAGACAACCGTCACGAGCGGATCGTCCTGGTTGGCCGGATCATCCAGATCGCGGCGCAGGTCGATCATCATCGAACGATCCTGTACGTGCATCTCCTCGAAGATGTCGTTGCAGTTGCCCTGCTCGCCATCCACATCACACGGATAGTTTGCACCGGTAACGGCCACGAGGGAGACAACCGGATCGCTGTAGTGAACGGCGATCGAACGCACGTGGAGGTTCGCAGCGTTTGCACGCGAGAACGTGAGCGCATGCATGTGGAGCAGTGCCCGATCCGGAACGTCCGTGGACGAGCTGATCACCACCGGTCCCTTCTTCGACGCGTCCCACGGACCGTATGTCATCGTACAGCTGTCGCCGTCGCAATGATAGACGGTTACCACAACGGTGCCAACCCAGCCGATGCCGTAGTCAACCGCAAGGTTGAACTGTACCTTGGTGGAGGCCGGCAATCCGTGTGCAGCCGTGATCTGCGTGTACGTGAAGGAGGAGCCGGCCGGCCACGAGTGCGACGTGCCGTCGACAACCAGGCTGCCGCCGTGCAGACCGCTGCCACCCGGAGGCGGTGTAACCGTGATCTTCACACTGCAGATCGGCGAGACCGGTGCCTTCAGGTTGAAGATCGTGAAGGTCCGCGTGCTCTGGTTTGCATTCGGATACGCCTGCACCGCCATCGAGTCACACCGCACCTTCGGTGCCGGATCGCAGTGGAAGCAGATCGTATCGCGGCACTGAATCTGCGTACCGTTCTTCTGAACGATGGTCGCGATCAGCTCGATGCAGACCTCGCCGGTTACGTTCGTGCTCGCCGCATGGATCTGTACGCCAAGCGGGTTCGGGCACGGCGGCGTGAAGAAGAGCGAGCCGGCCGTGGTGCCTGCCAGGCTGCTCGGCACCGTGGAGCTGGGCACGCATGGCGTGGTGAGCACACTCTGCACCACTCCGCTCGGCGCGGTTCCACCAGGCACCGGAAGCACATGGTAATCCAACTGGACGAGGCTGCCGAGTGTGTTCAGGATCGATGTCGTCAACGTACAGCACGGATCAACCTGAGTCTGACCCCAGATCGAATCGCACTGATGCTTGTCCGGCGGAATCACCGTCACACATGCCGGCGTGGCCTCCGTCTTCAGGCAGGTCGAGGTGCCGTACGGCGTAACCTGGAGCCCGAAGGTGTTGCATGCCGTTGCGCCGATCGGCGCCGTTGCCGGCACGGTGGCGATGTAGTAGAAGTCCTGCGTACCGCCCGGCGCGATCGTCGTTGCAGGCAGCCCCTGGATCTGGAAGGAGAACGTGGGGCCGGTCCATGCACCGAAGACGCCTGGAGTCAGCGGTAGAACACCGCCGGCCGGATTCGCCACGCTGCAGAAGAGCGTCGAGCGGGTCGGGTTCTTGGTGTTCGTGGAGCTGTTGTAGCCGAAGTTGTAGCCGGCAACCGGCGACATCGCCAGGCTGATCGGCAGATCGTAGGCGCTGCCGCGCGGGCTGTACGGCGGCAACACCATGATGTCACCCACATGCGGCGTGATATCCAGCAGGTAGATGTTGGCGAGCGTAAGGATGCCGGTGTTCTTGATCCTGAGCCGGTACTCCGCCTGTCCGGTCGGCTGTACGTTTGCGCTCGAGGAGAAGAGCGTGCCGGTGGTATTCTGGCGAACCTCCTTGTATACCTCCACCTTCGCATATCCGTTGATCGTCACCTGAGCCGGGTTGGATGTCACCGGTGTGCCCAGGTTGCCCGCGGAGAATGTGAAGGTGTTGAAGTAGTTGCCCGGCGGAATCGTCGGGCTGTTGCTCGCCTTGGTGTCGAACTCGATCACGAGGTAGTTCACATTGCCGCTGCAATCGGCAGGCAGCGTCGGGAACGTCCAGGTGAGCGTGGTTGCCCCAACGGAGGGAGACGAGATGCCGCCGGTCACTGTGGGAACCGTTGGCGTCAGCGTACAGCAGGTCGGGTTGTTGCTGGTTGCCCAGACAATCGGCCCGTAGTAATACGTTGGATTGCCGATGTAGCTGAAGCCGGTCGGGAGTGCGTCGGTAATCGTGCACGGAGTTGCCGTTGCGTTGCCAACGTTTGCGATCACCATGCGCCAGCGCACGATGTCACCAGGATAGAACGGACCGGCCGTTGCAGGCGCACAGCCCGGCATGCAGGAGCCGGCCTTGCCTTCGAAGAACTTCGCGGCAAGGATGTTCGGCGCCGTTGCCGTCACCGGATTGTTGCTCGTAGCGCAGAGACCTGCAGGCACGTTGGTGCCGGTGACGCATGCGGTGTTGGAGATATTCTGCCCCGCCACGACCGCCGGGAACGGCGCAACGTAGCTGTTGCTGCGCACGCATACATCGATACGGTTGTAGCAGTAGTTGCCGGGGTTGATGGTGCCGGTGTACGACCACTTGATCCTGCAGATCGGGCCCGGCAGGCCGGTTGGCGAGTATGTGGACCACGCACCCGGTGTGGTGTATGTCAGCGTTGTAGTCGGCGTCGGAGAACATGCGCCGGCCACATAGCAATAGACATCCATCGTCACCGTGCCGACCGACGGCGGCTGGTAGGTGTTGATATTCCCCACGTCCACGGTCGGAGGCAGATTGTCGTCGATCACAACCCCGGTCTGCGAAAGGCCGCCGCTGTTGTTGTAGTACACGCCGTACGTTCCGCAGCAGCCGGGCGCCCACGATGGGGTATACCACGGGTTCGGGGCGAAGTAGAGCCAGTTGTCCAGCCACTTGCTTATCCAGCCCCCTGGAAGAACAACCGGAGTGCAGAGCGTGTTGGTTGCGCTCGCGTTCATCGTCAGGAACTGACCGTCGCTGCAGGGCGTCTGGAAGCGGAGTGTCGCGTTGTTGGTGACAACCTGGCCTGCGGTGAATGTCGGGCTTGGGAACCGGACATGGACGTAGCACCCCCACCACGCCCATCCGGGCGCCACGGTAAGGTTCACCGGGCCGCCGGTGAGAAGCACGGAACCGGTGCCCGTAGCCGGACCGCTCCAGCAGCCTCCGTAGAACGGCACGACACCTGCACCGGTAAGGACGGCGCCCGGCGGAAGGATATCCGTGAGCGAGATGTTGTTGAGGTTCAATCCGCCGATGTCGTTGCCGGAGGGATTGATCACGGAGATGCGGTAGACGACGTCGCCGGTGTCGACGATGCAGCCGGCGACCCAGTCCTTGCGGAACTGCCACTTGTTCGAAGCGGTTGCCGTAACGCAGTCCGAGTTGGACTGAACGGGCTGCCCGCCGGGAATGTTGATGGTGGCCACGTTGCAGGCACGCGTGTTCGGGCAGGTGATGCCCGGCTTGAAGCGTGCATTGATCTGCACCGTTCCCGCGCCGGAGGGCGCAGTGGTGCTGATCGTGAAGGTGACGGTATTCCCCACGATTGTGGAGATCGGACCTCCCGGCGCGGCGCTCATCACGTCGAGCGCCGAGGGGACAACGTCGGTTATGATCAGGGTGCCGGGCGTGGAGGTGGACCAGCCTACACCGCCGGACCAGCTATACGCAATGGTATAGGTGAACACCTGGCCGGAGGGAACGGGAACCGGAGCATCATCGGTTTTGGTAATGGTGAGAATCACCGGTGATGCAGCCATTGCCACGTGCGTGCACGCAAGCACACACATGACAACGAACAGAAAGAGCAGACGCCATTGACATCGCCTGGCGCCGGACGTGGTGACGACATTCATCGAAACCTCTTACTGGTTTATGGTGTGGAACACGACGGCCACTCGATGCCGCCGCTGCGATAACGGATCGCGGACGAACGGTAATCGATGTGAGCCAGCCGAAACGGACACGCAATTGCGCGCCGCAATGTTGAGCGACAACAGTATCTGTGGAGGATCTATGGAGTGGTACGTCCCGGTGCAGGGTTGGCACAGTGGGTGTTCCGGGAGGTACGGCTCTCGCCTGCATCGGATAGCTGTGCCGAAGGTTCGTCGGCACGAGCGCTGCATGCGAGCATTCAACGGGATCCGGGGTCCGCAGTTCCCAATCCCGAGGAGTTCGAATCGTTGAGGCAACAGAGTGCCTTGGCGATATGTCTCAATCGGACATGTCGCGGATTCGGTTATCCGTATGCCGTCTGTCAACCCCGGCGAGAGCCGGAGCGTTCTGTTTCAGTAGCGTTCAGCGATGTTATCTGTGATCCGTGATGCGTGCTCCATTTTCGCACGCAGTTGGATGCCGCTATATACCGCTGATTCTCAGAACGCAACAGTACATCATCATGTACCCCTCCATATCACCGATAGTCGTACACGAAGCAGCACCGGGGTTTGCCTCCCGCTGCGGGTCAGGAACGAGGTGCAATCGGGCCTTGGCATCGCAGCCGAGCCCCGCACGATTCTGCGGAGGTGTTCGCCTGCAAGGGCTGGCGGGCGGGCTGTGGTAGTAGCTCAACCACTTCAAACAGCCGGGCGCTGTTCCGAACGGATTCCGAGAGAGAGCACCGGCTGTGGAGGCGAGCAATAGTAGTGGTATGTGTCCCCATCAACGTACCTCTCATGAATTTTCGGATCGCGGTACGGTAGCGATGCCGGGCGCAGCGTTGAAGGCCTGCCGGTCGCAAGCATGGCCGATCATCAATGGCATGAGGAATATCCGTTATAGTTACCATAATTGCCGGCCCCCGCCGCGCACGCTATATTCATGCCGGCACGAAGGAGACCGCAGCATGAATGCTCAGCAGAGGGACACGCCGGCCCTGGAGACAACGTACAACCCTGACCTTCCGATGCGGGAGGCACGCAGGATTTATTTCGATCGCTACGGATTCATCAACGGCGGATACGACGAGCGGTGGGTGAAGTTGAAGGCGGGACCGATACCGATCTATTTCCCGAACATCCCCTCGCGAGTTGTGGCGGCTCGGTACCACGATCTTCATCACATTCTCACGGAGTATACTGCAACGTGGGCCGGGGAGGCGGAGATAGGAGCGTGGGAGGTGGCCAGCGGCTGCGGGCACCACTGGCCTGCATGGATCCTCAATCTCTCGGCAATGGGAGTCGGCATGGCGATCGCCCCCCGCCGCACATATCGCGCATTCATCCGCGGACGTTCGTCCGGCAATCTCTACACCGTGCCGTTCGACGACGCACTCCTCTGCGCCACCGTAGGCTCACTCCGAGCGCGTCTGGGCCTGGACAGGAGTCCAGCAGCGATCCATCCCGGTTCAATCGCGAGCTTCATCGCCTGGATGCTCGCTGCCATCATCATCACGGTGCTGCCACTGGCCGTTGCAGCCGCAGCAATCGTCTCGATCCTCCGGATGTACGGCTAGGCGAACGATCGACGCTTCTGCATCATCGATACGAAAGATGCCGCGCCGACAAATCGGCAACGAACCGGCGCCGCGTGCGTAAGCGCCGCCTACTGCGGGCCGCCTACTGCGGGCCGCCTACTGCGGGCCGCCTACTGCGGGCCGCTTACTGTGGCATCATCACGGCATCGACAACATGGATGACGCCATTGGATTGATAGGCATCCACCGCGGTCACATGGATGATGGCTCCGGACTCATCCTTCAACACCACCTGATTGCCATCCATCGCCGCACTGAGCATTGTACCGTTCACCGTCTTCAATCGGGCAACACCATTCCCCTCCTGAATCTTCCTGGCGAGATCGGCGGCATCCAGCCTTCCCGCTATCACGTGATATGTGAGGAGGCTCTTCAGCTTCCCCCTGTTCTCCGGCTTCAGCAGCGTATCAACGGTTCCCTGCTTGAGGAGATTGAACGCCCTGTTGGTTGGCGCAAATACCGTGAACGGGCCATGCCCCTTCAGGGTGGGCACGAGGTCCGCGGCCTTCAACAGCATCACGAGCGTTGTATGATCCCGGGAGTTGGAGGCGTTCTCCACAATGTCCTTTGTTGGGTACATCGCAGCGCCCCCCACGATCGGATAGTGCGGAGTCTGTGCCGCACGTGCTGCACTGTCCACCGTTGAGGCGGGAGGAGGTGCCGAAGCGGACGAGTCCGCGGCGGGTGCATTCCTCGGCCTGTCGTTGTCGCAGGCCCCGAGGCCGATCGTTGAAACGCATGCTGCGATCAGGAGCCAGTTGGATGCAGGGCTGTGCATGGGGATATTCACTCCACTAATGACACATGATGCTTCAGCGAGAGAACGAGCCTTCACATTCTCTCAATAATCGGATCGCGCCACACTCAGCCTGCACCGATGCGGATCGTTGCTGACGCGTGCAACCTTCACATCGAGATCCTCGATCCGGTGATTGCCGTTGAGATCGAAATGCACCTGCGATTCGTTCGCAACGCTCTCCACCGCCCAGCCGGCAATGCTGTTCACGAACTCATCCAGCGAGGCGAAGGTGCGACCGTAGCTGGGATCGTAGTAGACTCCGTCGATCAGCACGAGCGCATGATCATGAAAGAGCGACATGGGATCGGGCTCCCCCTGCCCCGCAAGGCCCGGCTTGCTGAACACATCGGGTCCGATCAGATCGCCGGTGAGGGGCCGCGCGAAGGCGGCCAGATAGGGGAAATCCGGACAGGTGGCCGCAGCCGAAGGGGTACCGAACGTACAGTTCGGCATCAGCATGCCGATCACCGGTCCGCACGACGCAGTGTTCGGAGCGCTGAGAACGACATAGCTGCCGCGACGGGTGATCCCCTGTATGCGCAGCAGGTCGATCAGCAAGTGCGCCCACGCGAAGCAGACCCCGGACTTGCAGAGGATCAACCCTGCGGTGGTCTCCTGCTGGTTGTTCTGCTTGTGCGGATAGAACGAAAGTGTGTCCCCCTTCTTCGTGCGCACCACCAGATCGGTAAACTCGCTCCACACATGCTGAACGATATCCGCCTCGCTGCTGTAGCCGTGGGCGCTGCGGCAGGAGATATCGAAGAGCGACTCGATATAGCCGAACCCCATCTCCGGATTTTCCGGCGCGGGACGTCCCCGGGTTACATAGATGGTTGCGGACGACTCCCCCGCGCGCGTCCAGGTGGTGCCGTCGTCCGCGGAAAACTCCCAGGAGATCGTGAACGGATCGTAGCAGCAGACGGTGCCCGGATCGAACGGGATGGTTGACGGGTGGGGCGGATAGATGACGACGGTGGTCCCGCCGGACTCGCGCACAACTGCCGGCAGCGGAGGGAATGCCATTCCGTCCGGTCCGTGGCCACGCATCAATACGCGCGTAGTGAAGGAGCGATGTGCCATCTCGATCGTGGCGCCAACCTCGGGATACGATCCGCTGACATATGCTACCGACAGGACCGGCTGGCCGGCCTTCCAGCGGGCCGGAAGTTCGGCAAACGGTAGCTCCGGTGTGGGATCGGGCCGGAGCAGAATCCGGCCGCTTCCGGAGAATTCCACCTGAGCAAGGCTGGGAGCCGCATCAACGCCGTTTCCCAGGGCGGCGGCCATCGCGCCTGAAAGGAACAGCAACACAAAACAGAAATACGTCGCGCCGGATCGGGATCGATCGCGTTGCATGATTGCCTCGGGATGAAAGGGTGTTCAGCAGAATACACGTCAGCAGATCCCGACAGCCATGTTGCTCGCATCTCCTGGCATCGTGAAACCAGGACGGCCCCCTGTGCCTGCTCCAAAACGTCAGGCACCGTCTGCTCGGCGTACAACGACTGTCTCGATTGCGGGTTCCGGGGGAGTGATCCGACATGCATGCGTCCGACGAATGACTGATTGCTGGCAGACAACATCACCGTGCAACGACAAGCAGTGCAAACTTATGAAGTGTGGCATGAATGGCGAAGTATCAACGCGCCGATACCGAGGTGCGGGAATCGGTACACCATAATGATATGGCGAAGCCCGCAAACGAACCATGACATGCTAAGCCGGCCGGCAGCCTGCACACGTTCGCGCCGGCAGCCTGCACACGTTCGCGCCGGCAGCCGTCAACGGTACCGGCTACTGGCGATCGGCAGCAAGCTGCTTCAGGACACCGGCGCGCAGCAGCGACGCGTTCAACATGAGCGCGCGCGCCGTATCGCTGTGTGCATACTCGTTCAACGCCTTATCGAACGCCCGCCAGGCTGCCGCGCTGTCGTGAGCGTGATCGATCTCCACAGCGAGAGCGTACCGAACATGGGCCACCAACGTGCTGAACCGGCCCATGGATCGGCCATACAGATACTTCATCGTGGCAACCGGAACGCGATGAAAGAGCCTGGCACAGGCACTGTCGTAGCACGGGCGGATCTCACCCTCCGCGATCGAAGCAATGGCGGCAAATGCGTCGTAGTAGCCATCGTTGCCGGTACCGATCGCGCTGTCCGCGAGGCGCCCGATCAATACTCGCAGGCAGACGGTATTCGTGCTCCCCTCGAGCGAGGTCGGGGCCTCCGCAATCGTCGAGAGCAAATCCGGCAGTCTCTTCAGGGCCTCGCAGGCATCCAGGCGCCCGCCTGCCTGCGTGTCCCCACCCGGAGTCCCGGGATCAGCGGTTCCGCCGTGCGCCACGGAAGCGCCGACCGATCCGCCCGCGAGACGGTGCGCGGAATCGGTTGCAACGGCAGATCCGGCACGGACCGAATCCCCCTTCCGCGTTCCGGTATTCCGGCGATCGCTGCATCCGTATGAACAGACCGCCACAATCAGCACGGAGAGCAGCGCCATGCCGCCGGCCCATCGATGGTACGATCGATCTGAATCTACGCTGAGGTTGTTCAAGAGCACGGGGGTCACCCTTCGTTCGACAAACGGTTTCTGTTTATGCAGCGCAGCCCGCCGGTCCGCGGAGAATGCCAGGGACAGGAAACGCCCGGCATGCGGCAGGCAAATGGGGAATCGCGACGCAGCAGCCGACCATCGGCATGGAACTGCCAATCGATGGTACTGCCACCGAGTGTTTGGGGTGAGAAGGGTGATTGCCGGAGTGGATAGAACAACGATTGCCGGATGCCCGTTCGCATCCACGATACCGAACCGGCGGCGCGGCCCCGGGGCGGACATTGCCCGCCACCTCACGCATTGCCGACGCATCCAATATCGATGGCCGTCGAGGATGGCCAAAGATACTGCGCCGACTCGTAATCAACACATAGATATTCATCGCCCCTGCAGCCGACCAGGTTCCATCGCGATGTCGGGGATACGATAGGTACCCCCCTCCCCAGGCATCGCAGAACCCCGGCCCCCGCACCTGCCTGATGGATTGGTCGCTGCAGGCCGGCCTCCGAGTGGAAGACATCCCCCGCCCGCGCGTGACGACCAACCGGCCGCGAACGGCCGTTAAGCAGGAGAATGCATAACTATGCAACCGGCCCGCCAGGCACCGGCACTGCCGGCCGGCCGAACGGCCACGTGCGCGGGACAATCCGGCAAGGCGTCTCCACCACCATTTCGATGGCTCGGTACGATCTGTCGACCAGACCTTCAGCGGCACGAGGGGCAATCAATCGCCCGAACCCGCAACGCCCGCGGTGGAGCTCCTCCGGGCATCCAACTCGAACCACACAGCCCGCAGGGAGCGCGGGATACGCCGCCATCTCCAAACACACAGGTGTGCGCTCCGCAACGCGGAAGCGCACACAATACTACACGGCCCTGCAGCGAACGTCCGGAAGACGTTTGGCACACTCAATCAGAATGACCCGAACTCGAGCATGAGCCGGGCGTTCGGCCCCCCGATGTCGCCATTGCTGATTCCCTGCAATTCGATGCCGGAAATACATCGATAGCCGGCACCGATTCCCAACCGAAAGCAGTTTGTGACATTGATCTCCATCTGAATGTCAGGCTCCAGCACGAAGAATGCATCATTGAGCGAATCGCGGGAGCCGGATTGCTCGACTGCCGTATTTGCAAGATCCGTACGATAGCCAACTCGGCCACCTCCCACCAGCACGCCGCCGGTAAAATGAAGGAGGTCGTTCGACCGATGGATATACCGGAAATATGCCCCGCCATATTCAACATTGAGATATGGATGAGATACCGGCGCGCTCGCCTCGGTCACATTGTTCGCAAGGCCGTAGCCGGCGGCCCCCAGCACAATCGTATGATCAATAATCAAACCTCCTCCCCCTCCCACAAGAACACCGAACTGCTTGTTGATGGAAGTAAACTGTACAATGGGAGCGCCATATCCACCAAAATCCACATCACCCTTGATAAGGGTCTCCTGAGCGGTTGCGGGCAGCACGAGCATCAAAACGAAAATCATACAGATGAGCGTCTTCATGGCGTCACTCCACAGATGTTCATGATTGATTGCAGCGGGCCGAATTCCCATTCACCACTCATTCGTTCAACACGATGTTGCGTTCCCGCGCTCTCTGTCGCAAACGTACAGCCGATGCATGCCGGCCCACCATGACCTGCGTCAACTTTTTGCGGGAGAGCGGCCGATCCGGGATTCTCGCACTCGTGCGGCAACAACCGGAGAACCCTGGTAATGCCGCCGGGAGAAATGCGGCGCGCTTCCTGAAGAAGCTGCCCGTACGGCCGGCAACTCGGCCGGCCGCCGGAGGCACCACATGAATTGCGCGCACCCCAGATATCAAAGGGTGTGAACGGTGACGAGGGTTGTGTACATTCTGCCGGCATGAGCTGCATCACTCAAATCTGGAGCAGGTTGATGTGAACGAACCATGGCGCGGCCGCCGTCTGCGGCTCTGGCTTCTGGCGGCTGCGGCAATCGCATATGCCGCGTCCGCTCGCGTTCTCCTCACACCGACGAGCTCCGGTCTGCTGGACGGAATCGCCGGCATGCTGCTCGGCCTCTTTGTGAGTGCACAGCCCGCAGCCAACATGCTGACGCTACTGTTCTACGATCGCACGGCACGCCGGCAGACGCTTTCCACACGGGCGGGAACGTTGTGGATGGTGGTGAATATCGTGGTGCTGATTCTGGGTGCAGCGGTTGTCGCCATTGGCGCCGCACTCCTTGCACGGCAGGCGTTCGACAAAGGATCCGCACCCGGCCCGAAATAGTCCGGCACCTGCCGCAAATCCATACGTTGGCGGGTGCTGTACCCCGGATATTGCGCGAACCACATGCATCCGCAGGGCTCGCCGCCTCTCTCCGCGCCGAATGCGCGGCTCCGATTGCGCGGCTCCGATTGCCACACCGAAGCCATCCTTCGAATCCAACTCGCAATTCTTGACCCACATCATAGTCTTCCCCGGACCACTCCTCTAAGTTCGGGTTGCAGGCCGGCACACGGGCCACGGCGTGGTGATGGGGACCGCATGCGGTCACAGCCAATCGAACTCGAAGCGCGGCACACGAAACGCCAATACACTCGGACACTGGAGATGGCACGATGAAGACCACACGCAGGAATGCAGGGGCCGGAATACTTGCCGCGCTGCTGATGATGGCGGGAAGGGGGACCATGAACGCCCAGGCGAACGAGCCCCAGACCGGTTTTCGCATCGGACTCCTGGGAGGTTTGAACCACAATTATGTGGAGGCTCCTGCGCAGCGATTCATCAATTATCCGGACGATCCGCTCTTTGCCGAACAGGATTACTCGAGGATGAACGGCAACACGGCGTTTGGCGGAATTATCGGCGAATATGTCTTTACGCAATCGCTGGGTCTGCAGCTGCGTGGGACGTACGATGACAGGACCGTTTCGAAGACAGCCAACGGCCGCTCCTTCACGCCGCATCTGAGCTATTGCGACATCGAGCTCGGATTCAGGGCCAACGTTGACCAATATTTTCATGTGATGCTCGGCCCGTCGGCGCACATCAACGTCACGAAGAAGTTCGACTACTCTCCCGACGGCAGCGAGAACGTGGCGGCCGCTTCCGGAATGGAACTGCAGAACGTGAAGGGCAGCGCATACGGAATCTGGGGCGGGTTCGCGTACGATATTCCGATCGCCAATCCGAACGAATCGCCCCGCTGGTACCTGACCCCGTTTGTGGAAGGAAGCTATGTGATCGATCAGAAGGGAGCGGATGTTGCGCAGAGCGATCTGAATCGGAAGTGGAGCACGCTGACGGCACGAGCCGGATTCCGCATGGAGCTTGGCTTCGGAGGTGGTGCGGAGACGGCGATGCAGGCGCCGGCTCCGGCTGTGGACTTCACGGTCCAGCCGCCGGTGCTTGGTGTTGCCCGGCCCGCAGAGCGGGTTGAACACCTGCCGCTCAGGAACTACATCTTTTTCACCGCAGGTTCCACGAACATTCCAGCGCGCTACCTGCAACTGACGCCCGGCGAGGCGGAGACTTACAACGAGCACTCCCTGCCGGAATCCGTCGGCACCGGCGGGGCGGCCTCCACGGCGCTGGCAGACCGGCAGATGCAGGTGTACCACAACGTGCTCAATGTTGTCGGAAGCCGGATGGCGAAGAACCCGTCCGCCCACATCGTTCTGACGGGATCGGCACCCGAACAGGCAGTTGGATTGCAGATGGCACAGCATGTGAAGACATATCTGGCGGAGACGTTCGGCATCGCGCCCGAACGTATCGAGACCAACTGGCGCACACGTCCGGAGCATGCGTCGGGAACGGCACTGACAGCTCGTGAGGACCGTGCGCTCGTGGCCGAGGAGAATCTTCGCGTGGAGATCCGCAGCGACGCGCAGGACCTGCTGGCACCTGTGGAACTGCACATGCCGCAGGCGGTTCCGGTCAGCAGCGATCTGTGGATCAACATTCGCGGGATGGCATCGATCGAACGATGGAGTGTCCTGATCGAAGGGAACGGATACAGCAGAACCTACGGCCCGTTCACCGTGCAGGAGAAAGCGTTCAATGCAAACGAGATCCTGGGAAGGCTTGCCGCCGGCCACTATTCAGCCACCGTCACTGCAACGGCCCGCGACGGCCAGCTCGCCACGAGCACACACTCCTTCGACCTGAAGAGGCGGAACACTGAGGCGACAACGCACGGCGCACAGACCATCCTCTTCGAGTTCGATGACTCCAAGACTTCCCGGATGTACGAGACCTTTCTCCGGAAGGAAGTGGCCCCGCAGATCACGACCGAATCGGTTGTCTATATCCAGGGATACTCCGACATCATAGGTTCGAGCCGCCACAACACAGTTCTTTCGATGCAGCGCGCGGACAACACGGAGCAGATTCTGAAGGAGGAGACGAAGAAGCTCGGACGCGATGCATTGTTCGTGAGCTATGGATTCGGAGAGGACGAAATGGAATCGCCGCAGGAGAACGATACACCCGAAGGGCGCTATTACAACCGGATGGTGGTGATCGAAATCGAATCGAAGTAGGCGCTGTCTGACAGTCCTGTTTGGGCCGGATCGAGGCGCCCGGGCGTTTGCGGCCGGCTTACAATACAATTGTCAGAGAGCACGGTGCAGGTTCCTCCGGCTCGGCGCCGGCCGGCAGACCGTGTTGAGACGCGAGGCTGTGGTGAGTGAGACCGCGGGTGGCGATGCATTCGTACCGCAGGCGCAACGTTGTGCCGCAATACGTCGGAGGGAGCGTAGCAGCGGCACACGGAATCCCGGATCGCTTCGGCATCCGGGATTCAACTGCTCTGCGTGGCCTGCACGGAATCGGAACAGTCATGCGCAGCGGCAGTTCGCCGGCCTATTATCTGCGCAGCAGCGCGAGCAGCAACTCCACCAATATCAACAGGATAACCACAAGTTCCAGAGTCTGGCTCTGAGCATTGCGGACGCGGTCTGTCAGGAGCCGATAGTAGTTGTTGATGATGCCGAGCTTCCGGCTGATGGCCTGCTCCCATTCCAGCAGATAGAAGCGTCGTGCTGCAGCAGCGTGAAGGCGGGCAAGGTAGAGATCGCCGATCAGCTTCAAAGCGTTGTCCACGCGCTCGGCGAGGACCGAGGAGGCAATCTGGAGTTCCGCCAGATCATACAACGTTCGCCTGTACGGCGTCCGGAACGGGATGGGCCACCCCATGCGCTGATGCAGGAGGTCCGAGACGGCCTCGATATGTTTGTCGAGCTCGGCGTCCGTAAAACGCGCCTCCAACAGCTCCACGTTCAACAACTCGAGGACGCTTGCCGCATCATCGTACTCGCGATCGTAGATGATTGCCGCATTCCAATCCACCAGCACGAGATCGTTGTAATAGTAGGAGATGCGCTGCGCAACGGCCTCCTCCTGCTGGTGCCGGCTGAGACCGTCGCTCTCGAACTGCAGTGCGTGCGCCAGTGCGTGGCGATGCCCTTCCATCAACTGTTCGGCCGTCAGTTCCGGTTCCAGCCGTTCCAGCACGATCAGATAATAATCCTCCACCAGCGCCGAAAGCGACGGCCTGACAATGGCCGCCTCGATACGCTGCATCAACGAGGCTATGCGGTCGCGGGCATCACGTTCCAGCATGCGCTCATGTAGATGCCGGCTGATCGCGGGCAGATCGTCGATGAGAGGCCGTTCTTCGTTCGCAGTGAGCGGAATTCGGTACGACATACTGATCGCGCCGAAGTCGAAGAGCGTTGCCTGCACGTCGCCGGAGGCCGGATTGCCCGGTTCCACATACCCGCAATCCAACTTCAACGGAAGTCGCGTGTACTGCAGATAGGAAGGCGTCTGTTTCTTACCGGACAGCGGCTGAGCCGGCTGGGGCGAAGCCAATTGGTGCACGCGGTCCAGCACGACCTCATAGCCGACATCGAATGCAAAAAGCGCAACGATATGCCCGCTCGCAATTGCTGCGGGGGCAATCGGCGGCAGGCGCTCATCATGACTCCCCTCGTTCTTCATCCGCGCAATATAGCTTCCACACTGCGTGCCCGCGCGCCGACGGAGATGTACGGCAAACGGCGCCAATCGCGTCGCATCTCGATACACCGGGATATTCGAGCGCGGCCGGCAATATCACCGGGATATTGATGCAGATCATGGTGGCCGTGCGGAAACGTGGTTAGCTTGGATTGAAACCCGATGAATCGGGATGGGAATGTGAAGTGAATTTGGAGGATACCATTATGAACGTGCACGAGATCATGGAGCACAAGGTGCAGTGGTGCCGGCCGGATACGAACCTTGCGGAGGCGGTGGCACTGATGTGGCAACACGATTGCGGGATTCTTCCGGTTATCGACGGCAACGGCACGGTATACGGAACCATCACCGATCGCGACATATGCATCGCCGCCGGAACGCGCAATATGCCTGCATCGCAGATCAAGGTGGACGATGTCATGAGCCATCATGTTGTGAGCTGCGAAGAGGGCGACGACGTAGAGACGGCGTTGAATACCATGCGCGTTCAGAGAGTACGGCGCCTGCCGGTTACCAATGCCAGCGGGCAGCTTTCCGGCATCATCTCGATCACGGACGTGATCAGGCACGCGAGCGATTCACGACGCCCGGGGAAGACAGGAATTCCGATAGCTGCGGCTCTCAAAGCGCTGCAGGATATCAGTACGCGCGAGCCGCATGAAGTGCCACCGGAGAGCCGTGCGCTCGAAGAGATGCTGCAGGGCGCCGGCGTTCGCACCGGAGATTTTGATTTCGAAGAGTAGACCAGGGCCCGTAAGGCTTGGCTCAGCGAACGGGGCCGGACGGGAACAGATTCTGTCCGGTCCCGGTCATTTGGGCGCATCAACAGCAGCGCGGCGCGGCATTCCCGGCTTCAGCATGCGGACTACAACGAGGCGCGGGATGCCACCGGGTTGGTTCATGCATGGGATGCACGATCGGCAATCCGATTGTGCCTGCGCCCCCCGGGCCGAGCACTCCGCCAACCGGCTCATGCAGCATCCGGCAAGTATCATCCGCAAACAAAAGTGGCGCCTCCCCAATGCAGAAGGCGCCACGTATCCCGGATGCTGTTTCACTCCACCAACATGTGACTCTCAACTCGGAAGCAGCATCAACCGATATTCTTCCTCCCCCGCTCCCTGCGGCAACCACGCAGCGCCGGGGCGATTCCCGGCATTTACTTCGTATCATCATTATGAGCATGCTCATGCTCGGAAATTGCCGCCTGCGTCTTCATCAGGCGAACCAAACTTCGCATGAGCATCACACCGGCAAAACCACCGGCAACTATCAACGGCACAATGGCACGCGGATCGCGAATGCGATGAAAATTCGTTTCGCCATCCTTCATCTCGATGTAGCCCATCGGCGCAGCCACCAGACCACCGCCGCCACCCGATCCCTCCTGATGGTTCTCCCCCTCTCCACCGCCACCGCCAAATCCGTACCGGACCTTCGCCACCGGAATTACCGTTGTGCCTCCCTGCTCCACCGGATCGCCGTACACGGTTGATGCGGACGTCCTGCCGAATTTCTCCGCCAGACGCTCCACCAACGTACCGCGTCCATTCATCGAGACTTCATTGCCTTCGCTTTGCTGTTTCATGTCATTTGCTCCTGTGCTGCTCTCTGCCCGCGTTACATCATTTCCGACTGCGCCCCTGCGATCCGACTCATTACGCTCTACCTACCATGGTCATTCCCTCCTGCTCCGAATTATCCGTATGAGCCTTGAACGTCATCATTCGGTCACTGCGGCAAGCTAGACCTCACACATTCCGGGAGCAATGATCTGCGTCAAGAACGCAACGCTGCACGGACCGTCGGCCGTCGGCAACGCGTGCAGGCCACAGGGACCGGGCCAAGGAGCCCATGAATCTTCCCTCGCTTCAGCCTCGCGCGGCATCGTACTGCGCATTATCGACAATGACACCACCATGATAACGGCTGTGCGCATCGAAGTGTTTGTACGTGCCGCGAACGGGAGCCGCGGCGATGCCGGCCTCCGGATAGTTCGCGATCCGCCGGGAGCCCCGGGTCAGGACGTTGCCGGGATCGGCGTGGACGGACGGCCGCCAAGGCGCCAGCAAACGATCAGGCAGACGAGTGCGAAGAGCGCCAGCATCACGAAGCCATAACTGAAGCTGCCTGTGGATTGCCGCAGCGCGCCGAGCACGAGCGGCGGGAAGAATCCCCCAAGGCCGCCGGCGGCTCCGACAAGCCCGGTGACGCTTCCAACGCTGCGCGGGAAATATTCGGGCACGAGGCGAAACACTGCCCCGTTGCCGGCCCCGATTGCCGCGGCCGCTCCGAGTGCTCCGATCGTGAATGGAACAATCGCGCCTGCGGTCATCAGGCACGCCATCGCCATCACAACGGGAAACACCCAGATCAGCACGCTGCGCCCGCCGATCCGGTCCGCGAGAATTCCGCCCACCGGGCGCATCCCTGTTGCGAGCAATACGAATCCTGCCGTGCGCGTGCCGGCATCGCCTGGTGTCAGCTTGAACAGATCGGTGAGAAGCGTCGGGAGGTAGATGCTCATCGCAACGAAGCCGCCGAATGTCAGGAAGTAGAAGAGCGAGAGCGTCCAGCTCATCGGCTGCCGCAGTGCGGCCATCGAGTCGGCAAGCGACTTCGGGGCGCCCCTCCGCGGCGCATTGCGCGCGTACGCAAGGAAGAGGATGCTCCAGCAGAACGCCAGCGCCGCGAACACCCAGAAGCCCCATACGAACCCGAGCGTGCTGGCGATGAGCGGAGCACCGTACGCAGCCAGCGACTGGCCGATGTTCCCCGCCCCGTAGATGCCGAGCGCGAAACCCTGGCGTCCCGGCGGATACCAGTCGCTCACGAAACCGGCGCCAACGGAGAAACTGGCAAGAGCAATGCCGATAAGGAGTCCGCACGCGATCACCTGCCAGTAGGCATCGACCATCCCCATGAGCAGTGCCGGGACAACGGAACAGAACATGACGATGGGAAATATCATCCGCCCGCCTCGGCGATCGGTAAGTATGCCGAGCGGGATCCTTCCCAGGCTTCCCAGCAGCACGGGCGTTGCGATCGCAATACTTACCTGAATCGGCTCCAGGCCCAGCCTCGCCTTCATGATCGGCATCATCGCAGAGACGGAACCGAACACGGAGAAGCAGACGGTAAAGGCGCCCGTGGCAAGAAGCAACTGCATCGGATTGCCGGCGGCTGCCGCCGTGCCTGCATCATGTACTTGTTCTGGAGTTTCCATGGAGATACCTCAATAGTCCAAGATTGAGCAACAGGCAGACAAGGCTGGCGAGAGCCGCCGGAAGAACGACTGCCACGTCGCCGCCGAGAAACGCGTTCATCGTTGCCGTAAGCAACCACAACTGAGCGATCACCATCACGATAACCACGCTCATGATGCCGTACACGATGATGGTGCGCTGGCCCCGGGTGAAGGGTGATCCGTTCATTGCATTCGCTCCTTCACTGCAGTTGCATATACCCTGCCGCCGCGCACCTCCAGCTCCACGAGCGGAAGCGGGCGCCGTGGCGGGCCGCCGGTTGGGCGCCCCGTGGCGAGATCGAACGATCCATGATGGCACGGGCACAGGAGTGCATTGTTCTCCGGATCGGGACGCACGGGGCAGGAGAGATGGGTGCACTTCTGGCTGTAGGCAACGAAGCTCTCCCTTCCTGTACGCACCAGGATGCAATCGTCGTACTCATCCGGGTAGGCAAATGTCAGCGAGCCTCCCACGGGAAGATCGCGCGCCCCCTTGATCTCCGTCACCCTGCCCCCATTGCGGCCACGGCCTATCATGCTCTGGGCAAGAATCCAGAACTGGCCGAGCACGAACGCAAGGCTGGTAAGCCCGAGGAACTTCGTGAAATCACGACGCGCCACATATTCGTCCTGCGTCCAGTCGATCGGGAAGTCCTGCCGCCACTGCGGCTGCTCGCCCCTTTCGCCGGACCCGGGGGCAGCTCCTTCGGGATCACGATGCATTGCGTTGGTCCTCCACATACATGCCCGCCAGAAGCGGATCGATTGAAATCGACATGCCGACCGGCTCTTCATCGAAGGCATCGATTACGTTCACCGATGCCGCACCGCCTCCCTTCGGTACCAGCATGTTCACCTTCGTGGTTATCGTCTGATTGCCGAAATGAAACGTGTTGGCCGGCCTGGAGCGCGGACGCAGTTCCGCAAGCTCCTCGCGCGTGCCGAAGAAGAGAGCCTGGCTGGGGCAGACCGTTGCGCACATCGGTTTCAACCCGGCGGAGGTTCGGTCGTAGCACATGTCGCACTTCATCATCAGCTCCATCTCCACCTGCATCTTCGGCACTCCGAACGGACAGGCCATCACGCAGTTGCTGCAGGCTATACAGCGGGGCTTGCGAGCGCTCTGCACAACCCCGTCGGCGGTGCGCTTGATTGCATCGGCAGGACACACCTCCGCGCACGTGGGTATGTCGCAGTGCATGCAGACGACCGGAGCGGTCTGCGTCGACAGGGATCGATCGATGTACTCGAGATGAATCATCGCATGCCCCTTGTGCGTGTCGCATTCGCTGCAGGCCTGCACGCAAGCCTGACAGCCGATGCACCGGCTGGGATCGATGAAGAACTCCATGTTCCCGGGAACACCCATGCTCTGCTCCGGATGATTGATCCGCGCTCCGCGCCTGCAGCCGCAACGGGCGGCAACGTTGGGCGTGATATCGCACGAACTGCGCGTTCGTCCACGAGATCGATCGCGCAGGATTGTTATCGTTTCGTCTCCTCGCGTACATACGCCGGCTCGCTTTCGGCCGGACACAGGCGAACCGCACACACCTTGTACTCGGGAATCTTCGAGATGGGGTCCTGCGCAGCGATGGTCAGCTGGTTCGCGCTTCGTGCATCGGGCCAGTGATAGGGAATGAACACCGTGTCCGGCCGTATCGTGTTCACCACCATGGCACGAAGCGTGCATTCACCCCGGCGCGACCGAACCCGGGTCCACGCACCGTCGCGTATGCCGAGGCGCGCCGCGAGCGTTGGATGGATCTCCACACGCGGCTCGCTGTACTGGTCAACAAGCGGACCGATCCGCCGCGTCTGCGTTCCGGAGAGGAACTGGCTTACCACCCGCCCGGTGGTAAGGATGATCGGATACTCTTCATCCACATCCTCCGCCGGAGGAGAATAGGCGGCCACGTTGAAACGCGCGCGCCCATCAGGGAAATAGAACGGTCCGCTGCCGCGGGCTATCGGATTCCAGGAGCCGGGCTCGAACAGGCGCGGCGTTCCCTCATGCTCCAGTTCCGGGCACGGCCAGAATACTCCCAACCGGTTCTCGATCTTCTCGTAGGTGATGCCGTAGTAGTCGCATACGCCGCCTCGCGATGCAGCCCGCAGCTCATCGAAGATTTCGCGCGGCTCGGTGAACGTGAAGCCCCGCTCGCGTCCCAGCGCGGCAGCGATATCCTGGATGATGCGCCAGTCCTGACGCGCATCTCCAGGCGGCTCCACCGCCTTGTTGATCTTGATAACGCGACCTTCGGCCTGCGTCACCGTTCCTTCATCCTCCTCGTGCAGCGAGCCCGGCAGCACGATGTTCGCATGGCGCGCGGTCTCGTTCAGAAAGAAGTCGATCGCACCGTAGAACTCCAGCTTCTCCAACATTCGCCGCACATAGTTGTTGTCCGGAAGAGAAACCACCGGATTGAAACAGATGCTGAGAAGTCCGCGAATCTCCCCGCGTTCTATCTTCCTGAAGATCTCGTAGGCATCCACCCCGGGCTGCGGAAGGGATTCCGGCTCGATCCCCCACACCGACGCCACATGGGCGCGGTGGTCCGGGTTTCCAAGGTCGCGCCCGCCGGGAAGCTGATCGCACTTCTGCCCGTGCTCGCGCCCTCCCTGCCCGTTGGCCTGCCCCGTAATCGTGGCGTATCCGCATCCCGGCCTGCCGATTCGCCCGGAGGCAAGAACGATGTTGATCGCACCCAGAACATTCTGCACGCCATGGCTGTGGTGCTCGATGCCGCGCGCATGAAGCAGGAAACTGCGCCGTGCGGTCCCCCATATCTCCGCCGCCCGACGAATGTGGGTCTCCGCAATCCCGGTCACCTCCGCCGTCCGCTTCGGTGTCCACTGCTGCACGTGTTCCGCCACCGCGTCGAGGCCTGTGGTATACCGATCCACGAACAACTGATCCACCCATCCATTCTCGATCATCAGATGCAGGATGCCGTTGAACAGGGCGATGTCGCGTCCCGGCTTCACCGGCAGGAACAGATCGCACGTCCGTGCGATCGGCGTAACGCGCGGATCGACAACGATGATCTGCGCACCGTTCTCGCGCGCCTGCCAGACATAGTCCGTGGTGATGGGAGCACATTCCGCGATGTTCGCACCGCTGATCCACACCACATCCGCCCGCGGAATATCCTCCCATGGATTGGCAGCCCGGTCTATCCCGAACGCCTTCTTGTTCGCCGCCCCGGCACTCACCATGCAGAGCCGGCCGTTGTAGTCGATGTTGGATGTCCGCAGGCACATGTGGGCGAACTTCCCCATCAGGTAGGCCTTCTCCGTGGTGAGGCTAGCGCCGCTGAGAACTGCGAACGCATCGTTCCCGTGCGCGGACTGAATTCTCTCTATCTCGGCGGCAACACGGGATATCGCATCACGATACGCGATGGAAGCGAAGCCCCCCGGCGCCGATTCGCTCCGCGCAAGGGCCGTGGCCAGACGGTCGGGATGCGAACCCTGCAGATATCGCTTCACTCCCTTGGGACACAGCTTGCCGCGATTGAACGGGAACTCCGTCCATGGCTCGAAGCCGATCACCGTGTTGTCCTTCACCTTGAGCTGAATGCCGCACTGCTGACCGCAGAAACAACAATGCGTCTTCACCAGACATTCGGCCTGGGCGCCGGCATCCAGGCGCTTGCCGTGCGCGTACGCAACATGCGGGCCGAAGTGATCGATCACATCGCTGGTTCGTTTCGGGATTGTTGCCATACTTCTCTGCTCCTGTTGGCCGATCCTTCAGTTCGGCGTGTCGAGATTGCCGGCCCGGTTGGCCCCCTCCCTATCGAACCCACGCCGTTCGTCGGCCCAGATGCGTCCCTGGGACAGCACCAGCATCTTGCGCCGGCATGCCGGGCAGATATGCTGATAGTGGCCGATCCGTGGGTCGGCCACGGCATAATCGAAGCCAAGCGTGCGCTCCACATCGATCAGGTCCGCAACGTGCATGGATGTGGCGTAGCCCACGCCGCAGCGCCTGCATGGTGCAAGCCCTTCGCGTTGGCCCACGTCGCGATAGAACGATACGCCCAATTGTGCCATGCGCTGAAAAACATGAAACAGCTTACCGAACGGCAACCAGAGCAACGTAAAGATCACGGTGATGGCATGCAGGATCGCAATGAACTCGTAGCCATACCCATCGAGCCAGGTATAGCAGACCGTGAGCATGAGCCCCGTCATGCTCACACCGAAAAGGAGAATCAGCGGCAGAAAGTCCTCACCGAACCGCTCCAGCGCAGCGGCACCGTGATCGCGCACGCGTCGCCGTACGGCAAGCATCACCCCGCCGATCACGAGGATCGACGCCCATACCAGGCCATGAAAGATGATGAAGCCGATTGCCGATTCCGTGGAGAAGGTGAAGGAGGGGAACCCGAACAGGAACGCACGGTACCAACCCGGCCTGCCCGTCACCGTCCCGAAGTGAAGCCAGCCGAAGACAAGCGGGATCGTGATTGCAAACGCAAGTATGCATCCCCACATCAGCAGCAGATGTGCTGCCCAGCGCAGGAGGTCGCGGTTACGAATGAAACCGTTCAGCGCGACATCCTTCACCATTCGCACGCCCCACATCGCGGCGTTGCGCCTCCGGTGCCCGCGCTTCAGGAACATCTGCCATCCACGCCGCCAGTAGAGAGCCGTTGGCGGACGCTGCAGCCACATCGCATAGCGGTAGACAATGCCGAACGTGGCAAAGAGCACCGCAAACGTGTAGCCCACAAGGGCTGCATCGAAGTGGGCAAGATTGCGCGAGCCCGCAACGATCAGAAAGGCCACCACAATCGTGGCAACGGTTCCGAAGGCAACGGCCTTCATCACTTCTCGCTTCATGGACGCCTCCTGATGTACTTCCACGATGCATGCGGGCTGAGCGGACCGGTCCGCCGTCGCGGAACGCACCCACCGGCTGTGTAGGATACCACCAGCCCACTCATCCCCAGGCGACGGGAACGACACATTATCGGGCACAATGTAGAGTTCGCCATGTGAGCCAAATATGATCTGCGTCACGTTTCGAGGCCGGATGGGAGAAGGCGGGAGCCCGGATGGTGGATTCGCCGGTCTGCCTGTGGAATACATGTCTCCGCAGCGGGCACTGTACGGAATGGCGTCCCGTTCGGCCCGCTTCAACTGCGAGGAGCCGATCCGGTTTCGCCGGCGGTTCGCGGGGAGAAGCTGCGCAATGGTGATTGCAGCGCCCTTCGGAGCAGCCCGGGACAAATAACCCGGCAATAACGCGACGTCACAGGCAGGATGGGCGCACACGCTCCTGCACAACTCCGGGATTGACGCCGCTGACATCGGCGTGCGCAGATAACCATGGAACCGGCCGAACCAACTCGAGTAGAATCGTACCCCGTATCCTGTACGCTCTGTTTGGTTCGTACGATGAACGCCGCGGCGCACAATACCGGTGCCGGATCCCAGTGGCATTCGGCACGGCATTGTGCGCCGTGTTGTTCGTCATGTGGTCATGGCCCGTGCGAGCTCACCGCCTAGTGCATCACCATGAGTTTCGTCATGCTTCGCCTCTCACCTGAACGCAGTTCAACCATGTAGGCTCCTGCCGGGAGATCGCTGGTCGCCAGGTTCACGTCATATCTCCCTTCAGCCATCTCGCCTCCCTCCATCCGCACCATCTCACGACCCAGCGCATTGAAAATCCGAACGGTGGTCTCACCAGCCTCCGGAATCGAGAATAACAGATGCGCCTGCGATGTTGCAGGATTGGGAGCAACATCGATACGCATGCTTCCGGCCGCCCCCGCAACCGCTGCGTACTTCGCTGCAAACTCTCCATCAACCCAGCCTGCGATCTCCTCCACAGGATACAGCGAACCATGAGCACCGGGATCGACGGTAACGCCGTCGGGCATGGCAGATAGGCGTACGCAGTATGTGCCGGACAACAGGTTGAAGTCCTTTCGCACCACCACACCGAACCAATCCCGCCCGGGCCCAATACGGAAGGAGTCCAGAACCGCAATCGCGCGGTTCGTTGCGGAGTCCACGAGTTCGGCAACGAACAGAACACTCGCTCCCCGCGCGATTACCGAATCACCTCCGAAGCGACCGGAAAGTTCACATCCGATGGTGGTTGAGTCGTGTGCAGTGAAATACTCGGTCCGCAACAGTCCCCTCACCTGGGAAAGACTATCGACGCGTGCCAGGGAATCAGTCCGTTCAACGAGATGCAAGGGACCACTGGACGATTCGCTGGCATACCATGCATCGTGCAACGCACCGTTGATCGACGTCAAGCCTGCATCGGACAGTCGAAAGTATACACGCCGCCCCTGAGCCATATAGCCGCTTGGCCGTTCCTTCGCGAAGAATTGCCGTGAGGTCTGCAACTCGCCCTGCGAAGGTGTCTCCTGATACAACACGGCCAGCAGCCCTGTCTGGCGCCGCCCGGAAGCGGAGCCGTTGGGATAATATCCGCCGATGGAATAGTCCCTGGGCTGCGGCCAGACGAAGTTCGTACCGTACTCCACCTCCGCCTGCTGCATTGATGTCCACGGACTTCGACTTGTGCTCACGGAGAAATAGATTTGCTCAGACTGGTGCGAGGAATCGATGCGACCGTTCAGCGATGCCGTATTTGGGTACAGCGACGCAAACGATTGCCCGTTTGTGAGATCGACCCCGATATAGGTGTTGTAGGTCCATTGCTGTGTGGGTTCAATACAGTCCCAGTAGGGACGGAACCGAGCGGGATGCGACGAGTCGGGGTCGCAACTGCGCGACGTTTCCGTCCAAAGACTTGAGAAATGCACCAACGTCCGATAGTGAAACACGATACCGCCAAGCGGCGTCCCGAGCGGTTGCAGGTAATTCTCCTGCCACGTCAATCCTTCCTGAGCGCCGAACCAGACATTCTGCGTCATGTCGAGCGACGGCATGCTGTGGTATCCCGGACCTTGGCTTACCGTCATTGCGTTGATACCGATCACGGTATCCGCACCATGGCTGATAGCGTGCACCAGACGCTGGTACATGATGGCGATGCCCGCGTTCGCCACCGGCTGCTGCCACGCAAGCCCGACCGAGGAGTCACGTCCGGCTATGTGTGCAAATGCAGGCACTGTCGGGTAGCATCCGGCGCCGTTAGCCGACGTCTGCGACATCGATACGTAGCTTGGCGGAGAATACTGTCCGGGCAGCGTCCACCATCCACCCCCACTCTTGTCGCGTCGCACACGAGCCACGATCCCGACAATGCTGTCGCTCCATGCAAACATCTCGCCGCCATGAAGCCGGCTCACTACCGGAACACCCCACGTGGAATCCTGGCCGCCATGAGCCAATCCGATGGAATCAATCACGCTCTTCGAACACTTTCCAGTGGGGAGCATTTTGATATTTCTGGCAAGCACGGTGTGTGCTGCAGGCGACCCGCAACTATAACTGCTCCACACGACGCTCACCACCGTGTCCCCCAGTCGCGAACTATCCGCGCGCACTGTTAATGATGGGAAGCGATTTTGCTGATACCAGCATGCGTGCGATGTATCGCTAACCAGCACGGTATCGCTCGGGTCCCACAACACTGCACCAGTTGCCGCATCAACCGGCAGCGAATGCATCATGAACACCTGATCTTCTACCACCGGCACGACTTTCGCCGGAGGAACGTATACCTTCACCTTCTTGACGAAAACGGAATAAAATCTCCTTCCATCAAATACGATTTTTCGCTGCGTATTGTAACGCAAATCGCCACTGTCAAGGCGCGAATTTGGAGCACAATACGTAATGCGCAGTAAAGCCGCCCCTGCCGGACGAAGCGTAAGCTCTACGGCGCTATCACCGTGCACAATCGTATCCAGACCAGTTCTCTGCGTACTTGCCTGGGGCAACCGGGTTGTATCGGTCGCGATTTCCTGCACCCGGATATAATTCCATTGCGAATTATCGGGATGCTGCAGGTTGAATTGGATCCGTATCGTACGACTCTCCGCCAGAGCATCCATCGAAAACCCCTCCGTGCTCGCCGGATCAATCCCATCCGGCCGCTCGAATGTCCTGCGATTTACCACGAACACATGATTGGTATCGTCCTGATGCGTTGCTCCCAGCAACGGATCGAACAGTCCGAGCTCCACATACGTGGCGTATGCAGCATCAATCACGCCGGCTCGCGACCGCGCGGTCACCGATGTCACGATTTCGTTCGCTGGAAGCAACCGGGTGCCGCACTTGCCGGGATCGCCATCATCCGTCCCAGGCATAGCCGCCTGGCCGTTGATGCTGTAGCTGTCGCGCCACCTCAGTTTGCAAAGCTCCGGCCCCACGCGAGCCAGCCATGCGTCCACACGGCGAATTTCTCGCGTCCGGTCCCTCCAGCCGACGTACATGTTCGGGAACATCATCCCGGGAGAATTGTCCGCACGTGTCACGTAGAGATCCATGACATTCTGCGTGGTGTCGCTGGTCCTTGATCCATTGGAGCCGAAGGAATCCTGGAGGATCTCCGTGCCGGCCGCAAGCGCGTCTGCGTTGTAGAAGTTCAGGAGACTCCCCAGCCAGTACCACTCGATGCCACGGCTGCCGTAGCACAGCGCGAGGTTGGTATTCAGACGAATCTCCGATGCTTCCGGAACATGGTCCACTGCGGTATCCAGATCCGAACCGACCATCTTCAACCGGATGCCACAGTTCGTTCCAATCATGGACAGCATTCGTCGTCCGGTCTCGCGGAAGATACCGGCACCGATGCCGTACGCATTTACCCAGGTCTGCTGGTACGGATACACCTGGAACTCCTGTCCGTAGCGGCCGACGATCATACGCTGCAATGTGGATTCGTACGCTTCCACAGCCGACTCGCTCATATCCAGTTCTGCAGCCCGGCTCATCGGCCGGCCACCGTTGTGCTGGCGGATGGATGGGAGATGGCTGTACGGAACCTTGTACAGAACGGCATTCGATTGGGTGGAATCCTCGAAGTTGCCCGGCTTATCCGGCAATGTCTCGGTCATCACCATCGGAAGATCTATCTGCTCATGATAACGGCGAATTCCATCGTGGTAGGTCGAGCCGAATACGTACAGTCCGGCGGTGTCCGGATTCCAGATACCCAAGGAATCACGCATCAGGCGATTGACCATGTTGGTCGGCGCATCCTCACAGGGATAGAGTTCGATCGCGGAGGAGAGCATGATCACTCCCTCACGCAACAACGCTCCGGGAGTGCGGCTTCCGGTCAGGAGATAGCGGCACGATTCCTTGATCGAATTGCGATATGCGTCCGCATCGGCAGTGTGCCCGAGCACAAGCTGGCCAATCGGATCGCGCAGCGAAATACTCCGTAGCGCAACATCCTCCGCGCCAAGCCAATACACACGTACATCGAAGCGGCGCGATATATTATGTTCATGCATCGGTCCGGGCAATCCACTGCTGCTCATGTTGAGGTCCACCTGGAACACACAATCATGATACGCGTTGAAACTCTGGCCGGATCCGGGCAATGGCATGAAATCCGATTTCTTCACGTTGTACGTTTCGTAAAGAAGCTCCTGATTGTCCGCAGCATTTCCCGACATCGTATTTTCTGTCAGCGCATGCGCAACGCCGTACGGCACTTCGTACCACACTTCGATGCGAAGAATCGGCGTGTTGCCATCGTTGCCTGTATTGTGCGTCGAGAATATGTGGCCTGTTGCCACAATGTCCATCGTGCTCTTGCCGGATCGTGCGAATCGTGCCCAGCCGTCGGTGACCTGAGACCGATCGCCGTGCGATTGCCAAGCGCTCCCATCCCAATCCTGCGCATGCCGGTAGATCTGATTGCTATTATAGTCGAACGCAATACCGGATGCCGTCATGGTCCCGGGGCTGGTTGTCGGCGTGCGATACCACTGCTCGAGCAGATTATTTTCATCGGCATTCCGCATGGTGTCTGCAGTGGAGAGCTGCGTAAATTTCCAGAGGAAAATCGACGACTGCGTGGAGTCGAACGGAAAAAACTCATAGGCGCTGCCGTTTCCTGCATCGATCAACGGCTCCACGGTCGCCACCATGCGATTGTACGACGGGCTGGACGGGTTCGCATTCCGCATCGATGACGCGAGCAGCGGACCGATGTTGACGTCATTCCCGTAATATCCCTGGTACGTCATCATATGGATTCCCAGGTTGTTGTAGAAATTCCAGAGATAATCCACGGATTCCGGTGGCGGCTGTGTACAGGCCAGTTGTGCGCCGATATAGAATTCCTTCTCTCCGACACCATACATATGCCGCATTGGAGCAGGCAGTACGGCCTGCGCGCCAAGCGGCAATGTCGGAAAAGCCAAGGCAATTACTGCAATAAGCACAGCACGTAGCCGGGTCTGCATGCATGCAGACCCACGAACGTTCTCGTTCATAGTTTCAGTTCCCTTGATTATGTAAAGAATGTTCCTGTACCCAGGCCGACTTTGAGGGATTGCATATGGAGAGGGAATTGCCGATCGGCCGTTCGGTCTCGCGAAGCGGGTCGGTGCATGTCACCAACCGTCGGCGTCCGGCATCAGTATCGGATTGTGGCAACCCAATCAATTCCTGGCACGGATGAACGAGGTTCAGGCTGCGCATCGGAACCGTCGAGCGGGTTTTCGTGTCGGATCCGACGTCATAGACGTTCCATGCACCAATGGGTAATATTGCCCGGCATATTCATCGCCACACATGTACAACAACGATTGCGGGAACCGATCCTGACAACACAACTGTGAAGAACCGTACGCCGCTTTCGACCGTCGGCCCGGCACAGGCTTCAGCAGACCCAGTCTCACCGGTCCGCACGAAGAAGCATTGGAATCACAGGTTGGTGACTTGCCGTACCATGGCTTGCACGATTCTCGCCATGAACGCGGGCCACCCATTACGTTGTCCGGCCAGCGGGCCGCAGAATCGATTGCCATTCACCCTTCGATTATGTACGTTCACCATGTCCTGCACCAACTGGATATACCCAACCGTTGAACCCGGGCCTCCTGTCTTCCACGGGAGCGCCTCCCTCGTGCCTGCGGGTAATGCCGCCGACGCAGTTGAAGGTTTTGCTCATATCACCTCAGCCTGTGGCGACCGATGCCGCATTGAGGTGTCATTCATATAGTAGCGGAGCGCGTGAGCAGAGGCTTGCACCGCCCACGTTCGCAGACAGCAACGGATGGAACCGTTCGCTGACGCACAATCCAGGTCCTCCTTTGCCGATGCCCGTCAGCCCGGGTTCGGCGCTCCCGCGTCCGGTTCCGGCACGTTCAGCCAGAGCGTGCTGCAATTCAGGATGCGGACCCCATGCAAATGAGTCCGGCGCACAAATGCATGTGAATCGAACAATACCCTCCGCGCGATTGCTCGCCATTCGCACGGCCTCGTGGATCGCGGCCATACTGCTCTGTGCCCAGGCAACAGCGCAGGTCTCGACGCTGAAGTTCGACCGCTTTACGTCGGAGAACGGACTCTCGGACAACTACGTGCTCTGTGCCCTCGAGGACAATCGCGGATTCATGTGGTTCGGCACACGAGACGGGCTGAACCGATTCGACGGCTGCTCCTTCGTGGTGTACCGCCACGATCCGGGCCGGCGGGAATCGCTCTCGGATGCAAGTGCCAAGTGCATCTATCAGGATCGTCACGGCGAACTCTGGGTGGGAACACACTCCGCCGGGCTCGAACGCTTCGACCGTGTGACCGAACAGTTCCATCACTATCATCATTCAGCCACGGATCCACGCAGTATCGGCGATGGGCCGATCTCCTCGCTCTGCGAGGATACCAATGGCGATCTGTGGGCAGCCACCGTGGATCGCGCAAGCGGCGTAAGCAGGCTGGACCGCGCCGACGACCGGTTCACCCGCTTCGAGTACGATCCGCACGATCCCTACAGCCTCTCGAGCAACAACGTTGTGGGAGTCTGCCGCGACTCGTCCGGCGCACTCTGGGTTGCCACGGCGGACGCTGGATTGAACCGCTATGTTCCGGCACTCTGCGGCTTCATCAACCGAAATACCGTTCCCGCCTACGACTGCGGGATGCGGGAACCGATCGTGGCGGTGCACGCCGATCTGAACGGCCGTGTGCAGGTTCTCACCACCAACCGCATGGTACTGTTCGATCCGGCCCACGCCTCCGCCACCATGCAGCGGCTCAACATCGCAGTCACCTCCAGCCCACTCACGCTCGCGGCGGTATTGAATGACCGGAACGGCACCTGCTGGATAGCCTCGCTCAAGCATGGAGTGATTGCGCATAATCCGCAGTGGGATCACGACATCCAGTTGCATAACTCGCAGAGCACGCCGAACAGCCTGGCATCCAACGTGGTCTTCTGCATCTGCCAGGATCACGCCGGCAACGTATGGTTCGGCACGGAGCACGGCATCAGCAGGTTGAACCGGCGCATGTGGCAGTTCCGGTGCTTTCAGCACGACCCGGAAGACAGCGGCACCATCTCTGCGCCTATCGTCCGCTCGCTTGCACGCGATTCCTCAGGCACGCTCTGGATTGGAACGGACGGCGGCGGCCTTGACCAGTTGAGACAGGGTTCCACGCAGGCGATACACCAGCGATTCGACAACGACACGATTGGAAGTGACGTGAACGTGGTGAATACCGTGCTCGTCGATGCAGCGCAGACGAAATGGCTGGGAACCAACTGGGGGCTGGTGCACGTTGAGCGCAACGGAACCTATCGCATCTGGCGGAACTCCTCGCACGACTCCACATCGCTTGGCGCCGGAGGCGTGTGGTCCATCCTCGAGGACCATGCGGGTCGGCTCTGGGTTGGCACCTTCTCCGGCGGCATCAATCTGCTCGACCGACGTACCGGGCGCTTCCGCCACTACCTCCATCATCCGGACGATCGCACAAGTCTCAGCAACAATTCCGTTCTCAGTCTCTTCGAATCGCGCGACGGCGCCATCTGGGCCGGCACGGACAACGGATTGAACAGATTCGACCCGGCCACCGGCGGCTGCAGGCAATTCACGAACGACGTGGACGATTCAACGAGCCTGAGCAACAACCGCGTCTGGTACGTCCACGAGGATGAACATGGCATGCTATGGATTGCTACGTCCGGCGGCGGTATAAACATGATGGATCCGGCCACCGGCAGGTGTGTCCGATACATGGAGAACAACGGGCTGGCCAGCAACACCACCGCGGCGATTGTCGAGGATGAACATGGCCGCATGTGGGTCAGCACGATTAAGGGACTCTCCTGCATCGATCCGGCCTCCGGCACGATTCGCAACTACATGCCGGCAGACGGACTCGCCGTCTACGAGTATCACTTCAAGGCATGCTGCCACGATTATTCGGGGATGATGTATTTCGGCGGCACGAACGGCATCACCTACTTCCGTCCCTCCGATCTCGTGGACAACATGCGTCCTCCCCCGGTGGAGCTTACATCGTTCCATGCGCTTGATTCCACGTTCCGTTTGGATTCGTCCATCACCACGGCACGTTCCGTGCATCTGGAACACGACAACAATTCCTTCTCCATCGAGTTCGCAGCGCTCGACCTGACGAACGCGCTCGGCAATCGGTATCGGTACATGCTGGAGGGCTTCGACCGGGATTGGCACACCGTGCCGGCAACGCATCGCTTCGCGGAGTACACGAACGTCCCCCCCGGGCAGTATCGCTTCATGGTTATGGGAGCCAACAGCGATAACGTTTGGAGTCCGGACGTGCGCACACTGGAGCTGATCATTACGCCGGCATACTGGCAGACCTGGTGGTTCCGCGTACTGGCATTGCTGGCGGTGGCGGCAGCAACCGGCCTGCTGCTCGTCATATGGGTGCGGAGCGTTCGCGGCAAGGAACAATTGGAGCGTCGTCTGGTGGAGTTTCAGTTGCAGGCACTTCGCGCGCAGATGAACCCGCATTTCATGTTCAACGCGCTCAACTCCATCCTCCACTTCGTGGTGCGCCGGGATATCGAGTCCGCACAGTTCTATCTCTCCGCATTCTCCAAGCTGGTACGCAACACCCTCGAGAATGTGCGCAGCGATTCCGTGCTCCTTGCCGATGAACTGGCATCGCTGCGTCTCTATCTGGAGATCGAGTCGCTTCGGTTCAGGAATCGATTTCGTGCATCGATCGACGTGGCGCCCAATGTGGATCCGGATCAGACGGAGATCCCCCCGATGATCATCCAACCCTACGTGGAGAATTCGATACGGCATGGTCTGGCGCACAAGGAAGGGGGCGGCTCCATCATCATTCGTATCACCCGCGGTCACAGGCATCTGATCTGTTCGATCATCGACGACGGCGTAGGGCGCCGGCGCTCCGAGGAGATCCAGCGCAACGACCTTCGCGCGCATCGGATGCACGGCATTGCGCTCACCCGCAACCGGCTGGAGACGCTGAGCCAGCTGCATCGCCAGCGGTATCATGTGGAGATAACGGATCTGGTTGGAGACGGCGGATCGGCACTCGGCACCCGCGTGGACATCTCCATCCCCATCGATGTAACCACTCCCTCCACATCGGCATCGGCAACAACATCATCATCGACAACAATGAAGGAAGCCAACATATGATTCGATCAATTCTGGTGGACGACGAGCAGATCGGCCGCGACCTGCTTGCGGACCTGCTGGGGGCGTATTGCCCGAACGTTTCCGTTGTAGCCCAGGCGGACTCCATCGCATCCGCGCGTGCGGCAATTCACCGGCATGAGCCGAACCTCGTTTTCCTGGATATCGAGATGCCGATGGGAAACGGATTCGAACTGCTGGAGGATGTTCGCGAACTCCCATTCGAGGTGGTGTTCACCACCGCATTCGAGCAGTATGCCGTACGCGCGATCCGCGCCTCGGCGCTCGATTATCTGCTGAAGCCGATCAATCGCGACGAGCTTGTTGCGGCGGTGGCAAAAGCGGAGCGCAAGCTCACCGGTTCGACAAGCACGCGTCCGAATCTGGAGGCGCTGCTGGAAAGCCTCCGCCATCCGAACTCGGAGCCGAGCAAGCTTGCACTCCCGACGGAGGATGGGCTCCTGATGGTTCCGATTGACGACATCATCCGCTGCGAGGCGGAAGGAAGCTATACGTGGTTCCACCTGGTTGGCGGGGAAAGGCGGATGGTAAGCAGGCCGCTGAAGGAATTCGAGGAGATGCTCGCCGAGACGAACTTCATGCGCGTGCATCATTCGCATCTGGTCAACATCGCGCACGTGCGCCGATACGTTCGCGGCGAGGGAGGCGAAGTAGTGATGTCGGACAATTCCTCCGTGCTGGTTGCGCGGCGCAAGAAGGAGGAGCTGTTGCGCACGCTTGGCGCCGCAGGTCAGCGCCGTCGCAGATAGTACCGCGCGGTGCGTGGGCACTCGCAACTGTGCGCAGCCGCATGGCCCGGCCGTTCGGAACAGAACAGGATACCGGACGAGTTGTCCTCTCAGAGATAAAATATGAACGATGAGATGTGAGCGTCTCATATTTCATCGTTCATATCTCATAGCTGCTCACTCCCCTTCCACCGTCCGTTCGTATTTCGCTACCGCCTGTAAACTCATTGCAACCGCTGGTTGAATGGAGGTTCCATGCCGCTGCGCCGTATCACACTTTTTCCGCCAGCCCACATGGGAGCGCGACTGGCGGCGCCTTCGGCATGGTGTTCATATGGCGTCCCATCCGTTCCCGGATTCATCCACCGAAGAACGCGGAGTCATATCCATGCGCACAGTTCGAACAATTCCGTACACGTCGTCCGGCCGGGGCCGACAGAAGGGACGGCAATGGAAACGGGCCGTCATGTGGCTGTTCACTGTTATCCTCGCGACATTCGCCCTGGCGGCACCGAACAACGCCGCTGCCCAGGGAACCGGTTCATGCGCCGATAGTTGCTGCCTTACCGATGCGCTCTCGCTGAATACCGGGTACGATCATGCCAACGGCACCACCTATGCGATCGGAAGTTCCGACGGGTACTGGACCATCGTGAGCGATCCGGCGGTTGGTCCCGTGCCGCGCCCTGCAACGGTCGTGGCCCCGGCGGCGGGCTGGGGACCGGCACAGCCCGGAACCAGATGGATCGCCGCGTTGCCGACGGCGGCAGACAGCATCCGGCGCACCGTAGTCTATCAGAAATGCTTCTGCGTCTGCGACACCACCACGATTACGATCGACCTGAATGTGATGGCCGACGACACGGCCCGCATCTCCGTGGACGGTGTGGTCATCGGAACGACAACGGGGATCGCATCCGGAACTCCTCAGCGCATCGTGGCAACGATGCTTCTGGTGCCGGGACGCCACTGCGTACGCGTTGCCGTGATCAACTCCTCGCTCCCTTCCTCCGGATTCGACATCCGCGGAACGATTCAAGGGCCGCACCTGCGCAAGTACGGCTGCTGTCCGGATCTTACGCCGTGCCAGACCGATTCGCTGACGCTTGGCACGGACGATTCCTGGTCCATCATTGCCGATCCGAACGGCGGCGTGCCGCGCTGCGCGCAGATGATTGCCAAGCACAAGTTCTGGGGACAGCAGAACGGCGCAAGCTGGATTGGGCCCAATGCGACCGGCTTCGTGGCCACGGCTGCCGGCTACACCTACCAGAAATGCTTCTGCGTGATTGAGCCCACAACGGTGAACATCATCATGAATGTGATGGGCGCCCACGCGGTGGACGTGCTGATGGACGGCGTCTTCTGGCAACATCTGAACAGTAATGCGGCCACAACTCCAGCCAACATGTGGCGATCGGTTTCCCTGATGCCGGGATGCCATTGCTTCCAGTTCGTCGTCTACGACTCCGCCGCGGTGGAGAACGGTTTGAATGCGCTGATCACCATCAGTTCGACAACCGGTCCCGCATTGATGAAGGATTCCTGCTGTACATGCGCACACTGCGATACCAACCCGTGCGCAACCGGCCATCTGCATCTGGGCTCGAACCACTACTGGAGCATTACGGCCGCCCCTGACAGTCTGGTCCCGCGCTGCGCCAGCGTTGTCACCAATCTCGGGTCGCATCCGTTCTGGGGATCGCAGCCGGGCGGGGAATGGATCGGGCCAAGTGCCACGGCGATGACCAGCGGCGGCGACTACACCTACCGGAAGTGCTTCTGCGTCCGCGAACATGCAACCATCATCTCGACGCTGAGCGTGATGGGAGACGACGCAGTGGATGTGAAGCTGGACGGCGTACCGGTCTTCACCGTTCCGAACTACGGAGCCAGCTCGCCACACCTGCACACCGATACCATCCAGGTGGACAGCGGCTGCCACTGTTTCGAGTTCGTCGTACACGATCTCAACGCCGTGGAATCGGGTCTCAACGCGGTCATCGACCTGCAGGCACTGATGGGGTCCCCACTGCTTCAGGATTCCTGCTGCCCGTGCGCGCGCTGCTACGATCCCTGCCGGACGGATTCGCTGAACATCGTTACCGACAGCAACTGGACGCTCACGGCGGCGCCGGACAGTATCGTGCCGCGATGTGTCGACGTGATTCCGCGCCACGCGGTATGGGGACAGATTCCGGGAGCGCAGTGGATTGCACCGAACCCCACCGGGAATACGGGTTCGCCGGGCGACTACACCTATCGCAAGTGCTTCTGTGTAGAGGACAGCACCACGATCACCTACACGGTTCGCGTGCTCGCCGATGATGCCGTGGATGTGAAGCTGGATGGCGTGGCAATCCTCTCGGTGCCGAACTATGCCGGCCAGGTGGTGCACTCGGTAACGCACACGGTTGCCGTTGGGCCGGGATGTCACTGCTTCGAGTTCATCGTGCACGATGTGGGTGCCGTGGAGACCGGATTGAATGCATGGCTCACCATCGCCTCATCGGTGCCCGGTGCGTTGCTGCAGGATTCCTGCTGCGAGTGCGGATCGTGCCACCAGCAGCAGCAGATGATGCAGTTCCACGGCGACCGGCCGGATCTTTCCCACGCAGTCATCAAGCCGAAGGTCTGCATTCCCTGCTCGCAGGCGGCCGGGCATGCCGTGTTGCTGAACGTGGAGCCCCCGGTAACATCGGGAAGCTCCGGCACAAGCAGCACCGGCGCAATGAATGCGTTCCCGCGAGCCGTGGAAACCCATGGCGGCGGAAGTGGGAACGGGGGAACATCCGACGAGCCGCGCCGCTGAGCAACGGGGCGATACGTACCCTGCCCCCACACACTCCTCCCGGCGTATCGAGGCCCCTGCACAAGCAGGGGCCTCTGCGTATCTGCCATTTTATTATTCGATTTTATTATCCGATATCGCGGTGCATTTTGTCCGCGCTGGAATTTCATCCAGCGGTGCCGGCAATTGCACTGCCTGTTTTCTGGTCCCCCGGATTTCGGCCACCAACCAGCGGTTCCCGACCCACGGTGCTGCAGGACCTGCATGTACCACTCTGCTGCATGGTTTTGACGGGAACCACAGTAGAGTTCCTGTCTATACTTATTGCAGAACCGGCAGGCAGACCATTACCACCCGGTTTTGTCAGGAACTCTCAATCAACATTCTCTATTTCAGAGGAGATTCCATCATGACCAGATCGAACCGCAGAATCGCGGCGGCGGCAGCGATTGCCCTGCTCGTCACCATCGGAACATTGGTGAGCGCCGTTGCAGCGCATGCGCAATGCCAGGTTCCAACGATCTTCAACAACGCCACCTGCACCATCACCGTTGAGTTCCGCGACAACACCGGCAATACCGTGGGACCGCAGACGATAGTGCCGGGCGGCAACTGGGTCCCTGTTCAGCCTCCGGGCTGGACCGGCATCAACAGCTATCGCCTGAGCCTGCCGGGACTCAATCCCCCATGGGTAGGCGCGTGGGTGCCGATCAATCCCGCCGGCGGCTGCGGCCCATGCGTGAACGCCGGGTGCTGCTGCGTGCAGGGATGCGGCAATATCCCCGCATGCCGCTTCGATTTCAACCCGTGCGGACCGTGCTGACGTCTTTGAAGTGCGCCGGCTGGCTACGCACCGGTCTGCATGACCGCGGTGCAACGTTCTGATTGCGCCGCAACGGAGTGAAAGCGTATGCCCCGCACCATTCCATGTGGAGGAATGTGCGGGGCATACTGTGCCCTTCCGCCCCTCTCCTACCTCACGATCCGCACCGGCTGACTTGTTGTGCCGCTCGATGCACGCAACTGAATCACGTACATCCCGTTCGGAAGCCGAGCGCCGGCATCGTCCGCTCCATCCCACGCCAACGCAGCGTTCCCGGAGGCCGACGTATTCTGGAGCAGCGTCCGCACGCGATGGCCCATCATGTCGTACACCTCCACAACACCGTCGCCCGGTGTACGCACCTGCACGCTCACGTCGCCGCTCGCGGGATCGGTGGCGATCGACAGCGAGAGCTTCTCCTCCCCTGCCGCATCCGCGCCAACCGGCTCGATCACGTGCTTGCAGAACGCGCAGAAGCAGAGCTGGTTGGGCTTCCACATGAACGAGGTATCGGTGAACTGATCGAACTGATTCAGCTTGACCTCCACCCTCGACGGAAAAATGTAGTCGTTCGTGGTGTACACCTCATAGCTCATTTCGGGATCGCCTTCGTTGCAGCCCGAGGTGAGATTGGCATCGGTGCGAATCAGGTACATGTCGGGAGGTGAGACGGATACCGTGTTGAAATCCTCCTGACCAGCCACCAGACACTTGCCGGAAGATCCAGGAATACCTCGCAGCGCATAGCCGATCGAGGTCATCTGTGTTCCGCTTGCACCTCCATAGATCTTTGCTGTTCCCGAGCCCGCCACCGGCGCCCCGTTGAGATAGTCCAACTTCGCCAGCAGAACGTAGTCCGGATAGAGACTCGGCGGCGCATCCAGCGTCTGGCTGGTGGTGCCAACGATGCCGTACGTCTTGCCGATATCCTGAAGATCGGCCCCCATGTTGATCCGGTTGAAATTCGGGCTGACGAATGCGGCGTAGGTGTTCCCCCAGACCAGGTTGCCGGTACCGATCTCCACCTCGATCCCCAGCATGTCCATGTGGTCCTTCTTGTATCCGGTGGTGCCGGCACAAACGAAATAAATGCCACGAACCTGCTCGATCGAGTAGAGCGTGTCGTCGTTGGCCAGGTTTCCGTAGCGATGCGGGTTGCCGAGAATCAGGCCGGTAGTGGGGTCCACGCGGAGGACCATTCCATCGGTCTTGCCGGTGTTCATGGTATACCCGGCAATGCCCACCTCGTTGCCGGTGTACGTAAGCGCGAATGCCCCGTCATCGATGTTGCTCTGGCCGATCGTCTCGGCCAGCGTGAGCCCACCGGTGGTATCGATCGTCATGAACAGAACATCGGACGAATTGGCCATTCCTGGAATTCTCCATAAACCGGCAACTGCGTATCCGTTGATGATCTGCGTGATCGAATACCCGATCTGAGTGTACGCGGTGGACACTCCACCATACGAATATTGCCAGCTCACGGCGCCGTTGGCTCTGATCCGCGCGATGTACACATCCGTATCCTTGATCTGAAAGCCTCGGTTCCGGATATGGATACCCGTAACCACGTATCCCGTGGTCTTGCCGTCGAAGTCTCTGGTTTCAATGACATCATATCCTTCGTTGTCCTCCTTGCCGTCACCCAGAATCCGATCCCACACCAGTCCGCCCGTGGAATTGAGCTTCTGGAGATAGACATACTTTATGCCGCCGGCATCCTGCGTGGTGCCGACCATGATTGTGCCGCCATCCGCTGTGTACTCAATCGGATGATAACGGGCAGCTTCTACCTGCGCACCGTAGGAATACTGGTACGTCTGCGCACAAAGCTGCATCGCACAGAGAAGAGCGAGCGTTGCTGTCAGGAGCACATGCCATGTCCGGATCGACCGGATACAGCTTCTGCTGATATATTGAAGAGTCATGGTTTACCTGTGTTTGCGAAAATGAATTGCGGTTGTGTTTGGAATGCGGAACCCCGGGGGCAGCGAACGGTAATTCCGTTCACTCCGGCTGGAACCATCCAGGAGCCCGAACCGCAGGGGCGCAGCCGTTCGCGCGAGTTGCCAGGCTGACCGCGAACCGTTGGAATGCCGAGCACCGGAACCGGCCAGCGTTGCCCGGTAGTGATATGCATGCCCCGCACCCTCGCGTTGGAACGTGCGGGACATGCTGCATATCAACGCCCTGCTGTACACACTTCAGTGTGCCCGCGAAGCCTGTACGTTATCGTACGATGCGAACCGGCTGACTCGTTGCGCCGCTCGATGCGCGCAACTGAATCACGTACATCCCGTTCGGAAGCCGCGCGCCGGCATCGTCCGTTCCATTCCACACCACTGCATCGCTTCCCGAGGCCGACGTATTCTCGAGCAGCGTCCGCACGCGATGGCCCATCATGTCGTACACCTCCACAACGCCGTCTCCCGGTGTGTGCACCTGCACGTTCACGTCACCGCTCGAGGGATCGGTTGTGATGCCCAGCGAAAGCTTCTCCGCCCCCGCGGCACCCGCGCCAACCGGCTCGATCACGTGCTTGCAGAACGCGCAGAAGCAGAGCACGGTATCCGGCCAGAACTCGGGCGGTGCACCGTCAAAGTCGACCGCAGTCATTGCCCACGACTGCACCGTCAGAGAGATACGATCGTTCGTGGTGTACTTCTCGAACGACATGTCGGGATCGCCCTCGTTGCACCCGGAGGCGAGGTTGGCGTCGGTGCGAATCAGATACATGTCCGTTCCGGACGATGCAACTGTTGCAAAATCCTCCTGCCCACCAACCAGGCAGCGGCCATTGATTCCCGTGATGGGACGCAGGCCATATCCAGTGGATGTCATTTGATTGCCGCTCACTCCGCCATAGATCTTCGCGGATCCAGCGCCGCCAACAGGCGTCCCATCCACATACTGCAGCTTCGCAAGCACGATATAATCAGGAAAGAAGCTGGGCGGCGCATCGAGCGCAGCACTGGTAGTGCCCACGATGCCGTATGTGTCCCCGATATCCTGCAGATCGGCCCCCATGTTCATCCGGTTGAAATTCGGATTCACGAATGCCACATAGGTATTCCCCCACACGAGGTTACCGGTTCCGATCTCTACTTCGATTCCGAGCATATCCATGTGATCCGGCTTGTATCCCGTTGTACCGGCACAGATGAAATAAATTGCGCGAGCCTGCTCAATGGAGTAGAGCGTGTCGTCGTTGCCGAGATTGCCATAGCGGTGCGGAGTGCCCAGAATCGTGCCGGTGGAGGGATCCACGCGAAGCACCAGGCCGTCCGTCTTTCCAGTGTTCATCGTATAGCCGGCGAGGCCGATCTCGTTGCCGGTGTAGGTGATGCCGAAGGCGCCGTCATCGATATTCCGCTGGCCGATTCTCTCGGAGAGCGTGAGCGCGCCGCTCGTATCGATGGTCATGAACAATACATCGTTCGAGTTCCGCGTGGCCGGATCACGCCAGATTCCGCCGACTGCGTAGCCATCCACGATTTTGGTAATCGCATTGCCGATCTCGGTATATCTGTTGGTCATATTGCCGTACCATTTCTGCCAGATCAGAGAGCCGTTCAATCGGACCTTGGCTACGTACACGTCGGTATCTGCGACCATCCCCGTGAAACGGACGGAAATACCGGTTACCAGATATGCCTGTGTGAGCCCGTTGGTGTCGCGATCCTCCAGTACATCGTATCCTTCCTCATCCCGATCGGGATCGCCAAGCTTACAGTCCCACTGGAACAGCCCAGTAGGCCCGACTTTCCGGAGATAAACATCCTTCTGGCCACCAGGGACCTGCGTTGTTCCCACGATGATTGTGCCGCCGTCGGCAGTCCGTTCAATGGGGTGATACCTCGCGGCCTCGGCCTGCTGGCCGAATGAAATCTGATAGGTCTGCGAGCGCATCGTAGCTGCAGCAAGCAGTGTTATTGCCAACACCCAGGGCGCATGAAGCGCCACCGAGCGTCGCAGTTGGAGGAGTGAAATTCGGAGCGTCATATTGTTCTCGCTGTCGTTTTCAGTGATGTAGGTGTGGCTACCTCGAACGGCAACGGGGTTCCTGCAGGGCATGCGCCATCCATGCCGGTTCGTGCGTCAGGATGGACACGCAGAACCGGCCGCATCGGCCGGCAGCCGAACGTCGAGATAGATATTGGTGCGCCGGGGATGTGCAACGGGGTAGTGTTCTCAATTGCACGAAACAAACATAGCGTTCCCTTCAGGCGGGCACAAGGCAGAGGGGGGTTGTATTTATGGAGTAGGAGACGGCAAACCCTTGTCCTGCAATGGTTTGCTGGCAACGTGACATCGCCGGCACATTGCATACCGGGCAATCACGAGAGGCATTCGATGAAAGTCGGGACGAGGGCGGCAATACTAATATCCATGTTCCGAATAGTTGCCCGCGGAAATGATGCGGACCGGCCTAAGGTTGAAGACGGCTTCCAAGGGATACTGGATACGGTTCGCTGCGTGAAGCGAACCGTTGAAGAGTTTCAACAGTCGCACCACGTTCAGATGTCGCTTCCTGCGAATATCCGCCTCCTCCCTTCGGCGTCTGGTCGGACTGGGGTCCGAGGCGGGAACGATTTCGGGGATCGCCTCTCTCCAGGCGTGATATACGATCGAACTGTCGGCGTCGGAAGCGATCTCCATGAACCGGCTCCGGTGCTCACGCAGACTCGCAAGAATACCATCGTGCTGTTGCAGCGTGATTGCGGCAGTCCAGTAGAGAGAATCCGCGGTTGGATTGTCATGAGCAGAGCGCAGCCAGAGCTGCCGCGGTGCGACTACGAGTTCCAGCAATCCCTCGTCTGCACTCCACGCTCCCCATGAAATCACATGCTGGCGTGCCGCGGAATCACACCGGTCCGGAATTACCAGGCGATAGGGGTGGTGCTGGAAAACGCTGTCCGGGATCAACGGCGCATGCGCCTCTGGATCGCACACTGCAAACACCGTATCCCGCACCGGACCCGGAGGCCGAGGCAGGGACCTCTCCGCCGTAGCAATGCAGAACGGCAGATCGTACCATGGGCCTTCGTTTTCTCGCCATTGCTCCGGATTGCGGCTGAAGACGTTCATCACGAGGAGAAACGGCGTATGCTCGCGGAAACTGGCTGCGATATCCATCAGGCTCACATGTATTGTCCACGAACCGCACGGCGCAATCGGGTTCAGCGAGGCGCACTCATCGCAGTACGACATATCTCCCGGATCGCTCCAGAACGCTGTTAGATCGTCCACGGCATCGCACCACCGCCCGGCGTGCCAACGTGCAAGCGCCGGCGTAACGTAGACCGTATCGATCCATCTGTTGGTTGCAGTGATCGCTACCGTATCGTCAACCGAATAGACCAGGCGCCGTGGCTCCACGTGCACGGTAATGCAATCCGCTTCTTGGGCACGTAGTGACGCAACGGCACATGACACCGCAGTGAGAAGAGCGGGAATGCGCCAAACGCAGCGCCGCGCAAGTAGTGACGCAACGGCACATGACACCGCAGTGAGAAGAGCGGGAATGCGCCAAACGCAGCGCCGCGCAATTGGAGTTGAACACCACATGAGTATGAGAAAAATGCCAGGCCCGGCGGCTGTGCCTGGAGGGTTAAATCGCCAGGAGGAACGACGAAAGATTCTCCTCCCCGCCAAGCTGCAGCTTGCGGCGGATGTTGGTCCGGTGCGTCTTCACGGTGAGCGCAGAAGTGAACAGCGCGTCGGCGATCTGCTTCGTGGAGAGATCCAGGCGGATAAGCACGCAGATCTTCAGCTCCGTTGGCGTAAGCTCCATGCAGCGTTCGCGCAGCACGCGCATGAAGTCGTGATGCACCTCCTCGAACTGCTGTTCGAACAGCCGCCACTTCTCGTGCGAGTCCACGGCAGTGGTAATGTTGTCACGTACGCGAACCGCCAGTTCCTTTACCTGCCCGCGTCCGTTCCGGATATATGGCTCCACGAGCTTCTGCATTGCCTTGAATGCCTCGTTGCGCTGCATGATCTGGAGCGCGGAGGCGTTCAACTCCTGCATTCTGCGGCTCAACTCCGCCTCCGCCTTCTCCGCCCTGAGTGCCATGATCTCCTGCTGCTGGCGCGCCGCGCGGATGGCATACCGGTGTTCGATTGCCGCTGCCGAGCGCTGCCGTACTTCCCCGGTGAGTTTCCGATGAAGCTCCAGTATCCGCTTCTGCTCCTCGGCGCACTTTCTGTAGTCACCCATCCGCTCGTAGAGCTTCGCCAGGTTCTCCCGCGCGTTGAGTTCCTCTGCCGGCGGTTCGTACTGCAGGCAGATATCCAGCGCTTCCTGAAATGCCGCAAGGGCCTCCTCCAGCCGCCCCTCGATCTGCATCACCTCACCGGTCTTCCCCAGCAGATAGGCATACTGGATGCGATCGCCGGACTTCAGCGCAACGTCGATCGCCTCCTGGAAGCTCAGGAGGGATTCGGAATACTGTCCACATTGAATCTGCGAGCAGCCGATCGCGCCAAGCGCTTCGGCAATCATGGTGCGGTGGCCGTGCCTGCGCGCCTTCTCCAGCAACTCCTGCAGGTACGGCAGCGCCTCGGCCGGGCGCTTCAGCTCGTTCAGGCTGATGCCGACATTCATACCGGCAACGAGAACACCCTCGTGGTATCCGACAGCACGGCAGTGCTCGATTGCCATCTGATAATATTCCAGAGCCTTCGAATAATCCAGGAGCTTCCCGAACATCGTGCCGGTGTTTATCATCGCGTGTGCAACCTTCACGTTGTCGCCTATTGCCCTGAACAGTTCCAGCCCCTGCATGCAGAACTCCAACGCCTCATCGTATGCCCCCGCCTTCTCGAACGCAGTTGCCAGCGTAACAAACACGCCAGCCAGGCGCCTGTTGTCGTTCAGGGCACGCGCAATCTCCTCGCATTCGTACAGGCGCACAAATGCGCTCGAGAGATCGTCCTGCCGGACATAATATATCCCGAGACTATGCAGAACGAGCATCCGGTCCGCGGCATCCGGAATCCGCACCAGAAGCTCCTCCGCGCGGCGACGATATTCAAGCGCCTCCGCAGCGCGATCGAAATACTGGCAGGCATCGTTCGCCTGCAGCAACGCAAACGCCAGCACACCCGGATCGTCGTGCTCCTCACCCCACGCCACAAACTCGAGCGCCCTACCGAGGCCGGCAGCGGGGTCGGAATGGGTCAGCAGGAAGCATTCCCCCGCCCCCAACATTTTTTCACGGTGAAGGCTCTCCGCAGCATTCTCTTCTTGATGTGCGGCGATAACTTCTCCCGAGGCCCGGCGTGCCGGCCGGCTTCTACGCGAACGTTCCTGTACCATTGTGAATTGCGAATGGAGGTTGGTAATAGCCGCATGCGCCCGACGCCATTGTACTCTGTGCAACATGCGTTGGGGAACGTAACCGCGGAGATGCACATCACGCAAGTCATCACCTCACGGATCACGCGGGGAAAGGTCTGCCCCGCGCCGGCCGTACAAGCCGAATGCCGTTGGAGCATTTGGCAATGGCGCATGCCCCGACGATATCAACGAATCATTACGAGGGAACCGCGGCGGCGGCAGTGCCTCTGATAGTGCCCGCGCCTGCTCCATCGTGCGGGTGCGACATGTTCGCCCGCAGTACAGGCTTGCACAGATGCGGGCAGCCAATGCATTTACAACCGGACCGGGAACCATGAAGAGACGATTCGCACTGCTTGCCGCCACGATCGCCGCACTTGCCGGCGCGGGAACACCCCTCCATGCCCAGGTGCCCGCGGAATGGGTGACGGCCAAGGCCGAATTGACTGCCAGACTGAACGACATCTACGCCGCCGCCCAGGCACGATGGGACGGGAAGCCGCACTGCAGCGCGTTCGCCGGTAATCTTCTTCTTGCGAACAGCAACCGCGGCTACCAGCTCTTCAGCCAGACGCCCCCTGGCCTGCCGAACGCGGCCTATCAGAACGTATTGCTCGCGAAGATCGACACGATGATCATGGCCTATGCGAAGCTCGGCTACGCGGCCGTGGATATCACGATTCAGTATCCGGTGCTGGTTCCCTCCTTCCCGAACAGCGCCAGCTATCTGGACTTCTACAAGCGTGTGTATGCGCTTGCGCGCAGGCGCGGCATGAAGATCATCGAGGGATGCGAAGCGACGTTCGTGGATACGACGTTCGGCGAGAAGTACCTGGCGCGCGATGTGCAACAGTATTATTTCAATCCGGATGGGAACGCCGCAACCAACGATACGCTTACCAGCGATCGCTACAGGCGCGAGAAGCTTCAGATGCTGCAGGTGATCGCGGACTCGCTTCGGCCGGACTATCTGACGGTTGAGAACGAGCCGGTAACCCAGGAGACGAATATGTCGCACCTGGTGAATTTCAGCCCGGACAGCGTGCTGAGCTATGTACGGTATTTCACGGAGAATCTGCGCCGCAACGGCGTACTGATCGGGGCGGGAGCCGGCTCCTGGGACAACCTTCGGTATTTCCGCGACGCTGCAACGACGAGCGTGGACTATCTCGACTACCACGTGTACCCCGTGAATCTGAACGAGGTGGATGATGCCGCGTTCGTGATCGATTCCATCGCACAGCAGAGCGGCAAACGGATCGTAATCGGCGAGGCATGGTGTTACAAGCTCTCCAACGCGGAGTTGCTCGCCGGAACGAATCCGGTGGCGACGGCACAGAAGGTGTTCGCGCGCGACGTGTTCGACTACTGGCAGGATGTGGACTCGCTCTTCGTGAAGGTGATGGTAAAGCTCGCGCAGGGAGCACGGATGGATATGGTATCGCTCTTCTGGTCCACCTACATGTTCGGGCAGGTGCATTACGACTCCGCGACGTTTGCGAACCTGACGCCTGCGCAGACGCTGGCCGTTGGGAGCGAGGCGGCGTACCACAATCTGTTCGCACAGACTCTCTCGCCGCTGGGCCTCTACACGCGCGACGCGATCGGCGCGATGTGCAGCACATCCGGCGTGAACCAGGAGAGTGTGAGCACGTCCGGGGCGGTGCTCGCAACCGGCCCCGGCAACGGGACATTCTCGGTTGGCCGCGGCGGCTCGATCGATGCGGAGATGATGGTGGAGGTTGTCGATATGTTGGGGAACATCGTCCGTTCGCTGCATGCAGGCCCCGGCGAGCGGAGCGTGGTGATGACCGATCCCCTCCCCGCCGGCGCCTACCTGGTGCGCATGCGCAGCGGAGCAGCGGCCGGGGTATGGAAGCTGATCGTTGACGGAGAACGCTGAGCACCATCGATGCAGCGCAGCAGAGAGCGGAGGAACGGATTCCCGTCCTTCCTCCGCCTCCCTACTGCGGTGAGGCCGTTCCGCACGCAATCGTTTGCACCGCCGCCGTATATTCTTCCCTTCTTCGGCGGCCGGCGGGCCTGTGCCCGACCGGCTTTCGCGTGCCCGGCCCGGACATATCGTGCCGGGCACGGCATTCAGCGAATTCGGATCATGACCATTCTCTCCATAGAAAATCTCGGCAAGAACTTCGGCATCAAGCCGCTCTTCACCGGCCTCACGTTCGGAGTTCAGCAGGGCGAGCGCGTTGGTCTGATCGGCGCCAACGGTTCGGGCAAAACGACGCTGCTTCGGATCATCGCCGGAGCGGAAACACCGGACACGGGCCGTGTGATGCTTGCCGGCAATCCCGTTGTGGGCTACCTGCCGCAGAACCCGCCGTTCGATGAGAACCAGACCGTGCTTGATGCGATCTTCACCGCAAGCAATGAATCGATGCGGCTGCTCTCCGACTACGAGCACGCATGCCACGAGCTCGCAGACGCGGAGGGAACGCCGCGCGCCGATGAGCTGATGCGCCGCGTCGCGGAACTGGCTGCACGCCTGGAGTCCACGGGCGCATGGGAGCTGGAGACGAACGCAACCGTTGTTCTGGCGAAGCTCGGGATCACCGAGACCGACGCGCCGATGGGGCAGCTCTCCGGCGGGCAGCGTAAGCGCGTGGCTCTGGCGCACGCGCTGATCGAGCGGCCGGATCTTCTGATTCTGGACGAGCCGACAAACCATCTGGACGCCGAAACGATCGAGTGGCTGGAGGATTATCTCTCCCGCTATTCCGGCGCGCTGCTGCTGGTGACGCACGACCGGTACTTCCTGGACCGCGTCACCGATCACATCGTGGAACTGGATCGAGGCGCCGTGCAGACGTATGCCGGCAACTACTCCTACTATCTCGAACGAAAGGAGGAGATGGAAACGCAGAAGGCCGTGGAGCAGCACAAGCGCGACATGCTGATCCGCCAGGAACTTGCATGGCTCCGGCGCGGCGCGAAGGCGCGAACCACCAAGCAGAAGGCCCGCATCGAACGCGCGGAGGAACTGATGACGGCACCGCGCGAGAAGGCGAAGGACCAGATGGATGTGGCACTGGGCTCGCGGCGGCTGGGGAGCAAGGTGCTGGAGCTGCGCAACGTCTCCAAGGCGTTCGATGAAACGGTGCTGCTGGAGAACTTTACGTACACGGTTCAGCCGCGCGAGCGCCTCGGCATCATCGGTCCGAACGGTGCGGGCAAGACGACGCTGCTGGAGATGATCACCGGCGGTGTGAAGCCGGATACCGGCACCGTGGAGACCGGGCTTACGGTGGCAATCGGTTACTACGATCAGGAGTCCAGCGCGCTGGCGGACGAGCTTCGCGTGATCGACTACATTCGCGAGGTTGCGGAGAACGTGCGCACCGCAGACGGATCCGTGATCACCGCAAGCCAGATGCTGGAGCGATTTCTGTTCCCGCCGGACATGCAGTATGCCAGGATTGCACGCCTCTCCGGCGGCGAACGGCGGCGGCTGTATCTGCTCCGCATCCTGATGGCGGCACCGAACGTGCTGCTGCTGGACGAGCCGACGAACGATCTGGATATCGATACGCTGATGGCGCTGGAGGATTACCTGGATTCCTTTCCCGGCACGGTGATCGTTGTGAGCCACGACCGATATTTTCTCGATCGCACGGTGGAGCACCTGTTCCGCTTCGAGGGTAACGGAAGGATCCGGGAATACCCCGGCAACTACAGCGCGTTTCTGGAGATCCGCGCACGCGAGGCAGCGGAAGCCGCGCCGCAGCCGGTCCAGAAGCAGGCTTTGATGGCAGCCACACCGGCAGAAAGCGATGGCGCCGGGCAACCGGCGAAGCTCTCCTACAAGGAACGGAAGGAGTTGAACCAGCTCGAGACGGAGATCGCGAAGATCGAGGAGGCGAAGGCGGAGATCGAGGCGAAGCTGGCGGATATCGGCGCGGACTACCTGGCCGCGCAGGAACTTGCGGCGCAACTGAGCGCAGCCAACGAGCGCCTGGATGCGGCCATGGAACGCTGGGCGGAGCTTGCCGAGCGTGACGGCGGCTGATGCAGGGCCCGTGGTTCACCGGCGGTGATCGATGCTCACCTGCCCATCTCTACAACGCACCCTGCACGCCCGGGGCCGGGGCATCCGTTTCACCGGACGACGCGTTGGCGAGGAGCCGTTCTACACGCCGAAGATCTTCTTCGAACGGAAAGTAGTTTCCTCCTTTCGCCTGTGCGTCGCGATAGTGTTCCAGAGCCGCCGCATAGTTCCCGCAGGACTCGTTGTACAGGCCCAGGCAATAGATGGCAGCGGAATCGTTCGGGTTCAGATGCAACGCGGCATCGATCTCCCGCCGCCCCTCCTCCAACGCACCGGAGCGCAGATATGCCAACGCACGATAGGCGCGTGCTACGACGAGTTCCGGATGTTCCTGTACGATGGAATCGAACTCACGCAGAGCCTCGTCATACCGCTTCACGTAGGTAAGCGCATCGGCCCGATTGATGCGAGCGGCTTCGTTCAACTCCTTCGATTCACTCGCCGCGCCGAATCGCTCGATGGCTTCCTCGATTCTCCCCATCCGCACCGCAATCACACCGGCATTGAACTGATCGTCCATGGTAAGCCGATGCCGCTCCTCGAATGCCTGCTGCACTTCATCGGCGCGAGCATAGTTTGCGCTTTCCATATTTGCGACGATTGCTGCTCGGCAGAAACCGGGATTGACGACACCCTGCGGGATGACCGGATCGAGAAGCGCCGCGGCCTCGGCGAAGCGCTGGGACGAACAGAGTTCCACGGCGCTCACATAGGCAGGATAGGCGCGGCGCATTTGCCAGAGCCAGACAAGCTTGGCGCCGTCGGTGCCGCGCACCATGGGATCGGCCCCGCCTCCTCGTAATGTTCTCGGGATGCTGTTCGAGACCAGGCTCACCGCGGCCGCCAGAACGAACAGCTCCGCGGCTTCATACTGAAAGCTGTGCGGGCGGAGCGTCAGCCCGTACATCACCACGGCCGCGGCCACCAGCGACTGCGCGATCAGGCCGCCAAGCGAGTAGAGCACCGTGGTGCGCAACGGCATCAAACCGCCCGGGTGGCAGGAGCCGCCGCGCCACCATTGCAACGGGTTGGCATTGATGGATATCGAAAGCCGCCCAAACCGCATCTTCAACCATCGCGAGGTATCGCGGCGGGTGCCGATATAAACCGATGGCCTGTTCGCTGTCAGCGCCAGTACCACCAATGCGTGCCCGCACTCATGTATCAGGACAAGAAGCCCGTACATGAACGTGGCAAGAGCGAATGTCTCCAGAAACAAGTTGATCACGCCAGGAGTGAATGTCACGGCTGTGCACAGATGAATATCGTGCGCAACCATACGGAAATATCGGCTGATCCCATACAGCATCCGGCTGCCTCCCGCATCCCTACGCACGTGCTCCGCCGCGTGATTGCACGAATAGTCACGGACATGCAGATCCTCTTCGATATGAACTATATGAACTCACGTCAGTGAGCGTGGAGGCTGCACCGCAGCGCGGCGGAGCCGGTTGCCCGTCCGGAACGGCCGCGCTATCTTTGGGCCGCCAGCCATCGCCGCACCATCATCCCTTTCATTCGCGGCTGTATCTCAATTCGAGCAACTTCATGAAGCACACGTATTTCCTTCCGATTCTGTGCGCCGCACTGCTTGCGGCCTGTTCATCCAGCGCAACCAATCCCTCCGCGTCGCCACAGGATACCACGCACGTCCCGACCGATTCGACGGACCTGCTCCCGGTGGCAAAGCAGAACTACGACAGCACACGCGGGGGCGTACAGATCACCAAGATCTACTACGATCAGGTCAAGAACGGTACCATCACAGGCGATACGGACGAGTGGGTGGTGATCCAGACGGACCGCCCGCAGCGCACCGCCGGATGGACGCTGGACGCGGATGACAAACAAGTTTTCGCATTGCCGGACAGCATTCACAGCAAGCTTACGGTGTACACCCGCAACGGCCCCGCGAGCCCGCAGGGAGAGGTGCTGCCCCTGCATCTGAACGTGTGGATCTGGAACAACACCAAGGCCGATACCGCGCGCATTTTCGATTCCGCCGGCGCGGAGAGGTCGAAGCTCAGCTACGACGTGAAGTAGCCGCAGCACCCGACGTACGTGCGGCGCCTGCACATCAACGACATCGCCCGTCATGGTGCGGAGAAACAATTGCTGCACTTCATGCACTCCATTGTGCGAACCTCGCGGGTGACACTCGCATACCCGAACGGAACGATCCGTGCCGCTCGCGCTTCGCTCCCGATCCTCCAATAATGCATGCGGGCACATGGACCGGTAGTCCATATGCCCGCATTGCCGGCCTCTCCGGAGAGATGTTCCAGGCACCGCATGCACAGCGCCCGTCTGTGTGCGGAGCAACCGCTCAGTGACCATGCATGTCGTGCGGGTCATCCATATCCATCCCTTCCATTCCCTTCATCGGCATATTGTGCATATGGTGATGCGTTGCGGGCGCCCCGGCGGCCGGCATCGGAATCGGCTTGCGATTGAGCGCTATCACCCTGTCGTTTCCTTCCACCACCTTGATCGCGCGATCCATCTGCACATTCTTCAGGGTCTGCCTCGTATGCGAGCCGGGCCAGTCGATCGAGATGGATCTGATCTGCCGTGCATCCCCCAGGCCGATTTCCTGCTGCAGCGATGACGAGCCGAACGTGCCGCCGGTGCCGGCCATCACGTAGATGTCGCGGTCCTTTCCTGCTGCCTGCTGCACGGTTACCTTGATGCGTGCGCCGATTGCGCAGCGGTTGGCCTTCGTCCCTTCCAACAGTATCGTGATCCAGTGGTTGCTGTTTCCGGGATTCTGAAACAGGCATCGGCGCGCCACATCCCCCTCGAACGCGCCTCCCATCACGGCGAATATGTCCTGATCGCCATCGTTGTCGATATCACCGAATGCAATCGCATGCCCCTTCTGCAGGTGTCCGAATCCGCCGGCGGTGGTCACGTCCTGGAATACCTTCCCCTCGGCATTTCGGAACATACGGTTCGGAATCAGCGCATCCAGGTCGGGATGTCCGGTGCCGACATAGATGTCCGGAAATCCGTCGTTGTCAATATCACCAAAATTGCATCCCATCCCGAACATCGTCCTGTCCAGATGCATTTCCTTCGCCACGTCGGTGAAGGTACCGTCGTGATTATTGTGGTACAGTTTCGGCACCGTCACCATGTGCGGGTTACCCAGATAATCGTTGGCAACAGGGCCTACGACGCTCATGAGAACCGGCAGACCATTGAAGACGCCGCTCGGGCGGCCGCCGAAATCGGAGACGAAAATATCCAGCCAGCCATCGTTGTCGTAGTCGAAGAAAAATGCCGGGAAGCTGAACTCCGGCTCCTGTACACCGGCCTGGGCCGCGACGTCGGTAAAGGTCCACGCGCCGTTCCTGTTTCCATTGTTTCGGAACAGCTTGTTGGGTCCGGCGAGATTCGAGACGTAGAGATCGATGAGGCCGTCGTTGTTGTAATCACCCCAGTGCACGGACTTCACGATCGATTGAAAATCGACACCGGCTTCGTGCGCAACGTTGGTAAATGTGCCGTCGTGATTATTGCGGTACAGCTCGCATGGATGCCCCTGGAGGCCGGTGGTCTCGCAACCGATGAAGATATCCAGCCAGCCGTCGTTGTCGAAGTCACCCCATGCAACCGCCTCGGTCGGGCGAAATCCCAGCAGGCCGGACTCGATCGTCACGTCTGTGAACGTGCCGTCGCCGTTGTTCTTCAAGAGCGAGCTCGGCTGGTTTCCATATGTTCCCATCCACGCACCGCGGGCAACGAATACGTCTGCAAACCCATCGTTGTTGTAATCCGCATGGAACATGTTGATGCCGCCGGTAATTCCCTCCAGCCCGGCTTCCTTCGTCTGCTCGGTAAATGTGCCGTCGCCATTGTTGCGGAAATATTGAATCTGATCGTTGACTCCCCACGAGGAGACCAACAGATCAAGGTCGCCATCGTTGTCGAAATCCTCCATGCAGCATCCGCCCGCAAGGTTCATCACGTCGAGACCGACGTCCGGAGCGATGTCGTGGAAACGCGGAAGCGGGTAATCCGATTTGAATACCTTTTCCGGAATTACGTACTGCGGCGGGACTTTTTCCGGATACTCACCCAGCGTCATGTAGGCAATGTTCAGCAGCCAGCGGGATTTGATATCGTCCGGATGTTCCGCGAGAATCGCCTTGTAGACGTCGATTGCGCTCCGCGATCCGCGCTGGATTGTGTGGTATCCTCCGGCCTCGATCGGCATGAGGCACGATTGCGCCGTATGATTGGCCACACAGTTTTCCTGCTCCCCGAGTCGCAGATAGGCGATGCCGAGAAGATCCATCAGCTTGGGCTTCTCGCCGGGATTGAGCCTTGGATTGGCAAGCATGTTCTTGATTCCCTCGATCGCTCGTTCGGTCATGCCGGCAAACAGCATCTCCTGATAGAGCAGTCTCTTGTTTTCAGGAGCATGCTGCACGAGGTCTTCAAAGAATTTGACGCGAGCGGTGTTCGCGAGGGCGTTGTGCCCATCGTTGTACTTGATGGCGTTCTCCTTCAGGAGAGCTACCATTTTTCGCGTCCCCTCGAACTTTCGCATTTCACCGGACATCAGAACCGATGAGTCGAGCGTGGATTGAGCGGACGTGATGTTTGGCAGTAATACGACAACGAGCAGTAAGGCAAATGGTAGGGTACGGGCCATTGATACCTCCATGGGTGTTTGGAGAACAAATGGGGGGGAAGCATGTACCGGGGGGACTCCGCCGATTTGTCGGAGAGAACGAGGGAACCGTGGGAAGCACCTCCATCATCCAATGAACGATTCAGAATCCAGGTCTGGATTGAGTGGTTGGGACTCGCATGCGAGTGCCGGGTGAAACAGTGGTGCCCGGAATGCACCGTGCGACAATGGGGTGCCGGTTGATCGCGGGACGAACATAACGCCCGCCGAAGATAGTTGCAACAAGGAGTTGCGTCCTGAAGCGAGAGAAATCAGCGAGTCTGAATGATGAGTGGGCTGTTCGCCACCGCACTCCCCCCCGACGCGGCAACGCGAACCAGGTAGGCTCCGCCGGCCAGCCCGGTGACATCGATGTGAGCCTCCGTGGCGCCGCGATCGGCCGTGGTGCGCAGGACAACGCGGCCAAGCAGGTCCATGATGCTCACATCCACCGGTTCTCCAGGCGCGGCGTCCCATTGAATGAAGAGACTGCCGGAGGAGGGGTTGGGATAGAGTACCGGGCGGAACAGGCCGAACGACGGAGGTTCCACGCCACTTGTGGTTGCACACGTGGCATTGGCGAGAAGTGAATCGAACTTCGGGTTCAGGATGTCCTGGTTCCAGAGCTCCCAGTAGCAGATCCCATCCTGGATCGCCAGCTGCAACGCTCCCGGCATTCCCCCCGCGCCGAAGGCTGCCGAATCGTTGGTGCCATTGTACGCGAACTGCACGGTGGCAAACGTGTTGTGCGCCGAACCAACCAGATCGGCATACTGCATGGGATATGCAGATGTATTCTTCTGCGACCACCAGGAGGAAAACGCGCCATATCGGCCGCCGACGGCGCGACGTGCATATGCGTACACGGAATCACCCGGAACGGTGCTGGAGTTGGCCGTGAGGAAGATCGGATGGAAGTCGTTGTCCAGATAGTGATTCGGAAATGCGGCATTGAATGCATCGATCACCTGTTTCCATGAATCGATCACCTTCATGTCCGAATATCCTGCCGCGCTCCAGTTGAAGGCTGCGGTTGGATTGAGAAAGAACTCGAAGCCGTTCGCCGTGGCATTGGTCATGTGAACCAGGGTAACGGTTGTATCACCATCGTACCGAGCCCCGAGGTGCGCAATCAGATCGCTCCACCTGGCAAGGTAGATTGGATCCCACGGATAGGGAATGGTGTCGTTGAACGGTGCGCCGATAACCGCGCGTTGAACACCGGCCGCATACAGCCATGCGGGAGCCGAGGGGCCGTTGACCACGGAGAGCGCCACCTTCTTGCCATAGGAACGGGCTCGTGCGATCTGCGTGTCCAGTTGCGCCCAGTTGTAGGTTCCGTCCGAAGGTTCAACCAGATTCCATCCGATCCGCACCAGGATTCCGCGAACGAATGGCTTCGCTGCGATGGCCGGATCCACCGATCCCGGTCCCGTGGCGTTGGTTGGCCCGCAGCTGCAGTAGATGCCGGAGGGAACCGGATCGGTCGGCTGTGCGTGAAGGCGCAGGTGCAGGCCGGCCAGCAGCAGGCACCAGACAGAGAGGGTACAACCGATACCGGCGATGCTGAGCGGACTCGGGTAATGCTTCATTGGACGCTACATGGGTACGTTGAGCCGCTCGCGCCGGATGTCACAGCCTGCCGGACAGATGATGCGCCGGGCTCCGTCAGGTACAGATACATCAGCCGTGGAAATGGTAACGCGGGGATGATTCCGGCCGCGCCGGGATTTCATCGTCATGAGCCGGCAGTTCGGCACGTTGACGGGTACATCATGATGTACTACTTCTCCAATCTCGCGATCGGCAAGTTGTGGATGCCCGCTCCGAGGACGCTGCATCCGGCGCACACGATCCTCCATGAACCGCCTGCAGACGTTCGTTCCTGACACCCATCAACTCATTCGGGAGAACGATCATGAAGTCGATCGCACAACGATGTCGCGGCGCAGTTCTGGCCGCCTTCACAGTTTGCATGCTGATCACCGCCCTCACCACCGGCCACGCTCAGTGCCCGTGCCCGACCTACACGCTCACAATCAGCCCGGCGCTGGCATGCAGCGTAACCGTATGCCACCAGCTCTCGCCAAGCGGCCCGATCGTCTGCACTCCACTTGCGCCGGGGGAAAGTATCTCGCTGCCGTGCGCGGACTGGGCGAGCAACACCATCCAGCTCTGCAACGGAGGCTTCTTCGTGCTGCCGGGGCCGGGACCGATGCCGCCTCCGGGAGCCTGCAGCCGCACGCTGGGCTTCGCACGCGGATGCTGCGGGCAGGTGTGCCGCCCGGGCCCCGACGCAACGATCTGCGGCCATCTCGACGTGGTGCCTGCGCCATGCGCCGTCACCGACTGCCTCTGATATCACCGGGCAACGCATGATGTCATCATGCGGAGGGCATCCCGTCGTTCGGCGGGATGCCCTCGCTATTGGCGCAGCGGCCTGCGCGATGCGCCATCACCGCGGAGATGGTGATGGCCGCATGCATCCCGCATTGACGGATGCTGCCGTGTCGGCACCGGAGCGCCGTCCGTGCATCGGCAGGCGTCCCCGCACGGAGCGCGGTTCGGATCACGGCCGAACCGTACGCGCACCGCGGCGAGCCATCCGCCGCAAACTATCGCACGTGAACCAGCGTGGCGGTCGCAACCGCGGCGCCGTTCACCCGCAGGCGGCAGCGATAGATTCCCGCCGGGAGATCGGACGTATCGAACGGGAGCTCATGCATGCCGGCATCCACCTCGCCGCGGCTCAGCGTGGCGGCAACGCGCCCTGCGGCATCGAAGAGCTGAACATCCACCAGCGCGGCAGATCCGATGGTGAAACGAATCCGCACCTCCCCGCGCGCGGGGTTCGGTATCACCGGTTCGAGGGAAGCGCGAGGCATATCGCGATGCGATAGATCGTCCACTGCGGACGGAACGGCCTCGCATGCCGTGAACTTGCAGATCGCGCCGTCCAGATTCGTCACCCAGAGGTTCCCATCCTCCGGATCGCGTTCCACTCCGCGCCCGAAGATGTGGCCCCACTGCGTATACCCGCCGGCGATTGCGGAGTCAGGCGTTATCTGCAGCGGAAACTCGCAGCGCATGGCCTGATCGCCAAGCGCGAAGTTGACGAGCCGGGAGCCGTTCGGCCCCGTTGCGATATCGAAGTCGTCGATCACCTGCCAGAAGCCTGAGCCATCGGCAGTGGGTGTGATGCCGGCAGGCCCGAACTGAACCTGAACGGCGCGCGGTATCGTTCGTTCAACCGAACCGCTCTCCGGATCGATCACGAAAAAGCTCTGATCGCCAAACAGATCCGACGCAAGCAGATGTCCCGCGCGGCCCGAATCGGCAAGCCAGGCAAGGCCGGTGGGATAGGCGCAGGGGGAGCGCCATCGATTCAGTACCTGGCCGCCGGGCGTCACCTCCTCCAACCATGCATCGCCCGAACCATCCTGCCGGGCATCCGTGATATCGTGCAGGAAGAATGTTCTGCGCCCCGGAGCGTACGTGATATCCGTGAAGCGTCTGCGCGCGGTGTCCGAGCCCACCTTCACCTGGGCCAGCACGGCGAGCGTGTGCCGATCCAGTTGGAGGAGCGTATCGCTGTTCTCGAGCGTGGCCCAGAGATGTTCGCCGTCGAACGCAAGCCCCCAGCACGGACGGGCCTGGAGCGAACCGCTGATGAATGTCCCCGGGGCATACGGCATCAGCGTGAAGAGTGCGCTGCGGGCGCTGTCCGATTGCCCGGCGGACTCGCGCACGCGTACCGTCACGACGCTGCTCCGAACCGTATCGGGAACCCTCCAGCGATAGAGACTGCCGCTGATGCCGGCGGCAATCTCTTGCCAGGCCGTGCCGCCATCCAGCGAGTACTCGAGAGTCAACGGGCCGGTAAGGCCGTTCCATCGGATATCGTGAACGGTCCGCCCCATCCAGATCTCGCGGCCCGCAGGAACGGTGACCGAAGGGCTGGCGGCCGCACCGGCCAACGGTATCTCCCACATCGAACGCCCGTGGGTGGCAACCCGCAGCATGCCGCCGGCCTTGTAGACCGCCATGTCCGCCACGGCAGCCTTCGGCAGCCCCGTGCCGAACGTGTACCAGTTGGCCCCGTCGTCCGTGGAAACGAAGACACCGATATCGGTCCCCACGTAGAGCGTGCGCTCGTTGACCGGATCGATGGCCAGTGCGTTTGCGGGGATGTCCGGAAGCCCCGCGCTGATGTCGCTCCAGGACGAGCCGCAGTCCGTTGTCCTGAAGACATGCCCGGAGTAGAAGCCGGAGAACGTCGCGTAGGCGGTGCAACGCTCCGACGGCGAGGCAACGATCTGCGTGATCACCCGATCCGGCAGGCCGCTCCCGACGGTGCGATCCACCCACGTGCGCCCGGTATCCAGCGTGACCTTCACTTCCCCGAGCGGAATACCGTCGCTGAGGTAGACCGTCGTACCGGCGGCCAGGCCCGAGCCCGCATAGATCACACCGCGATCCACGGGCGAGACGGCGATCGCCGAGACCGGCGTTCTGAACGGTGGCGAGATCGGTTCCCACGACGATGCGGCGGTGCGGGTGTAGACGTGCGTGCGGCCGCAGTAGAATCGCGTTGGATCGCCCGGGTCCAGAAGCATCGGAGCGGACCAGGCGGCCGGGTCCGATGGATCGGTGAGATCGATGCCGGTTGTGAACTGCTGCCGCGTGCCGGCGGCAACATCGGTGCGGAACATCTGGCCGTACGGCTGTTCGCCGTAGACGATTGCCGGCGATGCCGGGTCCACGATCACATGAAAGCCGTCGCCCCCCAGGATGACACCGGGACCATGTTCCCAGTAGTCGGCGGCCGCATTGGTGACGGTACCGTTGTCCTGCGTACCGCCGTAGACAAGCCCGGGTTTGTTCTGGTCGATCGCCATCGCATAGAACTGCGTGATGGCCAGCCCCTTGGAGATGCGGTTGAATGTGGTTCCGGCATCGGGGCTCGCATACATGCCCCCGTCGTTGCCGATGTAGAGCAACGCAGGGTTCTTCGGGTCGAATGCCAGCGCGTGATGATCGGGATGGAGCGGCGTCTCGATCAATTGCCAGTTCGCGCCGCCATCGGTTGAACGCACCATGATCACGCCACCCGCGATCACCACGTTCGGATCGTCCGGCTTCACCGCGAGCACGTTGTCGTACTCTCCCTGCGGATGCCCGTAGTAGTTGAGGAGATCGGGATCCGTGTCCAGCACGTTCGTCCAGTTCCGGCCGCCGTTGGTGGACTTGTAGATGCGCGAGAGGTTTCCCTGCTGAGGTGAGAACTCGCTGGCGAGGACATAGAGTGTAGAAGGCGCCGATGGAGCAATCTGCACGGAGACGCGGCCGATGAACGCCCCGTCGGGAGCGATGCCGGTGCCCGATTGTACAAACGTACGGCCCGCATCGGCGGAGCGCATTACGCCGAAGGATGGCCCGCCAACCCATACCTGATCGGCGTTGGAAGGGTTGATGGTGATATCGGTCACCGGCATCCCGAGAACGCGCTCCCAACTATGGCCGGCATCCGTCGAGCGATACAGACCGGCGTTGTTCCGCACCGCACCGGCAAGCACTACGCCGGATGACCCCGGCAGCACGACGATGCGGGAGAATGCGGCAACATTCGTGAGCCCCGATGTATGCCAGCTTCCACCGGCATCGGTGCTCTTGAAGATCCCCGCACCGCCGTACGTATCAACGTTCATCGCCGTCTCACCGGTCCCTGCATAGACCACATTCGGATCGCCGGGGTCCACGGCAAGCGCACCGACGGCAATGGCGTTCTCGAAGTCCATCGTCGGCGTCCACGAGGCTCCGCGATCGGTGGATTTCCAGACTCCGCCATCGGCTGCGCCTGCCCACAGCGTGCTTCCGTCGCCGGGATGCACGGCCACTGCCGTGATACGGCCGCCGAGATCGTACGGCCCGATCGGCTTCCACATATCTGCCGACTGGAATGCGCGCCCGCCGCGAAACGGGCGCATCTTCTCCTGTGCATGAAGGATCGCATCCTGCCGGGCGTTCTGTGGCACCCGCCCGTATGGATAGGCCCGCGCCCCGTAGAAGAACGCCTCGCGGGCGCTGATCTCCATTTCGTTCTCCCACCCTGCATACTGCGCCGTGCATACACTGGCAAGCAGCAGAGCTGAAAGCATTGCGGCCACGCAGGGCCGGAAATAACCGAGCAACCGGGAAGCATTCATGAGGCCCTGCCTGATATCGTACACAGTGACCGCAACCGGCGGGCAGGCGGGATCGGGGCCTGCTGCACGCGAACTGTCGCAACAGGCACAATGTATGCCGCGTCGGTTTCAGTTGCAGGCGGGAACGGTTGCAGGAGGCTGCCGCAGGAGACGAGCGCGATGAAGGCATCGCAGACCGGCGGTATTCTCGGGCAGGCGCCCGGACGATGGCAACACGCCGGGGGTTTGCCGGGTTGCACGTGGCGAGCGCTGCGGGCGCGATGCTCTCGCATGCAACGGATGTATTATCCGTTCGCTAAGGCGGAGCGCGTACGGAGGCTTTAATCGGTAGCGGGTTGCCCGCGTTTCGGACGGGCCGTGCAGCAGTGAATACCCATGCCCGGCGAACGCAGCTGAGATCTCAATCATGAAACGGACATGCGCATCGAAACGAACTCGATTCACCTGGGGAAGCCGATTGTGCTGGATGGGCCGTCATCCATCGATGCATTGAACGAGATGTTCGAGGCCGGTTGGAGGATCGAGGGACTCGAGGATGCCGGGAGGCGTTCGCACACCGTATTTCATCTGAACGCCGATGCGCTCGGCGCCCTTCGTGAATCGCTGAACGGTTCGGCACCGTCAGGCCCGCTACGGTATGAACGGGACAGTGCCGGCGTGCCGCACGCGCAACATCCGGGCGCATGGCTGCTGCTCCTTTCACGACGGAGCGCCGCTGCGGACCAGGTTGCTCTTCGCGTGACGAGGAACGCCGACGGATATGCGGACATGCAGACGTTCGCATCGGTGATGCGCGATCAGTTCAGCGGATGGACCTGCCCCATCTGGATTGCAGTGACTCGCGAGCTCACGGTGGCGATACTGCAACGCGACGGTGCCGGGGCAGGCACCGGTGCCGCGCGGCGACAGGCATGAGCCGGAAACGATGATGATGTGGCGAAGGGACCTCACCCCCTGATGAGGTCCCTTCGCTGGCCTGGTGGCGGTGATGCAGCTCTGAAGCTGCTCTGATCGAATCGTCCGCTCCTTCAATCGTCCGCGCATCCGCACGCGCGATGGCCGCGCAGGTCGGGCGCCTGCCGAGAAGGATGCCGCTTGGAAGTTCGGTGACACGATTGCGGGGAATCTGCATCCGGCGGCAATGCTCGGCCGGCTTCAACGAGGCGCAGCGGCATCGGCCGCATATCGCAATGCGATACATCCGGCCCGGGCCCCTGCAGCAGTCAACCAACGTCCCGATGTATTTCATCGCAGCCGATGAGCAACCGCACGTGTGGAGGCATGCTTTGCGGTTGCCCATGGCGCGATGAAATCTTCACGACAATGCCAACGGCGAGTTTGTACGAAGGCATCTGAAACAGACTGGTCCCCTGGGAATAGACGAACGGTGGACGCCGGATGTCACGGTGCGATACAGGAAATAAACGAAGAGTTCCTGCAGGCGCACCGGCGCGTGGCGGCAGAGATGCTCGGATGTAGACCGGCAGTTATGCAGTTGCACCCGCAGCAATCCGGCAGCGCATTCCCCGGCCGGTACGGAATGGCCGGTACGGAATACCCCGGCCCGCCAAGCCACGTTCGCAATGCATGGAACGTGCGGCAGCCGCCGGCGCCGGGAGTGCCGCTGCAGGGCTTGGACATCCTACACTTCGGAGCTGCCTGCAGGAAAAGATTGCCGGCATTGAGCCTGAAATGGCCGTCCGTGAAAAGACTCGCTGCGGTTGGACATCCAGCCAACGCACACTCTTTGTCTTTCAGCTCCGCAGCCTCCCCGTCTAACTTCGTCACCAGGCAACACGCTACAGCGTATCGCTCAATATCACCCTTGGCCATCTCACCCCTCTCCGCCGCCAATGGCGCCAGCATCGGTTGGAGTAACGGCAGTTCCATTGCCGGAGCTGCATATGGCCGCATGAGCCGCATGTACGGGGCCCGGTCTATCCCCCGAACAGGCATTCGTTCCTGACCCTCAGCGAATCCTGCAGATCAATCAACGCGTCCAGCGACAGTCACAACAAATGCAGGAGCAAACCATGACAACGTTCGTACGACGACTTCTCGTCGCATGCATACCTATCGCCGCGCCGGCGATTCTCTTCATGTTCGCGTTCCTCTCCACGGCACACGCGCAACATTTCCAGACACTGGTTGGGAGCAATTCGTGCCGCGAAACGGGACTGGGCGGCGCCGTTCAGCTTGCCAACGGCGGCTACATCGCCTGCGGCTCCTCCACATTCAACGGCGTATCGTGCGGCCTTCCACATGCCTACGTGGTAAAGGTGGATGCCAACGGAGCACTTGTCTGGGACAATGTGTACTCGATCGGCATGACGGACTCCGCGATACAGATCATCGAGGGAGCAAACGGCGACTATCTGTTCTGCGGCAGCACGCAGCCGATCGGCAGCCCCGTGCGCGACATGTTCCTTGTCAGGGTCGATACCAACGGCACGGTTCTGAACGCGATCACGATCAACATGGGAGGCGATGAGGACGCATGGGATATCTACGAGGCCACAACCGGCAATCTGACAACCACCTTCCCCGGCGACGTGGTGATGGTGGGCTCCACCAATGCCGGCACCGGAGCCGGCGCCGGGCGCGACGCCGTTGCCATGAGGCTCTCGAGCGCATTTACGCCGATATGGATGTCGCAGTGGGGCGGTCCGGGAAGTGGTGACGATTATCTGCTCGGCGTAACCGAACAGACCCTCGCCGTGCCCGGAGGGACCACCGGCGATGTGATTGCCGTGGGGGGCACCAACTCCTCCATTCCAACGCTCCGCGGATTGAACAACGGAGATATTCTGGTGCTGCGGCTCAACGGAAACACCGGCACCATTCTCCTCCCGCCGCAGGGCGCAGCAGCCTGGGGATTCGATCAGTTCGAGGAGGGCCGCTCGGTTCGCGAGCTTCAGGCCGCCACCACGCCGGGTGATCTCGTGATCACGGGGCGTACGCTCAGCCGGTTGTTCCCGAGCATCAACTACGAAGCGTTTGCACTCCAACTGCAAAACGATCCCACGCTCCCGAAACGCGCGGACCTGATCTTCGGCGACAACAACAACGGCAACGATGCAGGGGCGGCGGTGCGTGAAGATCCCTACTTCCCCGGACCGCCCGGAGGCGGCATCATCATCGGCGGGAACACGCTGCTGGGGGGCGCACCCACCATTCTCAACCAGAACGCCTATCTGGCCCGCTTCTCCGCCAATACCCTGATCCCCTTCCCTGCCGTCGCGTTCGGAGGCGTCGGTCAGGATGGCGCGTTCGCACTGGGTGTCTGTACCCGTACAAGCGCGATCGAGACGCCCGGGTACATCCTTGCGGGCACCTGCCCAAGCACGAACCTCGTCACACCCGGCAATCCTTCCGATCACTACATGATCAAGACGGACAACGTCCCCGCTCCCACAAGTTCGTGCAACGAAGCCGGCATCACCTTCATGACGCTCGGCAATCTGTTCGTGAATCAGACTCTCGCGTTCCCGATCAGCGGAGTGATCTGGACGCCGGCAACGCCAACAGTGACAACCGTCTCAACGGCAACATCGTCCGCCTTGTGCTACAAGCCGGCGGCGCACCGCCGGGACAACGGAGGGAACGATGGGATATCCGGCGTCAACACCGGGCAGACCGATCTTGCCGGGGATGCGGCGCTTGCCATCGTCCCCAACCCTGCAAGCATCGGGACGGAACTGGAAATTCGCTTCACGATGCCGGCGGCGGATCACGCCACGGTCACCGTGAGCGACCTGAGCGGCCACGAGATCTATCGCGCAAGCGTCGGCTATGCCGCCGGCGCCGCAAGCCATCGCGTAAGCACCGTTGCATGGCCCAGCGGCAGCTACATGGTTGCCGTTTCCTACGGCGCCACGCGCATCTCGCGGCGCATCGTGGTAACCAAGTAGCAGGCCGCCGCAATCAGGCGGGAGCATATGCCCGGCGATCGATGCGGTCGAATTCGTATCGACAATTGCCGTGGCCGCACTACAACCTGGAACAGAACGCCCCGGACGAGCGGCACGTCCGGGGCGTTGCGATATTCCGTTGTTCGCATCGGAGCAATCAACTCCGGCCGAAGATTCATCTGCCTGCCGGTCCTGAAACCGTGGCGCCATCGCAGCAGCAACGTGCACACGTTCGCCGCTCCCTACACGCCGGCCAGCGCGCACCAGGATGCCCACTCGCACAACACATCGCGAAGCATGTGAATACCCTCGACACCCTCAACGCCCTGTGCGGCAAGGCTCAGAAGCAGCTGCTCGACGGTACGCTCACCGTCGGCTTCGCGGAGGAATGCGCCGCGCTGCGGCAGAACCTCGTTGATCAGCACGCGATAGTTGCGCCGCGAGATCACGACGCAGCACTCGCGCGCGGCAGGATGGCCGGGCATCTCGCCGCGGCGGCAGGCACGCAGATATTCGTGAACGGGATACCCGAAGCGGAGCACGCGGCTGGAAGGGGCGAGCGCCGGCAGCAGCCGGCCCACGAGATGCTGCGGCACCGATGCGATGTCGCACGGGAGCGGCGGAGCGGCGTCCTCCACCCCATCGCCGTTGAACACATGCAGCAGTGCCAGCTCCAGACGAGCGAGATCGATGATGAAGTCCGGCCATGTTTCGCGTCTGCCCGGGGGGAGCCCGGCCTCCGGGCGCGTGGCGGCCAGATGGTCCGGGAACGCATCGGCCAGATGATCGAGCGTGTAGCTGTGCGGCGGATGATGGTGCAGATAGTCCAGCGCGAACGCCTCGAACAGATCCTGCCCCAGTGCGTGCAGCAGCGATGGGAAGATCGTCGCAAAGCATTGAAGCAGCCGTGCATGATACGAACGCGTGTAGATCGCCAGGCGCTCGCCGCTCGTGAGCGACGCCGACGGGAGCACGATCCGTTCCACCTCGCCGGGACGGTTGCCGGCCGCATACCCGCCGGCGATGCCGGAGCGATCGGTCACGGCCTCCTGCATCCAGCGTTGAAGCCGCCCAAGCTCCGTTGCAGCGGCAATCATCTCGCCATCCTCATTCATGTTCGCTCCATACCGGGATGAGCGGTGGGTGTGCGCCGGCAAATGGATCGATGCCGTGGAACGCATGCGATGCCGCATCCATCGAGTCGCCCTCTTCCTCCGGTGCGAAGTCCGGCACGATCTCGGATTCGAGCCACTTCCGTGCGCGAAGCACCTCCGCATGCACGGCGCCGAACTCCGGGATCTTGGCATCCCACTCCAGCAGCGTCGCCGCTCCCGCAGTCCGCCGATACGCATGGCGATACAGCTCCCACACGCGATTGATAACCGGGCCATCGTGCGTGTCGATGATGTGCGTGCCGCAGTGTGTGTGTCCCGCAAGATGGAACTGCACGATTCGCTCCGGAGGAATCGTTTCGATGTAGGCAACCGGATCGAATCCATGGTTCACGCTGGAGACGTAGACGTTGTTCACATCCAGCAGCAGACCGCAATCGGCCTCCCGGGCCATCGCGGCAATGAACTCCGCCTCGCCCAGCGTATCGCATGCAAACTGCAGATAGCTGCTGGGATTCTCCAGCACCAGCGGCCGCTCCAGCACGTCCTGCACGATTCGTATCCGTTCCACCACATGGCGCAGCGTCCCTTCCGTGAGCGGCATCGGCAGGAGGTCGTGCGTGGTGCGCCCCAGCACACCGGTCCAGCAGAGATGATCGGAGACCCACACGGCTCCGATCTCTTCTGCAAGCTGTTTGAGCGAAGCGAGATAGCGCATGTCCAACGGATCGCTGCTGCCGATCGAGAGCGAAACGCCGTGCATCACAACCGGATAGCGTTCCGCAATCCGGTTCAATACATGGCGCGGCCAGCCATGCGAGTCCATGTAGTTTTCCGAGATGATCTCGAACCAGTCCGCGGCCGGACGCTCGCGAAGGATATGTTCGTAATGAACGCTTCGCAGCCCGACCCCGAATCCAAGGTGTGGGTATCCGAGTCTGTTCGGTGTCATGCGCATACTCCAGGCGTGATCCGGATCAGGTGGACGTTGGCTGCACCGCGCTGCGCCGTGCGGTGCCGTCGTAATTCACCGCGCCCACCTGCTGCGAGATCGGAGTAGGGAGCGTTCCAAGCCCTTCCTTCTGAGCGAAGAGCGTACGGGCGCGATCCCAGACGTTCGTTCCCTCCAACGCCTCCAGGGCACTCTTGGCCTCGGCCGTCCACTCCGGCCCGGTCTGTGCCGCGATCGTGGGCGTGGCCGAGCGATCGAACACCTGCCCGGTGGAGATCGGCGTCTCGCATCCACCAAGATTCTTGCAGTCGTTCAGTCCCGGGATCCATTGCTCCGAGGGAGGGAGGAGCGTGGAATCGCCGACGCCCACAGATGCGCCGCATCCGCCTCCGCTCGATGTGGAGAGGTAGCCGCATCCCCCCTGGAACTTGCAGTCGTTGTTGCCGCCGCATGTATGCAGATCGGCCGTGGCGCATGCACCGTTCCCCTTCTCCGTGGCAATGCCTCCCCACCCTTTGCCGGCGCACTCGTTCAACCCCTGGCAGGAGTTGAGCGGGAAGCCGGGCGTGGCCCGGAGCAGGGCCGTCGGCTCGTCCCAGTGCGAAAGGCAGAGCGGATCGGCAAGGTCCAACGCGGTCTGCACCTGCGCCGGCGTAACACCGGAGGTGTAGATGAACGATGGCACCGATCCCCATTGCCAGACCAGCGGGATCATGTACTTGAAGGAAAGCATCGCATTGTTGAAGCCGGTGTTGGTGGGGCTCGACGTGTTTGCCGAAAGCGAACCGTTCGCGAACCCCTCCTGCATCTGGTCGATGACGTAGGACCAGACCGTCCCCATGGACGACTCCAGCGTTTGAAGGTTGGCGGCCCAGCCCGGAAGATCGGGCGACGGCGATCCGGCCGGATAGAACACCGGTCCGCCGATCAATTGCTCCCAGTTCGTTCCGTTCAGCGCTGCCTGAATCTGCTTGAAGCGCGCGAGATGTGTGAGCGCACCGAATGCGGCGAAGCGCGTTCCCTCCTTCGGCTGATACTCCGGAAGGACGCTGTCGTCACCGCCATATGTGAAGAAGGCGCCCAGCAGTGCGCGGGCAGCGTTCTGGGCCTCCGTGGATTGCAGAACGTTGGGCGCAACCAGATCACCTTCACCCTGATCGGTCACCGCGTTCACCACCTTCGCCACCAACGGCCTGGAGGTGATGGTGTTGTACTTGTAGGTGCTGGGGAAGGTTCCGTAGGCAACCTGGTTGTTGCCAGGATCGAATATTGGATCCTGCGAGACCGGTGTTGATGCCGATGCGGTTAGATACTGGGCAAGCAGCGTAAGCGTTGCGTGGTAGAGGTCGGAGATCGATGGATACACCACCTGCGGATTCGGCGGGGGAAAGTTCGGATTGGGATCGGGCGACTCTATCTGGATCATCGCCTGAATGACCGTTGGAAGATTTCCGAGTTGCGTGGTAATCGGTTGGCCGTTGTTCTCGAGATGCGGGATCTCGATGTTCACACCGGCCTGCAGTGTCATCTGCGGAATCTGCGGCGTCACCTTGAACGCGTTGCAGAGATTGGACGCAAGCTGCAGGTGATACATCTCCTGCACTGCCACGGAGAGCGCCTCCTGCTGCAAAACATAGAGCGGCGAGGTCTGCGAGCCGCTTGGAGTATAGGCCAGCGCCCTGTTCGTGAACGAATAAACGGCGGTGAGATAGAACGGAATGGTGAAGAACTCCACCTCCACCACTGCCTGTAGATGCGCCTTCAGAAGATCCGCATCCTGGTCAGTGAAATTGGCAAACATCAACCAGCCTCCTTCGTTGGAATGGTATGAACGAAACCGATTCATGCCGAGACGCATGGTGCTGTTGCATACGGGGTGCGAACAATGCCGGCGGCGCCCGCGTTCAGGTGCGCACCACGCTCCGCCGTTGCCCCATGTATCGGCCGCGGTCCGGATGCAATGGCACGGCCCGGCCGCGGAACATGCGGCAAGCATCATGCGAGGAAGTATGAGGAGGAAGGGGAATCAGTGTGAAGCGCAGACCGCTCGGCGCAGGCCCGGCTGCCACAGGGACGCGCAAACATAGTACGCTGCCTTGCACCAACCAAATGATCAGGGATGATGTATGAACAGATTACCTTGTGGTGACGGCGTTCGGGGCACCGTGCGGCAGCAGAGAGGACGGAACGGGGGGCAACCATGGTCCGGCAGCGCCACCATTCGCTGTATGCACACCCTATCGGTTGCTCATGAATTCTCTCATGACGCAGAGCTTCGTGATGGAGCCGATCCATCCGATTTCGTTGTCGCGAAGCTCTCTATTCGGTGCACCCGGGAAGGCAGAATGCGCTCCCTGCGGGGAGCCTGAAGGCTGAATGGACGGCGACGTTCTACAGACAGGGCGGAACGAAGAGCAACCATCGCCGGGCAGAGCCACCATTCACTGTATGCACATCCTGTCCGTAGCTCGCACATCCTTTTGGTGACATGGTGCATCCGGGCGTCCGCTACAGGCTTGCAAGCCTGAACGCACGATAGATGAAGTATCGGGGAGACGTCACCGTGAGCCGCCATTGTTCCACGTTTGCGGCATCCACCTCGATGAGATGCTGTGCGGTTCCGTAGCAGATCAGGGTGTGCCCGTCGTCCGTGCGATGTGCGAAGCCGAGCGCGGCGGCCGCCAGCGACGGCGACGTCCGATACTGCCACACCAAGTGCGCCGTGTGGGCGGTCTCGTCGATCTGATATTCAACCGGACGGCTCTCCGGAGGCAGATGCAGGTTGCCGTTGTCGAACATGATGAGATGCCCGTTCGCAAGGCGCCTGATGCCGTGTTGATGGGAGAAGCCGTTCAGCGGATCCGCATCGAATGCGAACTGATTCTTCCTGCCGCCCAATCGCCAGATGATCGCACCGGTCGCGCCATCCACCTTCACGATCTCGTCGCTGTTGCGAAAGGAGATCAGCAGGTTGCGATCGGTATCCACCTCGATCGCGTTGAGATGCCAGGGGTCCATCTTCGGCGCGTTCATCGGAATATCCGGTGCCGCCTCGTCCGGTGTAAGATGGCTGAACGCGCTCCAACGAAGCACCGGACGTCCGGGTTGATGGTACTCCACGATCTCACCCGCCACCGAGGTGACGCCGCCGCCGTATGCTGCCAGATCCATCGTGCTGTCCCTTCTGCCGAACATCACATAGCCCCCCTCGAACAGACGCAGTTCGTGCGCGCCGGTCTCGATGCCGTCCGCAGCACGGTACTCGTTCACAACATTCCCCAGACGATCCAGCTCGTAGAAGTGGCGATCGTCCTGCCCCAGCGAGGCGAACACCGTGAAGTTCCCGTTCGGTTGACGCTGAAAGTCCGTGACCTGGGTTTGGAACTTCCGGTACCAGACGATATCTCCATTGTTGTTCATCACAATTGCGTAGAACCCGCCCAGCGAGGTATCGCCGGCGGTGAAGCCGCACATCACGTAGCCGGGCGATGGTGTACCCGATGCGCTCACGGCATAGTGCGGGATGTCCGCAGGAAGCGTGCCGGTGGTAAACGTCATGGGCTGGCTCCGCGATCGAGCCCCCTGCGTGCCTGTGGCCACCACGCGCATCTGGTATGCCGTAGACGCGACCAACCCGATTACCGGAATGCTGGCGGAATCGCCAACCACGTTCACAGAGCCGGTTGCCGAAGCGAACAGGGTGTCGGTTCCGTATTCCACGCGAACGGTTGCAGCCCCGGTAACATGAACGGCCACCACGGCACTGACAACGTTGACCGGATTGGCCTGCACGCTCGCCGAGAGGATAACCGGTGCAACTCCCCCCGCCGGCGGATTGCTGTTCACCGGCGAATTGCATCCCGGGTTGAGAGCAACGATCGCCAGAATGCCCGCCAAGCAGATTCGGGACATGAGCATGCATGGCGCGGGAACATCGTGTACGTTGCCTCGGAAGGTAAAACGAAGTTGTGCGTTCATCTGTTGCCGGAAGATGGCCTGCCTTCGCGGAACGGGGGCAACTGCGCGGCATGGCATGTTGGGTAAGGCGCCGGGGTCGGGGGGTGATCGACGGTCTGCAGGGCGGTTCGATGCGGTTCACCGTCAGCAGGAGAACCCGCCCGGAGCATATTGGTTACCACACGGGCTCAGGCCCTTCGATATCGAGTACAGGGCCCGGCGCACCGAAGGCCGACGGGCATATGCCGACTGCAGCATTGAAGCATCCGGATGATCTGGCAGTGGTATGGGCATTCGAGAAATGTCCGTTGACGAACGATTGCCGATAGTATACTTCAATATAATTTTGCACTCCACGGTCAACGCTATCACACGGCATCTCGCCCTCCACTGAACGTCAATCATACGACAACCGTTTGTCGGCGACGGGCAACAGTATACTTGAAGTTGACAGAAGGCAGGCAGTCATCATGAAGTACCCCGAACACACCATATCCAAGCCGGTCGCGGGGCGTGAAGCCGAGGAATTGCTGAAGGCAATCGACGCCGGCAGGCACGTGGCAGACGACGCAGCCACGGCAACCACGGAGCGCATCATCGCGCGGCGCCGAGGCACCTCTGCTCGCAATGCCCACAGGAACGTACGCTGACATTCGCTTCAACAACGCTCCAATCGCTCGGTGGAAACCGGGCGATTCGTGTTCAGACAGGAGCTTCCGCTTCCATGAACTGACGCCGAGCTCCTTGTGGCGGCTTTATCCTTTGCGTTCCGCTGCGCTCTCTGCGGTGATCTGCCGCAAGGGACGCAAAGAAACCTCGCCGACAATCGCAAACCGAGGCACCACGCGCCGTTGCGGCTGAACGATCGCGGCTGCATATGGCGGCACGCGGTCAATCGGCCCGGCAAACGAAGCGGGGATGCATCACAGATGCATCCCCGCTTCGTTTCATCATCGAATAATCCCCTGCAGACGATCCGTCACCGCGCAGCGAATCATCACCGCTCCGCCAACGGTCAACGTTGAGCCGGCTCTCACCTGCCGGCCACGACGACTCGCCGGGTATGCGACCCGTTCGAGCCATTGATGCGCACCAGATAGCTGCCCGCAGACCAGCCCATCGTGCTGATCACTTCATGCCCGCCGGCATTCGGCGCATCCGGTGCATGCTGATAGACGATGCGGCCGTATGTGTCGCTGACAACAACAGAGACATGCGAGCCGATGCTGCGATCGTATGCCACGTCGAAGCTGCCCCCCTCGGGAACCGGGTTCGGATAGAGCGCAACGGCAGCGGCTTCGGCAACTGCCTCCACACCGGCAACGCCCTGATCGGCGCCGCGGGTGTCGCGTGCAGCGGGTTCCTGATTCACATGCGAAGGCTGCCCTGTTGCAGGCGTCGCACGCACTCCCAGATCCGGCGAGCGGCCCGAAGCAGTTGCAGGACACTGCACGAAGCACCTGGGCCGCACGGCGTTGTTCGTGAATGCCACGGCGTTTCCAGGAGAATACCATGCGACTGGCTGCGAGGGAACGATCAGCGCCGGGACGGAGGAATAGTTCGGCGCGATACATAAATCGCCGGGAGCCATCTCGTTGCACAGGCTGCTGCCCATCCGATCGGTCTTGATCACATACATCCCCTGTGGATCGGGCGGCAGTAACAACGGGAGGCTGGTGGTGTAGCCGCACAGGATATATCCCGGAGTGCAGTTGTTGAAATCGTCATCCCCTGAGGAGAGCCGGTCATTGCCGATGCCGCCATAGACTCTGGACCAGACACGCCCGCCCGGGCAGTTCCATACCGGAGTCATCTCGACGGCATAGCCGTCGTCGCCCCCGAACGGTCCGGGTGTCATGTATCCCGTCAGGAGCAGATCGCCCGCATTCGCGCCGTTCTTGATCTCGCGGATCTGAAACATCTCCTGCGTAGCGTTGAAGTTGCCGCCACCGACATCGGGAGCGATCATGGCGCCGGCGCCGGTGAACTTTGCCACATAGAAGGCATTCAGGGTAGCGGTGGCACCGGTGGCAACGATATTGCCCGCCTGCGGGCCAACGGTCAGTTCGATCACTGAGTTGAAGCGGTCGTTGCCGATGCCACCCACCTGATTGGACCATATCGGTATACCGATCGCGCTGGTGCGCATGATCCATGCCTGTGTACCGTTATTGTAGCTGCCACAGGCCAGCAGCTCACCGTTGGCAGCCTCCCACACCCCATGCAGCTCCTCATTTGCCATAATAGTGCCATCGTACGTCAGCACGTTGACGATGCCACCGGCCGCTGTGACACGAACGAATACACCATCCTCCGTAGGTGTCGACGTGCTCTGCCCCACCGCCACATAGTCGCCGTTGGCGGCCTCCAACACGTCGGCCCCCGACTCAACGCCCGGGCCGCCGAAGGTCTCCGCCCACACAACACCCCCGGCGGCATTGATCTTTAGCAGAAGGAGATCGAACCCATTGAACTGATCCACATATGATTTTCCCGTGATGATGAATCCGCCACCAGCAAGTTCCTGAATATCGTATCCGAAGTCATCCCCATTGGCGATATCGTAGTTGAACGCCCAGATGACGCCGCCCGTCAGGTTTTCCTCCACCACATACACATCGTAATTGCCGTTCATGTTGCTGCTGCCGACGCTGATGTATCCACCGCCGCCATTCAACGGCTTCACGCCACCACGCCCATCCTCGTTGCGCGGTGAGCCGAATGTGGACTGCCATTGCTGCGCACGTGCGCTGCCGCTCATGATGATGATTCCAACGCCGAGGATCGCAACGATCCTCGCCAGGGAACCGAGTCGTATACGCTTCATGTGATTACCTCGATGGTTGACTGCCGATATGCGCCAACACTGGAACGTGGCCATCCATCATGGCGTTCCGGCTGGCTGGAGAGTTGAGGGCTGCTCGCATTTCATTGTTGCCGTGCATTCGTTTCCGCGCACGGCAAGCCCATCCATGATGCACGTGGATGGGGATCATTCGAAGAGAATGTGGATCAATGTCGCGGGTGCTGGCGCGAGACGATGCTGTGGGCTCACGGTCTCACGAATCAATCCCGGCCGTGCAATTGCAGGTTCTTGGCTGGTAGCCGTCAAGGACACCGAACGCATGCAATGCGCAAGGGCGATCGGCCAACCGGGAGAGCATGACGGCAAATATCCGCCATGGCCACTGGCATCGCGAGTACATCTTCATGTACCCTGCGAACGCTTATCGATCATCGACGCACGCACGGAGTGAGAGATCATTGTACTACGGTAAACCGCAGCATCACGATCCGCTTCATTCGCTTGCACGCCATCCATCTCCGTAAGCCGGTCAAGATCGCCCACAGAGACAGGGGCCATCGCGGGTTCACGCAGCCGGCTGATAAGGATTCTCTCCCCACGCTGCACGCGGGCAATCAGGCCGATGTAGTAGAACACGGATTTGCGAACGGTTGCGGCTGCCATCATGGCGTGCCTCCTTCGAGGCCGGCCGCACCCCCTTCAAGATCGGAGATCACCACTTCCAGGTCACCGGCAACGGCATTCAGGTTGTCGGTGGCGAGATCGATTGCAAGGGCTCTTCGTTCGGCGGTGTTTCAGTGTGCCGGAACACATGCGCCGATTGGTCCGCACCTACAGCGCTTGTTCACGTTGGGCGTGTGCATGCTACCGACGGTTCGCGCCTGACGGCGCTTGCGATACCCGGCACTGGAGCAGCCGGTCATGCTGTCAAGCCGCGTAGCGAGGTTCCCTCGGCAGCATAAGAGCGAATGGAATCTTCAAGCGGAGCGGCCCCAGTCCTGCACGCAGGCACAGACCGCTCACATCGAAATGCAAACTGCGACACTCCCTGAAAGCCTCCAGAAGCCAGCAGCACCGGGGTTTCAGGCCGTCGCGCAACGACACGCAGGAGCAACCGGATACGCATGTGCAAAGACCGTGCCCTCCACTCGGAAAGGCACGGTCTTGATATGTACGGCAGGATGGCCCCGCAGGCAGCCGAACCCTCGCGCGCTCTAGCGGCGTACGATGATCTTCTCCACATGCATGGCACCCTCGGCCGTCGTCATGCGGCAGAAGTATGCGCCCGGATCGAGCGAGGAGACATCGAACGTAATGCGGCTGATTCCGGCCCGAAGCTGGTCGCCGTTCAGAACGTCCATCACCGGCTGGCCCGAAGCCGCATAGATCCGCACCGTCACAGCGGTGGCATGCGGGAGACCAACGTCCACTGTTGCAGCACCGGCAACCGGATTGGGAAGCGGCGTGGTGATGAAGGCACGCTTGGTTGGCGCAACCGTCGCCACACTGATCGCAGTCCCGCAGCTGGTGGTACCGTTTCCGGTCAGCAGCTTCAGGGGCGCGGTCATCATGATCTCCTCGGCATGATCGCAGCCATCCAGGATATCGAGCGTATCGACCAGGTCCTGATCCGATTTTCCGTCGATGCAGATCTCGAGCTGCGCCGAATCGCCCGGCGCGATCGTAAGCGGCAACTGCGCCGGCGGAATGCTGAAGAGCACGTTGCCGCGCATCACCGCATGCTGAATGTGCAGCGGCTTCAACCCATAGTTGCGGATGATGATCGGCTGGCAATGCTGGCCATCGATTGCGATGGAGTCTGCAAGCCACGGCCGGTCGTACCGCGAACCAACCGTGTCACCGGCTTCGGAGAAGGCATTGAGCGTGAACCCTCCAATCGTATCCACATCGACGAGCGAGTTCCCCACTGCGTCGCGCAGCGTAATCTTGTAGATCATGTCCTGCCGCGCATCGATGCGATGCAGCTTCACCTGCACGAGTTGCGCGGGAAGCCGTGTTGGATCGATCAGGTTCTCCGACGTACAGTTGATGGTTGTATCCACATCGACCGATGCGATGCCGGCGCCGCGGGCGTGCTCGAAGTAGGTGAGGACGAAATCATCCCCGCACGGACTCCCTTCGATTCCAACGCTCGGAGCCGACGTATCGATCCGGTTATCGACCGGAATGATCGCGGCCAGGCGCGTGGAGCAGCTGTTGAGAATCGTCATCTCCGTACTGAAGATGGAATCGGGGAAGTTGCTGAAGCAGATCGTGATGCCGGCTGTGTCGCCCGGCAGGATCAGGAGCGGGAACTGCGCGGGATCGATGCTCCGGTTGCTGCTGTCGGAGACGGTGACGCCGTTGATGACCTGCGGGAACCGGCCGTAGTTCTTGAACCAGATCTTCCGGCAGAACGATTGCGCGTTGATGGCAACGAACGTATCCAGCAGCGCGGGAGCCACGGCGTATCCGTTACATGCCACCGTGAAGCCGGGGATCGATCGCGTGAGCGTGCGCGAACGTCCCTCACGGTCAACCGTACGAATGCCCAGCACGCCGTCGTGGTACGGGTCGATCAACGATGCCCGGAACCCGACCGTGTCCGCACCGGACTTGAACGGATCGATTGTCACCTTCACGTTCTGCGTGTCGGACGTCGCATAGCAGGAATCCACGCCGGTGTCGGTGATGCGGCTGTCGAACGCGATCCCCGTCAATTTGCTGCAGCCGCTGTCCGCGCGCATTTCCGGCGGCTCGAAGTCGCGCACGAGCTTGCGGAACAGCATGCCGCCCGGATATCCGTAGGAGGTCGCGCTGCCGAATCCGTATACCAGCAGTCCGAACGCGGAGTCCGAGGAGATGTGATGCGATCCGGCGAACACCTTGATCTGGGCGTAGACGTACCGGCTTCCGGGGATCGGGTTGAACGTGTTGTTGACGGCAGCTCCGTCCAGCTTGAGACTCCCCACACCCTGCGGAGGAATCACCACGTTGATGTAATGGGGATTGACGAACTCCGAATGGATGATGCTCTGGAATGAGTAGGCGGTGTCGAACTGCTCCGGCGGCGGAACAAGCATCATGAACGGGTCGCCGATGTCCGCACCCAGCCCCATCACGTTCACGGAGTGCTCGTACTGCGCCACCATGATCGGCTGCGTTGCGGCAACGGACATGGGCCCGAGCAGCGGCACCTCCACGGAGATGCCGGGGCCGATGGTGTAGCTGGTGGTTCCGCCGGCGTCGGTCACCTTCACATCGGTACCGGGAAAGGCCGCGATGATTCGCGCCACCGCCGTATCGGTGGAACTCGGCGTCACCCTGTAGTGAGGGGTAAGCAGTGCGCCGTTTCCCCATGCATCGAGCGGAGGCAGCTGCTCGCAGAGATGATCGCGGTAGTTGCCCACGCGGGTCGGAATGCTGGTGCGCTTGTTGCCGCCGAACACTGCCACCGGCTTGTCGGCAACCACCTGCACGCCGCTTACGTCCTGCTCGTGATCAGGATAGATATCCGCCTGTCCGAAGAACACCTCCCCCTGATGCAGCAGCGTCACTGTGAACTGCGCTGAGGACCGGCCGTTGAGCGTGATTCCGGGCGGGGGCGTTATCACCAGATTGGTGCTGTCCTCGGTTGCGATCACGCAGAACTCGGACGGCATGTCGTAGCTCCCCTGGCCGTTGAAGAAGTTCCCCGAGTAGCCGTTCGGATAGGCGAGCACGATGTAGTGCCCGGTGAGAACGTCGATCGGCAGTCCAAGGAACGCATCGGCGGACTTCGAACGAATGTTCGCGCCGTAGAGCGACACCTCGTCATCGGCAACGACGTGGATTGACTTCGGCGTTACCTCCCCGGAAAGCGAGTTCACATCGTCCAGCTCCACGAAGTCTCCGAACACCGTATTGACCTGCACCTCCACCTCGGTGTTGGCAACGGGAATCGGCACTACAATGGACTGCCCGGTGGCGGTGTAGGTAAGCGTAACCTTCGTTGGCTTGGTACAACTGAGGTATATCCGGAGGTCCGATATCTCTCCCGGTCCGCCGGAACCGAAGTTGGCCATGAATGCAACCCAGAACTCCTTTCCCTTCGAATCGAGCCCCTGCGCTCCAAGTCGCGGCGATTGCACAACAGAGAGCACGGCGAGCAACGCCACGATGCCGAGGCGGATAACACGTGCAGACAGCTGGTAACTCTTCAGCTTCATAGGATGAACGCTCGCGCCGGATAGGTTGCAGAAATCCGTAGACGATACCGCTCCTCGCGGTGGGATGAGCCAACGCGAACAACCGGAAAGCGATGCCAACGGCAACAATGATATAACCTCACTCACCATCATGCCCCGGAGAAGCGGACGCCGTTTGCCAACGGCCGCTCGTTCGCCTCCGCGGGCGCCCCACCATTTACGCCGTCGAGGCGGCGCACGGTCTGCAGACCACTCGCCTCGACGTACGCCCGATGGGAACGATACCTGTCGGAATTCAGAACTGTCGTTCAGCGCATCGAGGGGCTGGCATCCCCTCGGTGATCCACAACCGTCTCAGCGGCTGATCACCATCTTCTGCGATGTCGATGTGCCGGTTGATGTGGTCATCCGAAGATGATAGACCCCCTGCGGCAGCGCTCCGATCGAAGCATCCAGCGCGGCGATCCCTCCGGGCATTGCATCGTTGTTCAACATTCGCTGCACTTCGTTGCCGAAGTCATCGTACAGCACGAGCGTCACCAGCTGCGGACCGTTCAGGCCAAGAACGATTCGAGCCGAGTTGCTCGACGCCGGATTCGGAGCGGGCGGCTGCAGGAAGTTCTGCCGGGTGAAGCCATCAACCTGATAGCTGATTTGATTGCCGCAACGATCGCGCCCCTCCCCCTTCAGCGGATCCACCACCGTCCGCATCTCCACCAGCTCCTCCGGATTGCCGCAGTTGAAGTCGATGGCAAGCGTGTCCACCTGCTCGCCGAACCCGCGCGAACTGACGCAGATCTCCAACGGCCGTACCTCACCACTCTTCAACACGATCGGCAACTGCTCCGGCGGAATGGAATAGTCCAGATTGCCGATGATGCGCGGGCGCTGCAGCACCAACGTCAGCAGACCGTAGTTGTGCAGATAGAACGTATCGCACTGCTCCTCCCCGTACACCAGATTGGGAAACAGCCACGGCCGGTTAACGCGCAGGCCAACCTGCTGCGAGAGCCCGTTCTGTACGGCAAGCGTGAACCCGCCAACGGTATCGGCAATGGTTACGGTGTTCCCCACCGCATCGGTCACCGTAACCTTGTAAAACATATCCTGGTAGGGATCGCGGCGATTCAGATGCATCTGCACCTGCTTCGACGGCAGCACCGGCGTGTAGGCGAATACGACATTGGAACTGTCGGTCACCGAGATGCCGGCAACTCCGGAGTTGAGCACGCCGGACTCGAGCACGCTGAACGTGCGATCATTGTCGCACGGCCCGAACTGCGGACGAAGAACCGGCACGGCGGAATCGATGCCGCTGATGAGCGGAAGCAGCGCCACCGGACGCAACTGGCATCCGTTGTCCACATTCACCGTCACCTGGAATGCCGTATCACCTGCATGCTGATAACACACGGAGACGTTGCGGGTTCCACCCGGTTCTATCGTCATTGGAAATTCTTCCAGCACACGGAGTCCCGGGGGCGCCGAACCGAAGTTCAGACCGCGAACCGTC
>JAFDZV010000042.1 GCA_018266795.1 Bacteroidota bacterium | reverse complement strand
CTTCGGCGGCGGACGCGAGGATGTCTGGGAGCCGGAGGAGGACATTTACTGGGGTGCGGAGGATACGTGGCTGGGCGACAAGCGTTACTCCGGCGACCGGGAGCTGGAGAACCCGCTGGCCGCCGTGCAGATGGGCCTGATCTACGTGAACCCCCAGGGACCGAACGGCGAGCCGGATCCGGTGGCGTCGGGCCGCGATATTCGCGAGACGTTCGCACGCATGGCGATGAACGATGAGGAGACCGTGGCGCTTGTAGCGGGCGGGCACACGTTCGGCAAGGCCCACGGTGCCGGCGATGCCGCCCTTGTTGGCCCCGAACCGGAAGGTGCCGCCATCGAGGAGCAGGGCTTCGGCTGGATCAGCAGCTACGGTTCGGGGAAGGGGGACGATACGATCACCAGCGGGCTGGAGGGGGCCTGGACGCCGAACCCGATCCGATGGGACATGGGCTACTTCGACATGCTGTTCGGCCACGAATGGGAGCTGACGAAGAGCCCCGCTGGCGCCTGGCAGTGGAGGGCGAAGGATGTGGCCGAGAAGGATCTCGCTCCGGCTGCGCACGATCCCTCCAGGCGCGTCCCGACCTTCATGACCACCGCGGACATGGCGATGCGGATGGATCCGGTCTACGAGCCGATCGCACGGCGCTTCCACGCGAACCCGGAGGCGTTCGCCGATGCCTTCGCCCGTGCATGGTTCAAGCTCACCCACCGCGACATGGGGCCGCGCTCGCGCTATCTCGGCCCCGAGGTTCCCGCCGAGGAGCTCCTGTGGCAGGACCCCGTTCCGGCCGCCGCGCATGAACCGATCGGCGAGCAGGAGATCGCCGCCCTCAAGGGGAAGATCCTGGCTTCCGCGCTGTCGGTCTCCCAACTCGTGACCACGGCGTGGGCATCGGCATCCACGTTCCGTGGCTCCGACAAGCGCGGCGGAGCAAACGGCGCGCGCATCCGTCTGGCGCCGCAGAAGGATTGGGATGTCAATCAGCCGGCCGAGCTGGCGACGGTGCTGGGAACGCTCGAGGGAATCCGGACGGAGTTCAATGGCGCGCAGTCCGGCGGGAAGATGGTCTCGCTTGCCGACCTGATCGTTCTCGCGGGGTGCGCGGGCGTGGAGCAGGCCGCACGGAACGCCGGCCACGATGTGACTGTTCCATTCACGCCGGGGCGCACCGATGCACTGCAGGAGCAGACCGATGTGGAGTCCTTCGCCGTGCTGGAGCCGGTTGCGGACGGGTTCCGCAACTATCTCAAGGCGCGTTACAGCGTATCGGCGGAGGAACTGCTGATCGATCGGGCGCAGCTGCTGACGTTGACCGCTCCGGAGATGACGGTTCTTATCGGCGGCATGCGTGTCCTGAACACCAACGCTGGAGGGGGACGGCACGGCGTCTTCACCGATCGCCCTGAGACGCTCACCAACGACTTCTTCATGAACCTGCTGGACATGGGCACGGCCTGGAAGGCGGCCCCTGGCGACGACGGCGTCTTCGAGGGTCGCGATCGCACAACGGGCCGACTGAAGTGGACCGGCACGCGTGTCGACCTGATCTTCGGGTCGAACTCCCAGCTCCGTGCACTTGCGGAAGTCTACGGTTGTGAGGATTCGCAGGCGAAGTTCGTGCACGATTTCATCGCGGCGTGGAACAAGGTGATGAATCTGGACCGCTTCGATCTCGGGTGATCGTGCGCAATCGTTTTCGAGAGCGTTCCCCGGATCGGCGGTATACCGCAGGGCGCGGGGATTGATACGATCTCGGTCGATTTTCCCACAACGCAACAGTCCCGGCTCATCGTTGATGAACCGGGACTGTTCTCGTTTCGCCGCGGGAGGGTCTGTATGTGGTTGTGCGGGGATGAGGTGCATGTGACATCATCCGTCGTTTGCTTCGCACACCGTGCAAACAGGCGCATCACATTACGGGCACGAGGCTGGTCCGAGATAGGTCAGGTTGATATTCACAACTCCACTTGCGTCCGTGAGCCCAACCGTTGCGCTTGCGCAGCCGCATTCCGATGTGATCGTCTTGGTTTCGCCGGATTCGACGAGCGTTCCGGCGATCGTCAGTGAAACGTGATGATCGGGGCCGGGCGCACAGCATAACGGATTCGTGTATGTACCATTGCCGGTGAACTTCAGATAGTTGGTGCCCGCAACTTCGTAGCACGGCGGGAACGACAGTGCGAAGCATGGGCCACCCTCGGGGAAATCGGCTACATGAAAGACGCCCGTACACTGTGCGCGAGCTGTTTCGGCGCCTGCCACAACGACGGCGGCGGCTACTATGATGGTCCACACAATACGGCGTGGAAGTATGCTCCGATAAGACATGGGTCCTCCAGGATCTTGATTGTACGAGAATTATTAACGCGCCGTAGGAGTGGGGTATGCCGGAAGTAACCGCCGTCGCACAGTGCCGTTCGGAACTGGTACAACTCCATGGCAAGAAGATATGTTCACGGCCATCTCGATGGAAGTCCATTATGTGTGGTACGTGACGTCGCCGGTGGTCGTGGAGCAATCCTGACGCGCACGCACATGATGAAGGCCGCGCCCGCGTGCTTCGCATTCCCCAACGCAAAAGCCCCGGCTCATCTCTGAGCCGGGGCTTCTCTTCCAAGTCGGCGTGGCAGGATTTGAACCTGCGACCCCTTCGTCCCGAACGAAGTGCGCTACCGGGCTGCGCTACACGCCGTCTTCCAAATTGTCGCCGGGGAGTCCCCAGCCCGGACGCGGCCTCCGCGTCCGTCCTGTGGTCAGGGAGGGATTTGAACCCCCGACACATGGATTTTCAGTCCATTGCTCTACCAACTGAGCTACCTGACCGGATATGCCAAACGTTCGTTTTTTCTCGAACGGACCGCAAATCTACGCTCCGGGGTCCTCGCTTTCCAAGAACTTTTTTGCGGGGTACGTGTGACAGGGTGTAGGGCGTGGTATTGCTGCTCGGTGCAGTATTGCCGGGTTGGCCGCCGGTGCCGGCCACGGCCTGGGGCGGTCGGGTCAGTGGTTGGTAGTCAGTCGTCAGTTGTCTGTCATTCCAACGGATGCCGTGTAGCGGCGGCCGGCAACGCCTGCGGCCCGTCCGGAGGGCGCAACCGGCTGCTGTGTGACGACCGTGTGCAGCGCCTGCGGATTGTCCGGCGGGCGCAACTGACTAATGACAACTGACCACTGACCAACCGGCTGATGACTACTAACCCGCCCGCTCCTATATTGCGCCGATGGAACTCTCCTTTGCCGAAACACCCGTCACGCTGGCGCTCATCATCATCAACATCGCGATCAGCGTTTATGCGTTCTTCAACCGCCGCGTGCTCTCGCAGCTTGCGCTGACGCCGTACCGCATGCGGGCGCAGCGGGAGTATCATCAGCTCATCACCAGCGCGTTCGTTCACGCCGATCCCTATCATCTCTTCTTCAACATGATGACCCTCTACTTCATGGGGGGCGTGCTGGAGCAGGTGATCTACATGACCACCGGCGGGCGCGTGGCCTATATGGTGATCTATCTGGTGAGCATGCTGGCCGGCAGTCTGTATCCCTACTTCAAGTACCGGAACACGCCGGGCTACGGTGCGGTGGGGGCATCGGGAGCCATCTCCGGTGTGGTCTTCTCCTTCTGCCTCTTTGCGCCGCTCGAGACTCTGCAGGTGTTCTTCATTCCGATGCCGGCCGTGCTGTTCGCCGTGCTCTACGTTGGGTACTCCATCTACGCGATGCGCCGCCTGAACGACAACATCGGCCACGAGGCGCATCTGGCCGGTGCCGTGGCCGGTCTGGTTGCCACGTTCGCTGTGGCTCCCGGCATCGTCTTCTTCCTCCGCTGATTCATTCTCTGCTGATCTTCCTCCGCTGAATCATCCTCTCATGATCATGGCCGCAACGAACGCTCGATGACAGCGGATGATGCCGGGTGCAGACTGAGACCGTGCTCTGCGGATGGGAGGCAGATCCCGCGCGCGCGGAGGCAGTGTCGCATCGTCACATCCTCATCGGACCATCCTGTATGCAGCCGGCCGCACGATTCTGCCGGATCCTTCAATCCCTGCGCCCACGACAATTGCGCGGCGCCGCTTCGCGTGCTAGTTTGCGCGCCTTCAACGAAGGCTCCGTTCCCCTGCGTTTCGTGCCAGGCAGAGCGGCGGTAGGGAGCGTTCGAGAGATTCCCACTTCCGTATCCATGACGAGTCCGGCGCTGCGTTCGCGGCCGGACTCACGAGCAACGATGCCGACCTCGATCTCCCGCATACTGCTGCTGATGTGCTTCGCGCTTATCGTGTTGATCGCGGTGAAGAGCGGCGGCGCCGTGAACGCGTTCACGGGTCTCATCCCGATGAAGGTCTATCCCGGCTGGGAGGTGTGGCGCCTGGTAACCTATCCCGTTGGCGCATGGTGGTTCGGCATCATGGTTGGGCTCTTCGCGTTCTACTCACCGGGCGAGGAGGTGGAGGGGATGCTTGGCTGGAAGAACTTCGGTCTTCTTCTCCTGGCGTTCACGTTCGTTAGCGGCCTCCTCTTTCTCCTGCTGGCTTCCTCGCACAACATGGCGATGTTTGGCCCGGCGAACCTTGGCCTCTTCATCCTGATCGGCTATCTCTACCTGTTTCCGAGGAGCACCATCACCTTCTTCTTTTTCTTCCGCATCCGCACGTGGATTCTGGTTACGGTGATTGCGCTCGCGGTGGTCGTGGAATCGTTCATGATGGAGGGATCGTTTCTGGCGGTGGTTCGGATACTTGGTGATGGCTGGCTTGGGCTGATACTCGGCGCGGCCTACTTCCATGCCCGCTTCCAGAAGTATCCGTTCCTGCTGCGGCCCATTCGTTCCATGGAGCGCGCCGCAACGTTCAATCGCGTGAACTCGGAACGCGTGCCGGCGGCGCAGGAGCCCCGCCGTGTTTCGCTGCAGGCGCAGACCCGCGCGCGGACTCCGTTCCAGAAGGGGGTGGCCCGGGAGATGAGCGATGAGGAGCGCCTGAACGCCATCCTGGAGAAGATCAGCGAGAAGAGCTACAACGCCCTCACCGAGGAGGAGAAGAAGTTTCTCCGGGAGTATTCGGGGAGGCTGTAGGGGGGGCAGTAGTCAGTAGTTCGTGGTCAGTTGTGCGCGCTTCTTCGCCAATGACTACTGACAACCGACCACTAACTTCCCGTTGGACCCGAAGCACTCCCATCCCGGTACCCGCACATACTTTTTCCTCCCTGCTTCGCTGCATCGCGGTGGAGTTTCCGTAAGTTTGTCCTGCTATGACATCAGCTGAACGCCTCGAACAAGTCAAGAATGCCGTACTTCCGGTTCTGGCCGGGCATTTCGGCAGCGATACCTTTTCGATCACCGAGCATCGCAACGAGCTTTCCGTCACCGTGCCGCGCGAGCGTCTGCTGGAGGTTGCGGACGTGTTGAAGAACACGCCGAGCCTTCACTTCGACATGCTCAAGGATGTCTGCGCCGTGGATTGGAACCGCCGCAAGCAGCGCTTCGAGTTGATCTACAACTTCTGGTCGCTCGATTTCAACTACCGTCTCCGGGTGAAGTGCTTTACCGAGGAGAAGGCGCCGCATGTGGACTCGCTGGTCCCGCTCTACGGCAGCGCCAACTGGTACGAGCGCGAAGCGTACGACATGCACGGGATCATCTTCGACGGCCATCCCGATCTCAGGCGCATGTACATGCCGGAGGACTTCCTGGATCCGGTGAGCGGCGAGCCGCTCTATCCGCTCCGCAAGGACTTCCCGATGATGGGCATCCCCGGATCGCTTCCGCTTCCCGAGCGCAAGCCGTAACGGGTTCGCCTGCGCAGGCTCTCTCTCTGTCCCTCTGCTCTCCCCCAGACACACTGTTGTTCCATGGCCGCGAGGCCGCGGCCGTGAGGCCGCAATGAAACCACGGAGGAGTTATGGCAGGCAGATTCGAACTCAGAAGAACCTCGAACGATCAATTCCGCTTCAATCTGGTGGCGGCCAACGGCGAGATCATTCTCACCAGCGAGACCTACGTTCACCGGCAGGGTGCGGAGAACGGCATCGAGTCCGTGCGGAACAATGCCCGGCACGACCAGCGCTTCGAACGGAAGGTGGCGGTTGATGGATCGCCCTACTTCGTGTTGAAGGCGGGCAACGGCGAGATTATCGGTAACAGCGAGATGTACAGCTCGCACTCCGCAATGGAGCACGGCATTGCATCGGTGCAGCACAATGCGCCTGCCGCGCCGCTTCACGACCTGACAGTCTGATTGCAGGCACTGCATGTTCACGTGCCGCGAGAGCACACGAGAATATCATTGAAGGATCACGCGATGAACCCCAATACAACGTCCACGCTCGAACGGGTCTTCGACGCACGCCAGCGGAAGATCCTCGGGAAGATCATCGACAAGGACACCACGATCACGCTCGAGGGACGCGATCCGCTCGAGAACACGATGGTGCTCAACATGGGGCCGCAGCATCCGGCCACGCACGGTGTGCTTCGCGTGCTGCTGCGTCTGGACGGTGAGACCGTGGAGAAGTGCGTGCCGGAGCTTGGCTATCTGCACCGCGGGTACGAGAAGATTGCCGAGGGGATGACCTACCACGAGTTTCTGCCGCACACGGACCGGCTGGACTACATGTCGCCGATGTCCAACAACGTTGCGATGGCGATGACGGTGGAGAAGGCCGCCGGGATCGAGGTGCCGCCTCGCGCGGTATGGATCCGGACGATGATCTCGGAGCTTGCCCGCATCTCCTCGCATCTGATGGCGATGGGGGCGATGGCCATGGACGTGGGGGCGATCACGATGCTGCTCTGGACGTTCCGCGAGCGCGAGAAGCTGTACGATATCTTCGAGAAGATCTGCGGCGCCCGCTTCACCACCAGCTATGCGCGCATCGGCGGTGTGGCGACGGAGTTCACGCCCGATGTGATCCCGATGATCCGCAAGTTCATCGACGAGTTCCCGGCCAACCTCCGCGACTTCGAGGGGCTGGTAAACCGCAATCGCATCTTCATCCAGCGTGCGGCCGGTGTCGGCGTGGTCACCAGGGAGCAGGCGATCGATCTGGGCCTCACGGGCGCATGCCTGCGCGGCTCCGGCGTTCCGCACGACCTGCGCCGCGATGAGCCGTATCTGCTGTACGATGAGCTGGACTTCAACGTGATCACCTACTCCGACGGCGACTGCCTGGCACGCTATCTCACGCGCGGCGATGAAATGAAGGAGTCCGTGAAGATCGTGCTCCAGTTGCTGGGGAAGATTCCGGAAGGGCCGATCATGGCGGACGGCATGCACAACGTGCTGCCGCAGAAGCAGGAGATCTACACGAAGATGGAGGAGCTGATCCACGACTTCATGGTGATCAACTTCGGCACGATGCCGGAGAAGGGGGAGGTGTACCATGCGATCGAGGCGCCGAAGGGCGAGCTCGGGTTCTATCTCGTCTCCGACGGCACCGGCCATCCGTGGCGCCTGAAGATCCGCTCGCCATCATTCTGCAATCTGCAGGCGCTGGTTCCGATGTGCGAGGGAGCGATGATCTCCGATGTTGTGGCCGTTATCGGCTCCATCGATCCGGTGATGGGGGAGGCGGACAAGTAGCCGGGAGGTTTCCCGTACGCTCGATCGAACAATTATGCAGGACATGGCAACGCCGCTTCGGAGATTTCCGAAGCGGCGTTGCTCGTTGATGGCAATATGATTGCAGGAACGTCCAGCTTCACCGTTCCGCGCGATCGTGCGCGGCCGGCGCGATCAGCACCGTGCGGTGAGCATCGCGCTGCGATTGATGGATGTGGTACGGGCCGGTTGAATTTCTCCGTGGTGCAATTGAATGAATCGGTGCAGCGGACGAGGAGGCCAGTGGCCGTCACAGAGGCGATGGCCGTCACAGAGGCGATGGCCGTCACAGAGGCGGTGGCCGTCACAGAGGCGATGGCCGTCACAGAGGCGATGGCCGTCGCGGAGGCGCCGCTCGGGACCCGCCTCCGCGCGACCATGTTCAGCGGCCTGTTAGCGAATCGTGATCGTACACGTTGCCGGATCGAAACAGATGGAGACCGTGCAGAGCGGATTCGACGGATCCAGCGCCACGTTCGCCACCCACCATGCGCCCGGGCCGCAGCCGGGGCCGGGAGGGGCATTCAGCGGAATGGTCGCGCCGAATATGTCGGTGACGCCGGTGACGAGCACTCCGGTATTCGGCACCGGGAGATTGAATGTGCCGCCCGCCGGCACCGTGAAGTTGGGCCACGCGCCTGCAGGTACCATTACCAGGTTCATGACGGCGTTGCACGGGCTGGTACTGGTGGCCGCCACGTTCATGCATGGCGGGTTGGTATATAGCGGCTGGGCATGAACTGCGCTAGCAGCTGCCATGATGGCGATTGCGGCAAATGCGGCAGCCGCGAGTTTGAACATTCCTGACTTCATGATTGTCTCTCCTTGGATTGGGATGTATGTGCGTTGAAGCGTTATTCGCATTCATACGCGATGCATGGATGTTTGCCGGATGCGAGAGCATCCGGAATTCCCATTCGAACATCGTCGCATGCACCCGGAGGAATTGCCGTCCGCCGGATGTTTCTCTTCACACGGCGATCGCGCCGGCAGCGCGTTCATTTCGGGCAATAAAATTCCCCGCGCCGCTGTGTAGAGCGAACGGCGCTGCCCTGCGTGCAATGGTTTTGATTGTCCGTTGATGTTGAGGCAACGGGGTGACGCCCGCGCGTGCAGCTGGCTGCATGTGCGGCGACGGAACAGGCAATGCCGGGTATCCGCTGCAAACGGCTCAGCCGAAACAGCAATGCCCTGCCGCAACGCCCTCTGCGTGCTACCGAACCGCAGTTCGATTGCGCGGGCGTGCAGTAGCTGGGATACCTGCCGTCACGTGCATCAACGCGACGGAATTATTGAGTCAGAGAGTGTAGAGTATGGAAGTGCGCCGTGGCATTTGTGCGATCGTCTGGTGGTCGCAAAATGCGGATGCGATAATACGAAACAACTTCTGCGATTACAAGATGCGCGCCCGCAAAAAATGCGGTGCGGTCTGTGCCGGGTGTTGAGGTTGCCTGTATGCGTGATGATGATTCGGCAGTACGTCGTGCGGGGAATTATCGAGGCCACGCTTGAAGCGGGAAAACTTCGAAGCGTGGCCCGCGATTATGCTGCGTCCGGAGATTACGAGTACAACTTCCGCAGGAATTTTCGTTTGGCCACCGGCAGCATTGTCTCGTTGAAGGGGAAATCGAGATCGGTGTCGAAGTAATATGTCGCCGGGTTCGGGAGCTCGCGATGCGACTGCATCAGCTCCTGCTTGATCTGGCTCGGTGAAAAATCGAGTCGCGCAAGCGGAATGGTATCGATCATTTCCGTCTTCAGGTTCCGGAACTGCTGGTCAGCGCCGGTGTAGATCGATACCTCGTAGCGAACCACGTGCAGTACGTTTGCCTTCAGCTCCGGTACAAGGAGATAACCCTCCTCCACGTAGGAGGGGAGAATCCCGACCTCCTTCACCATCAGGTTCTCATCCACGAAGTTGAAGATGGTCTGTCCCTCCTCGATCGCCGCCTGGATGAGGGGGAGAGCCCATTTGATCATGTCCGCGATTGCGGCCAGTGCGTCGCCGTCCAGGTCCAGCGGCTCGTAGACGATCCGCTGGTTGGCGATGTCGATTTCGCGAATGCGCCGCAACTCCTGGCGAATGCCCTCGGAGCCGTCCGTGATGGACTTGAGCGTACGATGTAGTTCGATGAGGTCCGAAAGCGGTGGATAGATTCTGTTGTGTGCAAACTCTCTGCGGACGTGTTGCAATCCGCCGAGGATATGAAACTGGCTGGCCTCGATATCGCGCCGAGCCGCGAGGAACATTTCAAGGTGTAGAGCACCCATAGCAGAGCCTCCTGTTGAGTTCCCATTGTGGGGCGTCCCCGGATCCGTAGCCGGCGAGGAGCAACCCCGAATTGCGAAGGAACTGTCGCAATGCCTGTGCATCGCTTTTGAAAAGCTAGTGTCGCAAGGGTTGAATGTCAAGAGGGGAAGAAATAAATGCCCTTCGTTCGTTGTCAGTAGTCAGTTGGATGCAGGAGGTTTCGGCATGACGCCGAGGCTCCGTCGGAACGGCCCTACCTGTGGCCATCGCAGGGGAATATCCTGACGTTGTCGGGGGGGGAGTTCCTCACGATGAACCGTGCAGTGTATCACCTGTTGTTCATGAACAGCAGCGACGCTCGGGGCGGGCCGTATCCCAACTGACCACTATCAACTGACCACCGACCACCGCGACCAACGACCTCGCGGCTCACCATCTCCCACTTCGGCCTATATTTATCCCCAGTGTAAGCCTCGATATGAACAGCAGAGATTCGTTCCATAGGGTGTCGCTCCACACGCTGGGCTGCAAGTTGAACTATGCGGAGACCAGCGCCATCGGCGATCGCTTCCGCGGCGAGGGATATCACATCATCCCGTTCGGTGAGCCGTCGGACGTGATCGTGATCAACTCCTGCACGGTCACGGAGAATGCGGACCGCGAGTGCCGGCAGCTTGTACGCCGCGCGCTGCGCGCCAATCCGGATGCGTTCGTTGTGGTTACCGGCTGCTATGCGCAGTTGCAGCCGGAGGAGATCGCCTCCATCGACGGCGTGGATCTGGTGCTCGGTGCGGCGGAGAAGTTTCGGCTCTTCGAGCTTGCCGACGGGTTTGCCAAGCGGGATGTGCCGAAGGTGGTGGTGGGGGATATCGCGGGCGAGGAGAGCTTCGGCGCGGCATATACCGGCTCGGACGATGCGCGGACGCGGGCGTTCCTGAAGGTGCAGGATGGCTGCGACTACAACTGTTCGTTCTGCACCATCCCGCTTGCCCGCGGCGGCAGCCGCAGCCAGCCGGTGGAGGATGCATGGCGCCAGGCATGCGAGCTGGTGGCGAACGGATTCCGCGAGATCGTTATCACCGGCGTGAACGTGGGCGACTTCGGCAAGGCGCGAGGCGAGTCGTTGTACGATCTCCTGGTACGCCTGCACGATGTGCCCGGACTGGAGCGGATGCGCATCAGCTCCATCGAGCCGAACCTTCTTACCGATCGGATCATCGAACTTGCCTCCACATCCGATCGCATGCTTCCGCACTTCCATGTGCCGCTGCAGAGCGGCTCCGATGCCGTGCTCGGCAGGATGCGCCGCCGTTATCGCTCATCGGTCTATCGCGATCGCGTGGAACGTATCGTTGCCGCGATGCCGGATGCCGCGATCGGCGTGGACGTGATTGTCGGCTTCCCCGGCGAAAGCGGCGCACACTTCCAGGAGACGTACGACTTCCTGCATGTGCTCCCGGTTGCCTACCTGCATGTGTTCACGTATTCGGAACGTGAGAACACTCCGGCTTCCGGCTTCGAAGGTGTGGTGCCGGTGGCGGAGCGCCGCAATCGTACGCGCATGTTGCGCGCGCTTTCGGAGAAGAAGCGCGCAGCGTTCGCCATCGCACATCGCGGGGAGGAACGCTCCGTCCTCTTCGAGCATGGATCGGGAGGCGGAACAATGCTGGGCTTCACGGAGAACTACATTCGCGTGGGCGTTCCGTACAATCCGGCGCTTGCAAACCGCATCGTGCCGGTTCGTCTCGGCGAGTTTCAGGGTGAATACTGTGTGGCCGAGATCGCAGGCGATATCTCCTCACCTGTCGATGCGGATTCCGCCGGCATCCCGCTCCCGGTGTTGAACATCATTCAGGCCTGAGCCGCCGCAGGCATTCCTTACCTGCTCCACATGCATCATCGTTGTTCCGGTTTCTACGGCATCGTTCCGCTGATTCTGCTGGCAGTGCTCGCGCTCTGCCTGGCGCCGGAGCGCATGGAGAGCAGCGCACACCGTGCCGCCGCTTCAATGCCGCCGCAGAATGCAGCCACGCCGCAGGGGGGTGCCGTGCCGGATCTCGAGGCGCGCCTTCGCGCCCACATCGACTCGCTGGCAAGTGCAGGGGGAACGGGGTCGCGCGTTGTGTTCACCGAGGGGAATCGCCGCGCCGTGGCCTACGTGCTGCGGGCGATGGCGAACGAGACGAAGGAGGTGCGCTCGGACACATTCATGGTGCGCAGGCGTTCAACGCGGGCGAACTTTCCGCTCGTGAACCCGGTAGCCGTTGTGCGTGGGGTGAGCGACTCGCTGATCGTTGTTGCCGCGCACATCGATGCCTCTGCGAGTCGCGATGGCGGATGGGATGGAAACTGGATGCACATGCGCGCGCCGGGTGCGGACGATAATGCCAGCGGCATCGCCGCAATGCTCGAGACGCTTGCGCTGGTTGCGCATGCGCCGGCACGGCCGCACTACACCGTGATGTTCGTTGCCTGCAACGGCGAGGAGCGCAACCCGGACTACGCAGGCATGTCCCGTCACGACGGCCATCATCTTGGAAGCCGCTGGCTTGCGCGCATGCTGAAGCAGAGCGGAGCGAAGGTGAAGGGGGCGATCGTGATGGACATGGTGGGGTGGAATCCTCGTGGAAACTACACGCCGGTCTTCTCCTCGGGGCGTTCGCTCTGGATGGCCCGCGAACTGGTTGCACTGCAGGCACGCCTGCGCCTGGATCTGGAACTGGGAGCGCGCTGCGGCCCGTGCGACAAGAGCGACAACGACTCCTTCGATCGCGTCGGCATCCCCGCCGTGCTCCTCATGGAAAGCTGCGCGCCGTGGCGAAACGATGCGCGCCATCCCCGCAATCCCGGCTATCACTCGTCGCGCGATACGCGGGCCTACATCACCTGGCCCATACTGTTCAGCGTCACCCGGCTTGTTGCGGCCTACGCGATGAGCCAGTAGGGGACAATTGAGAATGAGGAATTGAGAAGCAGGAATGTTCCTAACCGAATGACCTCGAGCACCATCAACGGCCGTTCACAACAAGGGGCCCGGTTCTTGGGACGCTGGCTCGGATCCGTCCGATGGACGGATCCAGGCTCGCTGTAGTTTCTGGCCACCCTGAGTCGCGCGTGCAGCGCGCGGCGAAGGGTCCCGATGCGAATAGCCGGTTGGGGCACGAATACATCGAGCGGAACCGGACAACATTTCGGTTGTGTTAGGAATTCTAGGAATGAGGAATTATCAATGAGGGAGAAAGGGACACGGCTCCCTGTTCACTCCCGATTGATAACTCCCAATGGATCATTCCTCATTCCTCATTGATAATTCTTCACCCTACTCGTACTCCAGCTCATTCGTGATCGTCACCGCCAACGTATCCTCATCCACCGTGATCGAGAGCAGATTGGGCCTGCAGCAGATGGCGCAGTCCTCCGTGTACTCCTGATGGTACCCTCCTTCGAGATCCAGCTGCGTCTCGTTCGGTTCGCCGCACGCGGCGCAGAAGAATGGAACTGCGGTCAGCTCTCCCGGGGAGGCATGGACCGGCGCGTCGTCGCTCCGATCGCCCCATGGATCGAAGTCCTCCTCAGGCTCCTCGATTCCCTCCATCGTATCACTCCTCACTGTTCGTGAATGGTTCCTCGTCCGCGGGCTCGTCATCCAAATGATCCCCCGCGCGCCCGGAGCGCAGCGCCGCCAGTGTTGCGCGGATCGTCTCCCAGTCGAAGCCCCGGCTCGCGAGGAAGTTCGTCATGGAGCGCTCCCACTTGCGCGGGTCGCTCTGGCGGATCGTGGGGGCCTTCCTGCGCGCTGCCGCCAGCGCGCGCGATTGGTCGTCCTCCCGGTGTGACGCTGTCAATGCTGCATCGATGTGCTCCTCGGCAATTCCCCGGCGGCGTAGTTCGTCGCGAAGGCGCCTGGTTCCCACGCTCTTCTTCAGAAGGCGATCGTGCACGTAGCCGGCCGCGAACGCTGCATCGTTCACCATGCCGTACTCCTCCAGAAAGGTGAGCGTTGCAGCCACGGCATCCGGCGAGAACTCCTTCTCCAGCAGCTTCCGTTCCATTTCGTTGCGGCTGTGCATTCGCATGGCGTGGTACCGCATCGCCTTCTCCCGGCACCGGAAGATCTCATCGGCGGCGCGTACCTCCTCGATGAATTCTTCGGTCACCTTCCGGCCCCTGAACAGGGAGTACCGGACGTAGATCTCCTCGCTGACGCCGAACGCGAACGTATCGTTCACATAGATCGAGCGGCGCAGCTCGTTCCCTGTCTGCGTCTGCACTCCGGTGATCACCAGTTCCCGATTCCCGCTCGCCTCCAGAGCATTGCGCCGCCCGTCCACCGGGCCGCCGTAGTGTTGTTCGCCGTTCATCGGCACAAAGCTACAACGGCGGAGGAGTTGGCCGATGCCTCGAGCGATCGCATGCCTCGAATGGCGAATTGCGCGCTGCCGTCGCGTGCAATGAGGCGCCGGCGATCTGCCGTCCCTGCCGGCGCGATGATACGGGCTGCGAGGGATATCCGTGGCTGACGCCCCAGGCTGAGTTCCTTCGCCTCTTCGGGGTTGGGCGATATGTTCTCGCATGGCCTCTGGAACGGGACGCCGTGAATGGCCGTGAGCCTTTGTGGACAGGATGCCGCGCATGGACCGTGAGCCCTCTGAAAGGGCGAGAGTGAAGAGCCCTGGGCGCAAACCCCGGGCAGCGGGTGATGGCGTTGTGTCGTGAGGCTCTGGAAGGGCGACAGAAAGCAGCCGGGGGGGGGGGCGTAAGCCCTGGAATGCGTAAGCCCCCGGAGGACGAGGAACCCCTGAGGCCGGCACAACGGGAATATCGACTCGCGACGCCTCGCATCGTGTCACGGGCTTGGCAGGGCGAAGCCGGTTTTGTAGCTTGGGGACTTCAAGAAAAAGCAGACCTCGAAACCCGCATACTCGAAACCTCTCCGCTATGAACTTCAGCGTTGCCGTCAAGGAATTTGCATTGGCGCTCGGGCGCATATCGAGCGCGACTCCGCAGCGTTCACCGATGCAGGTTCTGGAAAATATCCTCATGCATCTCGATGGTTCCGTGCTCAGCCTGACGGCCACGGACATGGATATCGTGGTAACCACCCGGATCGACGTGCGAGGCGAGGGGAACGGGTCCATCCTGGTTCCGGCGAAGCGCCTGATCGACACGGTGCGCGCCCTGGAGCTGGGCGATCTCCGCTTCGAAGCCGATCTCGGGACGATGCGCATCACGCTGTACACCGGCAGTGGCCAGTACAAGCTCACGGGCCTGAACGCCGTGGAGTTCCCGCAGCTTCCGCAGTTCGAGGCGAAGGCCTCGCTGAAGCTTCCGCTGGCGAAGTTCGCCTCCATGATCGATCGCACCGTGTTCGCCTGCTCCGGCGACGAGTTCCGTCCTGCGATGACCGGCGTGCTCTTCCAGTTCCGTCCGGACGAGATTCGCGCGATCGCCACGGACGGCTTCCGGCTGGTGCGTGTGATCGATCACGACATGGCCGGCACCGGCGGGGATCAACTGGATATCATCGTTCCGCCGAAGGCCCTGAACCTGGCCTCGAAGGCGTTCTCCGCGGATGAGATCACGCTGGAAGCGAACCAGACGCACGTACGGTTTGCCGACGGTGTTACCACGATCACCGCCCGGTTGATCGACGAGAACTATCCCAACTACGAGAGCGTGATTCCGCAGGCCAACGACAAGCGCATGGTGATCCGTCGCGAGGAGCTTCTCAACACGGTGAAGCGGGTAAGCCTCTACTCCAACTCGCAGACCCGTCAGGTACGGATGCGGATCGCCTCCGAGGGGTTGCGCGTACAGGCGGAGGACATGGATACCGGCGGTGAGGCATACGAGCAGGTGCCGTGCGATTACAACAGCGACGAGCTGGAGATCGGCTTCAACTCGCAGTACGTGCGCGATGCGCTGGACCGCATCGACACCGCGGACGTGGCGTTCGATTTCTCCACGCCGCTCCGTCCGTCGCTGATCACGCCGCATGGCGACAAGAACGGGCAGGATGTGCTGATGCTTCTGATGCCCATCCGCCTGAACAACTGATTTGGCACATAGGCGGCCGCGCTTCGCCTGCAATCGTGCGCAGAAGGCCGCCGTTCAATCGCCAGAGCCGTGAACAGATGAGATCGCGCGCCCGGCTGTATACGATTCGCCTCCCGTGACGAATCGCGTGCTGCGGACGGGGTCTCCTCTGTCCCCGGCTCTTCGCGTATCGGCAGGCTTTCATCCATCGTCATGCATCTTCGTCGCGTATCGTTCCGCAACCTTCGCAACCATGCCGCCACAGAGCTGGAGGTGGCACAGGGGGCGAACGTCATTACCGGACTGAACGGCGAGGGGAAGACGACGATCCTGGAAGCGATCTCCATTGCAACACTCACGCGCTCATTCGTGGGGACGCCCGACGCGCACATGGTGCGGCGCGGCCAACGTTCCTACGATGTGCGGATTGAAGGCGTGAGCGACTACGGGGTGCCGCGGCGCATCGAGGTGGAATACGATGCAGCCGCCGGACGTACCGCTCTGCTGGATGGAACGCCGGCTGCGAACGCGGCACAGGTGATCGGGTCCGCGCCTACCGTAGTGCTCTCGCCGGACATGAAGGCGATCACCAACGGCGCGCCGGCGGAACGGCGGCGGTTCCTGGACATGGTGATCTCGCAGGCGAAGCGGCGCTATCTGGAGGAGCTGATGCAGTACCGGCGTGTGCTGAAGCAGCGGAACGCGCTGCTTGCGATGGCGCGCCGAAGCGGCCGCCCGGCTGACCGGACGCTGCTGGAGCCGTGGGACGAAGGGTTGGTGGAGCGCGCCGCGCATCTGATGTACGAGCGTACCATCTTCCTGAGGGAGTTCGAACCGATTTTTCGCGACGCCGCGATGCGGGTTGCCTCCGGGATCGATCGTGCGGACATCCACTACCTTCCCGATGCCATCAGCGCCCCGCTTGCAAGCGTAGCGGATTATCGCGATGCCCTCTGGTTCCGCTGCCGTGAGGTTGCAGCCGAGGAATCGCGCCGCGGCACCACACTCTTCGGTGCGCATCGCGACGATCTGCGGATGGAGGTGAACGGCGGCGATGTGCGTGTTGCCGCGAGCCAGGGGCAGCACAAGACGCTTCTGATCGGGTTGAAGATCGCCGAGTTCCACTACCTGGCATCGCAGTGTGCGGAGACGCCGCTGATTCTACTGGACGATATCTTCGGAGAGCTCGATCCGCAGCGGGCCGAGCGCGTCTACGAGCTTACGCGCACCCTTGGGCAGACCTTCATCACCGCAGCCTCGCTGGACATCCTGCCGTTCCTGAACCGTCGCGGACTCGGTCCCGGAGAGGCGCAGTTCAGTGTGGAGTCGGGCGCGATTTCATCCATCCGATACGGCCAGATTCCACCTTCCGGAGAGGCCCTCCGCGCCGCGGATTCCTGAACCACCTTCTTCACGATTTCTCCCAATTACACGTCTCTACGATGCGGCCGGAAGCCTGATAATTCCTATCTTTGCGGGTTACTCCTCTATCCGCAATATCAGGCCGGAAGGCTCTCCAACATCGCCCCGCGCAGCTCGCAAAAAGCGTCGCGGCAATCTGATCAGGAAGGCATCACGCATGGCTGAACGCCTTGGCTCGTTGATCCAGCAGTGGCTTCGCGCGAACAACTTCGAAGCGAAGGCCAATGAGAGCGCCGTGCCTGCCTACTGGGTGGAGATTGTCGGGGAGTCCGTTGCCCGCCATACAACGGTAGAACGGATCGACAAGGGGCGCATGTTCGTTCGCGTGGAGAGCGCGGTATGGCGTAACGAGCTTGCACTACGCCGTGAGGAGATACGCGCCAGGGTGAATGAGCGCTTCGGCGCAGAGGTGGTGAAGGAGATCATTCTCCGTTGAGAGCTGCCCGGCCCGGAATCCACGGGCGGGCTCGCGGAGCAATTCAACTTGAACGTACGGATGGCACGAAATCACGTATCAAAGCATGTGAACGAAGAGGTGAATGCCGTTGCAGCCGATGGCGGCGCCAATGGAGCGTACACCGAGGAGAGCATCAAGATCCTCGAGGGGCTGGAGCACGTTCGCAAGCGTCCGGCCATGTACATCGGCGACGTGAGTACGGCTGGGTTGCATCACCTTGTATACGAGGTGGTTGACAACTCTATCGACGAGGCTCTTGCGGGGCGCTGCGACCGGATTGAGGTAACGATCCACAAGGATGATTCCATCACCGTCGTCGACAACGGTTCCGGCATTCCGGTGGGAATGCATCCCACGAAGAAGGTGAGCACGCTGGAAGTGGTGATGACCATGATGAACGCCGGCGGCAAGTTCGATAAGGATGCGTACAAGGTGTCCGGTGGTCTGCACGGCGTAGGCGTTTCCGTGGTGAACGCGCTTTCGGAACACATGATATCCACGGTGAAGCGCGACGGCAAGGTTTATCGCCAGGAGTATCGGTGCGGTATCCCGCAGGGACCCGTTCAGGAGATCGGCAAGACCGATTCCAAATCGGAGACCGGTACCACACAGTGGTTCAAGCCGGATGCATCGATCTTCAAGGTTACGGATTATCGTTTCGATACGCTCGCCGAGCGTATGCGTGAACTGGCATTTCTCAATCCCCAGATCACGATCGTCATGCGGGACCAGCGTGAGGAAGGGGGCGAGGAAGTGTATCACTACGTTGATGGTTTGGTTGGCTTCGTGCGCTATATCGATGAGTTGCGCACGCCGATCATCAAGCCGGTGCTGGTGACCGGCGAGAAGGATTTCACTCCCGTGGAGGTCTGCTTCCAGTACAACTCCGGTTTCAGCGAGAACGTGTTCAGCTACGTGAACGATATCAACACGCGGGGAGGCGGCACGCATGTAGCCGGCTTCCGTTCTGCGCTGACGCGCACACTGAACTTGTATGCGCAGAAGAACAAGCTTCTGAAGAGCGACAAGGTGCAGTTGACCGGCGACGACTTCCGCGAGGGGCTGACGGCGGTGATCTCCGTGAAGGTGGCGGAGCCGCAGTTCGAAGGGCAGACCAAGTCGAAGCTTGGTAACGGCGAGGTCGAGGGAATCGTCCGCTCCATCGTCAGCGAGCAGATCACCCAGTATCTGGAGGAGAACCCGAAGGTCGGCAAGGCGATCATCGAGAAGGTCTCCATGGCGGCTGAGGCCCGCGAGGCCGCGCGCAAGTCGCGCGATCTGGTGCGCCGCAAGAGCGCGCTGGAGTCATCCACGCTTCCTGGAAAGCTGGCGGACTGCTCCATCGAGGATCCGGAGCATTGCGAGATCTATCTGGTGGAGGGTGACTCCGCGGGCGGCTCCGCGAAGGGCGCGCGCGACCGCCGCACGCAGGCCATTCTGCCGTTGCGCGGCAAGGTGCTCAACGTACAGAAGGCCCGGTTGAACAAGGTGCTGGAGAACGAGGAGATCCGCGCCATCTTCACCGCGCTCGGCGTGGGCTTCGGCGAGACGCTCGATGTCTCCAAGGCCCGCTACGGCAAGGTGATCCTGATGGCAGATGCCGATGTCGACGGATCGCATATTCGCACGCTCCTTCTGACGCTCTTCTTCAACTACATGCGCGACCTTATCGAGCAGGGGAAGGTCTATCTGGCAATGCCCCCGCTCTACAAGCTGAAGAAGGGGAAGCAGGAGTTCTACGCGTTCGATGATTCGGAGCGTGATGAGATCATCGCGCGCATTCGCCGCGATGCCGCCAACCGTTCCGGCGTGCAGGTGAAGGAGGATGAGGAGGAGATCGTGGAGGATGGCGAGAGCAACCGCACGCGCGACGGCATCGTGATCAGCCGCTTCAAGGGGCTTGGCGAGATGAATCCGGAACAGCTCTGGGCCACAACCATGAACCCGGAAACCCGAACGCTGCAGCAGGTCTCGATCGAGAACGCCCAGTCAGCGGCGCATATCTTCGAGACGCTGATGGGGGATGCTGTGGAGCCGCGCCGCCAGTTCATCGAGCGGAACGCGCGATACGTTCGGAATCTGGACGTGTAGCGCTTCGGCGCGTTCGTTGAAACGAAAAGAGCGGAGCATGCTGTTGATGCGTGCCCGCTCTTTGCGTGTATTGGCCCGTTGTATGTGGAGCGAAGCCTGCCGCCCGGCCTGGAGCGGAACGACGGCTTGAACCGGATGATCAACCCGATGGTGATTCCCATGAGCATGCGAACAAGAGTGCAAACCATGACCGTTGTCATTGCCGCGATCGCGGCGGCTACGTTTCTTTGCGATCCTACGGATGCGGCGGCCCAGCCCAGGGAGCCGAAGGTGAAGTCCCCGGTGGACAAGGAGACGCGCAGCATCCTGCACCGAAGGCTGGAGGAGCTGTTCAGCCTGTGCGACGAGGGGAAGTTCAGCCAGGCCGCCGGCTACCTGGTGTACCGCGGAGGCAACAAGGTGCGCAAGTGGCGCGATACGTTCATCTATGCGAACCCTGAGGAGGGGCGCCAGGTGGACGATATCTGCGGGCGCATCGCACGGATGCTGAAGGAGTGTTCCGGCTACGGGATTGTATCGTTCAAACGGGAGAAGCAGTCCGAGGGGGAGTGGGTGGTTGCCACGGTCACGTTCACGACGGCGAAGGGAGCGGTCAATCGCCAGTTCGCCTTCCTCTGGGTGAAGGAGAATTACTCGCTCGGTGATATCGACTGATGGCTCGGTGTCATCCTCCTCGACAGTATCCGAAGTCCGCGTATCCTCTCCCCTTCACGGCCTTCCTCCGCGGAGCCGCGAGCCCTTAACGCTCCGTTGCAAGGGGATTTGAGGATTTTGATTAGCTTCGGAACCGTCGTTAACGTTCCTAACATTCGGCGCTGCAAGGCCTGCAGGCTCTGAAGCGCTTCCCGGTTTTGATAGGAACTGTTATTCGGTGTCTCAACCATACTCATCTCGGGAAGATTTTCATGAACAACGAGGATCTGCGCAAGCAGTTGGAGCAGTTCGGTATTCAGGAGCCGGGGAACATCTTCAATAACCCGACCACCGCGGTGCTGGTGGAGGAGGCGGTGAAGCGGAACGAGGGGCATCTGGTGGAAGGGGGGCCGCTGGCCGTTCTCACGGGTGTGCATACCGGCCGTTCACCAAACGACAAGTTCTTCGTGCGCGAGGCATCCAGCCAGGACAAGATCTGGTGGGGGCCGGTGAACCGGGAGTTCCCGCAGGAGAAGTTCGATGCGCTTCTCGAGAAGGCGAAGGCCTATCTCAAGGGGAAGGACCTGTTCGTTTCGGACTGCTTCGTTGGCGCCGATCCGCGGTATCGCATCGGCGTGCGTGTGATCAACATGCATGCATGGCACAACCTCTTCGCGCAGACACTGTTCATCCCCACCCGCAAGGTGGAACGGGGAGACGAGTTGTTCAACGCCGACTACACCGTGCTGCACGTGCCGGACATGGACGCCGATCCGGAGGTTGACGGCACGCGCACCGGCACGTTCATTCTGCTCGACCTTGGAAGGAAGATCATTCTGGTAGGCGGCACGTCGTACGCCGGCGAGATCAAGAAGGGATTGTTCACCACGATGAACTATCTCCTTCCGCTGCAGGGTGTGATGCCGATGCACTGCTCCGCAAACATCGGCGCCGCGGGAGATGTTACGCTCTTCTTCGGCCTCTCTGGCACCGGCAAGACCACGCTCTCCGCCGATCCCGCCCGCGCGCTGATCGGTGATGACGAGCACGGCTGGTCGGCAGACGGTGTCTTCAACTTCGAGGGGGGATGCTATGCCAAGGTGATCAAGCTCTCGGCCGAGGCGGAACCGCAGATCTATGCCACGACGAAGATGTTCGGCACCATCATCGAGAACGTGGTGTTCGATGCCGACACACGCAAGCTTGATCTGGACGTCGCGAAGTACACGGAGAACACGCGCGCGGCCTATCCGATCGAGTACATACCCGGAATCGCACCCGGCTCCCGCGGCGGGCATCCGAATCATATCATCATGCTCACCGCCGATGCCTTCGGCGTGCTTCCGCCCATCGCCCGCCTTACGCCCGCCCAGGCGATGTACCAGTTCATCTCCGGCTATACAGCAAAGGTGGCCGGCACGGAGAAGGGGGTAACGGAGCCGCAGCCGACATTCTCCACATGCTTCGGCGCACCCTTCATGGTGCACCATCCGTCGGTGTACGCAACGCTTCTCGGCAAGAAGATTCAGGAGCACGGTGCGGACTGCTGGCTGGTGAACACCGGCTGGACCGGCGGCCCCTACGGCGTCGGCAGCCGCATCAAGATTGCCTACACCCGTGCGATGATCAACGCGGCCCTCAGCGGCAAGCTTGCGGACGTGGAGTATCGCGAAGATCCGATCTTCGGGTTCAAGGTGCCGCTGCATGTCGAGGGCGTGCCCGACGAAGTGCTTACGCCGCGCAACACCTGGGCTGACCCGGAAGCCTACGACGAGAAGGCATACAGCCTCGCCCAGCAGTTCAATGACAACTTCCAGAAGTATGCCGAGGGAACGCCGGACGAGGTGAAGGCCGCCGCGCCGCGCGTGCGTGCGATGGCGGAGTAACCGCCGCCCGTTCGCTTCATCGATAGTCGAAACGGTGGATGTCTCGTGGAGGCATCCACCGTTTTCATTTATGGAGTATCTGCTTCCGATGCGCGCAGGGAGACGATCGTTCGATGGCGTAGCTGGTGTGCAATGGATAGGAACGTCCACCAACAGTCGTTGCGAGCAGGAGGCAGTCGCGGAGCGGATGCCGACGTGGCAACCGGTGCCGGCCGGCATCACGGTTCACTCGGCGAACGATACGCCGTGCAGAAACGATGGCCTTCGGCGCGGCTCCCCGGTGCCGTGGCTTCGCTTGTTTGCCTCGATGACCATCGAGTGACACCTCTTCGGCTCCGCGGATCAACATGCAAACGCCCGCGCCGGATCGTCCGACGCGGGCGTCTTCAATTTGTACGAGAACCGTTCGGCGCGCCTTACGGGTTCGTGTTCGGGCGGAGCACCGGCTTCTCCTTCTCGCCCGGGTTGGTGTTCGGGCGGAGCGGGAGGGTCTTCTCGGCATCGGCGGCCTTGCTGTGTACGGCCTTCTTTGCCTCGTCGACCTTCGCCTTCGCGTCGCTCACCTTCGCCTCGGCCTTTGTCTTGGCATCGCTTGCGGCCGCGTGGGCTTTGTCCATCGTGGAGTCCATGCCGCTCTTCGCGTCACCGGCCGGAGTAGCGGCCTTGCCGGAGTCTGCGCCGGCCGATGCGGCCGGCTTGCCGGCGCCCAGCGCCTGGAGCTTCTGAGCCGAGGCGTCCAGCGCGGTGTTGATGGAGGCAATCTTCGTCCCCAGATCGGCGTACGTGGTCTGCGCCTTCTCCCAGAGGGTCTTGAACTCCGTCGCCTTGTGAGCGGTCACCAGAGAATCCTTCTGCGTCTTGAGATCGTTCAGGGTCTTCTCGATCTCGCCAACCTGCGTCTCGTCACTCTTCAGCTCGGCATCCAGTGCGTCGATCGCGGCCTTCTTCGTGCTGTCCTTGGGAAGCGCCATGCACTTGTTCATCTGATCGGTCAGCTTCGTCTTGACCTCATCGAGCTGCTTCATGACGCCGCTCTGCGCATCGTCGAAGCTCTTGGTCATCTCGGCCGGAATATCCTTGCCGCAGCTCGCCAGCACGAAGGCCGCGGCGACGGCAAGAACCGTCGAGCTCAGAATCGTTCGTGACATACGGTGATTACTCCTGTACGTGATTGGTTGAATGTTCGCAATGATAGGACGAAGCGGGGCAACTGAACCAGGTCGCGGCCCATGAATCGCTGTGCCCGGGGGGAGCGAAGCGCTGCCGGGAGGCAACGGCTGCAAACGGAGCATTACACGCGGTACCGGCGCATGCGTTACCCCAATTTCGCGGGGCTGGCCGGCGCCGGGGTGGGGGGGACTGCACGATCCGCGCGGTTGCCACCGGGCTGCCTCGCGTCGCAGCCGGAGCCGCTGCCTACAGGTTGGATGCCTCCTCCGCCAGCTCTCCGTCGGCCCGTGACCTCAGTTCCGTAATCTTCAACTCCGCCTGCTCCAGCTCCAGCCTGCACGCCTGCGAGAGCGTGATCCCTTCCTCATAGAGCTTCATCGCATCGGCCAGCGACGTGGTTTCACTCTCCAGTGCCTCCACGATCTCCGTGAGGCGTGCAAGCGAACGTTCGAACGTGCGTCCTTTCGCCATCGATATTCCGTCCCCCGATCCTGTTGTACATGAGATACGTGCACGCGCGGCCCATCGATGTCCGCGTGCCGGCAATCAATTCCCGTCGGCCTCCGGGCCCTGCGTGAAGAGCTCCTCCATGCCATGCCCGGCCGCCTTCTCCGGCGCGATGCGTGCGCTGCGCTGGCCGTCGTGCATTCGGATCCCGACAACCTCGCCACCACGGAGCGATGCGGCCCGCGTTACCGGCACGCCGTTGCGTTCGATGATCGCGAACCCGCGTGCCAGCACGTTTGCCGGGTTCAACGCATGGAGCGTTGACTCCACGAGGCGCAGGCGGTGATCGGCGCGCGTGGAGACGCCGCGCAATGCAAGCGCGGCCCGGTGCGCCAGATCGTCCAGCCGCTGCTGGTGCGATCGCACGATATCCAGCGGACGCGCCAGGCCGCGGCTCCGCATCAGCGCCGCGAGATCGCGCCGACGATGGCGCACGGCGTTCATCGCATAGGCAGCCATGGCGGCGTCGAGATCTCGCAGCACCGCAAGAAGTTCCGAACGATCGCGTACGGCAAGCTCCGCCGCCGCAGTGGGCGTTGCAGCACGAACGTCGGCGACAAAGTCCGCGATGGTGAAGTCCACCTCGTGGCCAACGGCGGAGATCACCGGGATGCGCGAGGCGGCAATGGCGCGCGCAACGACCTCCTCGTTGAACGCCCACAGGTCCTCGATGGAGCCGCCGCCGCGTCCCACGATCATGAGGTCGATATCGGCGATGCGATTGATCTCGCCGATGGCGCGGGCAACATCCTCGGCAGCCCCTGCTCCCTGTACCAGTGCGGGGCGGAGCACCACCTCCACCGTCGGCATGCGCCGCCGAAGTGTGGTGAGCATATCGCGGACGGCTGCCCCGGTAACGGAGGTGACGATGCCGATGCGCTTCGGGAATTCCGGCAGCCGCCGTTTGCGCGCGGCATCGAACAGTCCCTCCGCCATCAGCTTTGCCTTGAGCTGCTCAAGTGCGATCTGCAGATCGCCGAGCCCCATCGGGACGATCGACGTGCAGTCCAGCTGATACTGGCCGCGCGGCGGATAGACGCTGATGCGCCCGCTGGCAATCACCTTCATGCCGTCGCGGATCGTATGCTGCAGCGTGCGGCTGCGCCAGAGCACGGCGCCGAGCACGGCGCCGTCATCCTTCAACGTGAAGTAGGTGTGGCCGCTCGCCGCGCGACTCCAGCCCGAGATCTCTCCCTGAACGGAGATGTCCGCGAACTCGCCGTCCAGCATGCGCGCCAGCCGCCGCGTGAACTCGGTGACAGTTGGCACGCCCTCGCCCTCGCGCGGTGCCGGGGCTGCGTCGCCGGCGTCGATATCGGCCGGCGGCGGGCCGGCATTCCGTCTGATCACCATAGGGCGGAAGTTACCCAGAGTGGAATGAAGGTCAATGGTCTGGGAGCCAGTAGTCAGTAGTCAGTTGTCAGTTGAGAAGAGTTGTCTTTCCTGACCACTGACAACTAACCAATGACAACCGCCCACTGGCCAATCACTCACCCCCGTACCGTATATTTGCGCTCCTCATGTCTCACGGGCGGCGGCCGCCGCCTCTCCCGCAGAATCACGATCATCTATGACGAACCGAAGCACCAAGAAGACTGCCGCGCCGCGCCGGCAATCCGGCATGGCCCGCCAGGCCGTTGCCGAACGCCTTCCGTACGAGCTGCCTGCATACTGGGCCGTCGGGATCTTCGCACTCGTGACGATCATCTTCTTCTGGAAGCATATCACCGGCGGTGCGTTTCTGTGGGAGGATTTCACCGAGTTCACCTATCCGAATCAGGTGTTCGCGGCGCGCAGCTTCGCCGCCGGAACGCTCCCGTTCTGGAACCCGTTCACGTTCAACGGCATGCCGTTTCTGGCCGATCTTCAGATCGGCTTTTTCTATCCCGGCAATCTGCTGATGTATCTCTTCTCCGGCGGCACGCTCAGTGTGTGGCTGGCGCAGTTCCTGGTGGTGGTGCACTACTTCATCGCGATGGTCGGCATGTGGAAGCTTGCCAGGGGGCTCGGCATCGGATCGTGGGGAGCGGTCTTCGCCGGCGTTGCGTACGGCCTGAGCGGGATGATGGTGGTGCACATGATCCATCCGAACATGATCATCCATCTGGCGTGGTTTCCGCTGATCACCTATCTGTTCTATCGCGGCGTTACCGAACGGAGCTGGCTGCATTCCCTTCTCGCAGGTCTTACGCTGGGCTGTGCACTGCTGAGCGGCCATCCGCAGTCCGCGCTCTACATGCTCTTCTTCCTCCTCCTGCTCACCATCGTTCTGGTTGTGCGGTCGATGCGCTCGGCGGATGAGGCGGAGCGGAAGGGAGTGGTGATGAAGCTGGTGCTTGCCGCGCTTCCGGTGGCGATCGGGGTTGGAATATTCGCCGTGCAGTTGCTTCCATCGCAGGAGCTTGCCGGCCTCTCGGAGCGCTCGGAGATGACCTACAAGAAGTCGCTGGAGGGAGAGGTGGGGCCGGGACAGTTGCTGACGCTTGCGGTGCCGAAGTTCTTCGGCGTTTCGAATCCCGATCCCAATCCCACGCTTCCGTTCTGGTATCGGCCGGAGGCCTACTACTTCTGGGAGACGGCGATCTACTTCGGCGTGGTGACGCTGATCCTCGCCGTGGTGGGGCTTGCATCGCGACGGCTTGGCGGAGTTGGATGGTTCCTCGGGGCGATGGGCCTGCTGGGCCTGCTCTTCGCGCTGGGCGACAACTTCCTCGTGCATCCGCTGCTTGCGCGGCTTCCTCTCTTCGACACATTTCGCATCCCGACGCGTCTGGCGATCTATCTCGCGTTCGGCGGCGCACTTCTTGCGGGCGCCGGCCTGGAGCGGGTTGTCCGGAGCGGCGAGGGGAGCGAGCGGCTGTCGCGCATCGTGCTGATCGTTGGCGGCATCGTGGCGGGCCTTGGTCTTCTTACGTTGACCGGCGTTCTCGGCGCCATGCTCAACGCACCGAACGAGCTTCTGGGCGCCGTGCGCTCCACCGGGCTGGTGGCGCTGCTGGTTGGAGGCGGCGCCGCTGCGGTGGCGTTCATGTCGCTGCGCGGCAAGGTGCCGGCCACCGCGGCTGCGGCTCTGCTGCTGGTGCTGGGCGTTGCCGATCTCTGCGCCTTCGGCATGGGACAGAACAATGCGCAGGAGAACCCGCAGGAGATCTATCGCCAGAGCGACGAGCAGCTTGCCGCCTACAAGGCGGTTCCTCCGGGCAAACTCTTCCGTGTGAAGATGCGGGAGGGGCATGCCATGCTGATGCAGAGGAATCAGGGACCGTACAGCGGCATCATGCTCTTCGAGGGATACAATCCGCTGCTGCTCAGCCGCCGTGTTCCGCCTGCGCCGACGATGAAGGACACGCTGGATCTCCTGGATGTTGCCTACGAGGTGAAGGTCGATTCCGCATCCGGCAGCGCCGGGCTTGCGGAGCGTCCCAGCCGCTACCCGCATGCCCGCATGATGTACGATGTGAAGGTGGCTCCGGCCGAGAAGGCGATCGAGATGATGAAGGGAGGCCAGGTTGATTTCGCGCACACCGTTGTGCTTGAGGAGGAGCCGGGAATCGCGGTGAGCGGGGGAGCGGGGCAGGCCGCCATCACCAGGTATACCGCAGCGGAGATCGCCGTGGACGTCACCACGGACAAACCCGGGATACTTCTGCTGAGCGAGATCTGGTATCCATCCTGGACCGTGACCATCGACGGTGCGCCGGCGAAACTTCTGCATGCGGACTACTCGCTGCGCGGCGTTGCTGTGCCGGCCGGGAAGCATACCGTGGTGCTCGCGTTCCAGTCCTCGGCCTTCGCAACAGGCAGGCTGATCACCATCGTCTCGCTTCTCGCAGCGCTCGTCGGCATCGTCTTCTTCGGACTGAAGCGCCGTCGCGATCGCGGCTCCGTGTCCGCCGTGCAGTCGGCCGATACCACTCCGGCTGCGTAGCGCCGCCCTGTGCGGCCCGGGCCTCCGGCTGCCGCCGCCGATGCAGCGTAGTGTACGGCCGGCGATGCGTCGATGCACGCGGCGGTTCACGACCGGTCCCGCGGCCGTGAACTGCCGCACAGGGGAGTGTTGAGGACGGCACGGCTGGACGGCGTACGGCCGCCGCGAAGTGCCGTTGCTCGGCGCAACACATTTTGCAACGCAGCGGCCGGGCGTTGCCGCACATCTCGCGGCATGCCGTGTGTTAACTTGCGTCCCCGTCCGAACGGGCCGTTCGGCATTCCTCCCGGCCTTGGCATCAGCAGACAGATTCCATCCATGGGTGTTTTCGATTCCCTGATTTCGGGTATCCTTCCATATGCACCGAAGCCGCTCGTTCGCGTGGTGGCCCGCAGATACATTGCCGGTGAAACGATCAACGATGCCATGAACACGGTGCGCCGTCTGAACGGCGAGGGAACCATGGCTACGATCGATGCGCTCGGGGAGTTCGTGAAGAGCGCGGAGCTTGCGCGCGCGGAGACGGAGACGTCCATCGATGTGCTGCAGGAGATCACCCGCCAGCATGTGGATTCCAATCTCTCGGTGAAGCTCACATCGCTCGGCCTGGATATCGACACGGAGTTTGCCTATCAGAATCTGCATCGCGTGGTGTCGCGTGCCGCGGAGCTGGGGAACTTCGTTCGCATCGATATGGAAAACTCGCCATACACGGACAGAACGATCGACTTGTACCGGCGCATCCATGCGGAGTTCCCGGCGAACATCGGGATCGTGCTGCAGGCTTATCTGCATCGCACCGAGAGCGACGTTCGCGTACTTGCCGCCGAGGGGGGCCACTTCCGGCTCTGCAAGGGAATCTATGTGGAGTCCGAGACGATTGCGTTCAAGTCGCGTGAGGAGGTTCAACAGAACTACCTTCGCTGTCTGGATATCATCTTCGATCACGGCTGCTACGTGGGCATCGCAACGCACGACGATGTGCTGATCGACGGCGCCCGACGGAAGATCGCCGAGCGCGGGCTGGCGCGCGAGCGCTACGAGTTCCAGATGCTGCTCGGTGTACGCGACCCGAAGCGCCGCGAACTGGTTGCGCAGGGGCACCGGCTGCGCGTGTATGTGCCGTTCGGACACGACTGGTACGGATATTCGATTCGTCGTCTGAAGGAGAATCCATCGATTGCCGGGCACGTCTTCAAGGCTATCTTTACCGGAAACTGATCGAACGCCAGGTTCAACGGTGGCGTGCTTGTTTCATTACTTACTAGCGTATCCCTATGGAGGTTAAGACGATTCTTTCCCACGCCGAACAGGAGATGAAAAAGGCGATCGAACATTGTCACGTCGAGCTTGCAAAGATTCGGACGGGACGTGCATCGGTGAGCCTGCTCGATTCGGTTCGCGTTGACTATTACGGGCAGATGGTTCCACTGTCGCAGGTCGCCACCGTCACCACTCCCGATGCCACGATGATCATCGTGCAGCCGTGGGAGAAGAACATGGTGAACACTGTGGACCGCGCCATCCACGCGGCGAATCTCGGGCTGAACCCGAGCAACGACGGCAGTTCCATCCGCCTGCCGATTCCGCCGCTGACCGAGGAACGCCGCAAGGAGCTTGCGAAGGTTGCGCGCAGGGTTGCCGAGGAGTCGAAGGTCGGCATCCGCAATGCACGGCGCGATGCCATGGATGCGCTCCGCAAGGCCGAGAAGGACGAGCACATGAGCGAGGACATGCGGAAGAATGGCGAGGGGGACGCGCAGAAGCTCACCGATCGGTATATCTCCGAGGTGGACCGGCTGCTCGCCGACAAGGAGAAGGACATACTCTCGGTGTAGCCCTCTCCGTGTCGGCCGGCGGAACATGCCGCCGGCCCATGCCTGCCGGGAACCCTCGGCGAGCCGCAGGCGAGCGTACAACGAGCCGGACGCATGGTTATGAAGGGCCGCCTACAGTGTGACCGGCCTTTTGGTAGGAACCCCTGGTACGAGCGGCGCCAACCCGCAGTGGTTTGCGCCGCGTACCTTTTCCTGGCGCGCGCGGCGGCGAGCACCATTTCAATCACGAGAGCCTGGGTATCTACGATCATGCCTTCACTCCCTTTGCGGTATGAACAGGAGCTGGACGATTCGATCTTCCGTCGCGGCGAGGTGGAGGGCCGTATTACAACCACACTCTCGATGTTGACGGACGCACTCCTCGAGTTGAACGCGCTCGAAGTCTATTATCAGAAACCCGTCTCCAAGTCCGTGGCCCCCGCCGAGATCGAAAGCCTTCGGGCCAATATCACGGCCGTGAAGGAGCTGCTGCAGGAGGCGATTGCCGCGCGGCGCCTGTGAAGCCGATAGAGCCGCCGCGCGACGGAACATGTCGCAGTGCGATCGCTGCCGCTGCACTAGGCGCACAGGTGAAACGTTATTGTTGTTCAACGACATCATTGCCAGTAGATCAAACCCATGGGACAGCACCTCGAGAATGATACCCAGGCTCCAATACGCCACGAGGGCGTGATGCTGAACGGCGCCGAACACCACAAGCTGATCATCGTTGGCTCCGGACCGGCCGGCCTTACCGCGGCGCTCTATTCTGCTCGGGCCAATCTGAAGCCGGTTGTGCTGGAAGGGCATCAGCCGGGTGGGCAGCTGACGATCACGACCGAAGTGGAGAACTATCCGGGGTTCGAGAGCGGTGTCATGGGGCCGGAGATGATGGACATCTTCCGCAAGCAGGCGCAGCGCTTCGGCGCCGACTGCCGGTTCGAGTACGTGACCCAGGTGGATTTCTCCCAGCGGCCGTACCGATTGACAACCGATCGCAACCGGCATCTCTCCTGCGACGCCATGATCATCGCAACCGGCGCGTCGGCGAAGCTGCTCGGGCTGGAGTCCGAGACCGCCTTCATGGGATACGGCGTCTCCGCCTGCGCCACGTGCGACGGCTTCTTCTTCCGCAATCGCGAGGTGGTTGTGGTGGGGGGCGGCGATACGGCGATGGAGGAGGCGAACTACCTCACGCGCTTCTGCAGCAAGGTGATCATGGTGCACCGCCGCGATGAGTTCCGTGCCTCGAAGATCATGGTGGCGCGCGCGCTGGCAAACCCGAAGATCGAAATCGTCTACAACGCTGAGGTGGTGCACGTGCTGGGGGAGACGGACCCGGTGCGAAAGGTGACCGGCGTGGTGCTTCGCGACACGGTGACCGGCGAGACCACGGAGCGTGCGGTGCAGGGGCTGTTCGTTGCCATCGGGCATCGGCCCAACACGGATATCTTCGCCGGCAAGATCGAGACGGATGCTACCGGCTACATCATGACGCACGGGAAGAGCACCTACACGAACGTCCCCGGAGTGTTTGCGTGCGGCGACGTGCAGGATCAGACCTACCGCCAGGCCGTTACCGCGGCCGGCTCCGGCTGCATGGCCGCAATCGATGCGGAGCGCTGGCTGGAGACGGAGGCTCACGAACAGCGGCTTGCGGTGAACCACGAGGCTTGAGCGTTCCGTTCGGACGAGAACAATGCAGATACATGACGGGCCGTGCGATTGTTCGCGCGGCCCGTTACAGTTCCGGCTCCTCGTGAAGCTCCTCACGCACCAGCATCAGGAGGGCGGGCTGCGGCACGATCAACAACTGCTCGCCGTTGAACTCTATCTCGATCGCCTCCTTCCGAAGGAACAGCGCGTGATCGCCAACCAATGCCTGCAGCGGAATGTAGCGCGCCGGCTCGCGGTTCGGCGCCCATGGCTCATCATCGGTGAAGTTGGGATTGGGGATGGGATATCCCGGCCCAACCTTGATGATGTGGCCAGTCTGTACCTGTTCCTTTTCTCCGACGCTGGGAGGGAGATACAGTCCATGCGGCGTCCGATCGGTCGGGCTGTCCGGACGGATCAGCACACGATCGCCAACGATCAGTATGTTCGATTCTCTGCGTATCACGGAAGATGTTTATGGAGATCGCGGAGTAAACTCCGCGATAACATCAAGGTTCATGAATGTTGATCCCCGGCTCCTCACGGGTTCCGGTTCCACAGCTGTCGGGTCTGCAGCGCAGGCGGCAGACCTTTCGTCAGAGAGTCAACCTGCCGCTCGCAGCGGTAGTGTCTCAGTTTGCCGAAGGACGTGCGCCGAATGGTCCGCACCGTTTGTTCACGTTGGGCGTGTGCATGCTACCGACGGTTCGCGCCTGACGGCGCTTGCGATATCCGGCATTGGTGCAGCCAGCCATGCCATCGAGCCGCGTAGCGGCGTCCCGTCGGTAGGATACGAGCGAATGAAATCTTCAGGCTCCGCGGAGCGATCCCGGTCCTGCATGTGGGCACAGACTGCTCCCATCGAAATGCACACTGAGTCACTGCCGCGATCGCGGAGTAAACTCCGCGGCAACATAGGCGAGGAAATTCACGAGAAGCCGGAACAGCAGGAGTTCCCGGACGTTCCTCTCTTCAACTCTCCTTGCAACTGACCAAGAACTACGGCGAGCCTGGATCCGGCCATCGGACGGATCCGAGCGAGCGTACAAGGAACCCCGCCCCTTCCTCAGTTTCTGAAGCGGAGCGAACGAATGCCGGCGGCATACACAACGCCGCGCTGCTCCAGCCGCGCCTGCCAGCGTGCGATGCTGCGCTTCAACCGCTCGGCGTGCGCGGCGATCTGCTCAGGCGTATCCAGGATCATCGACCGGCAGAGCGGATGCCGCCTGTGCAGCGCGCTGAGGCGCCGTCGCCACTCGCCCGCTTCCTTCCGGCTCAGCACCGTGCGGCGCTCCTGCGCCAGCAGATGCTGCACGCTTTCGTGCAGGTCGATCAGCTCCGCGATGTCCAACTGTCTGTAGGCCTGGCAGGCATCGTCCAGCGTCTCGAGATGCCGCACCCGCGCCTCCTGACGGCGAAGGCCCAGGATCGCGGTGGCGATGTCGCGGACCAGGTAGTAGCCGTGCGCCTCGCTTTCATGATCGTAGCGAAAGCTCTTCGCCGCGGCGGTGCGCTTCTGCAGCCGTTCCAGCCGCGCGTACAGATGCTCGTTCAGTTCCTGCGATGTCTCGCTGATGCGGCGCTCGGCATTGCTGTCGATCGGAACGGCGGCCGTGGCGCGGCGCTTCACCTCCCGGATGCGCAGGTCCATCACCGCACACTCCACGCGGAGTGAGAGAAGATCGTACTCCAGATCGCCGAATAGACGATAGTAGCGCTTCTCGACCTCCGGGCCGATGAAGTAGAGCGTTCTGATATATGCGAGAAACGGTTCGGTCATGGCAGGCAATGCTACCTACGAATTTCCTTTCGTGCAATCCACGTCGTCAACATCTGCTCGTCGTCCTGGTCGAACTTCCGCCCCATCGCGCGCCGCAGCCGCTGCGGCTCCAGGCCTGCCTCACGCATCATCTCCTCCATCCCGGCTCGCGTATAGAGCTGGATCACCTCCGGCGTTACCGCCGTTACGATCTGGCGCTCGTCCGGCGAGATCCATGTCGGATGGCTCGTCATCACGCGGCGCTCCGCATCGTAGCTGTTGTCCACCAGAAACCGTCCGCCTGCCACGACATCGTTCCAGCTTCCGAACGCCTCCGCGCAGTCGGCGGAGATGATGTCGCAGTAGAAGATCCCTCCCGGCTTCAGCCAGCGCCCGATCTTCCGGATGAGCCCCCGGTTCTGGGCATCCGTTCCGTAGCCGAAGCTTGTGTTGATGGAGAGGACGAGATCGAACGGTGCGTCCGGCTCGAAGGCGAACATGTCCGCGGCAACGAACGTGGCCTGCACTTCGCGTTGCCGGGCAAGCTCCGTGCAGTACGCCACCAGTGATGCGGATTGCTCGACGCCAACGGCATCGGCGCCTCGCATCGCCAGCTGCAGCGCAAGCTCGCCGCAGCCGGAGCCGAGATCCAGCACGCGGGTTCCGGCGGCAAGGCCCGTGTCGCGGGCAATCGATGCCGCCGCCGCACGCCAGGAACTCATCTCCTCCGGCGTGCCGTAATACTCGCGTTGGAGAAAATCACTCCACCATTCCCAGTCGCGCTCCACATGTTCGCCGGGAATGATCTCGAAGCCGTCGCCATCGTTCGTCATGCGGCGAAGTTACGCAATTGCAAATCCAGCACCCGCCGGCGGGAATGTGACGAGCCGTTGCCGCGTGCGGCCGTGAGCCTCATCGTGAGTATTATTGGCCATGCCCTCCAACATCGATCCCGCACGCTATCTCCCCGCCGTGGATCCGGCCGCGTATCGTTACGATCTGCCGGCGGACCGGATTGCCGAGCACCCATTGGCGGAGCGCGATCAGAGCCGCCTGCTGGTCTGTTCGGTTCCGGACGGTGCGCTTTCGGGCCATCGGTTTCGCGATCTGGAGAGGATGATTCCAGCCGGCGCGATGCTGGTGCTGAACACCACGCGCGTTGTGCGGGCCCGCATCGTGATGCATCGCGCAACCGGCGGCCGCGTTGAACTGTTCCTGCTGGAGCCTGCCGGCTCCGTACGCGATCCCGCCCTTGCGCTTGCCGCGCATGGCGAATCGCGCTGGCTCTGCATGGTAGGTGGGGCCCGCAAGCTGGAGCGCGAGCCGCTCCTGTGCGGAACGTTTCCAATCGGCGATGGAAGGGAGGTGGAACTGCGGGCACATCTGGAGGGGCGGAGCGAGGAAGGATTCACCATCCTGTTCAGCTGGCGGCCGGCGGATGAGAGCTTCGCCGCCATACTGGAACATGCGGGGCGCGTCCCTCTGCCGCCCTATATCCATCGTGAGGCCACCGATGCCGATGCCGGCTCCTATCAGACCGTTTATGCCGAGCAGGAAGGAGCCGTTGCCGCACCAACCGCGGGCCTTCACTTCACGCCCGGCCTGCTCGGCGTGCTGGCTGCGAAGGGGGTGTTGCAGACTCGCGTTGCGTTGCATGTGGGCGCCGGAACCTTCCGGCAGGTGAAGGGGGACATCCTTCACCACGAGATGCACCGCGAGCGAATCGCGGTTGGCCGCTCCGCGCTCGGGGCGCTGTTGCAACAGGCCCGGCTGCGCGATGCCGCACCCGATGCTGCGCCGTTCGTCATCGTGGGCACAACGGGCCTGCGGACGGTGGAGTCGCTCTACTGGTTCGGCGTTCGGTTGCTGGCCGGGGAGTGCGGGGGAATGAGGGAGATGGATGTTGAGCAGTGGGATCCGTACCGGCTGGCCGCTGCGCTGCCCGAGCTTCCCTCGCTGCCGGAGTCCCTTGCCGCCGTTGACCGGTGGGGGGAGACGCAGGGGATGGAGACGATAACCGGGCGCACGGGAATCATGATCGTTCCCGGCTACACCTTCCATGCGTGCGATGCGCTGATCACCAACTTCCACCAGCCGGACAGCACGCTGATTCTTCTGGTGGGCGCAATGCTCGGGCGCGATCTCTGGTGGAGGCTCTATCAGGAAGCGCTTGCCGCCGGCTACCGATTCCTGAGCTACGGCGACAGCTCACTGCTGGTGCTCGATCCGCAACGGATGCAACTTGGCGTCTGATGTAACGGGGCGCGTCCCTGCGTCTACGAATTGGCGCGAGCGTTCCCATGTTTCATCGCCGGTGACTCCCGCATTGTCACCCTGAGTCGCGCGCGCAGCGGGCGGCGAAGGGTCCTGACGAGCATGGTCCGATCTCATCCATCATCGCGTAACCACTCCTCGCTCAGATCATGCCATTCGGGATTATTACGTTCGTCATCCCGACATACAACGTTCGAGTGGGGCTGCTCAGGATGTAGACGTAATAGGACATGGCCCAACACTGGCATTACCGGAACGGATGAATCATGGTTGTACAAATTGCGTTCTCAACCACGGGCTCAACTCCGTCAGGATCCTTCCTCCTCGCTTCGCTCGTCGTCAGGATGACTTCACCGGCGCATTGTGGGCAGACGCTCTCGCCAGCCATCCTTGCCGCCCTGTCACCCTGAAATATGTGTGAAGTGCTCCTCCTTGCGCTGTCATATTTCATATCTCTCTAGAAGTCCTTGCGCTGTCATATTTCATATCTCTCTAGAAGTCCTTGCGCTGAAACTTCCACGCAGCCCAGACCAGGCAGACCACCGCGAAGATCGTTCCCTGAACGAACGGCATGGCGTTGCTCACGTTGCCGCTGTAGATGATATCGGACATCGTCTTGATCACGTCGGCAGTCTGCGGCAGCACGTAGTAGAGGCCGTCGATCACGCTCCGCAGTGCCGCACTGGAGACCAGCGAGAAGAGTGTCTGTTCGCGCGAGAAGAGGAAGGGGGAGAGAACGGCCGTATGCATGTAGGCGATACTGAGCGGCAGCATCCAGCCGTCGGTATAGACGTTGAGAAGGATGACGCCGGCATACGTCACGATGAAGGAGAAGAGCGGAAGTGCGATCGCCGCCGCGAGAAAGGGAAGATGCCAGACGCCGCTTGCAAATCCGTAGAGTGCCCAGAGTGCGGTTACGAAGAGGGCGAGATTGAGTGCCACTGCGGCAACACCTCCGAGCGCGCGGCCGAACAGGAGAGCGGAGCGGGTGAGGGGTTTCGAGAGGAGGAGATCGATGGTGCCCTTCTCCATCATGGACGAGACGATGCCGGCTGCCATGAAGATGCCGAGGAGGATGGAGATGGCGCCGAACACGCCTGCATAGCCGGCCATCGCCCCCTTCACCTTCTCGCGCAGCATGGCCTTGCCGTCCACATGCATGGCGATCGGAAGCCTGGAGCCCGCGGTGTCGCGGAACGTGCTGCTGCCGGCATGCGCGGCCGCGCGCTCGCTGTCGGTGAGGGTGGCGCCGGGAAGCGGGGCGCTCTCCGCCCCGAGAAGCGATGTATCGTACGGCGCCGATCCGATGGGCGCCGCCGGGTGCTGGCCGGAGGTGCTGGCGGAGTCCGCGTTCGTCCCCTGCGCGGCCTCGCGGTACTCGCGCTGCATTCCACCGGAGAAGAGGATCAGCGCCGTGATCACCAGCGTTACGATCTCGATCACCACGATGCCGATGATCACCTTCTTTGCGTAGATCTCGCGGAAGGTGTCTGCGACGAGAGCGCGAATCTTCATCGTGCATCACCTCCGTTGTCGCCAACGATGTCCATGAACAGATCCTCCAGGCTCCGCCGGGCCGGCGTGATCTCCGTGATCAGCAGCCCGCGGGCCCGCAGACTGTCGATCGCCTGGTTCACGCGTTCGGCGTCCGCCGTGATCAGCGCGCTCGCACCCTCGATGCGTTCCGGTCCGAACGGCGCGATCGCCTCCGCAAATTCCTCCGCCCGGTCGGCGGCAACGGCGATGTGATAGGCATTGCTGCTGCTGGTGAGCTCGCGCACCGTGCCGATGCGAACCATCTCTCCCTGCTTCAGGATGGCCACGCGATCCGATATCAATTCCACTTCCGAGAGGAGATGGCTGTTCAGAAAGATGGTCTTCCCCTCGTTGCGCAGGCGCCCGATCACATCCCGGATCTCGCGGCGCCCAACCGGATCGACGCCGTCGGTCGGCTCGTCCAGGAACACCACCTGCGGATCGTTCAACAGTGCCTGCGCGATGCCCAGACGCTGCATCATTCCCTTCGAGTACTGGCGCACGCGCGTGCGGCGCCACTTCGTCATGTTCACCAGCTCCAGCAGCATCGCGGAACGTTTCCGCACGGCGGACGTCTCCATTCCGCTCAGGCTTCCGAAGTAGGAGAGCACGCCCTCTCCGGCCAGATAGGCAGGGTAGCGATGATTCTCCGGCAGATATCCGATCAGCGCCTTGCTCCCGGTGGTGCCGGCAGCATGCCCGCAGATCGTTGCGCTTCCGGATGTGGCATGAACGATCCCCAGCAGCAGCTTCACCAGCGTGGTCTTCCCCGCGCCGTTGGGGCCGAGCAACCCGAACACCTCCCCCGGCTCGATCGCAAGCGTAAGCGGTTTCAATGCGTGCACGTCGTTCTCGCCGCGACGCCGCGCACGATAGATCTTCTCGAATCCAGAGATGTTGATCGCCGGAGCGCTCATACGTAACTCATCCAGGTTTTCTCCGTTCAACCCCGGCAATGGCATTTTCGTTCGCAATGGTTCACCGCACGATTCGGAGTGCCGGCACCATTCCGGGGAGTGCCGGCACTCCGGTCTGAGGCCGGTGCCCGGCGGCGAGGTTGTCGGGCCGCGTCATGCGGATGGCGGTTCGCTACGGCGAGAACCCCGCCGTTGTTGCATCGCAAGCTGCAGTTCCGGCATCGTAAGATGGCGCCACGCGCCGGGAGCGATGCCGAGTTTGAAAAGATCCAGCCTGCCGATACGCTCGCGAACCAGCCGCAGAGTGGGATGCCCAACCGCCGCGGTCATGCGGCGTACCTGACGGTTGCGCCCCTCGGTGAGTGTAAGCCGGATCCATGCGGTGGGGACCGACAGACGGAACCGTATCGGAACCGGGCGCTCGGGAAGCGGCGGCGGGTGCGCCAGCAGAACGGCGGCGGCCGGCCGCGTGCGCTTCCCCTCGATGATCACCCCTCTCTCGAGGCGATCGATCGCCTCGGCGTCGGGGATACGCTCAACCTGCGCCAGATACGTCCGTGTATGATGGTGCGCCGGATTGAGCAGATAGTCTGTGAGCCCCGGATCGTCGCTCAGGAGCAGCAGACCTTCGCTGTCGTGATCCAGGCGTCCCACCGGATAGACGTGCGGCGGGAAGCCGAACGCGGCAAGCGTGGGCTTGTCGCTGCCATCCGCCGGCGTGAACTGCGAGAGCACGCCGTAGGGCTTGTTGAAGATGATGTAGCGGAATTGTTCCCCGGGCCGGTACGGGCGCGCCGCGCCTCCGGCGGTGGAGTGGGATGGTAAACGGGAACGTCTGTTGCCATGTCGGAGCACGTATCGAAGCTACGCACGCGGCAACTGGCCGGCAAACCCGCGCGCGGCCGCCGTGAACTCCTGCCGCGAGCTCTCGCTGCGGGCGCCCTGCAGGCGCTCCCTGCCGCGAGCAACGAAGGTTAGTACGGAATCGTATGAATGGGTTTCGAGACCACTCCCCGGGGCCATCGGTACGATCTTTTCGTAACTTGCCGAACTTTGACAGGCGAGTTGCATATATCAATCATCCATACCCAGACGAGCTGAACCTATGCTGTATCCCATCCGAAAGTGCCATGCGATCGTAGCAGGGCTTTCGCTGGCGACGGCGCTTACGGTCAATGCGCAGACGTCCGAGCTTCCGAAGGTGAACTTCACGAAGTTCGAACTGCCGAACGGCCTTCGCGTCATTCTGTCCGTCGACAAAACTGCACCGGTGGTGGCAACGTTCGTGCACTACCATGTCGGTTCCAAGAACGAGCGTCCGGATCGCACCGGATTCGCGCACTTCTTCGAACATCTGATGTTCGAGGGAACCGAGAACATCGCCCGGCACTCGATCGACAAGATCGTCCAGTCGGCCGGCGGACGTTTGAATGCGTTTACCACGTTCGATGAAACCGGCTATCAGATCGAGCTTCCGTCCAACCAGTTGAAGCTTGCGCTCTGGCTGGAGTCCGAGCGGATGCTGCATGCGCGCGTCGAGGAGATCGGCGTGGAGACACAGCGCGGTGTGGTGAAGGAGGAGCGAAAGAATCGCTACGACAACACGCCGTACGGATCGGTACTGGAGAACCTTGCGAAGTACGTTGCCGAAGGGACGCCGTATTCGTGGACGCCGATCGGTTCGGCACAGTACATCGATCAGGCGCGGATCGACGAGTTCCGCGACTTCTACAAGACCTACTATGTGCCGAACAACGCGGTGCTTGCCATCGTTGGCGATATCGACGTGGAGCGTACGAAGCAGCTGGTGAAGGATTACTTCGCCGACATTCCGCGCGGCAAGGACATCGTTCGTCCGCAGTTCCAGTTGGAGATGGGGAAGTCCGAGAAGGTGGTTGATGTTCGCGAGGACAACACGCCGCTTCCAGCGCTCCTCTACGCCTACCGTACGCCGAAGCGCGGCGAGCACGATGCCTATGCCATCGAGGTGCTCTCCACGATTCTCGCCACCGGCAACAGCTCGCGCCTCTATCAGAACATGATCGACCAGCATCAGCTCGCCGTTGGTGTGCAGGCATTCCCGTTCGATCTCGAGCTCGGCGGCCTGATGGGCCTCTTCGCGGTGTCGCATCCAACCGTCTCGATGGACCAGTTGGGCACGGCGTTCAACCACGAGATCGAGAATGTGCAGCAGAACGGCGTTACCGAGGAGGAGTTCACCAAGGCGCTGAACCAGCTGGAGACGCAGTTCGCGCGCCGGTTCAACGACGATCTGGACAAGGCCCAGGCGCTGGCCACCTACGAGACCTTCTTCAAGGATCCGGGCGTGATCAATACCGAGTTCGAGCGCTACACCTCGCTTACGCGCGACGACATTCAGCGCGTGGCCAAGAAGTATCTGGTCCCCGAGAACCGGGTTATCTTGAAGTATTATCCAGCAGCCAAGGGAGGGCATTGATCGATGCTGATGAGAACCAATCGTTCATTCCGGAACGTCGGGCTTGTTCGCGCATGCCTTCCATTCACCGTATTATTCATGCTCATGTCGCAGAATTCGCCGGCGCAGGTGGACCGGAGCAAGCAGCCCGCACCCGATCCCGCACCGACCGCCACGTTCCCGCACTATGATGAGTTCAAGCTGAAGAACGGGCTGAAGGTCTTCTTCGTCAAGGACGACCGCGCGCTCATCACGTTCCGCCTTCTGGTGCGTGGTGGCAACGGTGCCGACGGCGACCTGCCGGGCCTTTCCGACGCGGTGGCCGATCAGATGGTGAAGGGAACCAAGAGCCGCACGTCGCTCGAGTTCGCGAAGCTGATCGACTTCATCGGCGGCTCCATCAATGCCTCCGCCAGCGCAGATGCCATCTCGGTTACGGCCGGCGGCCTTCGCAAGCACATGACGAAGATTCTCGATCTCTTCGCCGATGCCGTGAAGAACCCGGTGTTCCCCGATGACGAGCTGGCCAAGTACGTGACCGAGCAGACCACGGGTCTGAAGTCCCAGAAGGCGCGCGCCGAGTTCCTCGCAGAGTATGGAGTCAACAAGGTGCTCTACGGCGAGACGCCGTACGGCCGGATGCCGAGCGAGGAGGCGTTGAAGCATCTCTCCTCGAGCGTGCTGAAGCAGTTCCATTCCGTTCACTTCGTGCCCGGAAACGCAACGCTTGCGGTGATCGGCAGCACGACGCGCGAGGAGCTGGAACCGATGCTGGAGCATGCCTTCGGCGACTGGGCAACGGGCCCGGTGCCCTCGCAGTTGCCGCCGAACTTCCCTGAACTGAAGGGACGCCGGATCGTGCTCGTTGACCGGCCGACGGCGGTGCAGAGCGCGATTCGCGTTCTGGGCAAGGGGCCGGAGTTCCGCGATCCGGATCGCCCGAAGGCGTTCGTGCTCAACAGCATCCTCGGCGGCGGAACCGGCCTGGGCAACCGTCTGGCGATGAACCTTCGCGAGACCCATGCCTATACCTACACTCCGTACAGCGGCTTCGATGCCAACTACTATCGCGGGCATTTCACGGCCGTTGCGGACGTGCGCAATGCGGTGACGGATTCGGCGCTCAAGGAGATGTTCTACGAGATCGACCGCATCCAGACCCAGCGCGTTCCGGATGACGAGCTGCAGCGCAACATCCAGTCCTCCGTTGGCGGCTTCCTCATGTCGGTGGCCGACGCCACCACCACGGCGATCCGCGTGCAGTCCATCGACTTCTACGGTCTTCCGAAGGATTACTACGAGAAGCTGACGGCTGCCTACGCCTCGGTGACACCGGACGATGTGATGCGGCTTGCCAAGAAGTATCTGAACAACGACGACCTGACCGTGGTTGTGGTCGGCAAGGCCAGCGAGGTGAAGTCCAAGCTGGATCAGTTCGGCAAGGTGGAAGTGTGGAATTCCGATCTGATGCCGGAGGACAACGGCGATGCCACGAAGGGCGCCAAGGTGACGATGACCGCGGAACAGGCGTGGGAGAAGCTGCTCACGGCGATGGGAGGGAAGAAGAAGCTGCGTTCCGTGAAGTCCATTCAAAGCACGGCGAAGATCGGCGGAAGCATAGCGGGGCACGATCTGAAGGGAACGGTGAAGAAGGTGGAAGTGGCGCCGAACAAGGTCTACTCCTACTACGACTTCGGTCTGTTCAAGCAGGAAATGGTGAGCGATGGGAAGATGGTGCGCCGCAGCAGCGGCGGGCCGCTGGAGGAGCTCCCGCCGGACCAGCGCGACAAGGTGCTGGAGGATTCCCACATCCTCAACGAGGCATACTTGGACGAGCTGAAGGGGAAGCTGAACATGGTTGGCATGCGCTCGGTGAACGGCAGGCAGGCCATGGCCGTCGAGGTGAACTATCCGAAGAACGGGACGGTGATCTACTATCTCAATCCGGAGACATTCCTTCCGTTGGCGGTGGAGTCCACCGAGAACGGCGTTGTCAGCTACGACGACTGGCACAACGAGGGAGGCATCATGCTCGCACACAAGGTCTCCTTCGAGCCGCAGCCCGGCTCCACGATCATGCTCACGGATTTCAGCTACGTGGTGGACGGCAAGGTGGACGAGTCGCTCTTCAAGAAGCAGTAGTGGCTCGCATTCCCGCCCGAGCACTCGGGACGAACAACCGAAACTCCCGTCGCGGCATTGCCGGACGGGAGTTTCTCGTTCTCGACGTCTCGATGTCAATCTCCGCACCCGGGCGTTGCGCCGCGGGCTCATTCGATGAGAAGATCGTCGGCATAGCACCACTTCCAGTCCTCACCCGGCTCCATGGACTGGATTACGGGGTGCCCCGTGGCCAGAAAGTGTTTGGTTGCATGCCTGTTCTTCGAGGAGTCGCAGCATCCAACGTGCCCGCACGTGAGGCAGATGCGAAGGTGCACCCACGTGTCCCCCATCTTCAGGCACTCCTCGCACCCGTTGGCGCTCGGCGTTACGTTCCGGATCTGATCGAGATGCGTGCAGGGCATATGCAGAAATCCTTGATTGTGTTCGTGCGCAGCGCCGCCGCGCGGCGTTGAAGAGAGTGCACGGCCGTTGGCCATGGTCAATCCGTCTGCGACGACTCCTGCGGAACAACCATCACGGAGTGGAGAGCGAGCGAGCGGATCAGCGTTAGCCGGCACGAGGTTCCGGCGATATCTCCGGTCAGCAGGCGGTGCAGATCGTCCACGCCGGTAACCGGATGCTCATCCAGCGCCACGATCACATCCCCCTCCAGCACCCCGGCCAGTTGAGCCGGGCTTCCCTCGGCAACCGACATGATGCGAACCCCGTTCGGTGATGTCAGATCGTATGCGCGGGCGATGCCTCGCGGGATCGCCGTCGTCTGCGCTCCGATGCCGAGAACGCTTCGCCGTACCCGCCCATGCGTTACCAGTTGCGCCGCCACGACGTGGGCCGTGTTGCTTGCGATCGCGAAGCAGAGCCCCTGCGCCGGAAGGATCACCGCCGTGTTCACACCGATCACCTCTCCACGGGAGTTCACGAGCGGTCCGCCGGAGTTCCCCGGATTGAGAGCCGCGTCCGTTTGAATAACGTTGTCGATCAGCCTCCCGGCACGCGAACGGAGCGAGCGCCCCAGTCCGCTGACCACGCCGGCCGTCACCGAGTATTCGAAGCCATAGGGGCTTCCGATCGCCACTGCAAGCTGCCCGACCCGGACGCGCCGCGAGTCGCCGAGGCGGGCCGGCTGCAAGTCCGGAACGTCGATGCGGATCACCGCAAGATCCGTCTCCGGATCGTCGCCGATCAACTCCGCACGGACGCGATGCCCGTCCGTTGTGGTAACCCGGATGCCTCGCGCCCCGTGGACCACATGACTGTTCGTGATGATGAACCCGTCCGGAGTGAATATGAATCCGGAGCCGCTGCCGGTGCTTTCATCGCCGCTGTCCGGCCGTCTCCGCTCCCCTTTCGTTACTTCGATGTGTACGACTGAAGCGTGCACCCTGTCGACAACACCGGTCACCGCGTTCGAGTATGCATCCAGTAGCTCGTCATCGTCATCAACCACCTGGCGGCCTGCGGCCGCTGTTGCATTCACAGTATGAGCATCAACGTCCTTCGACACCTCCATCCATTCAAGCGGGCTTGCCATTGTTTCGATCCCTGCCGTCATGTTCATACCTGGATCTGCCCGGCGTGCTCGCCGAGACAGGACTGTGTTTGAACGACGGATGATGGGATTGTTGCGTGTGCGCAGCGGAACGCGTGAGTGCTAGAAACCCCAGTCGATTCCGAGCGATGGAGCAAGGATGCCGTGCGTGATGGACTCCGCCTGGTTCACCTGCACGATGCCTGCAACTTCCGCATGCAGCGTGAGGTGCTCGATGATCTCGAGCGACGTTCCAAGGTTGCCGACCAGTCCGTAGCCATATCGCAGGGGCGGATCGAAGTTGTTGTACAGTCCAAGGAGCGGGCCGATAGCAGCATATGGTGAGAGCCCGCCGGTGCCTGGAAGCCAGTATGCAATCGAGATTGTGGTCCCGAAGCCCTGCATGCTGTTCCCATCGAACACGAATCCGAAGCGGGGAACGATCGCCGTGCGATACGATGCGCCGGAGAGCGAAAGTGGAATGATCGCCTCGGCCGCCACGCCACTTCGAAGGTGGAGATCGGAATCGTTCGAGTAATGCTGGCTGAACGTGCCCCACCACTTCACGCCCAGTGCGAACGAGTTCGACGTGGCGAACCGGATACCAAGGCCGAGCCCCGGAACGGCAACCGCACCTGCGTTTGCCGGGCGTGTCTCGGGGAGGAGGCCGTAGTCCGCGAGGGCCTGTCCCTGACCTTGACGTAGTGCATGCGACGGCAGATTCAGCGTCGGGCTGTACACCATGCTTGCCGCGCAGCCGCACGAACCGCAGAGCAGTAAAAGCCCCAGCATGCGGTTGATCGAGCTCGGGATATGGTTCATGCGTAATACCTGCATTGGGTAACAGCGGCATCACTGTCCGGCTGTTGGCCTGGCGAGGCCGGGCTTCATGGATGGAGTCATGCGTTCAGGCGGCCTGCAAGATGACTACGGCGGTCCGTGTTTGCAAGACTCTGTTAGCTCTTGGCAGCGTCTTGACGTTCCGGTGCATCCTGTGTAATTTCGCGCGCGTTATCACGCACCTTCGCGAAGCCGTCGAACGAACGGCTTCCGATTCAGTGAACATCCTATACGACTACAGAGGAGGCAGGACATGGCACTTCGGTTGGGGGACAGCGTCCCTGATTTTACGCAGAAGTCGACGGCGGGCGACATACACTTCAGTGAGTGGGCAGGCGGTAGCTGGGTGGTTCTCTTCTCCCATCCGAAGGATTATACACCTGTCTGTACCACGGAACTCGGCATGGTTGCCAGGCTCAAGCCGGAGTTCGACAAGCGGAACGTGAAGACGATTGCCCTGAGTGTGGACGACGTGGACTCGCACGCGGGATGGGTGAAGGATATCGAGGAGACGCAGGGGGTAACGCTGAACTATCCCATCATTGCCGATCCCGATCGCACCGTGTCGAATCTCTACGACATGATTCATCCGAATGCGGACAACACGGCAACCGTCCGTTCGGTATTCATCATCGATCCGAACAACAAGCTTCGTCTCACGATCACCTATCCGGCAAGCACGGGGCGCAACTTCGATGAGCTTCTTCGCGTGATCGACTCGTTGCAGCTTACCGACAAGTACAGCGTTGCTACGCCGGCCAACTGGAAGGATGGGGAGGACGTTGTGATCGCCCCCGCGCTTCAGGATCCCGAGGATCTCGCAAAGCGCTTCCCGAAGGGTTACACGATCGTGAAGCCCTATCTGCGCATGACGCCGCAGCCGAACAAGGACTAGGCTGCGCCGTATTCTTTGCCGCGGTCATCGCCACGCTCCGATATCGTCGGGGCGTGGCGATTCCTTTTTCGATCCGCAGCGGCTTGCAGGCGAGGGGAAGGACTGCAGCGCGATCCGGGAGTGGACATTCAATACGTTGTCGCGAGACACTCAACCCCGACAATGTCAGGGTATTCCTCTGCAATGACCCGCCTACGGTCGTCGCGAGCCTGCGCGAAACGGGGGCGCAGCACCGCGAAGCAGCGCCGAAGGCCATCTCTCCCGCACGGCGCGTTGTTCCGCCGAGCGGACACGTGATGCCGAGCCGGCCGTTGCGCGCGGCTGTGCGCCGTTGTGTGTGCCCTTGCGCGCTGTTGCCGCAAGTGTCTTCCTTGCCATGGCACAGTCTACTGTTTTGATAGGCATCAATGCGACCCGATGCGCTGCGATAGTGGGGCGGAGCCGCTCGGGAGTCAGGCCTGGATCGGTGCGGAACTGTATCGCGGGGCATGGGCAATCGCGTCGTGAAGTTGTGCCGAGCGCCGAGCGATCGTCTTCGGATCGCTTACCACTCCGTCCGTATGTGTCAGCCATGTGCCGACATGGAGAGCCGCGGCGCCGGCCTGCAGCAGCAGGGGGGCGGTCTCCGGTGTGATGCCGCCGGAGGGGGCGAGTGGAATTGCCGGGAGCGGGCCTCGCATGGCCGTCAGATAGGAAACAGTATCCGGTGGGGCAGGGAAGAGCTTGACGATATCGCCGCCGCCGTTCCAGGCGTGGAGTATCTCGGTTGGAGTATATGCGCCCGGCATCGTCACGGCGCCTCCGTTTGCAGCGGTGTTCATTATCGCGACGTTCGTTACGGGGCTGGCAACGAAGGCCGCTCCCGCGTCCAGTGACATGTGGGCATCCCCCATTGTCAATACCGTACCGGCTCCCATCGTCACTCCTTCACGGCCGCTGTAGGTTGCGATCAGATCCGCGGCTCCCGGTGTGGTGAGCGTGATCTCGATCACATGGATTCCGCCCTCGATGATCGCGTCGATGATCTCCTCGGCCCCTTCTGCGGTGGCCAGACGTACAACGGCGATCAGGCGTTGGTCGAAAATCAGATTTCGTATCCGCTCGGTTCCCATGACATGCCTTTGCTGGATGAATGATCGGTATGCGTTCGCGTCGTGCGCCGATACCGGTTACAGGAGGCGGTGAACCTTGCAGAAATGCATTGTTCTCCATATGATTGTTGCCCCACTCATTGCGGACACCGCCTGCCCGCACAATCGCCGTTGATACCACGTCGCACCATGGTTCCCGCAAACGGGAGCGTACCCGTAAACATTTCACATGATGACCAGCATCCGATTCCTCTCCCTCGCCGGTTGCCTGCTGGTTGCTGCAGTGCTCCATGCACAGCAGCCGCCGCAAAGCTACAACACCACACTGTTCGGAACGCTCGATCCTGAAACGCAAAGTGGATCGTGGAAGTATTCGTCGCTGATCGGATATGCCCATCCGAACGGCCGCGAGTACGCGTTGATAGGCGGCTACAGCGGGACGTACATCGTCGATGTCACGGACAAGCCGATCAAGCAGGTTGCGTTTATCGCCGGGCCGGCCAGCGGCTGGCGCGAGTTGAAGACGGTTGGCACCTATGCCTACATCGTCAGCGAGGGAGGGTTCGGCCTTCAGATCGTGGATCTCTCGCAGCTTCCGTCGAGTGCGACGTTGATCAGGAACGACACAACATACTTTCGCACGGCACATACCATCACCGCCGAGGGAAAGTATCTCTACGTGAACGGTACCGGTGCCAGTGCCGGCGCCAACGGCGGAGTGATCATCCTGGATATCACCAATCCAACCGGGCCGGTTAAAGTGGGGCAGTGGACCGAACGATACAGCCATGATTGCACGGTGCGCAACGACACGCTCTACGTGGCTGCGATCAACGACGGCCAGCTGAACATCATCGCGCTCGGTGCGGACCGCAAGGCACCGCAGACCGTTGCGACAATCACCTATCCGGGAGCCGGGACACACAACTGCGCCCTCACGCCGGATGGCAGCTACGTCATGACGACGGACGAGATCAACGCAACGCCGAAGACGCTGAAGGTGTGGGATCGCCGGGACATCGGCAACATCTCCAAGGTGGCGGACTACACACCCGTTCCGAACGAGATCATTCACAACGTCCACATGAAGGGAACCACGGCATATGTGGCGTGGTACTCCGCAGGAACCCGAATCATCGACATGAGCAGGCCGGAGGAGCCAGCCGAGCTGGGGTACTTCGATACGTATCCGACCGCGGAGAACAACTATGTCGGCAACTGGGGAACGTATCCGTATCTGCCGAGCGGCAAGATAATCTCCAGCGACATGCAGACCGGTCTCTATGTGTTCACCTTCAACGGCGCCAAGCGCGGCAACGTTCACGGCGTGGTGCGTGATGCAGCAACGAACGATCCGGTACCGAACGCGAGCCTGGTGATCACGAAGTTCGGGCGAACGGTCACGGCCGATGCGCAGGGGCGCTACAACTACTCGGGTGCGGTGGATTCGCTGGCGTACACGGCCGGCGCGCCGAACTATCAGAGCGCCGGCGGCACGCTGGTGCTGACCGAGGCCGGCACCGCGCAGGACATCCTCCTTCCCTCGCTTCCCCTTGCAAGCTTTTCGGTGAGGGCGGTCGATGCGGCGAGCGGGCAGCCGGTGAGCGCATTCTCCTACCGGATCATCGAGCGCTCCTCAGCGGACGGCCGCGCCGCCGCCAACCCGCAGGTGTTTCGCGTGCCGCAGGACAGCACGTATCACATCTACGTGGGTGCGTGGGGATATCATCCGACTCTGCTCACGCTCACGAACCCGTCCGGGGTACTCGAGGCCCGGCTCGATCCCGGCTACTTCGACGATGCCGAGCTGGATCTCGGCTGGTCGCTCGGGCTTCCAACGGACAATGCGAAGGGGGGGCAGTGGGAGCGCGGCGTGCCGACGCAGACGGATCTGAACGGCGTGATCGTGCAGCCCGATTCGGACCACAGTGCCGGCTTCCGCGATCATGCCTTCATCACCGGCATCGCGAACTCCGATGCCGGTGTCGGAGCCAACGATGTGGACGACGGCGTTACCACGCTTACCACGCCGCCGATGGATCTGAGCACGTACGATAATCCGATCCTTACCTGCTGGATCTGGTATTCGCGCGATGCCCGCCCGGACGTGGTGAACGATACGCTGGAGGTGCTGGTCTCCGGCGACAACGGCGGCACGTGGCATACTGTGGAGCGGATCACGGACTCGCCGCAGCGCTGGACAGCAAAGCGCTATCGCCTGCGCGATTACCTGACCCAGTTCGGAACGCAGACGCTCTTCAGAATTGTCGCCAGCGATCTGTATGCGCAGTCGTTGGTGGAAGCCGGGCTGGATGATTTTGCCGTTGCGGACAGCGGCAAGCCTGCAGCCGGCGTCAGCACGATCCAGGCCGGCGGAGTCGTAACCGGGTTCGGCATCCATCCCAACCCGATCACGAATGGTGCAACGCTGGAACTCACCGTGGCAGAGCCGCAGCAGAATGCGCGTCTCGATCTCTTCGATGCCGCAGGACGCAGAGTGCGCACCGTCTACACGGGCGTGCTGGAACGGGGGGCGCGTTCGTTCCCGGTCGATGCATCGGGGCTTCCGAGCGGCCGCTACACCTGGAGCCTGCAGCTCGATGATGGGGAGGTCATGAGCCGAAGCACGCTCGTGGTGCGGTAGTCGGGGCCCGCCTGCCGATGATTCGAACGGGGCATCACATCCCGGATGTGATGCCCCGTTCCGCGTTTCAGTTCGTCTGGATCGATCCCGCGCAGACATCACCCTCCGCAACTCCCGTCAACCAGGCACGCAGCGTCTTCGTCCGCTCCTTCGTCAGCGCCGTCAGGTAGTTGTTCGCGCACATCGGATAGACCGATCCGTATGGATTGGGCTCGTTCGCCTTCAGCGGGTACTTCATCGCAAGCTGTGCGTCGCGGAAGGCGATCCATGCCTTCTCGGCGGTCTTCAGATTCTCGAGGAAGAGCTGATCGTCCTTGTACCGGCGCGTAACCTGCTGGTAGACATCGTTCAACTCCTTGTCGGCCTTGTGATAGGCGGCCAGCGCATCCTCGTTCATCGTCGCCTGGGTCTGGGCAAGGAGCGCGGAGGAGGCGAGCAGAAACAGAGCAGGGATGAGAGCGACTTTCATGATGCTTCGTCGAGTAGTGTGATCGGAATGGAGGCGGCAGCGGCCTGCGTTCAGGCGCGATGGCTGCGGCCCTTTGCCGGGCCGGTGCCGGGACTCTTCGGGGGAGTAGTGCCGCGCTTGTTCAATTCGGCTGCAATGCTCGCCGGCATCTCCCTGCAACCACACGCAGCAGCATGCTCCAGATGCCATTGAACTCTCTCGGAGAGCGTCGCGTTCTTCGGCATCCGATGTTCGCGATGCCATTCGGCGTTCAGCTTTGCCATGATTGCAAGCTCAGGATTGACGGATGGATGAACGGACACTGCCGCAGCACGGGCATCACGCCCCTCTTCGCGCGCGATAATACGAATCTGCCTGCGGATCTCCGGTGCGCGTCAGTGTCAACATGAGCTGGGCTGCCGGCATCCATGGTGCGCCGGAGAATGCCCCTTCGTGCGGTCGGCTGTTCGAAGGGGCCGGGCTCCCGAAGTCCTGCGGCGCTGGCCGATATCCGTTGCTCTCCTCGCGGAGCTTCCAACCTTGCGGCACATCTGCGTTTCGTTGTCTGCCGGCCCCCGAGCGGTGGAAGAACGAAGCCCGGGGCGTGAGCCCGAGGTGGGGTTCATTGCACGAGACCGCAATCCGGCCGAACGTGCAGTTCGATAAAGAGAAGGGCCTCCATCATGGAGGCCCTTGTGAATCGAAGGCATGACATGTCGTCGCCGGCCCGTGCGCCGTGCTTCCGGCCGTGTATCGTACACCGCCTCCGGTGCGGCCTGCGCTTCGGTACCTAGTGGATCTCCATGTAGCGATCCAGCTCCCACTGCGACACCGCGATCCTGTAGCTGTCCCACTCCTGCATCTTGGCCTCGAAGAACTTGTTGAAGGTGAACTCGCCGAGTGCGCCGCGCACCACGCTGTTGTTCTTCAGTTCCTCGAGAGCCTCGGCAAGGTTTGCCGCCACAGAGCCGATGCCGCGGTGAGCCACTTCCTCCGGCGTCATCTCGAAGATATCGTCCTCAACCGGCTCCGGCGGATTCATCTTCTTCTCCACACCATCCAGACCCGCGGCCAGCAGCACCGCGAACGCCAGATATGGATTGGCTGCCGGATCCGGACAGCGAATCTCGACCCGCACCGCCTTCTCGCGGCCCGGCGTATAGCGCGGCACGCGGATCAGCACCGAGCGGTTGCGCTGGCCCCAGGCAACGTTCACCGGCGCCTCGTAGCCCACCACGAGACGCTTGTAGCTGTTGACCGTTGGGTTGATGATTGCGTTGAGCGCCTTGATATGATGCATCTGGCCGGCGATGAACTGCTTCGCGAAATCGCTGAGCGAGTACGTGCCGTCCTTGTCGAACATCATGTTCTTTCCGTCGGTAGTGAAGAGCGACTGATGCACGTGCATCCCGGAGCCGTTGATGCCGGCGATAGGCTTCGGCATGAATGTGGCGTGCAGGCCGTGCTGGAGGGCGACGGACTTGAGCGCATAACGAAGCGTCACCGAGGCATCGGCGCCGGCGAGCGCGTCGCAGTAGCGGAAGTCGATCTCGTGCTGGCCTACGGCCACCTCATGATGCAGGGCCTCCACATCGATGCCGAACGCCTGCAGCGCGAAGGTCATCTCCTGGCGGATCTCGGTTGCCGCATCGGTGGTCTGGTCGAAGTACCCCGCCTCGTCGTGCGGGAGCGGGGCAAGCCTTCCCTCTGCATCGCGCCTGAAGAGGAAGAACTCCAGCTCCGGGCCGACGTTGAAGACATAGCCCATCGCCTTCGCGCGCTCCAGCTGGCGCTTCAGGATGCCGCGCGGATCGCCTTCGAACGGCGTGCCGTCCGGCATGTAGACGTCGCAGATGATGCGGGCACGCGTGCCGGAGTGAGAATCCTTTGTCCACGGAATCACTGCGAACGTATCCAGGTCGAGCTTCAGAAACATGTCGCTCTCATGGATACGGGTAAAGCCTTCGATCGATGAACCGTCGAACCACACGTTCTGGTCGATCGCATCTTCGAGCTTCCAGACTGGGATCGTAACGGCCTTCAAGGTGCCGATGATATCGGTGAACTGGAGGTTCACGAACTGGACGTTCTGGTCGTGGGCGAGCTTCAAGACATCCTGTTTCGTCATCGCCATCGGTTTGATGCTCCTGGTATGTAATGGATTGAAAGGATCTGGCGTTCTGCGATTCTCTATGTTTGCCGCGTGCGCACGGGCTGCATGCGCGCTTGGTCGCGTAGCTGTTGTGACTGCTGCGTGTTGCTGCCGGGCATTATTCCTTCCGCCGCGCCTGTCGGCTTTCCGCGATCACTTCCTCCACATGCGAGAAAGGGAGTTCGCACGACTCCTTGTGCGTGGAAAGAACCAGGCTGGTGCGTGTGCCTATCACGCCGGGCCATCGCTGTATCTCCGCAAGAAGGGTCTCCAGCGTCGACGTATTGCGCGTGCGGATCTTCAACAGATGGGATGCATCGCCGGTGATCGCATGGCACTCCATCACTTCCGGGTTCGCTGTGGCCCTGGCCAGGAACTTTGGATAGTGCGTCGAGGAATCCACACGTACCAGGATGAAGCCGGTGATGTCCAGCGCGAGCGCGGACGGTGCGAGCTGAGCCGTGAACCCGCGGATGATCCCGCGTTCTTCCAGCTTGCGCAACCGTTCGGTGACTGCCGGTGGGGAGAGGGCAACGATCTCGGCAAGCGTACCGATCTGTGCCCGGCCGTTCTCCTGCAATGCCTTGAGAAGCTGTAGGTCGATGCCGTCGAGATCGGTCGAAAGTCGCATTTGCTTTGTTTTCTTAAGTGTGGCGGCAAAGATACAGAGATAATTTAAGTTCGCAAGTGCCGAAAGCTCTTTTTACATGGCGGGCCGGGATGCCGGCCGCGGCAGTGGATCGCCGCGTGCGCTCCTCCACGGGCATGACGCTGTCCGCCACCGGCCGCAGCGCGCTCCATCCTTGCCCGGATGCATCGGACCGGTGATGCGCATGTGCTTCGTCCGCGCGCTCCGGTCTTCCGGTTCTTCAATAACCTTTCGGGAAACTCAACCAACGTATCCGCACAATCCATGATCGAACGCTATACCCGCCCGAAGATGGGCGCCATCTGGCAGGACGAAAACAAGTATCGCATCTGGCTCGAGATCGAGACCCTCGCCGTGGAAGCGCAGGCGGAGCTGGGAGAGGTGCCGCTGGAGGCCGCGCAGGCAGTACGCAGGCTTGGGAACTTCGACGTGGCGCGCGTGCTGGAGATCGAGGACACCACCAAGCACGACGTGATTGCCTTTCTCACCAACGTTGCCGAGTACGTCGGCGAGCCTTCGCGTTATGTGCATCTGGGGATGACTTCCTCCGACGTGCTCGATACCTGCCTCGCCGTACAGCTGAAGCAGGCAGGAGAGCTTCTTCTGGGTGAGCTGGAACGCCTGAGAGATGTGCTGGCGAAGCGTGCGGTGGAGTTCAAGTACACGATCATGATCGGGCGCTCCCATGGCATTCATGCGGAGCCCATCACGTTCGGGCTGAAGCTTGCGTTGTGGTACGAGGAGACCAGGAGAAACATCGAGCGGATGAAGCGTGCGATCGACGTGATCTCCTACGGCCAGATCTCTGGCGCTGTTGGAACGTTCGAACATCTCAGCCCCAGGGTTGAGGAGTACGTCTGCCAGCATCTCGGGCTGAGGGCGGATCCCGTGACCACGCAGGTTGTGCAGCGCGACCGCCATGCTGAGTACATGGCTACGCTGGCCGTGATCGCCTCCACGCTGGAGCAGTTCGCCACGGAGATCCGGCATCTGCAGCGCACGGAGGTGTTGGAGGCCGAGGAGTATTTCTCTGCCGGGCAGAAGGGGAGTTCGGCGATGCCCCACAAGCGAAACCCGATCGTCTCCGAACGCATTTGCGGCCTCGCGCGCGTGGTGCGCGCAAACTCCATCGCAGCGATGGAGGGGGTTGCGCTCTGGCACGAACGGGATATCAGCCACTCCTCCGTGGAGCGTGTGATCTGTCCGGACTCCACCATCGCGCTGGACTACATGCTGGACAAGATGTCGTCCATGATCGAGCATCTGCTGGTGTATCCGGAGAACATGAGGAAGAATCTGGAAATCACGAGCGGGCTCCATTTCTCGCAGACCATCCTTCTTGCGTTGGCGAAGAAGGGGCTGAGCCGCGAGGATGCGTACAGCATCGTGCAGCGGAACGCGATGGAGGTGTGGAGAACGCGCGAGCAGTTCCCGGAGGTGCTGAAGCGCGACGCAGAGCTGACGGCCGTGCTTCCGCCGGAGGAGATCGACGAGTTGTGCGACCTGCAGAAGTCCATCCGGAATGTGGACTACATCTTCCAGCGCTGCGGCTTGTAGCGGCATACTGAAATCCAGGCACGCATGCAGGCCGCATCGCCATCGCGAATGCGGCCTGTTTCTTTACGGGCGCCGTATCCTCCACCGGATTCAACCCAGAGGAGCGACGGATGTCGGAATGCTTGACTGTTGATCGAGAGGGCGCCGGCAGCCCCACCCCGGCTGGCACGCAATCGATCGAGAGCGATGGATGTATTACGAATCAGTCTGGAGAACAGCGATGAATATCACCAGGATTCTGAGTGTGTCGGCGGCGTCGGTGCTGCTGGCGGTAGGAGTTGCCGCCGCGCAGACATCGTCCGAGACGCACCACCAGATCGGAAACGTTCCTGCGGATGCGCGACACGATGCGCGGGAAGTGAGGGATGACCGAAAGGATCTTCGTGCCGACGAGCGGGAGCGCAATCGCGATCTGCGAGAGCTCCGGAAGGACCGTCGGGAGGGAGAGCACCGCGAGGCGAGGCAGGAGAGGCGGGACCTGCGCCGTGACGAGCGCGAGATCCGCTACGACCGGCACGATCTGCGGCACGATCGCAGAGACTGGCGGTGCGAGCGGCACGAGCATCACTGATGCGCAACGCCGGCAATCGGTGTGCGAAACCCAACGCCCCGGAATTCTCCGGGGCGCTTTTTTCGGATATCAAGTCGGGAACCGATTCCCGTGATGCTGCACTATTGTTCGAGATGAGGGATTGTCCGCATCGATACGCATTGCAGATGAACCCATTGACGACCGTATGTACAATGAATCATTCAGGAGAGCAGAGATGAAGATCAGGAACATCATGGGTGTGTCCGTCGTTTCGGTTCTGCTGGCGGTGGGAGTCGCCGCCGCGCAGACCACACCCGCGACCGGAGGCGATATCCGTCATGACCGCAGGGACCTGCGACACGATGCGAAGGACGTGAAGAACGATCGCAAGGATCTCCATGCCGATCGCAAGGATCGCAATCACGACGCACGCGAGCTTCGCAGGGACAGGCGGAACGGCAACGTGGGCGATCTGAAGGGAGACCGTCGCGACCTGCGCGCAGACCAGCACGATATCAACAAGGATAAGCGCGATCTGCACAAGGACGTGCGTGATGTCCGGCACGATCGTCGTGATCTTCGCCGCGACCGGCGCAAGCGCGACAACCCCGGCGGCGCGCACTAGGGGCTGCCTGATAGTTGGCCCGTGAGCCGATCGCTCGCGATCCGGCCCGGAGAGGATTGTCGGACAGAGCCCGGGCCCTGCGGGCCGATCGAGACAATGGCGCTTCGGAGTTTTTCCGGGGCGCTTTTGTCTGGTAAAGTGGTTGTACAGATGCGTCGGGCGTGCGCATCATCCGTTCATCATTCTGAGAGAATAACTTTGTACCTGTAACGATGATATGGCGATCGCCCGTTGTGGCGATCACGCGTGCGAAGCAGATGACGACGAAAACATGAACAGCGATCGGCATCACGATCGATCGTGCAAATGGTATCGAGTGGACACAGCCGTTGCCAGGTGATGAATACATCCGATGTGATTGATTAGGACTTGATGGTGACGTGAACTCGAACGGCGCTGACTTCTCTGGGTTGGCGCCGTTTTGCATTTTGTGGACTCACCGGTCGCATCACTCAATGCGGAGATGGTCTACAATGAGACGAACGCTGCTCTCTACCTTTCTTCTCCCGTTCCTGCCCGTATTCCTTGCTGCGCAGCCCGTCACCCAGGTGGCTGCAACCATCGATCCAACGCGTACGCTTCTGGGCATCAGCCCCTTCATCTTCGGATCCAACGGCCAGTCCGACGATCGCGACGAGAACATCGCGGCACGGCGCCTTGGCGGCAACCGGCTTACCGGCTACAACTGGGAGAACAATGCCTCCAACGCCGGGAGCGATTACCTGCATCAGAGCGACGACTATCTCACGTATCAGATGCCGGACAGTGTGCAGCACCGGCCGGGCATCGTGCCCGCCGCGTTCCACGACGTCTCCGTTGCAACGAACTGCTATTCGTTGATCACGCTCCCTGCCGCCGGCTATGTTGCGCGCGACATGAAGGGACCGGTTGCCGCGAGCGAGGCGGCTCCGTCATCACGCTGGAACAGAGTTCAGTTCGCGAAGGGGAGCGCCTTCTCGCTTCAGCCGGATACGTCCGATGGCGTTATGTATGTGGACGAGGAGGTGAACATGCTGGTCAATCGCTACGGAGGCGCGGCGAACCGGCACGGCATACGGGGCTACGCCGTGGACAACGAGCCCGGCCTCTGGAGTTCCACGCATGCGCGGCTGCATCCCGCACAGCCAACGATTGCGGAGATCATCGATCGCGGCATCCAGCTTGCGCGAGCCGTGAAGGGGGTCGATCCCGCAGCGGAGATATTCGGGCCGGTGTCGTACGGCTTCGCGGAGTATCAGAATTTTCAGTCGGCACCGGACTGGGCCCAGTATCGGAGTTACGGCACGTTCCTGGATGCGTATCTGGCGAAGATGAAGGACGCCGAGGCGCAGTACGGGAAACGTCTGATCGATGTGCTGGACCTTCACTGGTACCCGGAAGCGCTGGGGCAGGGGAGCCAGGGGAAGGTGCGGGTTGCGCTCAGCGACAACGCGGAGCCGGACGTTGCGCGCGCCCGGATGCAGGCGCCGCGAACGCTGTGGGATTCCTCCTACGTGGAGGACAGCTGGATCGGACAGTACTTCAGTCCTGTTGCACTGCTGCCCGGGCTGCGTGCCTCCATCGCACGCAATTATCCCGGGACCAAACTTGCGTTTACCGAGATCAACTACGGTGGCGATCATCATATCTCCGGCGGGATTGCCATGGCGGACGTGTTCGGCATCATGGCGAAGTACGGCGTCTACATGACCAACTACTGGGGACCGATTGCCGGCTACGTTTCCTCGGCATACAGGATCTATCGCAACTACGACGGCCGCAACTCCACGTACGGCGATAGCCTGGTTGCGGCGGCGGTGAGCGACAACGAACGGAGTTCCGTTCATGCATCACTCGATTCGCTCGGCCAACTCCACGTGATCGCGATCAACCGAAGCCAGACCGATGCGCTGGATGTAGAGTTCTCCATCAGCGGCGCGAAGCGGTATCAGGGAGGCATCGTCTACGGCTTTGATGCGAACGATTCCGCCATCACCGCGCTCGGCAACGTCGGGCCGATCACCGGCAATCGCTTCACCTACCGGCTTCCCGTTCTCAGTGTGCATCATCTGATTCTGAAGCCGGCCGACGACAGCAGTGTGGACGGGACGGTTGCGGACGGCATCCGTCTCGATCCCTGCATGCCCAATCCGGTATCCACGCACGGAATGGTTCGCTACGTGTTGAACCGCCGCATGGATGTGCGCGTCACGCTGTTCGACGTTCTCGGACGCCAGGTCACCACGCTTGCCGATGGGCCGCGCGAAGCCGGAGAGAACTACGTGCTCCTTCCGGCGCTGACGGTTCCCGCCGGCTCCTATTACTGCCGGCTCGATGCGGGCGGGCGGATGCTGGTGCAGAAGGTGGAGATCGTTCACTGACGATCCCGTCTCTCCGTAGAGAAAAGGGTTCGCGCTCCTCTGAGCGCGAACCCTTTCGATCGGGATACCCGTTGGATCAGAGCCGTCAGTGAACGATGGTTATCGGCTTCTGCATCAACAACCCTTCGGCGCTTGCCGAAACGTAGTAGCGTCCTGCTGCGAAGTTGCGTCCGTCAACCGGAACAACCAGTGTGCCCGGGTGCACGGTTCCGGCGAAGAGCGTCGCGACGCGTTTGCCGGTGAGGTCGTAGAGAGTCACCTCCATATCCGACGTCGCCGTCACGGCGACCGAGATTGCTGCCTCCTCCATCAGTGGGTTCGGTGCCACGGCGATGGTGTTTGCGGCATCCAACCCTGCCATGATCGGCGCCGATGCCGGAGCCGCGGGTTCGTTCCAGAAACCGAACTGTCCCACGGTGGAACTGCTTGCGGCACGATCCGTTGCCTCCTGCCCGATCGTGCCATCGAACGTCGTTGTTGAACTGCTGGCCCGGCCGCCTCCCTCTGCTATCACAGCTTTCTCCATGCGGGTCTGCGCCGTCAGCAGCGAGAGCGGTATCAGTGCGAGCGCCCCGGCGCTCACGAGTAGCTTGCGAATGGTCATCGTTGCCTCCTTCAAGTGGAATTGATCGTGATCGTCCAACCGGTGCATCGGCCGCTACTGGTTGATGATCAGATAGTTGAAGGAGTAGTTGCCGGTCAGCGAGCCGAGGCCGCTGGTAACCGCCGACACCGTGAACGTTCCGTTCCCCTGCGATGAAATGCGGAGCGGCACTGCCGTGGAAATTCCGGTTGCCGATGTAATGGTCACCATGATGATCGAATTGGCGCGCGCATAGGCGTTGGTGATCGCAACCGAGCCCGTGGTTAGATCGATCGTTCCTGAGCCGGTGGGTCCGTTGAGCAACAGGCCGCCGTTCAGCTTCATTGCGTTGTCGCCGGCCGTGGAGGCGGTTACCTCGAGCGCGTTGTCCGTTGACGACGTGATGGTTGTGCGGCCGGATGCTGCCACCTCGAATGCCGTATTGCCGCTTGCATTCAGAGCGCTGATCAGGCGTCCGCCGCCGCTCGCCGCGTTGTTCCGCACGCGAAGCACGGCGTCCGTCGTGGTGCTCCCCACGGCATCGATGGCCGCGCCGGCCGTATTCTCTGCGCGTATCGTTGCCGAACCGGTAAGCGCGCCGTTGGACGATGCCTGGATTGCGGAGCCGGTGGCCGCCTGTGCGCGAAGCGCGAGACCCGTGCCGAGATTCACGAAGGCACCACCGGTGCCGCCGAGCGTGTTGGTGATCGAGAACACATCGCCCGTGGCTACGGCAAGGGAGTTGGATACGAACGGCAGTGAGAAGCTGCCGCCGGCTCCGCCTCCGATGTTCAGATGCAGTGTGCCGCCCGTTGTGTCCGTGGTGACTCCGCTTCCGGTGAGCTGAATGTTGACATTACCGTGCAGTCCGTTCAGCGATGTCACCAGGCTGTTCCCGAGAAGTCCTGCATTCAAGTGGCCCGAAGCATCGGTTGTGACGATTGCATGTGCCTGCGTGCCGAGGGAGTCCACGGTAAATCCGGCCATGGACCGCGCGTCCGCGGCAACATCGGCCACGGCCGCCCGAAGTGCACGGCCAAGGCGGATGTGCGGAGTCATCTCGTTTTCGTCGTCCACACGAATGCCGAGCTCGTAATCGGCCGATGAATTTATCTTCAGCATTGCACCGCCGGCTCCGTTGTCGCCAACGACTGTCGAGAATATTCCATTTGCCGTCGTGACACTGTCCACCTCGGAATAGATGGCGTTTGCCGTCCCCTTGGCATACACGGTCAGTGTGAGCGTGTGCCGGGTGTCCGCCACCGGCGCACCCGCTGTCGTTGTCAGCCTGCCCTGGAGCGAGAACTCTCCGCTCGCGTCAGCGGAAGTCTGGGCGAAGGAAACGGAACTGCAAATTCCAAGGAGCAGCATGCCAGTGAGTACCGTCATGTTCCTCATAGTCGTGTCCTCAATGAGATTATGAATGTGCGCCACGGTATCACCGCCGTCCTAAAGCAGCGATACATGCGGCATTGGTCTCGGATGGGTGCAAATGTCCGTGCGGAATCACGCGCGCAATGGTGATGCGCGCAGCCCGATACGGCATGCACGATTTCGGGGAGGGAGTGGGAAGGGGGGAGCCAGGGACGTTCCCCGGCGGATTATCAGTTCGTCAATTCGAAGGGGATGTTCGAGCGAGTGCCGCCCAGACCCCCGATCGCGGTTTGGCCGATACAGTGGCCGGGTTGATCGCCAGGCCGCGGTTGTTTACCCGACGGATCAGGTCGCGCCATGGCCGCCTCCCTGCATCGGCCCCTTCGGCCATGGCGATTATCTCATGATCTCCGTTCTCTGCTTTCCCTACAAGCACGAGCAGTGACTTCCTGCTGCCGGAACTGCTGGTGCCGCTTGCCGGTCCCGCCCAGAGTCGTGAGTATTTCCGGGTAGAGAGATCGCGTTCATCCCACATGCGATGTTTCCGCCGCCAGTCTGTTTCGATGCGCCGAGCCAGGTCAGGTGGCAGCTCGTCGACATGCTTGCCGAATATCGAACGGAGGAGCGCTGTGAAGTTCCGACGTCCCGTTCCGCCGATATGTGGGAGCAGCGACTCCATGTTGCTGAATGCGATCGTTCTCGCGTAGCGGCGCAGCAGCGAACTGGTAAATGTTACCTGTTCACTTCTGTCCTTCACGCGCGGCTGCTTGATTGTCAAAGGACCGATTCCAGTTTGCAGAACCCTGGCCGGCATGTATCCGTTTCGCACCACGTGTCTGCGTCCTTCGGGGCCGGTGCGAGCCGAGTGGGCGTCAACGAACCGGGCCGTTTCAACATCGATTGCCGACTGTGCGAAGCGCTCGGCATAATTCCGAATCGCCAGGTGAAGAGCATGTTCGAATGCGTTCGTGTCCCGGGTGGGTTCGCCACGTTCTGAATGAGCCTGCATACCTTGCCTCCTGCTCCCCAGCAAATGGGAGTGCTGTGATGTTCACGTCAGGAATGACAGTATGAGGTAATCATCAGTGCCGAAGCTCCTGGGTTGAATGGATAGGTTCTCAACGTACGCTGCATCCGTACCTTCTCGGTGAGGCAGTGCTCCATGGGGGGATGCAGGCGCACGGCGTACTGCAGATATAACGGTAGGTGGGCGAAGGGCGTTAGCGAGACAGGTGAATTGGATGGTGCGAAGTTCCTTCGTGTTGTTGTGGTGGCGTTCGGGCGGGCCGCCAGCCCAGTATTGATGGGCTCCGGATGTCGCATCGCGACCAATGAATGTCGTACCGCGACCCGTAGATCTCGCAGTACGATGGTACCCGCGGGCGGAAACAAGAGCGTGCCTCACATCGATTCGACGGCGATCGGCGAATCGATGCACGCCGCCGCTCGGCTGAAATCGAACGCCCGGGCACGGGGCCGGGAAGTCCGGGGTGCTCGACGGGAGGTTCGGGGGGAATGCGATCAGAACTTGCTGAGATCCCGGCCGAAGAGTGCCGTGATGATCCAGTTGGAGAGTACGAGCGCCTTGTTCTTCAGACTCACGAGGCGGGTGAGATAGGCCGAGCGCCAGAAGAAGTATGTGAGCAGTCCGTGGCCGCGAACGTTGGCCTTTGGGATGTCGGCGAGAGCGCGATGCTCCCCGACGTAGGCGAGCATGCCGAGGTTGTTGAAATGAAACGGCCTCACCGCGCGCCCTCGCGCCATACGATTGAATTCCCTGGCCAGATACTTTCCCTGCTGCATCGCCACCTGCGCCGTCTGCGGCAGGCCCGTGCCGGCCGGCACTGCGCAGTCGCCCGCGGCATAGATCTCCGGATGAGAGGGTATCTGGAGATATTCGTTCGTCAGAACGCGCCCGCCTCTCTCCCTGGTGAACGGAAGCGACTGAATGAGGCCGGTCGGGCCGTTGCCGGTGGACCAGACGACTACGCCGGCCGGAACGAACTCACCGTTCCGAAGCTGCAGTCCGCCTGGGCGCACCTCGGACACCTGCGTCTCCAGGCGGACATCGATATCGTTCCGCCCGAAGTGCTCCACTGTATATTCGCGCAGGTTCTCGTCGAATGCGTTGAGGATGCTCCGGCCGGCTTCGAAGAGCGTGACACGTACCTGCCCCTCGAGCGCCTCGTAGTGATTCACCAGGTCCTCCACGATCAGATCGTGCAGTTCCGCGGCGAACTCCACTCCCGTGGGGCCGCCCCCAACTACCGCGAAGTGCAGCAGCCGTGCGCGCTCCTCCGGCGGGGTGCCGGGAACGTCCGCTGCCTCCAGGCAGGAGATCACACGCTCGCGAATCGAACGGGCGTCGCTCAGCTCCTTGAGAAAGAACGCGTTCTCCTTCACTCCCGGCACGCCGAACGTATTGTTCCACGTCCCCACGGAGATGAGAAGCATGTCGTATGGAAGCGTGAACACGGCATCGTTCTCCGTGGCCCGGCATGTGATCGTTCGTTCGTCCGGGTCGATTGCCGTGCACGATGCCTGCACGAACCTGTCGCCGTCGCGTACCTTGCGGATCGGTTCAACGATGCTTCGGAACTCGATCGTCCCGATCGTGGTGCTTGGAAGAAGAGGAGTGAAGAGGAAGTGGTTCCTTGGGCTCACCACTGTGACATCATACTCCTTCAGGTCGATCCGTTTCAGCAGAGAGATCGCCGCGAAGCCGGATCCGAGTACAACGAGACGTTTGCGTGCGTCGGTGCCCATATGTGCCCCCACGGTGTCAACGTGGAACAAGGGATGTTTGTTATCGATGCTTGCCGCTCGATCGAGGCTGGGTGGATGTACGCGTCAGACGGACGAAGATGCACCCATCGATGTAACATCTTCTATCCAGCTCATATTTCCATGTTACCTGCGAAGCAGTAATTTCAACGCGTTGCACACGGCGTGCCTCGCAACGCTCCAACCGAATCCGATCTCAGACTACCTACTCATGAAGCACATCCTTTTCTGGGTCCTCTTCATTGCAGCAATGGGAGGCATTGCCTGGAATGTCAAACGGCTGATCTCCTATCTCAGTGTCGGAAAGCCGGAGAACCGATTCGGCAACGTTGGTGAACGCATACGCAATGTGCTCGTGGTCGCGATCGGGCAATCGAAGCTGATGCGTGAACCGCTGGCGGGCGCTATTCACGCGGCCATCTTCTGGGGGTTCCTGGTTCTGCTTGCGGCGGTGATCGAGGCATTGCTCGAGGGATTGTTCCCCGGCGCCAACCTCAACTGGCTGGGTCCGGTGTACTCGCTGCTGACGATCTCGCAGGACGTCTTCTGCGTTCTGATCCTGGTTGGAGTGATCTGGGCCTTCTGGCGGCGCAATGTCTCGAAGGTGCGCCGCCTGCAGGGCGACGCGGCGGAGAAGAAGGACGCCACCCTCATCCTGGCGTTGATCGGAATCATCGTCACGTCGCTCCTGCTGATGAACGCTGCGCGCTATGGTGCAGGGATCGAATATTCATGGGCGGTGCGGCCGGTGGGGCATCTCCTGCGGCCGCTCGCCGGCAGCGGCTCCGGTGCAGCCGCGCTGTTCGAGACCATGTGGTGGGTGCACATCATCACCATCCTCGGGTTCATGAACTATCTCCCGTACTCCAAGCATCTGCACGTGATGACCTCCGTGCCGAATGTCTACTTCGGTACGCTGGATACGGTGAACAAGCTGAAGAAGATCGACTTCGAGGATGAGACGCAGACCAAGTACGGTGTGAGCGACATCGAGGACTTCACGTGGAAGCAGTTGCTGGACGGGATGACCTGTACGCACTGCGGCCGGTGCACGTCGGTATGTCCGGCCAATCTTACGGGGAAGGTGCTGGATCCGAAGCAGATCATCATCCAGACCCATCATCGCACCATGAATCATGCCCCCTCGCTGGTTGCGGCGGCCGCGGCCGGCCTGGATGCGGCCGGTGGGGCGGAGGCTTCGGCCGATGGAGCGGGAGACGGGAAGAAGTTCGTTGGCGATTACATCAATCCGGAGGCGCTCTGGCAGTGCACAACCTGCATGGCATGCGTACAGGAGTGCCCGGTGATGATCGAGCATGTGCCGGCGATCGTGGATCTGCGGCGTGCGCTCGTGATGATGGAGGCGGACTTCCCGGGTGAGATTCAGCCTGCATTTCAGAACATCGAGAACAACTTCACGCCGTGGGCCTTCGCCGCGAGCGAGCGTGCTGACTGGCGCGAGGGAACCGGTGTGCTGACGATGGAGGAGACCCCGGAGGAGGAGCGCGAGCAGCTGGACGTTCTGTTCTGGGTGGGATGCGCCGGTAGTTACGACGATCGCTACAGGAAGGTGACCAGGTCGTTTGCGGAGCTGATGGAGATTGCCGGTGTGAAGTTCCGCATTCTCGGCACGGAGGAGCGCTGCACGGGCGATCCCGCACGGCGGCTGGGAAACGAATATCTCGCGCAGATGATGATCACGATGAACGTGGAGACGCTCAACGCGTACAATGTGAAGAAGATCGTGACCACCTGCCCGCACTGCTTCAACACGCTGAAGAACGAGTACCCGGACTTCGGCGGATCGTACGAGGTTGTGCATCACACGGCATTCATCGACTCGCTCGTGAAGCAGGGGCGCATCAAGGGGATGACGGAGATGCAGCACAAGGTGACCTATCACGACAGTTGTTATCTGGGACGCTACAACAATCAGTACGAAGCACCGCGCGCCCTGCTGGAGAACGTGCCCGGCCTCGATATCATCGAGATGGACCGGAGCAAAAGCCGCGGCCTTTGCTGCGGTGCGGGAGGCGGCCAGATGTACATGGAGGAGAAGCAGGGGAAGCGTGTGAACATCGAGCGGACGGAGGAGGCGCTGGGAACCGGAGCGGACGTCGTTGCAACGGCCTGCCCGTTCTGCATGACGATGATGAGCGACGGCGTGAAGGCCACCGATCCGGACGGGCACGTCGTGGTGCGCGATGTTGCGGAGGTGCTGCTGGAGTCGGTGCGCGGCAGCGTGGCGGCGGACGCCTGAGACCGATCGCCGGAGGCTTTCACGCGGCTGCCGTGCCGGTCGGCTGCAGCCGGCTGCAAATACAACGCCCCGATGAGCATCGCGCATCGGGGCGTTGACGTGTTGGTTGCTTGTGCCGGGGAAGTGCCCGGGATTCGCACCGCTGCTTCGGCGATCAGGGGATGACGTAGCTTGTCAGGATGCTGAAGCTGCCACCCTGGATGCCGCTGCGGCCCAGGCCCTGCGGGTACTGCGCGGTTGTGAGGCCGTCATCCTTGACGAACATGCCGAGCTTCGGCGAGAACCAGAGTGTGTCGCTGATCGTGATCTTTCCGTCGCCGACGAATGGAATCGTGAAGCCGACGTTGTAGGTAACGAACGCCTTCTGCGTGCCGATCTTCTCCGAGCCGACCGTCAGATCCTCCGTTCCCACGTAGGTACTGGTGCCGCTTCCCTTCACAGGGATCGCGAGCGGAACGCCCTGCACGGGAAATGAAACCGTGGTGTCGATCGGCGGCACGGTCTGCGGGGTCTTGCTGCCATATGGAAGCACGGCCCAGCGCGCAGGAAACGAGAACGATGGGGTCTGCGGGGTCGGCGGGGCCTGGTTGCCGGGGAAGGTGATCGCAGGGATCAGGTTCGAAACGTCGCCGTTATCCTCGAAGTGCATGCTCAGAGTATCGGCTGCCTCCTTGTACTGAATCACTCCCGTCTTTCCGGCAACCGTTGCGTTGGTTGAGGTAACGATCCGGGCTGAGACCGTGTCGGTGGCCGGATCCTCCTTGCCCAGCGTATCCTTCGCATAGGTATGAAAGAGGAAGGTGCTTCCGGCCTTCGGTGTGTGAATCAGCGGCTCGCTCGGGCCGGCGATCGGCTTTGAGCAGCCCGCAGCGATCAATGACGCTGCGGCCGCGATCGCTGCTGCTGTGATGGAGCTGAAGTACTTCATGGTCGTAATCGGAATGTGCCTGAACATCGTTCACAGGAACAGCCGTGCCAACTGCTATCCATCGCAGTGCGATAGAATGTGCCGGGCGGGCTGCCATGCTGGTAACGACACGGAATACGGGTAATCTGTGACCCCCGGGGCAGCTCAGTGTAACGGCCGGTGCCCAACGTACGAAATCCGCGCGATGCTTGAAGCATAATTTGGCCGCCTTCGGCCATAAACGTACAGGCGGCACTGCGGCCGGATCGCACTACTCTCCGTTGGGGTGTTCCGCACGGTATCGCAAAACCATCTTCGGGGCAGTATGGATGTGACACCCATGGCGCGTGAAAACGGACGATCGTTCATGGCCACTGTGCGGCTCCTGTTTCGGCTCATCCGGCTCTGCCTACCCGCCTTGCCGTCCTTACGGGTGGCTGCTCGGGGCATGCGTTTCCGATATCCGGGCATCGGGGAATTCCCATCCACGATCCGAAGCCGCGGTGCGGGCGATCATCGCACCGGAGGCTGCCGCCTCCGCACCCTGTTGAACGGCCTCGTGCGGCCTTCCGGGCGGTCCGGCCGCCGTGATGCAGGCTCCCTGGCCTCGCAGTCCGGGAACGAAGTTGCGTCTGTTGTCTCTGATCCCATAGCTTCCTGACAGGTTCATCGAAATCACGTCATTGCGACTCAATCCGACGCACCGATATGAGCATTTCTTCCTCCAGCCCTCCCCGTTCGGGGCTCAGGCTCCGTGCGGCCATTCGTATCGTTCAACTCCTGGCGCTTGCGTGCGTTGCCGGGGCCGTGGCCGTTGCGCAACCGAGTCTCGAGATCTCCTCGGTGAGTCAGAGCAACAACAACCCCAACGAGCTGAACAAGAACGACAAGCGCGCAACCACTGCCGGGGACGTTCTGGGCAATGAGAGCATCTGGTTCGGTTATGCGATTCGTCCTTCGGAGAACCTGAGCATAACGCCGAGCTATTCGCTGGGGCTTACGCTGTGGGGAAAGCAAAGCCAGCAGAACCTCATCGAGCACACCTTCGCCGTGGCGCTGCAGAGTCGGAATGCCAAACTGTTCGGGTATCGCGAGCCGGCTCCGGCTGCGAATACTCCCGTTGCATCGCAGGGAGCCTCCACCAGCACCGACGCCCTGGTTGCGCAGCTGGATGCGGTGGCGGACATGCTGGACAGCGTTCTGTATACGCGGCCTCATGCAGGCACGCCCCCCACGCCTGCGCCCACGCCTCCGGCGCAGACCGGGGCCGTCGATTCGGGCGATGGTGACGGCGACTCGGACGACCTTGACGATCTGGAAAACGATCTCTTCGACGACGACGATGCCGCCGATGACGATTCGCTGCAGACCGTGCAGCCTGTTCCCGGCGCGAACGGCACGTCTGCAGCGAAGAGCGCCGGCGTGCCGGCCGATTCGCTTCTGGCGCGCATCGTCGACCGCCTGGACGATCTCTCCGATACCCTGGATCTCTTCAGCGCCTCGGCGGAGTCCATCAAGGGCGTTGGCGACGGCGTGCGGCAGGTGATACGCCAGCTGCGCGGCGGGCTTGGTGCCGATCCGGCGGCCCGTGATGCCGCACGGCAGCTCGACCAGTTCCTTGCCGATCTCGCGAAGCTGAAACCGGATGACGATGCCGACGACTCCGATGATGCAACCCAGACCGATGAGGAGGCGAGCGAACTGCTGGACGATGGTCCGGACGAGTACGCACCGCTTTCGCTCTCGCATCAGTCGTTGATCAGAAACAGCCGGGACGACTACTTCTTCTACACGGCGAGCAGCGATGCCGGTGCCGATCAGTTCCGCCTGAACGGTAGTGCCGGCATCGTGCGCTATCTCAACACTGCCGATTCCACGTTGCTGCAGTACAACTCCACCAGTATCAGCGCCTCGGCATTGCTGGAGCAGCGCCTCTCGGCGGAGTGGTCGGTATGGGGATCGTATACGCTCACGTCCGATCAATATCCCAACGCGCCGGTATTCAGCTCCACGCAGCACGACTTCGTTGCGCAGTTCCGTTATGTCCCGTCGGAGAAGACGATGGTTGTGCTGGATGCCGGCGCCGGCTTCAAGAACTATGCGAACCCGGTGTCCGATACGCAGAGCGGGGACGCCAGCGTGATCGCGGATACGGCCGGCTCCACATCGCTCCTTACCTTCGGCGCCGGAGTGTTCCTGCGTCCAGGGCCGAACACCGTCCTTGGCGGAGCGCTGGGATATCAGTCCACGCCGGAGCTGCATCCACGCCTTACGCTGGGCTTCAGCGGCGGGCTGGTGCGGGCGTTGAGCGACGGGAAGGCCAGCATCTCGGACGATCCGTTCAGTTGGAAGGGGACCTCCATCCAGCTTGTCGCAATGCAGATGTTCCCGCTCGATATCCTCGCATCGCTGAACCTGACGTTCAATCATCGCGACTACGGCCGGCCCACTGTGACGGTGGCGAACAGGACGGTGGAACTGCGCGATCGCGTGGACTCCCGCACGACGTTCGAACTGAATCTCTCGCACGACTTCTCGCTGAACGAAAGCGGCTCATCGGTTCTCACGCTGAACCTGATGGGAGGGACGGTGCGGAATTCCTCCACGAACTACGCTCGTGCGCGCGTGACACTTCCATCGAGCGATTTCACGGAGACCTATCTGGAGTTGGGGCTCTCCTGGACGCCGTTCTGAGTGGGGCCTTGGCACTTCGTTCTTGGTACTTCGTTCTTGGTGGTTCGTTCTTGGTCCCCCAGCCCCAAGCTCCAAGCTCCAAGCCCCAACGCTTGACAAAATTCCGGCATCCCCTTCAGTGCATCAGCGTGAAGATGACATCGTAGAGAGCGTGTGTCATTGCGGCGATGCCGAACCCGCGCCAGAGGAAGAGAAGGTTCAGCACGAGGCCCATCAGGAATCGGAAGGTGAAGCTGGGAATGGTGAACGTGTCGCCGAGGCTGCCGATGTAGTGAACCGCGGAGAAGATTAGCGCGCCGACGATTGCGGCGATGGCGTACCGCTGGCGCTGCTTCAACCCGCGCGCCAGTTTCAGCAGCCAGACGAACGCCGAGACGAGAAGGAGGCGGAACACCAGCTCCTCGTAGACTCCGGCGCCGAGCGAGAGTACCACGGACCGCATGGTGCCGACGCGCCCGGCCATCTGGAGCAGCGGCGGCCATACCAGGCTGAAGAGTTCCGCGACGAACCATGCAACGATCATTCCGATGACAAGCCCGTATGCCAGGCTTTCGCCGAACATCCATGCGAAGTAACGCGGCCTGACCGGGATGTGGTGTCTTCGTTCGTAGAGAACGATGCCGGCTCCGAGAGCCACGAGCAGCGCACTCAACCAGAGCGTGCTGTCGATCCCCACCATCCCGAGCAGCCGCTTCACGAAGACGTCTGCGCTTACGCGCACCTCCATCGTGCTTCCGGCATTTGCCAGCCTGATCCCGATCTCGTAGAACAGGAAGAGCGGCAGCACGAAGAGATAGCTGTAGGTCCATGTCCGGGAGAGGCGCAGATACGCCGTGACGGGGGCCTCGGATCCGTCGAGGACCGGTCGGGGCTCCGGGGAAGCCGGCTGGAAGGGGTCGGTAGCAATCGGATTGTCCATGCGGGAACTCAATGTGATTGTGAAAGATAGGAAATCACATTCGTGCGGTAACTTCCAGTTCCAAGGTGGTTATATTCGGCCACGTCACGGTTCATTGCATCCCGATTCGACTCACCGATGCGAGGTGAGCTTCACAGTGAACGTGCGATGCAGACATCACTGGCCGGCATCCTGACAGGCCGGCCGACAATCGCAGCCAACAATGCGCGTGGGATTTCTTGTAGCGTTCGTTCTGTTCCTTGTCGCCGTTGGCCAGATGATGGCACAGGGTCGGGGTGAGCGAAGCGAAGTCTATCCATCTGAGCTTTATCCAGGCGAGAACGTTGTCACGGTGCGGAATGCGGATGGCATCGACAAGATCCGCTTCCGGGCATCGTCGCAGACGACCGTGGTTGTGCCTCCGATCAGCGGGTGCCCGACCAGTGTGGATGTGGTGATCAACGTTGGCGATGCAACCACCAGCGAGCAGGTGGATCTTACCGTGCACGATTGCGACGGCACGTTCGCCACGGTACTGCTGCGAGCGCAGAACTGGCAGATCAGGAAGGAGTATACCGGCAAGGTTCGCGTTGGCGGGGACACCTGCCTTCAATGCGAGATCGTTACCTCCGACCGCCGTCTGGTGGATTCGATCGTGGTGAGCAATCCGAACGTCCACGTGATCATGCCCCCCGGCAGTGCGCCGTGGCAGGCCAGCGGATCGGACTTCCACTATCAGGTCTGCTATCACGCAGCCCAGCCGGAGAATATTCGGGAGATGATCCGGATCTATATCCGGCGCGACCAGCCGAATGCAGGGCTGGCACAGTATGTGATCGAGAAGCCGCTTACCGCCGCGGCCGTAGTTCCTCCTCCGCCGCCGAAGCCGGACACCATGCCCCGCGATACCGTGCCGCCGCTGGTGGATCCCACAACGTTCCGGAATATTCTGATGCCGACGGCCGAGTCCCTTGGGGGTGGGGGCTTCTTCGCGGGCAACTACGATCTGGCCGGCTGGCTTGCCGGCTATGGGCCAACCGACCGCCTCACGCTTCTACTCGGCACGGCTGCCGTGCCGGACTTCATCTCCAAACTCTTCGTTGCCACCGCCGGGGTGAAGTACGAGGTGCTGCGCACCGGGCTGTTCAATGCGGCGGTGGGGGGACAGTTTGCCTACACGTCCACGAAGGAATCGGACATTTCCGTGGAGGCTCCGTACTCGGTATTCAGCTACGGCAACCGGCGCAACCGGATCTCGCTGGCACTTGGCTACAGTTGGAAGCGCCACTCCACGACCGCCGAGACGTTCAAGCGGCAGGCCTACATCGTTGGAATCGGAGGCGACGTTACGCTTGCGCGCGGCCTGAAGCTGGCGGCCGAGACGTACGTCATCGAGTCATCCGGGCTGAACCCGTTCGCGATAACGCTGCGCTGGTTCGGAAGGAACTGGGCCCTCGATGCCGGCCTGGGACTCGACCTCGCAAACTTCGGTTCGGTTCAGGGAACCGGGGCACTCTCGGGTGAGATCACCAATCCACATCTGGCTCCCGTGCTCTCGTTCATATGGCGGTGGTGACGGTCCCGATGCGAACCACGGTCCGCGTCCGCAATCCATTGTTGGACTGCGTGACTGCATTCAGTACGTTTGCGCGATAGGCTCCCATCGATATTCTCCATCAGTCTCGTATCAGCGTCCGTAGCATGTGATCCATACCGAACGATGTCCGTGGCAGCATGGCTGCGTTCGTGTTCAATACAGACCGACCAACAACGAGGGATCAATGGCAACCACACCATCAGGCAGGGGAGCAGGGGAGAGCCTGCGTTGCATGCATGCCATCCTGTTCGCAGGCATTCTATTGCTGGCATCGCTATCGGGCGCCAGATCGCAGACACCGGACACGACGCAGCGTGCGAAGAGTCAGGACACCGGCAAGGCGGCGGCCGCGTCCACCGCTCAGAGCCGTGCCGCAGCCGTGCCTGCTGCCACATCACCCACCACCGCTTCGGCAAGCTCGGCAACGTCGGTCTCTGCGGCTTCCGCTTCGGATACCTCGCAGGCGCAACTGCAGTTCCTCGGGCTCAAGGCGGCGCCGAACGGTGTGCATGGCGTTGTCAGCGGCGGCAGCCTGATGCTTCAATTGAACCGTGCGCCGCGAACGGACACGCCCGTTGTTGCGCTCATCAGCACGGAGGCGCCGCCGGATTCGCAGCCGATCCGGCTCGGTGTCGATGCCATCAGCGGCACCAATCTCTTCGTACGCATTCCCTCGAAGACACGCAACGGCCGCTATCGCGTGCTGGTCTATTCCGACACCGATCCCAGACACGCCCTTGCGCATGCGCCGCAGGAGGTAATCGTCAAGGACCTGTACGGCCTCATCGCGATCGCGCTGATTCCGATGCTGGTGATGGCGCTGATCATCTGGCTGGTGGTGCGGCGTTACAGGCCGCTTCCCAACGAGCCGAAGCGCAACTGGCTGCAGCTGCTCCTGATCGATCCCCGCAACAACACCTACAGCCTGTCGCGTGCCCAGTTCATCTGGTGGACGGGGATCCTTGTCTTCTCCTACGGATTCCTCTTCATCTCGCGTGCGCTTGTCGAGCACATCTACGAGTTCCCGTCGCTGGATGGCTTCGCCTGGACCTTCATGATCAGCCTGGGCACGCTGCTCAGCGCGCAGGCAACCGAGCAGGTGAAGGGAGCGAAGGGGAGCGGTACCGGTGCGCCGGTGCTGGCGGATCTCTTCGTGCACGGCGGCGTGATCGCGTTGGAGCGCGTGCAACAGGTGCTCTGGACGCTGGTGGGCTCCGTGATGTTCGTGGTGATCCTGCTGAAGAACTATTCCATCTCCACCATGATGCCGGTGATCCCGCAGGAACTGCTCGCGGTGATGGGGCTCAGTTCCGCAGGATACATCGGCGGCAAGATGATTCGCAGTCCCGGGCCAACCGTCACCAACGCCGTTCCCAACGGCGACGGCACCTACTCCATCACGGGACAGAACCTCGCGCCGAATGCGAAGGTTCTGATCGACGGCGTGGAGGCCGGCACCGTGAGCACCACGAAGGTGGATCCAACGAAGTCCGGAAACAATGCAACGGAGCTGAAGGCGGTGTCTGGCGGCGGTGCGGCCACCAAGTCCATGGGGGGGCCGAGGCAGGTGGTTGTGGTGAATCCCGACGGGCAGCGTGCCACGCTGACACTCGCGGGGCGTCCGGCGCAGACTCTGATCACCACCCAGGCCGCAGTTCCCGGCGGCGACCGGCCCGCTGCTGGCGATGGAGATCAGGCCGCCGCAGCCGATTCCGTGCCGGCTCCTGCGCCGGACGGGCCACCCGACGGCGGGTCCGGGAGCGACGCGCAGCCCGCGGCTCCGGTAACCGGGTAGGCGCACGGGAGCAACCGTCGCATGATTGTATGAATGACGAGGGGGATCGCTGCACTGCCGCGATCCCTCTCTGCTACATACGTGTTCCGTCTCTGCTCTCCAGAGTTCCTGACACAGCCGGGGCGTTGTCTTCTTCCGCTCGATGTAGTCCTGCAACTGACCAGGAACTCGCGGCGAGCCGCAGGCGCGCGTACAAAGAACAAGGCTCGCGGCAGCCAACAGCCGTCGATGACGTTCGGGACCGTTCTGTTGGAAACCCTTGGTGCGCTCGCTCGCCGCTGTCGGTTATGCATCTCCTTCGCCCGGCCGGCGCGCTGCGGCACTCAGTTCGCGGAATCGGGTAAGGCCCGGGTGTTCCCCGGGCTGGCAGCGGATGGTATTGCCGCCGTAGAGGAGGTCGAAGAAATCATCGCGGTTGTTCGCGTCCTCCTGCTCGCCGAAGTAGATGAACTGCTCCTCCACACGGTGGAGCGAACAGCGGGATGTGAAGACGTACGGGGGAAGCGTCTCGCCCGGCGGAAGCAGATCTGCCACGGCGCCATCGTTCGTTGTGAGTATCGCGGCGGCCGCGGCGACGAAGCGCTCCAGTGCAGCGTACAGCTCGTCGAAGTGCTCCTCGTCGTCCGCGCCCTTCTGTCCTGCAAGCGTCTTCAGCGCCAGGTCCGCATAGTCCGTCGTTCTGGCCTGCGCCTCGTCGTGCAGCCCTGCATCCGCATTCGCCTCCGGCTCATCCATCTCTTCGGACTGGCGGCGGATTTCATTCAAGGCGATGTAGAGTGAACGCGAGAGTCGAAGCGTCGCCGCCAGCACCGGCTCGGCGGCCAGCGTACGAAGGATCGCAACCGCCTGCGCGGCGCGCGGCGACAGCGGAGCCTCGGCTGCGGTGGCGCGGTCAATCGCGTCAACGAGGCGCGCGAGCGTCGGGGAGCCGACGGCCGTTGCCGGGAATCGCGGAAAGTTCCCTGCGGCCGCCTCCGCGAAGAGAATCGCGCCGGCTGCGTGAAACTGCCGTTCGAGGAAGTGGGATGCGCGCTCGATGCGCTCCTCGATGCTCCACGCCTTCAATATTCCCAGCATCCCCGCCCGCATCGCGGGGGCCAGCGCGTGCCGCAGGTACACGCGTCGCCGCAGATCCAGCAGCAGATCGATCCCCTTCCCCAATCCTTCCAGCGTCGGCACCGCAAGCAGCAGCGATGCGATGGGGGTGAAGATGGAGAACTTGTACGGTGTGTAGCGGAATGCCTCGACCGGAAGAAGCGCTGCCAGAGCGAAGAGAACGGCAAACCCGGTGTAGGTGAGCACGGCCTTGCGTGTGGGATGCTTCACACGCTTCAGGCGCTCGCGTCCGGCAAGCAGGATCAGCACCAGCACGGCGCTCCAGAGTATGTTGGTTGCCATCGGCATCTTCTCCATCACTCTGCGACGAAGAATGTCGTTGAGGATGTTCGCGTGAATGGCCACGCCATGCATGTCCGGCAGCGTGTTCTTCTCCGGCTTGAGCGGCGTGTAGAACCGGTCCACCACGTTCGTCACCTGCCCGTTGCGGATGTCGCCGTATCCCACCAGCACGGTCTTCCCCCGATACTGTTCGCGCAAGGCCGCAGTCTTGGCGCTGTCGCCGGAGGAGACGATGTCGAATACGGTCTTCAACGGCATCACGGGAAAGATCTGATCGCCCTCACTGCCGTTGTGAATCGTCTCGCCGATGCCGCCGGCGTAATCGATTACGAAGTTCTGGTCGCCGAACGACGTCAGATATTCTGCGGCGGTGCTGTCCGTGGCGCGCGCAAGCTTCAAATCGAACGCCTCGCAGCGCCTTCCGGTATCCGCTCCCCAGGTTGGCGTGAACGTGCGGATGGTGTTGTCGTCATCGGTGATCAGATTGATGCAGCCGATCTGCCGGTCGTTCAGCCGGAAGCTTTTCGGAGGGACGCGAAAGCTGTTCAGCGAGTCCTCGTAGAAGATGCCGAACACCAGGTTGTCCGGGTGATCGCCGATCAGTGCGCTCAGCATCGCATCGCCGTCCGGAGCATCGGGCCGCTCCGTCTCCAGCAGGAAGTCCACGCCGACAACGCGCGGCTTCAACTCGAACAGAGCGGCAAGGTTCATCGCCAGCGTGGCCCGGTTTACCAGATCGTTGGAGTCGAGAATGGAGGAGTCGTAGGTGAGAACGCGGATGTTGGTGTCGATCGCCAGTTCGCCGCGTGTCTGCAGTACGAAGTCGGTGAAGTTGTCGTCGTTGATGGCGGACTGCACCAGGTTCATCTGCGGAAGGTTGGATGCCACGACGCTGAGCAGCGGCGCGAGGAACGCGGCAACCAGGAGCTCCAGTCTCCTCCGCTTCAGGAACCGATGGAGTGTGCGGGCGGTCCTGCTCATGGCAGCTATTCCCAGTATGACGTTACCATCAAATCGTCCGCGATTCGTTCCACGTCGTGGATGCGCATGGTGTAGGCCTGATCCAGGCTGGTCACCTCGATGCCGGTGAACGCCGGCCAGCCGCGGCCGAACAGCTTTGGTGCGATGAAGAGGATCAGCTTCTGCGTGAGCCCCTCCTTGATCAGCGCGCCGGCAAGCTCGGCGCCCCCTTCAACCAGCAGCGAGGCAATGCCCTGCTCGCCGAGAACGCGCAGCAATTCCGGGAGCTGCAGTCCCTTCGCCGTCATCGGGATACCGAACACCTTCACCCCCGCATCGCGAAGCTCCTGGGCGCGGCCGGTGGATGCCAGCGCGTCGGCGGTAAAGAGGATGGTATGATCCCGATGGTCGTCGCTGAAGATGCGGAGATCGGTGGGGAGGGCAAGCTGGCGATCGAGCGTGACGCGGCGCGGGTTGCGGCCCGTAACTCCATAGCGGAGCGTGAGCGACGGATTGTCCAGCATCGCCGTGCGTGTGCCCACCATCACGGCGTCGTGCCCGGCGCGCAGTTCGTGCACGCGCCGGCGCGAAGCCTCCGTCGTGATCCAGCGGGACTCGCCGGTGGGAAGCGCTGTGTAGCCGTCCAGCGTCTGCGCCATCTTGATCGTCACGAACGGAGTGCCGGTGGAGATGAAGTGGATGTATGCCTCGTTGAGCAGGCGGCTCTCCCGCTCCAATGTCCCGACTACCACCTCCACGCCCGCTTCGCGCAGGCGCCTGTTCCCGCGGCCGCTGACGAGGGGATTGGGATCGCGCATCGCCACGACAACGCGGCTGATGCCGCTTGCTGCCACCGCTTCGGCGCACGGCGGCGTCTTGCCGTGATGGCTGCACGGCTCCAACGTTACATACATGGTGCAGCCGGCGAGGTCCCGCCCGGTCGCTGCGGCAAGCGCGTTCGCCTCGGCATGCGGGCCGCCGTATTGCTGGTGCCATCCCTCCGAAACGAAGCGCCGTTCGGCGTCGACGATCACGGCGCCCACCATCGGATTCGGGCTCACCGAACCGGCGCCGCGCCGCGCAAGATCCAGCGCACGGCGCATCATCAGTTCGTCGTACTCCAACTGGTTTGGTGCGGAAGATCCGTTGTTATCGCCCACTCCAGGTAAACTCCTCTCGAATGATGTATGGTGCCGGCTTCGCTGGAAGGGTAGCCACGATGCGATAGGTGCCGGGCTCCAGACGGCTGTGCGTACGATCGCTCGTGCCGCTCCACAATGCCCTGTACTCCGCCGTGCCGCCAACCTCGCGAGGTTCAACCACGCCGAGCCCCTGTGTAAACATCATCCCCTTCGATGATGACCAGATAACGTTTCCATCATCGCTCAGGATCTCGATGCGATACTTCTCGCCGGTTGGAAGATACTCTCCCTCCGGCGCGGGGCCGCGGCGGTGTACCCGGAGCGTGAACTCCGCACCGGTGCCGCGCGAGTCCACATCCAGCGTCATCTCGATCGGGCTGCGGGCACTCTGCTCCGGCTTGACGGTCGGCACGGGGCCGTCGAACGGGATGCGCCGCTGAACGGAGCCGGACTCCGTGGAGAGCGTCATCTCCGCATACGCACCGCTCCGGACGGGGCCGGCCGCAGCCCATTCCACGCCGCCGTAGACTGCCGCCGATGTTGCCTTCGTCTGCGCGTTCATGGTTCCGCTCGTGTTGATGTCCGTAGTGGAAACGGAGTCCATGCGGGTTCCGTCAGGCGCGACGATCACGACGGAGAAGAGATTGATCCTGTGAAGCCCGCTTCCCACGCCGTTGCCGGCGGCGACGAAGTTGAAGCCGTAGCGATGGTTGGGAAGAGTGGAGATCGCGAACTGCGGGCCTGCCGCCTCGAGCGTGGAATCGAGGGCCGCCGGTGCCGACCCGTGCGGGAGCACGGTTCCCTTCTGCGAACTGCTGCATCCCGATGATGCCGCCAGCATGCCAGCCGCGGCCAGAGTTGCGAGGATCGGAATCATGTTCATTGCCTTGAAGTTACGTTGCATTCAGCCGCCGGAAAAAGAGTTCGGGCATATGACAGCAGAATGCTCACCAACGTTTACGCGCCGTGAGGCCGTGCAGCTGAGGCCCGTTGCCGATGCGGCGGCTACGCGGCGGCCGCTGCTCCCGGCCGCTGCCCCGATCCATCGGGCGTGCTGCCGTGAAGCTCGCATGCCGTAGCTTTGTCCTTTCATGGTCGCGCGGCCTTGCAACCTTCCAGATGTCGGACGGCGCTTCGTATCCTGCAGGTCCCGGGAGCGCCGGTCCGGGAGGCCCATGAAGTCCGGGGCGCGGCTTGAAGATCCAGTCCAGTTGAATTTTCCCACATGAAGCCGATCCCATTCCTGCTGGCGTTCCTCTGCGCCATCTCCGCATGCTCATCCTCCCACGGAACACACGATGGTGACGGTGTGGATATCGCCGCCGTGCACCTCGGCACGCGATCGCTCGGCTCGCTCCTCCCGGAGCATCTGCTCGATCCCGACGCGCACTGGGCCGACTATCGGACGTCCGTCAACGATCGCGCGCTTCTGGACGGCATCGCGGAACGTCTGGCGCACCGCGGCTCTGCGCTCGGACCAAGTCGGGGTGGTATCTTCCTCGCCTGCGTCCTCTATCGCGGCGGCCGTTCAGATACGCTCGGCTTCGCGAAGGGAACCATGATGTACAACGGCGGCGAGTACGGCCTGGATACAACGCTGCTGGTGATGGTGTCCCATCACCTTCCGGAGAGCCATCAGGCGGAGATCCGGACATTCCTTGCATCATTCCGCGAGGCCGTGCGCAGGCAGAAGCGTTGAACCGCCCGGTGCCGGCTGCGAACGTATCGTGCGTTCGGCGAAGGCGGAGAACGTGTTCACGGTGCGCTACCGTTACTGGTATTCATGATCTATCACGAGCAGTTCATGCGCATCGCGCTCGACGAAGCGCGGCGTGCGTTCAACGAAGGCGAGGTGCCTGTTGGCGCGGTTGTGGTGTACAACGATCGCGTGATCGGGCGCGGGCACAACCAGACCGGGCGGCTGAACGATCCAACGGCGCATGCGGAGATGATTGCCATCACGGCCGCCTGCACGGCTCTGGAGCGTCCGCGCCTGGAGGGATGCCGTCTGTACGTGACCCTGGAGCCGTGCGTGATGTGTGCGGGAGCCATCGTGAACGCCCGGGTGGACCAGCTTCTGTTCGGCGCGTACGATGCCAAGGCCGGAGCCACGGGGACGCTGTACGCGATTACATCGGACGCACGGTTGAATCATCGCGCCGAGACGCTTGGCGGGATTCTGGATGCCGAGTGTGCCGCGCTGCTTCGCGAGTTCTTTCAGATGAGGAGAGCCGGAAACGCCACATGAGCCAGCAGACCTCGGGAACGCTCTACATCGTGCCTACGCCGATCGGCAATCTGGAGGATATCACCCTCCGGGCGCTGCGCATTCTACGCGAGGTTGAGACGGTAGCCTGCGAGGATACGCGGGTGACGGCGAATCTTCTCCGCCACTTCGAACTGCCGCACAAGCGATTGATCAGTTACTTCTCCGGCAACGAAGCGGGGCGTGTGCCGCAGATCGTGGGCATTCTGCAGGGAGGCGGCGATGTGGCGCTCGTGAGCGATGCCGGCACGCCGGGCGTCAGCGATCCCGGAACGCGGCTGATCGCCGCGGCGATCGCCGCGGGCATCACGGTTGTTCCGCTCCCCGGGGCCAGCGCGCTGGTTGTTGCGCTCACGGCGAGCGGGCTTCCCACGGACTCGTTCCTCTTCGCGGGCTTCCTTCCGCACAAGAAGGGGAGGCAGACGGCGCTGCGCGCGCTGGCGGGGGAGGAGCGTACGGTTATCCTGTACGAGTCGCCGCACAGAATCGTGAAGACGCTCGGCGAACTGGCGGAACATCTGGGCTCGGACCGGCAGGCTGCGCTCTGCCGCGAGCTGACGAAGATGTACGAGGAGATCAACCGCGGCACGCTTGCGGAACTGCAGGCCGCCTACGAGACGCGGGCCGCAGTGAAGGGGGAGATCGTACTGGTGATCCACGGCGCCTGAAGCGGCTGCCCACCGCCACTGCATCCGAACAACTATCGTGTTACGACGTGTCGGGAAACGGCGTCGCGTGGTTGACTGCGGCCGAACCTTCGGCGGAGAAATCCAATGGGACCGGGTTGAACCGGCCATTGCGCACCACGCTTTTTCTTATTATCCCGCGCACCTCGACCTCGGCACACCCGTTGCCGTTCATGCACATCTCACGTCAATTCCCTCGAACAGCATGGATCGATTGCTTGATTCCTGGTATAGCCCGAACCTGAACAAGGAGATGGAGATCGCGATCTACGGCCACAGCGGCTTCGCGCTGTTGATGTTTCCTTCGGCCGCCGCGGACTATCTCGAGTACGAACGTTTCTATCTGATCGACTCGATCAAGCCGATGATCGAGGAAGGAAGGATTCGCGTCTTCTCCATCAACTCCATCAACAGCGAGAGCTGGTTGAACGATACCATCTCGCCGCGGCAGAAGGCGGTGCGGCACCAGCAGTTCAATGCATATGTGGCGGAGGAGGTGGTGCCCTACATGAACAATGCAACCGGCGGGCGCACGCTTACGATCACCTCGGGCGTCTCGCTCGGTGCCTTCCACGCTGCGAACACCGTGTTCCGCCGTCCCGATCTCTTCGACGGCACGATCGCGATGAGCGGCATCTACGATCTGAAGTCCTATTCGAAGGGCTACTACGATGAGGATGTGTACTTCAACTCACCCATGGACTATCTCCCGAACCTGCACGACGAGACCGTCCTCGGCCTTCTGAAGAGCAAGTCGGATATACACTTCCTGAGCGGCGAGGGCTCGTACGAGGCGCCTGGAGCAACGTGGGCAATTGCGAACGTGCTCGGAGCGAAGGGCATCCCGAACAACGTGGAGATCTGGGGACCGGAGTGGGGGCACGACTGGCCGACATGGCGCGCCATGCTTCCGGACTATCTGAATCGCTATTTCTGATCCGGCCGCGAACGTGCGCCGGCGATATCGCCGGCGGGAGGCTGCGTGCCGCGCGGCCTCCCGCATCCTTGCCACCACGATTTTTTTTTTTTTTTTGAGCGCAGTCAACCTCGGCGGGGCTTTGCTGTCATGGGGAATGTTCCGATGAACACAATCTCCGGTGAACTCATGTCCGTTTGAAGTGGGGAGAACATGAACAGCAGATCGATACCGCGCAGATTCCTCGCAACATTGTTCCTTCTTGCAATCGCGTTCACGGCCGCACGCGCGCAGCGCCAGTTCCCGTATCAGTTCGAGCTCGACTCGCGATCGCTCGATACGCTCTATTCGCCGTCCGCCACCCTTCCCGATCATCGATACCGCATCACGGCATGGGGCACCTACTCCATGTGGGAGGATACGGTCAACAGCAGCGTGGACGGGATGTGGATCTATTCCTTCCCGGCAGAGGAATGGGCGAAGCCGGAGTGGCGGGTGTTTCCGGAGGGGCCTCCGGTCTACGTGGGTGATGCGCGGCTGCTGAACTCCCACGGGCTCCGCATCAACGGCCAACCGCTGCCGAAGGCGCCGCTGAGCGATGACCATCGCTACTCGACGATCATCCAGGGGGACGGCCGTCCGATATCCGCCACCATCATCGACTGGAATTTCAAGAACCTGGTGAAGCGCGACGCTCACGACAACAACAGCGGCTGGCTGCATGTGCTGGTGGAGGAACTGCCGCTCACGACGTTCGAGATCTGCGGCATCGACTCCAGCGCCTTCCCGACGATCCGCGTTGCGATGAAGGTGCGGCGCGATTCGGTGGTGCAGGAGAATTTCGGCGATCACGTTCTGCTCGCCGAGAACGGCATGCCGGTGCCGGTGGACAGGGTGGACTGCTCCGAGCGTTCCGGTGCGGTCTCCGTGGCGATGGTGTTCGATCGCAGCGGCAGCATGAGCGAACCGTTCGGCAACTCCACGCGGATTGCGCAGACGCGCGATGCCGGCAAACACTTCGTTGCCAAGCTGGGGGCCGCCGACGAATCCGCCATCTACTCCTTCGACGATGCAACCCGTCTGGATCAGGACTGGACCAGCAACACGGTGCTGCTGAATCGCGCTATCGACGGGCTGCAGCCCGGTGGATGGACGGCGGTGTACGATGCGGTGATCCGTTCCATCGGCGATATCCAGAGCCGTCCGGCAATGCGGCGGAAGGCCATTGTGGTTCTCACCGACGGTGAGGACAATCGATCCGTCGTTACCACCGTAACCGAGGTGATAGCGCGTGCGCGGAAGGCCGGCGTTCCGGTGTTTACCGTCGGCCTTCTGCTGGACAGTGACGACTCGCTTCGCAAGCTCGCCGCGGAGACCGGCGGGCGGTACTTCAGCGTGCGCGATGCCTCGGCAATGGATTCCGTCTTCGCAAGCATCGCGGACATCGTCTTCGAGAAGGGATGCTGCTCGGTGTACTACACGTCGCCCGATTCCCGGCGCAACGGAACGCTCCGGAACGTGATGCCTTCGCTTGCATACGACGGCGACACGCTCCCCGGCCGCATGCTTGGCTATCATGCTCCCGGTGTTGCGGGCGTTGTGCGGCAGGAGGAGCCGGCAAAGGCCGTAGGCATGGAGGTTGCGCCGAACCCGCTGCACGGTGAGGGGGAGTTGCGGTTCACGATGCCGGCGGGCGGGCATGCCGCCGCCGACGTGATCGATGCCCAGGGGAGGCGTGTTGCGCTGTTGTTCGACGGTGTGCTCGGTGAAGGAGAGCACACGCTGCCGATCGATCTGCACGGAATTGCAAACGGACGCTACTTCGTGCGCGTGGCAACGGCTGGAAATGTTTCTATCTATCCGCTCGTGATCCTGCAGTAGTCTGGTTCCGCATGGTGCCGGCGGATGGTGAAATCAGCGGAGGCGATGGCTGCGGGAACGTTCCCCGGTCTCGCCTCCGCTGTCGTGGACTATATGTAGTGATGGGTGATGAATGATGCGTGATGAGTGCCCATTTAACCCATCACACATAACGCATAACTCCTCCTATCTCAGCGCCGCCTCCATCCGCAGGCCGTTCGTCTTCAACCACTCCACGGAGCTTTCATAGTCAGGATCGTGGCGCGCCACCAGATTCCAGAATCGCTGCGAGTGATTGAAGTGCCGGAGGTGGCAGAGTTCGTGGACAACGATGTAGCGGAGCACCTTCGGAGGGAAGAGGATCAGGCGCCAGTTGAAGGAGAGTGCGCCGGTCTTGGAACAACTTCCCCATTTCGTTTTCTGGTCGCGTACGCTGACTCGTGTGTAGCGAACATCGATCAACCCGGCAAGATGTTCGGCCTCCGCCTTGATACGTTTCGCCGCCTGCTCCCGTATCCACGCCAGCACGATCTGCTTCGGATCTCCCTCGAAGTCATGCGGCATGTGCACCGACAGAATGCCGTGCGCGAGTTCGCATCCTGTCCACAGTTCACCCGAACGCAGGCGCACCTTGCATTCCTTTCCCAGGAAGTACACGACCGAACCGTTCTCGAGGGGCTTTGGGGGGGAGGAGACGGGGATGCGCTGAAGCTGCTCGAGCACCCACTCCTTCTTCTCGCGAAGCAGAGCAGCCGGATTCACATAGCGCTTCAGCCGTGCCGGGAGTGTCACCACCACGCCGTTGTACGGGGAGATGGTGATGCGCATGTACTTCGCGCGAGGATTGCGCCGCACGGTATACGTGACGAGTGTGCCGTCGAGCGTAATGGTATCGGTTGTCGGAGCGATCCTGCCGGCTTGCATGGCGCGAAGTTACGTGATGGTGCCCGGCGGTGAAACTGTGGCGGTGTGACCGACGGGACATTGCCAACTCCCTCCGCGGATGTAACTTTGCCGTTCTTCTCCGTTGTACTGCCATGTGCGCCGCACATTCCGGCAGGACGGAGGAGAGTCTGGACGAACAAGAGTCAAGGACTATCCGAATTGCACATGATCCTACATGGCCGGTTGCGGCCTTCCGGCCATGCCATCGCGGCATTGCTGCTGATTGCGGCCGGGGTACTCGTATCCTCGTGCGGCGGCGGGGCCGAATCGGACCCGCGGGACTTCTACCGTGAACTGGTGGAGGCGGCGCGCAAGCACGATGGCGGTTTCCTGTACGACGTTCTGGACAGCGCACGCCGCGCGGAGGTGGATACGCTGATCGGCATGCAGATGGCCCACCTGGATCAACTGCCGCCCGCCGAACGCACCCGCTGGGAAGCGCTGAAGGGGAAGAGTCATCGCGACATCTACTCGAAGATCCTTGCGACGGACCAGGGTGTTGCCGCGATGTTCGCCGGCGACTACAAGGTTCTCAAGGTGGATACGTTGATCGTTGTCACGGTACAGCATAGCGGCCAGCCGGCAAACGTGATGTACCTTCGTCCGCGCGGCGACAAGTATCAGGTGGCGAAGCCGCCCCGGCCCCCGGGAGGGCCTCCGGGCGGGCCGCAGGCGCAGCGTCCGGATCAACCTCCGGGCCAGCGCATGCCGGGCGGCGCCATGCCGAACGGCTCCGTTCCGAACGGTGCGCCGCGGGAGGGTGGCGGCTCGAGCGGACCTGCCTCGAGCGGTCAGAGCGAAGGGACCTCCCCGGCTCCGAACGCTGCGCAGCAGGGCGCGACCGGGCAGGGAACGCGCTCCGGATCGGCCGCGCCGAAGGGACATTGAGCCCTGAAGACACACGATCCGTAACAAAACCGAGGGGAATTGGCTCGAACGTGAGCTTGACTCATGTTTGAGGTGCTTCCTATATTAGCAGGCTTTCTTACATCGAACGACCAAATCCAGTCATTTTTCGAGTCCGAACCAGTGCCGACAATCAACCAGCTCGTCCGTAAGGGGCGCCAAGTCGAGTCGTACAAGAGCAGCTCGCCGGCGCTCGACTCCTGCCCGCAGCGCCGTGGCGTTTGCACCCGTGTCTATACAACCACGCCGAAGAAGCCGAACTCCGCTCTTCGCAAGGTTGCCCGCGTTCGCCTGACGAACGGCATCGAGGTGACCGCCTACATCCCGGGCGAGGGGCACAATCTGCAGGAGCACTCGATCGTGCTGATCCGCGGCGGCCGCGTCAAGGACCTGCCGGGTGTGCGCTATCACATCATTCGCGGCACGTTGGACACCCAGGGTGTCAGCAAGCGCGCCCAGGGACGTTCGAAGTACGGCGCGAAGCGCCCGAAGAAGTAAGGAAGCCTCGGCACCCGGCATCGGGCGCTGCATGGGTTGGGCGGAACGATACGCAGCCGGGTTCGGTTGCGGGCCTGCGCGGCCCGAAGACGATTGTACCAGAAGTAACTCGAATCAATACATCGCGAGAGTAGCATGAGAAAGAAACGCGCCGAGAAGCGCCGTGTGCTTCCTGATCCGTTGTACAACGACATCACGGTTGCACGGTTCATCAACAACCTGATGGAGGACGGCAAGAAGAGCACCGCTCGTCGCATCTTCTACAGCGCCCTGGAGCTTGCCGGCAAGCGTACCTCGCAGGAGCCGCTCGAAGTGTTCCGCAAGGCGCTCAACAACGCATCGCCGATGGTCGAGGTGCGTTCGCGCCGCGTTGGCGGATCCACGTATCAGGTGCCGATGGAAGTTCGCCCGGATCGCCGGACGGCGCTCGGCATCCGCTGGTTGATCAAGTATGCGACCGATCGTCGTGAGAAGAGCATGCAGGAGAAGCTGGCCGGCGAACTGGTTGCCGCTGCCAACGGCGAGGGGAGCTCGGTGAAGAAGCGCGAGGATGTGCATCGCATGGCCGATGCCAACCGTGCATTCGCCCACTTCCGCTGGTAAGCCACGCTTCGCTTCGTTGTTTACATCCAGATTATTCGAGCGCAGTAATCTCCCCGCGTCGTGCCCGCGCACGACGCGACTGCGTGCCATGCGGACGAGTTGGAGCTTCTCGAACAGGAGCTGTTTGAAGTTGATTCGCTGGCCAGGGTCCGATTCGAAGAACACGAACATTCACGTATAGGGATTTCATCAGGTCATGCCCCGTTTATATCCACTCGATCGCGTGCGCAACATCGGCATCATGGCTCACATCGATGCCGGAAAGACTACGACGACCGAACGAATCCTTTTCTATACCGGCGTCCTGCACCGCATGGGCGAAGTGCATGATGGTGCTGCAACCATGGACTACATGGAGCAGGAGCAGGAGCGCGGNNGCGCGGCATCACGATCACGTCCGCGGCAACAAGCTGCCTCTGGCGCGGTTCGGCGGCTCAGTTCCCGGAGCATCGGTTCAACATCATCGATACGCCGGGACACGTGGACTTTACCGTCGAGGTGGAGCGTTCGCTTCGCGTGCTCGACGGTGCGGTTGCGCTCTTCTGCTCGGTTGGCGGTGTGGAGCCGCAGTCGGAGACGGTCTGGCGTCAGGCCGACAAGTACCAGGTGCCGCGTATCGCCTTCGTGAACAAGATGGACCGCGTGGGCGCGGACTTCCTGAAGGTTGTCGGGATGATCAAGGATCGTCTGGGCGCCAATGCCGTGCCGGTGCAGCTGCCGGTGGGCCAGGGAGATATCTTCAAGGGGATCGTGGACCTGATCGAGATGAAGGCCTACATCTTCGACGATAACTCCCAGGGCTCGAAGTGGGACGTGATCGACGTTCCGCACGACATGGAGGAGATCGCCCGCGAGTATCGCACGGCCATGCTGGAAGCCGTTGCCGAGGTGGACGACACGCTGCTCGAGAAGTATCTGGGCGGCGAGGAGATTTCGGCAGAGGAGATCCGCAAGGTTCTGCGCGAGGCCACGCTGCAGGTGAAGATCATTCCGGTGCTGCTGGGTTCCTCGTTCAAGAACAAGGGCGTGCAGCAGCTTCTCGACGCGGTGATCGAGTTCATGCCCTCGCCGCTGGACATCGGCGCCACGCCCGGGCATCACATCGATACCAGCGATCACATCGAGCGCCAGGTGTCCGACAGCGAGAAGTTCGCCGGGCTTGCCTTCAAGATCATCACGGACAAGTTCGTGGGAAGGCTTACGTTTGTCCGGGTCTACTCGGGCTCGCTCTCGGCCGGCTCCTACGTTCTCAACTCGATCACCGGGAAGAAGGAACGCATCGGACGTCTGCTTCGCATGCACGCGAACCATCGCGAGGATATCGACGAGGCGTTGACTGGCGACATCGTTGCCGTTGTGGGACTGAAGGCCACGAAGACCGGCGACACGCTGTGCGACGAGTCCGATCCGATCGTTCTCGAGAAGATGGAGTTCGCCGATCCGGTTATCGACCAGGCCATCGAGCCGAAGACGAAGGCCGATCAGGACAAGCTGGGCGAGGCTCTCGTGAAGCTTGCCGAGGAGGACCCCACGTTCCGCGTTCATACGGACGAGGAGACCGGGCAGACGATCATCTCCGGTGTCGGTGAGCTTCACTTGGACATCATCGTTGATCGCATCCGTCGCGAGTTCCGTGTGGAGGCGAACGTCGGCAAGCCGCAGGTGGCCTACCGCGAGACGATCCGCAACACGGTGGACAACGAGTACAAGTTCGTTCGCCAGACCGGCGGCAAGGGCCAGTTCGGTCACGTTGTGATCGAGTTCTCGCCGAACGAGCCGGGCAAGGGCTTCGAGTTCGAGAACGCCATCGTTGGCGGTGTGATTCCGAAGGAGTACATCAAGCCGGTGGAGCAGGGAATCGTTGAGGCGATGCGCAACGGTGTGCTGGCCGGATATCCGGTTGTGGACATCAAGGCGCGCCTGCACTTCGGTTCGTACCACGATGTGGACTCCTCCGAAATGGCGTTCAAGATCGCCGCGTCCATGTGCTTCAAGGAGGCCTGCCGCAAGGCGAAGCCTGTGCTGCTGGAACCGGTGATGGCCGTCGAGGTGGTGACGCCCGAGGAGTACATGGGCGATGTGATGGGCGATCTTTCCAGCCGTCGCGGCCGGATCGAGGGCATGACCAATCGTGCCGATGCCCAGGTGATCAAGTCCATGGTGCCGCTCGCCGAAATGTTCGGCTACGTGACGCGTCTGCGTTCGATGACGCAGGGACGTGCAATCTTCACGATGGTCTTCGATCATTACGAGGAGGCGCCGAAGTCGGTGGCCGAGGAGATCATCGAGAAGAGCGGCAAGAAGGCTCTGGCCGAAGCGTAAGACGATCAATGAGATAAACACTCAGACTAACTAGCTATATCAACTTCAACCTTCTCTACAGAGGAGAGTATCAGGAATGGCAAAGGAGAAATTTGACCGCAGTAAGCCTCACATCAATGTGGGCACGGTGGGTCACGTTGACCATGGCAAGACCACGCTGACCGCAGCAATCACGATGGCGCTCGCAAAGCGCAACGGCGGCGAGGTTCGTACGTTCGATTCGATCGACAACGCTCCGGAGGAGCGCGCACGTGGTATCACAATTGCCACGGCCCACGTGGAATATCAGACCGACAAGCGTCACTACGCACACGTGGATTGCCCGGGCCATGCCGACTACGTGAAGAACATGATCACCGG
>JAFDZV010000041.1 GCA_018266795.1 Bacteroidota bacterium | reverse complement strand
GGTGCCTTCTTCGCGGGCGCCTTTGCCGGCGTCTTCTTCTTTGCGGATGTCTTCCGTGCGGCGCTGCTCTTGCCAGAGCTGGATTTCTGAGTGCTTGTTCTGGTCATGATGTTTCTGGCTCCTAGTCCGTGTGCCTGATTGACGAACATGTCCATTGCGACAAAGCATGCGCTGGGCATGCATGCGATATATCTCGAGTCCGGCAACGGTTGCCGGACCGTCGGTTCGGCGCGACGATGGGGATCCGGATCGGTGAACGGAGTGGAAGGGGAGTGGCGGGGCTGCCGCGGAACGGCATCGGTTCGCCGGCCGCGCGTGTGCATGCGGGATGCAGTACGCGAGGCGTGAGAACCTGTGCGGTGCGGGCACGAGGGTGTATCGCTGCCGGCAGCCACGCGTCCGGATACTCCCGGCCGGAGAGCCTCCGGAGCAGCGCCGGCAACAGGGCAATCAACAGAATGATCTCCATCGGCATGATGGATTCTCCTTCACTACGATGATGAGGAGCGGCCGTTCTATTCTGGAGTTGGGGAGGGGAATGTCTGGATATCCGACGGGAGAGTCTTTCTGCTGCTGGCGTGCCGTTATGGTTCACCCGCAGCATCACGTACACGTTGCTGCCCGTTGGCAATGCCGTTGCGTACAATCGTGCCGTACCGTCCGTCCGGCACATTCTCCGCACAGGAGAGTGCGAGATCGAAGAACCTGCCGGCTTCGGCGTGATCGCCGAGCTGTTCGTGCGAGTGGCCGATATTCAGATAGAGCGACGGATAGAAGCCGCGTACGCTCTCGTCGGCCACACGGTTCGCGTGCTCCAGCGACATCACGTTCCAGTACAGCGTTTCCTCGGGGCTCTGCTGATGGCGCGCAACATAGTGCGCTGCAATGCACGCTTCGAAGTCGTCGGTGCAGGCGTCCCATGCCTGTGCGAAGAGCGCCCGTGCATCATCCATTCTTCCATCCCCTTCGGCGCGCATTCCCTCGGCGCAAAGCTTTACAACGTGGTTGTTCGGATCCATGGACGTCACAGATTTCGATTCCATACCGGCCGTACATCGCGAATCTACTACGAATCTCGTTTGATGCAGCCTTCGGAGGCTCTCCGTTGAGGCCCGGTTTCACCGGCAGGCCGTGCCTCGGGTGCGGCACAATCATGCCGGCAGTGCTCTGGCAAGCAGATAGCAGCGGCGGCTTGGATGTTCTGCATCAGGGTAGGGTTCGCGCTCCACCGATTCTATCACCCGAAAGCCGGCCTCCCCAAGATCGTGGATCATCGCAGCCGGATCCAGGAAACGAAAATCGAGCGAGACCGGATGGCCCCACAGTTCGTCCACATGCATCGTGTGATCGCCGCAATGAAACGCCGTCTGCAACAGGCCGCCGGGAGCAAGCACACGGTGGAACTCGCGCAGCGTCGCGATCATCTCCTGCTCCGGGATATGGATCAGAGAGTAGAATGCCGCGATGCCGGCGAGCGCACCGGACGGGAGATCGAGCGCGCGCATATCGGCGCATCGGAACTCGATGCCGGGGTTCAACCGCCGCGCATGTTCGATCATCGCCGGCGAGAGATCCATGCCGATCATCTCCGCACCGCGTTCGTGCAGATAGCGGGCTACATGTCCGGGGCCGCAACCCACGTCGGCAACCGGACCCCGGCCGCACAACTCCTCTGCGAAGCGGTTCAGCAGATGGCGGTCCAGCGGCTTGCCGTTCAGCTCGTTGTAGATGCGTTCCACATACGTTGCTGCCAACGTATCGTAGCTCGTGCGTGTGGCCTCGTCAACTCTGTTCATGTGCAGTACCGGGGGATGGAGCGATAGCGATAGGGACGAATGCGCAGAGGCTCCGGGTGCAGGCGGTGCGCCGCGGATCCGTTCCTTCCGTTGACAAATCCCGGCGGACTGCCCCGGCTGCCCGCATGCATGTGAAGCAGCACGGGGCATTCCGCCGAATGTTCCGTGGGCTAGGTTCTGTCTGGCAATCTTGTTCGGGCCGGATTGCGGTGTCTGAGCATCCGTGGCCGCGTAGCACTCGCTCGCCGAAGTACCGCCATGCCTGGCTCGTGTGCCTTGTCAGGTCACCGATCGCCTACGACCGGCTCACCAACCCCTTATCGGACAGTGTCTAGAGTGTGCTCCCTGCCGACTCGGCCTCCAGGACCTTGGGAGCATCACGCCTGAACACGATCTGGTCCTGCGGGAAGGAGAGTGTCTTGGCGCCGAGCATTCCGCCGAGACATCCGGGCTTCACTTCGATGTTGATGCTTCCAAGTTGATAGAACTCCCACCCCTCCTGTGACTGCCTGTTGATCTCCTCCTGCAACCGCGCACTCACGTCGCTGATCGATCCCTTCCCTTTGATGGTTCCAGTGAACGGAACAACTCTGTACTCGAACATTACGGTAACTCCAATGATGATATGGATAGATAGATGCCCCCTTCCGGAGACATGTAGTGAAGAGAATTGAAACCATACAACGTGCGGCGACGCGGGCGATATCCCATGCCCGCATTGCCCGATGCTCTTCGGTTCCTACAACAACTCGCGCAGCTCGGCGGTTATCTGTGCAACCATTTCGGGACGGCCGTGGAATTGTGCCGGGGTGTTCTGAAACAGAGCGATTCGCCATCCGTCATCGTGCCGTACTGCCACGAGAGTTTGAATTGCGTTCACTGCGGGATTGATATCGGTGCCGTCCTGCGGAACCATTCCCACGATCGCGCGCACTATGCCGACCCCAGGCAGGGGAAGGCGAACCTCCCTGATCTTCGCGACATAGGCTCCCGTAGGATGGTTGGCAAAGATCGCCGCCATCGTGGATTCGATCTCTCCGCGCCCGTTTACCGGGCTGCCGTCGAAGCCAACCACGTTGCCGTCGACTTCGAACAGCTCCGCCATGCCTGCGGCGCTCCTGCGGTTCCATGCATCGAGCAGCTTCCGGTAGATCTCGCCTACGGCCTCCGCGTTGGATGCGGACGCAGTGCCGGATGTATGAGAATCGTTGTTCATCGATTGTGAGGAATGAAGTGTCGGAGCGTAGCGTCGCTCGCATGTGCGGACGTTCGTGAATGTCGCGATGCGATCTACTGTTCGATAGCGCGGCGCTCGTTCTCGAGCACGATGTCCGCATTGAAGTAGATCTTCCTGACGGCCTTCGTATCCGGGTTCATCGCCTTCAATACATCGAGGGTATGCCCGGCGTCGTGGTCGATGCTCTGCCCGCGCGGCTCCAGCCCGAGCGCACTGAGTGTTGCATACTCCTCGTCGACGGAGATCACCTCGTACGCAGTCTCCGGCGTCTCGCCGTCGCCGGAACCGAGGATCGATCGGATGATCCCTCCGAAGACGAAGCGATGATGCTTCCATGCGCTGTCGTTCCCCAGCTTGTGCGCGGCGATGGAGGCGAGGATGTGCGCGCGGACGTCCAGATAGTTCCTGTCGATCGCTTCCAACGCCAACCGGTAGGTGCGCTTCATGTCGCGATCCTGCAGGGCGTCCAGGATCGGTTTATGCAGCAGCATCCCGCCCGTGACCGCGGCCGGGTTCACCTTGCTGAGCAGGCGGCGCATCGAGGCGAAATCCACCGTGGTATCGTTGTGCTTCAGCCGCTCCACGAGCGCGTCGTACTCCGCCCGGAGGGAACTGTCCCGTTGCTGGGCATGCGCGGAGGCATATGCGCAGAGCGCAGCCGCCGCGCACAGCATAAGCAATCGGATGTTCATGGGGTCTCGATATTGAATTGAATGATTCCGGGAGAACGTTCTTCCGGTGCGGCCGCTACCACAGATCGAGCCTCTCGATCGGCTGCCATGTGATGCTCTCCACGGCGGATGCGCCGATGCCGATCTTTGCGACATGCGGAAAGCTGTTGCTGTTCGGCTCGGTGTAGCCGAACACGAAGTAGTAGTTGTTCGTGGCCGGCACTGCGTCAGTGAAGCGCCATGGGAGGCTGAACGTGAGCGTTTCGAAGACGGGGCTCTCCTGCGTCAGCCGCAGCAACGTGCCGGCCTCATCGATGAGCGCCAGGTAGGCGCCGGGCTCCATCGGTGCCACGCGGCGGAGCAGGAGGTCGCCGGGGGCGTTGCCGGGGAAAATCGAGATCGATCCGATCTGTCCTGCCGCATCGAATCGTGCAACCGCCGGCTTCCACTGCTTGGGGTCCTGGCCGATCGCAAGGCTTCCGCCGATCATGTATGCGCCCGTTGAGGAGGGGGCCACGTTCGCGATGGTGCGATCGTGCGATGCGCCCAGTGTGGCGAGGTTCAATATCGTGGCTCCAACGGAATCGCCGCTGTTGCTCAGATGTATTACCAGCAGCGTGTCGTCGGACTCCTGCGAAACCAGATCGATCCGGTCGGCGCCGTTGCGGAAGTTCTGCCAGACGGCGCGCGGCCCGTTCAACGAGATCCGTGTGGATCCAACGTTGCCGAGCCCGTCGATGCGGTATGCAAAGGTGTAGTTGCTCCCCGTGCAGAGAAGCAGCGACTGATCGTTGCTGACGCCGTAGATGGAGAAGCAATGCGCGAAGTTGGAAACGTCCGGCGGAGGCGGGCCATAGTTCAGCTTCCAGATGCTGTCGCCGTTGGCCTTGAAGGCCATCACCATCGGGCTCCAGCGCTGGCCCGCGGCCGTGGTGTCCATCTGCTCGTTCCCCGCCACCAGAATGTTCCCGCCGCGTATCTCGTAGGCCCGCGCGAAGCGCACGGCGTAGGCGCCGCGTATGTGCCGCGACCACACGGGCGAACCGTCCGGCGCGAACTTGGCCAGCATGATGCTTGCCTGAAAGGAGCCGCCGCCAACGGCAGTATCCTCATCCCCCACGGCCAGGACGCCGCCGTCCGGTGTCGCGATCAACTGCACCGATTCGAACCGGTGGCCGGCCGGTATCGCCAGACTGTCCGTCCATGCAATCTGTTGGGCGAATGCCGTGCATGCCGCCACGATGATGAACGCTGGGATGAAGGCGGCGTAACGAAGTGGCAACGAAATCATGATTCGTCCTCCCCGAAGTACTTCGATGGATGCGTTGTTGTTCGAACCTGCTCCGTCCGGCGCTACTTCAACGGCGCCTGCTCAGTCCGGAAGAAGCAGCTGGCTTCCCGTGAACTCAACGATCAACGGCGGGTTGCTGTTGAAGTCGCTGTAGCGAATCCAAATCGGCCGAACGCGAATGTAGAGAAGTCCCGGCCATGCCTGCCGGTTCGCACCGTCCGGAAAGGACTGCAGGTATGTTTCCACAAGCCGGTCGCGCTCGGCCCCCTCCGGCTCGTCCGCAACGCCCTCGTACTGCACCGTTCGTTCCTCGCCATCGGCGCCGCCGCCGATCACGAGCGCGATGGCGGGATTGCTTCGCAGGTTGTGCGCCTTGCGCGAGGCAGCAAGCGTATCGAACACGATCTCCAGGCGATCGGTTACCGCGATGCCGACGACTGCCGCCTGCGGAGATCCCGACCGTGAGACCGATGCCTGCACTGCCAGACGGTGTGCCTGCATGAAGTGAAGAAGCTGATCGCGCGTCATGGAACCACGTGCATCGAGGTTGCGTGTGCGCCGGCGCCGGTCGGCGAACGCGGTTCCGGTGAACCGGAACCTGCTCACTGCGCCGGCGTCAGGCGGCGTTCGGTGTGTTGCAGGTAGAGCGAGCCGGCGGGCGACCGCTCGCTGCCGGGAGTGCCGGCCGGTGCCGGAACCGGACCGTGGTACAGGTCCATCCCCGCATCCCAGGCGCTCCAGACCGGCAGAGCCGTGATGCCGACAAGCAGGGGAATCGCCACGCGCGCGGAACGGCCGCGTGCGTATCGGAGCAGCGGCAGCCCCAGCAGTACCGGAAGAAGCCCGGCAATCCCCACGCGGAAGCCGTAGGCGAGGCGCCACGAGCCTGTCGTGAGCGTGAACGCGGATGTCGCAATCCAGCCGAGGAACGGTCCGAATGCGCATGCCACCAGCCAGAATGCTCCGGAGCGATCCTTCCAGTCGCCCTCGAGCGGCACCGGTGTATGATACTCGCGGCGTGGGACGAAGGAGAGCGCAACGCCGGCAACAACGCAGTATGCCACGAAGAAGATCGTGAGCCCCCAGCCGACCGGGCCAACCTCTCCAAACCGGAGGTGGAATATCAACGGCGTGAGGAATGCCGCCCATAACGCTCCGAGCCAGAAACGGCGGGCTGTGCGGCCGTAACCGCCCGGCCGGCGGCTCACCTTGAAGTAGCCTCGCGCGACCGCATCGGCAGGCTCCGGCCGGGCAGGCTTCGCGGGAGGCCTGCCCGGCGGAACGTCGCGTTCGTCAGGAGTATCCATGGCCGGCAATATCGTGATCCGAGGAATGATCTGCGATGGACGCATGCTCGATGCGCGGGTCTCCGCAACCACGGTGCGGCGTCCGCACCGGGCAGTCGCGGCGCCTGGAACGGCGCCGGCTGCCGGGGTGAAGAATGGATAACACGGGCCGCGGTTGCCGCCATCGCTCAGCTCTCCCTGCATTCCTCGCCGGGCTCATGCCGTCTGCCACGTCACGGCTATCTGGGCGAGCGAAACGTTCCATCCCTCGATCCAGAGCTGCGGGAACGTTGCCGGTTGCACGTCGAGCGCATTGAAGTCCACGGCTATCGTACGCGCTGTGCCGGGGAGCATCGTGAAGCAGTTGTCGCTGTAGAACGATGGAAGCACCCGGTTGCCGCTGGTTGGATCGATCGTCTGCAGTTGTAGGAAGAACGCGATCGTGCCGCCGGATGTTTGCGCCGGGTTCTCCAGCGTCACGGCGATGTGCCATGTTGCGCCGTCGCACCATCCAACGGCCGATGCTCCCAGCGTAACCGGGGCAAGGGCTGCAAGTCCGGTGAAGTCCGCCGTTGTCGTCTGCCAGTAGATCGTTTCGGATACCGTTCCATTGCTCTCGTCCGCCAGCTCGAGCTGTACGAAGTAGACGCCGTCGATCGAGGAGGGAACGACCAGAGGGAACAACGGTGTAGCACGGTTTGCAGGAAGATCGACGAGCTGCGTGCCGGCATCGTAGCTCGTTCCCTGCAGATCGTAGATGGTTGCCTCCGCCGTGAGATTCCGGAACGAGGTCGGCGTGGTGTTGATCGCCATCACGTTCTGCGTATCCTGCGTGAGCAGGATGTGTACCGGCTCGTTGGCATGCTTGGTTCCATACAGCCCGCCGTTCTGAGCCAGGTACCAGTCGTAGAAGGAGCCCCGCAGCCCGGGCCATGGGTTCTGTGACTTCCAGACCATCACGCCCGTGTACCACTGCCACATGGCGGAGCCGAACCCTTCGAAGAGCCCCTGGTACTGCACGTAGTTCACGATCTGTGCGCGAAGCGCGAACCCTGCGGTATCCTCCGGCTGGCCGTATGCGGCTATCTGGTCGTACACGGGAGCTGGGTATTGATAGAGGCACGGCACCTGCTGGCCCTGCTGCGGGTTGGAGTAGGGGATGTACTTGTGGAATGCCCACGTCGTGTTCCACGTCTGATCGCGGGGGAAGTCCACCAACGCGGCCGGCGGAAGGAACAGCTTCAGCGATTCGTAGACCGGCGTGCCGACCGACCCCACCTCCGGATTGAACGTGCACGACTTCATGTTGAAGAACGATGCCGGCTGCAGGATGCCGTAGGGGCCGTCGCCCGGGCCAAGCCCGTCCGATGTGGAGTACGACACGTAGCTCCGCGTTCCATCCAGTACGCCGGTGGAGCCGCACGCGGAGTATTCACCGGACGTGCACGGGGTGCCGTCCTGCTGCTGGCCGGTGATGTAGCAGCGGAGGCATGTGTCGATATCGTTCGGTGGAGGTGTCTCGTTGCCGCCGCTCCAGAAGCAGAGGCTTGGATGATTGCGGAGGAGCTTGATGGTGTCGCGGGCGCACGAGAGGAATGTCTCGCTCCAGCCGGCCGGGAACGGGCCGGTGAATTCGCCGGAGATCCAGAAGTCCTGCATCACCAGGATACCGTAGCGGTCGCATGCATCGTAGAACTCCGGCCGCTCGGCAATACCGCCGCCCCAGACGCGAATCATGTTCACATTCATCTCCGCGTGCATGCGCACCTCGTCGCGGTAGCGCTTCGGATCGGTTGTGTAGCGGAGCATCGCATCGGTCCCGATCCAGTTCGCTCCGCGGATGAACAGCTGCTGCCCGTTCACCGCGATCACCTTTCCGCCGGTCGTGGAGTCGATCCAGGAGGTGATCGTCCGGATTCCCACATCAATGTGCGCCGTGTCGGAGATGCCGTAGCCCTTCGCGCTGAACTGAATCTCCAGCGGGAGCAGCGGCTGCGCGCCGATGCCGATCGGCCACCAGAGCTCCGGGTTCTCGATGGTCTGTTCCTCGAACGTGACCGTGCTCGTCTCTCCCGGCTCCAGTATCAGATACTGCGCGAACTGAACACCGTTGAATGAGTACATGAGTGCGCCGCTCTGCTGAACGCTCGATGCGTTCGTGATCTCGACGGAGAGCGCGATCTGCGCAGGAGCCTGCGCGCCCTGAGGCATTCGCACTCCCGGCACCGTTGTCACCACGTGCGGGTTTGCAAGCCGCACCGGACCGGTAACGGAAAGCGTAACGGCATCCCAGATGCCGGTGCTCCGATCGGGAATCGGCTCCACCCAGTCCCATCCAACCGTATAGCGCATCGTCACGTTGTTGCCGATGTTCGGGTCCTGGCCGCCGTTGCCGCCCGGCACTCCGGGCGGATCGGGGGGCTGCGTCCAGACGGCGATCGCGTTTTCGCTCCCTGCGTCAACGAGCTCGGTGATGTCGAACAGGTATCGCTGGAACATTCCCTCCAGCGTCGTCGCGTTGAGCTGCGTTCCGTTGAAGAAGACGTTCGCTCGATAGTTGATTCCTCTGAACTCCAGCCAGATCCGGCTTCCGGCGGAAGCCTCCCCCAGCGTGAACGATGTGTAGAACCAGTAGGTGTAGAAGTCCACACCGGCCTTCGAGGCGTCCGGGATCCTGGAAATGTTGGTGCTGTAATACGGGTCCAGATAGACGCCGTTCGCTACCAGCGTTGTGAGCACGGTGCCGGGAACAACGGCGGGTATCCAGCCGGTGAGGTCGTAACCCGGGCGGGTGATGGCGCTTCCATCCTCGGTAACGCTCGATGCGTTGATCGCAAGCCAGTTGCCCTTGACAGGCCATCTATCGGCGGCATTCATGGTCGTGGTCCTCCTGGTAATCCGGTGAATATCCGATCTCGCGGTTCAGCGTACGCAAACCCTGGACTGCTGCTCCGCCACATCTCGCGGCGCAGACGATTGCTGAACGGCATGCGCATGCGGTGTATCGGTGCCCGGCATCTGCCGGCAGAGTAGACTCCCGCAACATAGGTTGCGGCGGCGTTCATCCGGTACTCAAATTCTACCTATGCGGGAGGCCCGGTACCGTTGAAGCACCGTTCCGGCAGGGGGGGCGATCGGCTGAACGGGGTGGGCGCCGGCCGTGCCGCCCGGGAGCGCATGAGGCCGGCGAATCGCCGGGCTCTGCATGAAACCGCGAACCGGGCCGCGTTACACCATCAACGGCCCGAATCGAACGAGAGCGGCGATTGCGCACTTGCGTACCCCCCGGCCGTTTGTGCATATTGAGCGCCGACACCACTACCAGCAATCCGGTGCCCGGGAATCCTGTTCCGTACGTAGTTCCTGTGTAGGAGATCGGTCTCCGTGCCACGCGATGTTTCCGTAGCAGCGAACGCGCGCGGAACGGAGACGCGCAGTGCGTCCGGTCCGCGCTCGCACATGGGTGCCCTGCAGAACAAAACGGATCACCATCATGCAGAAGCAATCGTTTCGCAGGTTCGTCGATCGCAACGTGGTCAACCTTGTTCCGGTGCTCTCCGCCGCGATCGTGCTTGCCTCGGCCATTACGTTCCAGGCGATGTTCGTGGGGGGCAATCGCACGATGCCGGGAGGGTTCGCTCCCATCATGGTGAAGGATTCCGTGATGGGAAGCGCGTGCGACGTTGCCCGCGTGGACACCACCACGGCGCTTCGCCTTGCGCGGGTGCGTGCGGTTGCGAGCGGACGGCTTGCATGGGTTACCGCCTCGTTCCTGCATTTCGTGTTTGCGCTTGCGGCGATCGTTGGCGGGGCGATCTGCATCATGTGGGTGTTGCCGCTGGAGCGCGCTCCGCGGCGGCGATGGTATGCCGTTGGATGCAACCTCGGCGCGCTCGCGATCTCCTTCGCCATCGTCAGCTGCGTGGACTATCGGCCGGTGAGCGATGGTGTCGTGGACGTGATAGCGGCGCGAGGCATCGACCACGCCTCGCTGCATCGTGCCGTTACGCTCTTCGATGTGCTGACGTTCGCAGCAGGCCTCTCGCTGGTGCTTACCGCAAGCTGTGTGCTGATCGAGCCCGATTGCGAGAAGGGCATCGGCAACGGACGCGCCGCGACGGAGGCGCGCGCTCTGTGCATCGATCTCCGCGTCAATCATCTTCGCCGGCAGCAGAGCGCCATGCGGGTTGTTCTGTACATCGGAACGGCGGTGCTGATCGCCACCATCATGCGGCTCTCGGCACTGTTCGAATGGGGAAGCGCCTGCTGCGCGATGACGCCGGAACTCCAGGCCTTCTTCCGTGGCGGTTCCACGGAGTGGGGAGTCTACTCCACGCTTCTCCTTCTCGCGGTCTATCTCCCGGCGGCGCTCATCATCTATCGCCGGGCGCTGGATCTTGCGGAGACCAAGCTGCCGGAAGGATCACAGACCGAACGTGATGCGTGGTTGAAGGATCAGGGACTGGTCTCGTCGCCGCTGGAGCAGCTGCCTCGCATAGCGGCGATCGTTGCCCCCTTCTTCGTGGGGCAGTTCGGGGAGTTGATCAGGAAGTTGGGCTAGTGGATGTCCGGACGGTGGATTGTCGGCAGTGGGGCCCGCGGAACGTGAACGGCAGATGGCGGGCGGCCCGCACATCTGCCGTTCGTGGCGTTCACCGATGTTCGGCGCGGCGGCGCCTACGCAATCTTGATGTTGTTCCTGTTCGCCTCGGCCCACTGCGCGAACGTCTGCAACGCCGGGTTGAGCCGGCGAACCGTAGCGATATCTCGCGTCCCGACGTAGTCATCGTTGAAATCGTGCTTGAACTGGAACATGTTCCCCAGGTCGTCGGCACCCGGAAAGCCGAGCTCGCGGTACGCCTCGAACGGCATTGCATAGTAGCCGATCTGCTCGCCGAGAGTCGATGAAAGCACGGAGGCCATCTGCTCGCCGGTAAGATGCTCGCCGGCGATGCCGATGGACTTTCCGATAAATTCGTCACCGGCCTTGAACACACCGTAGGCGGTGCGGCCGATGTCGACCGCTGCAATGCCCGGAAGCTTTCTGTCCCCCATCGGGAGCACGAACGTGGCGGTGCCGTCCGCGTTTCGCCGCGGCCCCATGCCGAAGCCGACGAGATTGTCCCAGTAGAAGGCGGTGTTCATGAACGTGGTCGGAACACCGGCCTCCGTGAAGATCGCGTTCGCTTCTCCCTTCGCGTCGAAGTGCGGTACCTTGTACTTCTCCATCAGCGTCGGCATACGATCGTCCGACAGCGGCACCCACTTCCGGGTATCCTCCAACGTGGACCAGATCACGTGATGCACGCCGGCCTGCTTCGCCGCCAGCGCCATGTTGCGTGCCTGCTGCAGTTCCTTCTCCGGCGACATGTGCGCCCAGTAGAACGTAACGCAGAAGGCTCCGTACGCGCCGGCGAATGCTTTCTCCAGACTGGCCTGATCGTCCACATCTGCCTGCACGACCTCGGCGCCGCGCGCCGCAAGCTGCCGTGCCTTCTCCGAGCCGGCGTCGCGCGTGATGGCGCGCACCATGAACCCGCTCGCCGGGTCGCTGAGGATGGCGTCGGCAAGCCCGCCTCCCTGCGCGCCCGTGGCGCCCATTATTGCAATGATCTTCTTCTCTGACATGGAATTGCTCCTGCTGTCTATGTGAATCATGAATGTGGCTGTTGCTGCAATCGCTCGTCGCAAGAATAATTGTTTCGACGTTCATTTCCGCCATGAAATCGATCGAACTGTGAAATCATGACCTCCGGAGGTGCGGCCCGGAGGCATTGCCGGAACGCCGGCCGGGATCGATACGCGGTCGAACGATCGCCCTGCGGTGCGATATGTGATCGATCGCCCGCCATGTACCTACGGCGGCCCCGGTTCCGCGATGCTCATCTGTGCCTCGATGGCGCGGGTGAACGCCTCCAACCCGGCCGTCAGTGCACGTGACAATTCCGGATCGGCGGCTATCCCCTCCGCGTCCAGATTCCTTCCCATCAACTGAATCGTGGTGCCCGCCTCCGTGATGATCCGCGTGGACATCACCGAAAGTGTCTCCGTGAGAGAGGCGAGCGCATACGTCGATCGCGGCGATGCGTTGAACATCGCCACCGGCTTGTCAACCAGCTCGCCGCTTCCCACAACCCAGTCCAGCGCATTCTTCAGCGAGCCCGGCACGCCGTGAGCATACTCCGGAGTGGAGAAGATCACGCCGCGGGATGCCCTCAACTCCTCCCGGAACCGTTCAACGGCATCGGGGCCCGGCGCTGTATCGATGTCCGGATTGAACGCCGGCAGATCGGCCAGCCCGCCGAAGATGTGAATGGTGTGGTTCGATGGTGCAAGGCCTGCAAGCGCGTGCAGGAGGTTCGTGTTGGAGGAAACGGCGCGCAGACTTCCGGAGATCGCAAGGATGTGCATGGATTGAGTTCGTAATGGAGCGTTTGTCGGTAACGGGCCGGCGGTTCGTGATGCCCGCCGCGCCACTACGACGAGCAAGTGCTTCGCTGATTATGCTCCTCGCTCACGATGTCGGAGCGATCTCGCGAAGCACCGGCAGGCGTGGATGCAGCATGAAGGCCGGCGCGGCGCGCATGCATTCCGTTCGATGTCCAATTTCAACCGGCCGGTACCTCTTATCACCATACGGCTGGAATGATCACCCCGTTCAATCCACGACCATCGATCCTCCAATCCGAGTGTGGGAGAATGTTCTCATGAACAGTCGTGTTCGCTTCACGCCTGTGCCGTTGCTGTGTGCCGCAATCATGATGTTCGCCGCCGCACGCCCGGAACGTGTTTGCGCCCAGTGTCCCGGCGTCACGGTCACCAACCAGACATCGTGCCCGGTCAGGCTCTGCCTTGTCGATCCTGCCGGCGTAGTGATATGCCAGGCAATTCCAGCGGCGAGCAGCGGCGTTGCGTTCCCGCTTCCGGCGGCCTTCGTGATCAACGGTGTCGAGAGCGTCAACGGCGATCTCTATGTCCTCCCGGCGCAGCCCCCCACACCCGCATTATCCCCCTGCATTCAGGTGAGCCAGGGATGTTGCGGCCGCGTCTGCTACGACGCGACCGCATGCCACGTGCGCATAGGGCGGTGCGGCCCGCCGTGCCTGCCGTAGAGACCGCCGGTCTCCTACAGATATCGTTCGCGGAGAATCGCCATATGGTGGCGCTCGTGCCCGGCGATGACGTATGCAAGTGCACGGACGCTCATGCGATTGCCGTTCGCAACGCCGCTCCGAACCCATGCCTCGGGTTGCAGATGGTGGAGGAGCGCGATCGTGCTTCGGCGCACGTCGGCGAACTCGGCCTTCAGCGCTTCGAGCGCCGCGGAGTCGAAGTCCGCACTGGCCACGTACCGATCCTGATCGAACCCTTCCAGGGCCGTGGCGTCGTTGCGCGAGAAGCGAAGAAGGCGATAGGCAAAGACGCGCTCGCTGTCGATCACGTGCCCCACCACTTCCTTGATACTCCACTTGCCGGGCGCATAGCGCCGGTTACCGTGGGTCTCCTCGATCCCCTCGAGTAATGCAGCCGTTTCCGCCGATTGGGCGGCAAGCAGATCCAGGATGTCGGTGCCGGGCGCAACCTGGCTGATGTAGCGCTCATAGTAGGGAGCGTATTCGTCCGGTGCCGGGCGTTGAAGCTCCGCTGCGTCGATCTTCGTCTCCATGCGGAATGTGTTCCTGAACGTCGGTTGAAGGAAGGCGTGATGCGGACCTCGCGCGCGAACGGACTGTGCGCCAGCGACGTCCGCATCCCTGCCGTGCATGCCGTTCGGCGTTTCGGTGCAGAGGTCCTCAGCGGATGCTGTGCAGATATCCCTTCTCGGCGAGCTGTTGCCCGATCTCGTGATAGGCCTCCAAAGGCTGCGGCGCCCACGTGGCAAGCCCGTCAACGTAACGATTGAACATACAGAACGCGGCGGCAATCAACACCGTGTCGTGAATTGCCTTGTCGTCCGCGCCGGCCTCGCGTGCGCGTGCAACGTCATCGGCGCCGACCGTGCGTCCGTCGCGCCGTACCTTTCCGGCGATCTCCAGCAGCGCACGCATCTTCCCGCTGATCGGAGCCGAGTCCGGACCGGCCAGCACCGCATCCACAATGCCGCGATCCTCACCCAGCAGGTGGCGCGCCGTTGCGGCGTGAGCATTCGTGCAGAAGAAGCACTCGTTCCCCGATGAGACATACGTTGCAATCGTTTCCCGCTCCGCGGGCGTCAGCGACGACTCGCCCCGCAGCAGGGCCTCGGCAAGTCCGTTCAAATGCTTCTCCGTTTCGGGATAGGCAAGCATCGGCCCCACGATTCCCGGGGCTCCATCCGGCAGAGTGATATGCGGCATGTGATTCTCCTGTTGCTGATATGCTGAAGTACTCTGCATCCGCGCCGGACATGCCCGATGCGATTGCATGTGGATCGACACGGTGGATTGACACAGGGAAGGAGGATGGTGTGACCCGAATGTGGACGCGGACGAACGTAGGCGTTGCGATGTTCCGCCGCCGCCAGGGCGAGCGGAGCATCGTTGCCTGCCTGCGGCCGGTGATGGCTCGGTGCTATCGGTCCTCTTCGCGCAGCCGTGCCGCGACAGCCTCGGGATCGATCGCGGCGGCAAGCTCGGCGAACCACTCCCACGCCTCCCGGTGCGCGGCGCGCAGCGATGCCTGGTCCGGAACGAAGAAGAGCCGCTCCACGCGCCGGGCCACCTCGGCAGGAAGGTCGTGATGGAGATATCGCGCGCCGAAGTTGTACCGTGCGGGGGAGTAGTTGATGCGGAGAAGGTCCACAAGCGGGCGAAGCGTATGGCTGTGATAGAAGGCCATTGCATCGATGGGGCGCCCGCGCTCGAGTTCCTTCAGCGCGAGCGAGCGCATCAGCGGCACCGTGGAACGCAGGTGGTCCAGCCGCGCGCGGATCTTCGCCATGTGCGCGTCGTGATCCAGGTGCTCCGGCCGTATCAGCCCTTCCTTGTCGAAGGCCACATCCGGTGTACCGTGAAGGGCGCTCTCCAGAAAGCGGCCCGGCGCGCTTCGCTCCATGATCACGAGATCCAGCAGGAGGAAGGGGTTGGTGTCGCGAAGCTTGTAGAACACCTGGTAGTGGCCGTGCCATGTAGGCGATGGAAGCACCCACTGCATGTCGATCGGGGAGAGGGAGCGCAGTTCCTCCTGGATCGCCGCGGCCACGTCCGGCACCGCGCCATCCTCGGCGATGATGGAGAGATCGATGTCGGACCAGGCGTCCGCGCGGTTGAACGCCGCGGAGCCGGCCTCCCACACGGCAAGCACGTCGGTGCGTGGAGAGAGCAGGCGGGTGAGCGCTGCAAGAATGTCTGCGCGTTCCAGAGACATGGCGTGATTCCTGAGAGCGTTCGTCGGTTCAGAGAATTCCGTGTGATGACGGGGGAACCGCGTGCAGGTTTCGTTCCGAACGAATGGCCGCAGCAACTGCGGAGGTATCGCTGTCCATCGCCTGAACGTTCACGAACGCGTGCGTGCGGCGATCCCTTCCTGGTGAACCTTTCGCGCCGCGGCGGCACGGGCCTGCTCACGCCGCCGGCATGGGCGGCAGCGCACGGCCACGGCCAGGCGGTCTCCTTTTGCAACCTCGTACCACCACTTCTGCTGCGTGGCGGTCCACACTTCCTCGCGACCGCACTCCCTGCAGGTGAACGGGCGGTCCAGATAATATCCCCGTGCCACGAAGTCCGGAACCGTGTAGCTGTTGGCGCGCGCAAGCAGAACCTCATTCACGGCAACCGCTCCCTCCGGGAGCATGGCTCGCCGTTCTGCGCTGCGCCGGTTGCGCTCCGCATCGTGCCGGTCCCGACTATCCCTGCGCTTCTCGGTGATCTCCTTCCTGCGTTGACGGTTGCTCTTCATTGCATTGGTTCGTTCGGGCATTGGTGCCGGGCATGATGCGTTCGGCCGATGTACCGCGGGGAAGGCTGCGTCGGAGGCCCGACCCATGGGCGTCGCAGGGTCGTCAGGCAGACCATTGCCACCCGGTGTTGCCAGGAGCTCTTATCTGTTGCGCTCTGCCAGCATGTTGCAGAAGAGCATTCCCTGCTCGATGGCATCGTCGAGCGCAACGTGGTTGTGCGGCGACTCATCGAACCAGCGCCGCGGCATGTTCCGCTTCGTGCTCCGCCGGTAGTCCGTGCCGAGCATCACCATCGCCATGGTCTTGATGTCGATCGCGGAGAAGCTGAACGGGCTGCGGCCGGCGAAGCGTATCAGATACCAGTAGACGAACATGAAGTCGAACGTTGCCGGATATCCCACGAACACCGGCACGCCCGGCAGTGCCTCCAGCCACTGCACATACTCGGCCATGGCAGCGGCCGGATCGCGCGGGTCGCGGCGGCACGTCTCCCATGCCTCCGGATGGCCGGCCCACCACGCCATCGTCTCCGGACTGCCGGCGGCGCCCGGCAACGGCTCCAGGTTCGCCGTGAACGTGGCTATCAGCTTCTTGTCCGCGGTGAACGCGGCGGAGCCGAAGCTCAGCATCGAGTGCGGCCCCGGTATCGGGCCGTCCACCTCAACGTCGGTGCTTACGTAGATCTCGGTCATGTCGCAATCCGATTGCCGCTGTTCAATGTCTGGCGCAGCCAGCGCGCAAGCGAGGGGATGCCCTGCTTGGCGAGGGCGGTGTTCCAATCCTTGCTTCTGCCGGGCGGCCTGAGCCTCAACAGCGATGCGCCCCGCAGCCTCTCGCGATAACGTTCCGCCTCGGCATCGGCCGCGCGCGCTGAGTCGAACGCCAGCCAGACCGTGCGGCCCTGCGCGACATCAGGCAGCCACGAGGCCCAGCGGCCCACCGTTGCAGCGCACGACCAGCCGCACGCCGCCATCGACAACGCATCGAACAACCCTTCAACGATGATCAGCGGCTCGGCGTGCCATCCATCCAGCACGCTCACCATGCCGCCGCCGGCGCCTATGGTCAACATCTTGTTCTGTCCGCGGGCCGTGCGAAGATACCGGCCGTGAACCAACGCCGTGATGCCGTGCCGGTCCCGCATCGCAACGATAACCGCGGGACGGCCGCCGAAGTCGGGCGCAAAACGAACGCCCGCCTCCTCGGCGATGTGAAGCGGTATGCCTCGCCGCTCCACGTACATTGCACCGGGCGTTCCGGCAAGTGGCCCGGCGAGTTCCAGCAACTGCTCCGCGCTCTTGCCGCTGCCCGGCATGCAGGGCGGATCGTTGAAGTTCGGTGCTCGCATTGCGTCCGGTACCGATCGGGTTATGCAATCTCCGGCGGCGTGAACGGCGTTCCCTCGTTCGCCTCGCAGTAGCGCTTCAGGCTGTGCAGATAATAGCCCCAGTTGAAATTGTAGGTGCCGTATACCTCGTCCGTCAGCTCCTGCGCATAGTCCTGCGTGAACATCAGCATCGTGTCCTCCCGGCGTTCCTCCAGAGCGAAACTGAACCGGTTGTCCGCCCAGTTCTCATGTCCTCCCACACAGGTCCATTCCACCAGCCGATCGGGTTCGAGCGTGTGCTGTATCATGACGGGATTGAAGACATCGGCGAACCTGAAGTGAATCCTGCCGCCAACCTCCGCTTCCACCGTCACCATCCGCGTCCACCAGCTGCTGAGCCCTCTGGCCGTTGTGAGCGCAGCGTACACGATTGCCGGCGTCTCGTGAATGTGAACCGCATGTATGATCTTCTTCATGGTCTTCTCCAGCGATGAATGTGGTCCGAACCGTACAGCTCTGCACGGCCACGATCGGGGGGCAGAATGAACATGTCTGCCTGCCGGCTACCCGTTGAACGGCCGCCGAAGCGTTCATACCGGCAGATGTTCCGGCAGGTCGAAGAATCGTGCCAGCCGCGTGTTGCGGCAGGTTGTGATGTCCGTGATCAATCCGCCGGCGAACGTCGGCACCTGAATGGCGTAGAAGCCGTAGCCGCTCCCGCCGTCGTTCAGGCGATACAGTCCGAACGCTGCACTGCCGCCGGCGTTTGTCGGAAGCAGGCGCCAGCGGCCCTTCGCGTCGCCGCGGAATATCGTGTTCCGCACCAACGCACCAATCTCTTCGCGTCCCTGATACCAGGAGGGAATCGGCGGCATGCTGAATCGCGCATCATCCCTCAGCAGCGTCATCAGGTTCTCCACGTCGGCGCTCTCCCATGCCGTCACGTATCGTGCAAGCCGTTCCCCATGCTCCGGGTCCGCTGCGGAGCGCGGGGCCGTCTCCGCCACGTGCGAATGTTCCGCAATGGTTGCGCGCGCGCGATGCAGCGCGCTCTTCACGGCGGGCACCGATTGCTCCAGCAGTTCCGCGACCTCCGCCGCCGGCATTTCCAGCACATCGCGCAGGATCAGCACCGCCCGCTGGCGCGGCGGCAGCGCGTGGAGTGCAATCATGAACGCAAGGCTCACGCGCTCGCGCGTTGCCAGTATCGTTTCGGGATCGCGTTCATCCGGCGGGAGCAGCGCATCGGGATACGGTTCCAGCCAGATCGGCTCGTTGATCGATGCCGGCACCGGCTGGCCCGCCAGGGAGGCCGGGTGGCGTGCAACCGGGAGCGAACGCCGCGGCCTCTCCCGAAGTGCATCCAGGCTGAGATTGGTAGCGATCCTGTACAGCCATGAACGAAACGGTGCACGTCCCTGATAGGTGTGCCGTCCCCGCCACGCACGCGCCAGCGTCTCCTGCACCAGATCCTCCGCCTCCTCCATGCAGCCAACCATGCGATAGCAGTGCAGCATCAGCGCGCGGCGATGCAGCCCGGCCATGAGTGCGAAGTCATCCCGATCGATCGCCCCGATTGGGGCTCCAGGCATTGTGCCCGAATCGCTCCGGGCCTTGGTACCGGCCTCCGCCATCGTTGGACGTTCCTCCGCTCGTTGCATTCGTGATCCGGGATACGATTCGGTCGGCGAACCCTTTTCGTGCTCGCCGCAGTCACACATGATGGCGCGGTCCCTGTTGCAGATCTCCGCATGCGGGTTGCCGCACGCAGATTGCCGCATGGCGCCGCACGGTGCACCCGCCGGTTTCGGCCGCATGAAGATACGCTTCCGGATGCCAGCCGCACCAGCCGGCGATCCGCTTCGCCCGGCCCTTCGGGTGAACCCGCGCCGAGGCGGCGGGAGAATGCCGGCCCGGGCATCATTGTAAACAGTAGAACAAACACGAAGGAGAATCATGGGAAAGATCAATCACCTCGCAGTTCTCGTATCGGTGGTCCTGCACCAGGCGCTCGGGTTCGTCTGGTATTCGGCGGCGCCGTGGGCCGCCGGCAGGCTTGCTGCTCTGGGGCGTCCGGCCGCGGACGCCGGAACGGTGGATCCGGCCGGGCTTGCTGCCGACATCGTCGGCTGGATCCTGGCAAGCTATGTGACGGCCTGGCTGGTCCGGAGGACGAACACGACAACCATGGCCAGGGGGATGCTGATCGGCTGCGTGCTCTGGCTCGGAATCGGGCTGCCGGTGCTCGTGCCCCACTACATCTTCGCCGGCATCAAGCCGATTGTTACTGCGATCGATGGTGCCAACGTTCTCGTGGCCTGCCTGATCACCGGCGCAATCATGGGGCGCTGGAGCGGTGCAACCCGGTGAACGCGGTGCGACGATGTTGGTCCGGAGATCCGCTCCGGGCCGGCATCGCCGTTGTGCGGCGGAGGACGGGACTTCGAAACCGTCTCCCGGCGTGCACGTGCCGATAGTGCGGCCCCCTCCGTCTGCATCGAGTGCGGAGACGCGGAAGAACGTGGAGACGCGGAAGAACGTGGTTGCCGCCGGGCGATGGATTGTCATGGACTTCGCCATCTCCCCGCGAGTTGGTATCATGCCTGCCCGGGAACTCCCGGCCCGCTCAGCGTACCCATCGTATCGTACTTCCGCGTGGAGTTCCGTCTATGCCCGTTCTGCTTCTCTCCGTCTCTCTCAACAACCATGCCGCACGTGGCCGTGTGATCCTGTTCGCCGTCCTGGCCGGAGTTCTCGCCGTTGGTTCGGCGGCGCTTCTGCTTCTGGGGCCGACCATTGTCGGATGGCTCGCCGGATGGTACGTCATACCGGCCGTACTCTCGGTGCTGATGCTGATTCTGCTGGTTGCGGCGGCACGCAGACTGCGGAATACGTTGGAGCTGTACAGGGACGATCGCGGCGTTGTAGGCGCGCGTGTCCTCTCCCGGTCCGGACGTGAGGAGGTGCGCGTGGACGGTCCGCTGCGTGTGGATCGCGGACTGGTGCCGATCGGCGGCAGAACGGATCTGATGCTCTGCTTCGGAGGACGAAGCGACACGTTCCCGATCGTCATTCATTGCGATGCATCGAATGCGCCCCGCGCGTGGAGTGAGAACTGGGGGCGGCTGTCGCGTTCCATCTGGCGGCGGGTCTCAACGCGGCATCGTTGCGTGGAGCTGCCGGAGGTTGCGCGCCTGCTGGATGCGGAGCGGCCGCGGGTCTGGCGCTGATAGACCGGAATGCCTGTGCATCATCGGCAGGCACATCGCCGTTCATGCCACCGCCTCGGCATATGAGGCTCTCCGTGTTGCGGTGCCGGGCCGAGCGAGTGCAACGTGGCCACGGGCGCTGCAGCCGCCGCGATCCGGCCCGAACGAGATCGTCAGACAACGCCCAGGATGACGGCAATGATTACGGCGTTGATCACCACACCGATACGCGTCTCGGGCCAGCAGAGAATTCCGAGAACGAGTGAGAACGCTGCAACGCCAAGCGCGCCGGATCGCCACCATACGGCGCCGGCGTAGAGGCCGATCCCTGCAGCCACGAATGCGGCCCCCGCGAGCAGCCAGAGCAGGCCGATCGTGCGGGCGCCGATGTCGCCAACATCCACTCTTCCTCCAAGTATCGTTGTCCTGTACGGCATCCCCTTCATCGTGGCCACGCGTGCCAGCACGATGAAGCCGGGAAGATGCGCGATGCCGTGAATCAGGAACAGCAGTGCAAGTGCGATGCGCATGGTTGGTCCTCGGTTGTGGAATGCAATGCCCACGCAATGTGCGGGATGTTATGCGCGCACCTCGCGTATGCTTCGCGCGAACCATATCGCCAGCGTCAGGCCCAGAGCGCAGCCCGCGAGAAACGGGACCGCCTCCACCAGATCGATCCGCCCATCCTGAATCAGCGGCACGGCAATCCATGCCGGAAGCACGATGCACATCATGAGCCCGAAGCTCGCAACAATTGCAGCAAGCATGTAGCCCCACGGTCTGCGGCGCCACAGCAACAGGCCGGCCGATATCGTGAGCGGCACGATCATTCCCAGATCCATAGCCTGCGTTTGCAGCGTGTTCATGCCGGCGATCTCTGCGGGAAATGTTCCGGCGGCCATGATCGAGACCGTAAGGCGAAGCCAGAGCAGGGCGATCATCACTCCCATCCCGATCGAATACGCAATGAATGTGCGCCGTGGAAAGCGCGGCGTGATCACGGCCGGAAGCCCGGCCACATCTATCTCCCCGAGGTTGGCAACGAATGCAACGGAGCTCAGCGCGAAGATCGCAACGTAGACAAGGAAGAACGGATTGAACGCCGTCATCGTGGCATACATCAGATAGTTGTAGAAGAAGTAAAAGAACAGGCCGGCAAGGAGCAGCCTTCCGCGCAGTGAGCCGCGTCTGCGCAGATGGATGCCGAGCGCGAGAAGCGGAAGCCCGATGAGAAGATTGACGCTGTCCCACACGATTCCCTCGCGTGCCACCGAAGCGGGGTCGTATCGGTACAGCCCGCTTCCCTGATATGTGGCCTGCTCGCCGCGGACCGTCGTCATCCGGATGTGCGGCTCCGGCGTTCGATAGAACACGCCGGTTGCCGCTGCTGCAAGCACCAGCAGCCAGATCGTGATATGGAGTGCTGTCTTCATGGTTCGAACTCCGGCACCGCGATGTATCGGGCGGGTCGGGTTGCTGTTGATCAACGTCCGGCGCGCGAATCCCCATACATCATTTTCCGTTCGGCCGCGCCGCTCTGTTTCCTGACTGCGTGAAAGGTAGCCGGCGTGCAGGGTTCCTACCATGATCCCCGTCAGGATCGAGCGATCGTTCGCGCACCGCATGCATCATCCGCAATCCCATTCCATCCGTAGCACGCTGCATGCTCTTCCGGGCTCCAGGCTCACGGCTGGAAGCGGCATCCACGTTCCGTTCGGTGATGTGCTGCATGCCGTACTGCATCTGCGTGGTGACTGCCTTCGAGTTATGGCGATCTCGGATAAACCTGCAGCCAACGACCCGGGAGCTCCCATGCGTCCCGGTGTTGCGATCGATTCCTGCACAGTGGAGGAACCGCCACAACCGCCGCTCAGATAGTGATTCGCCCGATGGCCGATCGCCCGCAAACCCTTGTACCGCGTGGCACGCCGATCGGGGCCGGGAGCGTGCCAGAGGAGAGACGAACGCCGCTTCATCGTGGGCTCCGCGGAGGGCGAAGCGCCGGAGAGCCTGCAGTTTCGGCTGTTGCGGGCAATGCGTGAACGTTCGTCACGGCCGTGTGTAGTAAATGAGTACCCGCGTCTGCCGGGGCTGCCGCTATTATCGCAGCGCATTGTTCGTTATGAGAGAAGTTTTTTTCGGAGAATCGATATGATGATGAGCGATATGTTCCTACGCTTCACTCTCGGTATTGCACTGGCCGCCACGTTCCTGCCCGCATCGTCCGCAACCGCACAGCAACGGCGGTGGCTTCCGCTCGGTGCGCCTGAGGGTGGATTCGTGAACGCGTTCCATCGTGCCGGGAGCGCGGTTCTTGCCGGCACCCGGGGTCACGGCCTGTTCAGATCCACGGACGGCGGAGCGCAGTGGCATGCGGTGGAGGGAGAGATCGGATCGAATGTCGATGTGAACGATTTCGCAGCCACCGGCGACACGATCTATGCTGCAACCGGATCAGGGATCCATCGCTCGATGGACGGCGGCGCAACGTGGAGCCGTCCCGCCACGGGCTCAACGGCATACATCTACCAGATCGAGGCATATGCAGGCAGAGTGGTGGCATTGGGTGCGGACTCCACCTTCTTCATCTGGCCGTCCGGAGTTGTCGAGGGGATCGACGGAATCGGCATGAGCGACATGTGGCGCGTCCGGCTGGCGATCGGCCGCACGTCGGCGTTCGCATGCACTCCGGTCGCGTTCATGCGTTCCACCGATGGAGCATACACGTGGGAGGAGGTGCGGATCGACGGCGTTCCGCAACATGCTGATGCGGTAATTGTTGATGGAGATACGGTGATTGCAGGCCTGGACGATTCGGGGGGATTGATCCGCTCAACGGATGCGGGAGAGAACTGGGAGAGGGTATCATCTGCCGCCACGGAAAAGGCTCGCGGCTTCACGATACAGAACGGTGTGATATTCGCTACAACGGCGGGGAACGCGCTGCTTCGTTCAACCGATCATGGCTACTCCTGGGACTCGTTAGTGACAACGCCGAATGTGAGCGCCGTTGTTGCCGGCCCGGGCTATCTGCTTGCGGCGAACGTGTACAACGCCAACATCGTTCGCACCGCCGACGGCGGGCATACATGGACCACCGCGAACCGAGGTCTCACGGCGTTGTCGCCAACGGCGCTCCTTCCGTTCGGCGATCGGCTGCTGGTCGGCACGGAGGCCGGCATCTACGCCCTTTCCGCGCTGGACGATTCATGGACACGCCTGAATGAGACATCATCCCTGTTCGGTGTGAAGTCGCTCGCGGAATTGCAGGGGAAACTGGTGATGGGAACGCCATGGGCCGTGTATCTCTCAACCGACAGTGGGGGACACTGGAGCCAGGCAGCCGCCGGCTGGCTCAACAATACCTACGATGCGCTCGTGACCTCCGGACCATTCCTCTACGTGGTCTCAACGGCCGGCAACACGTATCGCGCCGCGAACCGTGATGGGGAGTTGACATACTGGAAAACCGATACCTCCAATACGCCGATGTCTTCCATGGCCACTGATGGAACTACGCTGATCGGAACGAACGACTTCATCATCTGGCGCTCCACCGACAGCGGCTACACATGGACGTGGCCGTACGATCCGAACGATCCCTTCTATCAACGCGGCGGCAACCTCAATGGTGTTGCATCCACGCGCTCCGGATTCTGGGCGCTCGCGGTTCACGGGCTGTACAGCTCGCCCGACGGCGCACTTCCCTGGACGGAGGTCGCCGATCTGCACGGCAGGTCGATCCGGGCGGTCGCCGAGGCCGGAGGGGATCTGTACGCTGGTACCGACGCGGACGGCGTCTTCCGCTCGGCGGACAACGGCGAAACGTGGAAGGGGGTGAATGATGGTCTGGGCGATCCCAGGATCGCGAACATGGCCGTGGTGGGAGACAATCTCTATGCCTCGACGCGTTCGGGCGTACTGTATCGCATCTCGGAGAAGGCGCTTGCCGTTCCGGAGGTTGCCGCGGCTGCGGACGCGGCATCGCTCATGGATCCCACGCCGAATCCCGTCACCGGTTCCGCTTCGATCGGCTACTCGCTGCCGTACGATGGCGCCGTGAGCCTCACGCTCCTCGATCCGCTTGGCCGCACCATCCGGACGCTTGCAGGCGGCCGCACTACGGCCGGCATGCACATGGCGCGCATCGATGCGGCGGGACTTCCGGGCGGCATCTACTATTGCCGCCTGCATGCCGGAAGCCGGACCTGCGCACGCGCGGTGGTGATCGTTGGCCGGTAGATCATGCGCTTCCGGGGTGCGTGCGCCATTGCTGCGCCGGGGAATCGAGCGGTGCTGTACGGCTGGGCACGGTCCGGCGCTCACTGCACCGCCGCCGCGCCGGCCGGCTTCGCCGCGCGCGAACGAAACGCGATCATGATCGAGAGGAGCATGGCGGCATAGAGGATGTTCCAGCCGATGAAGCAGATCATGCCCGGGGCGCTCAACAGCAGGCCCGGATCAACCAGCACGATTGCGGCGCCGGCAACGCTGACGATTCCGTTGATCACCATCAACGCCGCGCATGCCCGTTCGATGCCGCCGCGATTGAACACCGGCGCAGCAAGCCATGTGGCCACGCCCAGAAGCGCGTAGCCCCACATCTCGATTCCCCATGAAAGCGATCGCGGGTTGGAGAGTGTGAATGTGCTGATGATGGGATCGGACTCCGGCGAATAGTGTCCGGCAAGCGACGGCACGAACGCGGTTTGCGTGAGATAGTTGAAGAAGATGAACGCGGCGAATGCTGACGTGAAGATCAGCGCCGCCGTCGTGCGCGCCCGAAGACGTTGGTCTCCGAGAACGTGTACCGCGGACATCAACATCACGCTCCCGCCAACCAGCGCAAAGCCGAAGAGAAAGGGAACGATCTGTATTGGATGGAAGTGCCGAACGAAGTTCCGCGCTCCCTGCCATTCCGGCTGCGACCCAACCACTGCAACCACCATCATGCCGATCGGTCCGGAGAGGAGCAATCCACTGAGGGAGAGGGCGGCCCCGGCTCGCCCCAGACGGAGGGCGGGCTTGTACGATTCGTTCGGACTCATCGGCATCGCTCCATGTTCGATTCCATCGGTTCCACGTTCGTCTCGAACGGAGGGCCGGTTGATGCCGGCTTCACGTTCGAGACGAACATAGATCCGCAACCGTCGCCGTACGATGATCTGCGTCAGGAACCGTGCCGGAAATCCAGCGGAGGCCGCGGCATCCGTCTCAACGTGCCTTGATCGCGTACGGAGCGATGGGGAGCAGCGTAACGCTTCGGACTGCCGGGTTGCTGTAGAGCGACGGATGCTCCACGGCCGCGATGGCGAGATATTTCCCATTGTGAGGATCCAGCTTCTTGAACCGGACCTATCGGTAGTGCAGCCTGATGTGCGAGAAGTGAATCCATGTACGTACATTCGCGCCATCCCCAACCCTCATCCAGAACGTCCGGTTTTCCCGAGAGACCATGAGCACTGCAACGCTTCCTGCGAAGCCGAACATCATCATCATCATGACCGATCAGCAGCGGGAGATCCGTGACTTCCCGCACGGCTGGGCGAAGGAGAATCTCCCTGCGTTCGAGAAGCTTCGCGCAACCGGCATCACCTACAGGCGGATGTACATCAACACATCCCCCTGCTGGGCCAGCCGCGCCGCGATGATCTCCGGAACGTATCCGATGGTCAACCAGGTGATACCGTACGGCAACACGCTTTCGGGCGACATGGCTAATCTTGCCACGATATTGAACAGCGCCGGATACAATGTGGCATACAAGGGGAAGTGGCATCTCACGAATGAGTTCGATCAGTTCGCCGTTGAGTGGGCCGGGGTGCAGAGCCAGCAGAATCAGCAGACGGCGGAGGGGGAGGACACGCAGATGGGAAGCCTGTACGGTTTCGGCGGCTGGACCTCACCGGACATGGGGACCGCGCTGGTGCAGGGCTCCAGCCCGGACGCAGGCGATCTTGCAAATCTGGGGGGAGGCGTCGGCGCCAACGACAGCCGCATCGTAACCGGCACCGGCCTTCTGGATGAAGAGAATCAGGAGGGAGTGCTGGAGTTCATCCGGAACAATCAGAACGCCACGCAGCCCTTCTGTCTCATTGTCTCGCTGGTAAATCCGCACGATGTGTCGGTGTACCCGGACTGTCTTGCCGACGCCGGCTACAGCCTCTCGGACTTCGAGGACTATCAGGGCTTCCAGCTTCCAACGTCATACGGCTGCGACGATCTCTCCACGAAGCCGTGGGCGCAGTTGAACTATCTGAACGGCTACGACGGCGGCCCCCTCTCCGGCGACGAGCCGCTGAACTTCCTGAAGTTCTACGCCTATCTCCACACGCTGCCGGATGCGTTGATCGGGCAGATACTGGAGGCGATGACTCCGGATCAACTGAACTCCACCCTCATCATCCGCACGGCCGATCACGGCGAGATGGGGATGGCGCACGGCGGCTTGCGCGAGAAGATGAACACGTGCTACGAGGAGACGATCAACATCCCGCTGGTGATCAGCAATCCGGTGCTCTTCACGGAGCCGGCGGAGTGTCACGAGCTTGTATCGTTGATCGACCTTCCAACCACCATCGCCACCATCGCCGGCGTGGATGTCGGCTCGCTCGGCCTTCAGTATCCACCGCAGGGGATCGACTTCTCCGCAACGATAACCGATCCAACCGCGCCCACGCAGGATGCCATCCTCTTCACCTTTTATACAGGCTACAACTTTCCCGTGAGCCCCTCCGGGATTGCCAACGTCATCTGTGCCGTGGTGACGAAGGAGTGGAAGTATGCGGTCTATTTCCAGCCGGACCCCGCCATCCCGACGTTCAATCCGAGCAACCCGACCGGCATCAACCCGCCGTGGCAGCCGGGCGTGGTGGCCGGCAGCGTTCAGTACGAACTGTACGATCTCGCCAACGATCCGCACGAGATCACCAACCTTCTCCCGGTAGGCTCCGGCTCCGCGGCGGTTCCCGCGAGTGTGAGCGCGCGGCAGAAGGAGCTGCACGCGCTCCTTACCGGCCTGCTGACGAACAACGGATCGCTTCCCGGCAACTGGTCCGCGGCGGATCCTTCGTAGCCGGGCGCGTGCTGGCATACCTATCGCAATGCGACCTATCCTTTCCGCGGTGCGATGTACGTAGTTCATGCGTAGACCTTCCGCCGAAGTGCGGACTCATATTGTGTTGTAGACCCAAGGGTTCCCGACCGGACAGGATGTTGTTCTCCTCCGCTCTGCCTGTTCCTGCACCTGACCAGGCACTACAGCGAGCCGCAGGCGAGCGTACAAAGAACCAGGTTCCTGGTTGCGAGAGGCCGTGGATTGCCGGATCAGCCTGTTGCCAGGAACTTCAAACACTCAACCGGAGAATGTCATGCCCAGACAGCTATCAGCATTCGTACTCCTTGCAGTGATGGCGCTCCTGTCCGGATGCTACCATGCACGCGTGGAGGCAACCGGCCAGGACGGCGGCGGTTATCGCCACAGAACCATTCACTCGCTGGCATGGGGTCTGATTCAGGAATCCGTTGTGCCGGACAACTGCAAGAGCGGCACGCTGCACAGCGTGCGTGTCACCACCAACTTCGGCTACACGCTCATCACCGCGGTCACACTCGGCTTCTGGGCGCCGATGGATGTGGAATGGAGCTGCGGCAAGGATTGCCCGCCGCCCGACGGCCCGCAGTAGCACGGCCCCGCGTTCGCAAGCATCCCGTATCGGAACCACTCTTCATAATTGGAAGGCATCATGGCACGTTCGGCGAGAATCGTGATGACAACGCCGCAGGACGACTGGATGAACCGGCACGAGAATGTCACCCAGAAGATCCAGCGGCTCTACGAGATCTACAATCCGCCCGCGCCTGTCTCGAACATGCTGGGCGATCTGCAGTTGACCATTGCGGAACTGCGGCGCATCATGGGCGAGGCGTCGCAGCGCGGAGTGCGCCTCCGCGCGTTCGGCGGCACATGGTCGCTCTCTCGCGCCGCGGTCACCGATGGATGGCTGATCGATACCCGGCAGCTCAACTGGAGCTTCACGCTCGCGGCGGCGAGCATCTCGCCCTCATACAGGGGCGACCCCGCAAGCCTTTACTTCGCGCAGTGCGGTGTCGGCGTGCAGGAGTTGAACGAACGGCTTGCCGCCCGCGGCCGTGCGCTGCCGACCTCCGGTGCAAGCAACGGCCAGACCATTGCCGGCGCCGTTGCCACGGGGACGCACGGTTCCGCGTTCGGATTCGGATCGATGACCGAGTACGTGGTCGGCATTCAATTGATCGTGAGCCCGGAGCGCACCGTCTGGCTGGAGCGCGCATCGTATCCCGTTGTCTCCGATGATTTCATCGCGCGCCTTGGCGCGGAGCTTGTTCGCGACGATGGGCTGTTCAACGCCGTGCTGGTGAGCTTCGGAAGTTTCGGCCTGGTGCACGCGATGATGCTGGAGACCGTGCCGCTCTATCTGCTGGAGGCCTCGCGCCGCAGGATGCCTGCGGACTCCGCGCTTCGGAATGCGATGAACACGCTGAACTTCACCGGCCTTCAGCTTCCGCATCCGCAGGAGACGCCGTGGCATTTCGAGGTGGTGTTCAACCCGCACGATGTGGCGGGGGGTGCATACGTTACCACGATGTACAAGCGCCCGTATCGGGAGGACTATCCGAAGCCGTTCACGACGAGCGGCGGGCTTGGCCCGGGCGACAGTCTGCTCGCGGTTGTGGGGCAGCTCACCAATCTGCTGCCGGGAGGTGTGATCGCCACGATCGCCAACGCGCTTATCGGCTCGCAGTATCCAACGTACGACCAGCAGTGGGGAATACCGGGTGAGATCTTCACCAGCACGACCACACACGGCAAGGGGATGAGCATGGAGTTCGGCGTGGCGCATACGGACTCCGCGCGCGTGCTGGATCTGCTGCTTGCGGCGCAGCCGGAGATCGATTCCTTCGCCGGCGTGATGGCATTCCGCTACGTGAAGCGGTCCGGGGCAACGCTCGGCTTCACCCGTTTCCCGATCACCTGCACGGTGGAGTTCAATGCAGCGTATTCGGACAGGACGGTGGCGTTCTACAATCGCGTCTGGAACGATCTCGAGAGGGAGGGAATCCCGTACACGCTCCACTGGGGGCAGATGGACAACTTCACACCGGCCCGGGTGCACGCCATGTACGGAGCCGCTGCGGACCAATGGTGCGCGGCACGCGCGGCGCTCCTCACGCCGCCGATGCGTGCCCTGTTTGCGAGCGACTACCTGACCGCGTGCGGCCTGGCGGGATAATGCGCAGCAGAGATGGTGGAAGCGTGCCTGTTATCGTTCCTCGTGCGCGGCCACGCGTTTGCGGATCCCTGCCACGCGTTCCTCCACCAGTTGTACGGCGATGCGGGTCTCGCGTACCAGCGTGATGGAGCCGCGCACCAGCGCGCCGACTGCGAGCAGGCCGGCGATCACGCCGATCGCCTCCAGCGTCTGCAGCACCCAGGCGGTGCCGGCGGAGGCCGTCACCGTTCCGATCAGCGCAATCAATGCGCCCGAGGCGAAGCTGCCGAGAGCGATGTAGAAGCTGCGCAGCGCCGTGAGGAGGAGCAGCGTGCGCTGCTCGTTCGATGCCAGTTCACGAAGGCGGCGAACGGACTCCGGAGAGGAGAGATCGCCCGTGGCCTCCAGGTGACGGGCAAGTTCGCGGGCGCGATCCACGGCGCGTGCAAGGCGGTTGCTCGTGCTCATGGCGAGCACGGAGGATGCGTTGGTGAGCACGGCCGGCGCCACTATCAGCGAGAGCGCTGCGAACGGGTTTGCCTGCGGATCCATGAAACGTTCCCTCCAATCGTGAATCGAGATTGCACGGAACAAGTTCGCCACGTACGGCGCAACCGCCAAGGGCTCCGCCGCATTGCAGTGCCGTAGGCTCTTCCGCCGCTGCGGCAACAACGCGAAGGGCGCGAAGGCGCGCGGGTATGTACACCTCACGTTCCTGCGCGCCCTCTGCGGTCAACGTACGGTTCAACGGCCTACACCAGATTGATCACGCCGAAGCGGGCCGTGTTCATCCCCATGTAGATGGCGGAACCATCCGGCGCGTTCAGGAAGCTGTTCGGATAGGCGCTGGTCTGGAACTCCGTAAGCACGCCTCCGGGGGTGATGCGTCCGATGAACGAGGAGACACCCGGGCTCAAATACGGATTGCCGCTGAACCAGATGTTCCCGTCCGGCCCCAGATGCGGCGGATAGGGAATCGCGCCGGTGAGCGGCAGATTGTTCACGTTCCCGTTCAGATCCACCACCGAGAGGAAGTAGCTCAACTGGCCAACGTACAGCTTGTTGTCCGAACCGAAGGCGAGGCCCATCGGAAGATCGTTCGTGTTGTAGAGCGATACCTGCCCGGCCGGCGTCACCTTTCCCACCTGTGCACTGAACTGGCAGCCGAACCAGACGTTGCCGTCGGGGCCGAGGAGCAGATTGAACGCGCCGGCGTTTCCGATCGGGTACTCCTGCACCTGGCCACCCGGCGTGATGCGGCCGATGGTGAGATCCGTGCCGTACCAGACCGAGCCGTCAGGCGTGGCCAGCAGGCTTGATGCAATGGCCGCCGCCGTCACCGTCCACTCCGTCACCTGATTGCTCGGAATCGAGAGCCGTCCGATCCTGGGGCCGAACTCGCCGAACCAGATGGCGTTGCCGGGACCGACGATCGGATCAACGGTGGCAAAGGTCGTGGGGAACTCCGTGATGATGCCGGTTGGCGTTGCGCTTCCGATCCTCTGTCCCTGATCGCTGAAGTAGATGTTCCCGTTCGGCCCGAGAACCACATTGCTGGTGGGGCCGTTGGTGGGGTAGGTTGTCACATTGCAGCCGGGGGTGCTCCGGCCGATCACCGGTGCCCCGAAGCTGATGCCGAACCAGATGTTGCCGGTCTGGTCCACTGCAAGCTCCTGCGCAAGCCCGGCCTGCGTTGGGGGGCATTCCTGAATCGTCTTCTGCGGAAGCACGAACTGCCCGACGGAGGTTCCCACGGCGAACCAGATGTTGTTGTTCGGACCGAGAATCGGACCCACGGTGATCGTGCTGGTCTGATAGAAATCGAACGTCACCCCGGCTGAAACGATGGAGTGCAACGTGCTTGCGGCGAGTGCCGGAGGAAGCTGCTGTGCCCGCATCGCCGCGCCCGCAGCGCTGTTGAGCATGATGTCCGTGAAGCGAAGGTGATTGCGTAAAGGCATGATCCTCTCCAGTGAATGCTGTGGTACGTTGGTTGACTGCGTCAATCGGATTTATATGACATGTGCCACTCCCAGTGTGGCAGAGCTCATCCCCATGTACATGGTTACGCCGTCGTATCCGTTGAGGAAGCTGTTCGGATAGCCGTACGTCTGGAATTCCGTCAGCACTCCCCCGGGCGTCATGCGGCCCGTGAACGTGGGCACACCCGGATTCAGCCAGGGGTTGCCGCCGAACCAGATATTGCCGTCCGGGCCTACATGCGGTGCGTACGGGATCGCTCCGGTAAGCGGCACATTGCTCACCGAGCCGCCCAGATCCACCACGGAGAGGAAGTAACTCAACTGCCCTACATAGAGCTTGTTGTCCGGGCCGAATGTCATCCCCATCGGCAGGTCGTCGATATCGTAGAGCGACACCTGCCCCGCGGGGGTAACCATTCCTACCTGCGGGGTTGACTGACAGGCGAACCAGACGTTGCCGTCCGGGCCGTACAGCAGGTTGGATGCGCCTGCGCGGCCGATGGGATATTCCTCCACCTGCCCCGCCGGTGTGATGCGGCCGATGATGACGTCCGTACCGTACCAGACCGATCCGTCCGGCGTGGTGACCAGGCTCCCGGCCATGGCGGCCGCGGTTACGGTCCATTCCTGCAGCGGACTTCCGTCCAGCGAAAGCCGGCCCACTCTCGGGCCGAACTCACCGAACCAGATGGTGTTGCCGGGACCTGCGGTGGGATCCACAGTGCCGTAGGTGGTGGGGAACTCCGTGATCAGGCCCCCCGGTGTGGCGCTGCCGAGCCTGGCGCCGCCATCGCTGAAGTAGATGTTTCCGTCCGGCCCGAGGATCAGATCCACCGTTGCGCCCGCCGTGGGGTAGGTGGTGATTGCGCAGCCGGTGCTGGAACGCGCGATCTGGTTGGCCCCGAAGCTTTGGCCGAACCAGATATTGCCCGCGTTGTCCGCCACGATCCCCTGCGATAATCCGGATGCAGGCCCGCACTCCTGCACGGCCTGCAGGCCGATGTTGAACGATCCAACGGTGCTGCCGACACCGAACCAGACGTTGGCATCCGGCCCCGGAATCGGATTGTGTGTCGATGTTGACGTGGTATAGAAATCGAAGACGGCGCTCTCCAGAGTGAGCGAATGCCGCCTGCATGCGCCAAGTACCGGCGGCAGCGGCGTTTCCAGGATTCGCGAGCCGAGCGATGTATTGAGCAGAGCCTGGGCAGCGCGCCGGCGGTTTCGTGTAGGCATGATCTTCTCCGGTGGTTATGCACCCATGCGGCGATGTGTGCGTTGATCGACAACTGTTCGTTCACGGACCTGCATATGCACGCATAACCGCTGCGCGGCTGCCCGGTACATGCTCACGCCTTCGAGGCCTGCATGTGCGCATCGTCACGGGCCATCACCACGGGTGATGCCGGCAGACAGTTCACGACGCTCCGCGATGTCATCGGGCGATGTCTTCACGATGCATCGTGTTCGGTGCAAGAGATATTCAGTGGGCGGGGGATAGTGTGAGCCTGCCGTCGTCGTGGGGAGATAACCGGCAGCGGTTGCAATATCGTCCATGCCGTTCGCCGGACACTACTCAATTTCTACTCTACCTCCCTTCAATACGCGGTTCCCGTGTTACGATGTGGTGATCCCGCCGTAGTGCGTCGCGTGCTCCGGTGAACGCGGTACATGATCATGTACTGTCACAGCAGCCGGCCGGTCCGGTATCTTGGTCCGATATCTGATCACACGAGCGTTTCGCCGCATCCTTCCGAGTCCAGGCGGCATGTTCCCTTCCAGACAACGGCATCAACCGGCCCGTGCTTTCGCGGGTGCCGTGATCCCGCATCGGCGCATGCGGCACCGGGCCGCATGCCCCGGCTTCATCGCTGTCTGGCATGATGCCGCATGGCATCATGCTCCTCGACGTTCATGCGCCGGCATGTTCCGCCGCGCCGGAATGCCGGCATGTCCACACAACATCCACTCACCGGAGGAAGAGGAATGAGATCGCGATCGACACTCCGTGCGGCCATCGTTCCGGCCGCCGCACTTCGGGCCATGCTGTTGCTGCTCTGCATCTGTGCGAGCGCTGCATTCGCACCCGGGCTGAGCGCCAAGGATCCCACGTTCCAATGGCTGTACGGCGCCGGCGGCTACGATATCTTCTACGGCCTTACAACGACGGCTGACGGCGGATATCTGGCCGTTGGCACCTCCAGCAGCTACAACGGATCGGATCGCGACGTGTACGTGGTGCGCACCGATGCCTGCGGTGCGCTTGTCTGGTCCGCAACGTACGATATAGGCCACGGCGGCTACGATGTGGGGCACAAGGTTGTGCGCGGCCTGGACGGCGGCTATGTGATCGTGGGCACCACGCAGAATACGCTGACCTGCTGCCAGACCGGATACGATCCGTTCGTCATGAAGATCGACGATGCAGGCAATGTGACCTGGGCGAAGACCTATCCGGCGCTCGATGACGATGACGGCTTCGACATTGCCACCTACGGCAATACCGGTTACGTGATTGCCGGCCGCTACAACAGTATCGGCAACGGCCAGGGGGATGGCTTTCTGATGCGGATCGATCTGGCCGGAACGCCAACGATGGCACGCACCTACGGAGGTGGCGGCTTCGACGAGCTCACCTCCGTTGCCGTTGCCGCAAACGGCGACATCATTGCCGCCGGACGTACGCTCAGTTACTCCACGGACAACTTCGACAAGCTCTATCTCGTGCGCACCAATCCGGACCTCACGCCGCAATGGTCCTATTTCTACGGTGCCGACTCCACGATCGAGGCGGCGAACGATGTGCTGGCAATGAAGGATGGTTCGATCGCAGTGTTCGGCCGTGCATCATCCACGGCGCCATACTACTACGAGCAGCCGTATCTGCTTCGGCTCACCTCCGCCGGCATCTGCCAGTGCGACCAGGTCTTCGCCGTGGCCGATACCAACCGCGGCGAACTGACGGAGGCGAAGGAGCTGCCGAACGGCGAGCTTGCCGCAACCGGCTTCTACTTCAACGAGGCGGCCGGGCTTGGACGGTTCGACATGCTGCTGATGCGCATCGACGGGAAGTGCAACCGGGTGTGGGCGGAGGAGTACGGTGTGGACTGGCGCGACCAGGGATTCGCGCTCGTGCCGCTCTACACGGCGGGCGTGACGCTCCCCACCAACTACATCGTTGCCGGCAGCACCAACAGCTTCAACGGCGGCGGCTTCGATGATGCCTATCTGGTGCGTGCCGACAGGAACGGCATCTCCGGCTGCAACGAGTTCGAGACTGTGATGTCCGCGCGATCGCCCGGCTTCTGCGCCCGCAAGGCACCCACCGTTGCCAATGCCTTCCTGGTGGGATGTGCCACGTACACCGGCCCGGACTACAACACGGACAGCGAACTCCTCTGCAGGATCTGCGACATCCCCGATCTGAACGCCAATCCGGGCGACGGGCTGCTCAGCCATCGCTCCGGCGCGATCGGCGGCGAACGGATCGTGCATCCGAACGGCGTGGAGGTGGTACGCACCCAGGCGTCGCAGCGATAACGCGAACGGAGGTGTGCAGAGTGTTGTGCGTGCCGTCGTGGTGTGATGGGTATGCGGAGTCGGTGAAGGGAGTGCGGAGGCATCGTTCATCAGCATGATGAGTTGATGCCTCCGCATTTTCATAGAGAGACCCAACGGCGCAGCATTGCGCAACGGACAGGTCGGTCACGACCCTTGCCATCGCACGCCTGCAGGCGATGTGCCCCTACGGCTTGAAGAGCTTGATCTCCCCGAACGTCATGAACAGCTGCGTTGCGCCGCTCGTTCCGCGAAAGGCGCCGTTTGCCTCCGAGAGCCGTGCGGCAACTGCCGTGAACTCCCACGCCTGCTCCTCCGGACACTTCAGCCTGGGGGATGTGTAGAACTCCAGGTTGTGATCGCTTCCCCAACTACGTGCCAGTTCCGATGCGTTGCGAAGCGGAGACGGGACGGAAGGATGATCCCATCCCCACAGCCATGTACCGTTCTCGGCATCGTATGTCCCCACAATCTGCAGGGGCGCCACCGCGGTCGTATCGTTCCCGAGTGTGAACGTTATCTCTCCGGTATCCAGATTCGCGTCCCAGCGCTGCGCAGTACCGATCCCCCACGCCTCATCGTGCGCCGCGGTCTGTTCTGCAAGGCCGTTCAGGCTTGCCTCGATGAATTCCTTCGGATTGGTCTGCATGGTTCTCCGGCTCGGTTCGTTGAATGTTCGGCCCGCTGCACGAAGCACGCGTTGCGGGCATCGTACGAATCGCAGGGGAGTGCGCAAGATAGCAGCCGGTGGCGTATCGGACGCGGCACATTCACCATGCTGCTGCACGATGCAGCGCCGGCCTCCTGTGGTTCTCCGCTCGGTTACCGCGGCCGCGGTGCCCACGTGTGCAACGAAACCGTTCCCGGCACGTGCGGGGGATGCATTCTGCGGTCACCCTGCAACGGAGCCTTCTGCAGTCGCGGGCCTCGGGAGCCGGCCCCATCGTGATTCCGTGACCGTGCCGCAGGGCGAGCGGTTCTACCGGCAACTATCGCCCGCCGTCCCCGCCCAGTACCTCCGCGATGCGCTCCTTCAACCTCGGGAGCACCTCGGCTGCAAACCATGGGTTCTGTTTCAGCCAGAACTGATTGCGCGGGCTGGGATGCGGCAGCGGCAGCACGTCCGGCCAGTGCGACCTCCACGCCGCAACAACATCGGTAAGCTTTGCGGGAGCATCGGGCAGGTGCCATGCCTGTGCGTAGCGGCCCAGCAGCAGCGTGAGCCGAATGTTCGGCATGCATTCCAGCAATGCCCGGCGCCATGCAGGCGCGCACTCGGGGCGCGGAGGCAGGTCGCCTGAACCGCCGGTGCCGGGGAAGCAGAAGCCCATGGGAAGAATGGCGATGCGCGTTGCGTCGTAGAACACTTCCCGGTCCACTCCCATCCACGCGCGGAGCCGGTCGCCGCTCACGTCGTCGAACGGTATGCCGGTGTGGTGAACCCGCCGGCCCGGAGCCTGGCTGGCAATCAGGATGCGTGCCTCGCCTCCCGCCTGCAGAACGGGGCGCGGCCCGAGCGGCAGTGCGCCTTCGCAGATACGGCATGCGCGCACCTGTTCAAGAAGTTCGGGGAGCCGATCGATGCCTGATGCCTGCTTCATGGGGATACGGCGAGTGCCGGGGTTGGAACGTTGAACGGACGGGAGAGGTTCAAGATAGAATGCATGGCAGGCATCGCAAGGAGTGCGGGTTGCCGTATCCCCAGGTACGTGCGCGGACGTACTCTGCCATTCGCTCGGCAGCACGTCGGGCCTGGGTTTTACTCGAGCCTCTTCCCCCGGATGGAGATCGCGGAGTCAATCTCCGCGAGTACGCAGTGGGAGGTGTCGGTTGCCGATTCCCTCTGTGCGCGGTACTCCGGTGCCGGTGATGTAGTCTGCTGGCAATATCGTCCATCCCTGCATTGTCCGGCATTTGCCGCTCCGCTATTTTGGCCGGCCAGTTCATCTATCCGAGGAACTTATCATGATTCGTGGTGTTCATACGATGTTCTACTCCTCTCAGGCGGAGGAGCTGCGCAAATTCCTGCGCGACGTGATTGGGTTCTCCGCAACCGATGTAGGAGATGGCTGGTTGATCTTCGATCTTCCGGAGGCCGACATGGGCTGCCATCCCACCGGCGAAGGGCAATGGCCATCGGGAACGCATGCCATCTCCTTCTATTGCGACGATATCGAACAGACCGTTGCGGAGTTGAAGGCGCGTGGAGTGGAGTTCACCGGTCCGGTGGAAGACTGCGGCTTCGGTCTGGTGACGCACTTCAAGGTACCCGGCGGCTTTGCCCTTCAACTCTATCAGCCGCTCTATTCGAAGAACGGATCCGCCGGATAACCGGGCTCTCCGCGACGTCCGCGTGCACTGCAATGCAGGGGCGTTGTTCAGGCCGGCAGTGTAATGTGTTCTTAAACCCTCCCGACGGCATCGAGTCCCTATCTCCGCAACGCCGGCCCGGCTTCCGGGCCCGTTCCTGATCGGGAGCGTTGGTGCCGTGCTATCCATACTACGAGGAACAACGATGAAGAAGGTCAGCCGTATCACATCCATCATTGCAGTAGTGCTTGCCGCGCTGTCGTACAGCGTTGGATATGCCCAGAAGGTCGGGGCCTACAGCGATGTTTCGATAAAGGATGCAGAGGTACGCAAGGCAGCACAGTTCGCAGTTGCGGAGCGGAACAAGGCGGAGAAGATCAAGCTCGTCGGCATCGTGAGCGCGCGGCAGCAGGTTGTTGAAGGAGTGAACTACGAACTGCTTCTGAAGCTCAAGAGCGGCAAGACCGTACGCAGGGCGAAGGTGGTGGTCTGGCACCGGGTTGATGGCTCCTATCATCTCGGTTCCTGGGACTTGGTGCCCGATCCCAAGCAGTGATTCGCAATGCGGTGCCGTGCGAACGGGGTGCAAGGCTTTCCACCGCAGCGCATCCGGCAGGCAGCGCTCTGCAGCATATGCTCGTGAGCGCTCGTTGCAACTACAGGCAGGCGCGCAGGGCCCGATACAACCCGGGTCCTGCGCCGCCGATCCCGCCTCGTTCATACCATCACCCATCCAGCGCATACACTCCCCAATCACAGAGGGGCTCATAGCCGATTCGCCTGTAGATCGCATTGGAGATCGGATTGGCGAGATCGGTGTAGAGGCAGCAGAAGCGATTCCCCTCCCGAAGCAGCTTCGCGCTCAGCGCCGCCACGCACGCCGTCGCATACCCTCGCCCGCGCAGTTCCGCCGGTGTGTAGACGAAGTTGATTCGCACGCCGGCCGGGGTTTTCCCGCTCCAGGCCGCCATGGAAACCGGGCCGCCGTTGTCCCACAAGAAGAGAGCGCCGGAGCGGATCCGCGCGGCAGCCATCTCCGCGGCGTTGCCGGTGTCATCTACCTCCGCGAGAAACTCCGCCACCCATTCTGCCAGCAGCGCGGCATCGGCGTCGTTCGCGACGCGCAAACGGCCGGGAGGAGGGGCCGGCGGCTGTACTGCGAGAAGTTCATGGAGCCGCTGTGCCCGATGCCGCCGTGCCTGCTTCCCGCGATATGCAGCCATCGTCCGGGCGAAGGATGCGATATCCGGCTCCGGGCCCATCATCAGATATGCCTCCGGGCATGCGGCGTGGGCGTGCCGGGCGAGCACGTGCAATGCGTCGGGGTGTTCGGTGCCGGTGATGCCCAGACGGTCCGCGCGCGTTCTGAACGCGCACAATACCGTTTCGCCGTTGTGCAGCACTGCCGCGAAGTAGGGTTCGATCGCGGGAGGCGTGCGCAGCTCCGCAGCCTCCCGTTCGGCGCTCCGCGCAATGCCCAGGATCAGGTTGTTCCGCGTCTCCGCCTTCAGCAGAAATCGCTCCGTCTCGGTGAGGAACTCCGTTGCGGATGAATAGTGCTTCACGTGCATGGCAGGTCTCCCGTTGCGGCGCGCGGAACCGTCCGGCCTCCGCGGCAGCAGCATCTGTACCGGGGGAAGGTAATGATCGGTGGATGAACGGAGGAGGACGGGCGTCTGACGCCGATCCCGGCTGGATAACAAAGAATCCCGGCCGCCGTCGGCAGCCGGGATTCACTCTTCACTGCAGGTTGTACGCGAGCCACCGGAGTTCCTGACAGAACCGGGTGGCAATGGTCTGCCTGCCGGTCTTGCAGCGACTACGGACAGGAACTCCTAGTGCGGCGTGGTCTTGGTGCCGGACTGCGTTGCCGATGCCGGCGGCGTTGCCATTGCGGGCGGAGCCACTGCCGAGCGCGGCGAGACGGACGGCTGGTTCATCGTGCCGCTGACCGTGATATCGAACGACGGCATGTCGCTGCTGGAGGTCTTCACGTTGAGCGTACCGGTCACGCTTGCAGCATTCTTCGGTGTCACGAATGCCTTCAGCACATATTCCTCGCCCGGCTTCAATGTCTTCGGACCGTTCATGTCGAACCGTACGCCGATGTTGCCGCCGTCCGCAAGCGTCGGCTTCTGGATGGTGATCGGCGTCTCACCCGTGTTCTTGATCGTCATCGGCGAGGCGGCCGACTCGGTGTTGAGCGAGGCATTCGTCACCAGCATGTACTGTGCAGGCGTGCAGGTGATCACCGGATGCAGATCCGCCTTCAGATGCAGCACGTGCGCGGTGTTGGCGGAGTCGTTCGAGTAGATGGTCACGATCTTCTCGATCGGGCCGGAGTGGCCGGGAACCTTGATCGTGATGCTGATCTTTCCCACCTCACCCGGCTTCAAAAGATTCTTGTCGATGGGAGCGGCGGTGCAGCCGCAGCCCGGGCGCACGTCGCCGATCTTCAGATCGGCATTCCCCGTGTTCTTCACCTGCACAACCGTTGTGAGCGGGCTGGACTTCACCTTGCCCCAGTCATAGGTGTCGCCGCCAACGATCTCCAGCTTCGGTTGCGCAACCGCCACTACGCTCGCAACCGCCGCGAAGGCAACCGTCGCCGCCACGGAGCGGATTATTGAATCAATCTTCATGTTTCTGCCTCGTTACTCTATGGAAATTGGGTGTTGCTGTTTCTATGCCGCTGCATATGAACGTAAGTGTATGCCCGGTGGAAAATCGTTACATCGGCATCGAGCGCCGGCCTGTATCGCGAGTGCGACTGCGCCACCGGACCTCAGTATCCGCAGGCTTCCGGATTATCCCTCCCTCTCGCGAAGGCTGCCGATCCGTATCGGGAGGGGCCCCTCTCATTCATGCCGGCAAGCTAGGAAGTGCGCGGATGCCGCGTGAGTACATCTTCATGTACCGGTCCTCAATGCCTGCTCCGTCCGCATGCGGGCGGTGCCGGGCCGCTTGCCGCGCATGCAGGTAACGCGTGTATTGAATATCACGAAGCGCCGATCGTTCGGCGAGGCGGGGCTTCGCCGCCGCGCGCCATCGGGCTGCACCGATCGCCGGCGCGGCTCCGATCCGCAGGTCAACCCCTGCGCCGCGCAAGCAGACGAAGGATCTCCACATAGAGCCACACCAGAGTCACCAGCAGGCTGAACGCGCCGTACCACTCCATGTATTTCGGCACGCGCATCTCCACGCCGCGCCGGATGAACTCGGAGTCCAGCACCAGATTCATCGATGCGATCACGATGGCGAAGAGACTGAAGAGAATTCCATAGGTGCTGTTCTCGTGCATCAGCGGAAGGTGGAGGCCGGCGAACGAGAGGCAGAAGCTCATGAGATAGTAGAACGCAAGCCCGGCCGTGGCGGAGACCACGATCATCCGGAAGCGTTCCGTGGGCTTGATGATCTCGAAGCGATACAGCAGCAGAACCACCACGAAGATGCCGAGCGTGACGAGCAGCGTCTGCATCGCGATCCCGCTGAAGCGATCCTCCAGGAGTGCCGTCACGCTTCCGAGGAACAGTCCCTCCAGTGCCGCGTACACCGGCGCCAGATACGGGGCGGCCGTGCCTCGGAGCACGATGACTATGCAGAGCACGAGACCGCCGATTGCGCCCGTGTAGAGGAGCGGCGCCACCTGCTGGAAGCTGTACACCGTGCCGATGCGATCGAACGTACACAGCGCCGTGATGGCCGTGATCGCCAGCAGCATCGCGGTCTTGTTGATCGTGCCGTGCAGCGACATCGCCTGGTCCGTTGCCGAGAGCGGCTCGAATCCCGAGAAGGTAGTGCGCCGGAGCGCCGGGTTGCCTGACTTTTCAAACGCCATGAACCGAATCCTTACCTGAGAGTTCCTATCCATAGCCGCGCAACGCCTGCAGGCAGGCCGTTGCCGCCCGGTTTTGTCAGGAACGTTGACTGAATTGCGGCCAGCCGGTGCCGGAGTGCTGGTGCGAGGGATGCTCGATGCCTGGTTGCGATTGTCCGGCCGGTACTGTACGAGCGGAATGCCGGGACGCGGACCGGCCTCCGAAAATAGCAGATCGCCTCGAACAATCGGATGCCGTTGCCCGCATGCCTGGCGGCATCGGCAGCTTACGGCTGTAAGCCCGCAAGTCTGTTCAGCTCCGTGCGGAGCAGCGTCGCATCCTGCCCCAATCCGTGCGCCTCGCAGAAGCCGGCCAGCCCGGCGCAGCGCGTGCGCGGATCGATGCCCGTGGCCCACAAGATCTTTGCGGCGCACTCCGGGCAGAATGCAAGGGGGTGGCGGTCCATTTCCTCCAGGCTGTTGCATCCGTTCATGTTGCACTCGTAGCGCGTGCAGTGCTGCAAGGAGAACATGTGCCCCAGCTCGTGCGTGGCGCACTTCAGTGTGCGCGCAAGAAGCAGCGCGAAGGCGCTCCCCGCGGCGTTCGGGCCTCCGAACCTGAACAGCGACCACACGCCCACGCGAAGCCGTGTGGAGCCCTGGCCGAACACGAAGTTCATGTCGCCGCCGGGCCACAGGTCCGCATCGGTGAATGCGATCAGCGACATCGCATCCCGCGGCAGGCGCGGGCGCAGTAGCGAGTCGATGATCCAGGCGGTGCGGATCTGCGTGCCCCATCGTGCGCTGTGCCGCATGGCGCCCCGCGGGATTGCAGCAGTGGGGAGGCCGCGATCCACCGTAACGGGAAGACCGTAGCAGAGATGAATGTACTCCGCGGCAAGCGCGATCACGCGACGTTGCGTTGCAGTGAACCTGCCGATTGGAAGCACGTGTATCACGCTGCGTGCGGCCGACGGAAGAATCGGATCGCACGCCAGATACTCGCCGAAACTCTGTCCCGGCTCGTGGTAGGTCGCCAGCCAGTCGCCCGCGCGAGCCGGACCTGGCGGCCGGTGGAGCGGCCGCACCGTCTCCATGTAGTGCCGCAGTGATGCGATCCGCGCGCTATCCTGCCTGTTCGATATCTCATCGTTGCGCGGAGCGGAGGCTGCATGCTGGAGGCCGGCTCCATCGTTGGTGCGAGGTTCGTTGCGGTCGCATCCGGCAGACAGCAGGGCGGATAGTATCAGCACAATGGTCGCTCGCATGGAAGAGATACACGGTGCACGATGCCGTGGTTACGGCTTCATGCCGGTAGGGTCGTGCAGAGACGGCCGGTTGCCGGACGATCGTTCCATGATTCTGACTTCAATTATCCTGGCGAGTTCCCGATGATCATGTGGCCTCCATGGGATTATCTTCGACTCCGCGGGCGGTACGGGGCGCACGCCGGAGTTCTCATCGTTCAAACCTCATGACCTTGGAGGATGCATGCCGAACGCGTTGATTCCCACAGAGCAGGAACTGCGCGCGGTTCTGGGCCGCAACGGCGAATACTACATTCGCATCTGGGAACCCGTTATCAACGGGACGTCCCGCTCCTTCGGGTTCAACATCGCGGCCTTCCTTGCCTGCACCCTCTGGATGGGCTACCGGAAGGTGTACAGGGCGATGTTCATTCTGTATGCCGCCATCATCGCCGAGGCGCTCATCGAGGATGCAATCTTCCTGAACGTCCTCAAGGAGCAGGGGCCGCCGCAGTCCACGGTGCTGATCGGCGGCCTGGTTGTGGGCGCAGTGTGCGGCTTCCTTGCCAATCGTCTCTACCTCTCGCACGTGCTCGGCATCATCGGCGACGTGCGCGCGCAGCGCCTCGATGAGAACGCTCATCTCCGGGAGCTGGAGCGCCGGGGAGGGACCAGCGTCACCTCCGCTGCCGGGTTCCTCGTGCTCTTCGTTCTCATCTCCATGCTGCTGGAGATGGCGTTGTTCGGGGGCTGACGTAGCGTGAACACGACGTTCCTCACGATCTGAATATGAGTTGATGAACCCAGCGGTGCCGTGTTGTTCCGGAACCGGGATCGTTGCAATTATGCGATCGATGCGAGAGACTTCCCTTCGGCGCAACGCCGCCGTTGAGTTTGAATGACGAGTTCCTATCCGTGGTCGTTGCAAGGCCGGTAGGCAGGCCATTGCCGTCCGGTTTCGTCAGGAACTTCGGATGGAGCGTAGAAGGAGCAGTCTATGCCCAATCGCCAATCAAGACACAACGCCGCGCTCCGTATCGTGAGCGCAGCGCTGAACCAGGAGATCGGATATGAGCAAGACGAAGGCAGAGGCCGGCGCCGGCGGGGAGAAGCTGGCGCTCTACGAAAAACTGGTGGCCACCATTCCCGACGTGGAGCGGAAGGGCGCAACCGTCCCCTATACCTCCGTGAACGGCAACATGTTCAGCTACCTCTCCAAGGATGGTGTGCTGGCGCTCCGCCTGCCGGCGGAGGCCCGCGATGCGTTCATCGAGAAGTACAACACGCGGCTCTGCGAGCAGTACGGCATCGTGCAGAAGGAATACGTGGAGGTGCCGGACGCATTGCTGAAGAAGACCGCGGAGCTGAAGAAGTACTTCGCGCAGAGCTACGCCTACGTGAGCGCGCTGAAGCCGAAGCCGACAACAAGGAAGAAGAACGAGTGATGAGCGCCGGGACGATGTCGCAGTCAACGGCTTCGTACTCGCATGCTCCATCGGCATGCGACGCCTAGGCCAGTTGAGCCACGCGCCAGATGCTGGTTGCCTGGCGAGCCATCCATCGCTGCCGCTCCGCCAGCCTCTCCGGAGTCCAGTCGGCATTCTCGGCCGCGATACGCCGTGTGATCTCGAATGCACTCCGTTCGTACACGGCTTTCTTTTTGTCGAATGGCTTGTTGCCGAGTTTGTGGTTCGGTCCGTCCTCGAGCAACGTCATGTTGCCCAGGCGATAGACCATCTCATCGGCTTCGTCATCGCTGAACGTAGGCCAGTGCTGCTCCGGACTCTCGGGGAGCACATGCTCGAGTGTGTAGGAAGGGCTGTCCGCATCATGTTTGATTCCGCCGGTATGGCGCTCCAGCGAAAAAAGAATGTAGCGAACCACGCTCTTGTTTCGGGCCGCTGTGGTGCGCAGCGCCTTGTCGGCAAAAGCGGAACGGAACGGCTCATCGCCGATGTACACAGGTGCCAATGCGCGGATGCAATCGGCCGGCGTTGCGAGCTCTCCGGATGCGATACGTTGAGCGACAGAGTTGTACGTGCGCTCCTGGTCGTTGGTCGCCAGCCCGCCGATCACATTGTACCGGAAGGAGATGATGCTGCAGGTGCGAAGTATCTGTGCAAATCCATCGGCATCGAAAGCTCGGTGCGCTGCCAATAGCAGTGGCCATGGCTGCCGTACACTGAACATGCGCAGCTCACTGATATGTTGCCGCTGTATTGGGTCCCAGAGAACGTCCTCCGGGCTGGAGAGTGCCGCGTACACATCCACGTCCTCCTCCATCTCACGCATCAATTCGAACACCCGTGCCTTGTTGGGAGTGCCGGAACGAATCGTCTTGAACAGGTCTGCCTCACGCACAAAACGGCGTCGGCTGTTCCAATGCGTGCGCAGGAAGGCCGAGAAACTATCGCCTCCGAGCCGTCCGACTATAGTGTCCCATCGACGCTCGAGCGTCTCTATCTCATTCGAATGTGATGACTCCCGATGTACTACCGAGAATAGATAGTTCTTCAACAGGTCGGTTGGGGAAAGTCGCACGCCGCGTGCATTCAGGGTCTCGAACACCTTGAATGCGTTCAACTCGTCGGTAACGGTAATGACGGTGAAGAAGAGCTTGTCCGCCAACTCGTCGATGAAGCGCGCAAGCGCGGCACCATCGCGGAGTTCGCCGTACATGCTCCGGACCTGACGGTAGAACCATTCGAATGCCTGGCGCAGCAATCGCTCCGATGCCAGAATCCCTCGCTGCGGCAGCTTGGCCAGGGGGACCAGATAGTCCTTGTAATAGGCGTCGTTGTTGCGGTTCAGTGTCAGCTTGGACTGCGGGATCAGGGTTACAGGGTCCAGAAATCCGATGTACGCATTACGCAGCCCTTCGATGCGCCGCCGATTATTGTCCGGTTCCATCTGGTTGTCTACCAGGTCCTGCAATGCCTTGAGTACTGCCAGAACCAGAAGGCTCAACGTTGTGAGGCGCTGCTGGCCGTCGATCACTTCGAATACCTTGTTGTCCAGCGTCTGCAATACCAGATATCCCATATAGTGAAGTGGCTCTCCGCCCGGTGCCAACGAGCCCTGTATATCCTGCCACAGGTCGTCCCATTCGTCCTGCGTCCAGCTATAATCACGTTGGAACCGTGGCACACGATAGGTTATGCCATTGCCCAGCAACTGGCGAAGGGTCTGATTGCCTGTATTGAAATTGATAGCAGACATGAAGTTCGTTCCCGATTGGGTTGCACCGTGACGAATCTGTTGGCAAAGCCTTTCGCAATCCGCATCGCCTATACGTCGTTTTGCCAAAATAGCATCCGGCAGGTTTCCATCCGGAGCCGGTACCTTCAACGTGGCGCCACGAGTGCCTTCAACTGCGGCTGAGGTCAGGGTCGTGTCAGGCCGTGGCGCGACGTTGCAACGATCAGCCGTCCCTGCGCCTCCAGGTTCAGGTTCGCCGGCATTGTATCGACGAACGCGAACGTGACCGGTGCCGCTGCATAGAGCACGCCCGATGTGGTGTAGGGATCATCCTTCGTTCCGGAGCCGAAGAGCCTGGTGTTGGCATCGGATACGGCCTCGCCGCCGGCGCCTCCCTCGGTCACCTGCGTCGGTATGGTGACCAATGTGTCGCCACGCGCGCCTGGCTGCGGCTTCTCCCCGGCCAGCCACGCAGCAAGCAGTGCGGGAACCGCGTTCACGATGTCGATCGCGATCGGGGTGCGCACGTAGTAGGGCGCGGCCGGCGTGTTGGGCGGGAGCGGGTTGCTGAACGTCTCGCCGGGCCTGGAGTTGTCGGGCATGGGTGTGGTCCTGTGTCTCAGTCTACATTCCGATGGGAGTGGTCTATGCCCGCAGGTGGGATTGGGGCGCTCCAAGGTGCGAACCCTTCGGCGCACCTGCCCGGGCACACGGAGGCACGACCGGGGTTCGGCATATCTCGTTGTTCAGTGTATCCCGTGCAGCGCCTCGGTGCCGCTGTACCTGATGCAGCGTGCCATGCGGGAGCTCGCGATGCCGGCCTGCCATCGCCGGATGTTCCGCGCGGCAACTGCGCCTGCGGACCACGCACTTCCGCGGCGTCCTCTTCCTCGGCACGATGCCCCCGTACAAACCACGGCCTCCCCGCCATGCCGGCGGAGAGGCCGCTTCGTTCACATGCCCGGCGTGCGGGCGTATCGGTCCGGCGTGCAAGCCGATGCGGTTCGCGTGCCGGATGCTACTTCGTCATCACCACCTTCGCGGTGACGGAGTGCGTGCCGTCCGATATCTTCACCAGATACGCGCCGGGGAGCCACTGGTCCGTCTCGATCGGGAACTGCCGGTTGCCGGCCGTGTACTGGCCGGCTTTCTCGGTAACCAGTTCCCCGTTCATGTCGGTGACGGTGATGTCCACCCGGGCATCGTGATCGATTGCCATGTCGATTGCGAACGGCTGGCCGACGGTCACCGGATTGGGGATCACCACCAGCCTGTTGGATGCATCGGCTGCTCCGGAAACTCCGGGCGCCGGCTTCATCGGCGGCGTGGAGTCGCAGTAGGGCGGGCACGGCGGCGGATTGATGATGGTGTCGTGCCGCGTTGTGTCGGTGATCAATGTGTCGCGCGGCGGCGTTGTATCGTTCACGCCGCAGTTGCCGGCCGGGCACGGCGGTATCGGGCAGATCACCGTGAAGTCCGCAGTAACGCAGATCAGGCATCCCCAGTTCTGGCAGGTGCGCTTTACCGTGGTATCGTAGTAGTAGTTCAGGTCCAGGATATTCGCCTTCAAGCCGTTCCACGGGAGGTTGGGCTGCAGGTCCACCTTGTTCAGGTTGACATCCTTGCAGTTGGTGCTCCGCACGTTGTTGGTCTTCAGCAGGTACATCTGCGGAAGGTTGGGCGGGTTGCAGAGCGGACTGTTGGACGTTCCGCACGCAACGAAGCCGGGCGTGCGGCAGTTCATCTTCTGGCCAACCGGGAAGCAGGACCATCCGTAGTCGTTGCCCGCGCCGCCGTAGATGCGTGTTGTTGGCGCAACAGGCGCCAGGTTCCCCTGGTACTCCTGAAGGAACAGATCCTGGCCTCCCCAGCCGGGAATCTGCGCCGCCGGGGTGGTCACGTATCCGGTCACGATCAGGTTGCCTGCGGTGAGGCCCATGTCCGTTGCCCGGATCTCGCGGATGCAGTATCCCTCATCCGGTTGATCACGATTGTCGCCGAGCGTACGGTCATTGATCCGTGCCCACACCTGCGGCGGAGTCCGTACGATGTACACCTCCGAACTCATGCTCGTGGACCACGTGTAGCCGGTGGCCACGATGTTGCCCCGGTTCTGGTTTGCCGGTTCCTCCAGTTCCTCCACGGAGCGGAGCAACTCATCGTTGATGCCGCCATGTATTCCGGCCAGAGCTCCCGGCGGAATCAGCCCCGTGTTCCCGTCCACGCGAAGCATCAGTCCGTCGTATCCTCCGGCCGTGAATGTCGGGCTGTTCGTTGTCCCCACGGCAACGATGTCGGAGGTGCAGCAGTTCGCCGGATCGAGCGGAGGCGATGCCACGCATTCATCCAGGGCGTAGAGGAGGTCGTCTGAGCCAATCTCCTGGCCATTGCCGATTTCGTAGCGCTTGGACCAGATGATGTTCAGATTGTTCTGGTCCACGCGAATCAGCCAGCCGTCGTGGGCTCCGCGCGTCGGGAACGTCCACGTGGTGTAGCCGGCCACAACCAGATCGCCCACGTGCGTTCCGTAGTTCGGGTTCCCCGTGCGGGTCTCGATGATGTCGTATCCCACCTCCTCGTAGTCCGGTGTGCCGAATGTCCTGAACTTGACGACCGCGCCGCAGCGGTCGAGGATCAGGATGAACATGTCGCGCCGTGCATTCCCGTTCACCACGTTGCTGGTGTAGCCGGTGATGGCAAAGTTCCCGTTGGCGAGCTCCAGGACGTCGTAGGGGATATCGACGTTGCCGGCGATATCGTAGGTCGCCTCCCAGAACTTGCCGCCGCGATCGTCCGTTCGAACAACGTAGATGTCGACAGTGGGCGTGGACTGCGTCTCCGCGACGGATATGTAGCCCCCCGAGGAGACAGGCTGCACGCCGCTGTGGCCTTCCTCGAGGTTGGGGCCGCCGTAGAAGTATTCCCATCGTTGTGCGCTCGCGGTGCCCGCAATAAGTGGCAGGATAATCGCCGCAACTATCCAGGCAGCGCACGTTCCGAACCTGGTCCGAAGATATCGTGTCATGATACTCTCCGCTGGACGGTTCCACCACGGAGCGTGCAGGCCATGCCCGTGCAGGCCTGCGGGCCGCCACGCATGGAAGCCGTTTGTTGAAAGGGTACGGCGTGAACCACAGGCCGGACGGCATGCGATCCCGCCGCGACTGTTCGTTGCCGGACGCTGATCCTATCACGCGGATACGTGCGGACATGGATGATCCATGATTTCGCGCCATGCCGTTCGGACGTGCCGGGTAGGCCCGCCGGTACGGCATGCGGATCAACGATCGAACAGGGGGATGCGGGGTGATTGGGGGGGAGTCCGGGAGGAGCGGATGCAAAGTTACCCTGCACGCATGCCGGGTGATGAGTACATCTTTTGGTACCGGGTACATGATGTCCAATTTCGCCTGTGTGCTTGGTTCCCGGATCTTCGTTCTTGGTGCTTTGGTGGAAGTGCATGGGAAGAAGCACCACGTCCCTTTTCCCGCACGCCGGTGCGGGCCTTGAACGGGGAGAGGTGGCGGCCGCCGGCTGGAAGACTTTGGAGGGGGAGGAATCGCAACGCGATGCACAGCCCCCAAAGGGGCGACAGGTGAGCAGGGGCGGAAGACCGTGAAGGCGGGTGAGTCCGTGGTGCATCCTCAGCATGCCGAAAACCGCGTGCGTTGCAACACGATCCGCTGCACGATATGTACAACGACGAAGGACCGGCCCGCAGATGTTCCTAGGAAGGTCTGCGCGATTGAGTATCTTCTCATACCCCAGACCGCACCTGTCATGCATTGGAGACCAGGATGCACCTCTACACCGCTTCGGTACGAGGGAGATGGCGATACCTCCGATCCGCCCTCCCCGCTCTCGCACTTCTGCTGCTCGCGTCTGTTCAATCCCTGACGGCTCAGGGTTCGAACGTCACTCTCACACTGACGAAGTCCGTCAACGCAACGAGTCCCGTTCCCTCGGGGCAGCCGTTCACCTATACGCTCGCGTACAGCTGGTCCGGCGGAGCGCCGGGCACGATCACGATCACCGATCCGGTGCCTCCGGAACTGGACGTGATCAGCACGCTCCCGTCTGCTGCCGTTGTCGGCAACACGGTGACGTTTTCGCTGACCGGCCTGACCGCTTCGGCGGGCGCCGGCACGGTGCAGATCAACGCCCGCTTCAAGCCCGGCGTTACCTGCAACAACACGCGCGCGTGCAACACCGCGACGATTCAGATCGGGCAGGGGCAGACGGTGAGCTCCAATACCGTCTGCCTTACCGCAACCGCAACGAACAAGTGGACCTTCGACAAGGCACTGGTTGCGGGATGTGCGGTCGATAACGACGTGGTGTTCCGCATCTGCGTGATCAACCCCTCCGGCGGCGACATCGGCGGCCTGAATCTCACGAACATCGTTCTGAACGACGTGCTCCCCGCAGGCGCCGTGGTGACATCCGTCTCCGGATGGTGGAGCACGTTTACGCAAACCGGGACCAGCATCTCGTTCGGCGGCCCCGGAAGCACCACGCTGAATGTGTCGCCGTGGAACGCGTGGTACTGTGAATACATTCACGTCACCTTCCCGTCGCCCACGTTCTCGCAGGGGCAGTCCGTGACCAACACGGCCAGCCTGGCGTACAAGACGCCGTGCGATACGGTGAAGGGGGGCATATTCTCGGACACGGCGAACGTCACGCTCTGTGCGGCCAATCCTTCCGGCTCGCTCTGGAAGGGGCTCTCCATCAACATCTACTATCCCTCAAACCCCTATTACTACCCGTCGTTCACGCCGGGATGCTGCGGCTCCTACACGCTCTCCTACTACAACAGCGGAAACGTCGCGCAGCCCGGCTTCGTGATGGAGGATAATCTTCCCACCACGCTCGATGTGTCGGCCATCCGGACGAACGTTCAGGCGGCGTACACGCCGGTGACGCTCAAGGTGTACTGCTACATCGGAGGCAGCTGCAGCGCGGCGCCATGCACAACCGTTGTGTACAACACGCCGGGGCTGCAGACGCTTACCACGCTGCCAACCAATGTCTGCAAGGTGCGGTGGGAGTACGGCCAGCCGATCGCCATCACGCAATCGCTGGTGAATTACCTGGATGTCTGCGTTCGCAACGCCAGCTACGCGCCGCCGTTCACGCCGGTGGCCGTTGGGCAGAACATCATCAACACGGTGACGGCGCAGGCAACCAATCTCTCGCAGATCACTGCCACGCACACGAAGCCGGTGGACTCGCTGCGGCCGAAGATCCTGGCCACGAAGCTCTTCATGGGGTCGTGCGGGCCAAGCTGCTCGCCGTTGACCGCCGGGCCGTTCGTGCCCGGCAACATCGTTCGATGGCGAATGGCGGTGGCGAATGTGGGGAACATCGATGCGCTCCCGTGCACGATCTCCGATCTCCTCCCCAGCGGCCTTACCTACGTCGGCAATCCGACCTATGCATACGGTACGGTGAACTGGGGGGTGAGCATCTACACGCCGCCCTGCTGCTCGCTCAGCACGACGGTGCCCACGCAGATCGGAGGGTCGATCACCACGCCATCGGTGGGGGATACCAATCTGGTCTGGACGTTCCCGGTGCTGCCGCATCGATGCGACGGCACGGTGGACTATCTGACGATCGAGTTCGACGTGAAGATCGGCGACAACCCGCCGGTGCCGCCGGGGCAGTACAACAACACGTTCACGTTCTCCGCCGGCAACCTGACGACGCCGGTCACATCCAACGTGGCCACGCTCACGGTGAACGCCATCGCCCAGCTTACGCTGCTGAAGGAGGTGCGCCCGAAGATTCCTTCCGGCACCTTCTCGTCGACCGCCACAGTGCCGGCCGGAGGTCCGGTGGAGTTCCGGCTGCGGCTCAAGAACACCGGCAACCTGACGCTGACGAATATCTGTCTGCTCGACATCATGCCGCATCTCGGCGACATCATGGTGTTGCCGGCGTACATCGTGCGGAACAGCCAGTTCGATCTGCCGGTGACGGCAGGCCCGAACGTGAACGCACCGGCGGGATACACGGTGGGCTTCAACAGCTCCGCCAACACGAAGAACCCGCAGCGGACAACGACGTGCGGCGGATTCTGCGGCGTGGTTGATCCGGGCGCCGGCGTGGGCGTTGGCCCCGTGACGCCCGGTGTGTACGGTTCGTTTGCCGGCAGCACGTTCTCCTTCAACGTCTCCGGCGGTGCCACGACGCTGGCGCCGGGCGGAACGCTGGATGTGTTCGTTACGGCAAACGTTCCGGCGTCCGCGAAGGTGGGGAACACCGCCTGCAACTCGATCGCCGTGCAGGCATCGCCGGTTGGGACAACCACCTGCCTCTCAACGCAGTCCGTGCCGGCCTGCGTCACCGTGAAGGAGAACACCAGCCCCTGCAAGGGCTTCTGGCTGGAGGGGCATGCGGACAGCTGCTGCCACTATCACATCATCCTCTCGAATGCGCTCGGTGCCACGGCAACGTTGCAGTACAATGTGCTGCCGCCTGCGGGAAGCAACACGCCGGGAGCGATGGTGAACAATGTGCAGACGCAGCCGTGCCTCCCCACGAGCACGGTGCCGCCGAGCCTCGCGGGGACCACGAGCGGCACGCTCAGCTTCAATACCGGATGCACTGGGCAGTCGCCGCTGAATCTGGATATCGATGCAACCAGCACAACGGCAACCGGTGAGATCTGCATCGAGCTGATCGCCACCATCGTCTCCCCGGCAACGGGGCAGAAGGTGGAGTGCCGCGACACCATCTGCTATCGGTGCAGTCGTGCGCCGCAGGCCCGGTGCGACTCCATGTCCGTGAAGCCGTTCCCGTTCGTGGATCTGGATCTCAGCGGACGCACCTTCACGATCTACAATCTGAAGGTGCCGGCCTCGCCGATCTGCAGCGTCAAGGTCAGCGTCACGCCGCCGCCCGGCGGTCCCGGCGTGAACGGCGGCGGCCTGTATATCGACGGCGTCTGGAAGCCGTGGCCGTTCGGCACGTCCGTCGGCTACACGCAGATCCTGCCGGTGCACGGCATGCCTGCCAGCAACACGGTGCAGTTCAATCTCGGCATCGACTACACCATCGGCTGGGTGGGGAATGTGAACATCACCATCTACCACTGCGATGGTGACAGCTGCACCACGCAGTACGGGCCGTGGAAGGCAACGAAGAAGGATGTGATCCTGATCGGCACGCCGATCGACATCCAGGAACGTGCGAAGCTGCACGCATACCGGCTGGCATTCCCGCGCGACAAGGCGAAGGGGAAGAACATCCGGGCGATAGCAATCCGCCATTCGGATCCGGTGGAGACGATCGTGGCGGTGACGGGCGCATCGTTCCCGTGCGATACCTCGGCGGACTGCAACGATCTCTACGAGGCGATACGCGTGAAGGAGCGGACGATTCTGCTGGAGCTTCGTCATCCGCTGGATGATGGAATCGGCGGCGCGGACGCAACGCTCACGGTGCTGTATACCGCCTCCAAGGATCAGAAGCCGAGCGTGGAGATCGTGTACTACGATGACGCCGGCCAGGAGATCGGGCACGATTCCACCGTTGTCACCGGCATTACCACCGGCGGCGGCGCGGACGTTCCGGAGGGGATTCCCGGCATTCTTGGATCGCTCAACGCCTATCCCAATCCGACAACGGGACGCTGCGATCTTGGCTTCACGCTTCCGATGTCGGGAATCGTCGATCTCGAACTGGTGGACGCGCTGGGCCGCACCGCGGCAACGTTCATCACGCACGAACGGATGGAGGCTGGGCAGTACCACCGCGCGGTGGACCTCGGCTCGCTTGCCAACGGCAGCTACCTCGTCACGCTCCGTGTGAACGGCGTGCCAACGGTGCTCCGTCTGGAACTGCTGCGCTAGAGCGCGGCCGCTCGTTGATTGTTGCGGGCACGGAGAGCAGCGTGGGCTGTTCTTCGTGCCCGTTGCGTTTCCGCTTCGGGACGTGGTTCCAGCCGGGCCGGTGGGCGTTCACGAAGTGCGGACATTGACGCAGATCAGATGTCACTTCGGAATGCTTCAGTACATTTGAAGTGCCGGCATTGGTCGGCGAGGCCGTACGACGTCTCATTGTCACGTATTTACGAGGAGCTCGACATCATGACGAAGACTGTGACCATATCGGTTGCCGCACTCTGTCTCTGCGCGATCCAGGCATTCGGCCAGGGACGAACCACGATGAACCCGCTGCTTATCGGGAGCATCGGCTCGCTGCAGGCATCGGCGCCGAACACCGCCGCGCGCATCGCAGCAGTTCCGGACAACGAAGCCCTTCGCGACGGCCGGATTGTGCCGCCGGGTGAGGCACGCGTGGCGTCATCGAACCATCTCCTTCAGACGCTCGACGAGGTCTGGGTGAACGGCGCATGGCAAAACAGCAACCGGACCACCAGCACGTACGATGGCAGCGGGTATGAAAGCTCGAGCCTGGCTGAGACGTGGGACACCGTCGCCAATGTCTGGCAGCCGGCCACGAAGGACACCTATACGAACAACTCCAAGGGAATGCCCACGCAGATTCTGGAAGAGGATTGGAATGACACGTCGCACGCCTGGGTGAACGCGTCGCGGCTCACCTATACCTACAATGCCTCGGACAAGGTTTCGCAGATGCTGGCGGAGATGTGGACCGGCGATGCCTGGCTCAACAACTTCAGGACCACGCAGACGTTCGACGGAAGCGGATACACAACGAAGGCGCTCTCCGAGGAGTGGGATGCCGCATCGTCCAGTTGGAAACCGTTCCAGCAGCTGGTGTACACCAACAACACCGATGGCACGGTGCAGCAGTCGGTCTTCCAGCTCTGGGATACCACTGGCAGCACCTGGACGAATTACTACCGGGTCTCGTACACCTACAACTCCGCCGGCAAGGTCACGCAGGAACAGACGGACTTCTATCTGAATTCAATCTGGTTCCCGATACGCAGAACCACGAACACCTACGATGCGAACAACAACCTCGTTCACAGCCTCGATGAGACATCGTCGTTCGGCACCGGCACGTGGACGAACTCGCAGCAGGCGGATTACACGAACAATGCGGAGGGCCGGCCAACGCTCATCCTCGGGCAGAACTGGGACGGTGCATCCAGCAGCTGGGTGAACGGCTACAGGACCACGAATACGTACGACACGCCGGG
>JAFDZV010000040.1 GCA_018266795.1 Bacteroidota bacterium | reverse complement strand
CCACCATAACAGGGCAAGATCAGTTGAAGCTCTGCGATTGGAATCCAGCACACGCATGCGATACCGCACCGCATTGCCGCCGCCGGTCAGTCGCGCATCCGTAACGGACTCGTCAATGAAGGAGGTCGTGCTGATCGGAAGCGTTGCAATCAACTCCCACTCTCCAGCCTGTTCGCCATACAACTGAACCTGCCGCCACATCTCTACGAGTCCGCCGTCCGTAACGGCCGGTTCGATATTGCCGATCCACGAAAGCTCTGGGAGCGTGGCTCCATTGTATCCTCCCATTGTTGTTGCGCTGAATCCCTGTGGTTGCGATGGAGGGATGGAGTCCAGATTCGTCGTGAAGAACTTCACACGGACCGATCCATCGGTATTCTCACGAATCACCTGTGCGGAGCCGAGTGTCAGGTTCGGATTGTATGTGAGGCGGGCTGCGGGATTACTCCACGGTGAAAAGATATTGTTGCCATCCGGTTTCCATGCATCGTTGCCATCACCATTCTGCTTTCCGTTGGTTGGAAGCCATGTTGGCAGTCCGGTTGCCTCATCGCGCCAGACCCAGATGAACTGCTCGTACGGTGTATTCAGGTACGTTCCACGTTCCACCCTGCGATCGGTCTTGCCCAGTACTCTGTCGATGGTGGACTGTCTGAACACGATAGCGGTCACGGTCGGATTGAAGGGGTTGGGTTGTGAGCCAGCCGCTTCCCAGTTCCAGCGTCCGTCTGCACAGACGACACGGAGGCTGGGTGCATCGTTCTCGACGATATACAGTCCCTTCTGTCCGGGCACACCTCCGCTTGGAAGATTGAGCCGATCCACGATATCGTAGCTGAAGATGCCGTCCTCCGCTACCTTGATATACGGGGATGGGAGCCGCTGATGGTTTTCGAAATAATACTCCAGCGTGCCTTCTGCGCCGGGATACGCCATCCGGTAGGCGATGCCTGTGGTGGCGAAGTCCGGAATGTCCGTCTCCAGACCGTCGGCAGCCTCATGAAAGGTGATCCATCCAAGCTGTTCCCGCTCATAGGCGTTCATGCAGTAGCTCACGTTCACCGCTCGCTGCCCCATCACGCTCCAGAGGCCGCCGTTGTCGTCGTTGTAGCGCTCCGATGATCCGAGAAGGTTGTGCCCCACCTCGTGGAACGGCACGGAGCAGTCCGGATAGTTGATGCCGTGCTGCCACGTGACGCCGGAGCCATAATAGCCGGCACGTACCTTCAACGCGCCGTTGGCAATGAAGTAGTCACCGCCCGTGCCGCTCTGCCCAAGGCTCGCGAAGCCCTCGCCGATCCAACCGTATTTGGCTTGAAAGAAACCACGATAGCAGACGATGACGAGATCGATTGCGCCGTCCGGTCCGGCGCTCTGCGAGTACAGGCCGTTGGTGGTGATGCTGTCGTACTGCGCCCAGCCTCCCACGTCCTGTGCCGTCAGGCTGGTCAGCACATCGCGTGTGGCCCAATAGGGCACGTTGCTCAATGTGGTGGAGTCCGCTTCATATGCGGCCTTGGTACGGCGGGCGCGCTTATAGACCGGGTAGCCGATGATGGTGAGCTGTCCGAAGCTCATGTCGCGGTAGAAGGTGGTGATGTTGAATTTGCGGCCGCTCTGCTGCGCCGGCGTCTGGTCGATGAAGAGTCCCTTGAATGCCGGGCCGATCCCCACCGGCCCGCTGCCGCGTGGCCAGTTGACGTTGTTGATGTCCTCCGGTTCGTCCTCGAAGTCGATGAAGAGAACAAGGGCGTTCACCGTGCCGTGCGATGGAAGAACGATTCCCGCGCGGGGGGATGGCGTAGGCGCCAGCAGCGGCGGTGCCTGCGGCTGCTGGCAGAAGCCGCACGTGGACATGCATTGTCCGGACGCGCGCAATGGCACGATGAGAAGTGATGCCGCGAGTGCGGCTGCGGCAAGCCGGAGAAGCGAGAAGCGTTTCATGATAATCTCCCCGATACTTGAATAGATGAATGAAGAGCATGCGGCGGCCATCGCACTGGCGTAGGGTGGCCGTGCACGGTTGGTTGATTGATGTGTGGGGGATGTGGAATGAGTGGGTATGTGTGGCTACCGTACAACGACGAGCGATGCCGTAGCGCGCACGCCGTTCAGGTCGACGGCGATGAGGTACCGCCCGGCCGCGAGGCCGCTGAGATCGATCGGGACGGCGTTGGCGCCATCTGTCAATTCGTTGACCTCCTGGTGGCGGAGAAGGCGGCCGAGCATGTCATGAAGTTCAATACGGGCATGCCCGCCGGCCCTGGCGAGTATTTCGAGTGTCGTGTGGTCCGATGCCGGTAACGGATGTATGGCGATGCGCAGGCCCTCGCCGGTCACGAGCGGTTCGGTGATACCGCTGGTGTTTCCGTAGGCGACTCCATCGATGATCGCGCCAACGAGTTCGTCGTAGCCGTTCGGATGGCTGCGTCTGCGAATGACGCCGATTCCTTCAGCCCACTCTTCCGAAAAAAACCAGTCCTTACCAACAGCCCCTCCGCTGTAGTAGACGACCTCCTTGGAGCGAACGGTTCTGCCGAAGATGCCCGGATGATAGATCGCATTGATCTGCGCATATGTGGGCACGTCCAGTGTTACCGTGTCGACCACCCACCAGTCACCCGAGTCAGCAGAGGCCACGAACCATTGTTTGAACTGTCTATCCGTAGGAGCATGATAAAAGTCGATGGTGCAGTTGCTGTCAATACGGTACCAGTCATTTTCACCAAAACTCGGTGACGCGACGTTCACCCAGTAATGACCATCGGCGGCCATGGAGTCACGCACTACCGTCTCTGAGTAGCCATTCTTGAAGCTCGTGGAGGCATAGAACCAGGTGTTGCCGGGGCGCAGGCCGTAGTCGCATGGCCAGCCGTGCGGCTGGGCCGTTGCGGTGCTCCATGCCGCTATCACAGACACGGCAGCCGACAGGAGAAGAGAACAGTTGAAATACTTCATAGTGCAGGCTCCGAACGAAAAACGATGATACGGAGACAGGCGATTCAAAACACTACTCATTTTCTACGCATGCCGCCGATCGAATGTACAGGGCCGATACAGCGTTACCGAACAATCACCATCGGTATCGTGCATCGCCGGCCGCCGACATCGACGACGACGATGTACGAGCCGGGCTGCACATGCGAGAGGTCGAGAGGAATACTGTTCACTCCGTCGGCCAGCTCGTCGTGGCGTTCGCGGCGGGCGAGGCCGCCAAGCATGTCGTGCAGTTCGATGGCGGCATCGTCACCCGCGCGTGCGTTGATCTCGAGCGTTGCCTGCGCGGATGCCGGAAGCGGGTGCACCACAACATGGTTCGGCCGGTCTGTATGGCTGCTGGTGATGCCGAGATCAGTGTTGTAGCCATATCCTACACCGTCGATGATTGCACCGATCAGCTCTTCGTAGCCACTGAGTTCCTGACGATTGTTACCCTGTTGCCACCTTCGAATCACTCCGAACCCCGGTGCATACTCCTCCGATTGATACCATGCGTCCTCGATGTCGCCGGGGTAATAGGTCACCTCTTTCGATCTGACCGTATGACCGAACAGGGTGCGGTTATTGATGCGGTTGATCCGTGCATGTACGGGCAATTGCCCTGCGACGGAATCCACTGTCCAGTGTGTGCCAACGGCAGCATTGCCAATGAACCAGCGTTCGAAGGTTGTGTCCATGGGAAGCCCGAAGCGATCCATGATGCAGTTGCTATCGATCCGAAGCCAATGGGCCTGGCCCTCTGATGACGCGATAACGATCCAGTAGTGTCCGGTGCTGTCGAGAAATTCACGCACCGCCGTCTCTGTATGAATCCTGTTGGAGTCGTTCAGAGAACGATAGAACCATACGTTGTTGAGTCGCAGTCCATAGTCGCAGGGCCAGCCGTGCGGCTGTGCCGTCGCAGTGTCGGAGCCATGGAACATCATGGCGGCCGCGGCGAGAAGAGAGAGGCAGAGTGTTCCGTGTTTCATCGATGTTCCCGTTGTTGGACAAGTATACAGCGGTGCTCGTTTCGGTATACCACTCATTTATTACGCATGCCCGGCTGTGCATCACCGTGGCAGCCGGCCGTCACAGTTATCAACCGCCACAACACGGCTGTCATCATCCGGTTCCGCCTGCTCATTGGTGATTTCCATGGGCACGCTTCAACTCTATGTTTGGTGCGATCGCGTTCGGCATGGCAGTCTGGAGGCCGAAGCGTTCTTCACAATCGTTGCCGCGGTATGAAGGTCCGGTGCAGTTCCGTGTCAGAGCTCCTGGCATTCGGCGCTGCAAGGTCTGCAGGCTTTGAAGCGCATCCCGGGTTTGACAGGATCTGTAGTGACACGGAGTCTGGGCAACGACTACCTCATCATCATTCTTGGAACAGAGTCATGAGAAAACAACACTACGCGCTGTTGCTCGGCGCGGCGCTCTGCTGTTCGGTTACCGGTTTCATCGCCTGCAACCAGCAGGAGAGTACGCCGAGTTCTCCGAAGGCCGGCCCGGTATCGGGTGGCGGGAAGGGAGGGCACGTGCTCGCCGATAACTGCGTGGACTTCTCCGGGAGCACCATCTGTGGGCTCGGCAAGGGCGACGTCAAGCTTGGCGCCGACAATGTCACCGTCTCCAACATGACTTCCGACGATGGAAGCGATGGTGCATCGAGCAGCTTCAGCGATGCAACAGCGTGGGCGCAGAACGGGCAGCTGCATGTGAACGCAGCGGGCAATAACCGGATCACGTTCTCAGCGGTGACCGGGGGCGAGACCGTCAGTACGCTCGCGTTGAGCCAGCAGGGAGCCACCACGCAGTTCGACCTCACCCCGCACTTCACGGGCGCGCTCAACAACGCTTCATCGTACGACATCGCCATCTACAACCATGGCGAGCTGGTTGCCAACGAAGAGAACGTGTCGGACGGCTCCAACGCAATGGTCATCTTCAACAGCCTGCAGGATCTGCTCATGGCTCCGCCATGGTTGTTGAAGTTCTACAACATCTGCAAGTGGCAGCTCATCTTCGAGAACGGCATGCCCGTTCATACGCCCGGTGGGCACGTGGTGACCGGCGACCAGATCGACATCACCGAGCATTCGCAGCTGGGACACTACGCATACAACTATTTCCAGAGTGTGAACGAGCAGGGGACTGCCGACAGCTATGTCATCACGAAGGAATCGACCAGCCGATGACGGACCATCCGGATGTCACATTGAACCAGGCTCTGTCTGAGGATCTTGTTTGGGCCGGATCGCGGCGCCTGGGTGCCCGTGGCCACGTTGCACTCACTCGGCGTAGCGTCGCTGCGCCTGGTTCGTACGCCTTGACACGAGCACCGATGGCTCGCGACCGGCTCACAGGACACTTATCAGACAGAGCCTGACGTGACCACTCTCTCGGCGGCGGAGCCCGCGGCAATCGTTCGCCGGCTCCGCTTCCGGGATCGCATTACGCATTCGCACTGCATCGAGAATTCATCCGCGACGCGGGGACCAATGAACCTCAATCGAAAGGCGATATCATGAAGCGCGCTTCGACCTTTGCATACGGCATCATCGTGGTTCTGCTGACCGGCACCGTTGCGCTCTATTCGGCACGGCGCTCGGCCGGTAACGCACGACTGCTGACACTGCCGGCGGGCAGTGCATCGGCGTGGATGGAAGCGGGGGAGCAGAACGGGGGAGGCGATGGGACGGTTGCCAACGAGAGCCGCCATGCGTTCGGCCGGGTGCCGATGAACCTGGCGCAGTTCGATACGCGCTGGCCGATCTTTCGTTCGGGCAAACTTCTGTTCGACAGAAACTGGGGGCTTGCAACGCACGATGCTGCAGGCGGCAGGCCTGTTGCGACGCCGCTCGGGCCATTCTACAACGCAGTATCGTGCGCCGGATGCCACGTCCGCGACGGGCGTGGGCACCCTCCGGCGACTGTGGATGAGATTCCCGAGACGATGGTGTTTCGTTTGAGCCTGCTGACGGAGCGCGGGCCGGTGCCTCACCCGGTGTACGGCCGCCAGCTCAGCTATTACCATACGGACGGGGAGGCTGGTGAAGGTACGGTGTGTGTGTCGTACACCGAGACGAGCGGCGAATTCGCGGACGGCACGGCGTACACGTTGACGAAGCCGGTGTATACGTTCAACCACATGTCGTACGGGCCGATCGGGGAGCGGGCGATGTACTCGCCCCGGGTTGCGCAGCTCATTGCCGGCATCGGGCTGCTGGATGCGATTCCTGCAGAGTCGGTTCTCGCACATGCCGATCCCGATGACCGCGATCGCGACGGCATCTCCGGCCGCCCGAACTATGTGATCGATGAACGCACCGGGCAGACGATGCTTGGGCGTTTTGGATGGAAGGCCAATCAGCCGACAGTGGAACAGCAGGTTGCGAACGCCTTTCAGTTCGACATCGGAATAATGCCATCGCACCGTGCGAGCGATGGTGCGGATAGCTGCACGGCGAAGGATGCCATGCCGGAGATCACCGACGCGGAGTTGCGAAGCGTCGCGTTCTACACGCGGCTGGCTGCCGTGCCGGCACGACGCGGGTGCAACGATCGTACGGTGCTGCGCGGAAAGGGGATCTTCAATGCCATCGGCTGTGCGGGCTGTCATGTGCCCAGGTTCACGACCGGCGTTGTTGATGGAATGCCGGAGCTGACGTACCAGACGATCTTCCCGTACACCGACCTCCTTCTGCACGACATGGGAGCCGAGCTTTCCGACAACCGTCCGGACGGCCTGGCCGGCGGCGCCGAGTGGCGCACGCCGCCGCTCTGGGGGATCGGCCTCACGGCCGTGGTGAGCGGACACACGCGGTTTCTGCACGACGGCCGCGCGCGAAATCTGGAGGAGGCAATTCTCTGGCATGGCGGCGAAGGGGCCGGGGCACGCGATCTCTACAAGCGCCTGCGCCGCGACGATCGCGAGGCGCTGATCGCATTCCTGACATCGTTGTAGGCCCGCGGCGCTGCGTGCCGATTCCCGATGCGGAGCAGGGCCCTCTCCGGACTCGAGGCGAGCCTTCCGTGCGCCGGAGGGTTACGCCTCCTCCCAATGCATGTTGAGCCGGCTGGCCTCCGCGCGCTGCCCCAGAAGGACCAGGATGCTCTTCAGGCGCTCCGCGATCTCCTCATCGCCCGGCATCGATTCCAGCGCATGCCGCAGAAGTTCCTCCGCGCCGCTGGTATCGCCTGCGTGTTCCAACTGCGTTGCCAGGCGCAGCACCAGCGATCGGATGCGCGTCTCGAACTCCTCGCGCAAGCCCTCGAACAGCTCATCGTACAGGCCGGGGAAGGGGATCTCGCCGTTGGCGATGCGGAGCGCCTCCAGCAGCGATTCGTTGGCACGCGGAAGAAGTCCCTCGCGCATCGCCTCGTCCGCCGCGTTCATTGCCGTGTGTGCATCCAGCAGGTCCACCTGCACGCGCAGGGTATCCAGCTGCGGCTTGCCGCCGCGAGTATCGATGGCATCATGGTGTAGCAGATCGCGAAGGCGATGCACGCTTACGTTGATCGTGTTCCGCGCGCCATCCGGATCGCGTTCCTCACCTGCAGCCCACGCCTGAAACTCGCGCGGTGTCAGCGGCTTCTTCAACATGCGATCGGCCACCAGCACGCCGAGCAGGGTCCTGATGCGCGCGCCTCGCGGCCGCACCGCCTCACTGTCCGGCGGCTTCACCTCGATCGTTCCGAACATCGAGAGCTTCACGACCGATTCGGCATTCCGTTCCTGCGGTTCGGTCTGCACGTGCGGACGTTTGCTGGACCACTCGCTCCATCGCTCGAGCGTCGATCCATCCACGTGCCCGGCGCCGTAGTTCAGGAGCGGTCCGACGTATGCATACAGTCCGCGTTCGATGAACCAGGCGCCGATCGATTCCACCATGGAGCCGATCTCCAGAGTTGCGGCGGCGGCGAGGTCCCATCCGCGCTCGCGCATGGCGATGTTCGCGGCGTGGAGAACGATCAACGGGTCCAGCATGTGGCGCATCCGCAGACGCATGCGCAGGCAGCGTTCCCGAACCGCGGCCGCGGCCCGTTCCATGGTGGACGCGGGATCCAGCACATCGGCCAGGAAGGTCGTGACATCATCTTCGGCAAAGCCGTCCTTCTCCAGGTTCCCGGCCATTGCGAGAATACGCTCCGCGGGTTCCTCGTTGGCGAGAAGGAGGAACAGGTTGACGATGCGTGCTCCCGCGGAGAACGGAGTGTCCGGCATGCGCACGCGGTGCTCGCCTATCCAGCGATATTCGCCGCGCAGCAACGCGGCAAGCGCCAGCTCATCGTCGCAGTTGGAACGGAACACCTGGCGCAGGTGCTCGGGGCTGTGCTGGATAAGCGCCTCCAGTGCCGCGCGGACTTCGTTCATTTCGGCGCCGGCGGCAACGTCGCCAATCAGGTACAGCAACCGGCAATTGGTTGCCATACCGGGAAGCCCCATCTCCTCCAGCTTACGGGCGGCCACCAGCGTCTGCTCGCGAATCTCGTTCAGCCGCCCGATCTCCGCCATGAAGTTCACGATGTGCATCCGAGTGCCGGATGTGATGCGATCCTCTTCCGCGATCAGTGCATTGACCGCACGGTGCCGCTGGGCAACCTCCTCCGGCGTCTCGAACAACTGCAGCATGCAGCCTGCCATGTCGTTCAGAATGATCTGCCGCCGCTCGTCGTCCAACAGCACCCCTTCCCTGATCTCCTTCCATCGATTCTCCACCAGGCGCAGCGTACGAACGTCGGACAGCCCCTCGGCGATGTATGCGACATCGCGCAGATAGAGCACGTGGCTCGTGTGGTAGCGAACGTCGCTCCATCGCTCCACGATATGTTGCACCTCGTCCCATGTCTCGGGCGACATCGCGCTTTCACCTCGTGCCGGATCGCGCTGCCGGTAGACGAACGCCAGCGCGTGAATTCTGTCCGCTCCCTCCACAGGCGTTGCCGGGTTCGCCGTCAGCTCCAGTAGCTCGTTCAACTGACGGCTGAACAGCTCGGTGAACACGTTGCGGCGTTGAAGCCGGAGCTGGCAGCCGAGCACCTTGATGCGGAGCGCTCGCTCCCCGGGATCGCCGGCCGTTGAAGCCGGAACGCGCAGAATGCGCGCGGCGCAGGCCGCGATGCGCTGGGCCTTGCGCCAGTCCGCGGTTGCGTCCAGCAGGTTCGCGATGTCCACCGCTCTCTCGATCGCATCAACGATCAGTTCGTTGACGGGACCGAGATCGGCGCGGCTTTCCTCCAGGAGTAGAAACGGCTGGGTGGAGTAGAGCGGGAGCCCCGTGCCGATCACGCGTACCAGAAGATCCGCATCCACATCGGCGCGGTCGATGAAGTAGTGATGCAGGAGCGTGTGAGTATAGGCGAGGAGCGGGTCCGTGCTGCGAATCCGTCCGAGTGCCGCAACCGGAGTGTCGGTATGTGCGATGATTCCCTTGGTGATCAGGCGAAGCAGATCCGCCTCGTCCACGATTGCCGCGGCCGTCTCGTGGGCGAACACCTCTCCGAGCACTGCCAGCCGTTCCGCGGCGATGCGTTCCTCGGGAAGCAGGTGCGCGATCATTCCCTCGGAAAGGATCTTCATCGCGGGACCGATCATCTGCTCGATCGCAACATCGCCGCCCGGGTTGTCGCCTGCTTCGGCGGCATCGAACAAGCCGAAGCGGAGAGCGCTGCGGAGCGCCGAACGAAGCGCAAGCGGATTGCCCGTGGTAACCGCGTGCAGTTCCCGCGCAAGCGCAGGGCTGGTGATGTGCCCCATGTTCGCGATCATCGCGTGGATCTGTTCCGCGGTCAGGCCACGCAGCGTCATGCGATGCGTGATCACATCATCCACAACCGGCGCAATCTGAAGCTCCACCGGCCGTGCCGTGAGGATGCAGAGGATCTGTTCCTCCACCAGCCGTGAGAGCAGCCGCTGCGTATCCGCCCTGTTCTCCGCCGCGAGCAGGTGCACGTCCTCGATCACCACGAGTGTGCGACGGACACGCGCAACGCGACCGATTGCATGCGCCACGGCGTCGATGGTCCGGTCATCCGCGATGCGCGCGGCAGGGAGGTTGAGCGAGAGCTGCCAGAGCGCATGAACGAACGGCTCCACGAGCGATGTGGATGACTCCGGATAGAGCTTCACCTGTATCACGGAGCCGCGCAGCAGCGAAACACGCCGGGCGAGCTCCTCCATCAGCCGGCTCTTGCCGATCCCCGCCTCTCCGCTCAGCAACAGAGCAAGCATGCCCGGCGCATCATCCGTGGCTCGCCACAGGTCCACCAGGTTCTGCAACTCCGAGTCCCTGCCCATAAACGGCAGAGCGGCGTTCTGTGTAACGGCGCGTAGCGTTTCCATGCGACAATTGATTCGATGCTCGCCTGATTCTCGTCGTGCGTTCCGGATTGGCGGCGCAGTGCGGATCCCGAATCGAATATCCGGCTTTACGGGCGAACGTCCATGATAAAAGAGAGTAGTCGGTTGTTGATGGTCAGTTGTCAGTAGTTCGTAGTCAGTCGCTGATGCATTTTCCACTGACCACTGACCACTGACCACTGACCACTGACCACTGACCACTGACCACTGACCACCAACTGTAAGCACACTCCGGCACGACTGCAAGTGCCGGGCGGCCAAGTGTAAGCGCTGCACTGTACATTGTACAACGAACATCAACATTGTGAGGATGAACATAACCCCTTGCAGCGTTGCTTGTTACGCGTGGCGTCCCCAGCGCCAGTGCCATGCCCCCACGTCCGTTGAAATGCCAGGCTTTGTCCGACAATCTTGTTTGTGCCGGATCGCTTTGTCCGAGCGCAGCCGGCCGTGTGCACCCGCTCGACGCCGCGCCGCTACGCGGGTTCGTGCGACCGGCTCACAAACCACTTGTCGGAGCACGGCCATTCGGATCGATTGGCGAACTCGTTGAACGCAGGTGTGCCGCATGGTGCATCGGCAAGGGCGGAACCGCCGGAGGTCTGCGGGGGTGATGTTGCTGGAACCACAACCTGGTTCATAAACACTCGGATCAACAAACCATAACGACGGCGAGGCATCGCCATGCGTTGTGCCGTGCAACGGGAAAATTCTGTCGTTCCCCGTCTGCATGCATCGCGTTGGCCGTGCATTGACCGGATCATACTCATTGCAATTCAGGAGAGGAAAGAACATGTATGCAGGCATGCATCGCATCGCACACAGAACCGTGCTTCTGCTGGCGGTAACCATTGGCTTCGCGGCTGCGGCCGGGGAGTTGCACGGGCAGGCGTTCCAGGATGTGCACGGCTCCAGTTCATGCCGTGAGGCGGGACGCGGAGGCGTGCTGCAGTTGCCGGGCGGCGGATACATCGCCGTTGGAGAGACGTTCATCGCGCCGACCGGAGCGTGCAGCACGTCCGATATCTATATCGTGCGAACGAATCCGAACGGCACGAACCTGTGGTCCGGGACGTACAACATCGGCGGCAACGATTCGGCAACCAGCGTGGTTCTCAGCGCGCTGAACCCGAACGTGATCTACGTGTGCGGCGTAACGCAGAACCTTGGTGGATCGTGCGTCGTCTCGCGCGACGGCTTCATCATGCGCGTGGATATCACAACGGGCGCAGCCGTGGCATTTACGTACGGCTCCGGCCGCGACGAGGTGTTCTACGATATCGTGGAGGCAACCGGTGGGGACAACGTCACCACGCATGCCGGCGATCTGATCGCCGTCGGCTCCACAACGAATGCGTCGGGCACCGGCCGCGACGGCTACATCGTGCGCGTCACGTCCGGGCTCGGCATCATCTGGGGCCGTCAGTACGGCGGCACGGCGAGCGTGGACGAGTATTTCCTCGGCGTTGCGGAGGCGCCGCTCAACTCTCCGCCGAACGTGGCCCCGGACATCGTTGCGGTCGGCGCAACCAATACCACCGGTGCCGGCAACTACGATGCGCTGGTGGCGCGCGTCAGCGGCCAGAACGGTCTGGACGGTGCGGCGCCTCAGAACATCGCGGTGTTCGGTGCGGGGAGGAACGAGGAGGCTCGCTCCGTCCGCCAGCTCCGCGTGGGTGCGTCCGCGGGGACGCTTGCCGTGGTTGGATACAGCGACTCGCGCCCGGCGCCGAATGCCGGCCCGGAGAGCTTCCTGATGCGGCTGCAGGGCGATCCCTGCGGAACTCCGATCTGCGAGCGCTACTTCGGCGACAATGCCAACGGTATCGACGGCGCGCGCTGCGTGCGTGAAGTGCCGGCCGGCGCGCCTGCCGGGATGACGCCGGGCAATCTGATCGTCACCGGCACCACGGGGCTCGGCGGCGGCACCGTCACCGGCAACAACGTCTATCTCGCAGAGTTCAGCGGATGCAGCCTCGTTACCGGCACGGAGGCCTACGGCGGCAACGGTTTCGATGAGGGATGGTCCGTCAACATCGCCACGAACGCGAGCAGCAGCGAGACCCCGGGCTATATCATCTGCGGATATACACAGAGCGCATCGCTGATCGGAGCCGATCCGCAACAGCTCTATCTGATCAAGACCCGCACCAACAAGCTGAGCGGCTGCAACGAAACCGCCATCGTCTTCAGCGATGCGGCCGCGCAGTTCAGCCAGCACTGTATCGACGTGGTGAACGCTCCGCTCACGCAGGGCTGCGGCCGCGCATCGGCGCGCGTCCTTCTGAACATCTTCAATCAGCTCTGCTTCGCTCCGATGGCGCGGCACGGAGACGGCGGAACCAACGATGGCGTTGCCGGTGTGGAGTCACCATCCACAATCAGTCTCAACGAGCATACCGCACGCTTCTATCCGAACCCGGTAACCGCCGGCGCGCCGATGAACGTGCGGTTCGAGCTGCCGGTTGCCCTGCCGGTGACCGTGACGGTAAGCGACATCCTCGGCAACACGGTCTACGGCAACACGGCGGTCTACGAGGCCGGCTCGGCGCTGCACGTGATCAACACGGCTGGATGGGCGAGCGGCAGGTATATCGTCAACATCTCCGCACCGGGAACAACTCCGTACGCCACGGTAGTCTCCGTGGTGGGACGATAGAGCGAGCCCTGCTCTCGGCGGAGCCGTTGCAGACCACCGAGGCGGGCAGGCGCATCGAACGCCCCGAAGGACGTCGCAACCTTCGGGGCGTTTCTTCGCCGGAGCCTCTACGCTGCGGCGTGATCTACCCTGTTGAATACGGCCGGCCCATCATTCGATGATGATGAAAAGGAGCCGATCGGCAAACTGAAATTGTGGCCGGCGGAAACTGTAATCAGTCGCCAGTAGATTGAACGCATTGTTTCTCACGATCATGGTCGATGGGAAATCGGCCGGCGCTTCCGGTCACTGCATGGAGGCGAGGCCAATGAAGATTGTGCAAGGAGGAGATTGCACGTCCCACAATGAGAGAGAAGGGACTGACGTATGATGGGGGCGCCCGCGTACCCTGCCAGCGATGGCTGGTGCCGCGGGCGCCTTTATGTTGCCGCAGCGTGCCCGCCGCATTGCTGCGCGCCGGGCATCACGACTGGAGCGCCGGGCATTGTATTGTGCACCTTCGCAGCGGGCACTCCGGGAACGCGGATGTATTGTAATCGGATCGCAGCCGAGAGATAATCGGCGCACGTAGATTGATCAGTGAGTAATGGAGCGGGGAAACGGAGATGATGACGCGTGGGCATGGTTCAATCAACCAATATTCAGACGGAGGAGACAGTGGACCCATTGGAACCGATAGCCGGAATCTCGCTCGAACAGTATGCCGAGTTGAGCGCGAAGATGTCGAACTGCGGCGGCGATCTGGAAGTGTGCGCGCAGATCGCGGCAGCGAATGGCGTGGATCGCGCTACGTGGGAGGCCGCAATGAATGGATGGAATGCGCGGATGTACGATCCGTCAACGGCCAGCGCCGTTGTGATGGCCTACTATCCGCTGCATCAGGCCGCGATGAAGCAGTTCGCTCCGCCGCCGCCGGAGATTGCCTACGAACAGTACGTGACGATGTATGCCACGGTGATGAAGAAGGGGGAGCAGACGATGTTCGATACCTACAACGTCACGCCGCAGCAGTGGAGCCAGATCTCCGGCGAATGGGTCGGGAAGCTTACGTCGGACAAGGCCCTTGCCGACAAGTTCACCAAGGACGCGCTCGCGGAGATGGATCGTATCGCCGCCGGCTGAACCCGCGGAGACCAACCAGCAGCAAATACTACGGGGATGCCCGCGCCGGTGCGCAGGTATCCCCGTTCCGCATTGAGCCGCTTGCCTGCCTTCGCGGCGTCGCCGCCGCACGTGCACGAACACACCGCGGCCGGGCACTCGATCCGGCATCACGCAGGCACTCGATCCGGCGTCACGCGGACAATCGATTCGGCGCCGGGCGGAAACCGATTCCGCCCTGTCCGATAATCGTTGAATCTATCTTGTTCCTTCAACTGATCGGCCGGCATTATGCCGGCGGACCGGCATCGGAAGAAACTCCATCAACAGGAAAGGAAGGATATCAGGACGATGAATGCTGAACAGGTGAATCTGGTTCGCGAGACGTTCGCAATGGTGTCGCCGATCGCGGAGACGGCGGCCGGACTCTTCTACGGAAAGCTCTTCGAGCTCGATCCGAATCTTGCGCCGCTGTTCAAGGGTGCCGACATGAAGGAGCAGGGACGGAAATTGATGGCGATGCTGGCAATGGTGGTTGCCGGGCTGGACCGTTTCGACGCGCTTCGGCCGGCTGTTGCAAATCTCGGCGCGCGCCACGTGGCGTACCATGTTCGCCCGGAGGATTACAATACCGTTGGCGCGGCGCTTCTCTGGACGCTGGAGACCGGGCTTGGCGACGCATACACGCCGGCGGCCGCGGAGGCCTGGACGGCCGCATACACGGCGCTCAGCGGCGTGATGCTGGAGGCGCACGAGGCCAGCCTGGTTGGGGCGTAATCAGTGATGATTCGTCGGTAGTCGGTAGTCAGTGGTTGGTAGTCGCTCGTCATTCGTGTCGCGGCCTTGCGCCATCGCGAGATCAACCGCGACCGGGCCGGGGCATTCGTCCGCAATGATTCACCTGTGGTGGTCGCGATGCGAGCGCAGCGAAGCCGTGGCGATCCTTGCGTGTTGGCCTCGAGCGGCGGGTGTGGTGAGGACGTTGAGTGATCGGCAGTACAACGGCCGACCAGCGAGCGGGACAACTAACGACTGACAACCGACCACTAACTACTGACAACAAACGACTGATCACTAACCACTGACCACCGGCCACTAACTCATCCCCTCCATCTCCGCCCGCATGCCGATGCGGCGGGCCTCCGTGCGCTTGCCAAGCGAGACGAGCGCATCCTGCAGCAGCTCGGCGATCTCTTCGTCATCCGGCATTGCCGCGAACGCCAGGCGCAGCACCTCTTCGGCGGCGGCTCCGTCTCCCTCGCGCTGCAGAGCGCGGGCAAGCCTGATGGTTGTCGAGCGGAGCTCGCTCTCGAAGTCCTCGCGCACGGCCTCGAAGAACTCGTCGTACAGGGTCGGGAAGGGGACTCTGCCGCCGCATATCGCCAGCGCGGCCACCAGTTCCGGCAGGGCGCGCACCAATGCCCCCTCACGCATCGCCTCCGTTGCGGTTGTGAGATGGCGGTGGGCGCGTATCAGATCCACATCCACGTGCGCCAGATCCAGCACCGGCGTTTCACCGGCAGTGGAGATCGCTTCGGGGCTCAGCAGTTCGCGCAGGCGGAACACGGCGAAGTTCATGGACTTGCGCACACTGTCCGGGTCGCGCTCGGAACCGAACACGATGGATGCGAACTCGTTCGCAGAGAGGGGCTTTGCAAGCATGTGATCGGCGGCCATCAGGCCAAGCATTGTGCAGAGCTGCGTGCCGCGTACGCGTGCCGGTTCCTCCTGGCCCGCTGCCTGCACGGTGATGGTGCCGAGGAGCGACACGTGCAGCGGCTGTTCAACGGCCGAACTCGCACGCTCCTCCTCGCGCCGGCGTGAGAGCGCCGCAACGGCGGCACGCCACGTTCTGACCTCCGCCTTCGTGAGGATCTGTTCGAAGCGATCCACGATCACGCGCATCACCGCCGGCAGCGACCGGTGGTTCAACCATTCCAGCATCGCGATCACGCTGTCGTGAACGGACTGCTCCACGGAGGCGCCGAAGCGCAGGCCCGGATGTTCCAGATCGATTGCGTCGACAAGCTCGATCATCGCACGGTGATGGATCAGATCGTCCCCCATCAGCAGCTCGCGTGCGAGCAGCGTCCGAACCGTCTGCCGGGCCGGCTCGAGGTCGGCAGCGGGATCCATCAGCAGCGCCAGCGGTGCCCTGAAGTGCGCGATCTCCTGCGCTCCACGCTCCATCGTCTCGCGCAGCGAATCGATATCCGCAGTGATCACCTCGAGAAGGATCTGGCGGTCGGCCAGCAACGGAGCCTCCTTGCCGAACAGCATCTGATAACGCCGTGCACGTTCCCAGTCGCCGAGCAGGAGCGCGGCGCCGGCGAAGTGCGGGCCGATGATGCTCTTCGCCTGCTGTCTCGCGATCTCCGGTATCATCTCGATCAATGCATCGATCTGATCGTCGGCAAGCGCCGCGGTTCCGCCGATCACCATCTCCGAGAAGATGCGCATGATGGTGCTGCTGAAGATTTCCATCTGCATCCCCAGCTCCCGGTATACCGGCAGCGTCTCCTCGTGGAACGCGATGCAGCGGTCGAACAGGCCCGATTGGAACAGGCGCTCCTGTTTGCAGATGGCGAGCACCGTATCCTCGCGCGCGGCCACCGCCTCCAGCTCCGACAGCTCGCGCAGCCGCGCAGCAAGCTCCACCGACGATTCGGCGATGTTGAGGAAGAAGGGGGTGACCGTGAGCCACGCCTGAAAGCGTATGGCCTCCGTGGTTGCGGGGTCATCCAGGAATGCGCGGAACAATGCCTCCACCTCGCGCAGCCGCGCCGGGAGATTGAGAATCTTGGCGGCCTCCGCGGACTCCCGCAGATGGCTGATGTAGGGCCGTGTGTTGCGGAGTTCCGGGAACTCGTTGGCAATCGATTCCACCTCGCTCCATGCCTTGAGGCAGGCTGCGGGATCGACACGCTTCAACTGGCGGCGGCGATAGACGATTGCGCGCAGGCGCAGCAGGCCCCACCCGCTGTTCCGCGGATTCTCCGTGAGCGCCATCAACCGCTGCACCAGTTCGCCGTAGTTGCCCCGGCGCAGGCGCCGCTGGATGGTGAGATGGTTGATGATGATGAGCGCCTGCAGCTCCCTGCGGCGTTCCTCCGGCCAGCGATCCGCCGTCTGTTCGGCCAGTGCGTCCGGTACGTTCATCACCGTGGCAGTCCGGTTCCAGTTGGAGCTTCGGTCGAGCACCGCCGTGATGGTGAAGATGCGCTCGATGGCCAGCGCGATCTCCTCCGGGTGGGCCGTTACTTCGTGGGCGCGCGTCTCCAGCAACGGGAACGGGATAAGGGAGTAGAGCGGATACCTGGCTGCGAGAATGCGCACCATCATGTCCGCGTCGAATCGTCCGCGGTCCGCGAAGTGCCGGTGGAGCAGTGAATGCGTGAATGCAAGCGGAGCGCTCTTGCTCTGCGTGTCCGTGATCGGCAGCGGAGGGGAGGCGCTCGTGGTGATGATCCCCTTGAATGTCAGCACCTCCAGCATGGTCTCCGCCTCGGCCAGCGCCTCCTGTGCCGTCTCGCGCGCGAACACCTCGCCGAGCATCGCAAGCCGTTCGGCCGCTTCCCTCTCACGTTCGGTGAGATGCGTCACCATTCCCTCCGAGAGGAGGCGCACATTCCGTTCCAGCGCGCGCACGAAGGCGTTCTGATCGATCATGACGCCGGAGCCGTTGCGCGGTCCGGCCCCCGGGGAGCCCGTACGCAGCGCGCCGCGCAGCGCCGAGCGGAGCGCAAGCGAATTGCCCGTGGTGCGTTCGCGCAGTGTCTGCACGATCTCCTCGCGTACCTGCTCGCCGAAGATGGACCGGCAGAGCAGAGCGATCTCAGTCCCGGAGAGTCCGTGCAGCGTGATCTCCTCAACCAGATAGCGCTCCAGCACCGCGCGTGCGGGCGTCTCCACGGGGCGCGCGGTGGCGAGCAGCGAGAGCGGCTCATCGGCAAGGCGATCCAGAATGGCGGCGAAGTCCGGAACGGCGTCCGGCGGGAGCAGATGCAGATCCTCCACGATCACGAGCGTAGGGCGGAGGCTGGAGATACGGAGCAGGGCGGCGGCAACGCTTCCCATCGTCTCCTCCGGCTCCGACTTGAGCAGGTGGCCGGCAGTTGCCGAACGGGTCAGCGCCCGCGCCAGCAGCGGTGCGATCGACGTGCCGGCGTCGGGATAGAGCTTCGTCTGGATTACCGTGCCGCCGGCATTGGCGATGCGAGGCGTGATCTCCTCGATCAGCCGGCTCTTGCCGATGCCGGCCTCACCGGAGATGATCATGGCACGGAGCCCGGGAGAGTCCGACGTCTCGCCCCAGAATCGTGCAATGCGTTCCGCCTCCTCGCTGCGGCCAACGAAGGGGAGAAGCCCGTGGTTCAGGAAATCGATCTGCGAACGCTGCATCTGGGGGAGGAATTCCTTCGGTTCACCGGCCGATAATCGCTTCGGGGTAGGGAGATAATCGCTCGGAATATATTGAAATCGCTTCTGTGATGAACTCTCATACCCCGCAGGGCGTATCGGAGAGATCGCAATGCGAGAGATATCATGAGCAATCATTCAAAGACCGAGCCCGATTCGAGCGCCGGTAGACCGGCCGACGATACCGATGAAACGCCTCTGCGCTGCGGCGCCTGTCTGGCATTCGGCTACCGGGACGACAAGTACTGCGCCTGCTGCGGTGCGCCCCTTCGCAGGCTGTGCCGGCAATGCGGTGCTGCGGTACTGCAGCCGGTGGCGTTCTTCTGTACCCAGTGCGGCGCCCGCCTCGGCGGCGACGATGCGGACCCACGCGGCGGCTTGCACCGGGAGAAAATTTCGTCTGGGGACGAACGCGGTCGCGCCCAGCGCGATCGCCACACCACCACGTGATGGAGTTGGGGAGAAGAGAGAGGAAGAATGCGCAGGGAGAGTCGGTTGCCGGTAGTCAATCCACTGACTACCGACAACTGACCACTGACGATGATGATCTGATATGATGTGAACGGACAACCACGTTGTGAATGAGGCCGTCCCCACGCTCGGACGTGAGACGCGCCGGTGATCCGCAAGTGCCTGGGGAAGGCGGATGCCGGCAACGTCTGCGAACGCCGCGTGGGGACGGTTGTGTTTTCGGGAGATGCCGTGGGGAGCGGCCGGGCGTGCAACCACCCGGCGCTTCGGCGCGGGAGCGGAGTCACCGTTTGACACCCTTGTTGCAGAGTGCGCACCGGCTCCTGCGGATGTTCGGGATCGACCCGGTTCTCTCACGGACTTTCATCACCGGGAGCGATTGTGCAGCGAAGCGGCATCCCCTGCAGCCCTTGCAGGACGGCCCTTCCGGGGTTGGCTGTTGCGAGGCCCGGCGTCTGCGGTCAACCGGTGAGGAACGCGAGTACGCATGTATCGACCGGGAGACGCGGAGCGCGCGGCTGCACCGATGCGGGGCCGTGCCGGCGTTCTTCCTCGCGCGAGGTTGCAGAAACGTGAGCAAGTGCGTACACTATACACCATCCATGCCCGCGAACAGATCCGATATCTACGACAGGCTGCTGCAGCTCGCCGAGGCGATCGAGGCGGAGATGCGGCATGCCCGCATGTGGCAGCACGAGGCGCTTCCGCCGGAGGCATACCAGTTCAGGGCGGCGTTTGCCATGGATACGATGGCCTTTACGCAGTGGCTGCAGTTCGTCTTCCTGCCGCGGGTGCGCGCCATCGTTGCCGAGCGGGGGGCGCTGCCGGGGCAGAGCTTCGTTGCTGCACAGGCGGTGCGGGAGTTCGACGGCGTGGAGCAGGCCGCTCGTCTGGAGAGCCTGCTTGCAGATCTCGACGCGCTGGTCAATGCAGGCGCCGCCGCCAACTGACATGCGATGCCGTGCGCGGTGCCGAACGTTTCGATGCGGCGGACACGTCCGCATTCTCGATCGCAGCCGAAGGTGCGGCAACGACCACGCCCCCGGACGTCGACAACCGTCAATGCCAGCTGACACATTCTCCCCATGTTCAGACCAAAGCTGATTACCACACTCCGCGACTACAATCGTGGCCAGTTCCTTCGTGACATCGGTGCCGGCGTCATCGTCGGTATCGTAGCATTGCCGCTTGCGATAGCGTTCGCCATTGCCAGCGGTGTCTCGCCGGAGAAAGGATTGATCACCGCCGTGATTGCCGGCTTCCTGATCTCGGCGCTCGGAGGGAGCAGGGTGCAGATCGGAGGACCGACCGGCGCGTTCGTGGTGATCATCTACGGTATCGTCCGCCAGTATGGCGAGGGCGGCCTCGCGATCGCCACCATCATGGCCGGCATCCTGCTGGTGATCATGGGCGTTGCGCGGCTGGGGGCATTGATCAAGTTCATTCCGCATCCGGTGATCGTCGGGTTCACGAGCGGCATCGCGGTCGTGATCTTCTCCTCGCAGATCAAGGATTTTCTGGGCCTGCAGATGGGGCCGGTCCCATCGGAGTTCTTCGACAAGTGGCGGGAATATTTCCTTCATCTCTCGTCGGTCAACTGGGAAGCCCTTGCGGTGGCCGTCGGGTCGCTCCTGATCATCGTGTTCTGGCCGCGCATATCGCGCCGCGTACCCGCCCCGCTGATTGCCCTGCTCGCTGCCACCGCCGTGGTGCAGCTGTTCTCCCTTCACGTGGAAACCATCGGATCACGATTCGGAGCGATTCCCTCGTCGATCCCGGCTCCCTCCATTCCGCAGATCGATCTGGCCACGATCAAGACGTTGTTCGGCCCGGCACTTACCATTGCGCTCCTCGCCGCCATCGAGTCGCTTCTCTCGGCAGTCGTGGCCGACGGCATGATCGGTGGCAAACATCGCTCCAACACGGAGTTGATAGCGCAGGGGATTGCGAACATCGCAACGCCGCTCTTCGGCGGCATACCGGCCACCGGGGCGATTGCCCGCACGGCGACCAACATCCGGAACGGCGGCCGTACACCGATTTCGGGGATCGTGCACGCGATTGTTCTCCTGCTGTTCATGCTGCTCCTCGGTAAGTGGGCAACACTGATTCCGCTCCCCTGTCTCGCTGCGATACTCGTGGTGGTGGCCTACAACATGAGCGAGTGGCGGTCCTTCCGGGCAATGATCAAGAGTCCGCTCAGCGATGCCATCGTCTTCATCCTGACATTCGTCCTCACGGTGGCGATCGACCTCACGGTGGCGATCGAGGTCGGGATGGTATTGTCGATCCTTCTGTTCATGCGGCGAATGGCCATGGTGACGAACGTCGGCGTGATCACGCGGGAGCTGAACGACGATGATGGCGACGATGAGTCGCAGGCCGTGGCGGCGCTCCAGATGCCCGGCGTGGAGATCTACGAAATCAACGGGCCGCTCTTCTTCGGAGCCGCCTACAAGTTCGCCGAAGCCATGAACGTTGTGGAATCCGGGCCTATCGTGCGCGTGATACGGATGCGCAATGTGCCGGCGCTGGACGCTACGGGCCTGCATGCGCTGCGCGACGCGTGGGAGCAGATGCGCAAGCGCGGCGGACAGCTCGTGCTTGCCGAGATACACGCCCAGCCGCTCACGGCACTGGAGAAGGCCGGCCTGGATGAAGAGATCGGCAATGAGAACGTTCACGGCACGCTCGAGGGAGCACTGGCTCGCGCAGCGGAGCTGGCGGGGACCAGCGGCCGGGGGTAGCCTGCGCGGCGGTAGTCTGCGCGGCGGTAGTCTGCGCGGCGGCAGCCTGCGCGGCGGGAGCCGGCCTCGCTCATCCGTTCAACGCTGCACGCGGCAGCCGGTATCTGCAGGCCGTCCCGCCCCTCGCGCCCTTTGCACGTTAGCACGGCCGCCCGTTCGCCCGGCCGCCCGTTGGGATGTGCCGGCCTGCGGGCGCATCCGAACCGCAGTGCCGGGCAGGGGAACCACCATCGTGCCGCGCTCAGTGGTGCCTGCCTTTCTTCTTCTTCTTTGCGCTCTCGGGAATCTTGTTCAGTTCGAACAGCACCATCGAGTTCTTCTCGTTCTTCCTCAGCGCGCGTGCAACGTCCAGCAGATCGGGATCGCCCCAGGTTAGCGCCAGGCGCACGGCCTTCGCACGAATCGTGGGGGACGAATTCGCAAGCAGTCCGGAGAGCAGCTGCGTTCGCCCGGTGGAGTCGTGCATGGTGAGAGCAAGCTGATAGAGCAGGGTGAAGGAGAAGCCGCTCTGATTCTCCAGCATGGAATGAACGATGGCCCTGCTTACGTCCGCGCTGTCCACGCCACGATTCTGCAATGCCATCTGCACCTGGTACCGGACCACCTGGCTGCGGTCGTTCAGGGCGGACATGATCTGTTCGAGTTCTGTGGAGTCCGCAACCAGAACCATGGCGCGCGCGGCGTAGCCGCGAACCAGCTCCACGGTGTCGTGCAGCGCCGTCTGCAGATACGGTTTTGCGGAGTGCGCCTTGATCTTCAGCAGCGCCTGGCCGGCCGCGGCGCGCATGCGCCAGGTTGCCTTCGGGTCCACCAGCTTCCTGCCGATCACCTCTGCAGCCGTGGTATCCCGTATCTCCCCGAGGGAGTACAGGGCGCGGCCAACCCGTTCCGGAGCGCCCATCGCAACGGTGTCCATCAGCGGCTTCAACATCCGCTTGCCGATGCGCGGAAATATGATATCGAGCGCAAGGCGCTCGCGCGGCAGCTCCGTGTTCATCATGCCGAGGAGATAGGGGATCGATTCATCGGCACGCTCCACCAGACGCCACCGCGCGGTATCCACCAGGTACTGGAACTTCTGCGGAGCGGCGGAGGCCTGAATGAAGAGCGTGGGGATATCCTTCGCCAGTTCCGCGCCGATCTCCTCCTTCGTCTTCTTCACTTCGGCCGGGCCGGTGCTTGGCGCATCCTGGCTCTTCGGGCGCAGGTTCGCGTCCAGGCCGGCGCCGTAGAAGCTGCCGTTCCAGAGGCTGTCGTTCCCTCCGCGAATCGACCCGTAGTAATCCTTTCCCTCGAGATCGAGGAAGATGCCGATCATCCCATAGTCGTTGCGAAGATCGCTGTAGCCCATCGTGTTGTTGACGCGGGCCAGATACCCGTCGGTGCCGCCGCCATCGACGAACAGCGAGATGGCGTCCGCATTGCCGCCTCCCTGCGACAGCGATTCCACAACGTAATTGTCGTCCCCCTTGGCATCGTAGAAGCCGCCGAAGCCGACATCGTGTCCGCATCCCTGTGATACGCCGTGCGATACGTAGTTGTCGTCGCCGGAGGTGTCGATCAATACGCCGAAGGCAAGGTGGACGCCGGCCCCCTGGGCGTACTGATAGGCGCTGTAGGAGTCGTTGCCGCCGTAATCGACAATCGCTCCAAGCCCGTACCAGTAGCCGGTTCCCTGGCCGAAGATGTCTGCAACGTATGTGTCGTTGCCGGAGCCTTCCGCGATATAGCCGATGCCGGCCGATGCCACCGGCCTCGCCCCCAGCGCCGCCCCCTGGCAGAATGTCTCGAAGTGATCGGCGTAGCGGAGATAGTCGACGTAGGGCGAGGAGGCGATGTACTGGTCGTTCCCTTCGTGCTCGATGATGGCGCCAACGCCGCGGGTGTATCCGAAGCCCTGCGACTCGAAGTGGGCGAGGTAGGTGTCGTTCCCCTGCGCATCGATCAGCAGCCCGATGCCGAACATGCCTGCCCCCTCCACGGCCGTGCCGCCGGAATAGCGGTCGCTGCCGCCGCCGTCGTACAGAATGCCGGTTCCGAAGTAGCCGCAGCCCAGCGAGAAGTTCCCGGCGGTATAGTTGTCGTCCCCCTTCATGTCGATCACCGTCGATGCGCCGAACAGCGTGCCGCCGAACGCGAAGTCCTGACCGATATAGGTATCGTTGCCGTCGAAGTCCACGATCAACGTCACCTGCCGGTCCGCCGCATCCTTCTTCGTGTGCGGCTTCGGTTTGTAGATGTCGTTGCCGCCAACATCGATCACGCAGAAGAGATCGCCGGTGTAGATGTCGTCTCCCGGGCCGCCCAGCGCAACAATGCCGAGCGGTGTCTGCCATATCTGGGTCTTGATGGAATCCTTCAGACGCGCAACCTCCGGCGCCATGTTCTGCGCCAGATCGAACGCCACGGAGAAGAGCCCCACGCCCGGTTCGAGCAGCGATTGGTAGTCCAGCCCGTTTGCATCGTCGTTGAAGAACTGCTTGCTTCGCTTCAGGCCGTACCGCTCGGACTCCTTCATCTCCAGCAACGTTGCGTTCGCATCATCCTCCGATTGCAGGATCAGCGAATCGCAGTAGGCAATCAGGCGCGTAAGCCGCTCCGCCTTGATCGATCCCTTCGCATTGGTAAGCGACGCATCGGTTGCCAGAGCAAGCATCAGGAACTTTCGAAGGAGGAAGGCATCCGGGAGGCCGAGCTTCGAGATATCCACCTTGCTGTAAAGCTTGATCTCGTTGTCGCTCAGGGCTGGATGCTGCACCACGAACGCGTTGTCACCGAAGTCCAGGCGCTTGCCGAGATGGTTGAACAGCGCGCCGTAGTTCTTCCGGTTGGAAAGGGAGATCGATGCCAGCGAATCGGCAACGGAGAAGGTGGCGAGCGGATCGCCGAAGAGTCGCTTGATAACCGAGAGCCGATGGGGATCGGTGCCGGCTGCATCCCAGCGCATCGACATGTCCGCACGGGTCATGGCCATCGAGGCGAGCGCCGAATCGACTCCGCGCATCACATAGCCGGGGAGATACTGGGCGCGTATCGAGGTGGCCGTTGCCACGAGCACGAGCAATGCGGCTGCAAGCGCGCGGGCCATCGGTCTGCTGGCGGGCAGGGAGGAGGAGTTGGTTGTTGTCACTGGCCTGTCGGCTACGTTGGTTGTTGGAGCTGGCAAACATGGTGCCGCCGTTGGACGTGGGGAAACGGCGGCCTGTGCTGTCCGAATGTTGCGACTACAGATGGCGATGGAAGAAGCCGGCCGTGCGGGAGATGGCATCCTCCAGAATCGGATTGGTTCCCTCGAACGGATGTACCGCGCCGAATGTGTGGTTCGCGGTGGGTATCCTGACGAACTCCGTCAGTTCCGGCCGCGCATGCGAGGCGATCTCTTCTCCGTCCTCGATGCGCACGGAGAGATCCTGTTCGCCGTGCAGTATCAGGAGCGGCCGCCCGAATCGCTCGGCGGCCGCGGTGATGTCCAGCTGATCGGAGTTCATCTCGAGATCGGCGAGCAGGTCGGAGCCGAGACGCATCATCTGGCCGGTGCGCATGTTCTTCGATTCGAAGAATCCGTCGCGCCGCCATATATCGATCTGGCGCTCCGTGAACCGATGGAAGCTCGCCACCGACGCCCACACCGCAACCGCCCGGACACGCGGATCGTCCGCCGCCTCGAGGAGCGATATCCCGCCGCCGCGCGAATGTCCGATGATGCCGATCCTCTCCGAGGCGCGCACCGAAAGGGGAACCGCCCCGTTGCTCACGGCCGATACCGCATCCTGCAGTTCCTCCACTTCGCGCGTGAACGTGTTGGCCTCGAATCTGTCCAGCCGCGTGAAGTCCTGGCGATGCCCCTCCACACCGTTGTGCGTGAAGTTCATCGCGATGGTGTAGAAGCCGCGCCGCGCAAGCGACTCGCAGATGTAGGGGATGGAGCCCCAGTTCTTGAAGCCCTTGAAGCCGTGGGCGAAGATGATAACAGGAAGCGCGTCTCCCTCGATTCCCGGGAAACGCGCGTCGCAGTAGATGGTCTCGCCGCTGTTCGCCGGGATCATGAACCGGGCGTGTATCAGGCTGTCGGCGGTCAGGTTTTGATCCATTGGCGAAAAACTACGGCGGCGGCGGCACGCCGCGCAACACTTATACGGGCGATGACGGCGGCATCCGCATTTGTCGATGGCCGGTGGGTCGCCGAAGGTTTCGTAAGTTCGGAGCCGTTCGCAGGGGCCTGCTGCCTCCGGCCGTTTCAGGCGTGCCGCATGCGGCATTCACGGGACGTATGGCGTCGCGAGGTTGTCGCGGCGTTGGGCGTCCGATCGCCTGCACCGATGCCTGCGGGTGTTCATACCGCGGAGGCAGGTTCCCGGCAACGCCGCGCGGATCTCCGCGGAGGCTGCCGGATGCAACAGGCGGCGGATCATTGTGTCGTGCAGTGCGTCCTCCGCGAGCGACGCGTGCCTTTCGCGAGCGTTCCATCAATCGGCATTCCGGTGCGCACGGCAGAGACCGGTGCGCGGAGCCGGACTCTCAATTTCCTTCTCCCTCAGACATTCAAGGCCGTAACCATGTTCGATACGTTCAGACCTGCACTTCAGAAGGAGCTGGCAGCCATCGAGGAAGCCGGGCTATACAAGCGCGAGCGCGTTATCACTTCTCCACAGGGCCCGGAGATCACCGTGCAGGGGAGCGACGCCCCGGTGCTCAACTTCTGCGCCAACAATTATCTCGGCCTCTCCTCGCATCCGAAGGTGATCGCCGCCGCGCATGCGGCGCTGGATTCGCACGGCTACGGCATGAGCTCCGTGCGATTCATCTGCGGCACGCAGGATCTTCACAAGAGTCTGGAGGTGAAGCTGGCTGCGTTTCACGGCACGGAGGACACCATCCTCTATGCGGCCTGCTTCGATGCGAACGGCGGAGTGTTCGAGCCGCTGTTCGGTGAGAACGATGCCATCATCTCGGACTCGTTGAATCATGCGTCGATCATCGACGGCGTGCGTCTCTGCAAGGCGAAACGCTATCGCTATGCGAACGCGGACATGGCAGATCTGGAGGAGCAGCTGAAGCAGGCGGATGCCGACGGAGCGGTGCAGAAGATCATCGTCACGGACGGAGTGTTCTCCATGGACGGTGTGATCGCGCCGATCGACAAGGTGTGCGATCTCGCCGACAGGTACGGCGCGCTGGTGATGGTGGACGAATGCCACGCAGCGGGATTCATGGGAAGAACGGGGCGCGGCTCCGTGGAGTACTGCAACGCCGTCGGCCGCGTGGATATCATCACCGGCACGCTTGGAAAGGCGCTGGGAGGCGCCATCGGCGGATACACCACCGGGCGAAGGGAGATCATCGACATGCTGCGCCAGCGTTCGCGCCCGTATCTCTTCTCCAACACGCTGCCGCCAAGCGTTGTCGGGGCAAGCATCGCCGTGATCGACATGATCTCGGAGACCACCGCGCTGCGCGACAGGCTGGAGGAGAGTACGGCCTACTTCCGGCAGCAGATGACGGCGGCCGGCTTCGACATCAAGCCGGGCGAACATCCGATCGTGCCGATCATGCTGTACGATGCGCCGCTCGCTCAGAAGTTCGCGGAGCGGCTGCTGGAGGAAGGGATCTACGTGATCGGGTTCTTCTATCCGGTGGTGCCGAAGGGGCAGGCGCGCATCCGCGTGCAGATATCGGCCGCGCATGAGCGGGAGCATCTCGATCGCGCCATCGCAGCCTTTACCGCGGTCGGGCGCGAGCTGGGGGTGTTGAAGGAGTCTGCGGTGGGGAGTCAGTAGTCAGTGGTCAGTGGTCAGTGGTCAGTGGTCAGTGGTCAGTGGTCAGTGGTCAGTGGAGAAAACCTTGCAAGGTACTAACAACTGACGAATAACGACTGACAACTGACCACTAACTGCTACCGACCGCTCACTCCGTCACGAGCACCGGCAGCACGCTCTGCACGGTTGCCGTTCGCAGGCGCACGTAGTACATGCCGGCTGAAAGCCCGGCGAGAGCCACCGTCACTTCCTGATCGTCTCCGGTGCCAGCGGGCAATGTTTCGGAACGGACCGTTATGCCGGTGACGTTGATGATATCCATCGTCGGATAGGAGCCGGGGGCGGCATGATAGCGAATGGTGATTCTGTCGCGCGCCGGCAACGGGTAGACGAGCTTCGCCGCCACGGGCCTGCTGAACGATACCGGGTGAGCGATCTCGCAGCCGCTGAGCGCCACAAGGCCATCACGCAGTTCGCCGATCGCCGTGGTTCCGTTGTTCGGCATGGCAACGCGCACGAGCCCCACGGTGTTCTTCGCCTTGCCCGTGACCAGCCCCTCCATCTCCAGCTCGATCAAGGGATTGCCTGCCATCGGCGCAGATGCGCGGCGCACGATGACGATGGTGTCGCCATCCTTCGAGAAGCTGACGGAGTCCGTTGCACCGGCGGCAGGTATCACGCGATGCAGGAAGAGCGCGTCGGGATCGACGTGGATCTTCACATCGAGTTCCGTGGCCGCCGCTGACGGCGCGAGCGGCGGATAGGCATTCACACCAAGCGTGAACTTCTCGTTCACATTCACGCTGGCGGAGTCGATCGTGATCACTTCGGCAGCAGGAGGGGGCTGTATGCCATTGCCGTTGAGTGTTGCGCCCGCGGAAAGGCCGTTGGTAAAGCGGGCAATCACGCCGGCGCTGTACGCCCGTACCGCATCGGGAGCGAAACGCACGGAGCATTCGATCGAGTCGTCTGCGGCCAGTGCGTTCCGCTGCGGCGTCACCTTGAAGGCAGCGGAGTCCGGTCCGGTAAGCTCTATCCGCTCGAGCGTCATCCCCCTGGCACCCGGGTTCGCGATCTTGAAGATGTTGTCCAGCTGCGCACCGGTTCCCGCAACGACATCCGGCGCCTGCACGGTGCCCGGCACGATCACCGGGCCCGGAGTGCCTGCGCCTTCGAGAGGAATATCCAGCGTGCCGCGATTCCCGTCGGAGAAGAGCACGTGCAGCTTGTTGCGAACGGCTCCGGTTGTGCCGGGAGCGAATCGCACTGCGAGGCTCAGCGTATCGGGAGCGCCGGCATGCAGCGTTGGGTTGCCGGACGGCCTGTTCAACAGCTGGAAGTCCTGCACCGAGGCATCCGCAAAGCGGAGCGAGTCCGCAATGATCTGCGCGTCCGTGTCCCCCCGGTTCACCAGACGAATCGTCGATGTGTCCGCAAGCGTCACGATCACCGTATCGAATCCGACAGGTCCGCCCGGAAGCGAGACGATGCGGGCGCCGTGCACGCCTGTTCCGCCTCCGTCAGCGCGGCCGCGGAGCGCGAGCGTGTCGCGCGATCCGTTGGCCGCATGCACAACGATCGTATCGAGCAGATCACCGGAGGAACCGGTTGGCGGTGTGAAGAGGATGGCGAGCGGATAGCCGTTGCCGTTGGCGAGGATCGGGATGGATCCTGCCGGCGGCTGCACGACGCTGAACGCCGGCGTGGCCGGTCCCGAGATCGACGTCACCAGGAGCGTGCGGCAGGATCGATTGCTGATGATTGCCGTATCGGGCACCTTGGAGGTATCACCCGGCGCAACATCGGGGAAGGTGAGCACGGAGACGTCGAACGTCGGCCGGAGCGGCGGGCCTACATGGGCTGTGAGCGTTGCGGTCGTGGGGGAGCCCTGGCCTCCGTCCACGTCCACTCTGAACTCGCCGCCGATGTCCGGAGGGTTGGGATTCTTCGGAGCGCAGCGAAGCGAGTCCGTGTAGCTTGCGCCCGCATCGATCACGATACCGGCGCGCGGGCCGAATCCCTCGAACGCCGGGGGCAGCCGGTATTCCTTCAGCGTCACGGCCCGTGTCCCGTTGTTCGAAATGTGGAACACGATCGTGGCGGACGTGTCACCCAGCGGCACGCAGCCGAAGTCGTACTGGGGCCGGTCCAGTACCACTCGCGGATCGGGCTGCGGAAGTTCGAAGCCCCTGCCGGTCAGGCTCGCGCTTTTCTGTTCAGCCCTGGGCTGCCTGTTCTGATCGATGTAATGACCGCTGGCAACAAGGATCGCGTTGTACGTGCGCACCGCTGCCGGAGAGAAGCTCACGTCGTACCGAAACGCGGCGCCGGGCGGAAGCGATCCCGATGGCCCCTCCACGGCGAAGGCCGCGGCATCCGTTCCCGCAATCGTCACACTGTCGATCTCCAGCGGAACGTTCCCGTCGTTGCGCAACTGCCAGGCGGAATCCTGTTCGCCGGTGGTTCCAACTTCCACGCTGTCGCCGATCGTGATCGCATCGGGAAGGCCCGTTGCTGCGGCGAGCAATCCCACGCCTCCGATGCCGGGGGACAAGACCAGCGGCCGGCTTCCGTCCGCGTGACGCAGCCGGAAGGCGGTCATCTGCGGGCCGGGGCGGCTTGGCGTGAAACGTACGTTCACCGCAAGCGTGTCCGCATGGTCCGCGTGAAGGATGCGTCCCGGTATGGCGGCCGGCGTCACCGTGAACTGATCCGCGTCCGGTCCGTCGAGTACGATCTGCTGCGGAGCGAGCGAGTCGTCCGCATCGCCGACGTTGAAGAGAATGATTGTCTGCGGAGCGCTGATGTGCCCGACGAACGTGGAGTCCATCCGAACCCGCACGCTGGGCTCGATCACCAGCGAGGGCTGTCCGGCCTGCACCTGGCGGCCGACGAGCGCGATCTGCGTCCGCTGCGGACCCGCTGCGATCGTGAGCGTATCGGAATGAACGCCGTCGGCGCGCGGAGCAAATCGAACGCATATCTGAATGCTGTCGCGCCCGGGAATCGCGAATGGAATCGGGGGAGCGTTCGAGATCGAGTAGTCCTGGCCCGGAATCGAAAGCTGCGTAACCGGCTCCTCCCGGCAGGATGGGTTGTGCAGCCAGATGCATTCGGTGGAGGACTCGCCGGCGTGTACATCGGGAAGGAAGGGGAGAATGCGCCCGTCCACGTCGACCGACGGAGCAACGGAGGCGACGCCGCGAACGAACATCGTCAGCTCGCTGCCGCCATGTCCGAAGTGGATCTTGAACGATGCGGTGTAGACTCCCGGAACGTGCGGAGAGAAACGGATGGTGTCCGTGAACGTTCTCTGGTCAGCGATCGTGTCCTGAGGCGGTCTGGCTGCGAAGCCGAATGGATCGGCCAGGCGTCCCGGCCGGTATTCCTCGATGAAGACCGTGTGCCCGGTTGCGTTCGTGATGGTAAAGGGGGCGGAGGCCGTTTCGCCCACGAGCACGCAATTGAACCGGACCGTGTCCGGCGTAAGCGTGGGATCGTTGGGGCCGCCTCCGTGCGGATCGAGCTGCGCATGCGCCGCCATGGGCCAGAAGCCCAGAAGGAGCAGCGCAGGGATCAGCCGTCGAAGTGTACCGAAGGGGAGCATAGGCCGGCAGCCGGATTGAGAAATACGGACCACTACGATATGAAGACGATCCGGTGAGGCCGTGCAAGGTAACGCCAAGGGCGGAAAAAAAATATCAGGGGGCGCGTTACCTTCGGGATGTGGTGGGGATCATCTCTCTAAACGGGCAGAGTATCATCCCGTTCAGGGCATAAACGACGCATGACACGAGTAGAAACCAAAGGGCGGGTGGTGAACGAATCGGAGACCTTCACACGGTTTCTCGAGGGAGATGATGCCGCCTTCATGGAATTGTTCGACCGGTACGATCGGCGCCTCCGGATGTACTGCCTGAAGATCGTGAGCAACCAGGAGGTTGCCGAGGATCTGGTGCAGGAGCTGTGGGAGCGGGTGATCAAGATGCGGAACAATCCCACCGAGGTGCTGGAGCCCGCCCGTTATCTGCTTCGCATGGCGCGCAATCTCTGCCTGAAGTACATCGGCCGCGAGCGTCGGCATACGTCGCTGGATGACCTGTACGAGTCGGACCACCCCACGGAGTCGGCACATGAGCCTTCTCATCTCGAGGAACTGGTGAAGCTTGCCCTGGAGCAGCTGCCGTTCGAGCAGCGTGAAGTGTTGACGCTGCACAACTACTGTGGCTATGGTTACGAGGATATCGCCGCGATTCGGGGTGAGACGCTGGGATCGGTGAAGATGAGGGCGATGCGTGCGCGTGCGCGAATCGGCCGCATCGTTGCCGCCTTCCTTGCGTTGGGAAATGAAGGTGAAGAACGTCCGAATCCAGATGCTGAAATGTTTATCGGAGGAAGCAATCAATGAACCAGATCGAACGTGAAGAGCTTGTCGAGCGCTATCTGGCGGGAGAGATGAATCAGGCACAGGAGGCCGACTTCTTTCTCAATGTCGCCGTGGATGGCGATCTGCAGCGCACGCTGAAGGCGTTTCAGGTCATGGATCGCTTCATCCAGGGTGATCGCGAGCACACGGTTACCGAGAACAGCCGCTACCGCCAGCGCATCATGGGGATTCTGGCCGCAACGCCCGGCGCAGCGGTTGGCACGATTGCTGGCACGGCGGCCGGCTCCTCCTCCGGCGCGGGTGCTGCCGGGGCCTCCGGCACGGGAGCCGCCTCCGGCGCTTCCACGGTGGGTGCTGCTGCTGCGGGTGGATTCCTGAAGACGGTGGTTGCCGTTGTCGTTGGTGGTTCGCTTGTTGGCGGCACTGCGCTCGTGATCAATCACTATCAGACACCGGAGCCCGTTCGTGCCGTTGCTCCGGCCACGGAGTCGCCGCGGATTGCGCCGCCGTCGCTCCCTGCACCTCCGGCTGCCGGCGCTGCGACCGTGACTCCCTCGCAGACACCTGCAGCCGATGGAGTTGCGATCGAGAGCCAGGCCTCGACTCCTGAGGGGGTGACCGGCATCGCTCAGCATCGGCCGCATCGTGCAAACGTGCGCTCCGGGCATCAGGCCAATACCGCTTCGAGCAGTACGAAGCCCGCGCAGCCGGTGAAGCTGGGAACCACGAACACATCCACACCGATGCGTGTCACGGTTGATGATTCCAAGGCCAGCGGGAAGAAGTAGAGCGGCTCAATCGGCCTGAAGGCCGGGCGGCATCGGGACGGGCAGACTCCCGAATGCTGAAGAAGGAAGAATCATTACTGCCGTAAACAACGGGGCCCCGGTGCTGGGTCCCGTTTCCATTATGGGCGGTACATGGGGCGGACTGCCATGCCATCGCGCGGAGAATGACGAAGAATGAAAAGGGGCTCCCGGTATCGAACCGGGAGCCCCTTTCTCGCTTTGAGCGGGAGGCCGTACGGTGTGCCGCAGGGCTGTCCGCAGAGCCTTACGCCAGCGCCGTCTCCGGAGCAACGTACTCCATGCCGAACGCTTCGGCCACGCCCTCGTATGTCACCATGCCATCGATCACGTTCAGGCCGGGAAGCAGTTCGTGGTTCTGCTTCAGCGCATCACGGAAGCCGTGATCGGCGAGCTGCAGCATGTACGGCAGCGTTGCGTTGGTAAGGCCGATGGTGGAGGTGAACGGAACCGCGCCCGGCATGTTGGCGACGCAGTAGTGCACAACGCCATCCACCACATAGGTGGGATCGGCATGGGTGGTTGGGTGCGTGGTTTCGATGCAGCCCCCCTGATCAACGGAGACGTCCACGATCACCGAGCCCTCGCGCATCTCCGGAAGCATGTCGCGCGTGATCAGGTACGGAGCCTTCGCCCCCGGAATCAGCACGGCGCCGATCACGAGATCGGCGTGGCGGATCGCTTCACGGATCGCATGCGGCGTGGACATCATGGTCTGCACATTGCGCGGCATCACATCGTCCAGATAGCGCAGGCGGTAGAGATCGCGGTCGACAATGGTAACACGTGCGCCGAAGCCTGCGGCGATCTTCGCCGCGTTGGTCCCCACAACGCCGCCGCCCAGCACCAGCACGTCTGCCGGGCGCGTGCCGGGGATGCCGCCAAGCAGAACGCCGCGGCCGCCCATCGTCTTCTCCAGATACTTCGCCCCTTCCTGCGGAGCCATCCGGCCCGCCACTTCGGACATCGGGATCAGCAGCGGCAGCGAGCGATCGGCACGTTGCACGGTCTCGTAGGCAATCGCCACGGACTTGCTCTTGATGATGGCTTCGGTGAGCTCGCGGCTCGCGGCGAAGTGGAAGTAAGTGAAGAGCACCTGGCCGGGACGGATCAGCGCATACTCCGGCTGGATGGGCTCCTTCACCTTTACGATCATGTCCGCGCCGCCATAGACATCGGCGGGAGTTGCGACGATCTTGCCGCCGACGCGAACATAATCCTCATCGCGGAAGCCGGAGCCATTGCCGGCACTGGTTTCCACCAGCACCGTGTGGCCGTTCTTCACAAGGAGTTCAACGCCCGAGGGCACTACGCCGACTCTGTTCTCGTTCGGCTTGATTTCACGAGGTACGCCGATAATCATTGCTGAGGTCTGTTGCGTTTAGGGTTGAGTCTATCAGACTGTGTCAGTTGTGTCGTATTCCAGGAGGACTGCCGGCCAACGTTCCACCCGTGACCGCAGGAGGCGTGACCGCATGGCGGCCGCACGGCATCGAACCGTTATCGAACAGTCCGCGAGATCGAAGGAGTCCAACAGGGTGTTGGAGCGAAGAGCCTGCAAATATAGACGAATGGAGTCTTCCGGCGAAGGGAAGCGCTGGCGGATGCGCATGCCGGCAGCAGGCTGGCCTGGGGCGGGGATCAGGAGAAAGCAAAGGCCCATCCACCGGTTGCGATGGATGGGCCTCGTGAAGCGTTCATGCCTTCACAGCGCAATGGGCGTCGAAGGCGTCCTTGAGGTTCTCCGCGATCATCTGCGCGGTGCGCCCCTCGATATGGTGGCGCGGAATCATGTGCACCACCTTGCCGTCGCGCATCAGCGCGATCTGCGGCGAGGAGGGAGGGAATCCCAGGAAGTAGTCGCGTGCACGCTGCGTTGCCTCGCGGTCCTGCCCGGCGAACACGCTCACCACGTGGTCAGGAAGCGTGCCGTGCTGCAATGCCAGGCGCAGCGCGGGCCGCGCGCTCCCGGCCGCACATCCGCAGACGGAGTTCACGAAGACCAGCGTCGTTCCCGGCTGCGCAATCGCGGCGTCCACGGCCTCCGGCGTCAGCAGTTCGGTTACGCCGATACTTGTCAGCTCATCACGCATCGGCTGCGTAAGCGTTGGGTCATAAAGCGGAAGCATGAATCTCTCCTTCGGTCGGCATCTGTTAGAGTAGGCTCAGGTTTGATAGCGGACAACCGCCAAACATACGTTGTGCGATGTAGACGATGAAACGCATTCGCTGCGTGTAATATATCCTTAAGGATTTCGATGCCATGGCTGTTCCCATTGCCGGGCCAATGTACGGCCGGGGTCCGGCTCCCGGTGCTTCTGCCACGCGGGCTTGGGCCGGGAGCCGGTACGTTTCGATTCATTGGTGAGCTGCCAGGCCATTGGGGAGCCGTCGCGGCGTTCACCCTCGTGGCGTTCGCCCCCGCGATCGCGGCTCTCGGCCAAATCGTGCGGCTTCGTACCTTTGCGCCTCAATATCATTTCCGTTACCGAACGCCGTTCCAATGCGACACATCGATCCCGCAACGATACATCACTCCGAATCGCATCGCTATCTGCTTGCCGGCGTTGCACCCAGGCCGATTGCCTTCGTCGGCACGGTGGATGGCGAGGGGCGCCCGAATCTCTCCCCCTTCTCCTTCTTCAACGCCTTCGGCGCCAACCCGCCCGTGGTTGCCTTCTCCCCGGCCAATCGCGGCAGCGATGGAACGCAGAAGCATACGTACTTCAACATTCGCGCCACCGGCGAGTTTACCGTCTCCGTGGTTTCCTATTCCATGGTGGAGCAGGTGAGTCTTGCCTCGGGGGACTTCCCGGAGGGTGTTGACGAGTTCATCAAGGCGGGTTTCATGAAGCTTCCGTCGCACAAGATCAAACCGTTCGGCGTTGCGGAGTCGCCCATGGTGATGGAGTGCCGTCTGCTTCACTATGTGGAGCTTGGCAACGGCCCCGCTTCGGGCAACCTGATGATCGGCGAGGTGGTGATGTTCCATATCAAGGAGTCCGCATTCGAGGGAACCTATCTCAATGCGGAGCGCCTTGATCTGGTTGCCCGCATGGGAGGCCCGCTCTACTGCCGCGCCAGCGGTCCGGCGGTGTTCTCGCTCGCAAAGCCGACGCATCCGGGCATCGGCTTCGATGCCCTGCCGGATCACCTCCGCACCAGCACGGTGCTTACCGGCAACGACCTTGCGAAGTTTGCCGGTGTGAAGAGCTACCCGGAGATCGCGGCCGTGCGCGACTTCTGGACCGGGCTCCTCGCGCCGGAGGATGCCGCAGCTCCCGGTGCAGCGGACGCTCTTGGTGCAGCGAGCGCTCCCGATGCGTTCGATATCGAGCTGCGCGTGGGCGCCGCCGATCGCGCGCTCGCGATGCTGGCCGCACGCATTCGCACCGGCGCGGCCGCCGTATCGCTTCGCGATGAGTTGCACCGCGTTGCGCAGGCATACCTGCGCAGTGGCAATGTGGAGCGTGCGTGGCAGTGCGTGCTGGCGGAGGAGGGGCTCGCGTAACCGGCGCACGCATCTCGTGGGCGTGATGCACCCGACGTGCCTGCAGTAACACGGACACCATGATCATCGATCCACGATCAAGCGACATCAGCGTGTGAACCGTACCATGTTCAAGCCAGTCCGCCACGTTATCTTCCAACTCATAGTGCTCGTGCTGGCCACGGCGGCGGCGGGTGCGCAGGTGCGTATTGTCACGCGCGATTCCGTCCTCGTGAGCGGTGAGATCATGGCTGAGGGAGGGGACAGTGTCGCCGTGCGCCGCAGCGACGGCACCATTGTGGTGATACGGAAGAAGACGATTGCGGCATTGGACGTTGTCGCGGATGGAGATACTCTGCCCCCCGTTCCTCGTCAGGCGCCGGGGAGTCACTCGTACAGATCGTTTGCTTCAATCGGGGGCGGGCTGGGGTTTCCCGGGATGATCAACCTGGTTGCCGGGTATACCTACGGCGGCTGGGGCGTGCGTGCGGTTCTGGGAGGCATTCCCGGCAGCCATCATGGATACGAACTCGATATCGTCGAAACGTTCTTGATGGCTCGAACGTGCCAGTTCTCGGCCTACGCGGGCATAGCCTCCTCAACCGTTGCAGGGGCCGTGCCCGACGGTTCGTCCACGGTGGTTTTTGGTGTCCAGTTGGCGGTGTATGGCTGGTACGTGACATATGCCGACTTCGCGAGCCTGCAGGGCTCGGTGCGCGTATCGAGCGTCTGGGCACATGTGGGCATTGGATATACGCATCAATTCTGGTAGCAGCGGGCGGCGCATCTCCGCGATGCCGGATGTATCGGCCGATTACTTCCGCAGTGCGATTCGCAGCCACAGGTACCCGAACGCGCCCGCCAGAAACGATGCGCCGAGGATGGCAAGCTTTGCCATGGATGTGTATGGCTCCAGACCGCCGAAGCTGAGCTCGGTAACGAAGATGGACATGGTGAAGCCGATGCCGGCCAGGATTGCGGCACCGTAGAACTGAGCCATTGTTGTTCCATCCGGCATCTCGGCGATTCGCAAACGTACTGCCAGCCAGCCGAACAGAAACACCCCCGCCTGCTTGCCGAGAAGAAGCCCCACGAACACGCCGGGTGCGATGCCGTTGGCGAAGAGGTCGCCGATGCTGCCGCGTGAAATCGTTACGCCGGCATTTGCCAGAGCGAATGCCGGCATGATGGCGTAGGAGACCCACGGTGCAAGGGCGTGTTCCAGACGGATCAGCGGCGACTGCCCCTTCTCGGTTGCCTTCTCGATCTCATGCACCGCCTCCTGCCGCATGCCCAGTTCCTCGTGCCCTCCGGTGCGGCGAGCCATCAGCATGCCGCGGTAGCGGGCGATCGCCTTTTCCATGGCCACGAGCCACTGCGATCCATCGTACAGCGTGCGGACCGGAATGGCCAGCCCCATCATCACGCCGGCGATCGTTGCGTGTACGCCGGACTTGTACATGCAGAGCCAGACCGGAATCCCGATTGCCACATACCACAACGGCGCTCGCACGTGACGGGCATTCATCGTGATCGCGACAATCCAGCCTGCGATTGCCAGAAGCAGCGGCAGGATGGAGATCGACGTCGAATAGAAGATGGCGATAACGAGCACCGCGCCCAGATCGTCAGCGATGGCGAGTGCGAGCAGGAACACCTTGAGCGCGGGCGGGATGCGGCGCCCGAGGAGCGAAAGGACGCCCACCGCGAAGGCGATGTCCGTCGCCATCGGAATTCCCCAGCCGTGTGAGCCGGGGCCGCCCGCGTTGAACGCCGCATAGATGGCTGCCGGCACAACCATCCCGCCGAGCGCGCCGAGAATGGGGAGGGCGGAGCGCCTGAACGACGACAGATGGCCGATCAGCAGTTCGCGCTTGATCTCGAGGCCGATCGCGAAGAAGAAGATCGCCATCAGCCCGTCGTTCACCCAGCCGTGCAGCGACATCGACACGCCCAGTGATCCGAGCTCTATCGTTGCAGGGAGCTCGAGCAGATGATGATACCAGCCGGCCATGCCGGTATTCGCCGCCAGCAGTGCGAGAGCCGTACAGGCGATCAGCACAAGGCCGGGCATCTCCGGCCTCGACATGAGCGTCTTCGCACGCGCAACCCCCGCAACGCGTCCTACGTCGGTGCGCTGCGATCCGTCGGTTTTCTGAGTGTTCCGTTTCATTGAGCGGTCAAGATACTGCCGCGCCCGATAATCGGCGCCTCTAAACGATGCATTCGATCCCGCACTCGACATTTCTATCCGGCGCCTGCGGCATTCGCCTCACGCCAGGTCGGCGCCGTGCCTCCGTCCCGCGTACCTCTGGTGGAGCGTACGGCTGCGTCCGCGCCGTTCGATTCCGCGCGGACGGTGTTGCATGTGGTCTGCCGCCTGCAGAAGACGAATCGGAGTTGCGGGTTCCGGCATCGATGGATATGTTGGGCCCGCCGTTCGGTATCCGTTCCTGCGCCGCGATGTGCGGGCGCCGGCTTCCGGTTTTCTGCTCTCCCACATTCATCTTCGGCATGCGATCGCACGCTCCACGCAGGCTCCAGGCGATCACGGCGTTCGCAGCGGGCCTCGCTCTGCTGGCCGTTCTTCATTCCATGCGGGCCATTGCCGGCGCGTCGTACGCGCCGGCTGCGATGGTTGGTGATTCGGTGCTCTGCTCTCGGCAGCACGTGCATCCAAACGGAATGCCGGACGTCGACACAGCGGCCGTGCCGGCTTCCGCAGCGGGCCGCGAGCGTGGATGGGATGCCCGCGGTCGTCTGCAGTTCGGCGTCTCCTGGCTGCGCATGCATTCCGACGCCGGCCTTACCCCGTTGCTCTACATCGCTGCAAACTATCGTGTCAGCACGAATCCCGGCGCCGATGGCGACAGCCATCTGCGACTCGGGGCGGGAGGGGAGATCGGCCTGTTCTATCTGTACCCGTATCTGCGCATCGGTCCGGAGCTTCGACTGGGCCATGCCGTTGCGGAGGCCCATGCGGGGGCCACCGTGGTGTTCCTGGTGGGACCGGTGACCCCGGCCGGTGCCGGCGGGATATTCGCCGGCGGCTCGCTCGGGTTCATCCTTCCCGGCGGCGATCTGGAGGGGTTCGAGTTCGAAGTCGGATTCGAGTACATCCAGCTGCTCAATGCGGAGCACGCCGCAACTCCAATGCCGTACCTCGCTGCGGCGATGCGGTTCTGAGTGGGACAGTTGTCAGTGGTTGGTAGTCAGTAGTCAGTAGTCAGTCGTTGGTTGTCAGTAGTTGGTAGTCAGTCGTC
>JAFDZV010000003.1 GCA_018266795.1 Bacteroidota bacterium | reverse complement strand
CGGCACGGCGATGCTCTGCTACGTTACGCCGAAGGAACACCTGGGGCTTCCGAACAGGAACGACGTGCGCGAAGGGATCATCGCCTACAAGATCGCCGCACACGCGGCCGATCTGGCGAAGGGGCACCCCACCGCGCAGATCCGCGACAACGCCCTCTCCAAGGCGCGCTTCGAGTTCCGGTGGGAGGATCAGTTCAACCTGGGGCTGGACCCGGAACGCGCTCGCGAGTATCATGACGAGACGCTGCCGAAGGAGTCATCGAAGGTGGCGCACTTCTGCTCCATGTGCGGACCGCACTTCTGTTCGATGAAGATCACGCAGGACGTGCGGGAGTACGCGCAGCAGCAGGGGATCGTGGAGATCGATCTCGCGCTCGAGCAGGGAATGCAGCAGAAGGCCCAGGAGTTCATCCAGAAGGGAGCGGAGATCTATCACGAGGTGTGATCCGCGCACAACTGATTGGAATCGTTGCACGGCCGGGGCCATAAGCTCCGGCCGTTGCCGTATCTCCCCCGGAAGCCCTGCAGCACCGGCATCCCGTGGCATGGGTACCCAAAGATGTACTCACACCGGCGGGCATTGTTCACGAAGTTAGGTTTGGTCCTTCAGACGGCTGGATGCCGTCTCGTGCAGCGCGACGCTCCCCCTACGCACTCTCAAGCCAACATCCCCCGGTTCATAACGTACCGATCCCTGCTGCGAATGGATTGTTCGCGGGGTGTACCGCTATGCCCATCCGGCTGGATGCATCGAACATTCGCCGGCGGGACGCAATACCGCCTGCGATTCGACGGAGCATGGATCGAATCCACTCACGTATTGTCAGGAGAACCTGCAATGAAGCCGAACCATTCCAAGCGAACCTTCCGGCTGCTCGCGGCAATGCTCGTGCTTATGCTTGTCGGAAGTGGGGAAATACTTGCTCAGCGATTCCAATGGGTATACGGCAGCCCGAACTGCGTTGAAGCGGGCCGCGCCGGTGTAACGCAGTTGCGCAACGGCGGCTACGTCTCCGTCGGAGAATCGAACTGGACGGCCGCAGGCGGATGCGGCCCAACACACATCTACGTTATCTACACGGCACCCAACGGTGCACTGGTATGGTCCAACATCTACACCATCGGCACCAGCGACTCCGCGCTCGATGTCGTCGAGTGCTGCAACGGCGATCTCGCGATCTGCGGCGTGACCACCAACGCCATGGGCTGCAACCCCGGCCGTGACGCATTCCTGCTCCGGTTGAACAATGCAGGCGGCGTTGTGGCTGTACATACCTACGGCACACCCAACTCGGACGAGATCGCCTGGAATCTCGTTGAAGCAAAGAGCGGCGACGGTATCACGACCAATCCCGGCGACCTGATCGTTGCCGGTTCGACAACGTTCCAGGCCGGCATCAATCTCGGCATACCGGCACGCGACGGCTACATCTTCCGAACAACGGCAAACCTGGCGCTGATCTGGGATCGTCACTACGGCGGCCCGGCCAGCCGCGACGATTACCTGTACGGCATCTACGAGTGCCGCGTCGGCGTGCCGGCAATCGGCGTTGCCGGCGACGTTGTGGTAACGGGTGGTACGAACACGTGGGGAGCTGGCGGCTACGACATCTGGATGCTCCGCGTGAACGGCAACAACGGCACCATCGGCGCCCTGCCGCAGAACGCCGCGACATACGGCGGCCCGCGTGACGACGAAGGGCGTGCGATTATCGAACTGCGTTTCGCGACCAACCCCGGCGATCTCGTGGTCACCGGCATCAGCTTCAGCCGTCCTGGCAACATCAACTCGGAAGTCGCCATGCTGCAGACCACGCCCAATCCATGCGTACCGGTAGCCGATCACTACGCCGGCGACAATGACCCGCATCCGGACGGCGGCATGGATTTGAAGGAGGATGCATTCCCAACCACGCCATGCGGCGATGTGATCGTGACCGGCTTCACCGACTGGGGGGGCTTCATCAATCCGCCCAACGTCTTCCTGCAGAGGTTCGCGGCGGGAACGATGAACATTCTCGGCGGCGGCATGGCATACGGCGGAAGCGGTGTGGATTGGGGATGGTCCGTGGACAACTGCCGTCGCGACCTGTTCTGCAACAACGAGACGGAGGGATATATCGTCGCCGGGTTCACGCAGAGCCCCGATCTGATCGGTGCGGCAGACCCGCAGCAGTTATATATGATCAAGACCGACGTGGCATTGCAGTCCGGTTGCAACGAGACGCCGATCGTCTTCAATCATCAACCTGCCAACTTCATACGGCAATGCCCGTTGCCCGTGAACCAGCCGATCATGATGAATTGCATCCCGAACATCACCCAGTTCCCTGTCCAGTGGGCAACGCAGCTCTGCTACCTCTTCCCGCTGGCACATGGAAATGGCGGCGGCGAGGGAGATGGAATCAGCGGGATCAAGGCTCCAGTGACGATCCCGGTTGTCGAGGGTGCAATTACGTCGTACCCCAATCCTCTCACCGTGGGAACGCCACTGAACCTGCGTTTCGCCGTGGCAAAGCCGGCACAGATCGGGATTACCGTAACCGATATCGTTGGCCACGTGGTCTATCAGACCACTGAGCCGAATGCTGTCGGAACGGTGCTTCAGGTTGTGCCAACGAAGGGATGGCCGAAGGGCACATATGTTGTACGCATCGACATGGCCGAGACATCCTCGACCACGAAGGTGGAACTGACCGATTGACCCTCGTTGCCATGCGCACTCACGAAGGGTGACGTCCGGACGGTGTACGCCGTCGGCGTCCCCTTCGGTCTGCATGGCAGAGACATCATGCGGCCGGAGCAGAAGCTCCGGCCGCGCTGTTTACGGCACTCATCTACGTGACGCACTATCGCCAGCATGATCCTCCACAGCCATCGCGAGAACATCGCCCTCGACCGCATCACGGTATCCCTCGGCAACGAGCCACCTGCCGTCCTCGTGAGGCTTCGCGCAGCGAAGCCGTGGCGATCCGTGCAGGCGGGCCTCATTTGGCTGGATTGGTTCGGTACGTTGAGCGGGAGAGATCTCCTTCGGCGCTGCTTCGCGGTGCCACGTCACGTCGCCTTCGGCGACACTCCTCGCAATAACCTCGGGGTTACACGGAGGAAGACCCTGACATCGTCGGAGTACGGTTCCTGCAACGACCACCGGGCTCTTGGTGTCTCAGGCAGGTTGGCACCCTGTTTATCCGCGGGACGCCACCTCGGCCGCATGCCGGCATGCAGCCGAGGTGGGGAGTATTTCCACCCGCCGATCGATCTGCCGTCCGCTCACGGGAGGGTACCCAAAGATGTACTCACACGGAGCGTTGCCGTTCCCGATGTTAGCCTTGGATCTTCACGATAGATCGGTGCTACCGCATGCGGCGCGGTCCCCCCCCACCAATCAGCATTCATCAACAACACAACGACCCTCGCTTCGAACCTGCTGTTCGCAGGCACCGCGTGCGTTTGCTCTACCCGCTCCCGTGAGCGCAGCAGTGCGAACGCCCCGGCTGCATGTGCGACGTTGGCCTGCCCTGTCCGACACTGCCGATACGTATCCGGACCGCAGGCTTTGAATACGGAAGGTCTCCAAAGGAACACGTCCATTCGCCATGATGTTCAGCGGAGTCCGATGCAGGAGAGGACAGGTGGATCGTGGTTCACGGTGAGGTACATCCAATCTGTTTACACCTGCGGCCACGTGCGCCCAGCCGCGGCAGCACGGTATCGCAAACGGGCTCCCGACCACCTCTCGCCGGGAGCCCGTTGGGTATTACGAATTCCCATCCAGAGTCGCGGCACAGCCGGGTGGCAGGCTGTTGCCATCCGGTCTCGCCGGGAACTCAAGGCGAAGGCCCCGCACACACGGCTACTTCTGCCGCGCGGCCCAGGCAGCGAACTCCGGCGAGGCCGCGTAGTCGCGATAGAGCGTGTCCCCCGTGATCACCGCCGGCGTAATAGGAAGATTGAACCTGCTTTTGAGAGCGTCCAGCATGCGGCTGATTGTTGCATAGTCCCGGCGCAGGATGGATGCGTTCACCACGGCCCAGTACCCATCCGGGCTCTCCGGATCGCCGTTCAGAAGCGCCCAGCCGTAGGCGGCGGCCTTGTCGCCGTCTCTCCTCGCCATCGCGATCGTGGCCCGAAAGAGATTGAGATAGGGATCGCCGCCGACATGAACATCCAGGCGATCCACGGCAGCCCCCAGACTGTCGAGCCGATGCGTCATGTAGTAGTAATCCAGCATCGTCATGTCGATGGTAACATCCATCCCGAGATCGCGCTGCGCATCGGCGAGCACGGTGGCATGCTCCGGGCTGTTGGCCCCGATCGCGGCGAGCAGCCGCTCGAGAATCACCATTCTGTTCTTCTGGAGATCGGGAGGAAGCGTGGCGTAGTAGGTGGTTGCCTCGGCGAACTTCCCCTCATCCACAAGTTCCTTCATCTGATTGAGAACCGGCGCAGTCTGCGTTTCGCTGGAGGATGCAAAGAGCCGGGCGAACTGGCCACCCGGTTCGGATGCAAACTGGCGCCGAAGCGTTGCGCTTGCGAACTCGCCGCTCAGATAGGAATACGCATCCGTGATATGCACGGTACCCGTTGAATCGCCGACGAGAAGAAACTCATAGTACGCAAGCCCGCCATTCTGCTGAACCACGCGAAAGAGCGCGCGCTCTTCCCCATCCTCGCGGCGCAGACGGAGGAAACGGAAGCCACCGTCCGGCCCAACGCTCTGCATGATGCGACGACCGAAGTTGAGATTGGATGCGGCCGCCTTCCGGAACGCCTCCCGATCCGCACCGGTCACCACCAGACCGTGCATGATGCGGCCGAAGAACGCATCGAGGTCGAACGCCGAGTCCAATGCCGTGCCTCCGGTCGGCTTCATGTTCGTCTCCAGCTTCTTCGCAAAGGCTTCGGCTCCACGAACCGACGAACGCCGCGAGGAGCCAGGCCTTTCGTTGCCGCATGCGGTGAAGAGCAGCACGAGTGGAAGTGCGGCAAGGGCATATCGAACCGGACGCGGGAGGAGGCAGGAAAAGAGATGGGCCATTCCGGGATGTCGAGAGTGTGAGCGTTGGGTTCGGGATCACGGCTGCTTCAACTGCGCAATGCGGAAGCGGGCGGCACACCGCCACGACGAGGCCGGGCACGGTTCATGCATGCAGCGGCCGAACCTACACATTGACTCCGTTCCAACCAAGAAGCGGAGCAGGCATGCCATGCGTAACGGGCCGGGGATCCGCGCGAGCAACTGAAGAAACACCCGTATCATGCCGAACAGATACATCCGGCACCGCGACGCAGCGAGCGGACTTGTTGCTGCTGCGGTTCTGGCCGCGGCGGCGGTTGCGGCATGCCGCGAGTCGCACATGCCGCACAGAATCGGAGAGCATCTCCCCGCAACAACCGGCGAGGCTGCGGAAGATACCGTTGCCGTTGCACTGCCGGCTGTTCGCCGAATGATTGCAAGCGCACTGGAGCAGACCACGGTCACGCGCCGCTACGATCCCGCCTACACGCGGATTGCGTACCCCGGCGGTGACGTACCGCGCGATCGCGGCGTCTGCACCGATGTCGTGATCCGGTCCATGCGCGCGGGGGGCATCGACCTGCAACAACGCGTGCATGAGGATATGTCCGCACACGTTGCTGCATACCCGCGAGCATCGGGATCACAGCATCCCGATCCGAACATCGATCATCGCCGCGTCCCGAATCTGATGACGTACTTCAGCCGGGCCGGGCGCTCGCTTCCCATCACTACCGATCCGGAGGATTACATCCCCGGCGATGTTGTTGCATGGAAACTCGGCAACGGCCTGCTGCACGTCGGCGTGATAACGAACGCCCGTTCACGTGCTACGCATCGCCTGCTGGTGGTGCACAACATCGGCGCCGGCGCACGGCTGGAAGATGTCCTGTTCGCGTGGCAGCTCATCGGACACTATCGCCCGTTTGTCTGATGTTCCGGCTTCCATGCATTCGCCCGTCGCTCCTTCGTCTCATGGAATCGGGCCTTCAACCGGATTCGGTTGAAGGCCCGTCTCAGATATGCCCCTAGGTTGCGGTGGGTCCTTCTCGTCGATTCTCTTCGTGGTATTCCGTCCTCTCGACTTCACTCCATAATTATCGAGCATGGCAATTCCTCCCCACCCTCCAGCAGGAGAAGCAGGGTCATCTTCTTCATTCGCCGGTGTGGAAGAATAACCTGGGGTGCGCTCTGGTAAAAAGACACATGAATCGCGGAAATGTTTCGGCAATGTCGCATTCACAACAGATGCGGCGCGGCGCCGGTTCATATCCCGGCCGAGCAGATACGTTGGTGCCAATCCTACCAAGCCGGCTGCACGGCTATCGCGACAATGTGGAGGCGTTGGGATCACCATGGCGCCCGATCCGCAGGCTATCGATGCGACCTCCTCACGATCCGTGAGCATGGACAGAAGTGAGAACCCGATATTTGTGGTTTTGTTTCCCTGGTGGATGAATCATCGCAGAACGCCGGTGAATTCCGACGGCGAGTGCCGCGGCCGATATCGTCGACTTCATCGGAGGTTGCGTGCCCGACGGCTTGGGCCGCACCCGCTGCAACGATTGTGCGCCGAATACACTTCCGATACGTGTACGCGAAGAAGCAATCGGATATTCAACCGGCTGCACGTTTGGCCTGAGTTTTACTCGGGCCCCTCTGTGCTCATTACATAAAAACTATTTCCGATAAATATTCATCTCAACACGGCAGAGTTTGCACCCGTTGAGATATTCGGATAACAATAACGGACCAATTCGGATTCCGATCCTGCTGCAAACTGCACCTGCCAAGTACCGCAATGCCTGTGGCGGGAGTTGCACGCTACGGGCTCATTCTCCAGGAAGCACGGATCTGCGAGCGGATGCCGCGGCGCGGATAGTTCGGAATACCCGTGAGCGATGATTTTACAATACATGGATGGCGTTTTATTTCGCAGTCGCGTTCCAACGATTTGAACGCGACTGCGCATCAACATCCACAGAGTGCGAACGGCCGCTGCCACGGCGTACAACGGCCATCGGGATCGCCCGGCGCCGTCGCCGATCATGGAGTGGTACGGTTCAGGCGGCGCCCTGTTCTACGGGCTCCTCCACCGGATCGGGGAGATCAACCAGTTCGTAATTGTGCAGGCGATGCAGGTCCACCATCACGACGTTGTCCTTCGGCGCCATGAAGATATCCCCCCACTTCGCTCCCCAGACCACCTCCTCAACCCGGTAGGACATCCGGGCGTGCACCATCTGTGCGAAGGTGTCGTCCACACCGGTGATGAGAATCAGGAACTCCAGTTCCATCTCCTTCATCTGCTCCGGCGTGAAGGTGTACAGCGGGCTTTGCGGGGAGATGTTGTGGACGATCGTCCAGTGAAGCGGGAAGAACACAACCTTGCTGCGCTCCAGTTCCAGGATGCGATACTGGCGCGAGCGGCGACCGTGCGGATCCTCCAGCCAGCTTGCGATAAGGCGAACCTCCACCTCGATCATCTGGCTCTTGCGCATGTTGGCGATGCGGAACTGGAACGCCCGCCCGCCGTGATACGGGGCGATGATGGCGTTGCGGCTGAAGAGGATTCGTGCAGAGGGACGGGAGAAGCGCGCGAAGAGCAGTCCGGTGGAGAGTGCGAATGCGAAGAGGCCGATAAATGTCTCCACCATCACCAGCATGTTCGCCGCAAGGGAGTGCGGGCTCATGTGCCCGTAGCCGACGGTGGTGAACGTCTGTACGCTGAAGAAGAAATACATCAGGAAGGTATCCAGGAACCCGTGCGGTTCCATCCCCTTCAACGCGTCCGCGCCGCAGAGCATGTAGCCGAAGGCGAAGACCACGTTCACCGCGAGGTACATCAGGAACACCGTGCCGTAGAACTTGATCCACGACATGTTCAGAAGCGAGTGATACGCATTGATCGACTCGAAGAACGAAAGGCCGACGCGGGATACGTTGAACGACCCGTCCGGATTGAGCAGGCGGAGACGTGTCTCCTCCGAGACTCTCGAGCCGAAACCGAGATCGCGCAGATCCTCCCCTGATTGCTCCGTTGCCTGGGGTCCCATCCCCGGATGTCCGGTTGCGGGCGGTGGCTCCCGATGATTGTGCAGCATTGAACCGTGTCGGTTGATTTCGATGGTGCAGGCCCCTGCCAGGGCACGCCAATGGCGCAAGATACACGGATCGGCTCATGCAGCGCCCGCAGAAGATCGCGGCGGCCGACGGCGTGAGGCATCTTCGAGCGAAGTGCCGTAACGCCCGGCATGCGGGTTGCCTCGGCGCTCCCCTATCCCTCCGTGCTGGGCCAGATCGCCGCTCCAGCAGTTCTCCGCGCCCGCACGTCGATCACCACATCGTAGGAGCGGCGCAACAGCGCGATCGCGGTCCCGATATCCTCCGGCGCTCGAAGATAGAAACTGATCCAACCGCTCTCCGGAAGGACGTGATGCGGACTGGCGGTTCCAGCCTCCACCAGTTCATTGCGAACACTCATCGGGAAAGGGATGTCCACGAGACGATTGCCATGGATGTGACCGATCTGCCGCCTTCCCACCGTGAACTCCGTACCGCCGAATCGATGCGGCTCGACGGCAACGTCCGGTCATGCAGCCACCGCGGCCACAATCCGTTCATGCGCCTGCTGCGGAACCATTATTCACCTCGCTGTTCATTCATGGAAATGCGGTGGGAAGGACGCGGCGCCACCGCATCTATTGCCGGACGGCTCACCGTTGAGCGCCGAAAGGGAACCGTGGGATTGCAAATGGAAAACGTGCCCGCGGAAGTTCGAAAGGCAGTGGTTGGCTGATGTCTCAGATCAGGTTTGTACGCCTTTCATGTCGGGCCGCAAGCACGCTGCCCACAACGATCGTCTACCGGCCACCCGGCCGGTGCCGTCAATCCTCGGACTTGCCGTCGTTGGACATCAGCACCAGCCGTGGTTTGAAGACCGCGAGCGGCTCCACGAGATCGCGCTGTACGGCAAGCACAGCACCGATATCCTTGTATGCCTGCGGCGCCTCGTCCATTCCGCCGGCCATCAGCTCCACACCGCGCTCGCGCAGCCACGCATCACGCTCCCTCTTCGGGATCGATTCCTTCGCAGCCTTCCTGCTCATGGCCCGTCCTGCACCGTGGCTCGCACTGTTCAGCGAGGACTCGCTTCCCAACCCGCGCACGATGTAGGAATCGTGCCCCTGCGAGCCCGGTATGATGCCGAGCGCGCCGACGTGTGCGGGCGTGGCCCCCTTGCGATGAACGATCACCTTCCTTCCCCGCCACTCCTCCTCCCACGCGAAGTTGTGATGATTCTCCACCTGCGCAATCGGCCGCTCTCCGATACGCCGCGCGACGGCACGATGTATCGTGTGATGGCAGGCGCTGGCAAAACGTCCGGCGAGATTCATGCTAAGCCAGTACTCCTGCCCCTCCTCTGTATCCAGTTCCAGCCAGGCAAGGCGCTTGTGCGAATCCGGCAGCGGCGTCACGCGCTGTGCAAGCCTGGAGTAGTGATCGGCAATGGCGGCACCAACCCCGCGGCTTCCGGAATGCGACATGATTGCCAGATACCCGCCCTCCTGGATGCCGAGCGCTTCCGCACCTGCGGCTCCAACTTCGATGAGCCCGGCATCCACGAAGTGGTTGCCGCTGCCGCTGGTTCCAAGCTGCACGTGCGCCTTCTCCTTCAAATGCCCCAGCAATCGCGTCCCGCTCCATGCATCATCGTCGAGCACGTCATGATCGCGCCGCTTGCCCGGCTCGAACGAGGCCCCAATGCCGAAGCGGGTTTCATCGCGAAGGATGCGCTTCAACTGGTCGCGATAAGCATTGTTGGCAAGCCTCGTCTCCGTGCCTGCAGGATAGAGCGTCATCATCATGCGGCAGGCGATATCGACACCCACCATGTACGGCGCAACGGCATTCTCCAGTGCAACCACGCCGCCGATCGGAATACCGTATCCCACATGAGCGTCCGGCATCAACGCTCCGGCAACCGTCACGGGAAGCTGCATGGCGTTGCGCAGCTGCGCGATGGCGGCCGGATCGATCAGATGTTCGCCCCACACCGGGGCATCCACCGGTTCTGTGCGAAGCGCATTCCGCGACGGAGCACTCCGCAGTAGGGCCTCGGCGAGTACCGCAAGCGGACCGCCTGCAGGAATGAAGCGCTGCGCATCGTTGCGAAGCTCATCCAGCGCAGCAAGGATTTCATCGGCCGCAAGGCCGGCGGAATCAAGCTCGGCGGCCGCACGCAGCGCGGCTCCCACCAACGGCCCCTCCGGCCATCCGCGCTCGACAAGTATCGTCCCATCAATCATCGTTTTCATTCCATCCTTTTCACGTTGTCATTCGATTGAACGCAGTCGCCCGGAACCTCCCGCATCGCACGCGATGGCGCGTGCGCAAAGCTGCAGCAACCTCCCACAACCGAAACAGTTGAAGGCCTGTTGTCTGAGAGGGTGGCATACCTGAAACTCCGGCACGCTCTACCAGCCCATTATCGTTCCTCGATCCGCTCATGGATCCGGTTGATGCGGGTCCGCGTGCCGACACGATCGTCGGCCGGCCGCAGGCCGTGCCGCAGATCAACGATCCACGCGCAAGTTCGAGCAGCTATCGATACCTATTCATTGCTCCACCACTGAGCTACGGGCCAGCTACCTGAAAGGCCCGGAAGGATTCGAACCTTCGCCCATGAATCATTGAGTATGTATGCTGCGCTGGTGAGGGCGCGCGGATGCGGTTCAAAGATCGCTGTCATCGGAGGACGAACCGATACGATGCGGCGCACTCGCGCAAGTCGTGGGAACGATCCGGACAACCATGTGCCGACGGGCATCTCTCCCACACGGCACCCAGGTGTGTACGTTCCCATGGTCACGGTGCGCTGCTGCCGGCATCGTTCTTCACGCCGATGCAACGAACGTCGTTCATGAAATTCCAATGTAAGAACGCCTGCCTCTGCGTTCGGTGCAGCCCGACAGCAGCGGCCATTCCCGCATGCTGAACGGACCGGACACGACTCGCCAACGAGACGCCCGGATGAGCGCAGGAAACGTTGCTCAATCCTCTCCCCGCCACGCCGCCGGTCTCCCGAACGGCGCGACGGGGATTCTCCCTCATCGGCATCGTTTCCTGTTCATCGCGGTCAATCCGATTCCATCCTGCCGCAACCGGCTACCGGTCCGGACGAACCGGCAGCGGCGTCGCAACGATCTCCATCAGCAGTTCCAGCCGCGTGGCACGCGTAAGCATCGGAACCAGGTTTGGCAGTGCGTAGTAGTCACCGCGGAACGTCACTGTCTCCAGATCCACATGCTGCCGGGCAAGCTGCGTCTCGATCTGATTGCAGGCCTGCCCGACCTTCACGATCAGCACGGACGGACGTACACCAAGGTCCGCGGCGTATTGCATGTAGACATTCGTGAAGTAGGGAGCGCTGTTTTCACATTCGTCCGTAACAACCACGATCTGTTCCACCACAATTCGCTGCTGCCGCAGCATCTGGAGCCCGCATCCGATGGAAGTTCCGCCCCCGGCCGTCATGCGGCTGAACGCACGCTCCCAGCTGCTCAGCTCCGTGCCGTCTGCACGGACCGGGTAGGCCATCGTATCGAAGGCATACACCCAGAGCCCGGCGGTAGCAATGCCGGAGACGAGCGCGGCGATACGCTTACCCGTTTCAATCGCCATCTGCATGGAGCCGGACTTGTCCACGAGGAGTGCCGTAGGCCGCGTGGTGCTTCCACGCCGCGCGATCTGCCGATCGGTAACCCGCTCGAGGCGTGCGAACATCTCATCATCCAGGTTCGCAGCCCCGGCCGCAACACGCGCCTTGTAGGCGGAGACACGGCCGTCGGTTGTGGCTTCTGCAAGCTTGGCGTCGATCAACTCCTTCACATCGGGATATCCCAGCGCGCCCCGCGAACGAAGCGAACCGATGGTGTTGATCACCTCCTGCGGGGTCATGGAACCGACCAACGCCACGAGCACCATCGGAGAAAGCTGCGACACGGCACCTACAGCCACCGGATACGGAATCCGGTGCCGGGCAATCAGCCGGGCCTGTTCATCCGGCGTTGCGGCGTTCGCCAGGCGCCGCACAATCATGGGAAGGCTTCCCTCCGGCGGACTCTCCTTGAAGAGAATCGCATCGGCACGATCGCTCGGCTTGATATGGAGCGATGCGTAGAGGTGCTTCAGCGCCTTGCGTGCCCGCAAGGCGGAGCGATCGAACAGGACGGGATCGGCTTCGCGCCGGCGCAGATACCGCTCAACAGCGGTGCGCGCCGAACGCGGCACCTTCCCGCGCAGACGCTTCATGAAGTCCACCACGCGCGCAACCTGATACGGCGGCAGCGCCTGAAGCAGCATGAATCCCGCATCCCGATGTTCCGCATCGTTGCCCGTGAGGAGGGTTCCCACGAACACCTCCTTGTGGTCGCGCACATCGCCGTTGGCGAGGTACCAGACGGCAAGGTGTCCGTAGAAATACGGATCGCGCTCGATGAGGTCCGCATGGAAGGCCGCCAGATCCGCCAGACGGCGACGCGGAGTCGTGAGAAGACTGTTCAGCAATTCCAACCGGAAATCGCGTTCGTTGACATTCATCTGCTGCATGATGCACCTCGTATCGTTACATCGTCCTGTCTGAAATAATTGCGATCGACATTCATTTTCGTTCAGCCCGCGTACGCCCGCAGCTGCTCCACGTGATAACCGGGCGTGAAATTTCTCCTCCGGAATTACGGCTCAGGACATGGCACGGCCACGCACGCTGTATGCGCAGCGCATTGACGCCGGAATTATTCCGGCTGCCCGGCCCCGGGACGGCTCCCCGGCGACCGGAATATTTTCAGGTCAGAGGAAGAGGCCCGTATCTGCGGCGGTGGAATCAACCATGAAGTGCCTCCGGATGAGCATGCAGCCGGCCATCGGCTGCATTACCGGCAACGCGGCTCGATTCGCAAGCCGTGCCGCCACAGCTTCGGAACGGCGACCGCAAGCGGACATCCGCATCATTCATGGTTGAAACCGGACCGCTTACCCTCCCGTTCGTATCGAACAAGCGGCTATCGAATCGGCTGTGGATCATATGAACAGCACCTCCAGGCAAACCGGATCATACCGGCACGTGAACAATTCGAACGCATGTGATGGCAACAAAAAACCCGCCGTCACGATGCGCGAGGGCGGGTTGAAAAGGTTCATCCATGATCTATATTCATGGCGATACCGGCAACCCACCGCTCGCATCTGCAGGCACGACACTCCTTACTCCCGAACCGTGTGGCCGGAGCAGATTGGTCACGATATATGTTGCCGTTTGCTTTGTCATTCCGCTCGTGTTTTTGCCGCACGCAATGTGCGGTTGAAAATGGGCGGCAAATGTACGCCGCCGGCCAAGCCGATGTCAAGAGAAAATTTGCATGCGATGATTTTTTTTGGATGAATTTTTTTTTCGCGGAACGCGGACAACTGGCTGAACCGGAGGCGCACCGGGCGTCGCCCCATCCTTCGAGTGCCGTCCGCCGGATCGACGCATTGAGAGCATGGCCCGATGCTCGCAAGATGCAGCGCAGCAGACACCGCGTACGCAGCGCCGATATCCGGTGTGATCGAATCATTACACTGCGATCATCCTCCGAACGCAACACATCAGGCAGCATGAACGTGTGCTCGAGATCTCCGGCCGTCCGGACCGCCGCCACGAGCGGCCGGGGCCCCCTCGTCCGATAGCGCCGGCCGGGAGGCGTGGGTTCACAGGTCGCACTGCGATACAGACCCCCGGCTTCGCACGGGCCGCAGCAGGCCGGCGCTGCCATGCTCCAGCCATCGCGAGCCGGTCCGCACTGCGTCGCGGATCTGGCGCCCGGGAGTACGTCTCGTCTCCAGGCTTCGATGCGGGAATCAGGGAGCACGCGGCCCAATGCGATATATCCGCATAATCAATGGCGGCCTGGCCGGAGCCGCTGCGCACCGATACTTCTCCGATCCCGCCGATTTGCGGAGGCGATCGTGCGGCAAACTTTTCTCCACGCCCTCACGTTTCAGTAGCTGAACGCTGATGCAGCTCCCTCGAAGACGCACCCAATGATCGCCCAGAGCATCGCCCTAATGGTTTACGCCGACGGAGGCACGCGTCGTTTGCTATTGCATTGAATGCAGCCCGGTTGTAGAATCGCGCCGTGTCCCTTTGAACAATCACCGGCGATTTGGGTCATCCGAAGCTCCTCAGAAGCTGTCAGCGCTGCATAATCCATTGTACATTTTGTCGCGAAATATCGACAGGTAAGCCGGTGTATTTCGCGGAAATCTTGCATATTGCCGTCCCCAGACACTAGCAGTGTAGTCAATGCGCGGAGAGGCCATCACCGTGGTCGTCTGCGCGGGATCATTGGTCCCGGCCTGGTGAAACGAAACCATGCAGAACGTCGTGCACCCTCTCAAGGCACGACCATGAAGATAGAACGTAGCACCCGGGCAGAACGCGATGCCGGGGGTATCCCGTATTCTCTTGCTGCGTTGTCGTTTTCGGAATTCTACACTGGCATTCTGGGGTTGCGCACTCCTTCAGGCGTTCACGACCCCATCTGTTTGTTCCCTCTTGCTGAACTCGATTCCACAATGCCGTTGCCGATATGTCAACGCGGCAGGCTCGCATTGCGATATGAGCACATTGCCCGCAGCGGCGGCCCTCACGGGCGCCCGGCTGGTCTGCGAGCAGACGAGGTTGGCTTGAAACACATGATTGTGAATAGATGATTGACCGTATGCAAACAACATCCAATCACCAAGGAGAGTCTGGCACAATGAAACGTACGCTCGTACTGTCGGTGCTGTTGTCGGCCATCATGGCCATTCCCGCACTGGCGCAGATTCCACAAACGATCAGTTACCAAGGCATGCTTCGTGATGCAAGCGGCGGCCTTGTGAACGGAACGCACACGCTCACGTTCAGGATCTACGATGCTCCCGGCGCCACAACGCCCCTCTGGGAGGAAGTGCACAGCAACACTGCTGTTTCCGGCGGCATCTTCAACGTCATTCTGGGCGGCTCCAAGAGCGCTCCTCGTCCGCTGACTCTCGCGTTCAACAAGAAGTACTACCTCGGCGTTGTCATCGACGTTGGCGGCACGGAGCTTCCTACACGCGTGGAGTTCACCTCCTCGCCGTATGCGTTGAATGCGCAGTCCATCATCGACAACGGCGTGATCACCTCCTCGATCAAGGACTCCGCCGTAACGACCCCCAAGCTGGGCGAGGGATCGGTTACCGGCACCAAGATCGCCAACGGCACGGTGGTTCGTTCCATCAACGGGCTGCATGACGACCTGTTCCTGAAGGCGGGCCAGAACATCACGATCACGCCGAGCGGCGACACGATGACGATCGCGAGCACCGCGAGCGCCAACAGCAAGATCAGCCGCATCAGCGTTGGCCCGGGCCTCACCGGCGGCGGCGACTCCGGCACGATCAACATCAACGTCGGCACGGAGTCCATTATCAACACCATGCTCGGCTATCACTCGGTCACCGAGTCCAAGATCGAGGACAACTCGATCATCACCCGTACGATTGCAGACGCAGCGGTAACTCCGGCCAAGATCAATGTCAACGGCGCCTCGGTCGGCATGGCGATCAGCTACTTTGGCGGCGGCGCTCCGGTCTGGGGTTATCCGTGGGCAAGCCAGTTGGTGGTTCCGTTCGCACAGACGGCGGCAACCAGCGCCTGCATGGTGGCATTCACCCAGACGGGGACCGGACAGGTGATGTGCCTTACCACATCCAACGCCGCGAACTCCTCCAACTCGCTCGAGGTAACCACGAACGGCACCGGCAATGCCATCCGCGCATGGCGCTCGGCCTCCACCGGCATCGCCGCGGGCGTGCGTGGTGAGACGAACTCCCAGGATGCCAATGCCTCGGCCATCATCGGTGTTGTAACCTCCACCACGCCGGGCGGCTTCAGCGCCGCATTGCGTGGCACCAATAACGGCACGGGCGGCCTCGGCATCGGTGTTGTCGGTACGCAGGCCGGCTCCGGCTGGGGCGTCTACGGCACCACGCCGAGCGGCATCGGTGTCTACGGCCTCAGCACCTCCGGCTTCGGCGTGTACGGCCAGTCCACGAGCGGCGTGTCTGTATACGGCATCCAGCCCTCCAACGGCACCAGCTCCGCCGGCTACTTCCAGAACACGAACACCGCGAACTCTTCGCCGGCTCTCTTCGGAACCACGAACGGTACCGGCCCGGCCGTCTCCGGTGCTCAGGGCGGAACGGCTGACGCAGGCCTGTTCTCGATCTCCAACGCCGCCAATACGGCGCATGCGGTCAACGCAAGCACCAACGGCAGCGGCAACGGTGTGAACGCCGTCAACACCGGCACCGGCCGCGGCGGATTGTTCAGCATCGTCAACGCGGCAAATGCCAACAACGCCCTCGAGGCGAGCACGAACGGCACGGGCCGCGCCGGGTACTTCAACAGCACCAACGCAGCGGGTACCGCGGACGCGGTGAACGTCGTGACCGCCGGCACCGGCCGCGCAATCGGCGGCACCCGCCGCGGCGGCAGCGGCATCACGCTTGGCCAGACCGAGGCAATCCGCGGTGACAACACCGACGGTCCCGGCGTGGCAGGCACCTCGAACACGGCAGTGGGCCTCTACGGCACCTCCGTCACCACGCACGGTGTGTGGGGTGTGGGTGTGGTTGCAAACGCAGCCGGCGTCGAGGGCCGCAACGACGTTGTCAACGGATTCGGCGTCGAGGGCGTAAGCCTTGGCGGCGGCATCGGCGTGCACGGCACGAGCCAGACCGGCAATGCCTCGCAGTTCGATGTCACCAACGCAGCAAGCACCGCGGACGCGGTCCGCGCCACGCAGAACGGCCTGGGCCGCGGCGTGTACGCGATCATCAACAACACGTCCAACATCGTTGGCGCGGTTCGTGGTGAGACCAACGGCGGCGGCTACGGCGTCTTCGGCCAGGCCACCGGCAACGGCAATGCCGGCTTCTTCCAGATCAGCAATCCGGCCAGCACGTCCAGCACGATGAACGTGACGACGAACGGCATCGGCAGCGGCGTAACCATCCAGCTCACGAATGCCAGCAACGGCGCTCGCGGTGTGGATGTGCTTCAGGCAGGTGTTGGACCGGGCGTCTTCGCAACTTCGGCCGGCGGCAACGCCGTGTGGGGCATCACCTCCTCGATCTCGGCCGCCGGTGTCATCGGCGACAACACGTTCGGTGAGGCAGTGGTTGGCCGCAACCGCGGCGGCAACGGCGTTGGCGCAGTGGTTGGCCGCAACGACTCGAGCGGCTACGGCTGCCGCGGCTTCAACACGAAGGACGGTATCGGCGTTCTGGGCCAGGCCGGCATCTCCGGCGGCACGGGCGTTGGCGGCCGCTTCGAGAACGTGAACGCCGCGAACGGCAACGACGCTCTTCAGGCGGCCACGAACGGCACCGGCTGGGCGGCGAACTTCACGAACGCCAACAACAGCTCGGCAAGCCGCGGCCTGCGCATCGCAACCACCGCCGGCCAGGGTGGCAACGCCCTTACGATCGCCAACGGTACGGTAGCGATGTCGTATCAGCATCCGTATGCCAGCAACACGGTTGTCGACGACGCCATTCTGGTGGTGACCACGGCCGGCAACGTGACGATCCCGACCGGCCCGCCCCTTGTTGACGGCGCTACGGTGTGGGTGGTGAACAACGCCGGTGCGGTGATCACGCTCACCAACACGACGGCCGGTGCGTTCAACATCAACCCGGGCCGTGCCTGCCAGATGCTCTTCGTGAGCACGGTGAGCGGCGCGAACTGGATTCCGGTACAGCCATAAGCGATGTGGCGGTTTCCCGCCCCGGAATACCGAGGCGGGGATCGCTTGGAATTAGGAGAAGGATCGGGGTATATTGTGCCCCGGTCCTCCCTCCATCCCTGAGCTTTGACAAAGACTCGATGAACTTTCAGGAGATATATTCATGAAGCGTGCGTTCATTGGACTGGCTCTCATCGCGGCGGCGTTTCTTGCAGGCACGAAGGCGAATGCGCAGTTCGTGCTCGTAAAGAGCGTTCTCGGCAATGGCGGCTCCGAAATGTCCAACTCCACCTTTACTCTCAACGGAACCGTCGGCCAGGCGGTAATCGGCCTGATCGGCGATGCCACGTTCACGCACGGCATCGGCTTCTGGTACCCGGCCGACAAGGCCAGCGGAGTCGAGGTAATTACCGGCTACTCGTACGCCGGCAACCTTCTCTATCAAAACTTCCCGAATCCGTATCGCGGATCCACGACCATCCGCTTCCATATCGCCCAGCGTGCCGATGTGACCTTGAAGGTCTTCAGCATGCCGGGTGAGGAAGTGGCGACCGTGGTCAACGAGACCATGGAGGCGGGCGACCACGAGGCCGTTGTGGACCAGCAGCTGCCGAGCGGTACGTACTTCTATCAGCTCCAGGTGGACAACCATGTCCTCCGGCGCCAGATGGTGGTAACCCGCTAAGCCTTCGTTCACCGGCATCGCCGCACGGCATGCCGCGAGCTGTGACTGTGCAAAGGCCGCTTCCCTTCAACCGGGAAGCGGCCTTCTGCTTTCAGATGGTTTCCTGCTCCATGCGGGTCGGGCACCGCGCCCGACCTCGCAGCACCGAACGCTACTCGCAGCCGCCGATGCATCGCAACAGATCCGCCGCGGCATCGTCCGGGTTGTCAGCGGCTGCAACGGCACCGATAACCGCAATGCCGTATGCTCCGGCGGCCACGACGGCGGCGGCATTGGAGATGGTGATTCCTGCGATGGCGATAACCGGAATCCGGGCGCGCGAGCAGACCTCACGTACCAGATCCAGGCCAAGCTCCTCGTGATCGACGCGCTTCGAACCCGTCCGGAACACCGGGCCAAGCCCCACATAGTCCGCGCCAAGGCGCTCTGCTTCCTGAAGATGTTCAACGTTGCGAACCGTGCCGCCAACGATCCGGTCCGGGCCCAGCAGGCGCCGCGCAGTCTCGATAGGCAGGTCGCTCCGTCCCAGATGAACGCCGTCCGCCTCCACGGCCATGGCAACATCCACACGATCGTTCACGATGAACGTCACTCCATGTTCTCGGCAGACGTCTCGTACGCCGGCAGCCTCCTCCAGCAACGTACGGACGCTCTCGGACTTGCTTCGATACTGGATGGTGTCGGCACCGCCGCGTATCGCAAGCGTCGCAAGCTCACGATGCGTGAAGCGGCGTTGAAGCACCATATCGGTAATCACGTGCAGCCTGCCTATCGCCTTCATCGCTTCCCCTCACCGGCATTCCGAAGCGCCTCGCCCGACAATCTGAACACGGTCCAGTCATCCATCGGCTCCGCTCCCATCTCCCGATAGAAGCCGATCGCCGGTTCGTTCCAGTCCAGCACGGCCCACTCCATGCGCGCGCAGCCGCGTTCCACAGCAAGGGCGGCAAGGTGCCGCAGCAGCGCGCCGCCGATCCCCCGGCCGCGGAGCTCCGGAAGCACGAACAGATCCTCCAGATAGATCCCTTTCCGTCCTGCGAACGTCGAGAAGTTGTGAAAGAAGATGGCAAAGCCTGCGGGCTGGCCGTCGTATTCGGCGATGACGGCCTCGGCTCCCGGATGCGGACCGAAAAGCGCCGCGTGAATATCCTGTTCGGTGGCCACCACGGCATGAGACAGCCGTTCGTAGTCGGCAAGCTGTGTGATGAAGCGAAGCAACAGAGCGCTGTCCGCCTCGGTTGCCGCACGAATGGCCAGGGTTTCCTGCAGGGGTTCAATCATTGCGACTCGTGAGTGATTGCCATCGATGCATGAGCGGGCCACTGCCGCCGCCGATCCCGGGAGCATGCTGAATGGCACCGTGAACGAACTGCTTCGCGCGCGCTACCGCCTCCTTCAACGGAAATCCGTTTGCGAGATTTGCGGCAATTGCGGACGAGAGGGTGCAACCGGTACCGTGCGTGTGGCGGGTTGCGAGATGCGGGGCCGGGTAAAGAGTTATCTCGCCGCCGTCATCCAGAAGATCCACCGATTGGTCGTACTCCGCGCCGTGCATTCGCGAGACGATATGCCCACCCTTCACCAGAACAGCTGCAGCTCCAAGCTGCCGCACGGCGGCTGCCGCCGCACGCATCTGATCGAGTGTGGCAACTTCGCCGCCGCCGAGCACGGCGGCTTCTGCAGCATTCGGCGTTACCAGGGAAGCCAGCGGGAAGAGTTCGTCCACCAACGCCTGCACGGCCTCACGATCCAGAAGGCGATGGCCGCTCGTTGAAACCATTACGGGGTCGAGCACAATGACGGCTCCGGCTGCACGCGAACGGAGCGCATCGGCAACGGCACGAACGATGGCGCCGGACGAGAGCATGCCGATCTTCACGGCGGAGACTTCGAAGTCATCGAACACGGCATCGATCTGCGCGCGGATCAGTTCCAGCCCCATCGGGCAGATGCTGCGGACGCCCTTGGTGTTCTGCGCCGTGATACACGTTACGGCCGTCGTGCCGAAGATATCATGCGCCTCGAAGGTCTTCAGATCGGCCTGAATACCCGCTCCCCCCGATGAATCGGAGCCGGCAATCGTCAACGCAACATTCATGATTTCGTTTCACGCACTGAGTTCGGGACACGCTCCGGCCGTTCTTCAGTGCGAACGCTCCGCAGCAGGGCGATGATTCGATCCAGTGCCGGACGCGCAGCCGGAGCGAAGAGCGAGATGGCCGCAATGCCGTACGCACCGGCATCGAGGCACGCCCCGGCATTGAGATCGGTGATCCCGCCGAGCGCGAACACTGGCACGGATATGCGGCTGCAGAGCTTGCCAAGCGCCTCGGCACCGTGCCCGGCATGGCCCGGCTTCGATCGCGTGGGATAGACCGGCCCATAAAGAACGTATCCGGCGCCGAGTTCGATCGCGCGCACGGCCTCCTCCATCGAATGGACGGAGACGCCAAACGGCCTCGAGGCCGTGAGCCTGATCGTGGCCGGCTGACGCAACGCCTGCGACGCCGGCAGATGTATCCGGCCGACGCATTCCACGGCGCAGCCGTTGGTGATCAGGTGCACGTTCGGCGGGCACGGCATGCCGAGCACCGCACGCGCAAGCTTCTCCGTGGTCGCCGCATCGTGCGCAGGATCGCGCAGCATGAGCCCGAAGTCCGACCCGCCGTTCTCCCGCGCGTATGCCATCACGTACTCCGCGGCGGATACGTGGTGAACCACTGCAAGCAGACGGAAGGGAATCATGCGCCGCTCGTACCGATCATTCCCTCCGTGGGGGAGGAAGCGGTGGCGTAGAGACGCGTTGGAATGCGGCCCGCACGATAGGCAAGGCGTCCCCCTTCGATGGCCAGCCGCATGGCCCGTGCCATCTCCGCGGGATGATGCGCGCCGGCCACGGCTGTGTTCAGCAGCACACCGTCCGCGCCGAGTTCCATGGCGCGGGCGGCATCGGAGGCCGTTCCAATGCCGGCGTCGATGATCATCGGGATCGTGATACGCTCGCGGATGATCTCCAGGTTGTACGGATTGCGTATTCCCATCCCGGAGCCGATCGGCGAGGCCAGCGGCATCACGGCGGCGCAGCCCAAGTCCTGTAGTTTCAGGCAGGTGATCAGATCGTCGTTGCAGTAGGGAAGCACCACGAAGCCCATCCGCACAAGCTCGCTGCACGCCTTCAGCAACTGCTCCACATCCGGAAGGAGTGTGTCCTCGTCACCGATCACCTCCACCTTCACCAGATCGGTGCCGAGCGCTTCCCGCGCCAGCTGCGCCGTCAGCACGGCCTCCTTCGCCGTGAAGCATCCGGCGGTATTCGGCAGGAGCTCGTAGCGCGTGCGATCGATGTAATCCAACACGCTCCCCGCCCCGCGATCGGCGATGTTCAAGCGACGGATGGAGACGGTGACGATGCACGCCCCCCCGGCCTCCAGCGATTCGATCATCGTCTGCGGATTCGGATAGCGACTGGTTCCAAGCAGAAGCCGGGAGCCGTACGCACGGCCGGCAAGGCGCAGCGGATCGTCTGCGAGCCCCGCAGCGTCACGTTCGGAGATATGTATCGGTTCAGACATCTGCAAGCCATCGTGAAGAATGTGCGTGCACCGTGAAGGGGCGCGCGGAGTTGAACATTGCGAAGCACGTCCGCGCCGGCCCGACCATCAGCCCGGCTACCCGCCCTGCATCGCCGTGATCACCTCGATCACGTCCCCGTCGGCCAGAGCCCGGCCTTCCCAGTACCCTCGCGTGATCACCTGGTCGTCGATCGCCACCGCAATCCCCCGCTGCTCCGTATCGATTCCCTGCTCGCGCAGCAGAGCCAGCAGCGTTTCGCATTCGCTTTCAAGTAAGCGACCGTTCAGCGTGAGTTTCATGGAATCGTTCCGGAGAAAATGTATCCAACCATCGGGACCGCTCCCCCCCCAGCATCCAGGCGGCCAGCAGCGAGGCGGCATATGGTGAGAAGAGAATTCCGTGGCGATAATACCCCATTGCCAGCACAAGGCGATGCGCTCCCACCTCGCCGAGCAACGGCGCGTGATCCGGGGTGGCGGGACGGAAGCCGGCGCGTGTCTCCAGCACCGGAAGCTCATAGATGCCGGGAAGGCATTCCCATGCCGCGCGGAGCAGCTCATACAGCGCACCGGCGGTGATGGACTCATCGAAGCCACGATCTTCACTGCTCGCCCCGACAACCAATGCCCCGTTGGCCTTGGGAACAAGATAGACCTCCGGAGTACGGACCACGTGCGAGAGAAGCGGCATCGCAGACCCATCCAGCCGAAGGATCTGTCCCTTCACCGGACGGATGGTACGAGCCAGCCTCGGAGCCCAGGGTCCCAGCAGATCGGCGTGCGCTCCGGTTGCAAGCACAATCCGCTCCGCTCCGATCACCGACTCGCCGACACGAACCTCGCCCGGCGCTTCGATCCGAACGTCGGCGGCATGCTCCACCAGGCTCACGCAAGGATGCCGAAGGCAGAATGTTCGCAGCGCCGCAAGCAGCGCGCGATTGTCGAGCTGGCGATCCTCCGGCGAGAAGATGCCGCCCGGGATGCCGGGAGCAAGGCATGGTTCCTGCACGCGGCACTCGTAGCCGTTCATCCACTGCACCGGAAGGCCAAGCTGCTGCTGCTCCTCGAAGTGATGCCGCAGCAGACCCGCCTGGTCACGGTCGGTGGCAACGATCAGCGTCCCTTCGTCGCGGTATCCAACGCCCCGGCCTGTCTCCCCCTCCAGTTCGTCGATGAACGTCCGGTAGTATCGCAGTGCCTCGTAGCCGAAACCCACCACATCTCGTTCCTCGAGCCTCGCCTCCACCAGCGGCGCAAGCATGCCGGCTGCAACGAAGCCGGCGCCGGTGCCGGCCTCTCCACGTTCCACCAGGGCAACGCGGGCTCCTCCGCGCGCCAGAGCGCGCGCGATCGTAAGCCCGGCGATACCGCCGCCTATCACGCAGAAATCCACGGTCATGTCGATGTTCGATTGGCAGATCACCGGAGGGAACGCAGCGAGTAACATTTCGCCGCCTGAGGTATAGATCGATTGGAACCAGGCTCTGTCTGCCGATCTTGTTTGGGCCGGATCGCTCGCGATCCGCTCATAAACAGCTATCAGACAGTTCCGGCCGGATGCCGCGCCGGCATCGTTATGGAGGGACAGGTGAGGATGGCTGAATCTTCATCTGTCCGTATTTCCTCCGCCGGCATTACCCGGATCAGGTTCCAGAGTATGATCTCAGCCCCGACGCTGCCGGAGCACCTCTAACGGACAGACAAATATAGCTTCCCCGCTCCAGAGCAGAAGCATCGCGCGAGGAACCCGGCGATGACGAACAAAATTTTTCCCATGCAATTGAGCGGGAAACCCGCCATCTTCATTGTTGCTGCCCGGGTGTAACTCCCGGCATTCCGGGCCGACCGTGGTGGAGATCATGATGCGTACTATCGATATCCGTTGCACACTGCTGGCAGCAGCAGCCATTCTGATTGCGGCGAGCCGGGCGCACGCGCAGGAGCCGGCCTCGCGGCAGCATGTCATCATCGTAAAGGTCCGCGCGACCAACCTGGACCCGGCAGCGGCGGCCATGGCCGCGCTGGGACCGATTGCCGGGAGTTACGGCATTGAGAGCGCCGGCTCGTGGCTCAACCCCGGCCTCCTCAACTCCACATCTCGTGGTCTGTACAAGAGGGGCACGATACAGGCGGGCGCGCTTGGCCGGATTCTCACGGTGCACTATCGCTCCAACGCCGCCCCCGCCGATGTTGCGCGTGCAGCGGCGCGGCTGCCTGGAATCGAGTATGCGGAGCCGGAATACGTTCGCACGCTGAGCTACGTCCCGAACGATCAGTATCTGAGCCAGCAGTGGCATCTCGAACGGATTGGCGCATTCGCGGCGTGGGATGTGATCCGCGGCAACAGTTCGATCATCATCGCAATCACCGACACCGGCATCGACCCCACCCATCCTGACCTGAAGGCGGCCCTGTGGCAGAACCAGGGAGAGATCGGCACGGACGCCAAAGGCCGCGACAAACGGACGAACGGCGTGGACGATGACGGCAACGGCCTGGTTGACGACTGGGCCGGCTACGACTTCGGTGGAACGGACGGCTACACTCCCGACAACGACCCCACCCCCTACTACTGGCATGGAACGCATGTAGCCGGCATCGCCGGCGCAACCGGCGACAACTCCACCGGCATTGCCGGAGTGGCGTACGGCGTGCAGCTCATGTCCGTGAAGATAAGCGACGACGAGGCGAGCGGCGATCCACTGGTTACGAAGGGGCACGACGGAATCCTCTATTCGGCTCGCATGGGTGCCAGGATCATCAACTGCAGCTGGGGCGGTCCGGGATTCTCCAGGGCCGAGCAGGAGTTGATCGACACAGTGACCTCCTGGGGCTCGCTCGTGGTTGCTGCCGCGGGGAACAACGGCGGGGACGTCAACTCCTATCCGGCATCGTATCGCGGAGTGCTTTCGGTTGCGTCCGTGGTGCTGAATGACCAGCGTTCCTTCTTCAGCAATTACAACACGCATGTCGGCATCACGGCGCCGGGCGACGGCATATTCTCCACGACGCCGCTCGCCTTCGGCAACGGCAACGGTCCCTATCGAACCGCAAGCGGAACGTCGATGGCATCGCCGGTGGTGGCCGGCGCCGCAGCGCTCGTGGCGCTGAAATACCCGAGCCTGACGCCCGAAGAGATCGCAGCCGTGCTTCGCGCGAATTCGGACAATATCGACTCCATCAATCCCAACTATCGCTATCTGCTCGGGAGCGGCCGCCTGAACGTTGCGCGCGCCATCCAGATCGGCCCTGCAGCCGCATGGGCCTCGATCGTGAGCGACTCCATTATCGAGGAGCGGCCGGACGGCATCATCGAGCCGGGTGAATGGATCGAGGTGCGGGCCTCCGTAAAGAATCTTCTGCGCCGCGTCACCGATCTTCGCGTCACGCTCGATGCGGCCAGCGGCACGATACCGGTGGATACGCCTGTGGAGAGTTTCGGTGCAATGGAACAGGGGGATGTGCGGAGCAGCCACCCCGGTTCGTTCAGACTGCAGGTTCCCTCGCCACTTCCTCTGGATTACAAGCTCCCGCTCCGGCTGATCGCACTGGACAACGGCACGGAGATCGGCACGTTGCGCGTGGACGTGATGGTGAACCCGAACTACGCCACCACGGCATACAATCGAACAACCGTAACGTTCACCGGAAACGGACGCATCGGGTTCAACGACTTCCCGGCAAACGAGCAGGGACTGGGGTTCAGGATCGACACGTCGCAGAATCTGCTGGCCGAAGGCGGATTGATGATCGGCGTCTCCCCGGACCGTCTGGCGGACGTGGTACGCGCCGGCGACCAGAGCGCGCAGAGCCAGGGACTGCAGGTTGTTGCACCGTATCGCGTTGCGATCTCCGCGCCGGACAACGCCATGATTGGAACGGCAACGTTCAACGATGCCCACCTGACGCAGTCGCAGAAGATCGGCATCGAGGTTGGGCTGCGCACCGTTCAATACTCCGCCCCCTCCGTCGCGAATACGACCTTCCTCTTCTACAGAATCAAGAACACCTCCGGCGCTCCGTTGATCGGCCTGCACTGCGCGCTGTATCTGGATTGGGACATCGGCGTAAACGGAGCGTTCGATCGCGTCGGGTCCGATCTCCTGCACCGCATGGGACATGCGCACAACACGCTCAACAACCGCCTCCCCTTTGCAGGGGCGATGCTGCTGAGCAATCAGCCGATGGACTTCAATGCGATGGACAACGGCGCGCCGCCGTTGAGCAACGGATTCTATCAGGTGGAGAAGTGGAATTCGATGTCCAACGGCGTGCAACGTGAGGAATCCAACATCGGAGATTGTTCCATGGTTATCGGGGCCGGACCGATCGATCTTCAACCCGGCGCCGATACGCTTGTTGCGTTCGCTCTGCTTGCGGGAGTGAATCTCACGGAGTTGAAGAACACGGCCGATTCCATCCTCGCGCGCTACGCGGCGCTGGGCTATATACCCGGAGGCCCGATTGTGCTTCCGGAGGAATTGACGCTGGATCAGGCAACGCCCAACCCGTTCACCGGGTACACGGATCTTTCCTTTTCGATGCCGCGCGACGGTTATGTATCGATCGACGTCTATAACACTCTTGGGCAGCATGTCGCACAGCTCACGAACGATCACTACGCCCGCGGGACCCATGTGGTGCGGTTCGCGCCGGGTAGCCAGCCGAGCGATGTATATCTTGTGCAGATGCACGCGTTCGACCAGTTTATCTCTCGAAAGCTGGTGCACATCGGCGAGTAGGGCGTACCCTCGTTCTGCGCACCGCCGCGGCGGCCATCGGCGCGAAGACCTTATCCCAATGCTCATGATGAATCGCTGTTTCGTTTCGCTATCGGCCCTCCTACTCCTCACGCTCCTGATAACAGCGCCGGCACATGCACAGACGCTGCGGACGAAGAACAGAACCGCTGCGCTCCCCTCCCGCGGCGAGCCGGGGCGAATACTGGTGAAGGTGACGCCGGAGGCGTTCGCCGGCCATGTAACCATCGCGACGTTCGGGGAGACCGGAGCGCATTTCGATGCGTACGACGTTCATCCATGGATCGAGCCGAAGCTGCTGGAGCTGGGGAACGGGAGCTACAAGGTATCGATTGCAGACAGCCGCATCGCCTCGCTGGAACGGATCATGGTGGTTCGCTATTCGAGCAACGAACGGCCGGAGGATGTGGCCGCCGCATTCGGAAGGCTTCCGGGGGTGGAGTATGCGGAGCCCGACTATCCCCGCTACCCTCTCTCCCTGCCGAACGATCCCGGCATCGGACTGCAATGGTATCTGGATTCCATCAGGGCCAAACAGGCTTGGGAGCTTGACCGCGCGGACAGCACCATCATCATCGCCATCACCGACACCGGCATCGAACGCTATCACGAGGACATCGAGAAGTCCATCTGGATCAATCCGGGCGAGATGGGACAGGGGCCGAACGGCGACATGAGTTCCGACGGCATCGACAACGACGGCAACGGATACGTGGATGACTGGTGGGGATACGATTTCTCCGGATCGAACGGGGAGAATCCGGACAACGATCCATCCGCGGCTTCGGAGGAACATGGGACCGAGACCGCCGGAGTGGCCGCCGGCATCGGGAACAACGGCGTGGGCATCGCGGGCGTGGCCTTCGGCGCACGCATCATGAACGTGAAGGTTGCCGATGACCGGCCCATCCCGGAGACACAGATCCACAACGGCGCACTGGGCGTGTTGTATGCCGCGAAGATGAAGGCGAAGGTGATCAATTGCAGTTGGGGCGGAACCGATATCTCGCGTTCGGAACGCGAGCTTTTCGAATACGTGACGCAGGATCTGCATGTGCTGGTGGTGGCCGCGGCCGGCAACGACAATCGCGAGGTGGATTACTTCCCTGCCTCCTACAAGGGGGTGGTGTCCGTGGCCTCCATCACGGAAGGGAATCTGAAGGCGAGCTTCAGCAACTACAGCAACCGTGTCGACCTCTCGGCCCCGGGAACCAACATCTATACGCTTTCGTTCGGATCGTATCGGTTCGACGAGGGAACATCCTTCTCGGCGCCGATGGTGAGCGGCGTGGCCGCGCTTCTCTACAAGAAGTTTCCCGGCATGACCAGCGACCAGGTTGCCGAGGCACTTCGCGCAACGGCTGATGACATGACGCCATGGATGGGATCGATAGCGGCGAAGATGGGAACCGGGCGGGTGAACGCCTATCGGGCGCTGACGGAGGCGTCCACCGTCGCATCCGCGCGGATGCTTCGCTACGACGTCTCCGAAACCGTTCCGGACGGCGGCCTGGATCCCGGCGAGAACGTGGTGTTCACCCCAACGATCGCCAACCTGCTTGCGGGCACCACCAACGTCCATATCGATGTGGAATGCACGACCGTGCCGGATCTGATGGTTGCGCCGTCGCAACTGGATATTGGACCGATGACCTCCGGCGAGGAGCGGGCCCTGACCGGAACACCATTCCGGTTCACGGTTCCCAACTCCGTTGCGCCGAACACGGACATCGTTCTGAAGTTCACCATCTCGACATCCGACCGGAGCAACGTTCAGTACGTGACGCTCCCCGGTGCGCCGACATATCTCACGACGGACTACAACCGGATTGCGGCAACGTTCAACAGCACGGGAAACATCGGCCACGACGGCGTGGACCAGCAGCGCGGCGACGGCGTTACGTATCGCACCAGCGGCGATCTGCTGTTTCATGGCGGCCTGATGATCGGCAAGGATGCGGAACATGTCTCGGACGTGGTGCGCATCGGCGGGCTGTTCAACGGAACCGCTGAGGGCTTCGAGCTCAAGAACCCGTACCGCCTGCACGTGACCCAGGACAGCAGCGCGCAGATCGGCCTTGCCCGCTTCGATGACGCCCACGTTCCGGCCGAGCGCAGGGTTGGATTGGACGTTGCGATGACCACCTACGAGTATCGCGATTCGGCATCGGCCAACTGCGTGATCGTTGTCTATCGCATCACGAACACGAGCGGGGCGAAGCTGGACGGGCTCCGCTGCGGACTGTATCTGGACTGGGATGTAAGCCCCACCAGCTACAACGATCAGACCGGATTCGATCCTGCACATCGCCTGGGCTATCAGCGGAATACCGGTTTGAACGCATCCACGCCGTGGGTTGGCGCAAGCCTGCTCGGCACGTTGCCGATGAGCTATTACGCGGTGGACAACGAGACGGACAGCGTGAACACCAATTTCACATCGGAGCGCAAGTGGGGCACACTGGCCGGCGACGTGCACGAGAACAATACGATCGACGACATGGCGATGGTTGTGGGGGGCGGACCGTTCTCGCTGGAGAATGGAGCATGGACCGAGGTGGCGTTCGCGCTCCTCGCCGCTCCAACGTTCGACAGCCTGCGCGCGGCGGCGGACCATGCTGCAACGCTGTTCCATGCCAGCGGCGTCGCGCTCCCGGGCCTGGAGGCCGACCGCGAGGTCATCGCCTCCACGATGCCGAATCCGTTCGCCGGCCTGCTGACGTTCCAGACGGCAATGCGAACGGGCGGCGACGTTTCCATCACCCTCTACGATCTGCTTGGCCGCCCGGTACGTGCGCAGCGCTGGAAGGCTCTCGCGGCCGGAGCACATTCGTTGGCCGTTCAAACCGGAGGGCTGGCTCCGGGAACCTATCTGTACGAAGTCTCCTGCAACGGAGCGGTGGCGCGCGGGAAGGTGCTGCATCAGAATCCGTAGGCGGAGGCAGCGCCACTCGATCATGCAACATCGGTAACGCAAAGCGGTCCGGCAATCGATTTCCGGACCGCTTTGCGTTGATGTATCCTGGAGGCTGCGGACAGTCGGCGGCAGCTATCGATCGCGTGCCTGTTCAAAGGTGGACTGATGGCCCGGATCGAGATAGATGAGCTTGCGCCAGATAACGGGATCGGTGTAGCCGGCAAACAACTCCGCGAACTCCATGTACTTGGCGTCGCTCATCACGCGCAGGAGCACGCTGGGCTGCACCAGCTTGTCCTTCGCGACAACGAGATCGCCGATGTAGGTGTTGATGGAGTCCAGTGCGGCCTGTTTGTTGCTCGTGGTAAGGTCCAGTCCGTTGTAATGATAATTGTAGATGAACCTGCGCAGCGGTGCAAAGCGCATCTCCGTGAGCTCGCGGATAAGCCCGTACTTGGAGAACGTGCCCGGCGTAACGTCCGTCTTCCAACCATCCACATCGGTTCGGATCTGCGCGCGTTGGGCCAGCGTCCATGCCTTCTCGTAGGTTGAGGCGCCGCCCAGATATGCGTAACTGTCGAAGTCCAGACCGATTGCAACGTAGACGTAGAAGTCAATCAGCCCGGTTAGCGGATCGTAGCGTGTGGGATCCTGCACGAACGGCTGGTTGCGTGTGTAGCTGAAGCTCCAGGAGTCGTCCAGGATCTTCACCATCGGCGACGTCTTTTCGGAGTTGTTGATGTGGCGCTGGCTTCCCACAACGAGACGCGTGGAATACATTCCGTCGCCGCTGGCTCCGGTAAAGATCACTGCGAAGTTCATCTTGATCTTCGGCCCCTCCCAATTCTCGCCGGTCCAGCGCGTGTTCTCCACATAGCGCTTCAAATCGTCGGCGAAGGTTGAAAGCTCCTGCTGGCTCGCGATGGGGAGCTGCTCATAGTTCACCGACACCGTGGCATCGATCTCCTGTGCCCTGAGGGACTGGGAGGTGACGCCGAGAAGCAGCATCGCAGCCGCGGAAACGGCGATCCGAAATCTGATCATGGTTGAGCGCATTGACTGATTGAACCGTCTTCGTAAGTTGAGCGTTGTCCGGATGGTTCGGACCTGCGCACACGCAGCAGGTTTACAGCCTCCATCAAACGCGGAACGCACCTGCCTGCAGGCACTGCATCGTTCGCCGTTGGAAGCTGTCGGGCACCGAGCCGCCTCCTCTCCTCCCTCCGCACGTCATCCTCCCTGCATCTTCTCACACGGCACATGTTCGGCGCATTGTGTGGATCCTTCATCCGTGGGGGCCGTGATGAAAAACAACATACTGAACCGCATCCATTGGATAAAGGGGGCTTCGCTTCCCTGCCTGATTCTGCTTGTCGCTCCCGGCAGCGTCCCGGGACAGAACTGGGACTCACCGCCGGAGATCGCGATGGCCGGCGCCGTGACCGCACGGACGGAGAGCCCGTGGTTTGCGGCCTCCAACCCCGCTGCGGTGGAGGCGGACTCCGGCCGGGTGCTCGCTGTGGCGTTCGCACCATCCGCGCTGGGAATCGAAGGATATCGCGACGGCGCCGCGGTTGCAGCTTTGCGGCGCGACAGCACACTGGCGCTGGCCGCAACGATCGGCGGCGTGGCCGCGCTGAGCTACAGCGAGATGTCCGCCGGAATAGCCGGAGCATATTCCGCCGCCGATGATGCGAGGATCGGTGTTGCATTTCGGCTTCACGCCATCGCGGTTCGGGGTTACGGCATGGCCGCGGCGCCGGAACTGGACGCCGGATTCATGCTCCGCATGAACGCACGAATGCGTGCGGCCGCCGCCGTGCGCAATCTCAACAGGGCGTCGATCGCCGGCGCGCCGTTCGCGCAAAGCATATCGCTCGGCGTTGCGTTCGATCTGATCCCGCAAACCACCGTCTCCTTCGACATCGTACACGAGTCCGGACGTTCCGCCGGCGCCGCGTTCGGCATCTCGCACATCCCGGTCGATCGCCTGACGCTGCGCTTCGGCGCGGGTGTGACGCCGGGGCGAGTGGCCGCAGGATTCGCCTACACAGCGGAGACGCTACTGCTGGAGTATGGCGGTTCGTACGTCGCCAACGTCGGCATACGCCATGCCATCGGCATCGGCCTGCGCTGGTAGCGTACGCATTCACGCCCCGTAGCCGATGCCCCCCCGCACACTCCGCAAACGGTGTTCAGCCCATAAGGCTTCACGATCTCCCCGCCCGCATGCATGAGCCACGATATCCGCGCCGCGCGCACGACGCCGGCAATTGCGCTCCTCCTTGCAGCACATCTTCTTCTGAATGCGCAGCAATGGCCGCGCGGCCAGAGCAACATTGTGGACAACCTGATCGAATCGGATGCAGACCGAGCGGGGCTGGATGGTGACGAGGACGATCCGCGGCTCGATTACCTGGAACGGCTTCGGCGGCATCCGCTGAACCTGTATCGCGCCGATGAGGACGCTCTCGACCGCCTCCCCGGCATTTCTCCGATGCTTGCCCGCTCCATTCTGAGCTTCGTGCGCAACCGTCATCCGACGGCACTCGCGGAGCTCGATTCGCTGGACGACATAACGGCGGATGCGCTGCTGACACTGGGCGACTACACGACGCTGGACAGCTCCGCGCGGATCACACTCCCCGAAGCGATCGTACGGCTGCGTGCATCGAGCGCGCTGGAGGAGCGCCGCGGCTACCTCGGCATGCTCCATCGGCGGGTTGTGCGCCGCGACCCCGTCACCGGCGATTCACTGAAGGTGGATACGCTGCCGCTTGGACCACGGTATCTCGGCAATCCCGTTGCCGCACTGGCACGTGTGCAGATCGAGGCATCGGAGTGGAGGGCTGGCCTGCTGTTCGAGAAAGACGCCGGCGAGGCGCTGCTGGTGCGCGACACGAGCGCTTTTACCTACGCGGACTACGAACTGACTGAGGCAACGCCTGCGCACGCCGACGTTCGCACACGACTCGGTGCCTTTCTGAGCGCCTACGCCGATGGCGCAGCCGGACCCGTACGGATCGTTGCGGGCGACTACGACCTCGAGATCGGCCAGGGACTGCTCCTCTGGACCTCCACAGGAAATTTTGGAACTGCGGCTGCAGTAACGGCACCGTTGCGCATCGCACATGGAGCATCGGGGCATACGTCGGCCGAGGAGACACGCTTTCTGCGCGGCGTGGTTTTGGAGACCCGCCGCGGCGCGCTGGCGGATAATCTGGAGGCGATGATCTTCGCCTCCAGCCGCTCACTGGACGCGACGCTGGATGCATCAGGTACGGGAGCCGACAGCGGAACCGTCATCGCAACGCTGCGCAGTGATGGCTTCAGACGCACCTGGAGCGAGCTGCGACGTTCCGGCAATGTGAGCGAGACATTGATCGGGGCATCGGTGCGTTCGCGAAGCGCGGAGGGGAGCAGCGGTCTCACGGTGTACAGTACAGCGTACTCCTCACCGTTCCAGCGCAGGCTGTTCTACGAGTTCTCAGGAGATCGCATTACCGGAATCTCCTTCAACTGGCACTACGCGCTGCGCGGAACGGTGCTTGCCGGCGAGGTGGCCGGTGCCGGCGGCGGAGTGGGAGGAATTGCAACCATGCTCACGCGCGGAACACATCTGGAGGCGTCGCTATCGCTCCGCTATCAGTCCCCCCGGCTGGCTGCAATTCACGGCGATCCGTTCGGCTCGGCCTCAGGCAACGAGGAGGGGCTGTATGCTGCGGTGGAACTGCGGCCGCTGCGCTCGGCGCGCATCGAGGCTCATCTGGATCTGTTCAACACCGTGGAGCGCACGCCGACGGTGCCGTTCCCGAGAGCCGGCCATGATGCGGCGATCACGGCGGAATATCGTCCGGGCTCCGCCGTTCTGCTCTCGCTCCGCCTACGCAGCGCACGCAACCTGAATGCGTTTACGGTGCCCGATACGCTCGATCGCGAACGGAAGCGACTGCTGGACCGCGACCTTGCCGGCGTCCGCTGCGACGCACGCCTTGCGGCGTTGAGCGGCATGCTGCTGCTGCATGGCCGGTTCGAGCGCACGCAGGTTCAGTATGACGACTCGCGGCCGGCCGGCGACGGCATTCTTACCATGATCGAAGTTCGCTATCGTCCCACACGCAGCTTCACTGCAGGCTGGCGCGTTGCGCTCTTCACCGCCAGCACATTCGACGCCGCGCCGCGCATTGCCGATGCCGATCTCCCCGGCCGTATCTCCAGCTCGCCACTCTCCGGAGACGGATATCACGTTGCCATGTTCGTGCGCTGGCAGCCACTCGACCGGGTTCTCATATCGGGCTCGTTCGCCTCGACAACGTACAACGACCGCCGCAGCATAAGCCCGGGAAGCCTTCAGGAAATTCGCGGCACTACCCTCGACGTACTTGCACTTCAGGCCGACGTTACGTTTCAGTAGCAGGCCGATGGCCTGCGGTCGACGTATCCTTGCAAGCCGGGAGGCCGCGTGTACGATGCCGGCGCATGGGACCTCAGGGATGGCAGATCGGTTCGGTGCCGGCGGCGCGTGGCAGATATGTTGCTGCGGACACGATTCGGATTGGCGACCGTTAAACGCATGCAACGACGAACAGGTCACAGCCGCAAGAAAATTGCCGCAGGGATGATCTCGCATTCCTGCCCATTCCGTTAATTAGCGCAGTCAACAACATGGATACCTTCATGCACATACAACCACGGAAGATTGCAACGGTACTGCTTCTCGTCACAGTTGCGTTCAATACGGGTCTTGCACGCGTCAGACCGCATCAGACGGCAGACGTGAAGCAGATCGTTCAGAAGGTGAAGAGCCTCTATGCATCCACGTCGAGCGCGGAGATCCGGTTCGAACAGACGGGCGGCACCGGCAACGCGAGCGGGACGCTGATGTATCAGGGAGGCGACCGCTACCGTCTGGATCTGCCGAAGCAGACGATCGTCAGCGATGGAGCGAAGGTGTGGACGTATACGCCGGAGAAGAAGCAGGTTGTGATCTCCAGGGCATCGAAGGGAACGGGGCGGCTTACGCCGGAGGATATTCTGACGGCGTTCCCTGGGGACTATGCAACGGATCTGGCCGGCGAGACGAAGCTGAACGGCAGGCCGGTATGGATTGTGCGCTGCACCCCCGGAGCCGGCAGGAAGATCGGCGACGTGACGAAGGCCACGCTCTACATCGACAAGAGCACGTACAGATTTCAACAGGTGGATATCGAAGGCCCGTCCGTGGGCTCGCTGAAGCTGCGCATCCTTTCCGCGCGCTATGGCGGATCGATCCCCGCCTCCACATTCACGTTCAACCCGCCAAGCGGTGTTCGCGTGGTGGACCTCTCGAAGTAGTCGCGCATATTCGCAGCATCGCCCGGAGCGGTGCTGCAGTTCATCATGTGACAACACGACTCCGTGCCGGACATATCCTCCGAATCACGATCGACCGCGGAAGAACCCACGACACTGAGGCCTGTCACGGACTCGTGGCGCTGGGCATGGCATTGGATTCGCCGCATCAGCAGCCATGTCTGGGCGATAGCGCTCCGCACGGACAGCGATCATGTCTACATGTACGCCGCCGGCATCGCGTTCAACATCATCACCTCGCTGGTTCCAACCATCCTTCTGATCCTCTTCGTCCTCGGCTACGTACTGGACTCCGCCGCGATCATGCAGGAGCTGAACCGGGTGGCGCATACGTACATCGTCGCCGAGGGCTTCCGCGAGGATATCCTGGTGAAGCTGCAATCGCAGATCGACATACTGATTCGCAATCGCGGGCTGGCGGGAGTGATCGGTGCGGTGGGATTGCTCTGGAGCGCATCGGCGCTGGCCTCGTCCATACGCGTGGCCATCAACAGCGTGCTGCGCTGCCGTGAGGTGCGGAGCTACCTCATCTACAAGCTGTACGACTTCATGGCCATCATGATGATCGGCATGCTGGTGTTCCTTTCGATCATCACAGGCCCGATACTTCAACTGGCGCTGGCCGCCGGCGACAGGATCGGCCAGGTGATCCATCTGTCGCAACTGGAATCGCTTCTCTCCTTCGGCGTCAACTTCGTTGTTACGCTGCTTCTCTTTCTGGTGATGTTCCGATACATGCCGTACCAGCGTCAGGAGCGGCATATCATCCTGGTTGGAACGCTCACAAGCACTGCGCTCTGGGAGCTGGCCCACTACATCTTCAGCATCTACATCACGGAGTTCAATTCCTTCGGCAAGGTCTACGGCACCTATGCCTTCTTCGCCGCGGCCGCGCTCTGGATCTATGTCAGCTCGCTGGTCTTTCTGATCGGCGCGGAGGTGGCCTATCATGTGAAACAGAGCCGCTGGAACGCGCGGAGGATGTTCGAGAAGGCCTCGCGCGCGGAGGCATGAGGCCCGCCTCCCACCGCATGATGGATACCGCCAACGCCATCGGCGCTGGCCCAGCCACGTCCATGAACCACAACGAGTCCACTCCGTCAGGAGCGGCAAGCAGCACCCCGGTTGAAACAGGCGCGCGCATCGCTACCGGTGATTCAGCCGGGTGCAGGTATCGAGCATACGCCGGCATCGGCCGGGGGCATCAGTTGTTCCCGCTCTTCTCCACCGGCACAACAACGTGCTGTTCGGTCCCTCCCTGAGCCTTCGCCCTGGCAGCAGCCGCGCGAGCCTTCGCGGCCTCCTTCGCCTTGTGCAGCTTGTTGTAGTCGATGGAAGCGGAGAGATGCACGTTCGGCCGGATCTGGCCGCGGGCACGCAGCGTATCCTCTGCAACCAGATAGCGCTGGCGATTGGGAATGCCGCCGCGCGCATCCGCCGGAACCTGCGAGAGCGGAATCCATGCCTCCTCCACACCCATCGGATGCTCCGGAAGCTTCAGCACATTCTCCCGATTGGAGGCAAGCTCCAGCCATGGACCGCCGCGAGGCCGGTTGAAGTCGAAGACGTCGATGATGATCACCGGCGTGCCGGTCAGCGGAATCATTCGCCCGTTCCCATCACGCTTCGCCCCTTCTCCCCAACTGAACAGCCATTCGGCATCCGGCATGAACTGGCGCACGCATGAATGCGACACCGGCCGGCCGGGCATCACGAACTGATGGAAGGCGTTGCCCGCGTAGAGATGGAAGTTGAACGTGAACGGAAGCTTCCAGTTCTCGTTGAGCGACGAGGTGCGAAGGCGCTCCTTCCAGTTGAGAGCGTACCGGCCCGGGAATGTCGCCTTCCTCTCCGTGCCCGTGTTGCAGGCGGCGAAGCGCACCAGATGCCCATACTCGTAGCAGGCATAGCACTGGTACTTGTTCGAGATCAGTATCAGCTTGGGAAGCGTGTCCGCAGCGGGGTAGTGCTCCGGGAACACGGAGTAGGCACGCATGTCGCCGATCACAGTATCCGGCACCACCACGGTGTCACCCAGGCGGATGAACCCGAACTCCTTACGGTTCAACGTGGTGATGGCACGGAACGCCTGAATCCCATCCTTCGTCTTCCCGAACCGGCGACGAACCGAATCGAGCAACGTGCGGCTCGAGAGCGCGAGTCGCGTGTACTTGATCTCCGGGAACTTCGCCTCTGCAACGGAGAGCTTGTGCTCGGAAACCTTCGCTGCCGAGTCCGCATGACGTGCCGAGTCGGATGCCTGATGTGGAACGCCGGCGGTCTCCTCCCTTCCAGGTTCGGGCCTGCCGTTGTTGCAGGAGGCAGCACCGAGTGCGAGAAGTACGAACAGGAGTAATGCCGACGCCGCACGAAATGCTACGGCATCCGGAGTGGTCGAACGACGTGTCGTCATCGATACGGTAGTGTAAAAGATGGAGGATAGTCTGGGTTCGAATCGGCTGCCGTACCCCGGGCTGATCGCCGGGACGCGTACCGGGTTGTGCGTGAATATATCACTCCGCCGCCTCTGTCAAGCGGCGCGATCTGCGAAGCGGACCTCGCAGCCATAAGGTTTCGGCATGCCAGGGTTTTACCGTTCCTGTCAAATGCAGCCTGGCTTGTTCTTGCCACTGACCAGGAACTACGGCGAGCCGCAGGCGAGCGTACAAAGGACCAAACGCCTGCTTATGAAAAGCCGTCGATAACGTGGGAGGCCCTGTGTCAGGAACCTTTATACCGTAGCACCGGATCTGAGCTTCTCCGCGCGATCCGCCACCTTCAACGCGGTGATCACCGGATCGAGTTCTCCTTCGATCACTTCACGCAGGGAGTAGTTCTTCGACTCCCCTTCCAGGCGATGATCGGTGAGCCGGTTCTGCGGAAAGTTGTAGGTGCGGATCTTCTCGGAGCGATCGCCGCTTCCCACCATCCCCTTGCGCTGCGCGGCGTACGCGGCATCGCGCCGTTCGCGCTCCAGCTCGTAAAGCTTCGCGCGCAGCATCTTCATGGCACGTTCGCGGTTCTGCAACTGCGACCGTTCCTGCTGGCAGGCCACCACCACTCCGCTTGGAACATGCGTGAGCCGAACGGCGGTCTCCACCTTGTTCACATTCTGCCCTCCCTTGCCGCCGGAACGGAACGTGTCCATCTGGATGTCCGCGGGGTTGACGTCGATCTCCACATCCTCCACCTCCGGAAGCACTGCCACCGACGCGGCGGATGTATGAACGCGTCCCTGCTGTTCGGTCTCCGGAACGCGCTGTACGCGATGCACGCCGGACTCGTACTTCATCGACCCGAAGACGTCCTCACCGGAGAGCATGAAGGAGACCTCCTTGAAGCCCCCCATCTCGGACTCCGAGAAGTCCAGCAATTCCAGCTTCCATCCTTTCATCTCGGCGTACCGTGAGTACATGCGATAGAGATCGCCGGCGAAGAGTGCGGCCTCCTCGCCGCCGGTGCCGGCGCGGATCTCGATGATGGAGTTCTTGGAATCGTCCGGATCGGCCGGGATCAGGAGGTAGCGGATCTCCTCCTCCATCCGTTCCCGTTTCGCGCGCAGATCGGCAAGCTCCTGCTCGGCCAGATCGCGCATGGCCGGATCGTCCGCAACGGCAATCAGTTCGCGTGCACCGTCGAGGTCCTTCAGCAGCTTCGCGTAGAGGTGATAGGCCTCGTCGATCGGCTTCAACTGCCGCTGTTCCCGCATTGCATCGCGATAGGCCTTCATGTCGTTCATGATGCCGGGATCGCCAAGACGCATTTCTATCTCTTCGTAGCGGCGATGGATCTGGCTAAGTTTATCGAGCATTGTACGTTGTGTGCAGAACGGAATTGCCGTACGTTTTCCCGGCACTCTGCCAATCAGGAGGCAGACCTCGGAGAACGAACGCGCAATCTAGCAATTGCCGGGGAATCGTCTTCCCATCCGGCACCCACACGGCATCCGTTCGGCTCGATTGAAGATCGTGACCTTCATGCGCCCCATACACCCCATCGCAATCCCGCTGCTGATTGCGCTGACCGCCGCCGGCTGCACGGCTTCGCGGCAGGCCGCCCCTCGCGAGACGCTGGAGACAGCGCTTGCCGAAGCCGCCATGGGAATGGACAACGGCACGCGCATGCATCTTACCGACCGATTCTTCGTGGATGGATCGGTGCTCCAGCTCGAGGGGCACTATGCCGATGCAATCGCACGCTTCGAGCGGGCTGCGCTCTTCGCACCACACCTGGCCGCGCCACGCTACGCGCAGGCGCGATGCTACGATGCCATGGGCCGGAAGGACAGCGCGCTCCTTCGCATCCGGCAGGCGCTGGAGCTGGACAGCACGACGCTGGATGTCCGGTTGCTGGCGGCGGACCTTGCAGTCGCCAACGGAGAGATCCGAGAGGCCATAGACCTGTACGAAGGAGTATTGCAGCAGTACCCGGACAATATCCAGGCTCGATTCAACGCGGCACGGCTTCAGCATCGCACGAACGCCCAGCGCGCAATCGAGCACTACGAGTATATCCGCCGGAACATTACGAGCGATTATCAGACGCTGCTCAATCTATCCGATCTCTACGTCACCCTTGGCCGGTACGACGAGGCGATCCGCACCATGCACGATCTTCTGCTCCTCACCCCCGGGAGCACCGATGTGTACATGGTGCTGGCGCATACCTACACGATGGCCGGCCGCACGGCCGACGCGGCGGCGATGCTGGCGGATGTGGATCGCTTCGTTCCCTCCGACTCGGTTCGCCTGGACTTCCTGATGAATCAGGCGCGGCCCATCGCACGCGGCACCACGCCAATCAGCGAGCCCGGTGTGCGGATCTATGCGCTCGCACTCGCGGAGCATCTTACCGCCTCGTCTCCGTCTGCCTGGCAGCCGTGGCAGATGGCCGGGATGCTCGCCTACCGGGCGGGTGATTCGGTGGCGGCAGATTCTCTCACCGCGCACGCCATGGGGGAGCGCGCGATCAACCGCGACGCCTGGCTGGAGTCCGCGTCCACGTGGGTCAACGACGGCTACCTCACCCGGGCTCTGCATCTGATGCTCCCCTCCGCTTCGCGCTTTCACGCCGAGCCCCGCGTTGCCTACCTGATCGGCTACTCCTACTACCGCACCGGAAGCCTGGACAGCGCCGAGAGATATCTTCGGCGATCGATTGCATTGGAGGAAGAGAACGCCGAAGCATGGAGCTGTCTGGGAGCCACCTACACGCGCCAGGAGAAGCCGGCCGCGGCCGAGAACGCCTATCAACGCGCAACAACTCTGGATCCGGACAACGCCGCGATCCTGAACAACTACGCCTACTCGCTCGCCCACTTCAACCGCAAACTGGATCGCGCCATGAAGATGATCACGCGGGCACTCGATCGCGAGCCGGAGAACGAAACGTTCCTGGATACGAAGGGATGGATTCACTACCGCTTACGGGAGTACAACGAGGCGCTTCGCTATATTCAACGCTCGGTTGACATCGGCGGAGCCGGCCCGGACGTGTACGAACACCTTGGCGACACGCAGCTTGCGCTCGGGAACCGCACCGAGGCGCGCGATGCATACCGGCGGGCGGTTCGGCTGGACCCTGACAATGCCGAACTGCAGAGGAAGTATCAGGCCGCGCGATAGCTCCACGAAGCAACGCAACACAGAGGCCGGCGCCCGATAAACCTCACGCTCGTCAGAGCGTTTCTGCTGGGCATTGTCTGAGAATTGTTATGTGAGCGGAGATGTTGACGGCGCCCCCCAATCATGCCGAGTGACGGTTCCTGTCAAACTCCGACTGCACTCGAGAGCCCATGGGCCTTGCAACGCCGAATGTTCAGGAACTCCAAGCAGAAACGATGATGAAGATTCCGACACTACCCGTTCTGTGCGCCGCACTGGCTGCCGCGCTTCTGATTGGCGGATGTTCCGCCTCCACGCAGACAACCTCCGCAACCGCGGGCGGGACTGCCGCGGACTCCCTGCTGGTTCGCCTGCGGCAGAGCTATGCATCCACACCGGACCTTGCTCTCAACGGTGACATGAAGATCTCCGGGCTGGGCGTCACCGTCTGGTACGATGCACTGGTGCGGTCGCGCGACTCGCTGAAGGTGAATCTGGTTGGTCCGTTCGGTGTGCCGGTGGGTGCGCTGGGATCCACGCGCTCCAGCTTCGTCTTCTTCAACGCCCAGGAAGGGGAGGCGGTCGAGGGGATACCGGATCGGAAAACGTTCGGGAAGCTGATGCAGCTGGACATGGAGTACGATCAGATGATCTCCATGTTCAGGGGCGAGCTTCCGCAGTTTCCGGCCGCCGGAACCTACACGGCCGAGGCGCGCGACGGTATCATGCATTACACCGTTCATACGCCGAACCATGTGGAAACGTTCGCGGTAAACATGGAGAAGCTGGCCGTTGAAAGCTACGCCCGCTCGCGCACGGACGGCGCAGCGGAAAGCGAGGAGTTCTCCATTGCATTCAAGGACTTCCGGCGTGTTGGCAATCGGATGTTCGCGATGAAGGCTTCCGTGAGCATCGCCAACGGTGAACGCAAGGTTGCAGTAACGGTGGAGAAGGTGCGGGACAGGATCGATTCCGATCGCAGTTGTGCGCTGGTTGTTCCGGCCGACGTGCCGCGCAAGCGACTGTAGAGAAACATTGCCGGCAATCCGGAGACATGAACGGAGCGCGCATCGGTCTCTCAATCGCCGCCCGCAGAGAGAATACACAGATGCAAGGCAGACGCACCGCCGTTCGTTGTGTGTATGTCACGACGGAAACCGGCCGGTGTCTTTTCCGAAAGGATAACGCAGGATGATACGTTCAGCGCCGGGCCGCGCTGCGATCCGATCGAGTTCCGATCCCATCTATTCCGAATGACGCCGAAGCGTTCGTTACTGATTTCGCTCATGCTGTTGCTGCTTCCGCTTTTCGCGGCGAGCCTGGCGACGCCGTTGCTGGGACAGAACCCATCAACGAAGACACAGCAGGCCGACACCACGAGCCGCACGAAGACGAAACCGGCCGGCAAGAAGAAGAAGGGACGCAGCACACCAACCACGAGGAACGATTCGCTCCGAGCCGATTCTCTTCGCGCCCTGCAGGCACAACGCGATTCGCTCCGCACGGACTCGCTGCGTGCGGATTCCCTCCGGACCACGGCAATACATGCGGACTCGCTCCGGGGGCTGAGGACCGACTCGCTCGGCACCGATTCCGTTGGTGTTTCGGCCGGCTCCTCGGGCATCGACACCGTGGTGACGTACAGCGCATCGCACCGGATGCTGTTCGATGTGAAGAAGCGGCAGATGCATCTCTACTCGGATGCGAATCTGGTGAAGGGAGCGCAGAAGCTTACCGCGAACTACATCCGCGTGGACTTCAACAACTCCGAGCTGTTCGCGCTGGCGCGATTCGATTCCGCGACGAAGAAGTACAGTGAAGTTCCGGTGTTCCACGACGGCACGCAGGAGCTCTCCGCCAACTCGCTTACCTACAACTTCAGGAACAAGAGAGGCACGCTGGGGGCCGCCGAGACGAAGATGGGGGATGGATTCTACTATGGCGCGCGCATCAAGCAGGTTGCAGAGAATACATACTTCGTTCAGGACGGACGCTATACCACGTGTCAGGCGCCGCATCCACACTTCTATTTCGCCTCGCCGCGCATGAAGGTGATCGCCAACGATCGCATCTTCGCCGATCAGGCAGCGCTCTATGTGGCGGACGTGCCGATCTTCTACATCCCCTTCGGCGTCTATTTCTCCAGCCAGAACGGCCGGCAATCCGGCTTGATCATTCCGAGCTTCGACCAGACCACGCAGCGCGGACTGCAGCTCACCGGGCTGGGCCTCTTCCTCGATCTGGGAAGCTACTTCGATACCCGCCTTATGGCCGATCTCTACAGCAAGGGAGGCTTCACGCTCCACAACACGACGCGCTTCCGGCTGCGAGGGGTAATCGACGTGGCAGATCTCGAGACCTCCTTCGGCCGCACACGGTTCGACCCGGACAGCAACTTCACGACGAACTATACGCTCACCTACACGCACCAGATGGAGATCGGGCGCCGCGGCAGGCTTGGCGGCACGATCAACTTTGCCAGCGAGAACGCGATCCGCAACACCTACTCCGTGGTACAGTCCGGGCTGTCGCAGACACAGCAGCAGAACAACTACACCACGGCAACGCTGGGATCGAACTTCTCCTACAACACGTCGTGGAGTAACGGTATGTCGGTAACGGCGGACTTCCGTCGCGACCAGAACATTCTCAACCGGAACGAGGCCACGTCGCTGCCGCTGCAGTTCTCGGTCCCCTCCTGGACGCCGTTTACCACGCCGACCGGAGACGGCCTGATGGACAAGCTGAACTTCTCCGTTGGCGGCTCTGCGCGCTTCAACATCGAATGGATAAAGCAGGACACGCTCCCCGGCGGCGGGTTCCGCACCAACGATCGCCGCTACGGATTCTCGTACGTGCCAACGGTGAGCCTCTCTCCAAAGCTCGGCTACTTCACGATACAGCCGGGCGTCAGCATGAGCGGGAGCATCTTCACGCGGCGCATCGTGAAGCAGGCCGTGGGTGATACGGTGATCGCCACATTCATTCCCGGAATCTATCCAACGTTCACCTACGGTTTCGGCGTGAGCGCATCGACAAGCCTCTACGGCATCGTGCAGCCGCGACTGTTCGGTGTGAATGCAATCCGGCATACGTTCACCCCGGTCGTCTCGCTCAATTACGTGCCGGACTTCGGACAGGCGAAGTACGGCTACTACGACGAAGTGTTCAACCCGCGCACGAATGCGATCGAGAAGTACTCCCTCTTCGAACGCGACGGCAATGTGGGGATCGTCCCCGGCAGCGGTCTGCAGCAGAGCATCGGGCTTACGCTGCGGAACGACTTCGAGGCGAAGGTGGCGCAGGGAGATACGCTTCCCGACCGCAAGGTCCGGCTTCTCTCGCTGACCATCTCCACCTCGTACAATGCGGCCGCCGCCACCAGCTTCCGGTGGTCATCCGTCAACGCCAGCGGTACAACCGATCTCGGTCCGCTGGGAAACGTAAGCGGCAACGCCACCTTCTCGCTGTACGATCGCGACTCTCTCGGCAACCTGATTCCGGAACTGTTGATCGACAAGGGAAAGGGGTTGATGCGGATGGAGAGCGCCGGCATTACGTTCGGCACCAGCTTCACGGACCAGGGCTTCGCGACCGGAGTTACGCAGACCATCGCGGGCGACTCCGCCGCGGCACGCCGCGAGCGCTTCAACTTCGAGCACATCCCGTTCAACGAACCGGAGTTCTTCGGCGAGGACGTTACCGGCAACGACCAGTTCCGCATCCCCTGGCAGGTCTCGTTCACGGGCAACTACAACCTCAGCCGCTCCGGCAACACGTTTACTCCGTATCTCACACTGAACACGACCTTCTCCTTCGCCCTCACGCCGACGCTGCACATCAACAGCACCGCGGAGTACAACATTCTCGCCGGCGCCTTTCGGGTTCCTTCGATCAACGTCTCGAAGGATCTGGATTGCTGGCTCATGACGCTCGATCTGGTACCTGCAGGGCCCGGGCGCGGCTTCTCCTTCCACCTTGCACCGAAGGCTCCGCAGTTGCGAGACATCATCCCGCCGATCCGGCGCATCTATTACTGAGCCCTGCCTGCCGCCGCACGAACGGTCCTTGCCGACGCGGCAATCGTTCACACTCTCCGCTCATGATATCCGCCCCCGACTGTTCATGCGTTCTCCCGATCGGCCTCAGTGCTCGATGGCATCGAGAAGTCGGTGAAAGCAGTTCGTTCCTCCCTCTCTGTAGCCTGCACCACCTCCTCACTATCATCCAACTCCCCGCAGGGAGCGGCCGGTGCTTTGATAGAAAGAATGGAAACGACTGCTACAGATAGGATGGGCTGCCTTCGAGGACGCACGGAAGTACCGAATGCGGCAGTGGATCCGATCGGCATCGTCTACGTCAAGATGATGCGCTGCCGTGCACGCGATTCAATGCGTCCCCTCTGTAGCCTGCACCACCTCCTCACCATCATCAAGCTCCCCGCAGGGAGCGGCCGGTGCTTTGATGGAAAGAATGGAGACGACTGCTACAGATAGGATGGGCTGCCTTCGAGGACGCACGGAAGTACCGAATGCGGCAGTGGATCCGATCGGCATCGTCCACGTCAAGATGATGCGCTGCCGTGCACGCGATTCAATGCGTCCCCTCTGTAGCCTGCACCACCTCCTCACTATCATCCAGCTCCCCGCAGGGAGCGGCCGGTGCTTTGATAGAAAGAATGGAAACGACTGCTACAGATAGGATGGGCTGCCTTCGAGGACGCACGGAAGTACCGAATGCGGCAGTGGATCCGATCGGCATCGTCCACGTCAAGATGATGCGCTGCCGTGCACGCGATTCAATGCGTCCCCTCTGTAGCCTGCACCACCTCCTCACCATCATCAAGCTCCCCGCAGGGAGCGGCGGTGCTTTGATGGGAAGAATAGGAACGGTTCCTACAGGTAGGATGGGCGTTCTTTCCAGGCCGCCCAGTGATGTCACATGCGGCCGCGCAATGCAATGGCGAACTCGCGATCGGCAACGCATGCGCCACCGACGAAGAACCCCAGCCAGGCGCAGCCGAGCGGCTCAAGCCCGAAGAGCCAAAGTCCGGCGATGCCGGTCAACCCGTTGGATTCGTCCCATCTGTAGAAGCCCGCTTCCTCGCGATCACAAGCTCCCCGCAGGGAGCGGCCTATGCTTTCACGGAGACAGATAGTCCGCCCCCTACAGAGATTGTTCCGTTGGTGCATGATCGAGAGAAGGTTGGAAAGGTTGCCGCGCTCACTCCGTTCGCTCGCAACGACCATGCGGGAGTTTCATAGTCTTCGCAAGGCGAGCGGCGCGAGGCCGAGTGTGCACCTGACAACCGGTTGCGTGCACGAGAAGCGAACGATCGTTTTCTTCCGTTGGGGTATATTCATACGAATTCCTTATCACGCCCGCCGGCCCCGTTGAGAGGGCTCTGCAGGGAATGTCCACGCTATCCAGGCCGACCAGGTCGCTCAGGGTTCTCATCGTGATCACACAGCACCGCAATCCGCTTCGCCGTCTGTTCTTCCTTCTGCCGCATCTCGCGGTAACTCTCACATGTGTCCTGCTTGCGCTGTCGGCATGCGGCACGCCCGGTTCCACCACCAAGGATGGCGCGGCCGGATCGATGCACGCACCAGTCAAGTACGACACGGTAACCCTGATGACCGGCCTGCGCTACATCGAGTATCAGCAGGGAACCGGCACCGAGGTGCGCCCGGGAATGAAAGTATCGGTGGACTATGCCGGCTACCTTACCAATGGCCGCCTGTTCGATACCTCCATCGACTCGGTTGCCAGGAAGTACAATCGCGACGGCTATGCCTTCCCTCCAAACGCCGAGGCGGCGGATCTGAAGAACCGCTTCGACCGCGGAGGCTATCCCTTCCAGCCGATCGAGTTCGTTGTGGGGAAGGGGCAGGTGATCCGTGGCTGGGACGATGGGCTCACCACGAACATGCGGGTTGGAGGCCGTCGCCGGCTGATCATTCCTCCGGACATGGCCTACGGCAGCGGTGGTTCCGGTGCGATTCCGCCCAACGCAACGTTGATATTCGACGTTCGTGTGATATCGGCCCAGTAGAGGAACACGTACGCACCGTGGCATACGTCTCTTTGAGGCATCCGACGGAGTGATATCAAGGAGAGGACATGATTCTGCAGCACGCGCCCGAGGGAACCATTGCGATCCGGCAGGACGATCATGCCGCGTTCGCGGCATTCCTGCTGGAGCACTGGTCCAACAACAACTTCACCAAGGATCCCCAGCGCGATCAGATCATCCTCGCAGCGCGGCATCACGACGTGGGATGGATCGCGTTCGACGCAATGCCGCGCCTGGACCCTGTTACCTGCCTGCCTGCCGACATGACGAGCGTTGAACCGGAGGATGCGCTCACCATCTGGCGCCGCGCCACCGCGCTGCATCTGGAGGACGATCCCTTCGTTGCATTGCTGATCACGCATCATGCCTACTCGATCCACGAGATCGCTCATAAGCGCCAGCCGGCGTGGAAGGCGTTCTTCACGGAGTTCGCACAGCTCCGAGCGGAACTGCGCGATGCGCTGGGACTGGACCATCCGGCAATCGAGCGCGCCTACTCCTATCTGCGAATGGCGGACTGGTTCTCCCTTCAGTTCTGTATGCGGCATGATCTGGGAGCAGAACGCCCGGAGCATTACGCGGGCTATCAGTTCCGTCGCGTTGCGGACACGCTGCAGTTCAAACCATATCCGTTCGATCTGCGGAGCCTCTCCTATTCGCTCCCCTTCTTCCGCATGGCAGACGGAGGCTATCGCGATGAGAAGCAGCTGCGTGCGGCGTTCGACAGGCCGGAGATGCTGAATGTCACGATCGAGCCGATGGGACGCCTGTGATGATCGATGATACCGATCGCTTTGCCGGCGAAGCGCTTGTGGCGGTCGCAGGGGTGCTCCCCTCACCTCTGCTCGTAGCGCGGCTTGCGCGCGAGCACGCCCTGGTTGTGGGAACCGATGGCGCCGCTTCGCGGTTGCTGGAGATCGGAGTTCATCCGGATGTGGTTATCGGCGACATGGACTCCGTGGGGGATGCCGCCGAGCGTCTGGCACTGACCGGGACAACGTTCCTGCACCGCCCCAGCCAGGAGGCGAACGATCTGGACAAGGCGCTGACCTGGCTCGCCGGGAGCGGTATGACGCAGGCGACGGTGATCGGTGTGGGCGGAGGGATGATCGATCACACGCTGAACAATTTCTCTGTGCTGGCCCGCCATGCGGCCACGATGCGGATTGCGATCCGGGACGATGCATCCTGCGGCTATTTCGTTGGCGACCGGCTTCGTGCCCGAACGCATCCCGGTGACCGCGTTTCGCTGATACCGACGGCATCCGCACGGCTGACGACGCACGGACTCGAGTGGGAACTGGATGACGAGAAATTGCAGCTGGGGGTGCGTGAAGGAGCCTCGAATCGGGCGGTAGGAGACGGGATATCGATCACCGTGCACGAGGGGATGGTGGTTGTGGTTCACTATCCCGCCATCATGGAGTGATCCGCCACGTTGCGCCGCGCGCGAATCTTCATCACCGGGGCCACACATACTCCGCGGACCAACGGAACATGCTCCTGATGTCATCCTGGTGCTCCTTCAGCCACGCAACGGTATTGGAATCACTCGTGGAGATCAGTGCGTACTTGCTGAACGCCTCGCTGAAGCCGTGCTGCTCGAGTTGAGCGAAGTAGGGCGCGTAGTAGGTGGCGGCAAAACCGTGGCCTGCGACTATCGCACTGTCGCCGCAGCCGTCCACAAGCTGGGAGATATCGAGCCAGCTAATCGCGTCATCCTCCTTCGACAGCCCCATGGACCGGCTCGTCCCGATCAGCATCCCGAGCCTTATCTCGAGCCCACGGAAGTCCCCTTCATCCAGATGAAGTGAATCCGATGGACGGAGCACGATCTCATTCTTCGCCTCGCCGCCAACGCTCACCAGCGTGCCGATAATCCCGTGGATGTTGCGGACTGCCGTCTCCGAACGCTGCGTGGCCGGCTCCAGCATCAGAAAGCGGCAGAAGGCAAGTGCCGCCGGGATACGGTAACCAAGTGCCTGATAGGTCTGCCCCAGCCAGAAGTGGCTGCCGGGATGATCCGGTTCCAAGCGGAGCGCCCGCTTGAAGCTTGCAAGCGCCAGCCTCCCCTCCCGCCTGGAAAAGTAGGTAACGCCGAGATTGAAATGGAGCAGCGAGAACGACGGATGCTTCTTCAGACCGCTCGCATACGTCTCGATGGCCTTCTCCCCCTTCCCCTGTGCATCGTAGCTGGAGCCGAGTGTCACGTAGAGCAGCGGCTCCAGATCGGAGGCATACTCCAGCCCGTGCCTTGCATATGCCACCGCGCTGTCGAACTGCTTCGCTTCGAAGAACGCGTACGACATCTCGTAGATCGCCGTCACCGCGTCGGGATTCTTGGCCAGCACCTGCCGATACAAGGAGATCGCGCGGTTGTAGTCGCCGGAGTCGTGGGCGTTCGTTCCCTGCCGGATCAACTCCTCCTGAGCGGCGGTTGGCGGCACCCCCTTGCGCGATTGAGCGCGCAGTGTGGCCACCGCTACGGTACAGCAGACCAGCAGTGCCGCAGCCAGGGAACCGAGTGGGAAGCGGAGCAGATGCATCGCGAAACGGGGAGGAGGGTTGTGAGGGGCTATCCCACATGGACGCCGCAGCGGCCGGCGTTCTTGAACAATTGCCAATATAGAGATTCACGCGCGAATCCCCGGTAATTCGGCGAATCCGCTTCGGACGCGGGAGGTCGCAGCTTCGCTTTTCACCTTGCACATCTTCTCCATTATGCGAATTTTATCAAAGTGTGTCCACTTCCCACAGTCCCTTATCGGTGGGCACAGCCGTAACCTCTACGGCAAGCCTTAACAACTATCATAACCACGTATCTCCCATGAGCCATCCGGTACCAATTCACCCTCGGTTGCGTATGCTGTGGGTCCCCCTGATGCTCCTGTGCCTGATTGCAGCACCGCTATCGGCACAGCAGGCACGGCAGTCCATTTTCTCGGTCACCTCGAGAAAGGCCGCCGTAAAATCGGACCACCTATTTTCCAACGTCCATGTACTTCCACTCTCGGTTGATCTGAAGGCGTTTCGCGCGGCGGCGGCCGGCAACGAACTGCATCTCGCCGGAGTGCCCCTGTCTCGCGGCTTGAACGTGGACCTGGACCTGAATGAATTTTCGGTGCTGGCGCCGGGCGTGCAGCCGACCATCACAACCGCTGCCGGCGTATTCCCGCTGCCGGCATCCACCGTGCGCACCTATCGCGGGACCGTGGCAGACCAGCAGAAGAGCTGGGCATACTTCTCGATCAGCGACAACAGTATCCGCGCAACGGTGACGGTGGACGGCACCTCGTACGAGATCACCACGGACGAGGACGTTCCGGCCAACGGTGCAACGCTTGCGGCGCAGGCATATCCGCTCGCCGACGTTTCCCTGCCTGGGGACGCGTGCGGAGTCACAGACGACAAGCTCAAGGTGCTTGGGCCGGATCTTCCCTCCGACAAGGAGATGCTTCGCCAGATGTCGCAGGCCCCGATGCATCCGGCGGACGAGATCCTCTATTCGGTGAAGGGAGCGTTCGAGTCGGACTACGAGTATCTGCACGATCGCTTCGCCGGCAACAAGCAGGCCGCGCAGGATTACATGATGGAGCTGATCGGCCAGATGAGCGCCATCTATGAGCGCGACTTCAGCTGCCAGATCTTCGCGAGCTACGTGAACTTGTGGGACACGCAGACCGGTGGCTATCCCTATACCGAAAGCGGTTCGATGGACGCGGCGCTCAATCAGGCCCAGCAGTACTGGCTGCAGTCCAAGCCGACGGTTGACCGCGCGTTCGAGCACATCTTCAGCGGCAAGCCGTGGGTGAATCCGATCGGCATCGCCTTCCTGGATGTTCTCTGCAACAAGCCGATCGCCTGCGCCTACAGCCTCATCACGCGGAGCAATCCGCAGCAGGATCTGCGTGTGATCAGCCACGAAACGGGGCACAACTTCGGCCTGAAGCATACGCACAGTTGCTCGTGGAATCCCGAGATCGACCGCTGCGCCGCAGCCGAGGATGGCGCCTGCTTCTCCGCGGCGCAGGTGACGCAGACGCTGGGCACCATCATGAGCTACTGCTCGCAGGCGGAACAGGTGTTCCATCCGAAGCAGATCGCCTACATGCAGGGACACCTCCCCACCAAGGCCTGTGTGGAGCTCTCGCGCCGCCTCACCGTACATCCAACGGTGATCTACTTCCCGAAGGCGCTCGTCAATCAGCCCCTCGACACAACGCTCGAGGCGTTCTACCAGAACAACAGCAAGCAGGAAATCGAGGTGAGCGAGGAGACGCTTGCAGGCACGAACGCGGATGCGATCACGATTACGGAGCCTTCCACTTTCCCCTTCACGCTGAAGCCGGGCGAGTACAGGCAGATCAAGATCCACTATCTCTCCACCACGGAGAACCCGACCACGGCCACGCTCACCATCAAGAGCAACGGCCTGCATCCGCCTGTGGTGGTGACGATCGAAGCCTTCGCCGTGGACAAGCAGCCGGTTCTCGGTATCATCGCCGGCGGCAAGAAGGAGGTCGACTTCAAGACGCATCGCGTTGGTGAAACGGTGGATACCACCATGGCAACACTCTTCGCCAACAACGGCACTGCCCCGCTTCGCGTGGACAGCACCGAGATCGTTGGTCCGGACCGCTTCGAGTTCCAGATGGTTGAGGGAACCGCACCGTTCCAGATCGATGACGGCGCCTCCCGCCTGCCGGGCAAGTTCCGCTTCGCGCCGACGACCGTGGGTGACAAGATTGCCTACCTGCGTGTGCACAGCAACTCGAAGGGAGGCGGCGTGGACTCGTTGACGCTGAAGGGAACCGCGAAGATCGGTCCGCTGCTTCAGTACAAGCTGGCGCTTCGCTCGATCAACTTCGGCGATCGCCAGAAGAGCGTGAAGTACGACACCAACTTCACGGAGTTCTTCCACAATGCCGGCAGCGATGCCATGCAGGTGATCGGTGACATGGACGGACCGGACGCGGGGTCGTTCGTCGTGAACGTCAACGCGATCGATCTGAACCCGGGTGATTCCTACGATCTTCCGGTAACGCTCTTCGCCACGGAGCCCGGCTACAAGAAGGCATTCCTGATCGTGAATCAGATCGAGACGGAGAACTTCACCAAGTATCGCCAGGATACGATCTGGCTGCTGGCGAATATCGTTGGGCCGAGCGGAGTGCCGGGGGAGAAGGAGATCGCGTCGTCGTTCGCGGTGATGCCGAACCCTGCGCACGGTGAAGCCTCGCTCTTCATCGCGCCCATGCCGGGTGAGGAGGGGCAGCCCTACACGCTGACAGTGGCTGATGCCGCCGGACGCATCGTGAGGACGGTCACCGATAGGTTCGCGGCAACGGCAACGATCTCTCGGATCGCCACCGCCGATCTCGCCGCCGGTGCGTACTACCTCCGTCTGAGTGGTTCCGCCGGATCCAGAAGCCAGACGCTCTCCGTGGTGCACTAGCGCCATCGGCTGCGTTCGATGTTCAACGCCCGTCCCGGCCCGGTGCCCGGACGGGCGTTTATTTGTTCGCAGTCAGTCGTCATTTGTCGGTGGTCCGTAGAATGATTGTAGCTGCTGACGTTGCTACTGACAACTGACCATTGACCAGCTACCATTTGGATTGCCCGGCCCGCTCTTCCGCTGTATTCTTGGACATTACGGCACTACGTGTCACGGACCTGCGCGCAATGAGAATCGGCAGCACTCCCGGGAACCGAATCCCGCGATCAGTCTCGTTACGCCGCAGAGGCGTTCACGCATTCGCGAGCCGCCGGATCAACAAACACTCACGTCCGCATGCTGAACAGACCGCTCATCCCGATTACCCTTGCCTGCTGCCTCGGGCTCGCACTGGCACTCACCGGATGCACCAACGATCCGCTCGCCCCGGAGAAGCCGGTAAGCGTTCGCGTCAACAACCTTCCGATGCTGGAGGGGGATCTCTATTACGAATTCTGGTTCGGCTATCCGAAGGCGGGCACCTCGCCGAAGGACAAACATTTCGACGACGGCGTTCGCGACTACATCGCCGCAGGTTCCTTCCGCGTGGACGCGTCCGGGCAGGCAATCGACCTGCAGGGGAATCCGGCTCAGTTCATCATCCCCCAAGGATTTCAGGCCGATCTCATTTCCGATGCGATCGTAACGCTCGAACATGAGAACCAGGGGCTCGGCACGCCGCAACGACGCGTGCTGGCCGGGCTCTTCTCCGGCAACGGCAGCCAGATGGACGCAATCCTGAAGCCGAGCGACAGTGCGGCGTTCGGCCCCAAGCTGGCCGTGGATTCGAGCGCGTGGTGTCTGCTGCAGGCGCCCACCAGCGACGATCCGGCGGACAGCGTCTCGGGCATCTGGTTCGTGACGTTCAGGAACCGAAGCGGTGGCGGCATCGATACGCTCAGCGGCCTCAGCCTTGCGCCGCAGCCTCTCAATCCCGACAACCCCGGCTGGACCTATCAGACGTGGCTCGTACGCAATGCAGGATCGGGAAGTCCGGAGTATGTGAAGATGGGGCGCTTCCGAACGCTTACCGGTCCCGACGCCGACGGCCCGGGCCCAGGCGCCGGTGCACATCCGGAACGCGCCTACAGCCGTCCCGGAGAGGACTTCACCGGAACGTCCCGGCGAGCCTTGAACGACGGCACCTACGGCATCGTAGTGTCCGTGGAACCGGACAGCGTCGAGCTTTCGCATCCGTTCATCCCGCTCTATTCGCTGAACGCGATCGCGGCGGGAGCGGTGACGCGAACGCTGATCCTGCTGCCGCTCGCCACGGCGAGCCCATCGATGGAGATCACGATTGAACGCTAGAATCGCTCACCTGTTCGTCTGCACGCTCCTCGGTGCGGCGTCCCTTCACCAGGCCGCAACGGCTCAGCCGTTCGTACAGGAGCTGGCCCCCTTCACCGTGGTGCGCAGCAGCGGCGAGACCTATGCCAATCCCTTTTCCGGCGGACTGGTGCAGCCGCGGATAGGCCTGCGCGACATCGATGCCGACGGCGATCTGGATCTGCTGACATTGAATCCGGATAACAGGCTTCGGCTCTACCGCAACGTGGGTTCGATGCAGTTCAAACGGGAGTTCGGGACCGCCTTCGACAGCGTCTCGATGCGCAGCTGGTTCCGTCTGGCCGATCTCGACGGCGACGGCGACCTAGACCTCTTCACCTCCGGCGAAACATCTCAGCTTCTGGAGTACAGAAATATCGGCTCGGCCGCGGTCCCGCGCTTCGCCGCGATCCCCGATACGCTCAAGCGCGGCGACACGATCATCTACACGCAGCAGGAAACGGTTCCATCATTCGTGGATATCGACGGAGACGGCGATCTGGACCTGTTCAGCGGCAACACGGACGGATCCATCACCTACTACGAGAACATCGGCACGGCAACGCAGCCGCGGTTCACATTCATCACGGCCCACTACGGAAGCATCCTGGTGATCTCCGCCGGCGAGGCGCACGAGAAGGGAGGCGGACGCACGCCCAACCGTCACGGAGCCAGCGTTCTGGACTTCGCCGATCTCGATCGCGACGGCGATCTGGACATCCTCTTCGGCGACTTCTTCACAACGAAGCTCCTCCTGTTCACCAACGACGGCTCGCGCACCAACGCCCGCTTCAGCATGGACCATCTGGACACCGCCTTCCGTCCGAACGGCGACGATGTTCAGAGTGCCGGGTTCAACCAGCCGGTCACCGGCGATCTGGACGGCGACGGCGACCCTGACGTACTGATCTCCTCGCTCTACCCGCTCTCCACCGAGCAGCCGATCATCTACTACGAGAACGTTGCGCCCAGCGGGTCCAGGGAGATCGTCATGCGCAGGCGCGAGGTTGACCTGACCAGCGAGATCGACCTCGGTACCTATGCTGCGCCAACCGCGATCCACGATGCGGCACACGACGGCGTGCTGGTTGGCTCCAGCGATGGGTCGCTGCAATACTATGGTGCCACGACCGCCGGCAACGCAACAACCTGGCACGAGCTTGGCCGCTATGCCACACAGGCCGGGCTGTTCCAGTCGGTGCCGACCGCAGGCGATCTGGACGGCGACGGCCGCGCCGAAATCGTTGTCGGCGATGCCAACGACGGGCGCGTACGGCTATTCCATTTTCAGGGGAACACGCTGGTAAACGCTCCGTGGCCGTTGGACACCTTTCACGTCAATCAGTACTCGGCCCCGTGCCTTGTAGATCTGGACGGCGACGGCGATCTGGATCTGCTGGTAGGCGCCGGAAGCGGCCGCTTCACCTACTTCGAGAACACGGGCACCGCAACGGCGCCGCAATTCGAGCGGAAGACGCCGCCGGCGCCGTTCGACTCGCTGGACATCGGATGGAATTCCGCGGTGACATTCACGGACCTGAACGGCGACGGACGGCTGGACGCCATCGTTGCCGGCCGCACGCGTCCCGATGCAATCGACGGCATTCTTCGCGTCTACCTGCGCTCAGGCAGTGCGTTCGTTCGGGACACCATTACCTATCCGGATGTGGCAACGGATCGCAGCGCGATCCCTGCGGCGCTGGTGCTGCCGGAAGGAACCTACATCGTGGTTGGTACGGCAGCCGGAGGACTGCTTGCGTATCGTTCCACGCAAACGTCGTCCGGTCTGCGTACCGATCCGGCGATCGCGCAGGGACTCGCGATCACTCCAACGGTGCTTGCCGGCGGAGAACGGACCATCAGAATTTCGGGGAACATCCCTCCGGGCGGTGCGTCACTATGGGTGACCGACCCGCTGGGCCGCCAGATCATGCGGCAGGAACTGCTCGAAGGCAACGCCTCGCAGACGATCCTCCTTCCCCCTCTTCCGTCGGGCGAATATTTTCTGTGGTGGAACAATGGGGGGCTGGGACGAGTGATCGTGGTCCGTTGACCGGAAGAGGCTGTTCTCCGGATGTGACAGGGTTGGCATCGAGAGGGAAAGGCGCTCGCGAGGCGCTCCCCCTTCGTTGAAGAGGCTTCGCAATTCCGCAGAACGAATAAACGATGTCAAGAGGATGACAATGAAACAACTCCTGTTTCCAATGCTGGCCGGGCTCGTGATTGCCGGCTCGGCAACCGCACAACAGACAACGGTCACCCCGAACGATCAAGGGAACGGCCACCGCGTTGAGATCCGCCGCTTTGAAAGCCTGCTTGGTGGAGGTGGTGGCTATCTGGGTGTTGCACCCTCCGAGGTAACCGAGCAGAAGGCCAAGGAGCTTGGGCTGAGCGAGCCCTACGGCGCGGTGCTGGATGATGTGATCGACAACACACCGGCAAAGAGCGCCGGCCTTCAGAAGAACGACGTCATCGTTTCGTGGAACGGCACTCGCGTGGAGAGCGCCATGCAGTTGCGGCGGCTGGTAGCCGAGACCCCGTCGGGGCGCTCTGTTCATATCGGCTATCTCCGCTCCGGCGCCCGCTCCGAAGTCGATGTGAAGCTTGCGGAGCAGAAGTCGCCGATGACCAGTGTCTTCAAGATGCTCGGCGACTCCGCGTGCATGCTCTCGCACGGCGGAGCGCTTCCGAAGGGATGGGACGAGCACTTCATGGAGAACCTGCCGAAAGGAATGCGGGAGATGCATGTCGTCATCAACAATAACAACGGTCGCATGGGAGCGATGCTGCAGAACATCTCGCCGCAACTCGCAAAGTATTTCGGGCTTGGCCAGGACCAGACCGGCGCCCTGGTTGGCGATGTCCGCGAGAAGTCTCCCGCCGCCGATGGCGGGCTTCAGGCCGGTGACATCATCACGTCGGTGGACGGCGCCAAGGTCTCCAATCCGGGCGATGTAATGAAGGCGCTCTCCGGAAAGGGAGCCGGCGACGTGCAGTTGAAGGTGATGCGCGACAAGCAGGAACGGACCATCACCGTCAAGCTTCCCGAGAAGAAGGAAGGGAACGGAATGAACCTGGATGAAATGATGCCGCAGGATGGAAACGTCCCCTTCATGATGCTCGACAAGATGCAGGGTCCGCTTCAGATGTTCATGGAGTTCTCCAATGGAGACGAGGGGGTGGAGAACATGGAAGAGGATGATGCACCGCAGGCTCCTGCAGAGGATCACCAGGGTCCGATCGGCAACCCGCGGCTGGGCTCCGCAGCTCCGCATGGACCGATGATGATGATGCACCGCGGCTCCCTGGGCAATGCCCCGATGCCGCCGGCTGGAGCGCTCGGCGGCCCGGCTCCCCGCATCGACATCTGATTCTACCCACGTGCCGGCTGCGCCATCGCGCCGCACAGTTACAACGAAGGCCATTCCGATTGCTCGGGATGGCCTTCGCGTTGTTCACCCTTCCATGAACGCCGGCTGCCGATCGCCGTGCGGATCACGGCATCGCGCCGATGGAGCGCGTGAAGCCCGGTGCGAACGAGAGCCCGCTCTCCAGGACTCTCCTCGAAGCGTTCCGAGGGGAAGTGGCTCCCTCCCCCTCAGGCATCCATCATCAGAACTTCCCCCAGAACCCACGATACACCTTGAAGGCGATCGAGCGAGACTCGTTGGTGGTGAAGTCGTATTCCCGCAGCGTGCCGACATCCGCAGCATATCCCTGCTGAATGTTGACGTACGTGTCCGTAAAGATCAGATGCTGGCTGTCCGGTCCCCAACTTGGAGAGTCGTCCCGGTTGGAGAGATTCGTCGTGATATCCTTCGCGCCGGTTCCGTCCGCATTCATAACCCAGATATCCCCGGGATAGGCACTCCATGCGATCCGCGTTCCATCGGGCGACCAGGTTGGATCGGAATCGCCGCCATCATCGTTCGTAAGCTGGCGAGGCTTCGGATCGCCGTCGGCGTTGACAACGTAGATGTCCACCGTACCCTTGGTACTCCTCCCGACATAGACGATGTTCTTGCCATCCGGCGAGAACTCCACGCTCGAGTGGCCGCTGAGGTCGTTCTGAACATTCGCTGCAAGCTGGCGTCTGTTGCTGCCGTCGACGTTGACGATGTGCAGATTCTCATCCTCACCGTAATAGGCCACGCGGCCCCCGTCCGGACTGAAGGCGGCTATGCCCTCGTATGCAGCGTCGGTGGCGAGCGTCTGAGGGTTCGTCCCATCGATGTTCACGCGCATGAGCAGCTTGTCGTTGGTGGCATAGACCACGTACTTGGCATCGGGCGAAAGCGTTGGATAGGAGATCGCCTTGGAGAGCGTTGAGGCGCTTGCCACCGTCACCGGGTTGGAGCCGTCCATGTTGGTGACGATGATCTTGTAGATATCGGCAAGCTGCTTGTCGATCAGGAACGCCATCTTCCCGGCGCGAGGCGAGGAGTAGAGACGCATGCTGTCCAGAAGATACGTGGTCTTGTAGGTGCCGGAACCAAGCGGGTCCAGGCGTTGCACCCGATCCGCGAAGACGTCGTTGACGGAATCCTCCACGGAGACGAGAATCATTTCGGTCCCCTGAAACGGAGCCGGCCCGGTAACGGTCTTGTCGCTGCAGCCGATCGCAACCAGTGCAAGCACAGCGGCCGTGAATACCGTTCGGAACATGTGTGGAATCATGATCGTGGATCTCTCGCTGTTGTTGAATAACTCGGTTGGCAAGGTGCGCGACGCGGACCGTTTGACGCCGCGCGATCTCGAAGCCGAAACGGAACAATATCCGGCGCCGGAAGCCGGAACGCCGGATGAAGATATAACTCGCATGTCACATTTCCGCTGCAATGCGGCCTCCACGACGCCTCGCGCACGGGCCTGGGAGCGCACCGGCGCACGCACGGCAAGCCGTGATTTCATCCCTCCATTCGCACACGGGGTAACGTCCGTTGCGCCCCACGTACATCCCCTCCCCGGCAAACCGAATGTCGGAGTCCTCGCGTACTGAATCTGTTCCGTCTGTATTCCGGCAACCGGGAGGCGCGTGCGCGAATATCGACCACGCATCGTAACGATCCAGTTTCCTGACACGGAAGTATCTTACCCACTCATTGCACACGATGATCATGACCAACCAGGCCGACGATGCCCGGCAGGACCCCGAACCTGCGGGAAGAACCTCGAACAGAAAACGAGATCACGTGGAACTCTGTGTCCGCGAAGACGTGGCGTTTCATGCGAAGACAACCGGCCTGGAGCTGTTCGAACTGGAACACAACGCGCTGCCGGAACTGGATCTGGAGGACGTCGCCACCTCCGTTACCTTCCTCGGAAAGGAATGCAGCATGCCCCTCATCGTCGGTTCCATGACCGGCGGCTACTCCGAGGCGGAGCGGATCAATCGTGAACTCGGAGAGGTATGCGAAACGCTCCGCATTCCGATGGGAGTGGGCTCGCAACGCCAGACGTTGGCGAGCGCAGACTACGTGGAAAGCTTCCGCGCTGCACGCCGCGCCGGACCAACAATACCGCTGTTCGGAAATCTGGGCGCGGCGGAGATTGCGCGCGGCGTGGATGTGGATGCAGTGCGCCGGCTTTCGGAGATGGTGGGAGCGGATGCGTTCGCCATCCATCTGAATCCGCTCCAGGAACTGATGCAGCCGGAGGGGACGCCACGGTTTCGCGGGGTGCTGCGCGGCATCGAGTCGCTTGCGCGCTCGCTGGAGATTCCACTGATCGTCAAGGAGGTTGGTGCGGGACTCTCGGCGCGGACGATCGCCCGCCTGCTGGATGCCGGTGTGCGCATCATCGATGTTGCAGGTGCCGGAGGAACAAGCTGGGCCGGCGTGGAGTTGCTGCGGCGGAGCGATGCCGCTGCTGACGGCACCTTCTGGGACTGGGGCATTCCAACCGCGGATGCGATTGCCGAGGCCCGCACGCTCTGCGAGAATGCGAACGCCGTGCTGATTGCATCCGGCGGGATCACCTCTCCGCGGGAGATCGCGGTTGCCATCGCCCTGGGAGCGCACACGACGGCGGCCGCACGCCCGCTGTTGAAGACACTGCTCGAGGAAGGCCAGCCGGCACTGCATGCAATGCTTGCTCAATGGGGGCGCCAGCTTCGCGGCATGATGTTCCTCACCGGCTCCGCAACCATCGCCGAGCTTCGTTCGGCGCCGCTTCGCCGGCTGGATCGCGCTCGTACCTGAAATGATTCCGTGATTGCATTGGCGTGCCGCAGGAACTCTTCGTGCTTCGATCGAAAGCTCCCGGCTCCCTCCCACTCTCGACGCGCCGCATGTGCGGCGCGACAACATCGCTCCGTATGGACTTCGAGTCACATTACCTGTCATACAAGCAGCTCGTCGACGAGCGCCTTCAATCCCTCATCGGCCACAGCCAGCCGGCCTCTCTCTATGAACCCACACACTACGTGCTGAGCGGCGGAGGGAAGCGCATTCGTGCCATCCTGGTGATGCTCGCAGCCGAAGCCGTGGGAGGCACGGGAACAGCTGCGCTTGATGCAGGTGTCGGCGTGGAGATACTCCACAACTTCACGCTTGTTCACGATGACATCATGGACAGCGCCGCAACACGGCGCGGGCGCGCAACGGTTCACACGCGCTGGGACGAGGGAACGGCAATACTGGTTGGCGATGTGATGATCGGCCTCGCGCACAGGACTCTCCTTGCAACGCAGCCCCCACCGCATCTGGTGGAGGTACTCCTTGCGTTCACGCAGGGGATCATCGATGTGTGCGAGGGGCAGTCGCTCGATCGCGAATTCGAACTGCGGCACGACGTGACGCTCGATGATTACATGCACATGATCGGCATGAAGACCGGGCGCCTTGTCGAGACTGCGGCAGAGGTTGGCGGATGGATCGGCGACGGCACCACCGAACAGATCGCCGGGCTGCGCGCCTATGCACGCCATGTCGGCCAGGCGTTTCAGATTCAGGACGATCTGCTGGACATCACTGCAGAGGAGGCAGAGCTCGGGAAGAAGTTGGGAGGCGATGTGATCGAGGGGAAGAAGACCTATCTCCTGGTGCGTGCGCTTGAACGCGTTCGGGACGGAGCCGATCGGGAGCTGCTGGACACGCTGCTGGCGAACAAGGGGCTTCCGGAGAGCCGCATTCCGGATATGCGCGATCTCTACGAGCGTCACGGCATTCTGGACGCAGCACGAGCGGACGTTGCCGAGGCGATCGAGGCGGCGAAGCGCGATCTTCAGGTGCTGGCGGAGACTCCAGCCCGCGACATGCTTGTATGGTTCGCTCATATGCTGATGAACCGAAACAAGTAGCCGGGCACGCCGCACTCCATGCAAACGTATCGGGCCGGTTCGGCCCGGCGATCATTCTCCCTCTCTCGTTCAACGATCCCATGGTCTCTCGCACGGTCACAATCCGCAATCGGGCCGGTCTGCATACGCGGCCGGCCGCCACAATCGTAAAGAAGGCCTCGCAATACCGATGCGAGTTCACGATCATCAAGGAAGGCTTCCGCATCAACGGCAAGAGCATAATCGGCGTGATGACGCTCGCTGCCGAACAGGGATCGGAATTGACACTGGAGTTCGAGGGAAGCGACGAGGAGGCGGCATCGGTGGACATCGCCGAGTATTTCGAGCGGGGTTTCGACGAGGAGTTCTGATCCAATCCGGCACAAGGCGCAAATGGCACCGGCGGCAGCGCTGTGCACGTGCCGCCAGCCGATCACGAGAGGATCGAGGGTGCACCCGGAGGCGCGCATGCGGATGGTTGAGGTGCCGTCTCCTCGCGGGCAGCGACGCGAAACTCCGCCGCAGCATCCGGCTGGGAATCGCTCACACCGCCCGCCGTTGCGCTACGCCATCCTCACGCTCACCGTGCAGTCGCTGGTGGTGAGGATGATCGTCCGCGTGGGACGATCCACCGTCATCTCCGTGATGGCGGCCGGACGTACATCGACTCCGTCCGGGTTCTCGGTGAAGTCGTACAGCACCATCCAATCCTGCTCCGTCAGCTCGACCGTGGCCCTGTCCCCCTCCTGCATCAGAGGATAGAACTGAAGAATGCGATCCAGCAGGTTCAATCCCTGCTTCATATGAAGAGTCGGTTCCATGAGTAGCGTCTCGAAGTTGATGTCGATGCAGTCCAACAGGCGCCAAAGTTACGATGCGTCGCCCCCTCCCCCCAAGCGGGCACGGGCTGCAATCGCATTCGTGCGAATCGTAACATTCACCCGGTAGCACGGCACGGCCGTCCGGCAATCGTGCGCCGACAGCCGGAGGGGCAGCCGCGATGGCGGGTGCGGGCATCCGGCCGCCGCAGGTCCGAAGCGGGCGCTTGCCTGCGTGACGACGTTGTCGTATCGTAGGGACTCCGTTCGGCGCGCAACCTCCGTGGAGATGCAACATGAACATCAGAACATCGGCTTACCGGCTTTGCGCGGCACTGCTCTGTTGTCTGACGCTTTTCTCGTGCAATGAGAACGCGACCGGCAGCGGACGGCTCAGCGGCACGCTCTATGTGGAGGTGAATCTCGTCGACCAGGACGGGAGCCTGCTTGCTGATCGTGGCGACGTAAAGGTGTCGATCGACGGTTCGGACCGCACCGCCACCACATCGCCAACCGGCCTCTGCAGGTTCGACGATCTTCCCGCCGGCACCTACGATTTCACACTGACGAAGCCGCTCTTCTCCAACATGAAGGTTTACGGCTTTCAGTTCGTCGGTGGAGGGACCGCCTATCTGCGCGACCTGTATCTCACCGGCCTTCCGGACTATGCGTTCAACGAGTTCAACGCCACCATCGACACGGCATCCAGCCTTGGCGCGGACTTCGTTCGGATTACCGGAACGGCAAGCGCTCCGGCCCCCGCCACGGCAAACCGTCACATCCGTGTCTACATGGATACCAGCGCCGCCCTCACCTCCAGGCAGAGCGGGCACATCGGCGCCGACGTGGTGACGTTGCAGGCCGGCGATCAAACATTCAACGGAACCGTTGCGCTCTCCGGACTTCGCAGCGCAGGCGTGCGCAAGGGGCAGGCGGTGTACGTGCTCGCATATCCCATGGCATATCGCACGGTGGGCTATTACGAGCCTGCCGTACAGGAATGGCACGAGACCAATCTCGGCTACTTTCACTCGCCGGTGATCTCGTTCACGATGCCGTAGAGTTCCTGACATTCAACGCTGCAAGGCGTGCAGGCTCCGAAGCGCAACCCGGTTTCGATAAGAACCGGTAGCGCACACGGTACGCCGTCTTCGTTCACGACAACGTCCACGCACGAGATGCGGCGCGCATCGCAACGCCGGATGCAGTGCACCGAGCGTGCATGCCCCGGCACTCAACGACCGAAACTGCACATACGATTTTCAATCATGTTCATCGGCAACGACGTGCAGGAAACACCTGCCTATCAGAAGAACTACGAAACCAACAACGAGCTGCTCCGCTCCATGGAATCCGTTGCGGAACGCACGCGTGCGGGAGGCGGCGCCAAGGCACGCGAGCGCCTGCATGAACGGGGAAAGCTCTCGGCTCGCGAACGGATCGACCTGTTGATCGATCCCGGCACCTGGTTCATGGAGATAGGCCTGCTTACCGCCAGCGGGTTTTACGAGGAACAGGGGGGCGCACCGTCGGCCGGCGTTGTTGCAGGCGTCGGGGTGATCGAGGGGCGTGAGTGCATGATCGTTGCCAACGACGCCACGGTGAAGGCCGGAGCATGGTTCCCGCTCACGGCCAAGAAGAACATGCGCGCACAGGAGATCGCCATCGAGAACAGGCTCCCGACGATCTACCTTGTGGACTCCGCCGGAGTCTTCCTCCCGATGCAGGATGAGATCTTTCCGGACAAGGAACACTTCGGCAGGCAGTTCCGGAACAACGCCATCATGTCCAGCATGGGCATTCCGCAGATCGCCTGCATCATGGGTCCCTGCGTTGCGGGCGGCGCCTACCTGCCGATCATGTCGGATGAGGCGATCATCGTTGAAGGAAACGGAAGCCTGTTCCTTGCCGGGCCTGCACTGGTTGAGGCCGCGATCGGTGAACGTACGGACATCGAATCGCTGGGGGGCGCAACCATGCACTGTTCCATCAGCGGGAACACGGATTACAAGGCCGCCAACGATCAGGAGGCGATCGCGATCATCCGCTCGCTCGTTGCACGCTTCGGACCGGAGCTCGGCGCGCGCAAGCTCTTCGACCGCGTAACACCGGCGGAGCCGGCGTTCGCTCCGGATGAGCTGTTCGGCATTCTGGCTCACGACCGCACGCGCCCCTACGATACCTATCAGTTGCTTGCACGCCTGCTGGACGGCTCCGAGTTCGAGGAGTACAAGGCGGAGTACGGCCGCACGATCGTCTGCGGTTACGGGCGCATGGATGGATGGGCCGTGGGGATCGTTGCCAACAACCGCAACATCGTCCGCACGGCCAAGGGGGAAATGCAGGTGGGAGGCGTTATCTACTCCGACAGTGCGGACAAGGCGGCCCGCTTCATCATGAACTGCAATCAGCGCCACATCCCCCTCGTGTTCCTCCAGGATGTCACCGGATTCATGGTCGGCACGCGCGCCGAACAGGGAGGCATCATCAAGGATGGCGCGAAGATGGTGAACGCCGTCAGCAACAGCACGGTTCCGAAGTTCACCTTCATCGTTGGCAACAGCTACGGCGCGGGGAACTATGCTATGTGCGGCAAGGCGTACGATCCCCGGCTGATCTATGCCTGGCCCAGCGCCAACATCGCGGTGATGGGGGGAGCTCAGGCATCGAAGACGCTGTTGACAATCAAGCTCGCACAGCTGGAGAAGCAGGGCCAGACGATCACCCCGGAGAAGCAGGCTGAGATGCTGAAGGAGATTCAGGACCGATACGATTCGCAGACCAATCCGGTGTATGCGGCGGCGCGGCTCTGGGTTGACGGCATCATCGACCCGCGCGACACGCGCCGCATCGTATCCCGAGGGCTGGCCATGGCCAGTCACAACCACGAGGTGCCGAAGTTCAGCACCGGGGTGTTGCAGGTATAGGCCGCCGTTGATGGGGCGGGCCGGCGATCTCTCGTTGCGATACGATCCATGCCGCCCGCCCGGACCCCGAACCTTCCTCCTGCAATTCCCTTCACGCGACATTCGCTTCCCTCGTATCTTCCGGGATCAATCGAGAGCGAAGCGTATGGTCCAACGATCGTTTTCCGCCCGCGCCATCCTGATCGGCATCGTAATCGCGGTGTCCGGATGCAGCACGCCTTCCACTACGTCATCCACATCCGTTGCATCCAAGGCGCCGGCGCCCACGGGGCGTGGTGTTCTCGGGGCATGGCCGTTCGACAGCACGAAGCGGTGCGAGGTCACCAACCTCGGAGCGCTTGTCAACTCGCATGCCATGGAGTACGCGCCATCGCTTGGCCCGGGCGGCCTCACGCTCTACTTCGTCAGCAACCGGACCGGCGGACCGGGAGGGAATGACTTCTGGATAACGAGCAAGTGGACGCGCTTCGATACGGTCTTCACCCCCGCCCAGTGCATGGCAACGCCGCTGAACGGCACCGGGAACGAGAACGGAATCGCGGTGGGACATGATGGGAAGGCCGTATACTTCTCTGCCTGCAACAGGGCGGATGGCGCCGGCGACTGCGACATCTTCGAAGGAAGGCTGGAGGACGCGGGCGCATCCGGGGTGCATCCTCTCAAGCGCATCAATACCAAATACTCCGAAAGCCAGCCAGCACTCTCCGCAGACGGCCGGATTCTCTACTTCGTCTCCAACCGCCCAACCGGGAAGGACCGGGAGGAGCACAGCTACATCTACGCCAGCACGATGCAGAGCGATGGGGGTTGGAGCTCGCCGAGGCGGCTGCCGGAAACGGTGAACGGCGGCATTCACAACGAAAGCCCGTGCATAACGATGAACGGCAAGGCTCTCCTGTTCGTATCGGACCGGGCGGGCGGCCATGGTGGATTCGATATCTACGTGTCGTGGCTCCAGACGGACGGAACGTGGGGAGCGGCCGTCAATCTGGGAGCACCGTTCAACACCAGTGCAGACGAACGCTCAGTTGCGGCAACAACGGTTGGCGACCTGATCTACTTCGCTTCGAAGCGCGCGGACATGCAGAGCTTCGGCGATCTGGATCTCTACATGGGACGCATCGTTGAATGAGAAACGGGCGTTGAGAGATCACACGTTGCGGACGGCATGTTCAGCGTGCAACCACGAGGGGGAGCGCGCAGCGTTCGGCTCCCTGGTGCAGTTCCAGGAGATAGACCCCGGAGGAGAGATCGCCGAGCGATACGTACCGCTCCTCGAAGTCGCCCGTTCCCGGCGGCAGTGCCGTCCCCTCGAGTTCGTGCCCTACGCCATCGAAGACATGCAGCGTTGCTGCCGCTCCGGCCGGAAGCCGATACCGAATCGTGATGCCGCCGGTCGCCGGATTCGGACGCACCACGTCCAGCCGCGCCAGCTTGCCGAATCCCATGCCGATCTGGCACCCGCTCAGAATCAACAGGCCGTTCCCGGCAATGGCAAGCCCCGAGGCTTCCGGCACCTCCACCTTCTCGACGCGCATCGGATCGAGAGGCTGTCCGCTCACCAGCCCCTCCAGTTCGATGCGGAACAGTTCGCCGCCGGTGATCGCCGGGCTGGAAACAGATCGGTCCACGGTAAGTCTGCCGAGCGATGTGACGCTGAAGCTGGCGGCGTCGCCGGCTACCGAGCGATCGGGCGAGACCACATCGTGAATGAAGATCGCCTTCGGATCGTAGGATAGTTCTGCATGGTAGCCGTGGATTCCATCGTCAACCAGCAGGCCCGGCTGCACGTGCATCGCCATCGAAATGCGATCGCCAACACGTGCGGAAACGGTATCCAGCCAGACGAGCCGCGAACGGATGCTGTAGGGGAATGGGTCCGATGTTGCCGTGCATCCGTTGGCGTCGCCTATCGTTACGCGATACAGTCCGCTGGCCGCAGGCACATATTGCGGCGCGGTCGCACCCGCGATCGACGCACCGTTCAGGCTCCATTGATAGGTACTCGCCGGCGTTGAAGCAAGTATGCCGCCATTCAGAGTAACCGCCGGCCGTGCGGGCCGCGCGTGAATTCGCACCGGCACAATGCTCGACGTCCCCTGGCAACCCTCCACGCTCGTAACCGTCACGCTGTACGCCCCGCCGCTCTTCACGACGATCTTCTGTGTCCGCTGGCCGCTGGACCAGAGATAGCCTGCATAGCCTGCTCCGGCGTTCAGCTCGACGCTGTCGCCGTCGCACAATTCGATCGGCCCCGGAGGCTCCACGGCCGGCATCGGCGCGATCTTTGCAACAACGTCCACCGATGCCGATGTGCCGCTGCAGCCGCCGGCGTCGGCCACCGTCACGGCATACTGGCCGGGGACGGTGACATCGATTGTCTGCGTGGTGGCGCCGGTGTTCCAGAGGTAGCTGACGTATCCGGCGCCGGCGTCGAGCGTGATCTTCCCTCCCGGACAGAGCGAGAGCGAACCCGACGGCGTTACCGCGGGCTCCAGCTTGTCGCCGATGTTCACTTCGTAGGTCTGCGAGGTCGCGCTGCATGCACGCGCGCTCGTAGCCGTTACAGCAACCGTCCCGACACCAATGGGGCCCCAGTCCACAACGATCGAACTGCTCCCCTGCCCATTTGCAATCACACCGCCGTTCACCTGCCAGGCGTACCTGGCACCGGCGCTGTCGGCGGTGATATAACCGATGTGCGAGCCATGACAGACAATCCGGGGCCCATGAACCTCGGGCACCGGCGAACGCTCCATGGTAATCGTAACGGGTGGCGCAGCGCCGGTACACCCGTTCGCATCGGTCACCACCACGCTGTAGACGCCGCCGGAACGTACGGCAACGCGCTGCGAGGTAAACCCGTTGGACCATTGGTACTTCGCATACCCGGCACCGGCATCGAGCACGAGGCTGTCACCCTCGCAGAACAAAGGCCCGTCCGGCAGAGCAATCACCGGCGTCGGGGGGGTAGCGGTTCGTACGTGCACGGGATCGGAGGTGCCGCTGCACCCCTTCGAATCAACGGCCGTCACGGTGTAATCTCCGGCAACCGATACCGTGATGGAGCGATCCGTTGCACCGTTGCTCCAGTGATAACCTGCGAACACACCGGCGTCGAGCGTCACGCTGTCACCTGGACACAGGTTCAGCGATCGGCTCGACGTCACCACCGGCACCAGCGACGCGCCGATGACAACGTTGAGCGAGGTGTCGTGACTGCATCCTGTGGAGTCGTCCGTGACCCGCACGTGAACGATACCGCCGCCTGTTGCGCCCCAAAGAACGCTGATGGTGCTCGTGCCGGCACCGGTGTTAATCGCCCCGCTGCCGGTCACGTCCCAGTCGTATCGAGCGCCTGCGGCATTGGTTACCGAATAGCTTGCGAGTGCGGAACTGCAGACCCGCACCGGCCCGGCAATTGCCGCCGATCTCAGCGGCACCACCTCGACCGTGATCGTGTCCGACGTCCCCAGGCAACCGGAGACATTCGTTCCGATCACGAAGTATTTTCCCGGAGCCTTCACCACGATCGTTGAATCGCTGAAGCCGTTGGACCATTGGAACTGGCCGGAGCCGGATGCCGACAGTTCAACGCTGTCACCGTCGCAGAACCTCGTTGGCCCATGAGCCCTGACGGTCAGCTGCGGACGCTCGATCACCGTGATGCTCATGCTCGCGTTCGTAGAGCATCCGTTCGTGTCGGTAACGATAACCGTATACTTTCCTGATTTGCGAACGGTGATCACCGGCGTGGTTGAACCGTCGGACCAGCTGAAGGTGGCGCCTGTTCCGGATGCCGCAACGAGAATGGTGCTGTCGCCGTTGCAGAACGTTGTCGGGAGGATGTTCCGCAGAGTCACCACCGGATTCGGCAACGCATTCACGCGGACCGGCGCGGATTCGTCGCTCCAGCAACCGGACGTGCTCAGCACGCGCACGGTGTAGGTGCCGGACTTCGTGGCGGCGATCGACGGCGTGGTTGCACCGTTGCTCCACACATACTGTGCGTAGCCGCTCCCCGCATCGAGAAGCGTACTGCCGCCATCGCAGAACGTGAGCGGCTGCGTTGTGACGATGGTGGCCGTTGGACGCGGGACAACGGTCACGATCGCCGTATCGCCATGCCCGGCACAGCCGTTGGAATCCAGATATGTAAGGCTGTAGTGTCCTGCCTTCCGAACGGTGATGGCGGCTGTCGTATCGCCCGTGCTCCAGTGATAGGCAGTGAGCTGGCCGAGCACGGTGATGGTGCTGCTGTCGCCATCGCAGAGCTGAATCAGATGCGGTACAACGCGATGCTGCGGAACCGAATGCGCGACCACCTGCACCTGATCGGAAACGAACGTGCAGTTCCCTATCGTGACGGTGACGCCGTAGGTTCCCGATTGCTTCACGACAATCGAACTGGATACGCTCCCGTTGGTCCACCGGTACGAATCGAATCCGGAAGGAACGCGCAGCGTCACGGAATCACCGGCGCAGAAGGCCAGCGGACCATTGGCGCTGACGGTCACCGCTGCATCGCAGAACGCCGTGGCGAACCCGTCGGATCCGCCGCTCAGCGTCCGCTGAAATGCATTTGCCGATGTCGGGAAGCCGTTGTCCGAGGTTTCACCGGTCACGATGCAGCCGAACGTATTCACGGCAATCCCCTCGGGGTAGTCCCAGCCCGGAGAGCCGAGGAGCGTTGCCCACTGTCTGTTGCCGTTGGAATCGAGCTTCACCACGGCGGCGTCCACGTTCCCGCGCATTGCCGCCTGATAGGCATCACCGGAGACGGGGAAGTCCGGCGATATGGAATAGGCCGAGCACCAGATCCTTCCAGCGGCATCGATTGCAACGCCGGCGCCATAGTCGTAATTGGTGCCGCCGTAGTACGTACCCCAGCGATTTGTTCCGTTGGAATCGAAGCGGGCGATCCAGCAATCGGTACCCGTTCCGGCGATGGCGGTTTGAAATGCACCGGCCGTTACGGGAAGATTCGCGCTCTGCGTGGTGCCGATCACTACGACGTTGCGGTGTGCATCAACGGCAATGCCGGAGGCATGATCGTCAGAACCTCCGCCATAGTATGTACACCACTGCCGGCGTCCGGCGCTGTCGAACTCCGCCACCCACGCGTCGGTGGCGCCCCGGCTCGTAGTCTGGAATGCACCACCGGTCACAGGTAGATCGGCCGCCCCCGTCGTGCCGCACAAGCAGAGGTTGCCGCTGCGATCCAGCGCAAGGCTCGTTGCCCCGAGCACCTCGAACCGAAGGAACGACGGCCCGGTGACGGCAGCGGTTGCGAAGAAGGTGGACCAGATGCGGGCCGTACCCGTGCTGTTGAACTTGGTGATCAGACCGGCGAACTGGCCGGCGGCCGGCGGGTTGGTACGGAAGGCAGCCGGCGTTGCGGTAACCGTGCTGGATGCGGAGCCGGCAACGTATACATTGCCGGCTCCATCAACGGCGATGCCGGGCAGGCTTGCGCCCGCATAGCAGGTGCTCCAGACCAGACGCCCCAGGGAGTCCAGCTTGACGATGGCGGCGCCTGAAGTCCCTGCGCCGCCCGGCGACTGAAACGCTCCCGGTGTTGTCGGGAAGTCCGCGCTGCGCGTGCCCGCGGTGAAGTATGCATTGTGCTGCGCGTCCACGGCAACGCCTCCGGCGATGTCCTGGTTCGATCCGCCGAAATACGTTGCCCACATGCGAGCCCCGTGATGGCTCATCCGGACCACATAGCAATCGAAGTCCGTTGCTCCGCCAGCATACGTAGTCTGCGCAACGCCCGGCGTAACGGGAAAATCGAGGCTGAACGTTGTTCCCACGAAGGTGATCGTTGTATCGCGATCGGCTGCACAGCCGTTCCCGCCAACCCGGCCGCTTCCAGGCCCCCACACATTGCCGGTGTTGAAGAAGTTCGCCCCCAGCTCGGAGTTGCCCCCGCCGACGAATGTGCTCCAGAGAAGCGCGGGATCGATCACCAGGTCGCGCGCGGCATCGTAGGCTCCGACGTTGAAGCGAATGGTAGTCCCGGCCGCTGCATAGGTTCCCCGGACCGGCCGCCGTGTATCGGAACGCGTCTGATACACTTCAGGCGTCCCCTCCTCCACTCTCCCCAGCGGACTCTCCACCGTCACGCTCCCCGCCTCGGTCTGCCTCAACGTCCGAGCACCGGTATATCGTATCGCGATATCGGAGACCCGCCCGCCCGGATGGACCACGAAGTCATACTTCATCCCATTCCGCGTGCCGTGATATACCAGGTCGATGTGCGGATAGATGTCGCGATAGGTCACGCGATCGTACGCACGAACATTGGTTATCCCCTGAGGTGTGTGCGAGAGGTAGTAGTTGGCGAAACACTCCGTTGCGCCTGCCGATTCGATGCGCGCGTTCTGATTGGCGCCCACGAGGTCCATATCCATCCGGTAGACCGTCAGGCGAAGACCAGTATCGGGCGGAGGAGCCGTACCCAACCGCGAGCCGAGCACGGGCGAGCCGAGCACGCGCGAACCGAGCGCAGGCGGGGAGGCGGATTGCCCTTCCACTCTGGAGAAGACGTAACTGAGGCCGGCGGCACGGAGATACACCCGGGTGCCGGGTGACTCTGCAATGTAGAGGATGTCCGGACGTGCATGGTGATCGGCGTCGCGGATCTGCCCTCGATTCTCCACGAAGCGCGTTCCGCCGTTCCGGGCACAGAGCGACTCTCCCGGTTGGGCTCCAGCCTGCTGCCAGCATACAGCGTTCAGCAGCAACAGGCAGTGAGCCGCCAACCAGACAGCGTTTCGCTGCAGGTGTATTCGCGGGACGGCCATGATCAATATTACGGAGGAATCGCGTAGTGACAGCACCGTGCCCGGCATACACATGCCACTCATGCGCCACGGTTCGGCGTTGGTGAGATATGTGGGAGCCGTATCGAGGCAACCACCCTGCCGGCCCGGGTCGCCATCACTATCTGAACGAACAAGCAGGCCCTAACGTCACAATACACGATATTGAGACCAGGTGTGACGTTTCGAAGACCTGGCCCGTTATTTCTATATCCGACTGTGACCGTATGCCCAGGCATTGTCGCAGACTCGTCATCTTCCTGAAGCCATGAGCTGGCTCGGTACAATTCTCTCCAAGTCATCCGATCCCGAGGAATCCTCCCCGAACCGTACGGGGCAGGAGAATCTGGATTCGGAATTGTTGAGCCGCTTCTTTGAAGGGGATGACACGGCATTGGTACAACTGTTCGACCGGCACAATCATCGGCTGTATCTCTACTGTCATCAGTACCTCAACGATTCCGAACAGGCTGAAGATGTTACGCAGGAAGTCTGGGAGCGAATCATGAAGATGCGGCGTACATCAACGGAGCGAACGATTCGTAATGTGCCGGGGCTATTGTTCACGATGACTCGCAATCTGTGCATCGACTCCATTCGCACCCGCCGGCATCATGCCGACCTGGAGGAGATTCCGGAGTCCAAGCACCCGACATCGAGCATCCCGGAGCTGTCGCATCTCGAGGAACTCGTGATTCTGGCGCTCCCGCATCTTCCCGCGCATCAACGCGAGGTCCTGGCGCTGAATGCATACTCCGGATATCAGTTCGAGGAGATTGCCGAGATGCTGGGCGAACCGGTTGGAACGATTCGAACACGAGCCTGGCGTGCGCGCACGCACCTGGGACGAATTATTGGAGCGATGATAGGTTTGGAAGAGGATAAACTAAAGCCTCGCCGCAGCGAGGAATCGGGAGGGGCTCAATGACACGAGTCCAGCAGGAACAACTGGTTGAACGCTACCTCTGCGGCAAGCTGTCGCACACCGAGGAAGAGGAATTCTTCATTCAGGTTGCATTGAACCACGATCTTCGGACAACGCTCAAGGCGCAGCAGATCGTGGACAGCGCGATCCGCAAGCATCGCGAAGCTGCGGCCGTAACGCACGGAGGCGCGCGCTCCAGGCTTATCGGGCTCTTGAGCGCAGCCCCCGAGGCTGCGGACAAGACATCGCCCGGAAGGGCTCCCGAAGGCGGGCGCCGGATACGAGGTGCCTGGGCGTTCGCACTGGTGGCATTACTGTTCACGACCGTCGGGGCGTTCGTTATCGCTCCGCTGCTGCAGTCGAGCAGCAATCAGGCTCCGGGCATTCAGCGAGCCGCGACCGGCATCCGGCCATCGGCGGGAACGCCTCAGCCCGCAACGGCAGGCTCCGTTGCAGCGGCTGGCAACCATCTCAGTGCTCCGCTCGCAAGCAACCCGGGCCAGGTGGAGATCGGCTCTGCGCCCGCCCGCCCGGTGCAGCCTGTTCGCCGCACGTCGGCGATCACGGCGCGTGCCGGCCGGAGTATCACGGCGTCGGGAGATGCCGCGAACGCCGAGCGCTCGAACCAGCCGCAGCCAACGGACCGCACGGCCACGGCAACATCCGATGCGCAGCAACTTCACGGCGATACCAACGCTCATCCGATCTCCGTGCGCGACAGCAGCCTGAAGGTGCGCGTGCAGGTTGAACTGCCTCGCTGATAACTACCCGTTCCTCGGCAGTCCTGCATTCGGGCCTGCCGAGGAACGCGACTTAACTCCCCACCATCCCCCGAACGGCTCACTCCTTTCGCCGGCGCACGAAGAGGTGCAGGAGCATCCGGCTCCATCCTGCCCGGCCACGCAACGCTCGCAGCTATTTCGGTGCGGGAGGCGCCATCTGCTCCACCACGATACCAACGCCTCGTGTAAGCATGCGCGACTCCGGGACATCATTGCCGAACCGCTGCGCATCGATGCCTCCCGCCGCGGTTGTAACCTGAACGCTCTCGAGATGCCGTGCTTCCAGGCGCGCGTGCAACAGAGCGGCGACGCGCGCAGCACGCTGTGCCGATAGCTCCACATTGCGCCGGTGTTCGCCGATGCGATCGGTGTATCCGGTAATGGTGATGGTTGCTCCCGGTTGCACAGCGTCCGCAATCTCACGTAGCGCAAGCTCGTTCGGACGGCCGGGTTCCGGACTGTCGTAGTTGAAACCAACCAGGCTGTAGGAGAGCTGCTCCCGACCGCCCTGCCGCACCACATGCCCCTCCACCACGCTGACGCGCCGTTCCAACTGCAGCGGCACCTGGTTCTGTGCGGTCACGACGGCGCCGGTGGAATCCTCCACGGTGATCGATCCCACCAACGGCGCCAGACCGGAATCGATCTTCTCCGTCTCCAAGTTCCACGTCATCTCCGGTGCCGCAAGCTTTCCGGAGTCGTTGCTCGAATAGCGTGCGATGGTTCGCCCCTGCTGCGTCAGAGAGAGTTCCCAACGCTTCACGCCGGCCTCCGCCACGTACGACGGAACAAGCTTGACGAGAGGGGGATCGAACTCGCGGACGATCTGATCCGTTGCCACCGGCGCAAGCACGCCGTCGTGGTTGGAGAGAATTTCCACGCGCCGGTTGTCCGCACGGCCATCCTCGGAATTCTCGTTCGAGCGCTCCATCATGCCCGCACTTTCGGAGATGATGATGCGTTCCGGTTGAACGGCCCATGTCTCAACCAGATACTTCTGCAACGAACGTGCACGATCGCGAGCAAGCATCGGGCTTTCGCCGCGCGAGACGGAACCGAACAGCGTAAGGCGCGCCGCCGTATCTCCACGCATGCGATATCCGATCACATCGAGAACGCGATGCTGAACGGCAAGGAGGTTCTGACCGGCCAGATCATCCGGGCGGAAACGCCGCGCCCCATCCGGTGCGATCCGGACATAGCGATCGGCGAACTGCGAAACACCGGGATCAAAAAAGATGGCGGGGATGAGCGGGGCGTGCGAATGGAACAGCACCTCGCTGACATGAACCTTTGCAACCGGCTGTCGCTGATTGTTCTCGTCGACTGCGTAGAGTCCGATGCTGGCTGAAAGACGCGGCCGCTCGCGCGCAACCACAACCACCGGCTGAACGGGCCGCACCGTATCGGCCGGCGCCGGCGCAGGAGGTGTGAGGTCGAAGAGAAGGCCCAGGTTCACGCCAAGCTGATACCGCTGCCACGACGTATGCTGAACGGGCGAGAGCAGATCCGCGCGCAACTCGAGCGCCGGCAGCAGCACAACGCGACCTACCGGCAACTCGCATGCGCCGCGTATCACGGGTCCCATTGCAAGAAGCGCACGCGAGAGCGGGGTGCCGCCCACCAACTGATGTTCGCGCTGGCCGTCATCGAACGCGTAGTCGCGAGGCCCAAGGACGCGGTCGACGGCGTTGAACGTGGAGGAGATCCTGACGCCGATGGATGGTCCGCCGGCAACCGTGAGCCGCTCCGCTATTCGGTAGTGGAGCAACAGGTCGCATGCAACAACCACACTGTTCACATCGAGATCGAACTCGCGATCCAGCGTCACCAGCGTGCCGTTATCTACAAGGCGTGTGGGGTCCACGGGGTTCGTGCGCAGCCGGCTGCGTACGGAGTTGAGGCGCAATCCAAGTTCGGCGCCGAGATCGTTGTTGAAGAGATTCGGCAGCTGCAGGAGACCACCGGCACCGACGGCAATCGATGTGCCCCGAGCAAAGGTCCCGCACTCCGGCGACCCGCTGAACACCGGGATCGTCGAGCGGTCGATTGCACCGCCAAGGCCGAGGATCGGCCCAGCCAGAATCGTCGACTTCTCCTGTTGGGCACGCGACGCCACCGGCACTGCCAGTGCCACAAGCATCATGATTGTAAGTCCGTATCCCAGCTTCATCCGGGTATCTGCAAAGACTTATTGAGTGACAATAACCGGAAGCATGCTCCGCTCTCCGCCATCTCGCAACTCCAGGAAGTAGAGTCCCGACGGCATCTCATGAACGGAGAGTTCCATTTCCTGGTATTCCCCCGTGCCGACGTGCGTGGATTGCCGGGAGACTTCATGCCCAACG
>JAFDZV010000039.1 GCA_018266795.1 Bacteroidota bacterium | reverse complement strand
GCATCAGTAGGCATGCCGGCAGCAAGAATTCTCGCGCGCAGGTTTCGAGCAATGAACGCGCAGCGGCCGCCGGCGGATCCGGAAGGGTACGACGGCGGCCTCTATTTCCATGCCTCACCAACCCAGTACCAGAGCGTGAGCGCGCGCCAGAGCGTCATCGTCTCCTGATCCGAGGCGCCTCCGGCCAGGAATCGCGCCAGCATCTCACCGAGACGCCCAACGTTCATATACCGGCTCAACTCGCCGGGATGCTTCATCATCGCATCGAACTGCTCACCCTGCCTCATCCGGAGCGCATGCACGAAGTTCACGCCCGGATTCCCCTTCCCCGTTCTCCACTGCACCTCGTGCGGAAGCACCCCCTGCATCGCACGTCGCAGCACGATACGTCCCCATCCGTCATGCAGCTTCTGCTCCGGCGGCAACGCCAGACAGAAGTTCATCAGTTCCCAGTCGTAGAAGGGGTAGCGCGGCTCGATGCCGGCATGCGCGGCAAGTTGATCCAGCAGCTCCAGCACGAAGGAATGCATTCCCCACGTAAGCCGCCGGCAGTGATCCTCGCGCAGCGTACGAGGCGCAGGTATCTCGGCCACCGCATGGTAGCGTTCCGCCAGATGAATGCCCGCGGCAAATGCGCGATCGATTACCGCATCGTCCAGCGGCGACCGGCGTCTGATGCGCGCAAGGCCGCGGCTGAGTGGCGCACGCAGCAACGGATTGATCACTGCGCGGCGCAGCGTCTGAACCCGCGATCCATGCCCCAGACGGTCCGCCAGCGCGCCGCTCTCGTGCCAGAGCTCCGCAATCCGCATGGTGCCGGCAAGTTCCACCAGCCGAGCCGTGCCGTGCGATACCGTGGTGTCACCGTCCAGCCCGTCCAGCCAGACGCCGATACCGGCATCGTGCGCGGCGGCGAAGAGCTCCGCATGAAGAAAGAGATTGGGAGCGAAGAAGGGATAGTCCAGCGAGTCCAGCAGCGCCGGCGCAACCGGATCGCCCAGGTCACCACGAACAAAGCGCGGCGTAAAGCCGCCGGAGCGAATCACGGCATCGATGTAGCGGCTCTCATCGGATTGCGGCACATCGGTGAAGATCGCTGAGAACGTTGCGAGCGGCTCCCCTCCGCCTGCCTGACGAACGGAGCGCGCAACGCAGGCAACGGAGGACGAATCCAGACCGCCGCTGAGCGCGGCACCAACCGGCAGCGCACTGCGCATGCGATCGCCGACGGCGCGCGTGAAGCGTTCGGCGAAGGCCTCGGCGTATTCCGCATCGCTCGCGCAGCGAACCTCGCGTTCCGGATCGAACCGGTCGTACCGTTCAACCTGCAGGCCCGAAGCGTCGACACGCATCGTGTGCGCGGGCATCAGACGCCGGACATCCCTGTAGAACGTGCCAATGGTCTCCGTGAAAAGCCCGGCAAGATAATCGCCGATCCAGAGATCGTCCGGCTGCGCGGAAACGGCAGGGTGCGCGAGGAGCGCCCGGATCTCGGATGCAGCGGCGAAGAGCCCGGAACCGTGGTGATAGTAGAACGGCTTTACGCCGACACGATCGCGGGCGCAGAAGAGTCCGTCACGTTCCGGATCCCACAGCACGAAGGCGAAGTCGCCCTGCAGATAGCCAACGCATCGGTCTCCCCAACGCTCGTATGCACGGAGAACCAGTTCGGCATCCGTAAGGCTGCCAGCCTCGTGCCGGCAGCCCAGGTGTTCGCAGAGTTCCGAACGCCGATCGAGGCGAACGTCCGCGGCAACGATTCGTCCGGTAGCGTGCGAGCGCGGGAGCGGCGTGTCCGCTCCCTCCGGTTCGGCATGTGCCAGGCAGCAGGCCAGGCCGGCGCCTCCATGTGCCCACTCCTCGCAGCCATTGCGGCCGCGATGCACGATGGACGCCGCCATCGCATGCAGGTCGCGCATCGGAACGTGACGTCCGTCGGTATGGAGAAGGGCAACGATTCCGCTCATGATGACGCATGATAACGATCGATGCAGGATTGCACACACGGCGGCCAACCGGAGAGGCATCCGAATCGACATGAACGAGAACGGCCACGCAGTGCGTGGCCGTTCTCATTGCGTTGCACCATGCCCATGCGATGCGGCATGCATCGCGGGCATCGGATCAATTACCGGTTGCGAGCACCTGCGTCATAACCGACACATAACCCGGCACGGGAAGCGAGAAGCTTGGGATGGTGACGCCGCTGATCGTGCTGCCGCTGACATCGATCACCTTTCCCTGCCGTTCCTCGCGCGCAATCGCACCAAGCGACGGCACCGTCCACGTGGTACGCGAAAGCGTTTCGCTCTTCACCTTGATCGCCTGCACACCGAGAATCGGCACGTTGACGAGAAGCGAGATGCTCAGTTCCAGACTGTGCGTGGTCTTGGTGGCGGTGTAGCTCGTGCCGTTGACCACCACGTTGTCCTGCGCGGATGCGATGGCGGAATCCGCAACGCCCACCTTCACTCCCTGCAGTCCCGGGACGTTCAGATTCATCTGCACCGTATCGGCCGCCTCGCCCACGAACCAGTTCGCCGTTGTTGCGTTCAGCGTTGCCTCACGCATCCACTGGCGCCCGAGATCGACGTTGATGGGGACATTCCCGGAGAAGTCCAGTTCCGGCGCGAGCGATGCGTAGCGGTTGATATCGTTGCTCCCGGAGGACTGCTCGAGAAGAACGGAGTCCGCAACGGTGACGATGGTTCCGCCTGCAACGATGCTGTCGATGAAGACGGCGACTCCGGTTTTGCCGTAGGCCGACGCCGACGGATTCACCAGAGTCCACGTACGAGTCCGTTCCGTGGCGGACATCTTCTCCGACGTCGTAGGATCGGTCTGGTAGCTATCGTACTGATAGCGTGCCCCACTCTTGAACGTCATCGAAGCGGCCGGAGGGGTTGGGCCGGGATCGATGACCTTCGTATTACACGCGGCAAGACCTGCTGCGAGGAGCAGTGCCAGGGTGATGATTCTTCCGTTCATGATGCCTCGTTCCTTGTTGAGTCGTCGCGGGGAGAGACGCGACTTCCTACATGATTGTTGTTGGGGCCCGAATGTGACACGGCCGAACATGCACGCTCGCCGATCGTTCTCTGACACCGCTCACACGGCCGGAAGTTTAACGATATCCCGGCAAGTAGCATCACCTTCCCATTCGATCCGGCAGGCCGCCTGCGCCCTCATGCGGATATCGGTGCAATCCAAAGCGAGTGTCGCTTCGTACGTGGATGTGAGCCTTCAAACGTGCAGTGGCAGGTGAAGGACGAACTCATTCACAAACTCAACACAGATCATGCGAACTCTACGCACCAGGAGCGCACTCCTGTTAGCCGCGGCGGGCATAAGCCTTGCCGTGGGAATGGGATATGCCTCGAGTCACCGCGAGGCGCCATTGATCGCCAACGACCCGTTGGCCGACAACACCGATCTCTACGCCTTCCGCAGTCCGGACGACACCAACACCGTTACGCTCATCGCGAACTACATCCCGTTGGAACTTCCGGAAGGAGGACCGAACTACTACAGCTTCGGGGAGAACATCCGCTACGAGATCCACATCGACAACGATGCCACGAAGGTCGGCGATGAAATCACCTATCGCTTCACGTTCACGAAGACGAACGAAGACCCGACAACCTTCTTCAACATCCGTCTGGGCAAGCAGAATCTGAAGACCACCTACACCTGCGAGAAGAGCACCGATGGCGGCAACACGTGGACAACGATCGTGACCAACGGCGTTGTGCCTCCGGCAAACATCGGCCCGCGCTCCATCGACGGCGCAGCCGGCATGGGAAAGAGCTACGAGCAGTTGATGACCGATGCGATCGCGACGGCATCGTCCGGCGAGAAGATTTACTGCGGACCGGTGGACGATCCCTTCTTCGTGGATCTCGGCGGCATCTTCGACCTGGGCCAGACCCGGCTGAAGGACGGCACCGGTGATGCACGCGCCCGCGACGGACTTGCAGGATTCAACTGCCACACGATCGCCATCCAGGTGCCGATCCAGATGCTGCAGAAGGATCACAAGTCCGTTGCAAACGCCACAAGCATTCTCGACGGCGACTACGTGATCGGAGTGTGGGCCTCGGCATCGCGCCAGCAGATCACCACGCTCAGCACCACCGGCGACAAGCCGTCCGCATCGGGCCCATGGGTGCAGGTCTCGCGTCTCGGCATGCCGCTGACGAACGAGGCCGTTATCCCGATCGGCGCAAAGGACAGATGGAACGCCACGTCGCCGTACGACCGTAACAACGAACTCTCCTTCGCTCCCTACTTCGTCAACCCGGAGCTTGCGCTCTACATGGACGACAGCAAGTTCGGCGGCGCAGTTCCGGCGCTTTCCGCACTCCGCGTCCAGAGCAACTCGCTCGGCGCATTCGACTTCCGCAACGGCCACAAGGGTCTGTACGGTCTGCCGGAGAGCGCGCGTCAGGGAACGGCACTGAGTGATGCGGCGTTCGGCCCCATTCTCCTTCCGGACAGCATGTCGCCGCGCGCGGCCGATCTGCTCCCGATCTTCTACACCGGCGTTCCGAACCTGGCGCCGTATCAGCTCGCAACCGGCAAGACCGGCGGACCGCTTTCGGCAGGCAAGCCGTTCATCAACAACTTCCTTCCGTCGCTCGGCGACATGCTGCGATTGAACATGGCAACGCCGGTCACGCCGCGCAACCATCCGCAGTTCAGCTCCGAGGGAATCATCGCCACTGCGGTGCTGGGCCTCACCGATCCCACCTATGCGAACACGAACATCCAGTGGATCCCGAACATGGACGGCTTCCCCAACGGCCGCCGTCTGGAGGATGATGTTACGCGCATCGAGCTGCAGGCGGTAGGCGGTGTTGCGCTGGCGGCGATCGGCCTCTGGTACGACGACTATCAGTCCGGCGGCAGCCCGGTAACCCCGAATCTGCTCGGCGTACTGGGATACTCCGCGGGTCCGGAGGCGAACGATCTACCGTTCCGCAACACGTTCCCGTACATGGCACCGCCGCACCGTGGCTACGACTACATCAAGAAGCTGACAACCAGCGCCGTTCGCGGCGACGATGGTGGCAGCCCGCTCGGCATGGCGGCGCCGGCCGGATTCTTCACCGGAAGCGCAAGCCCCAACCCGGCCACAACATCCACGATGCTGAGCTTCCACCTGAATGCTCAAGGTCCGGTGACGGTGAACATCTACAACAGCAACGGCGAGCGGGTTGCAACGATCCTTGATCAGCATCTCGGCACGGGCGACTACCATGCAACGTGGACACCGGGCGCGAACGTGCCTGCAGGCGCGTACATCGCAACGCTCGATGTTCACAACGCCACAATCGCCACCACGAAGCTGACCGTGGTACACTGATCGCTCCAACAGAGCCAATCCCCATAGCGTTCGACTCATCGGGCACCGGAGACTGTGTCCGGTTGGCGGAACGCCGGGCCACCCCCTGCTTTGATTCGTGCCCAGCGGCACGCTGTTGGAACCTTCAGGCGAACAACTGCGCCATTGCCGGGACGCCTTCACTCCGCGTCCCGGCAATGGCGAGGCCGGCAGCCGGCATCTTCGGCACTCTCGGAGCAGCCGGCCCAATCCACGGAGACGAGTTACCACGTATTCGAGATGGCCAGCACGCATCGATCACGTTCTGCTCCACCCCGGCCGATTCAACGGCCTCTCGGCAGAGCGGAAGCGCGCCTCGAACACAGATGGTTCACGCCGGAACAGCCGGCCGGATGCGGAGACGATTGGTGAACCTGCCGCACGTTGATCCGACGTGCGCTTTCTTGGGGAGAGCGTTATGCCGCAACGCAACGCGCGGCACGGTTCATCGACTCACGGGCAACCGACGAACGCACAGAAGGCAATCGCATCAGGAGATAGAAAGCAATGCTTACTCGACTCACACTCTGCGCCACTGCAGCACTCATGCTTCTCGCATCATCAGGATGCAGAAACGAAACGGGCCACGCGGCTCAGAGCCCGGATGAACCGGCCTTCGCGGTTCCGGATCTGAAGGATCGCCCGGCCGGATTGGGCGACGCCGAGTTCGCGAAGGTGCGCGACATGTACATACAGTTGAAGGGGCGCATCATCTCGAAGAATCGCGACGTGGAGGCCTGCACTCGCATGGCCCAGCTCTTCATGAACGAGGCGCGCATCACCGGCCGGCATCACGACTACATTCCGGGGGCGAATGCGCTTCTGGACGAGGCCCTCCGCCGGAGTCCGAACGACTTCGAGGCGCTGGTAACGAAGGGATCGCTGCTGATGACGCAGCATCAGTTCAAGCCCGCGAACGACATCGCGCTGCGCGCGGTAGCCGGCAATCCGTACAGCGCATTGGCCTACGGAGTGCTCTGCGACTCCTACGTGGAGCTGGGCAACTACGATGCCGCCGTGAAGGCATGCGATGCCATGATGAAGATCCGCCCGGATCTTCGCTCCTATGCACGCGTTTCCTACATCCGCGAGCTGCATGGCGATCGCGACGGCGCGATCGCCGCGATGAAGATGGCCGGAGAGTCCGGCGCCTACGGTCAGGAGGATCGCGAATGGTGCATGTACAATCTCGGCAACCTGTTCCTCAACGCGGGGAAGCCGGACACGGCCGCCTACATCTTCAACGGCATCCTTCAGGAACGTCCGAACTACCCGTATGCGCTCAGCGGCCTCGCGGCCGTGAAGAATGTGCGGGGCGACTACACCGGTGCAATCGAGCTGCTCGTGCAGGCGCTTCAGATCTCGCCGGAACATCTCTTCTCCGAGCAGTTGTCCGATGTCTACCTGGCCATGGGCGAGAGCGATAACGTGAAGACGCTGGAGGCGAAGGTGCTGGAGGCGTTCAGGCTGCACGAGAAGGGCGGCTGGAATGTTGACCGCGAGTATGCACAGTACTGCGGCAATCACGGCATACAGCTCCCGGAGGCGCTGGAGCGCGCGCGCCGGGAGTACGATCGCCGTCCGGACAATATCGATGCCGAGACCACCTATGCATGGCTCCTCTTCAGGAACGGGCGCGCCGCGGAGGCAGTTCCCTACATCGAGCGGGCCCTGCGCCTCGGGGCGGCCAACCCCATGCTCCACTACTATGCCGGATCGATCTACATGGGAGCCGGCAATCGCGCCCGGGGAGCTGCGGAGCTGAAGCTCGCGCTCCATCAGAATCCATGGCTGGCACCGGTTGCCCGCACGTCCGCACGCCGGCAGTTGACGGAGCGGCAGCACGCCGGCTCCGGCAGCAACCGGATGTAATGCGTTCGCAGAATCACGGCACCGTAACCAGGAGGAACCAACAATGAAACAGACGGCCGTACTTCTCGCGATCTGCATCACGATCGTCTCGCTCTGCGCCTTCCGCATGCCGGAACCGCACGACGTGCATATCAGTTACTGCCAGTCCGAGATCATCGGGAATGTATTCAAGGGCAAGGTGACCTACTACAAGGACGACCTGCTTCGGGCAGTCGCCGACTGGAGGGCGAACGTCGGGAGTCTGACGGCCGCACAGCAGCAGGCGGTGATGACGGACTTCGTGCGCGATCACTTCCGGGTCTACTCCGGCAATCAGATGCTTGCCTGGAGCAGCATCACCAGGGGAGAGAACGGCAAGTCCGTATGGTTCGAGCTCCGCGCCGAATCCAGAACACGCCTGCAGTCCGCGACGATCATGCACAACGCTCTGTTCCATGTCTACGGCGACCAGATGAACCTGATGGTGCTGAAGGCGGGCGGGAGCGAATACAACTACATCTTCACGCCGTCAAAGCCCATGATCTCGGTCAACCTGTAGGCTCAACCATGAACAACTTCACACTCTTCTTCGACCTTGGTCTGCGTCACATCCTGACCGGATACGATCATCTCCTCTTTCTTCTGGGGTTGATCATGGTGACGCGCAACTGGCGCTCGCTCCTCAGCGTTGCGACAGCATTCACGATAGCACACTCGACAACGCTGGTGCTCTGTGCGCTGGACGTGATCTCCATCGATCCGGTGATAACCGAGTCGCTGATCGCACTGTCGATCGTCTACGTCGGCATCGAGAACGTCGTGCGCCGCGAATACCGGGGGCGCTGGATGATCGCCGGCCTGTTCGGCCTGATTCACGGCGCGGGATTCTCCGGACACCTTACCGATCTGTTGAAGAGCATGCTCGGCATGGGCCAGATCTGGGCACCGCTGGTTGGCTTCAACCTCGGCATCGAGGCTGGGCAGTTGCTGGTGATCGGCACAGCCTTCCCGCTTCTCTGGCTTCTGCGCCGCTACGGCAAGGAACGCGAGATCGTGGTCGAGGTATCGCGAGTGATCGCCTGCATCGGCGCGGTGCTGATCGTTGCACGCATCTGGGGTCTGAGCTCCTGAGCGCTCGTCTCGGACCAACTCACCCGTCGTCACGGAATACATCCCGAGGGCTCCTGCTGCGATTGCGCAGTAACCGGCCCGGAGATCCGTTCGGTAGGCCACCGTTCTCTCCGGGCCGGCTTGTTTCCGGCAGAGCCCGCCAGGAATCCACGTGCCCGGCATCTTCGTATTCGAATCGTTCCACGCATGCCCGATCCGTGGGCGCCGTCCGGCGCTCGAACGAGGAGCCCGATCATGTTCAGCAACACCAGCACCCCCGCATCCGCTCCCGTGAGAGCATCGCTCGCAATCGCAGCAACCATCGTGATGGCGGCGACGACACTGGTTGCACAGCACGGCCACTCCGGGAGCGATACACTGCACGTGCGAGGCGGCTCCGTGACGGTGCGGGCAGAGCATGCATACTCCGCCGTGAGCGACGCCCGCTTCCGTGCTGCGGACTTCGCGCTCCGCCCCCGCAGTTCCGCGCAGGACATGCTGCGCGTGGTGCCCGGCCTGGTGATTGCGCAGCATGCCGGCGGCGGCAAGGCGGAGCAGATCTTCCTTCGCGGTTTCGATTGCGATCACGGCACCGACGTGAACATCGCCGTTGACGACGCGCCGGTCAACATGGTATCGCACGGACATGGGCAGGGATACGCGGACCTTCACTTCATCATCCCGGAGACGATCGAGGCGATCGACGTTGTGAAGGGCCCCTACTTCGCGCGCAACGGCGATCTGGCCACGGCCGGCGCGATCACCTTCAGAACCGCGGACACGCTGCGCGGAAGCATGCTGAAGATTGAAGGGGGCCCCTTCGGCACCTGCCGTGGCGTGCTGCTGCTGCGCGCACCCGTCTCCGCATCCGGCCTGAGCGCATACTTCGGCGGAGAGCTCTATGGCTCCAACGGATACTTCGATGCCTCGCAGGACGTTCATCGCGCCAACCTCTTCGCAAAGATTCGCGAGTCGCTGGCCGGGGGAGGATCGATCAGCGCAAGCGTCTCCTCCTTCAGCGCCGGCTGGAACGCAAGCGGCCAGGTGCCCGAGCGCGCAGTTGAGAGCGGCCTGATATCGCGCTTCGGCTCCATCGATCCCAACGAAGGGGGCTCAACGTCGCGCACCACCGCCATCCTGAAATATGCGTCCGGTGGGAACTCACCGCTTACCATCACCGGCTCCTACACGGATTACCGGTTCCGGCTCTACAGCGACTTCACGTTCTTCGCTCACGACTCCGTGCGCGGCGACATGATCGAGCAGACCGACCGCAGGTCCATACTCGCGCTCAAGGCGGAGAACGACATCATCTATTCGCTTGGCGATGCGGGGATGCGAACACGGTTCGGAGCAGATCTGCGGAGCGACGACATCCGGGCCGCGCTCCGCCACGACTCGGCTCGAGTGCGGCTGGAGACAAAGGCCGATGCTCAGATCGCGCAACGCCAGATCGGCCCGTATCTGGAACAGGAGATCGTGCTTCCGTGGGCCGAGTTTCTTCTCGGCATTCGCGCGGACTATTTCACGTTCGATGTGGAGAACCTGCTTCGCGACGGCGCGCAGCCGAACGGCATCGCGGGTCAGTTCCTCGTATCTCCCAAGGCCAGCGTTTCGATTCCGTTCGGTGAAAGCGCAGCGTTGTTCCTGAACACGGGGTTCGGCTTTCATTCCAACGATGCGCGCGGGGTGGTTCAGGATCGGACGAAGACCCTGCCGCGTGCCTTCGGAAGTGAGATCGGTTTTCGCTGCGGCTCGCCGGGCGACCGTGCAAGCGGCGCCATCTCCGCATGGCTGCTGGATCTCGAGGAGGAACTCGTCTACGAAGGTGATGAGGGAACCACGGAGCCAAGCGGACGCACGCGGCGCATCGGCATCGACGTTGAAGGGCGCGTGAACCTGCTGGAGTGGGTTACGCTCGGAGCGGACGCCACGCTCTCACGCGGACGCTCCGTGGATGCGCCTGCCGGAGCCGACGCCATCCCGCTTGCACCGAACTTCACGCTCTCGGCGAATGCAACCGCGCACAGCGGTCCGTTCTCGGCGGCGGCGCGGCTTCGCATGGTTGGCGATCGCCCGGCCAATCCGGAGAACACCGTACGCGCGCGGGGCTACGGGATCGTGGACCTCTCCGCGTCGTATCGGATCGGGCAGGTGGAATGGTTCGCGAATGTTGAAAACATTCTGAACGCGGAGTGGAACGAGGCGCAGTTCGACACCGAAAGCAGATTGCGCGGCGAGGCGGCTCCCGTAAGCGAGCTTCACTTCACCCCCGGGACACCCCGCTCGATACGGGGCGGCATGGCAGTTCGATTCTGAACGGGCCGGATCGCTCAACCGGTCGCACGGGTTCGTCCGCCGACGATCACGATATGCCGGTTGCCCGCAGTTTCGGCTTTGTCCGTTCGAAGCGTACAAGCAGAAGTGCAGAGGCGATGAAGACGAGGTTCTTGATGATGTACTGGCCGGTGAGTGTGAGACAGTAGGGCGGACATGCAAACGTATCGCGTGGCAGAAGCACGAGCGGCATGAGCGTCCCGGCCATATGGATGAAGAAGGCCCAGAGCAGGACGCGCATGCCTCGTCCGATGACGAAGCCCAGGCCGAGCAACAACTCCGCGATACCCAGGATCCTCACCATGAGATCCTCCGGCACCAGATGGAATGTCAGGATGCCGAGCGTCTTGCCTGCAAGGTCCTCCGCCGGCGACATGCCCGGAACGCACTTGAGCGCACCGAACCAGATGAAGACAATGCCGATGCTCACCCGTACAAGCATCATGGCATTGCGATCCAGCCATTCGCCGGAGCCGATGCGTTCGTTCCCTTCGGTTATCGTTCTCTTCTGGATGTCCATATCTCGAAATAAGGGGGCAAATCTACACCTTGTGCCCGATCGCAGAATGATGCAGGTCAGGAACCGAATATCCGTATCGAATCGCGGGAATCGACTGCGGAATCGGCAGGCAGGTGCGCTGAGGCCAGTACGCTCGAATATCACAAGGACAGGCGACACCCTGCAATTGTGACAGGCATGGCCGGCGCTCGCCGCGCCCGCATGCCCCGCCGGCGCGAGCCGCCGAGCGTCGGAGTCCGGGGGTTGGACGCGGCTTGTCGGGGATAGGACGGAATGAAGTGGAATCAACGAACCGGTGAACCGGCGTTCATCAGAGTCGAGGCCATGCTGCGGGCGGAGGGCTCTCTACCGATCACTCATCGCTCATCACTCCCTCACCAGGTAGTCACCAACGATGCCGTGAAGAGGAACTCATCGAAGTTGGCCGCCGTAACCAGGAGATTCTTGTATGCGTTCTTCTCGGCACGCACCTCGAAGAATCCGTTCTGCCAGAGCTGTACGGAGCTGGTGAGCGAGAAGCCGAGGGTGTTGTCGGAACCGCTCTGGTCCGCAAGCGTTACGCCGACGGTGTTGGTCCAGATCTTGAACGCCGTGTAGGAGGTTGCAAGGTCGAACGAGATGATATGCTGGGCGCTGTCGCCGGCGCTGAGGCTGGAGGTTGTGAAGCCGGCCTGAAGCATGAGCGGGACGTCGAACGTGATGCTCTGGCCGATGGATGCAGTGGCAACGCCGTAATCGCTCAGCGCCTCGAACGTGTTGCTCTGCTGCGACGAATAGGACGCGGTGGTGCCGGCACGAAGCCCGCCGATCCTGTAGAAATATCCCGCCGATGCGGAGAGGAGCGTGGTCCTGTTCACGACATCGGCATTGTCCTCCGTCCGCGAGTACCGCTGCTGATACGGCGCATACTCCAGCCGCAGATAGGGAAGGTTCGGGAAGTTCAACCCGAGCGAGAGGCCGAGCGACGTGATGGTGGAGAGCGAGGATTGCAATCCGGGATACAGATCGTCCTGATCGTGCTTGTAGTAGGCCGCGGCATTGATGCGGCCATCGAGCAGCCGCTGCTCCAGACGTCCCTCCCATCGAAGATTGTCGTTGCGAAGGGTTGGCACACCGAGAGAGAAGAACACCGGACCGATCTTCCGTATCGACGCGCTGAGCTTCGTGCCGCTCTCCGGCACATGCAGAACGGCCTTGCCGGCGTACGCATAGTCGATCAGGCTGGAGATGTTGGGATCGAACGTGGTGCGGATGAAGTCCGGAATATCGTTGCTCTTGATCTGGGCCGCGGAGATATCCCCGGTCAGCATGGAGCCGGCCACCTCCCCCTGCACATCCAGATATTTCTCCACGATCGGCACGCTCACGTCCAGGCCGAGAACGTAGTTGGCCATCGGGGTGAGCGGTGAGCCGTTGGTATCCAACGGCAGCGAACTCTGATCGTCCTTCGCGTACACGCCGGTGAGGATCACATGCGCCCCCTCCTTCTTTCCGTAGCCGATGCGCGCCGCGTAGAGCTTGCGCGAGTAGGCGGGGTTCACCAGCACGGAGTCCACCACGCCCGATACATTCCCCACAACGCCGGGAACAACGATTGCCTGCTGCGCCCTCCCTGCACATGTGGCGATGTAGAAGTTGCCCGGATTCCATTCGATGTTGAATCCCGTGACCGGAACGGAACTGAGCGTGAGGCTGGTGTAGTTCGGATAGGTGACGCCGACACTGATCGCCGGAAAGTTTGCGAAGAACTTCTCGGCCCCGGAGACGAGCCCCAGTTCGTCCAGCTTGTCGATCCCTTCGGAGAGCGCATGATCCTTCAGCCTGTCCAGATCGGCATAGTCCTTCAGATGATCCACATCGCGCAGCTTGTCGGAGCCGACGCGCTCCAGCGAATCGCGAAGCTTCTCCACGCCGCCGGTTGCCTCGGCGAGTGCCTTGAGGTCGTCCAGCTCGCCGAGCTTCGCGTACGCGCGGTCCAGCAGCGTCCCCTCCAGCTTGTGATAGTCGAAATCGAAGCTGACGCTGTTGATGTTCTGCCGATAGGTGCTTTGCTCCGTGGAGAGGAGAACATTGAGCGTGAAGGGGGCGCCGTAGAATGCGAGCGACGGATGAAGCTCGAGCGTCGCGAAGTCCTCTGGCGTGTACTGATACGTCCCGCGCCTGTTGGCGATCTGCCCGTAGATGCGCGACGAACCGGAGAACACCAGCGGCCCCGGCATGTCATCGGGTGAGGGCGGCGGCAACCCGGCCGGCAGTCCGGCCGGCTGCGCGTGGATCACACCGGTGAACGCCACAGGCGCTGCAAGCAGCGCGAGCACCGCAATCGCAAGCCACATCCATCTCCTGTCCACGGAAAGCATTCGGTTCATACTGCACCGGCCTATTGAAGTTCGATTGCATCTGCGTAGACGAGACGTGTGGCGATCGGCTCGAACTTGTAGTCGCTGAACGCCGGCATTTGTACGCCGTTGTCGGCGGGAAGCATCTCGATCTCCGTGATCACCAGACGATATTGCCGTCCGCCCGGCTTCCGCGCCTCCTCCGGCAATGTGAGCTCCCCCTGCCAGATCATCTTCGATTCGTTCTTCTCAACCGGCTGCAGTATCGCCGTACCGGCCGTTCCGCCTAGAAGCAGCCACGGCGCATCCTTCGGCGAACCGGCAATGCGCGTCTCCACGGTAACCTGCAGGATGCGCGACATCCCCTGCACAGCCAACGTGGTGGGATCCTTGCTGGAGCCCTGAAGATAGGTGTTGAACTTCGTTGCGTTCGGTGCGTGGTTCGACGTTCCGTACGGTCCGGAGACGGCAACCACCACCTTCTTGGCATCCTTCGGATCGAAAAGGACCGCGGCGATGCGATCCGGAGCAAGCTGCGCGAAATCCGTGATCACCACGCGCGAGAGATGCGCATCGGGGATGGAGTCCGGTTGATACCGGGCAAGCGCAAGGCGCACGAACGGATAGTAGCTGTCGGCGGCGTCGATCTCGATATCCGCGAACCACAGTTGCCGCTCCTTGTCGTAATCCACCGCATGCCCGGCAACACCAACCTGATACCCGCCGATCTCATCCAGCGTGAGCCCGTACTCCCCATGCGTTGCAAGCGGGAAGTCGCTGATCTTCAGCGTGGAGGGAGTAAACTCCGATCCCCAGATCGGATCCATCCCCACATCGGTCAGATACGGCTTCAGCGGCCCCTCGAACTTGCCTATGCTGAAGTTGCTCTGGCTCCGCACCACGACGCCAAGCAGCTCGCCGATGCCGGAGGAGTACCACGGGCGATCCAGATAGACCCGCAGGCCGTTGCCGCAGCGCCGGCTTACCAGTTCGTCACCGATCTTCTTCTCCTCCCATCCGAACGTTGGAACAACGTAGAGAACCTTCGGCGCATCCGGCCTTGCGGAGTTGAGAATGTTGACGCTCTTCCACTGGGCACCGGTACGCGTGATGTTCGCCGGGTCGTTGACGATCGCCTCCGGGAAGTACTCCCGGTAGCGCGTGGTTGCGGTGATCTGATAGTTCACGAAACGATGCTTCGTATCGTGGAATTCATGACGGCACCACGGCGCGTTGCCGGGCGCCACACCGGTCTTGACGGAGCCGTCGCCCGCCTTCTCCAGGCCGATCAGCTTGGGATCGGCCTTCGAGAGTGTGAGCCCGCTCCCGTCCGCCGGCGTCTTCTCGAGCGTCGGTTCCTTCGTTGCAGCGGAGGCCTCCTTCGGATTCACGCTCAGCTTGGAGGCATCGCCGTCCTGCACGGCCGGCAGTTCCACACCGGGGAACCCCTTGAAGTAGCTCTGCGGCAGGCCGATGCCGTCATCGTCGGGGCAATGGATTGCCAGGAGGTCCGGCGCGTCGTCGTCGACATGTGTGGAGAAGACAACGCCGCGATGATTGAAGCGCTCCGTCCCTCCCGGAGCAGGATCGTCATCCGGCGCATCGGCCGTGAGGCTGTCGATCGGATCGAACCATTCGGCGGCCACCTCCAGCTTCATCGTGCTCTGTGCATCGTGATCGATGAATCCGTAGATGTTCACGTAGGTGTCGCCGATCTTCCACTTCCGCACCTGCGACTTGTAGAACACCGGCGCCTTCAACGGCTGCTGAACCGCATGCACCAGTTCGAGATTCCGGAACGGCGTCAGCATCCAGTGGCCTCCCGTCTCGGAGAACGGCCCCAGCTTGGCGTCGGGATCGTCGCTCCACTTGGAGAGCCCCATCAACCTGAAGTCCGGCACGGAGGTCTTGGGGTCCTTCCCCATGTAGCTGCTGTAGATCACATGGGCCACGCGTCCCTTCGGCACCGGCACAGTCAGCAGCCGCTCGCCTGCGTTCCACGAGGGTTCACCGGTTCCTTCCACAACCTGAAGGCGGAACGGCGCTGCTTCCGGCCAGTTGCCCTCGAACGGTACCTTCAATACCACGCCGTCGTACGCCGGCCCCAGCTTCACCTTGTGAAGCCCGCCGGCAATCGTGCCGGGTGCATCCACCTTCGGCAGCCCTCTGAACGCGGCACCGCGTGCGAAGGGATCGGGGAGATAGGGGAGAATCAGCTTGGACGTGTTGTGCACCACGTACTGGCCCGCGGCAAGACGGCCGCCGGAGTCCAGCACGTATTCGCCCGGACCGGCGGGCGTTCCCGGAAGCACCGCGTGCGGAGTTGGCGTGCCTGCCGGCGTCACGATGCCGATGCCGTCCGCGGCAAGGCTTGCAGTGCCGGTGGAGATGTCCACGACCGCTGTGTCGAGCAGCGTCCCCGCCTCCTTCACGGAGATGTTGTACGCCTTCTCGTGCGACCTCCCCTTGCCGATCCACTCGTCGAACAGCGAATGCGTCTCGGCCGCCAACTGCGATGTCTTCGGCGGCACAACGTGGCGCTCGCTGTTCTCGGCATAGACATACCACTTCCCGTCGATCGCCTTCTTCACATAGTCCTGCGCGATGTACTCGGCGGTGGTCTTGTCGAAGTTGCTCCGGATCACCACACGCTCCGCGGACTCCCCTTCGCCGTAGGCAACGCGCGGCACCAGCGCGGGCGACGGAACCGGCTCGAAGCGGCAATAGGTCATCACCTCGGTTGGATGATCCGCCACGGACATGGCGACCCACTCCGGGTCCGCATTCTTCCACGACCCCGGGACCTTCAACGGAACGCTGTTGCCGGCGAGATCCACGATGCGCGCCCGCATCTGATACTTCCGTCCGTATCGCAGGCGCGGCAGCGTGCCGGGCTGCGGTCCGGTGGAGACCTCCATGTTCACACCGTCCACGGCCTTGTTGCCCGGCTTCTCCACCTTCTCCTCCTGATGCACGAGCGGCTTCCCCGTGGCATCGTAGGTCTGCGGAACAATGGTGCGTCCGGGCATCGATGCGCACAGGCTCCAGCCATCCCACTGGAACAGATTCTCGTGCAGATAGAGTTCGTCGTCGGTTGGTACGCCGTCGTTGGTGGAGGTGGACGATGCGCTCTTGACGTATCCCTCGTCATCGAGATTCAGCTCCGGATACGAACCACCAAGCAGCACGTACCTGCCGCTGCGGAAGCAGAGTGAGCGCCAGTCCCCGCCGGACTCGCGTACATCCACGCGATACCCGCGCACCAGATCGTCGGCGTAGAGATCGGCGGGCGTGTTCGATGCGAGCGCGGTATCCAACTGCTTGGAGTTCACCAGGCGCTGCGCGACGCCCATTGCACGGTTGTTGCGCGCAACGCCGATGCCGGAGGTGCGCACCGCGGGAAGCGATGCCTCGTTCGGAACGGTGTAGTTCACACCCGGCTGCGACGAGGAACGCGCGGCCGCAACGCGCTCCATGGAGCCTGCGAACTGCAGCGTCTTCAGGCCCACGGAGTCCGCATCCACCTGCACCATCTCGAAGAGGTCTCCATCATCCAGCCGCAGCATGCCGTCGCGGATATCGCTCCCGCCGCGCGGCACCGGAACGAACTCCTTGTTCATGCGGGTCCATGGGGAGTACTCCTGGCTCGAGGCCGCCTTCACACGCACCGCATCGGCAGCAAGCAGGCTCCCGAGCGACTCGCCGGGCGGGATCACCACATCGAGGTCGATCACGATGCCCAGCTTCCGCATCAGCGGCGGATAGTCCGCAAGCGCGGAGAGCATCGCGTGGAAGTCCGGCTTCTCCACCGGCAGGCGATGGCGAACGCCGGCCAGCCCGGGATCGGGCGACTCGCGATACGGATTGCCGGCGTGCGGGCGGTCGTAAAACCGATTCACCTCCGCGAACGCCATCTGCTCCGGCGAACTGAAACCATAGGAGTTGTACTTGCCCGGATCCAGCACCTTCAGTTTCTGATCCTTCACGTATCGTGTCGGGTCCCATGGCTTGCGCTGCCAGCGTTCGTCCTTTGCGACGGAGCCGAGCGTCCCGAGCAGATCGTGCAGGTCCGGGATCGGCATGTCGTCCTTGAGCGGCGAAAGCCGCGGGAAGCGGGTAGGCGAACCGGCAACCGTACGATAGATCCCCTTCACGTACTCGAGCACCGTGCGCACCGGATAACTGTGGATGAAGCGGGTGCTGAGATCGGTGTAGTTGAATGCCTTCACCAGCGTCTTGTCGTTGAAGAGCGCGGCCCAGAGATCGGCATCGAACTTGGTTCCATCGGAGAACGATCCCTTCGCCACCTTCGCCCCCCCTCCAACGCGGAACTCCAGCTCGAACGTACGTTCGCCAACCAGGCCGGGCCAGTGATGCTTTGCTGGATTCCAGAAGTCCGGGAAGGAGCCCAGCTTGCCGCTCCCTCCGGGGGGCGTGAGGCGCGGCGACACGTACACCGAGAGTCTCATCGTCCCTTCCTGAACTCCCTTGGGCAATGCAGTCCAGACAATCTTTTGGCTTGGCATGACCTTCTATCCTGAGTGAGCAATGATAATTCGCTTCGTGTTCGGTAACGGAGTCCGTGCGGCCGGCGCGCCGGTCCGGAGGCGGCTTGCGCGGGCCTGCTAGGCGAACGCCTCGCAGTAATCATCCCATGGATGCCAGGTATCCTCCGGCTCCATCAGCGCGCGGAACGACGGATCGCCGTTGGAGCCGGCGAACTTCCGCTCGCAACTGATCTCCACGCTCGCGCTGAAGAAGAGCACCTCCACTTCGATGGTGAGCGTGGCACGCCCGACGCACTTGCCGGAGGAGAACTCGTAGGTGAGCTCCATCTTCAGTTCGATGGAGGCGGTGATCAACCCGAGCACATCCACGGAGCCGCCGATTCGCAGATAGCCGGTCAGTGTGCAGTCGCCGGCCTGCATCTTGAAGTAGATGCCGGCCATGATATGCACCTCGCCGCTCGCAACGCCGAAGTCCAGCGCAAGGCTTGCTCCGAACTCGAAGGCCGCTTCGAGAATCTGAACGCCGCTAGGATCGATGGTGAGGCCGAAGAAGCCGCCGCCGCCGATCATCGAGACGGTGAGCAGGAACGGATTCTCGCGCGTGCAGAAGTTGAAGTTGACGCTGAGCGGCTGGCCGATGAACGGGATGCAGAAGCCCGCTCCCAGCGAGATGTTCTGCAGGCTGAAGACGCCGAACGCGATGTTCGGGAGCGACACGGAGTAACTGGCCTTGATCCCTTCGGCGGAGACGTCGATGCCGGGCGGATCGCTGAAGCCATCGAGCGGAATCAGCGAGCGCAGGGCCTCCACGAACGAGAGCACGCCAACGAACTCGATGTTGGAAAGGCCAACGTTCACCTCCGGCTTCTTGCCCGCCGTTGCAACGAACTCCACCTTGTCGAAGTAGAGCTTGATGAAGCTGGCCGGTGCGATCAGATCCAGCGTGAAGTTCTCCAGACCGCAGATCACATCGATCGACGGCGAGCTGTTGCCGTTGGTCTTGGCACGCACCTCCACCGAGATCAGGAACACCGCCTTGGTCCCCTTGTTGTTGGCGATGAAGAGCGGATGGCCCGCATCGAAGCCCCAGTCGTGCAGCTCCGGCTTCCACTCGAACTTCACCTTCATCTCCTTCGCCATCTCGATCGCCTTGGCGAAGTTCTGAACGGCATCCACGAACGCCGCACCGGAATCGATCAACTGCCGGAACTGATTCAGCTTCTTCTCGGCCTCGCGGCGAATCCCGTCCTGCATCGAGGCCGTGGTCGGGATGGTGATGTAGCCGCCGGGGAGCGCATTGAAGTGCGTGATGAACGTATCGATCGCCGATGGAAGCGTTGAGAGATCGTCCTTCGCGGCAATGATGTTCTGGATGTCGGCCTTCAGATTCGTCATCACGGTTGCGATCGTCCCGCCAGCCTTCTTCACTTCGTCAACATAGCCGAGGAAGGTCTCGATATCCTGCAGGAATCCTTCGACTACGTTCAGCGCCTCGGTCACGAACTTTGGAATCAGGTCGCTCTTGTCTACGCCGATGGCATCGATGATGTCCCAGATATCGATCACGCCGAAAAGCTTCGCCTGAATGCCGCCGAAGCTGCCGAAGAAATCCTTGGGGTTGAACTGCCCGCTGGCGCCGAACTTGCTCACCGCATCATCGCCGGCTATCGGGCCGGAGAGGCGCGAGAGGGCGCTGATCTTCATGTTCGGCTTCACCAGGCCGCCGGAGCGGTCACCCTTCGAATTGAAGTCGAAGTTCAGCTCCTTTCCGGGAAGAAGCTGGAAGAACACCTGCCCGGGATTGCCGCCCAGATATCCTTCCTTGAGGAAGAGGTCAGCAAAGACAACCGAGGTTGGATTGTTGTTGCCGGTGAGATGCTGCGCGGCCGGAAGCCGCAGATCGGCCCGGCGAACCACCGGGAAGTATCGCGGATGCGTGGACGGGATGGAGTCGTACGTGGTGCCCGTGGGGGACTGCACGCCGAAGACGACGGTGTCCGTCTCGAACTGCGTATCGCCAGGCTTCACGCTCTCGGTGAACGCAATGCGCTGCCCGTTCACCGGCCGTTCGCGCCGGTCCTTGTTGGCGGCCTTCTCGTACTGCACGCAGATGTTCGGGATCAGCGTGGAGCCGGACGGGCGATCGTTCTCCTCCTTGCCGATGAACACCAGCGGCATCGTCAGTTCCACATTGTTGCCGTCCACATCCTTCAGCACCATGTGGAACTGGAAATCCTGATTGTTGACACGCGGCCAGAACGCCCCCTGCTTCTTGCCGGGCCAGATCTCGCTCAACTCCGGCGGGTCCAGATTCGGCGTGATGAGCGTGGTGATGCGCGCGCTCGTGAACGGCATCTGCAGATCGATGTTGATGCCGTCCGTGCCGGTAACGAAGTCCTTGATCGCGAGGCCGCTCACGCGAAGTGTCACTTCCGGCTGCCGCACCACGATGAACATCCGCTGGCGGAGATAGGCAACCTTCACCGCGGGATTGCCCGGATGCGGCTGGAACTTCCGCTCCGTGATCTTGATCACCGAGGCGTAGTGCCCGAAGGGAAAGAGGAAGCCGGCATACACGACGCGCACGAACGTATCGCGTCCCATCGCGGCACGATGCGTCCACTCCTCCACGGAGAAGCCGAGCGGCATGGTATCGCGCGGCCACACTCCGCGAACATTCATCCACGCGCCGAGCGAACTGAGCATGAGCCGCTCCGTTGCGATCGGCAACGGCAGATACGGAGGGCGCAGCTTGCCGGGCGAGGACGGTCCGGTGAGATTGAAGTCGGATGAAAGCGATGCGATGTTGATGCGATCGAACGCATCCAGGCTCATGCGGAACGGATCGTTCGAATGATCCGGGATCGTGCCGGGGGGAAGCTTGTCCAGATCAGTTGCCCAGATCGCGCGAATGGTGCGGAGGCGGGGGTCCTTCTCGTCAACGCCGGTGCCGTCGCGCACGCCGAGGCGCGAATGCCACAACTCCACCCGCCCGGTCCGGATGCCGTACACCGGCTTCACCGCATGCGCCCATGCACCGTAGCGGTTCGGCGAAATGTAGAGACGATAGGGGGATTCGATCGCTGTCTCGTCCAGCTTCGGCGCGCGGAACTGAGGGCGGGTGACCGCGATGGAGCCGTAGTCGACCGCGATCTTCTTTTCGATGTCGCTGTCCGAAACCCTGTATGCCTTCCCCGCGCTCATGTCCATCTTCTCGAGCGCTGCCGAGCGGGACTTCATGATCAGCTGTTGCGCTCCGGTCAGCTTGCCGGGCGTTGTGAGCGCCACCCCCTTCGTGCCGAGGCTCTCCCCCTTCATCGCAGCAAGCTGCATCTTGTAGCTGTTGCCGAGAAACTTGCCGGCGTTGGAGAGCGTGAAGGTATTCGCGGCCACCAGATGCCACGAAAGGTCCTTCGGCGGCAATGCATGCGGCGCAACGTTCATCGGCATCTGGCCGCAGTACTTCAACAGGTCCTCCAACGTGGTCTCGATGGAGCTGACCTCCGGAGGCACATTGAAGACGAGTCGGCTGGGCCCCGCCATGCGCGCACGCACCGGCGGAGCGTAGGGAGCGGGAATGGCCGGCGTGCCATCCTTCCCATCGCTGGACTTGTCCGGATCGCTCGGATTCCCCGTGGCAACCGGATAGCCGCTCGCCGTTTCGAAGAACGCCTCCTCCGCGATGTTCTGCGGTTGGAATCCCACCAGAATCTTCGCGTCGCCGCCCGTACGTTCGTACGTGGCCTTGCCGGTTCCGGACTTCGGCGAGAGCTTCATCCCGACGAATGCGAAGACGAGGAAGACGAGATCGCTCGGGCGCACGACGATCGCCGCCGCCTTGCCGAGAAGCATCGAGGGGGTGTCGTCCGGCTGGTTCGGATTGAAGGCGATGTGGTTCGCATGGCCGGCAAGTATCTCCGGACGCGAATCGTTCACAACCGCAAGGCGGGTCCCCTTCGGGAGCGCTGCAGGGCGTGTGATTGCGGCACCGGCCAGCGGGACAACGGTGGCAAGCATTGCGGGGGACACCTCCTGCGACTCCACCGTGCCGTTGGCCCCGCTCAGCTCGAAGAGCCGACGCTCCTCATCGTCACCAAGCAACACGCTTACGCCATCGGTATGCAGCCAGGCCGGCTCCGCCGAGTAGTTGGCCACCACCGCCGCATGACGTCCGCTGCCGTTGAACGCAACGGCGTAGCGAACGTTGCGAAGAGGAATGCCGAACGGGGCGCCCTCGACGTTGCGATAGGCATCGTGCATCAACGCCTCCAGGCGAACGTTCTCGCCGGCACCGTCGGCGACGAGAGCGCTCTCGGTACGGCCGTCGTGATGCTCCGCAAACTCCGCGCGCACGGAGTCGAACGATTCGCCGTGCCCGCGGAAGTTCCAGCCGCCGAAATCGCGGGCCCCGGGATCGATGGCCCAGCGCTGCTCTCCACGCTGGATCGAGACAAGCGTGCGGCGCTGCGGCCGATCGTCCAGCAGGCTGGGCGCAGCACCGTCGGGAAGCGCTATCTGCACGGCGTCGGCATGTACCGCTCCGCCAAAGCCGGCGAGCGAGGCGATGGATCCGCCCTCGAGATCCAGGCACCAGTCCGGGGTGAAGCTCGCAACGCCGCTCCCAGAGAGGGTGAGACTGCTGCCGGTTTCGAACGAACACTCGTGGCCGGGAAGCTGCACGCGCGCGCGGGCCGGCTCGACGCCAAGCAGCCAGCGTTCGAGCTGCATCGAGCAGGAGAAGCCGCCAACGGCCATCTCCATGGACATTGTACGGCGCACGAGACCCGGACGGATCTCGCATCGCAGGTCGGCCGGTATGGCGGTGCCGGGATAGCGCGCGCCGGCGAGCTCGATCACGATGCGGCGCTCCGTCCGCTCCACTGTGAGGCGGGGCGATCCCGCGAAGGCCCGCGCATCGATCGCCCATCGCTCCTGCCCGCCAAGCATCAGGGCAACGCGGTCACTGCCGGCAACCACCTCGAAGCCGTCGGCGAGCATCGTACGCACAGAGGCCACGGCCGGCGTCGCCGCAAGCGTTGCGCCGCCAACCAGCCCGAGCATCTCACGACGCGACAGAGCCGGACCGCCCTGCTGCGCGATCACCTCCTCGATGTCGCGCGGACGCCTGGAGCGAGGTATGAGATTGCTCCTGAGCGCAGCGAGGTTCAGCCGTGTTGGTCTCATGGTCTTGGATCTCCCTGGGGGCTATGGAATTGCGGAACAGCGAGGCGATCGCTTTACCATTTCATGGACGGCACGCATAATTCGGATGCCGGCTGGTTCATTGCCGCAGCCACGCAGGCGAGCCCGGCATCACACATGGTGCAGCGGAGGCGCCCGGGCCGGCAGGAACCGTCAATCATTGCACGAACGAAGGAGCTCCTTGTAGACTTCCAGGAAATCCTTCTTCAACTGATCTGCGGTTGGGATGACTTCGATCCTGTCTGGGATGAGTTTTGTCGGATCGCCGAAGAACTTCAGCTCGTTGGTGCCGATGTCCGTGGGATCGATGGTGATCACACCATGGGTGGTTGGTTGATACGCGGGCACAATCGGATTCTTGCTGCCGGTGAGATGGGCCTGGAGCGAGTCGTTCACGATGCGCCCCCCTCCGTCGTTGCCGCCGATCAGGCTGGTGGGATTGTAGATGAACCACCAGATCTCGCTCTCCCCCATCGGTATCCCGTCGCTCGAAGCCGCGATCTTCCACGCATAGGTATTTCCCTTGACGAAGGCGCGCGACGAGATCGGATACTGCTGAACGGTGGGAACGATCTGGCCCCGCAGGAACCATGCGGGGTTGGAGCCCATGGCATCGTACGGAGTCTGGCGGCCAAGCACTTCGACGATCTTCAACTCATAGCGCATGGACTGGCCGCGCCCGAGAGGAGACGGCGGCAACCAACTGAAGGTTGGGAGCTTGTCCGGCACCGTAGATTCATTTGCCGGCGCAATCAGCACGGGCGGAGTAAGCGGCTGCACATGCTGATCCTTGCAATCGCGAGCCAGCACCTGCGCGCCGCATTCGAGACGCACCTCGACACAGATCCGGTATTCGCCGGCCGGTGCCTGCCCGGTGCGCATGAAGATCTGCTTGTAGCGATCGTCGTAGTAGTTCGCGTCGATCGGCTGAATGTCCGATCCGGTGATCAGCTTCGTTCCCGGCGGCAACCTGAACTGCGCGGTGGTGGCATCAACGAGTCGCTTGCCGAGCGCCGTCTCATCCAATGTGCCGAACAGGCATACCGTGTAGGTGGTCTGCGTGTTGTTGACCAGCTTGATACGCCAGAGGTCAGCGATCTTGAGTTGGTTCGGCGGCGGCTGGAACAACTGTACGGTCACGCCGGACTGAGCTGCCGCCGTGGAACATGCGAAGAGCGCCAGCGCCACAACTACCCCGGCGTATTTTCGTACAGTCTCGAGCTGCATACCGATCCTTTGGATTCGCGATGGCCGCGTCATTCACCTGTTGCACACCTTCCGCCGGAATGGTTGCATCAACACCGGACGGACTTGCATGCAATCCATTGGGGCAAGATCAACGTAGTGTGAATGTTACGAAGAACGAATGCCAGCATCAAGCATTACGTTGGATTTCAGTGCATTAGATCGGATGATTACATCGCGACCCGTCCGTTGCGATACTGAACAATGCGTTCCCGCGTTCGACGGTTCGGGAGAGTATCCGGCCGGCGGTGATGGCTCACTCGGGAACCGCGGATCATATAGATTGGAAGCAACTTCATGCACATTCTCGTGACAGGCGGAACCGGCTTCGTAGGGAGCGCCGTGGTTCCTGCCCTGGCAACTGCCGGACATACGGTGCGCATGGTGGTACGCCCCGAGTCGCTGGCACGCGTTCCGCGTATCGAAGGGGTCACCGCCGCCGCGGGAGATGTACTGGACGCCGACTCGCTTGCCGAGGCACTGGATGGCTGCGATGGCGTGGTGCATCTGGTAGGCATTCGCCGGGCGGAGACCAAGAGAACCGGAAGAACGTACGAGGATGTGGATGTGGGTTCGGTGCGCTCGGTAACCGAGGCGATGACGAGAACCGGAGTCCGGCGCATACTGCTGCTGAGCGCCGGCGCAATCGGCAACAGCTACTATGTGCAGTGCAAGGCGCGGGCGGAGCGCATAGTACTGGACGCCGGCCTGGACTGGACCATCTATCGCCCGTCGTTCATTCTCGGCCCGGGTCAGGAGTGGCCGATCGTGATGGAACCGGTCCTTGCAGCACTGAGCTGTCTGCCCGGAACGATCGGCGACGTGGCCCGGCGAGCCCGTTCGGTCAGGCGCGAGCAGCTTGCCAGTGCCATGGTGTGGGCGCTTGACCACGGCAGCGCGATCGGAGAAATTTTTGACGTGCCGCGGATACGATCGTTCTCGAAAATTGACGGAACACATGCCAAAGCATAGCACAGCGATGCCGATAACCGGCCGAGGACTTCCAGTCGATGCAGGAAACGGGGCCGCCTGCGGCCCTGCGACTGACGCTGGTGTTTTGTCGCGACAGGGATATATTGCGCGCATGATGGGGAATCAAGAGTTGCAAACCGGATCCGATGTTCAGCTGCTGGAACGGATCGCAGCCCGGGATTCGGACGCGTTGTCCGATCTGTACGATCGCTTTTCGAAGCTCCTGTACGGAATTATTCTGACGGTGGTACGCGATACCGACGAGGCAGAAGATGTTCTGCAGGAGGTCTTTATCCAGATCTGGCGAAGCGCCAGCACCTATCAGTCGGCCCTTGGCACTCCGAAGACGTGGCTGGTTCGCATGGCTCACAACAGAGCGATCGACCTTCTGCGGTCGAAGCGATTCAAACAGAAGAAGGTGGAAGTTGGAAGTTTCGACACAGGCGACCAGGACGTCCGTCCGCCGGCGGATTACGTGGCCGACACGACCTGGCAGACCACCCTTCATCGTGAACAGCGTGGGCAGATATCCACGGCTCTCGCGCAGCTTCCGCCGGAGCAGCGCACGTTGATCGATCTAGCGTTCCTTCAGGGATTCACCCATCAGGAAATTGCCGAGCATACCGGCATTCCGCTTGGAACGATCAAGACCCGAATCCGAACCGGGATGCAGGCACTCCGAACGCACCTCCGATTTGTCGGAGAGGAGATCTAGCAGCCTGTCGAATGACGACACTGCAGCGGACTGTTCAACACAGCCGGATGCAAGGCGGCCGGACAGCCACGAGTGAGGCGTCCTTTGGGACGTCGCAGTGAGCGGACGTGAAGGCCAGCGTGTGCCGATGGCGTTGTTCAGCAGTCTGCCGGGCATGTTGCCAAATCATATAGACGGCAACATCCAAACCATGGGATGATCTCGTACTCATTAATGGCGCGACTCCAAACCCCCTTCGCGCCGCTTTCGATATGAACGAAAAGACTCATACCTCCCCCGACCAATCCGCCGATACGGCGGCACTGTATGCGCTCGGCATGCTTTCACCTTCCGAGGTGGCGGAGTTCGAGAACCGCATACTCGCAGGCCAGGTCGACCAGGTTGAACTGGATGAAAGCCTGCAGACAGTGGCAGCTCTGTGTGAGGAGGTCGCCGGCATCATGCCGACCCCCCGCAAGGCGGTGAAGGATTCCATCATGGCGGCGATCGGTGCACCGCCGGAGCGCGGGCAGGTGTTCCTCTATGCGCACGAAGGCGAATGGCAGGAGATCATGCCCGGCATCTCGCTTCGCCTGCTTCACGAGGATCCTGTTCAGGGCCGGACCATGGTTCTCGCGCGCCTGCAGCCGGGCGCGGCCTACCCGCCGCATCGGCATATGGGCCTGGAGCAGTGCCTGGTTCTGGAAGGAGATCTCCATGTTGACGGGCATGACCTAAAGAGCGGCGACTTCACGGCGAGCTATCTCAACAAGGTCCACGTCGATACCCACAGCAAGGAAGGATGCCTGCTGCTGCTCACGACGCCGCTCAACGATGAGATCCTGGATCACGGCAGCAACGCCTCGTCTCCGGCAGCCTGATCGGCAACAGACAATGACGCGCTACGAGCATAACGAAGAAGGCCCGCCGAACGGCGGGCCTTCTTCGTTATCGGACATATCCTTCCGGCGCGGCCCCTGTCCGCGCTATGCGGCTGCGGCCGCAGGAGTTGCGGTACCGTTCCTGACATGCTCCGTGAAGCGCACCGAGACGATCTTCGAAACGCCATCCTCCTCCTGCGTCACACCGTACATCGTATCGGCCGCTGCCATCGTCCGCTTGTTGTGCGTGACGATGATGAACTGCGTCTCGGAAACGAATCGGCGGATCAACTGAACAAAGCGATCGATGTTTGCATCGTCGAGCGGGGCATCAACCTCGTCGAGGATACAGAACGGAGAGGGCTTCACCAGGTAGATCGCGAACAGAAGCGCGATCGCCGTCAGCGTCTTCTCGCCGCCGGAGAGCAGATCGATCGAATGCGGCCGCTTGCCGCGCGGCTTGGCGATGATCTCTATCGGCGCCTCCAGCGGATCCCCCTCGCCGATCTTCAGATCCGCCTCGTCTCCCTCGTAGAAGAGTGAGGTAAAGATCGTCACGAAGTTCTTGCGGATAAGCTCGAATGTCTCGGAGAACTTCGTCTGCGCAGTCTCGTTGATCTCCGCGATCGTCTCCAGCAGCGACTTCTCGGCATTGCGAAGGTCGTCGCTCTGCGACTTCAGGAACTGATAGCGTTCGTTCTCTTCCCGGTATTCCTCGTAGGCCAGCAGGTTCACGGTGCCGAGCATCTTGATCCGCCCCTTGATCTGCCGCAGCTGCTCGCGCAGATCGCCCATGAGCGTCTCCGTTCCCTCCTCCTCGAACTCCCGCTCCTCCAGATCGACCTCCAACTCCTCCTTGCCACGCTGCACCATTGCCTCGGCGCGCATCTGTAGCTCGCTGATCTTCATCTCCAGTTCGTGCGCCATGCCGAGCGCGGACTCGTACCCCTTTCTCTCCTCGCGCAGCGCATCACCGTGACGCGTGATCTCCTCACGCTTCGCGGACTGAAGCGCAACGACCGCATCGCGGCGCGTGTGCGCCTCCACAAGTTCCGCACGGAAGCTCTCCAGCTGCTGCTCCCCCTCGCTGTAGATCGCCTCAAGCGATTCCAACTCGTCCTGCGCACGCTCCCGCTCGACGCGACGCTGCTCGATCACGCGCTCGGCGTTCTCGCGATCGCGCCGGATGCGTTCCAGCTCGGCGATCGCGCTCCGTTCCTCGCCGCGAAGCGTTGCGAGCGCCACCTGCCGTTCGTTCAGAACGCGGGAGCACTCGGAGTATGCCGCCTCCGCGCGGTCGCGCTGTGCAGCCAGCTGGCGCGCGTTTTCCTCGGCACGCTCCTGCTCCGCGCGCAGTTCAGCACGCCGCGGCTCCGCAGAATCCAACTGCTCGCCGAGACCGCGCAGTTCGTCCTCGAACTTCTCGCGGTCGATGCGGTGCTCCTCCAGCAGATCCTCCGCGGACTCCCGCTCGTAACCGATCTGCGCACGGCGCTTCTCCACGTCGCCCAGCTCCTGCTGCGCGCGACGAATGGCGTTGGAGAGCGAACCCAGATCGATGGCGTTGTGCGCGGCGTTGACACCGGCAATCTGTTCATCCAGTGCGGCAAGGCGCGCGCGCAGTTCCTCCGCCTCCCGCGTCAGCCGTTCGATCTGCTCGCGCTTGCCGATGGTGGTTCCTTCATCCTTCGTCTGGCCGCCGCCTCGCACGATGCCGCCCGCCTGAACGGTAACCCCTTCCAGTGTTACGGCATACTCCGCAATTCCGGCGCCGACGGCATGCGTGGCATCCTCGAGTGTCGGCACCACGAGCGTGTCGTGCAGCAGGTGGCGGAGAAGCATGTCGTGCTCGCCGGCCGACGTGCAGAGTTGATCGGCCCAGCCGATGGCATTGACGCCGGGGGCGGCCGCACGCGTCTGGACATCCGGCACACGGTCCAGACAGACAAAGGTGACCTTCCCCTTCCGGTTGGAAGCGAGCGTGGACATTCCACGCTTTGCATCCTCGAGCGTCGGCACAATCAGATAGTGTGCAGCGTTGCCGAGGGCAGCAGAAATCGCAATGCGATACTGCTCGTCCGTGGAGATTGCCTCCGATACGGTGATACGCTCCACCGGCGTCCAGTCCTCCTGCGTCACCAGGAAGCGGACGGATTCATCCTGATCCACCAGGCCGGTAAGGAACTCGATCTTGGACTGACGAGAGTTGATGGCATTATGCAGGTCGATGGTAGCCGTGCGGAGATCGTTGATCTCTCCCTGCAGCCGAGCCTTCTCACCCTGCCCGGCTTCGAACGCAGCCTGAGCGCTCTCGAGTGCCGCCGCCGCACCCTGCATCTCCTGGTCACTCACCGCCAGGGCCTCCGAAGCACGCTCCAGATCCATGCGTGCCTCCTCGTCCTGCTCGTCGAACTGCTCCAGCCGGCTCGAAAGGCTTTCGATGCGCGCCCGGGTTCGCTCCTCCTCGCCGCGAAGTTCCGCGATCCTGTTGATGACGGCAATCACCTGATCCTGCGAGCCCTTGGCTTCACGCCGGCGTTCGTTCACCTCCGCCTCCGCAGCAGCAAGCTCCGCGCGAAGCTGCTCGAAGTCCGCCTGGGCTCCTTCCATCTGTTCGCGAATCGTCTCGATCGCCCGCTCGACCTCCGCACGATCGGCGATCATCGCCTCGATTCCCCCCTCCGCTTCGGTGCGATCGCGGTCGGCACGCTCGATTACACCATTCAGGGAACGGCGGCGCTCCTCGGCAACGGCACGCCGCTGCTCCATCTCCGCAATGCGCGCAGTGATAGCGTTCACATCCTTCTGCGCCTCGCGGACCGTCACCTCGATCTCGGCATACTCACGCTCCAGTTCCCCGAGCACAGCCTCCTCGTCGGCAAGCTGCGTATCCAGGGCCTCCTTGCGCGAGCGGGCCTCGATCAGCTTCTCCTGCAGCGGCGCGATGCGGCGCACGGTTGCGCCGTACTCCCGCTCCAGGATTTCCACCTCCAGGCGCTTCCGCTCCGCATCGAGCGTCGTGAACTCCTCCGCCCGCTTCGCCTGCCGTTCCAACGAGGCCACCTTCTTGCCGACCTCCTTGATGATGTCGTTCACGCGCATCAGATCCTGCTGCGTGGAGTCCAGCTTCCTCAGCGCCTCGCGACGGCGCACCTTGTACTTGGTGACGCCGGCGGCCTCCTCGAACAGCTTGCGCCGTTCGTCCGCGCGGTCCGAGAGGATGGTCTCGATCATCTTCAACTCGATCACCGAATAGGCATTGGATCCCATGCCGGTGTCCATGAAGAGATCGACGATGTCGCGCAGGCGGCACTGCGTCTTGTTGAGAAGGTATTCGGAGTCACCGTTGCGGAACAGGCGCCGCGTGATGGTAACCTCGCTGTACTCCGTGGGAAGGATGCCCTTGGTGTTCTCGATCGTGAGCGAGACTTCCGCCATTCCAAGCGGGCGGCGGTTGCCGGCACCGTTGAAGATCACATTCTCCATCTTGTCGGAGCGGAGCACGGAAGCCTTCTGCTCCCCGATTGCCCAGCGGATGGCATCGATAACGTTGGACTTGCCGCACCCGTTCGGACCTACAACGGCGGTGATGCCGTCGTTGAATTTGAGGACTGTTTTATGTGCAAACGACTTGAAGCCGATGATTTCGAGTTTGGAGAGATACATCGATCGCGAGTGTCAGTTGAAGGCTTGATGTGAAGACAATGAAGATACACGATTTCGCGGGAAGAGAATCACTACGAACGGTGAAGGGGAACGGCCGATGATGCGAACCGGCCTGCAATAACGGCCGCGCCGCGGCGAAGCATGCGTTTCACCGCGGCGCAGACAGCCGGATTCCCTTCGCGATGGCGGCGGAACGCCCCAATCGCCGCGGCGCACTGCATCTTCGCCGATGATGCCGTTCAGCGCCACTGCGGCGTTCCTGCTTCGCCGGCTGCGGGCTCCCTTCCGCAACCGACATCTACATGTGGTGGGCAACCGTCCGGAGCAGCACGACCGCCGGAGTCACATCCTCCATCGTTCACGCCGATCCGATACTGGCAACATCACGATAAATCGGGCGTGCCTCCCCACGTAGAGAACGCGTAGCGCCGCGCCGCCGAACCTCCCCATCCCGGCAGAGCCCGGAGCGCGTTACCGCGGGTCAGAGCACGCTGAAATACGTTGCGAGATTGTTGCCGGGATCGAGCTGAAGTTTCTTTCGGATGTTGCGGCGGTGCGTCTCCACGGTGCGCACCTTCGTGTGCGTGGTTGCTGCGATCTCCTTGTTCGAGAAACCGCGGCGCACCAGATGGCACACATCGATCTCCGCCAGCGTCAAGGCCGGGCATCGCTGCAGCAGGTTGCGCGTAAACTGCGGGTCGCCGTCCTTCAACAACGGCTCGGCCGGCGTGGCGTCCGCACTCTCCAGGCTCGCCTGGATCTCGTGGAGCAGCGATCGCATCACCGCATCATCCGCATCCCGTCCCTTGCCGCGGGCAAGCGATCGAAGATGGCCCTCCAGTACCTCGATCAGCTTGCGCTTCTCGGCAATCGTGATCCTCATCCCCTCCGCCTCGGTCTTCAACTGTTCTGCACGAAGGCGCAACATCTCCCCTTCCCGCTCCGCCCTCTCCATATCGAATCGAATCTGCATCGCCACGATGGCGCGCTGCTTCTCGTAGTTGAACAGCCGTTCGCGCAGCCTCCCGCACTCACGCATATGAGCGAGTGCCCGGCGCAGATCGTTCAAGCCTTCGAACGTTCGCGCAAGCGATTCGTTCAACTGGTACATCGTATGCTGGTCGCCGATCTCCCGGGCGATGCTCAACGCATGCTCATAGAGCAACTGCGCCGCGGGAAGATCGTTGAGCGACAGGCGCACGTCGCCCACCTTGCGGATTACCAGAAGCGTTGTCGGCTGGTCGATATCGTCACCGCGCATATCATAGGCGCGCTGATAGTAGGCATACGCGGAATCGTGGTCCCCTCGCGCCTGGCGTACATCCCCCAGCATCATCAGCGTCTGGATCACGTTCTGCCGGCTTCCCAGTTCCTCGTAGATCGCAACGGCCTTCAAGGCGATCTGCTCCGCCATATCGAGGTTGGAACTCATGAGGTGAATCGCCGCCTCACTGGTCAGTGCACGCACTTCCTCGATCTGATCACCGCAAGCGCGAAGCAGTTCGATTGCACGGTTGATATAGTCCAGAGCGCCATCGCGATCCCCGGATACCGCATAGACGTTCGCGAGAGCATGCATGAGCCGTCCCATGATGTTGGCATGCTCCGACGATCCGTTGTCCCACGTGGCCATGGCCGTCAGGAGCATCTGGATGGCACGCTCCGGCTCGCCATTTCCCGCAGCAAGACTTCCGAAGCCGATGGCGGCCTCGGCCTGAATCCTCCTGGGATCGACCTCCCGCAGAGCGCTGTTCCCGGCATGAGCCGCAATCTGCGACCGCCCCCGAAGTATCCCGTCGATCGCATGAAACCGGCCGCGCGCCTTCCTCCGCAGGATTCGCGTCTGATGCTCATCCGCCTGATGGGGAAGGGATTCCTCGTTCAGCGTGGCGCGAAATGCCCGCGCATACCATTCGGCTGCCTCCTCGTGCCTTCCCTCCCTGCGCCGAACGTGCCCAAGCTCGAGCGCGATGGCCGGCAACAGATCGTTGTTGTACCCCTCCGCGGCATAATCGAACGCGCGTTTAAGATCGTCCGCGGCACGCGGGTCGCCGGCAGCAGCCAACTCGATGCCATGCCTGTACAGCAGCTGGACCGCCTCGCTGTACTGGGCGCCGGCAAACGCTTTGATAAGGCCGCGCTCAAAGTCCTCATATCTGTTCATCACTTGTGGAATTCTCGTGGATGTGAACACATCTCGGGCGAATCGCACGCAATATGTGGCCACTATCATGGCCAATGAATACGTACGAACCACGTAGACCGCGCTTCGAGGCATCCCAAACGATGGTACCTTCTTCGCGAGTCCGGGTCACAATGCCCCAAGCCGGGTAAATATCTCCGTGCTCCCGCTCCGACACCGCTCAACGGATCGAACAACGCCGCCGGCCAACATTTCCCTGGGCAATTATTGCAAATTCGTCTCACTTCATCCATCCAAGCCACTCCGATACCATTCGAGCGCTCCGGCCTTCATCCCCCGATCGAACGGGTGCTACGTAATTCGTCAGGGATGCCCTTGCATAATTCCATCACGATATTTGCCCCTGTCATGATGAAATGATACACGATTTAGGAGACGAGGTAACAATGTACAATTGGGACGGTGACCGGATAATTCGTGGTGCAAGCCTGGCCGGTCAGGGCAGCAGATGGATTTACAGCCCGGAGCCGGCCGATCGCAGGGTCGACTGCACCTGGCTTCGGAATATCAGAATCGATCCACGCGAATTGATAACGCAGGGACCGAACGCAATGATTGCTGGCGCAATCAACGAAATCCTTTCGAAGAATGCTATTCCGCCAACCGATGAACTTGGATCGTTGGACCGGCGCGCAATGGCAGCCTGGAAGCATGTCGCCGAGAATATCGATTACCGGCCGGACGGCGCACTGGAGAACTGGCAAATGCCGTCGGAGACTCTTGCACGCGGCCATGGCGACTGCGAAGACACGGCATTTCTACTCGGATCACTCCTGAGCGCACTTGGAGTGAGTCCCTTCTGCTACCGAGTAACGTTCGGGCTCGTCGTTGATTCGAGCAGCGGAAGGAGGTTGCATGCCTGGGTGAACTACAAGGACGAGTCCGGTGTCTGGCGCCTGCTGGAAAGCACGTGCACCGCCGGCGATATCTCGACGATGGCAACGTATGCCGGAACGGATATCTGCTTTCCCAACGCCGACTCTCTCGCCTGTGGTGCAACAGGAAAATCGGGCACGACACTCGTGTACAGACCCACGATCGTGCTCAATCATGTTCATGTCTGGACAGTCAACTGATCAGAATTATCGTCACCGGCGATCGCATGAAATGATGGCCGGGCAACTTCAAATGGGAGGACAATATGTCTGTACTGTGGAACGACAAGGACAAGCAAATTGAACTGAATCTTGCTGAGAACGCAAATCCATTCGAGCATGCAATCGTCACCGTTGCCTTTGCCGACGGTTGGCGGAAGGGGGTCGATCTGTATCTGGTTCCCGATCCCGAGCATCCCAACAGCCGGATACTGGTTCAGCGCTGGCAGAATTGCGGAACTATTCGATCATTTGTTCAAACGCTGCGAGCCGGTGTCTATCACATGGTGCCGTGTTTCAGTCCGGACCCATGCTCCGCTTCGGCAACCAGCGAGCTGACCGGCGTCCCGCCCAGCCCCACGATCGATCCCTCCGGAACGGTGGACCGTGTGGTCTATTTCGAGTGGGACTTCGGACTGTGTCTCCCCCCGAACGAACCGTCGCTGGAGAAGGCGGGCATAGCCATCATGCTTGTGGACTCGAGTATGGGCCCTCGAGAGGCAAGCGTCCTGGCACCGGAGCCGATCCACGCCAACGGCCAGTGATATCGCAACGCGACTTCATGATTCAACGCACAATGTCCGCGCCGCGATGACACACCATCGAATGGAATGCCTACCGGACACCGGCATTCCGCGGCAGAGCACTCAACCCGGAACACGAGGAATTGCCATTCCCTGCGGTCGCACCGGACATGGCCCCCTTCTACCGGTAGTGAGTAATCGGGCAACGGCTCGAGAGCATGACAGCGCGTATCTGTGGCCGGCAAGTTGCCAGTGTGCAGGGCGCCGGACAATCGATATCGAGAGGCCAGTACGATCGACAGCCGCGGGCAATCCGTTGCAACGGAGCGCCCGCGGCTGTTACGCATGTCAACGCCCCAATGCCTTGAGGCGGCTCCGCAATTCCACCACGATATCATCTTCGGCATCCGCGTGCCTGAGGCGTGCGCGCAACGCTGATCGATAAAGGCCCGCCACAAGATTGCGGTGCTCGTCCCCCTGAAGCGTCAGCAGTGCTCCGAGATCCAACAGTCCGCCAAGAGCTTCGAGCAAGGAAGCCTGTTGCGGCACACGGCCGTCGGATAGAGGGCCGATATAGCGACGATAGTGTTCGGCGGCTTCCACAAATGCCTTCCTGGATTTCAGGATCGATCCCAGATTGATTCCAGCCTCCGCGGTGGTGACATGGTCCACGCCGAATCGCCGCAGGCATATACCGAGCGCCGTGCGCTGCAGTTCCTCGGCGCGCCCCAGGTTGCCGCGCATTTTCTGAAGCACCGCAAGCGTCTGGCAGACATTTGCCGTAAGCGGATTATCCTCCGGGAGCACGGCATGCGCAATCGAGAGCGCCTCCTCGTAACAGGCCTCCGCCTCGGCGAACCGGTTGTCGCGCCTGAATGCAATGCCGAGATTGTTCAGGTTCAGCATCACAGCACTGTGCATCCCCCCGAATGTCGCGCGGCTGATTGCAAGCGCCCGCTTGAACTGCTCGATTGCAGAGTCACCATCTCCCAGCGCGAGATCAACCGCACCGAGATTGTTGTAGATCTCCGCGAGGGGCGCCGTGTCGGGACCATAGATCCTCATCGTGATCTCCAGCGCCTCGGCAAAGGCCACTCGCGCATCGTCGCGCCGCCCCTCCTGCTGGTGGAATACAGCCCCAAGGCTGCAGAGGATGCGCGCAACGTCTGCCAGCGACTCCGCTCCACTCTCGCGATAGATTCGAAGCGCGTTCCGGAGGCCCTGCTCGGAGCGATCGTACTTCTTGAGATCGTAGAGAACCGTGGCAAGCGTTTCGTGCGTTGCGGCGGTCTCCGGATGGTTGCCGCCGAAATGGCCCTCGATACTCTGCAGCGCCTGCTCCGTCAACCCCAGTGCCTCCGTGAACATCGCGCGTTCGCGGTACAGGCGTCCGAGATCGCGAAGTGCAAACGCATACTGTTCATCGTAGCGATCCAGAATGTCCTCTACGATCTCGCGGTTCTCCTCGAAGATCGTCTGCGCTGCATCGAACTCGTTCACCATCTGAAGAAAGTCAGCATATGCCGATCGAATGGCAAGGTTCGCACGCTCGTTACGCTCGAGTTTCGCCAGTGACGCGAGCAACCCCGCAGCCGGTGAGTCTACGCGCCCGTGGAGAACGGACCAGTATCTGGCCAGTTCGTAGCGCGCAATGCCTCGCGAGAGACACATGAACAGGTCCACATCGAGAAAGCACTGTGCAAGGCTGCTCCACATACCGGCATGAAGGAATTGCCACGGGAGTTCGTCGGCCGCACGGTCGCACATCGGCACGGACGCGAAGTAGTATGCCAGCCGGCGATGCGCGCGTCGTCTGCTCTGCTCGCTGCTCAGATATTCCTCCTCCACAACGCGGCGCAGGCCATCGTGGAAGAAGCGAAGGTAGCCGTCCGCCTGCCGCAGATGAGAGCCAAGGCCGAAGATGCAGCGCAGGATTGCAGCTTCGGTGAGACGCGGCTTGATGGAGCGGCCGTACTGCAGTAGTTCGAAGAGCGTCAGCCCGCGCCTGGAAATGGCGAGTACCGTCAGCACCTCGCGCACCAGCACCGGATCGTGCGCCTGGCGAAGGCGTTCGAGCACCAGCCGGAAGAATTCGTGCGTGCCGTTCGCCGCTGCATAGAACCGAATAACGTCGGCGCGCTCATCTGCACTCCGCGGCTGAATCTCGCGAAGGATTTCCAGTATGGCCAGCAGCGGAGCGTCGGGAGTTGCGTTGGATACCATTGTGGCGAGATCGTCCACATCGAGGCCTGCACCGAACGATCCAAGATGTCCACGAATGATCTTCAACCGATCGGCGGGAGCCAGCGGCCGCACGCGAACTTCGTGCCAACCTCGTTGCAGCAGTGCACGATATGCCTGGCCCGGCGTTGCCGATGCAATCACACGAACGAACGGCGGCAGGTGCTCGGGCAGCCAGTCAAGGCTCTGTGCTTCAGGGCTCAGCTGATCCAGGGCATCGATCGCCAGAACCAGTGCATGTCCTTCAGGAACCACCAGCATCTCGGGAAGCCGGGCGATCATAGCCTCCGCGCTGTCCGGAACTCGCAGCGGCATTCCGAAGGCTCCGGATGCCTCGCCGATCAGATACCGTACCACACTGGCGGCGTCGCCGCCCGACACTCCGGCTCCCACATGATACTGGATCAGTGTGATTTCAGGATGGCGCTCGCGGAAACGCGCACACCAGTTCGCGATCAGCGTACTCTTGCCGTCGCCGGATTCGCCGCCAACAACAACACTCCGCCCTTCCCCGATGACTGCAGCGTCGAGTTCACTGAGGAGCTCGACGTCCGGCACATAGACACGGCACAACGACTCGGCAAATTCACCTTGCGCGATGCGCTCACGCTGATAGGCGGACTCGATCCCGGTTGGCGGGAAATCGCTCTCCAGAAGCCCGCGCAGATCGTTCACCATGCAGGCGATAAACTCCTCGCGCGATGAATAGCGGCGCGCCCGATGGCCGTTGCTCTCCACGCGCTCCTTGAGTGCCGAGAGTCGGTTCTGCTTCACATCGGAACGTGCGGGCAGGCTGAATGGTGGTTCGGAGGTGTGCCCGCTCAGATAAAAGAGCGAGCGCTGGGTCATGGATGGAATGCGCATGACACCGGTGATCTCGAGGTCGTACAGGCTCCGCCCTTCGCGGGCTGCATCGCAGAGAAGCTGATAGCGGGACCGTACCCCGTCCATCGCTTCGAAGCCGGTTGGATCCGGCACGTGCCCATAGCGATCCGCGACAACACACAGGTAGTATGCCTGCGTACGCTGCAGATCATCGAGGCATGCAATCACTCCCCGCCCGCATTGAAGCTCACCGAAGCCGAACGGAATGCGAGGGTCGTCCTCGGTGAAGTCCACACCACGTTCCGCGCACAACCTTCGGATCTCCGGAAAGACATGCCGAACAAGCCACTCATGCTCGCGCGGCGAATCGAGAGTGCTCGTGGAGAGCACCACGCGCATCACACGCGACAGACCGCTGGAACGAGGGGGATCGCCGAACGAGTAAACCATCTTCCTGGCAATATTGATTACAGCACGAGATGCTGCGAGGAGCAGCGGAAATGTCGGGAACAGATCGAATGATCCTCGCGGCCGGGGTGGTACCGGAAGAAGCGAACACTACAACAGACGAACGGAGCGTGCTGTCCGGATGGATGATTACGATTCAACCGGATCACGTCCGCAACGATTGCGGAAATCTGCTGCCGCGCCGGCGTGGGCTGGGCCGAACCGATGCCGAGGAATCCCGGCGGCTCATTGCGCAATGCCTCGATCCGACGTGGCCAACGTCACCGCCAGGCCGGAGTTGGTTCCGGGCGGCATGAAGTAAGCGGTAGGCGAATACGAACTCGATGACGACGGACACGAGGCACTCAACGTGCCAGCCGGCACGAACCTGGTGCCCGAACAGCAGGAAGAAGTTGCGGTAGCCCAACTATCACTACTCCCGCACGCTGCCACCAACGCAGGCCGATCACACGATCGGATGCCTTCGATTGATGGGAATACCTCGACACGATCCCCGGCATGAGAAATGTCTTGAAACCACACGATAACCGGCGCCTCAGTAAGCCCAACACAACGCAATGCTCACCGCAACCGTGTAGGCAGATTGGCGCAATGTTGTTGTGACGGGAACGGCTGACCCTCGAGCCACGACACGTGCAGTCATGGGTAGTTGAAAATACAAATGGCATGGAATTATCGCCAGATGATATCCGGATATGCGCCCCGCTGCTCCTCGAGCGCATCGCTCGATTCGGCAACCGTCCATCGGCAGGAAAGCACGCCGGGTTGAACGGCATCATCGGCAGAACGCGGGGGCCATGCATGGACGATCAATGCTGCATTCAATATCCGTCGGGCCGGCACGGTGTGCGCTACGTACGACGTACGTATTCCCGCCGAGACAGTATGCGCCGACTGCACCTGTCCGCCAGGTGGTTCCTGTGTCTGCAACAACTCCCGGATATTCGAACGCGATGCCTGTGGGTGGTCGAGAGCACTCGGCAGGATGTGGCAGGATACCTCGTTCACCGGACATGGCCGCCGTGTCACCGAGCGTTCCTCGCGCAGAGGAACATCACCGCGAGGCTTCGCGGTGACGGCGAGTAAAGAGGCTTTCGGCAGGAACCGGCAAAGGCTTGCCTGCTGCAACATCCCGAGCTGACGACGGGATGTTGCAACAGGACGCGAGCGAGCATTGATACGATGCGATCTCCAGCGCAGCGGGTTGTTGCATGCGCACGCGATCGGATAGGAACCGACGTCCTCCTCCCCTGGAACATGACAACGGTTCGAATATCGATTCGGTTGGTGGCGTTGGATGCGTCGTCCGGCTCATATGCCGCCCGATGTGTCCGGTTGTTCCGGGCAACGGCACGCACGATGCATCAGTGCTTCTGCCTGTGTGCCACCACATACGGCTCGACCGTAGTCTGGTCGCTCCGTTTCTGAGCCCCGCTCGCCGTCGCACTCCCCTGTTTGCCTTCGAGCGGCGGATTCGCTATCGCCTGGAGCAGCGTCCGTACGTTCCCGTGCGAACGTTGAATCCTGATGAGATAGAGCCCTGGCTCAGACTGATTGATACTTACGATCCTGCTCATAACAGTCACCGTTAATTAGGTTCTGGGCGCGGGGGGTGAAAGATACGTACGCCTGATTGTTATAGCCATAGTGATACATATTCGGTGCAATCCTGAAAGTACTGGGCCAGACGCGTCAAGCGACGAAGCCCACCTTCATTCAACAGTTCGGTCACCACTCCCTCGTCGCAGATATCGACGTTCATCGTGCCGACACACGTGTATGTGTCGCCGTTCCATCGAAATAACGGGAAGCTCATGATCAGCTTGATGTCTCGCGTCAACTCGAACTTCCATCCGGTGAGGCGCGCATTCCCGAGGGCTGGGTTGCGCAGATCCGCAATCATCGCCTGCTCGGATAGGAAGGCATTGGCTGCGACTCCCTGCGCGCGCCGATACCCGGGAAGGCGGATGTACCAGAATCGCAAGGCCTTGTCGCGATGCTCGTTGTGATAGCCGTAGTGATACACCTGGCGCAGCCTGCCGAGAAGCACATAGCGCGACACCCGCAGATAGTTGCTTCGCTGCGTAATGTTGAATCGCAGGCTTGTTGTGAGATTTCTGTGAAGCTTGTCGATCTCCGGACCGAAGATGAAATCGAACGCGCCGCCGCGAAGTTCCTCGAACCGCATGAACGGCTTGTACACCTGCTTGTATTGAGCGAAGATGGTGATGCCCACGATGAGCAGGATGCCTGCCACGCGCATCCAGAGCAGGTGCATGTCGGTGAGAACAATGGGCCAGTTTGCGACGGTTACGGACAGCACAACCTCCGGTGCCTTGCTGAGTGCTCTGGGTATCTCCGAAATCAGAGAAAGCGACAGCGACAGCAACGTCAGAATGCCCACAAGGATCAAGTGGAACTTCCTTCCCGCCATGAGGTCACGCGAATTGTGATGGTATCGAAACAGCGAGTAAGATAAGCACGAATCCGGCGAATGCTACCCGCGATGGAAAAAAGATGCGCGCGATCGTCGATTCACGTACGGTTTCGGTGATATTGGCCTCTCATCAGCCGGACGCTCCGATTACATCCCGGGCTCTCGCAAACGCAGAAGGCCCCGTTGAAGGGGCCTCCGGAGTTCAATCCTGCCTGCGCAGCACGGCATCTCAACGCCCGCTGTAGAGCACCGATATGCCATCGCGCAGATAGCCGAGCGTTGCATTGGTCTCGCTCGATGTAACCATCACCACGATCAGAATGGCGAGGATGGTTCCGATTGCGTAACCGTACACCTTGAGCGGCCGCACGTCGTAGATCACGGCGGTTCCTCGCAGCACGCGATAGAGCATCCAGCAGACAACAAGCAACATGACGGAGAAACTCACCATCCCTGCATGCGGCTCGCCAAGCGCCCGATAGAGCACCATTCCGGGAATGATCAGAATCAACACCGGCAACGCGCCCCAGACGGCAATGATATAGGCATCACTGAAGAAGATCTTGTTCCGCACGGTAACGGCGCACACGCGAATCAGTAGCGCCACGATCAGCATCAGCCCGAAGAAGAAAACCGTGAAGAGGATCTCCGCGAGCAGCGGGCGCCAGATCACATGGTTCAGCAGCTCCTTCAAGCCGTCGGAGGTGATGACGGCGCTCAACGTAGCGTCGAATCCCTCATCCATTCGATAGAAGTAGCAGATGGAGGCGAGGATCACCGCAAACGTCACCGATATCACCAGCCCGAGAATCGTCGTCTGCACGTTCGAGAGAATGCGCTGGTCGCGAATGTCAGCGTAGAAGTTGTACGGCCGGAGCAGAGCGCGCCAGACGTTCTCACGGAAGCGTCGCGAACTGTTGATGAGCAGCAGAAACACCACGGCGCAGGCGATGCCGGTTGCAATGAACAGAATGGTGGAGGGCGGACTGTAAAGGCCGATCGCAACATCCTGCGCCTTCTGCTCCGTGTAGAGCGCCGCGAGAAGCGGGCCGCCGGGCTGCCGCAGTTCACGGCCCAGCCCATAGATGCCGCAGCTGGCCAGATACTGGTCCTGATTGTTCGCGGTCAGGATCGGACGATCGGTTCTGTAGTCGTTGAACGACCAGTAGATCCCACCCGCAAGGTCCGTCTCCAGCAGGATGCTGTGAATATCGCTGATGTATTTCGCCTGTGCCTCGATCGAGATCGGATCCTTGTAGCCGTTCTGATTGTCCAGCTGCACGAACTTGCCATACCCCAGCATCACCATCGGCTTCTCGCCGTTAACGGCCTTCTTCGTCTGGAGGATCATGTCGCGCACAAGCGCCGGATCGGCATCGAACGCGTTCAGCCCCACGATGTCGGTCAGCTTCCGAAGATTCGGATTCGTCCACGTTGTTGCCGAGAAGTAGAAGAGCCTGTTGTCGATCGAGTCCAGCCGCGACCGCAGCCGGCGAACCGCCGTAATCGCCTTCTCGCTCTCACCGGGAATCTGTGCGCTCAAACCATAGGCCACAACCGACGTGAAATGGCTTGACTCCTCGGCCGTAAACTTCACCCGATCCAGCGATCGCTTCAGATAATTCTCGTCACCGAACAACGTCGAGGGGGGCGTGCCGATGGAGATATCCACAAACGCAAGGATGCCCATCTCGTCGCACAGCTGGAGCAGATATGGATGGGGCGTTCCATCCGCGAATCGGATAACGTTCACTCCCATATCGCGCATGGTCTGAACGTCGCGGCGCATCAGGTCGTACGGAAGCGAGGCACCGAACGCCTTGGAGTCCTCCACATATACCAGCCCCTTCACCTGCAGCGGCTCGCCGTTGAGTATCAACTGCGAACCCTTCACCGTAATACTTCGGAAGCCGACCCGCATCACCTGCTCATCGACAACCGCGCCCTGATATCTCACCTGCACAACCGCGTCGTAGAGATTCGGCGAGCCCGGCCCCCAGAGCTCCGGATTGTTCACCGGCACCTTCAGCGTTACGTTCGCCGTGCGCTTGCTGTCCAGCGAGAAGGTCTGGGCGCCGTGCGCAACCTCGACCGAGGGAAGGGTATCGTTGCTGCCCCGGCGGCGGATGGCCACGCCAAGCTCGAAGTCCGCGTGGTCCGTCGGAATCGTCACGGAGCCGGAGCTGTCGCCGGAACGGCGCGCGATCATCCCGCGGATCGTACCGGAAACAACCTGAACGTCGAACTTCGCCTCGCTGTTCGCTCCGTTCACCGTGCCATTGAACCGAACATCGTCCAGCCACACATTGGGAACACCTACCAGCAGCAGATCGCGAAAGATCCCTCCGTAGGTCCTGTTGCCGAGAAGCAGTTTGCGCAGCGGTACCGTGGAGGTATAGTCCAGGCGGTTGTTCACCTCCACCTGAATGGTGTTGGTGGCGGCGAGCTTCACCTCATCGGGCACGTTCACGGAAAACGGGATGCCGCTCTCGTGCTGACGCACGAACTGCCCATTGATCGAAATCGCTCCCTGATACTGCACGCCGTAGGCAACCACCTTCCACCGATGTGTTGCAAGTAGCTCTTTCGGGATCTGGAAGCTGCGACGGAAAAGCAGATTGCCCTGCTCGGAGAACGAGCACGGCACCTGAACGTTCTCCCATGTGTCCCCTCCGTTGCGCGAAACCTGCCATGTGCCGTTGAGCGATATGACGCTGCGCGTGGAAGCGGAGGTTATCGACGAATAGACCGATGCGTTCGGCGCCGGCGGCGACGCAAGAAAATCCTCGGGCTGTGTCTGTGCGACGGCCCTGGAAATGAACGGCAGAGACAGGAAGAGACAGACCGAGAGAATGCGGAAGGTTCTCACCAACGTTGTCATCGGATGAAATTCCATGCCCGGGTCACGGAGGGCAGTTGGAGATGGAGGATGGATCGAGATGTTGGGTGCAATGCATGCGCATGCGGCGCAAAACTACGAACACAGGGGGCCAATACCAATCTGAAGAGGCCGCAATTACTTGTGTCCGCGACGATAATGGGCCCGATATGGACGCGGGCGGCCGAACCGTGGCGGGTCCACCGTCATCGTCATCACGATCGGCGCGGGTTCGCTCAGGCTTTCGCGCCCGTCGACAACGGCCGCAGCCAGAACAGCCGCCAGCAGCAGCGCCACCAGCACGCGCCGTATCGATCCGGGCTGGCCCGAACGCATTGACAGCACAGAAGGCATCGTTTCGCTCACATTCACTCCGGTGATCCGTACATTTCGGCCGCGACGCTCATACCCTGTCCACCATTGCCAGCCCCGTCCCGGCTAGAACTTCCTCAACGCTCACCATGGTCATGCATGCGTGAGTCCCTATAGGGCAGCGCATTCCGCCATGAATGCAGCATGGACGACATGATAGACCCCGTGATTGTACCACGTGCGATCCGGGCGCAAGCGGTCCGAAACCGAACTCCGGGACGGTTGGCCCGAATATCGCGGTCACCGGCGTGCCGACCGCCTCGGCAATGTGAAGCGGGGCACTGTCGTTCGTATACAGCCGCTCCGCGAGCGAAACAATCGCCACGAGATCCGCGAGCGAAAGCGTGCCGGCGGCCACATCGATCTCCTCCAACCCCGCACCGCGTGCCACCTCGCCGCAGACATCGGCCTCCGCGCTGCTGCCAACCACCACGACATGCTTCCCCTTCCCCGCCACCCGCCGCGCCAGCCCGGCGAAACGCTCTTCGCCCCAACGCTTCGTTGGCCATACGGAGCCGGGGGCAAGCAGCACCACCGGCCGACCGTCGCGAAGGAAACGCTCGCGCATCGCCGCAACCGAGGCAGGCGAGGGCACCAGCCACATACGGCGGTCCGCAGGCACGATCGGAACGCCGGCGCGAGCGGCAAGTTCGGCGTTGCGGTCCGTCTCGTGCATCGTGATCTCGTACTGCACCCTGTCGGTCAGCAACAGGCGTGCATCGCTCTGGCTGAACCCGATGCGGCGATGGATACCGGATCGATATGCGATCAACGCCGTACGCGCCGAGCGATGCGGCAACAACGCCACATCGTACCCACCCTCACGAAGTTCCGCCGCAAGACGAGCATTCCCGCCGCGGGCTCCCTTGGCGAGGAGATGCAGGCGATGCACTCCGGGATGCGATTCGAACAACGCGGCGAACTCGGCGCGAACAACCAGGCCGACGCGACCGCAACCGGATGCCGCAAGGCCGCGCAGCAGCCCGCTGGCGAGCACGGCGTCGCCAACAAAACCGGTCTGCATGATCACGATCCCCTGCGGTTTGCTCATCGTGCACGATTGATCCAATATCGATGCCTGCCACCTTCAACGCGCTCAATAGTGAACGCCGGGTGAACTCTTCCACTTCCTGTGCTGCCAGGCCCACTGCTCGGGATGGGCGATGGTTTGTGCTTCCAGCAACGCAACATATCGCTGCGCCAGCTCACGTATGCCATCCGGATTATCCTCAAGGTCGTCGTACGGCAGCTCGCGTATCACCGCATGATAGGTCCCATTCTCCCGTCGCGCAGCGAATGCCGTAACAATCCTGGGCCGGAAACGGAGCGCAAGGCGGGCCGGTGCAGAGAACGTATGCGTGGGAACGCCGAACAGCCGAACCACCGGTTCATCGTCCGCCGCGGCCTGATCGGCAAGCATCGCAACCAGACCTCCCCTGCGGAGCAACGCGGCCGTTTCGCGGGCGGCGCGTGAGGTTGGGATCACGCTGTTGCCGTGCGATGTACGCATGCGATTCAGTTGGCCGTGATCGCGCTGTTCCTTCACAACGATCGCGAACGGCACGCCGGACAGCGCGCCGGCCGCAAGCGCAAGCAGCTCCCAGTTGCCGAAATGCGCGGAGAGCAGAAGCGCTCCATTGGAGTCGATGCCGCGAAGAAGATCCAGGTTGTCGATGGTGATAGCGCGCGCCATGGCCGCTGTGCTCATGTGCCGGAGCACGAGCATCTCGAGGAATACCGTGACGAGATTGACGAAGGAGCGCCTGGCGATGCGCCTGCGTTCGACGTCGGAGACCTCCGGAAACGCGATGGCGAGATTACGCATGGTGATCGAACGCCGCACACCGGATGCCCAGGCGACCAGGGCAATCGGCCGGGCGACGATCCGGCACGCCCGAAACGGAATCATCCGTCCAACCACCCCGAAAAGCAGTTGGAAGGGAATCGCTGCAAGTCTCTCAGAGAGTGAAGACACTCGACTCGTGGAACATGGCCTGGTTCTTGGAATGCCGGCTACACCGGAGGTTGGCTCTCGGTCTGCTGGTCGAATCCGCTACTGATCGTTCCAGTTCTTGCTGAGCGGCGCGTAGTCCGTTTCCCAGTTCTCGTAATGTACCTCCGACGGCGCGGTGGAATGCACCAGCTTGTAGAGACCCGTCTGTGGACGATCCAGGAAGACGAACGTGTAATTCAGGCCGCTGTACGTCCAGATCTCGTACGGCTTCCGGTTGAAATCCTGATAGTGTCGGTCCACGTTGTCCGGCTTGCCGTACTGCAACAGCACGCGCCCGCGATCGCTGTCCCAACCCTTCGGCGTCATCGGCGCACTGTACAGGCTGCGCGCCTCCTCCACCCTCTTGTAGTAGGCATCGCGCTCCTCGTTCTCCGGCGTACCCGGTGTTCTATCACGCGCGCCCCAGAATGCCGTAAGGAAGCGCGCCTTCGCATCGGCGCCGCTCAGGCTCTCCCAAAGACGCTTCTCCGGCTCGGAGGCAATGTAGCGGACCTTGGCGTATTCCTCGTCGAGCTCAGACTCCCTCATACCCGCGTAGATGGGATCGATGATCTCCACCACCTGCCGTTTCGTCGGAGCTGCAGCCGAGAGCGCGGGTGCGATCGTGCTGTCGAACGCAGGGTTCGATATGCTGAACGCACGATAGACGGAGACGGAATCCTTCGCGTGCATCCGCTCGGCATCGTTGTAAGCGCGCACCAGAACGAAGTATTCACCGCTCGGCATCGAGTCCAACGGAAAGGCCTGAATGTCCACCGTGCTGTGGTTGCCGGTCTTCGGGAGCGTTACCTGACGCTCGTAGAAGATCACCTTGTTCTTGTTCGCAAGCTTGTAGCTGAGATGCACCTCGGGCGACATGACCGCATCGGCATTGTAGACCTCGACGTAGGTGTTCAGCGAAAGGAACGGAGGCCCCATCTCCGGCACAACGACAGGCGTGATCAGATAGCCGTTCTTGAAGTATGGGTTGGCGGCATCCTCGCTCGGAACGGCGTCTGCAACGAACTGAACATCGCTCAGCTTCAGGCTGTGCCCGCTGAATGAAGGCACCGTTACGGTGAAGCTCACCGAATCGGCATGCGTCTTCTCCCCGGCGTCGGCCGCATAGAGCAGAACGGAATAATTGCCCGGTGCCAGCAACACGCTCCGTACGGTTCCCATGGCCTCCCCGGCGGAGCCTGCAGCAGGCTTCGCCACGGCCGTTACCCAATCCACCCCGAGCGGTTCGCCGGTGGCGTTCTCCGGCGTGAAGATCAGATGTGCATAGAGCTTTCCAATCGTCCCATCCTTTTCCTGCCTGTAGGTGAGCGCATTGCTGGAGAACTGAATATCGAACTCCACCGCTGCCGCGGAGTCGTTGTATGCAAAGCAACTGTGAGAAACTGCCAATCCCATAGGGGTGGGCTGAGCCGCCAGAGGCACCAGCGGCGCCGCGGCAAGAAGTGCCGGGGCCAACAGGCGGAACAGAAGCAGGGTTGTGCGGTTCATGGCTCTCTCTCCGACAAAGAATTCCGCAGAACGTACCGGGTCAGGACAGACAGTACAATGTTAGCATGGATCGAGCGGCAAGGCAATGCAGGACGGGTATCCGGCACGACCCGCTAAACAATCGCGGGCCGCTTCAGAGGCCGCAAGAGAGACATGCTCTTCGCCACATCTGAAGCCGGCCCGCGGATCGTTTCACGTCTGTCTCAGCAATGCATGACGTTGGAAACGCGCATGCAGCGGTTGGATCAGTTGAACCAGACCGATGCCGAAATCTGGTTCACGAGACCAAGCGTCTTGTGAGGACGGATTGCGTAATCGATCTGCCCAAGGAAACCACCGGTCTGATACCGGATACCGAGACCGGCGCTGATTCCATATGCTTCGCTGGAGCCGAACTGATAGCCGGCGCGGGCGCTGAGCAGGTTGTTCCAGGTGTACTCCGCACCGAGCGAGGCAAACTCGCCGCGATCGGAGGCCGTGGAGAACTCCGTGCTCACCAGCAGCTTCTGCATTTCGTCGCCTTCGAGCACGTCGGCCGCAAGACCGGCACGGAAGGTGAGCGGAAGCGAGGCCTCGGTTGCTTCGAGCTGCACATCAGGATTCTGATAGCCGGTGGTCTGGTTGAACCCACCGGTCTGCACGAGACCATTGCCCGTGTACTTCATCGGCGTCGAGAGGTTCTGCACGGCGAATCCAAGGCGAAGGCCCAGGATACCGGGCTTGTACAGCGTACCGACATCGAACGCAACGCCGCTTGCGGACTCCGTCGCGAATGCGAGGTTCACGAACTTGCCGGTAATGCCGAACGAGAACTGCTCGGTAAGCTGTCCTGCGAAGGTGAGGCCCAGTGCCAGATCGCGCACCTGATAGCGCTCGCCGGTTCCATCCTGCTGGAAGAGGGTGGTGACCGGGATATCATCGGAGCCGTAGCTCACCGCGCTGACGCCGGCCTTGTACGACTCGCCGATCGGAATCGTGACACCGGCGAAGTTGTGTGTGATGCCGGCGAAGAGCGATGCGAAGCTGTAGTTCGCACTCGCGCCCTTCCCCTGCATGATCCCGGCCGGGTTCCAGTAGAGCGCCGTGGGATCATCCGCCACGCCGGTAAACGAGGCGCCCATGCCGATGGCACGAGCACCTACGGGAATATTCAGGAAGTTGCCCAGACCCGCACCGATCTTCGAGAAGTCGCGCGGAGCCGAGTTGACGTTCCCACTATTATCCTGGGCAATCAGCGTGGAGGTGCACGCGCCTACACAGAGCGCCACCGCCAGACCGAACCCGTAGAGCTTTTTCATTGTTCTATCTCCAGGTTATTTCTTCACGTAGCAAAGAGCGAGACCGATCGGCCGCCGCGCCGCATCCCCGGCTGCAACAACGTTGCGCCGGGGACGGGCACGAAGCCTGAATCAGCGGCTGTTGAGGCGATAACCACCCACAACGATCGCGACCTTCTTGATGGTCTCGGCACCGTTCGGAGTGGAGATGCGTGCAATGATCAACTGGCTCTGTGCCTGACGATTCGCCTTCGTCAGCAGATCCCACACCTCCACACCCACACGCTCGTTCTCACCGTTGCCGGTGGTTGCGTCGTGATCGAGCGTCTGCAGAAGCTCGCCCGATTCGGTATAGAGTTGGATCGTGCACTTCGACGGCAGATGCGTGAAGAACAGACGGCGATCAGTGTTCGTGGGCTGAGCGATATGATCCACGAGATACGGATTCGGTACGATGTTCACCTGATCGAGAACACCGTCGGTCATCTGATCGAGCTTGACGCTCGCATCGGGGATTGCCACGCTCACCTTGGCGCCGGGCTGCGGCAGGCCAAGCGTTCCGCCGGTGAAGCTCACCTGGAACTTGTCGCCGGCCTGGAAGTCCGTGCTCGGTACCGTGCTCGGAATGTTGGACGGAACCACGCGCGACTCGATGGAGCCCATGCCCGCATAGTCGACGTAGATCTCCGATCCGTTCACCACCACGCTGTGCGTGAAACGAAGCGTGGTGTCGGTGCCCGGCAGCGTGTAGGTACCGTAGTAGTACCGTCCAGGCGTGCCGATCGCCGACTTGTATCCCGGAATGCCCACGAGCAGGCGGCCGCGTGCAAACTGATTGCGGCGTGTGGCCGAATCGATCTTGTCCGCATTCAACCAGCCGAACGCATAGAGTGCATACTCCTTGCGGCTGATCACGCGAGAGATCTCGATCGACACGTTCGTGGTATCGGCCTTCAGCTTCGAAAGCGGATCCTGCGTGAACTCGTAGTTGTATTGAACGGGCACGGCTACAGGATTCCCGCTGGCATCGTACTCGGTACGGTTGAACGAGGCAACGTTGCGCACCTTGACGGTCAGATAGTTGACAGGGACCTGATAGTCCTTGTTGTTCTTGTTTATCGTGATCGTCTCGGTGCCGCCCGGTGCGAACTCGATCTCCAGCTTCGGCTGCCCGATACTCGGGATGCCCTGCAGTTCAACGCTGCGGGCCACGCTCGCATTCTGGCTGACAACCGAACGGCCGGCCACCAGGTTCGCATTGGCACCGCCCGGAGCATTGATCTGGAACGGGCTCTTCTTGAAAGTCGAATCACCGAACACGCCCATGCGAAGCGAGTCGCCGAACTGCGTGAACGCATAGTCGAAGCCGACGCTGAACGTGTTCTTGTAGGCCCCGACCGTGTTGTACTGCGGACGCAGCGGATCGGCATCGTACGAGAGGTTGTACGGCACCGACACATTGCGGGCAACGAACAGGCCCGTATCGGTCAGACGCGTAGTGAGGCCGCTGTCCAGGATCCGGAACGACGCGGACGAATCCGAGTGATCGGTGAAGTCGCCGTACTGAACGGCGAAGTGCATCAACTCACCCTTCGACTTGCGGCTGTAGGCAGTCACGCGGTCCACGTAGAAGTATTGCGGAAGGAACAGACCGGCCTTCTGCTGCGAGTCCGGAAGGAAGTACGTCGGGCGTGTCGGCTCCCACACGAAGTCGATCGTATCGCCGGCGAACATCTGGCTCAGGCGCTGGTTGTCCAGCACGTTGAAACGGAAGTTGTGAATGCCGCCCAGACCGTCCGCCGGAAGAATCACCGGAGTGACCGAAGCGCCGGCCTGAACTCCCTCCGGCGTTGCTCGCACCTCGTTGATGCCGGCAATCGCGGAGTTCGTCTTCGACGGCGTTCCTTCAACGCTGCCCGCATCGTACGCAAGCACCTGATAGTAGTAATCGACATTGTTGATCAGGCGCTCGTTCTGCGAGAGATCGGTGCTGTTCGACGTAATCGAGCCGTCGCCGTTGTCGTCGCCGACATCGATGAAGTGGCGTCCGTTGGTGACACTGTCCATGATATCGCTGATGGCATCACGCACGATGTCGCGGATCGCCTTGTTCTTGAACTTGTCGCCGTAGCGGCCATCGTTGTAGAGCGTGGAATCGTCGTTCGAATCGTCATACGGATCGAACTTCAGATTCACGATCGCCACCGTGTCCGTGGGTTTCGCGCTGCGCACGATCGAGTCCGAAAGTCCCGGACGCTTCAACGTGTCGTAGCGATACTTGAAGTACTGGCCAAGGACGCCCGGTGTGCCCGTGTCCATGAGCATTGGCAGGCGGGCCCATGCGCCGAGAAGACTCGGGTTGGCCTGGCGTGCGGCAACGAAGCGCGTGATGCTGTCAGGCATCGCGGGGATTGCGAAGCCGCCGATGGTCTTGAAGCCCAGGTTCCACCCCTGCGTGGAATCCGCATCCGAGAAGCCCACCGTGCGACGGCCGCGCTTGATGGTGTAGCCTGCGAAGTCCAGGCCGCGCTCCTGCATGTCGAGCGAGCGCTCCGAACGATCATCCCAGCTCAGTTCCACACCGCCGTTCAGGCCGTGCCACGTCACCTGCGCGGGATCGGGAGGAACCGGCGCAAGGAAGTTCTCGTCGTACACCTTCTGAGCGAAGCGGTCGACATCGTAGATGTTCTTGCGATCCTGCTCCGTGCCGGTGGCAACATTGCCGAGACCGTAGGCGAACATGATGCCGACAACGACACGAGCCGTGTCGCCGGGGGCCATGTTGAACGGTCCCGTGGACATGAGGAAGCGGCGGTCACCCGGGCCGATATCCACGTCGCGCTGCGTGCGGTCGGAGATAAAGGCATAGCGGGCCTCCGGCGTGGTGGGATCCTCTTCGATCGGCCAATTCTGGAAGACCGACAATCCAACCTGCTCCTTCTCGGTGAAGACGCGCTTGTCGTGACGGACGAAGCCGCGTGCATCGATGGATGGGCTCTCGAGGAAGTCCAGGCCGATGTAGCCATAGGGCTTGGAGCTGGACTCCGACTCCGACCACTGAATGGCGAGGTTCAGCGAGTCGTCATCCTTGTTCGGGATGGCGATCGTGTTGTGGTCGTTGCTCGGGCTGCCGATATCCATATCGAGCGCCGGGGCCATGTAGCAGTTCAGCAGGTTCTCGCCGGACTTGTTGACGATGGAATACTTGATGAACAGGAAGTTGGCGTACTTGCCGAAGCCCCACGAGTAGATCGTCTGCTGCACCTGGATGCCGATCGGGTATCCCTTCTTGATGGCGGAGTCGCGCGCGATGCGCTCGTACTTGCCGAGGTCCGTGTCCTTGTAGAGCGAGACGATATCCTCGCCCGAGATCATCGCCGGGCCCTTCGGGAAGTTGTCGCGGGAACGAAGGTTGACATCCTCGATGTAGTTACCAAAGTACCGGTTGAACTTCAGCTTCTCATTCGGATCGGTATCCCAGATCGGCCATGCCGGGCCGCTGATATCGGCGGCGTCGAACGCCTTGCCGGTAAAGCTGTTGTAGTCGGTGGAGAAGTAGAGGCGGTACTTGTTGACCGCATCCGCGGACTCATCGATCACCGACTTGATCAGCGGCTCGGTAACAACGCCCGGCACCATCCACGATGCGCCGGAGTTCGGGTTGTAGCCGATCACGCAGAGCTTACTGGTATCACCGCTCGGCCTCACCTTCTGTGCGCCGAACCAGATACCACCGCCGAAGATGTACGCCTGGCCCGAACCGCGCGGCCACACGCCGCCGGCAGCATTGGCCTGAACGTTCAAGCCGAAGATGCCGTAGTTCGAGGAGTAGACCTCGATGTTCGACACCTTGTTCTTGATCACTTCGTACGCATTTCGCGGCACCCGCTGAATCGTACTTCCCTTCTTCACCTCCTCCTTCTTCTCGCCCCCCTCCTTCTTCTGCTTCTCGGCAGTTCCGCCCCTCACCGTTGGCGGAATCGCCATCAGGACGGCAGCGGCAAGTACCGCCAGCAACCCCCTGGTAAAGGTGTGCAGGTTCATGTGTATTCCTCTACGATATAGATGTTGTTATGTCCACAACTTTGGAAGCCATGGGGACGAACCGGATGCCCGTCCCCATGGGCACTGGGCATTAGAACCGGAGCCGCACGCCGACAGAGACAGTACGCGGCGTGGCATACTGGCTGCGCAGCGTCTGGATGGTGGTGATGTAACGCTGGTAGCCCTCATAGCGCTCCAGCTGCGTCACCACGCCGTCCAGGTTGGCATCGGCGTACGGATTGTAGTACCGCGTGCCGAATGCATCGTACTGCTGGGCGTCCCAGGTCTCCGGACGGTTCGGATCGATATCACGGTAGTGCGGCGTCGCGATGAAGTCACCGATCTGCCGGTTCATTGCAAGGCCGTCGTTGTCCGGGCTGCCGGTGATCGAGTAGCGCGAGCCACCCGGTGCACGCGACAGACGAATCGCGATGGCGGGAGTCAGATTGAGCAGGTTGTATACGTCGGCGAAGAAGCTGACCTCCAGATTGCCGACGCTCTCACCGAAGAGGTCCGCGAGACGGAAGCCGCGCTCCAGGTGCGCCTCGGTGTTGAACTGCGACGGATAGCGCTGCGAGTTGAACTCCGTCGTGGGCTGTCCCTTCTCCGTCTCACGCGTATACGGCAGACCGGAGTTGAACGTCGCGGTGATACCGATCGTGGAGTTCTCGAGAAGCTTCAGGCCGCCAACCGTCGGGCCCTCGCCCTTGCCCCAGATGAAGTTCACCGTGGCGTTGAGCGCGTGCGTCTGATCGTAGTTGAGCGGATACTCGGTCAGCGGCAGCTTCTGCTGCTCGCCCGTGTACGGATCAACTGAACCGATCAGCGTGGAGTAGTTCGCCTCCGGCGAGGAAGCCGTACCCACGGCCTTCTGGATGGTATAGTTCAGCTCGGCCGAGATGTTGTTCGAGAGTGCCTTGCGGGCAGAGATCTCGATGCCGCGCACGTTGCCGTAATCGGTAACGCTGTAGACGATGTACGGCGACGGGATGGCCGGCACGTACGTGACGCCGGACTGGTTGTAGATATCGCGATAGAAGGCCGCGATGTCGAGGTAGTACTCGTCGGCGATCTTGGCCTCGTAGCCCATCTCGTAGATGAATGCCTTCTGCGGCTCCACGTTCGGATTACCGAAGAGCTGGTTGCCGCGCTGCGCGTCACCGAAGGCGTTGTCGTAGAGATCGTTGTAGTCCGGCATCTTGAACATGACGCCGAAGTTCACGCGGAACATGGAGTTATCCGTAACCGGATAGCTCACGCCGATGCGCGGGCTGACCTGGAACTTCAAGCTGGCGTTCGGAGCGTTCTTGAGCCCCTCGACAACCTGGCCGATGGAACCGCGGCTGGACGGCGGAACCTTCGTGTTCGGATCGATGAAGTCGAAACGGACACCCGGCTGGAAGACGATGGACTTGTAGTCGAAGCGTGCGCCAACGTAGAGGGCACCCTCAAGCGGCTTGTACGGCTTCGAGAAGAAGTCACGCAGCGTTCCGGTCGTATCGGACTGCGCGAAGTAGAGCGCATCGTAACCGTACACGTCGAAGAACGGGTTCGGATCCCACGGCAGGCTGTTCATGTTGCGGCTGAGCGTACTCTGCTTCAGCTCCACGCCGGCCTTCAACTGGGTCTTGACATCGCCCATGTCGAAGTTCGTCTCGTAGTTCCCCTTCAGGTTGAGCACGGTGGACTCGCGAATCTCCAGCGTACGATCGTTGCCGTGTACCGGGAAGTTGCCGTTGTCGATCAGGCCGTACGGGTTGCGGCTGGCACCGCCAACCTCGCCACCCTCGTACAGGCCGGTGATCGGGTTGCGTCCGAAGCCGCTCACAGTCTGCCCCAGATACTGGTTCAACGTAAGCTCCGCCTCCGGCAGCGCGTAGCGGTCGATAACGATGTCGTTGTTCTTGTCGTCAAGACCATAGATGTCGAAGGCATCGAACATGCCGTACTTCTTGCTCTCATCCTTCTTGCCGGCCTCGTAACGATTGCGAACCCATGAGCCGAGCACTTCGAAGTACGTTCCCTGATTCAGGTTCTGGAAGTACCGGATGTTCGCGCGGTCGATGATCGTGTTGGAGTTGATCTGCTGTGCGTCGCGCTCCAGGATGTTCTGGTTCACGCTGCCGTCGGCAAAGGTGGGATGGTCCAACTGATAGATGTTGGTCCAGGCACCGCTCTCGCTGCTGGTCAGGCCGATCTCGCCGCCGAACTCCACGAAGATGTCGTCGGTCACGGCGAGCCTGAACTTGCCGTTGATGTCACGCACCATGGCGAGCTGATGCGGAAGCTGGCCGAGGTTGGTCGGCGTGAGCGACAATCCCCACACCTGCTGCGCGATCGGCGCACGCTGGCGCGCGAACTCGTCCGACATGTCGTACACATCGTAGCTGGCGCCGCTGTACGGGATGGAATTGTACTTGCCGGTGATGTAGAAGGTAAGCTTGTCGAAGCCGGGGATCGGGCCGCCGAAGCCGAACTCGTACAGCTTGCTGCCGGAGCCCGAGAGCTTCGCGCCTGGAAGCGTGGTGTCGATATCCGTGCCGACCTTCTTCACCGTGATCGGGCTGCTGGAGCCATAGAGCGCCGGGACGCCGGTGCGGAAGCGGAAGCTTCCCTCGTAGTGGTCGCGGCTGCCGCTGCGCGTTACGGAGTTGACGGCGCCCGAGAGGATGTTGCCGAACTCGGGACCGAAGCCGGAGGTCTGCACCTGCACCTGCTCGACGGCAAGCGGTGAGACAGTTGGATAGAGGGATGCGCTGGTGTTGCCGAAACCGCCGGTGAACGGATCGCCGATATCGATGCCGTCAACGCGGAAGGAGGTCTCGGTGGCGCGGCCGCCGCGAATGGCGAAGCCGTTCACACCCTGGGTGGTCACACCGCTGGAGAGCGCGACAGCGCTGATGATCGACGTGCGCGAGCTGTTCTCGATCTCGCGGCCGGAGCGCTCATGCACCGTGCCCGGCTTCTCCGGCCGGATGGCGATCGGTGAGTTGCCATTCACGATGATCTCCTTGCCGCTCAGCGGCTTGGTGGACATCTTGATCGTCACCGAGGTGTTCTGGTTGATCGACACCGAGATCGCGGCCTTGAACGGCTGGAAGCCAACGTACGAGGCGTCGATCTCATATTCACCGGCACGCACGCCGGCAATGATGAAGGAACCGTCACTCTTGCTCTTCGCCCCCTGGGTGGTCCCGGCCAGACGGATTGTCGCTCCTTGAAGCGGCTTCCCGTCTGCATCGACTACCTTTCCCGATACTGTGCCGTAGGTCTGAGCAAGAGCCACAGCAGGAACCAGGAAGGCAAGAGCAGCAAAGCCCAGTAGCTTCCGTTTCATCTGAGCACTCCTTGAATTGGATTATTGCGTTGTGCGAACACGTTGTATTTCGTTGATGTTCTCTCTCCTGGTCCGCCCGAATCCCGACGTCGTGTAACTTTGTACACACGGAGCCGTAGCAAGCGTAATCTGCATGAGGCGCTTGAACGGTTCGAAGGTTGGCGGTATGCGCTTCACTCACCGCCCAGCAGAATGCCGGTACATCACGATGATGCGCGTTTCGTTGGGAAAAGGATGACGCTGGCTGCGTCGCGACCTGATCTGGTTGCCACGTCGGACTGATGTCGAACTTGGGTAGGGAGTTGTATCAATTTTCCGCGCCGAATATAGCCCTGGTTGGTGCAACCACAAAATTCCAGTCGCTTCGGTTGGAACCTTTCAGCACTATCCCTCGTCTCAATCGAGTTGCCCCGCTCCTCCGGCCCTGTCCCAACTTACACCCTACGTTCTGAAAAGTTACCTCGGAATCGGACGCGATCCCGGTTCACGGAGTGCGGCAATCGGCCGCCTATTCCAGCGTCGGCATCTGAGAATCCAGCCGTGTATCCGAATTCCCCGCGCGCCCGATCACCGGCTCCGGAGATGCCGACACGTGTGGAACCGGTTCCGCGACCGATGTCGTGCCCTGGCTCGCGCCCGGAGAGATCTCCGCACCGGGCTGCGCCGCGCCGGAGGATGGTCCGGTGCCGTCGGCGCCCGGCGCCACCGATACAGCTTCCCCACTCCGCGGATATCGCACCAGCGTACAGTTCATGCCCCGCGTGCTCCCCTCTGAATGCTTCACCGCATCCCGGATCGTCGCGAGCTTCGCGGAGCTGTCCTGGGTTGCCCCCTGCTTCCGCGTTGCGCCGCTGTTTACCTCGAACACGCGAGCGTCGTGCGCATGATCAACCACTACCTCCGGCTGGGCCTGCAAAGCTCCCAGCCCGACAACGAATGATGCAGCAACAAGAGACAGGGTCGTTCGCATTGTCGCCTCCGATTGATTCACAGGGTCCGAGAGCCTCGCCGTTGTGCGCGGCGTCCGTCAACGCAAGTGCCGCCACGGTCTGCTGCGATGCGTCCGGACAAATGCCCTGCAGCCCGGTTCCCAACCACACATCTGCCTGCACTGTAAGGGGGTCTGTCGCTCACGATCAACTTACCCGGTATGCTCCGAAAGGTTACGCCAGGCGCTGGCGCGGGAGGGAGCGCGCGTGAGACGTTCTCGGCACCTGCGCAGCCGAAGCGCACAACGGGCTCAAATGAATCCGATGAATGCTCACGGCACCCGGATCGGCTCCTGGAGGGCCAGACGCGCTGCTGCCAGCCCCGCACCCGGAGCGTGATCGTGCCCGACGTCGGCAAGCGCACGCTCGATGCAGTACAGAACCGCCAGCATGTCAGCCTCATCGTAGTATCCCAGGTGGGCAACGCGGAAGATTCGCCCCTTCAATTCATCCTGCCCGGCCGCAACCGTCACGTGGTACCGGTCCTTCAGCAGAGTCATGAACTCATCGCCCCGCGCCGGAAGCGCAATCGCCGTGATCGCGTGCGACGGCGGCGATCCGTACGGTTGCAGGCCGAGCGCGGACACGCCTGCACGGAGCGCGGCGGCAAGCAACGCGTGCCGCTGCCACACTGCTTCGATCCCCTCCTCTCGAATCATGCGAAGCGTCTCCGCCAGGCCACACACCAGCGTGATCGCGGGCGTCCAGGGAGTGTCGTTTCGTTCGTATGCTTCGCGAGCCTCCAGCAGGTCGAAGTAGAACTTCGGCAGCGCTGAACGTCTGCACGCGTCCCACGCGCGCGCGCTCAGTGCGATGAACGCCAGCCCCGGCGGGATCATCAATCCCTTCTGTGAGCCCGTGACAACCACGTCGATGTCCCAGTCGTCGAAGCGCAACTCGTGTGCGCCAACGGCGGTGATCCCATCCACCGCAATCAGTCCGCCGAACGACGGCCGAACGGCCTCGGCAATCGCACGCACATCGGTGAACACGCCGGTGGATGTTTCGCTGTGTGTAAGACACAGCGCCGTCGCAGTCGGATGCGCGGCAAGGGCAGCCATGATCTGCTCGATCGTCACCGCCTCCCCCCACGGCACCGTTACCTCATGAGCCGCAACTCCGTACGCGCGTGCGATTGCGCCCCATCGCTCTCCGAAACGCCCCCCGTTGACGTAAAGGATCTCGTCGCCCGGGCTCAGTATGTTCACAAGCGCGGCCTCCATTGCACCGGTGCCGCTTGCGGTGATGGTGAGCACCGGCTGCGATGTGCAGAACAGATACTGCAGCCCCGACGCAACGTCGCGGAGCACGTTCTGAAACTCGGGCGTGCGATGGTGGATGATTGGCTTCGCCATGCGCAGCGTCGCGGATTCGGGAACGGGTGTTGGGCCGGGAGTGAACAGACGCGGTTTCATCGTCGAGATGTTTGGCTGTGAGAATGGAATTGCGAGGGTGCTGTGCGCGATACACAGCGCCGCTATGCTTCGATCGCAATCGGCTCGCCGGCGAGAGCCTTGCCAAGCACGCCGAGAAGCCGATCGCGATTGTGCCGCGTTGCCGATGAGACGGCGATCACGCCAACGCAATGCGCGTACGTGGATGCGAGTTCGATCATTGCCGAACGCCGGGCGTCCGCGAGCGCAGGCGAGATCTTGTCGTGCTTGGTCAGCACGATCAGGAAGGGGCGCCCGATTGCATCCAGCCATCGGAACAGCTCGATGTCGATGGCGGGCGGCTCGTGGCGAATGTCGCTGAGCGCAACCACCAGGCGCAACTGGTCGCGGGCGCGCAGGTACGATTCGATCAGCCGCGCCCATGCCTCCCTCTCCGTCTTCGAAACCTTCGCATAGCCATAGCCGGGGAGATCCACGAAATGGAACCCTTCGTTGATCAGGAAGAAATTGATCTGCTGCGTCTTGCCGGGTGTACTGCTGGTCTTGGCAAGACTCTTGCGTCCAACCAGCAGGTTGAGCAGCGACGACTTGCCGACATTGGAGCGACCGGCAAATGCCACCTCCGGCATGGGCTGCCGGGGGAACTGGGCCGTGCCGGCCGCACTGATCACGAAGTCCGCCGAGTTGATTCGAAGCATGGGTTGATACAGAAAGGGCCGCCGGAGTATCGCTTCATGCGAAGCAACTCCAACGACCCGAAGTTATCGCGTTCCCCGGCATGGCGAGGAAACAGTTGGTACCGGCTCGACGTTTCTGCGTTGGGCGTCGCAGCCTACAGTCCGGCAGAATGCTGCACGATCGCCGTCAATTCCTACCCTCGTACGGAACCGCAGCGGCGCCGCCATCTGTCCGCGGTACGGCCTGCATGTTTCGCAGCAACGGGCCTCCCTCTCGGAAGCTCTCAGTGCGAGAGGATCTCAATAGTCGTCATCCCCGCCGCGCCCCCAGCGATTGTTGTCCCAGTTGTCATCCTGTCCGCGTCCTCTGCCTCCGCGATCGCGGTCCCCACGTCCGCGTCCTGCGTCGCGTCCGCCGGAGCGGTCACCACCGCGCCCGCCGCCGCCGCCATAGCCGCCTCCACCGCCATAGCCACCACCGCCGCCGCCACTGTAGCCGCCGCGGCCGCCGCCGTCATAGCTGCCGGTCTGGCGGCGCGCACCACCACCATCGCCGTCACGACGCGGTGCATAACCGCCTGTACGTTCCTGGCGCGGACGCGCCTCGTTCACGGTCAATACACGTCCCATCCATTCCCTGCCGTTCATCTCTTCGATGGCACGTGCTCCCTCTTCATCGGTTGCCATCTGTACGAATCCGAATCCTCTCGATCGCCCGGTCACGTTATCGATAATAACGCTTGCTGAAGTGACCGTGCCGAATTCCTCGAAGACCTGCCGGAGATCATCCTCCGTCACAGTGTATGGGATGTTTCCCACGTAGATGTTCACGGTGCTATACCCCGTCCTTGAGATTGATGATACTGAACCAGTGCGGCAGACTTGCCCTGCAGGTGAGCGGTGGCGTACGAACCGAAACGACGAACGATACCGGCTGCGTGAGAGTCAAGGGCCAACACAAAGGAGCCTTCTTATCTCAACGATAAGAAGGCTCCTTACAAGCTTACATATTTTTTCAGGACCGCAAAAGCAAAATTTGCGCGAAATGGCCCAATTGTCTACGCTTCAGGGGTCGTTTCGGGGCTCTCATCACCGGCCTCGTGCTGCTCGGTCTCACCCTCGGAATGCTCCGTGCCCTCGATCGCCGGAGCTTCCTCCACAGCAGCCTCCACGGGCGTCTCAGCCTCGACGACTGCAGCCTCTGCAACCGGAGCATGTGCCTCCGGAGCAGCAGCCTCCTTCTGCGCCTGCTTGGCGCGGCTGCGTGCAACACGCTCGGCGCGGGATATGGCACTCTTCGAACGGCTGCGTACGGCCGATTCGTCACGATCCAGGTTGTAATCCACGAGCTCAAGCACGGCAACGCGTGCACCGTCACCGAAACGCTGGCCCAGCTTCACAACGCGGGTGTAGCCCCCCGGACGCTCGGCGACCTTCGCCGCAATCTCACCGAACAGCTCGCGCACCACTGCCGCATCGTGAATGTCGCGTGCAACCACGCGGCGTGCATGAATATCCGGTGTGCCGGCAACCTCCGAAAGGTGGGCACGCTTTGCACGCGTGATGATCGCCTCGGCAAAGCGACGCGCTTCCTTCGCCTTCGCTTCCGTGGTCTTGATACGCTTGTGACGGAAGAGCGACGTGGCAAGCGCCTGAAGGAGTGCCTTGCGATGGCTCGCGGTCCGCTTGAGTTTTCTGCCTTCTACTCGATGTCTCATGATCTTCCAGTATTAAGCCGCCCTGTATAGGGACCGGCGTCACTGAGGCTTGCTCAGAAGTGTGATACGAAACTGTTATCCGAAGCGGCTTCGTTCTGCGGCTTTTCGGGAAGCCGCAGCAAAGCGACTACTCGCGCCCGGCGGCATCCTCCGCCTTGAGATATTTGTCCACGTCCATACCGAACGTGAGGCCGAACGAATCGATGATGTCCGTAAGCTCGGCCAACGACTTGCGGCCGAAGTTGCGGAACTTCAACATCTCGTTCTCCTGGCGCGATACGAGATCGGCGATCGTGTTGATGTTCGCCGCCTTGAGGCAATTGTGCGAACGCACCGAAAGCTCCAATTCGTCCACCGGAGTCAGAAGGATCCGCCGGATGCGGCTAACCTCGGCCTCCTGCGCCTCCTCCTCCTCCGCCATCTGGGTTTCCTCGGCGTCGAAGTTGAGGAACAACTGAATGTGGTCGCGGAGGATCTTGGCCGCCGTTGCCAGCGCCTCCTCCGGCGTGATCGAACCATCGGTCGTGATCTCGAGCGTCAGCTTCTCGTAGTCGGTCTTCTGGCCAACGCGCGTCGGCTCCACGAGATAGCGAACGTTGAGGATCGGCGTGAAGATCGAATCGATCGCGATGGTACCGATCGGCTGATCAGGAAGATGATTCTCCTCGCTCGGCACGTAGCCCTTGCCGCGGCTGATGCGCAGCTCCACATTCAGCGTCACGCCATCGGAAAGCGTCGCAATGTGATGTTCGGGATTGAGGATCTGGAAATCCTCCGTGGCGTTCTGGATATCCTGTCCGGTGAAGTCGGCGGGACCGGTCACCGTGAAGGAGATCTTCGTCGCCTTCTTGTCGAGCTGCTTGATCCGGATCTCCTTCAGGTTCAGGACGATCTCGGCCATGTCCTCGCTGACACCCTCGATGGTCTGGAACTCGTGCAGCACGCCGTCGATCCGGATTGCGGAGATCGCGCATCCGGGAATCGAGGCAAGAAGAACGCGGCGGAAGGCATTGCCGATCGTAGCACCGTAACCTTCCTCCAACGGCTGGAGCACGAACCGTCCGAACGTTTCGCTCCGCGTGGACTCATCAACCTGCACTCGTTCTGGCATCTGCATGAACGAGCTCATCGGCGCGGTGATCTGCTCTGTCAAAGCTTACCTCTCTTCTCTTCGTGGTCAGGAATTATTCACAAGCAACGGGCATCATATGCTACCGACCGGAGCGAACGCCAGTCCTGCCAGTTGAGACCCGATTCGCCGGCCGAAGCCGGCCATGCAGGGGCCTCCACGCCGCGCCTGCGCGCGGCGCACCGGCATTACTTCGAGTACAACTCCACAACAAGCTGCTCGTTGGCATTCAGCGGTACGTCGGCACGCTCCGGCAGGTTCAGAAGAGTGCCCTTCATGTTCGCCTTGTCGAGCTGAACCCACGAGGGGATCGAGCGATCGTTGACGCGCTTCATCGCATCATGAATCGCATCGAGCTTGCGGCTCTTCGGGCGTACCTGCACAACATCTCCGGTCTTCACATGGAAGCTGGGGATGTTCACGGACTTGCCATTGACGGTAATGTGACGGTGCAGCACGAGCTGCCGGGCGGCATTGCGAGACGAACCGAAGCCAAGACGGTAGACGATGTTGTCCAGACGGGTCTCCAGCAGGCGCACGAGGTTCTCACCCGTGATACCCTGCTGACGGTTCGCCTTCTCGAACGACAACCGGAACTGCTTCTCCAGCAGACGGTACGTGCGCTTGATCTTCTGCTTCTCGCGCAGCTGCAGGCCATACTCGGTCACCTTTGCACGGCGTGCATTGGTACCTCCGTGCTGACCTGGAGGATAGTTCCGGCGCTCCACCGGGCACTTCTCCGTGTAGCACTTGGCGCCCTTCAGAAAGAGCTTCTGCCGCTCACGACGGCAGAGTTTGCAGACCGCATCAGTATATCGAGCCATGAGAGAGATGTATGAATCTGAATGACGTGTTTCACACTTTCCAGAGGCGGGTGCCGGAGCGATACCGGCATCGGGTGCAGGGCGGCTTCATGCGCGCGCCGATGTCGGCGGCACGCGAGCGCTCCATGCGATGCGCCCGGACGCGGCAGCGTTATACGCGGCGGCGCTTCGGAGGACGGCAGCCGTTGTGCGGCAGCGGCGTGATGTCGGTGATCGTGAGAACCTCCAGGCCGTTCTGCTGAAGTGCACGTACGGCGGCTTCACGGCCCGATCCCGGCCCCTTGATAAAGACATCGACCTTGCGGAGGCCCATGTCGAACGCCTCCTTGCCGGCGTTCTCGGCGCACACCTGCGCCGCATACGGCGTGTTCTTGCGCGAGCCACGGAAGCCGTTGCGGCCGGCGGAGCTCCAACTGAGCGTGTTGCCGTATATGTCGGTCACCGTCACGATGACGTTGTTGAAGGTCGCCTTCACGAAGGCCTTGCCGTTGACTTCGGCAACGACCTTCTTCTTACGCTTCTGCTGAGTAGTCTTAGCCATGGGTTCCCAATGATTACACTGCTTCCGGATTGCGAGCTTCTCGATCCGTGAAACGGCAGGACGGCGCATGCACCCCGTTCCCTGCCGCCACGATCAGTGTTCCGGTTCTACTTCTTGCCGGCCTTCTTCTTTCCGGCAACCGTCTTGCGACGTCCCTTGCGTGTACGCGCATTCGTACGCGTCCGCTGCCCGTTCACCGGCAGGCCGCGACGATGACGCAGCCCGCGATAGCAGCCGATATCCATCAATCGCTTGATGTTCAACTGCATCTCGCTTCGCGCTGCACCTTCCACCTTGTAATCGTTCTGGATGGTCATGCGGATGCGATTCACCTCTTCGTCGCTCAGATCGCCGATCTTCTTCGAAGGTTCGACGTTCGAGCTCTCAAGGATTTTCGCTGCCGTCGACGGCCCGATACCATAGATATAGGTGAGCCCGATGCGAGCATGCTTGTTTCTGGGAAGATCAATTCCAGCGATGCGTGCCAACGTGTATAGCTCCTCGATTCAAGTGTGATTGCAATTCGGATCGCCTGGGCAGTTGATGCGTGCGAACCCCGAGCCGATAGCGGTTATCCCTGGCGCTGCTTGTGCTTCGGGTTCTTCTTGCAGATCACCCGCACAACTCCCTTGCGCTTGACGATCTTGCAGTTGTCGCACATCTTCTTGACCGATGCTCGTACTTTCATTGCTCTTAAGTGATTTGCGATCGCTTGCGCAGTACACAATGCGATCGAATTGTCTCAGTCGGTTCCTTCAAACGCTTCGCCCGGGACGAGCAGCCTATCGATACCGATAGGTGATACGCCCCTTTGCCAGATCATACGGCGACAGTTCCACGGCCACACGATCTCCCTGAACGATCCTGATGTAGTTCATACGAATCTTGCCGGAGATATGCGCCAGAATCTCGTGGCCGTTCTCCAGCTTCACGCGGAACGAGGCATTCGGAAGAACTTCCGATACCACTCCATCAACCTTGATCGCAGTTTGTTTGGCCATAGAGTATCGAACATTACACTCGCACACCGCTCACGTTCAACCGCCAACCTGTGCCGGCGCTGCGCCGGCCGGATCGCGAATAACATGGAAGCGGCACTCGCCCATCGATTTCGGTCCAGTCAGAACCGTCCCCCCCAACTGCCTCGCTGCGAGGCACAACGCTCAACATCCTCATCGGCCGCGAAGATCGGGCCACTGCTGAGGGTGCCAGGCGTTCGGTCCACGCGCATCGCATGTGCCTGTTACCGCCCGCCCGATCCGGGCCGCGACATCACGCTCTCCGCAAGTCGCCGGCAGCCGTGATCACCAGGCGCAGAGAGTCGCAGCCGCGATGCATTACGCAGCGTTCGGTACCTGCGCAGCCATGGTTGTCAATATTTCCGGCGCGCCCTCGCGAACAACGATCGTGTGCTCGTAGTGTGCGGACGGCATCCCGTCCTGCGTCACCACCGTCCATCGATCGGGCCGCGTTGCCACCCGGTAGGAACCCGCATTCACCATCGGCTCGATGCAGATCACCATGCCGTCGACCAACGCGGTATTCTTGAACTGATGCCGCTGGAAGGGACTCGGCACGAAGTTCGGCACCGAAGGCTCCTCGTGAAGGGAACGGCCGATGCCGTGCCCCACCAGTTCCCGCACCACGGAGAAGCCGTTTGCCTCGACATGCTTCTGCACCGCGCGCGAGATATCGTATACCCGGTTGCCGGCCACAGCCTGCTCGATCCCCAGCCAGAGCGACTCCTCGGTCACCTTCATCAGTTTGCGCCCGATCTCCCCCACATCACCGATGGCATAGGTAACGGCGCTGTCGCCGTAGAAGCCATCCTTCTTCACACCAACATCGAGCGATACGATGTCCCCTTCGGCAAGCGGCCTGGAGTCCGGAAGGCCGTGAACAACGGCCTCGTTCACCGACGTGCAGAGCGTGTTTGGATAGACCTCGCCATGCACGACATATCCCTTGAAGGCCGGCTCCGCTCCGTGATCGCGGATATACTCCTCGGCGATCGCATCCAGGCTCAGCGTCGTGGCGCCGGCCACCGTATGCTCCTTCAACATGGCCAGCACTCCCGCCACGATCCTGCTCGACTCTCGGATCAGAGCGATCTCCTCAGGAGTCTTCCCTCTCGTTATGACGCCGCCCGTTGCCATACTCGCCGACTATCCTCGCAATCAATATTCCCGAAGCCTATCAACTGGAAGCGATCTGACGCTGCAGACGCCCGCGAAGCTTTCCGCTCTTCATGAAGCCGTCGTAGTGACGCATCAGCAAATACGCCTCCACCTGCTTCAACGTATCCAGCGCAACGCCCACCATGATCAGCACGGTTGTTCCGCCGAAGAAGCTTGCGAAGCTGCCGGTGACGCCGAGAAGGCCGATGAACACCGGCAGAACTGCAATCAACGCCAGGAACAGCGAGCCCGGAACCGTGACGCGCACCAGCACGCGATCGATATATTCTTCAGTCGGCTTGCCGGGACGGATGCCCGGAATGAAGCCACCACTCTTGCGCATGTTCTCCGCCACGTCGCGCGACTGGATCACGATGGCCGTATAGAAGAACGAGAAGAAGATGATCAGAATCGCGAACACGATGTTGTGCAGCAGGTCCGTGTTCTTGAAGTTCTGATTGATGAAGCTCGAGATGCCGGTACCCGGAAACGCCGTTGCCAGCAGGTTCGGAAGGAACATGATGGCGCTGGCGAAGATGATCGGCATCACGTTCGCCGTGATCAGCTGAATGGGTATGAACGATGTCTGCCCGCTTCCGCTGTAGGTCTTTCCGGCCACCATGCGCTTTGCGTACTGCACCGGGATCTTCCGGATGGCCTGTGTGAACAGCACCACGACGGCGATCACGCCAAGCAGCGCCGCGACGACCACCAGTTCCACGATCGGGTTGCGCGTGCCGGAAGCGATCAGCGAGAGCTCCTCTCTGATGGAAGGGATCAGACGCGCGATGATGCCGATGAAGATGATCAGCGAGGTACCGTTGCCGATTCCCTTCTCGGTGATCTGCTCGCCGATCCACATAAGGAAGATCGTACCCGCCGTGAAGATGGTGGCCGCCATCAGCATGAACGGCACCCCCTGGAGAGCTTCGTTCACCACCGGCACATTCCCCGCGCTCTGCGACTGAAGGCTGAGCGCGATTGCCAGGCCCTGCGCGAACGAGAGTCCAACCGTGAGATAACGGGTGATCGAGTTCAATTGCTTGCGCCCCTGCTCCCCTTCCTGCTGAAGCTTCTGGAAGTAGGGCATCACGGCCGTAAGAAGCTGCACGATGATCGATGCAGAGATATACGGCATGATACCGAGAGCGAAGATGGCACCCTTGGTGTAGGCGCCTCCAACGAACATGTCGAAGAAGCCGAAGAGGGTGTTGCTGCCGCTCGTCGTGTTGTGAAGAACGGCCTTCACGTTGATGCCTGGAACGGAGATGAACGAGCCAACCCGAACAACGAGCAGCATCAACCCCGTAAAGAGGAGCCGCTGACGCAACTCCTCTATCTTGAAGACGTTCCGGAGACCTTCGGTAAGCCTACTCATGGGTAGTCACGGTGCCGCCCGCCTGCTCGATCTTGGTACGAGCCGCGGCCGAAATTTTGTGTGCGGTTACGGTAAGCTTCGCCGAGAGTTCGCCGTTGCCGAGAATCTTCACCGGCACCTTGCGCTTCGATACCACTCCAAGGGCGAAAAGAGCCTCGGGCGATACAACGCCGTCGACAAATGCACCGGACTCGGCGAGTTCCTGAAGGCGGCTCACGTTCACCGTCTGGTACTCCACACGGAACGGATTGGTGAATCCGAACTTGGGAACGCGGCGGATGTATGCCATCTGGCCGCCTTCGAAGTTCGGAATCTGACCGAAGCCGGATCTGGACTGATGGCCCTTGTGGCCACGCGTTGAAGTACCTCCCCGTCCGGAACCCTGACCACGGCCGATACGCCGCTTGTTCTTGGTTGCTCCCTTCGGCGAGTGAAGGAGTCCTAAGTGATTCGACATGATTGTATTCTTCTTTCGATCGATGTACTACGTTGGTTGTCGTAGCTCACAGTGAACCGCAACGGCTCATGCGGGCTCGACCTTGACCAGGTGGTTGACTACACGGATCATGCCGCGCAGTTCCGGAGTATCGTTATGAACGCGCGATGTGTTCGGACGCCCGAGGCCAAGCGCCTCCATCGTCCGCTTCTGCTTTACCGGGCGATCGATCACGCTGCGAATCTGTGTGATCTTGAGCTGTGCCATGATGCGATTATCCTTTCAGAACCTTGTTGAGCGAGATGCCACGACGCGATGCCACGGAGGAAGCATCCTCCAGGCTCATCAACGCTTCCATGGTTGCCTTCACCGCGTTGTGCGGGTTGGACGATCCCTGGCTCTTGGTGAGAATGTCCTGGACGCCAACGGCCTCCAGCACGGCGCGAGCCGCACCACCGGCAATCACGCCGGTTCCAGGAGTGGCGGGCTTCATCAGAATCTTGCCGGCACCGTACTTGCCGTACGTCTCGTGCGGAATGGTGTGCCCCTTCAGATGAATCTTCACCACACTCTTCTTGGCAGCTTCGGTCGCCTTCGTCACAGCATTCGAGACTTCGTTCGCCTTGCCGAGACCGATGCCGACATGACCGTTGCCGTCACCAACAACGACGATCGCGCTGAAGCCGAAACGGCGGCCGCCCTTGACCACCTTCGCGGTACGGGCGATGTTGACCACCTTGTCCTTCAGTTGATCCAGTTCGGATGCTTTTGCTTTTGCCACGTTCCTGTCTGCGTTTGCTGTGAATTGATCGGCGCTTCAATAAAGTGCGAAGCGCAAAGATACTAGAATGAGCCGATTTTTTCGCGATCGACGCTTTTCCTTACGGATCGGCGAGTCGGGCGCCAACGTTCGGCGCGCCGCCTACAGCTGGAGCCCCGCTTCGCGGGCGCCATCGGCAACGGCCTTGACGCGGCCGTGATACAGATATCCGTTCCGGTCGAACACCGCCGAGGCGATGTTCTGTTCCTTGAGCCGGCTTGCGATCGCCTTCCCGACGGCAACGCTGGGAGCAATCTTGCCGTTGGCCTCGCCGAGCAGCGAAGTGACCGCCGCATCGTTCAGGCTCGATGCCTGCGCCACGGTCCGGCCGCTCACGTCGTCGATAGCCTGCACATAGATATGCTTCAGACTACGGAACACCGTCAGGCGAGGGCGCTCGGCGGTGCCGGCAACCTTCTTGCGGATATGGAACTTGCGCCTGTTGCGACGCTGGATCTTGCCTTTCGCGCTCATGCTCTACGCTCTATGAAATCGTGTACGCTGTTGTTCGGAACGCTTACTTACCGGCGGACTTGCCAGCCTTGCGACGAATTTGTTCGTTCTCATATTTCACGCCCTTCCCCTTGTAGGGTTCCGGCGGACGGAACGAGCGAATCTTCGCGGCAATCTGCCCAACGAGCTGCTTGTCGATGCCGCTGATAACGATGCTGTTGGCCGTTGGCGCAGCGATCTGGATTCCACCCGGAGGGAAGAACATGATCGGATGCGAATAGCCGAGGTTCAGCTGCAGGATACTGCCGCGCATTTCGGCACGATACCCCACGCCGACAATCTCGAGCTTCCGCGCGAAGCCGTCGGTCACACCCTGCACCATGTTGCTCAGGATGGTACGCGTTAGCCCGTGCGCAGCGCGGTTCGGCGCCTGATCGCTCGGACGCGTTACACTGATCTGGCTGCCTTCAACGGCGACATCAACCAGCGTGCTGACCTCCGTGCGGAGCTCGCCCTTGGGGCCCTTTACCGTGACCAGGTTCCCGTCTCTGTTGACGGTGACGCCATTCGGCAGATCGATCGGCCGTTTACCAATACGTGACACGTCTATACCCTTGATCTAGTCTGTTGAGAAGCTCACATCGTTGCTGACCACCATCCTGCATCGCGCAATGAACGCTTTGCCGGTGATTACCAGATATAGCAGAGGACTTCGCCGCCCACCTTGCGGGTGCGTGCCTCCTTGTCGGTCATCAAGCCCTGCGAGGTGCTGATGATCGCGATGCCCAGCCCATTCTTCACACGCGGCAGCTCTCCTGCGCCGGCATAGCGACGAAGACCCGGGCGGCTGACGCGCTGCATGCCGAGCATCGACGGGGAGCCGTTGACATAACGGAGAGCAACCCGGATCGTACCCTGCGGACCTTCATCCACGCGCTGGAAGTCCGTAATGAAGCCTTGGTCCTTCAGAATAGCCGCGAGATTCTCTTTCATCCGCGAGGCTGGAACATCAACCACCTTGTGGCGGGCGTTCGCGGCATTGCGAATACGGGTGAGGAAGTCTGCTATCGGATCGGTCATTGTTCTCGGATATGCTAGTCGTTGAAAATCACTGTCGAGAGGCTTACCAGCTCGCCTTGCGGATGCCCGGGATCTTTCCATCGAGGGCCATCTGGCGGAACTGATTACGGCACAGACCGAACTTGCGGTAGAATCCGCGCGGACGTCCGGTGATCACGCAACGATTGCGCAGGCGAACCGGGGAGCTGTTGCGAGGGAGCTTCTGCAGCGCCTCTGCATTCCCTTCGGCCTTGTACTTCGCGCGCAACTCGGCGTACTTCTCGATCAGCTTCTGGCGCTTCGCTTCCCGTGCGATCAAACTTTTTCTTGCCATAAGTCAGAGTCAGGCTCTATGATTCAGTAACGTGTAGTTCACAGGCTTCACCCTGCACGCCGCAGGGCACCGCGCAGTGCCGCCTCTCAGGCAGCCGCGCCCTCACGCTTGCGGAACGGTATCCCCATCTCCTTCAACAGGGCGTACGCCTCCTCGTCGCTCTTCGCCGAGGTCACGAACGTGATGTCGATGCCGTCGATACGGCCAACCTTGTCCACGTCGATCTCCGGAAAGATGATCTGCTCCTTGATGCCCAGCGTATAGTTGCCGTGGCCGTCGAACGACTTGTCCGGCAGTCCGCGGAAGTCGCGGATACGCGGCACGGCGATCGAGATGAAGCGGTCCAGGAATTCGTACATCGTTGCGCCGCGCAGCGTCACCTTCGCACCGATCGGCATTCCTTCGCGCAGCTTGAAGTTGGAGATGGCCTTCTTGGCCTTCGTGACCGTTGCCTTCTGGCCGGTGATGTGCTGCAGTTCATCCACCGCGTTCTGCAGCAGCTTCTGGTCGCCAACGGCATCGCCAACACCACGGTTCAACGAGATTTTCAGAAGCTTCGGAGCCTGCATCACGTTCGAGTAGCCGAAACGCTTCATGAGGTTGGGTACAACCTGCTCGCGATACTTCGCGATGAGACGCGGAGCAACGGCCTGCACCGTAGGCTCGTGGGCGCCGTGGGAATCCTGATTCTTTTTATCCTTTGCCATAGTTCAGCAGAGCTTGCGCAGCTATTAGTCCTTGAAAGCGGTTCCGGAAGCCTTCGCGACGCGCGTACGCCGCACCTTGCCATCACTCATGGTCTCGCTCTCGATACGGACGCGTGTCGGCGCTCCGGTCTTCGGATCGCGCAGCATCACGTTCGAGATGTCGAGCGGCATCTCCTTTTCGTAGATACCACCGTCGGGGAAGTTCGGGTTGGTTCCCTTCTTGTACGAACGCTTGACAACGTTCACCCCTTCAACGAGGACACGGTTCTTCGCCGGATATACCGCGAGCACGCGTCCGTTCATTCCCCGCTGCGAGCCGCTGATGACGACAACTTCATCCCCCTTCTTGATCCGCGGGAGCCGGGCGGGCTTTGTATGCTGAGTCTGCTTCATATCTGAGGTACGATGATCGATTGCCTGATTCAGAGAACTTCCGGTGCGAGGGAGACGATCTTCATGTAGTTGCGATCGCGCAATTCGCGAGCCACCGGGCCGAAGATGCGCGTTCCGCGCGGCTCGCCCTGGTTGTTCAACAACACTGCTGCGTTCTCATCGAAGCGGATATAGCTGCCGTCGCGACGCCGCGTCTCCTTGCGTGTACGAACGATCACAGCCTTGGAGACCTCACCCTTCTTGACGTTGCCGCCGGGGAGTGCGCTCTTCACCGACACGACGATCACATCGCCGATCCCGGCATACCGGCGGTCGTGACCGCCGAGAACCCGGATACAACGAACCTTGCGCGCGCCGGAGTTGTCGGCCACTACGAGATTGGTTTCTTCCTGAATCATGATTCTCTCCCTATCAGGCTCGCCGCCGCACAGGTGCTGGCGCGGACATTGAGCTAATTCGTGATTGACACCGCTACTGGGGACGCGCATCGGCCACGAAAGGCCCCGCCCCGTTCAAGGGTTCACCGGACCCGCCGGCAACCATCGGAGCGTGGTATTACTTCGCCCGCACAACGATCTCGTCCAGGCGCCAACGCTTGTGAGCCGAGATCGGTCGGGTCTCGACGATACGAACCGTATCGCCAACCTTGCACTCGTTCGCCTCATCATGCGCCATGTACCTCTTCGTCTTGTTGAAGTACTTCTTGTACAGCGGATGACGAACGCGGCGAACAACAGCCACCACGATGCTCTTGTTCATCTTGTTGGAAACCACCAGACCCGTTCTGGTCTTGCGCCGGCTGCCCGCCGGCTGAAGGGTCTCGTCAACGGGAGCCGCCGAGGCATCCTGCATCAGGTTCAGCGGATCGTGGCCCGGGGTCGCTTCCATCGTCTGGTTGTTCTCTTCCTGCATGGCGTCTATCAGTAGAATCGAAAACGTTTCTGGATGCTCGATCGATGTTATGCGGTCTTGCCGAGTTCGCGTTCGCGGAGGATCGTCTTCAGGCGCGCAATATCGCGCCGGATGATGCGAATCACCGCCGTGCTCTCGAGCTGACCAACGGCCTTCTTGAAGCGCATGTCCACAAGAGCGCGCTCGTTGTCCTTGATCTGATTCAGGAGCTCACCGTCGCTCAGGCCCCGCAGGTCGGAAGGTTTCGTAGGCTTCATGTCTCTATCGATGCTTGTTCTTCGTTGGCACTTCAGGCTCTCTTAGCGGAGCAACTCGTGTCGCCTGCTCCAGCCGGCGCTTCGGGTTCACTCAGCGAAGCGACTCGTCGCCGGCGTAATCCGGACGCGTAATGATCTTCGTCTTCACCGGCAGCTTGTGGCTGGCAAGGCGAAGCGCCTCCATTGCGATCGGCGTAGCAACACCGGCCACCTCGAAGAGAATGCGCCCCGGCTTCACCACCGCAACCCAGAACTCCGGCGAACCCTTGCCCGAACCCTGACGGGTTTCAGCAGGCTTCTTCGTGACCGGCTTGTCCGGGAAGATCCGGATCCAAATCTTTCCGTCGCGCTTCATCTCACGATTGATCGCGATACGCGCGGACTCGATCTGGCGGCTGGTGATCCATGCGGGCTCCATCGCCTTGATGGCATGCGTGCCGAAGGCGATCGAGGAGCCACGATAGGCCTTTCCCCTCCGGCGGCCACGCTGTGTCTTGCGGTACTTGACTCTTTTCGGTAGAAGCATTGGTCGAATCCCTCATGGAGCACCGCTCACGAGCCGGCGGCCCGGCGGTTCTGCTCTGTATGTACGCGGCACCTGTACGTGCCTGATGAGATTTGAAACTGCCGCGCTCTGTCAGATCGCGCGGTCCTGCTGCCCGAGCACCTCGCCCTTGCAGATCCAGACCTTGATGCCGATCGCACCCTGCTTGGTATGCGCGGTCACCTGTGCATAATCGATATCCGCACGGAGCGTATGCAGCGGAACACGGCCATCCTTGTACTGTTCGGTACGCGACATGTCCGCGCCGCCAAGGCGACCTGCACACATGATGCGGATTCCCTCTGCCCCCATGCGCATCGCCGAGCTGATCGCCTGGCGCATTGCGCGACGGAAGGCGATACGCCCCTCGAGCTGCTGCGCGATGTTCTCCCCAACCAGATACGCATCCAGTTCCGGACGCTTGATCTCATGGATCAGGATCTTCACGTCCTTCTTGGCAACCTGCCGCACCTCTTCCTCCAGCTGCGCGATCTCCTTGCCTGAACGGCCAATCACGACGCCGGGACGCGAGGTATGAATCGTGAGGCGCATCTGCTTGGCCGTGCGCTCGATCACGATGCGGCTGATGCCCGCGCGCTTCAGACGGTTGCGCAGATAGTTGCGCACCATCGTGTCCTCAGTCAGCTTGGCCGCGAAGTTCTTCTCATCATACCAGTTGGCATCCCAGGAGCGGATGATGCCAAGGCGAAGACCGATCGGATTAGTTTTCTGTCCCAAAACGACTCCAGCGTTTTATCAGGCTTGTATTATCGTTTGCACATCGCTCGCGGAATGCTCCGCCGCCGAATGCTCCGCCGCTGAGGGCTCCGCGCTACTTCGCCGCGACGATGATCGTAAGATGATTCGACCGCTTGCGCATGCGGTAGGCGCGTCCCATAGGAGCCGGCAGCATTCGCTTCATCGTGGGTCCCTGATTCACAAAGACCTCCTTGACAAAGACACTGTCCGGATCGATGTTCCCATCGGCATCCTTGCTCATGAGGTTGGCAATCGCCGAGCGGAGAACGAGCTCCGCATCGCGCGACGCATGATGCGAGGAGAAACGAAGGATACCGAGCGCCTCGGCGGCGTTCTTCCCCCGGATCAGATCGATCACCAGACGCATCTTGCGCGGCGAGGAATGAATGTTTCTGCGAAGAGCGCGAGCTTCAACCATTGTCTTCTATCTCCCAAAGAGGCAACCGTACGTTTCGGCTGCTCGAACTGAATGTTCCGTGTGACATACCCGTGCGCGCAGCGCCCTACTTCCTCTTTTCACCGGCGTGGCCGCGGTAGGTGCGCGTTGGCGAGAACTCGCCCAGCTTGTGCCCTACCATGTTCTCGGTAACGTACACCGGGATGAACTTGTTCCCGTTGTGCACGGCAAAGGTGTGGCCCACGAAGTCCGGAGCAATCGTCGATGCACGCGCCCAGGTCTTGATCACGCGCTTCTGTCCCTGATTGTTCAGCCCCTCCACCTTCTTCGAAAGGTTGGCGTCGACGAATGGTCCCTTCTTTAACGAACGTGCCATGAGAATCTCTTGCTAACGTGTTCCAGATACGGTATCAACCTGCCGGGCATCACATCCCGGCTGTGCACCGAGCATTACTTCGTGCGACGACGGACGATGTACTGATTGCTCTTGTTCTTCTTCTTGCGGGTCTTCAAACCCTTGGCATACTTGCCCCACGGCGACTCCGGGTGCTGGCGACCACCGCCGGACTTCGAGCGGCCTTCACCGCCGCCGTTCGGGTGATCCACCGGGTTCATCGCCATGCCTCGTGTCTGCGGGCGAACGCCCAGCCAGCGCATACGGCCGGCCTTGCCGAGCGAGAGGTTCTCATGATCGGAGTTACCTACAACGCCAAGCGTCGCGTAGCATTCGTTCCGCACCAGACGCATCTCGCCGGAAGGAAGGCGGAGCGTGGAGAACCCACCCTCGCGCGCCACAACCTGGGCGGAGGAACCAGCCGAGCGGCTCAACTGACCGCCGCGACCCGGCTTCAGCTCCACGTTGTGCACGAACGAGCCCAGCGGCACCTTCCCGAGCGGGCACGCGTTGCCGTCACGGATCTCCACCTCGGGCCCGGACATCAGGCGGTCGCCAACCTTCACGTTGTTCGGCGCGATGATGTAGCGCTTCTCGCCATCGTTATACTCGAGCAGGCAGATGCGCGCCGAACGGTTCGGATCGTACTCGATCGTCTTCACCGTTGCCTCCACGCCGAGCTTGTTCCGCTTGAAGTCCACGATGCGGTACTGGCGCTTGTGACCACCGCCGCGATGACGCGAGGTGATGCGGCCAGTGTTGTTGCGCCCGCCACTCTTCTTGATAGGGGCAAGCAGCGACTTCTCGGGCGTCGAGGTTGTAATCTCCTCGAACGTCGGTGTGGAGTAGAACCGGCGTGAGCTGGTAACCGGCTTGCTGATACGAATTCCCATATCGCTCGTGTTCTCTATCGTGGTAGCCGTCTCATGCTGCTGGATTTACCAGCGCCAATAAGGCTCGATACGTTCGGGTTGCTGTGTCCGGCTTACTCTTCGGTCGGCAGTTCGCCGACGATATCGATCTTCTGGCCCGGCTTGAGGGAGACGATCGCCTTCTTGCCGCGGGCAGTCTTGCCGGCGACATATCCGCGGCGCGTGAGCTGCACCTTGTGCTTGGGCTTCACCGTGATCGTACGAACGGATGTGACCCCGACATTGTAGCGCTCTTCAACCGCCTTGCGGATCTCGATCTTGTTGGCGCTCGGGATCACCTCGAACACGTACTGCCCCTTGTCCGCGAGCAGCGAGCTCTTCTCGGTCAGGATCGGGCTCTTGAGTACTTGCCTCATCGTAATTCTCGCTGATCTATTGATTGACAGGTTAGTCTTCCTTCTTCAACTGCTCCACCAGAATCTCGACCGAACCGCGATCGAGCACCAGAACCTGGTTGTTCAGCAGATCATACGTCGAGGCGTTACGCGCCTCCATGATGTCGCAGCGGGCAACGTTGCGGCCGGAACGGAGGGTGTTGTCGTTGGCCTCCTTCAGGAGCACCAGTGTCTTCTTCCCCGAGGCGTTCAGCGCGCCCAGCATCGCTGCAAACGGCTTGGTCTTCACCTCGCCGAAGCTGAGGTCGTCAACAATCACCAGCTCGTTCTGTTTCGCCTTGAGGGCAAGTGCGGAGCGGCGCGCAAGCTGACGCATCTTCTTGGGCATCTGCTGCGTGTAGTCGCGCGGATTGGGCCCGTGAATGTTGCCGCCGCCAACCCATACACCGGAGCGGATGGATCCGGCACGCGCCGTGCCGCGTCCCTTCTGCTTCCACGGCTTGCGGCCTCCGCCGCGAACCTCCCAGCGGTCCTTGGTCTTGCTGGTCCCCTGGCGGCGATTGGCCAGGTGCATCTTCACGGCCTGATGCATGACGGCGCTGTTCGGCTCGATTCCGAAGATCTCGTCCGGAAGCTCCATCGTTCCGGCGACATTGCCGTCCTTGCTGAGAATATTGATAGTCATTGCTCTGTTCGTTTGCCCTTGAACTTCAAACCGGCGGTTGCGCATATCGGCTAGTGCTTGACGATCTCGACGATGCTGTTCGGAGCACCGGGGATCGCTCCCTTCACCACGAGCACGTTCTTCTCGGCGAGCACGGCCACCACCTGAAGGTTACGCACCGTGGAACGCTTGCCTCCCATGCGGCCGGCCATCCGGGTTCCCGGGAAGACGCGCGAGGGATAGCTCGACCCGCCGATCGAACCAGGGGCACGCTGACGATCGGACTGGCCGTGCGTCTGCATGCCGACGCCACCGAAGTGATGCCGCTTCATGACACCCTGAAATCCATGCCCCTTGCTCGTGGCGGTGACGCGAACCTTGTCCCCAACCGCGAACACATCGCCAACGGCGATCACATCGCCCGGCTTGAAGTTCGCAACGTCGAACGTGCGGAACTCGCGCAGCTCGCGAACCGGCGTGGCTCCCACCTTCTTCAGGTGCCCCATCTCCGGCTTGTTGACGTTCCTGGCGGACTTGGAGCCGAAGCCGAGCTGCAGAGCCTCGTAGCCATCGTTCTCCTGAGTCTTCACCTGAACTACGGTGCAGGGACCGGTTTCGATCAACGTGCACGGGATATAGACTCCCTGCTCGTTGAAGATGCCGGTCATTCCGATCTTTCTGCCTAGTAGCGCGGCCATCGCGTTCGTGTTGATCTAAAGTTCTTGATGGAAGTACTTCGTGTGCTCATCGGCGGCGGTGCCGCCATGGTTGCCGCTGCTTATGCGTCAACCTTGATCTCGACGTCGACACCGGCCGGAAGCTCCAGCTTCATCAGCGAGTCCACCGTCTTCGGCGTCGAGTTGAGGATGTCGATCAGACGCTTGTGCGAGCGGTTCTCGAACTGCTCGCGCGACTTCTTGTCGACATGCGGTGAGCGAAGAACCGTGTAGATGGTCTTCTCGGTCGGCAGCGGAATCGGACCTGAGACGATTGCCCCGGTCTGCTTGACGGTGCGGATGATCTTCTCAGCCGACTTGTCGATCAGGTTGTGATCGTACGACTTCAGCTTGATGCGGATAATCTGGGCAGCCACTGTATTCGCTTGCTCCGAAATTGAATGTTCTTGATCTCGTCCCGGCTACGGGTGACAGACAACCCTCGCTGCCGGCAGAACTGGTTCCCGCCCGGCACCGAGCCGCGTCATCAATGTTCGCTCGTCGATTATGCGCTCACATACGGCGTGCGTGGAGGCTCAGGAGGTGAGCCGGCCGGCATATGAAGTGTGCCGGACTGGTACGCACTACAACCTATCGTGCGAGTTCAACATGCTGGGCTGGCCGGTGGAACCGAAGCTGCGTACGGAGGCTGCTTCATCTACCCGGCCTTGCACCGGGTCCGCGTTCCTTCGCCATTCTTCCCGTTGACGCCTGCCACTTTCTCCGCATGTAGGATCGAAGAGTTGGCAGGTTACACTCACACTTTCGCGAGTCGCTTGAATTACAAAGCCTGCAAATATACGGTAATGGTAAAGCCCCGTGCAATAGCGGAATGCCATGCGTTTTGGGTGATATGGTGCCCAAATGTAACGCGACGGTTGCGCGGGCGCGCTCCGGGCGCGTCGTTCTCCAGGCCGGATTCGATGCGGCCGACGGCGAATGGCCGGGTTGGACGTCGCGTGGAGCCTGCGGCAGCGGGCCACCGCCAACCCGGCGTGGGCTCCCGCGGCGCCGCGGGAGCCCACGAGGCAGGCTTCTTCAGACGGACCGTCCTCCGGCGCCTCACCGCTGGCATCCGGCTCGCGCCGGCCGCGCTCGCCATGCGCACAGCCTCCTCATCCGCTCCGGAACGTGAGCGGTCTCCCTCTACCCACATCACCAGATCACGCTGGATCACCCTGTCGGAATCTCGCGCCGCGATGATTCGGTTCGATGGCCATGACGTCCCGGGGCAATGATGCGGCTGGATGGCGATGATGTGGTTCGAAGGGCGAACCACCGGCATCGTGTCGGTTCACGACGCCGGCATTGTGACGAACCCGCACTCCCTGCGAGCTCTCCCTGCATGCGGGCGATGCAGCCGGTTCCATCACTTCGCCGGCGGGCCTCCCCGGCCGTTCCCTCTCGAACACAGAGCGGGCCGCAGACGGGCGAACGGATCGCGCTGCGAACCTTGCACCACACGCTGCGGCAGGTGCCTCCCATGTTCGTGCGAGGATTAGGCGTTGAAACAACTATCATTCGAATACGGCTTCGAATGCTTGCAATCCGTTGCAAGATTACGCTATATTTACATCGGTTCTCATCGTTCGGGCGTGGCCCACCCGCCCATTGACAATCTGCATGAACGCCTCTCATTCACGTTCCTTCCATGCCGGCAGCAGGTCTCCAGTGATGCCGGCGCGTGAAACATCCCGTTCACCCTTTTCGGAGCCCTCGCAATGGAGAAGTCTGTTGTTCCGGTGACAACCCAGAACTGGCCTGAGGTTGTCAACATGATCGACTGGCGCCAGCCAGAGATGGTCGATCGTCACGGTAACCGCATCCTGTTGGACATCCACGGCACCATCCGCTATCAGATTCCGTTCGATGTCTGGTATGATACGAAGGCATACACCAAGCTGTGGCGCCGCTTCGTAGAGCGCGGCGGCAACTCGACTACTGCTTAGCGTCAACACACACGTACAATCAAGCTCCTTACTGATACGCCCATCCGGCTGATGCCGGGTGGGCGTTGTTGTTATATACCCCAGACCCACGTTCCGGTTACACGTGCGGACGCAATTCAGTGGAGGACGGAGTTGGCATTTATCGCACGCGCCATTCGGCATGCCTCGTCGCGAGAAACCTACCCCCGACAATGTCAGAGTATTCCTCTGCAACGACCATCCATGGTCGTTGCAAGGCGGACGCAGCGAAGTCACAGCGATCACTGCGGGCTGGCCTCACGTGGCTGATGTGGAACGATCTGCTCCCGCCGACCCCTCCATGTCATCGCGCACTGCGGCCGATCGGGAGAACGCACGAGCAGGTGATGGCGGACGTCCCGGTTGTTATCGGCAGGCCGTATGTGAATCGCACGCAGGCGCGGAAGCTCCGTACCACACAGCGGCGGCGATCCGTACCGGTCACGCGCCGGAGCCTGCTGGACGTTGGGCACCAACGACAATGCCCCCTCCGGCAGATGCCGGAAGGGGCATTCGATTGTCGTAATCTCTCTCGAGCTTACTCGATGATCTTCGTCACGACACCTGCGCCCACCGTGCGGCCACCCTCGCGGATAGCGAAGCGGAGGCCCTCCTCCATGGCGACCGGAGTGATCAGTTCGACGGTGAGACCGTCGACGTTGTCACCCGGCATCACCATCTCGGTGCCGGCCGGAAGATTCGCGATACCGGTCACGTCCGTCGTGCGGAA